>NZ_JALNTV010000010.1:0-81849 GCF_023161645.1 Vibrio sp. 1CM7H
GCTAACCTCGACTTCGTTTCTTTCGAAGCGATGCCGTGTCAGCGAGGTGGCATTATAGAGATTGCGATCACATTGGCAAGCCCTTTTTCACGTTTTTTTTGATTTTTTTATCGTTTGGGTGTTTTTTATTCTAAAAGGCGAGTTTTCACTACTATTCTACCTCCATATCCCCAGTAATCGCCCCTAATAAGGAGAAAAGATGAGCTCAATTAGAAGCTACAAAGGTATAAAGCCCCAACTTGGTGAGCGTGTTTACGTTGACTCAACCTCAGTGTTAGTCGGAGATATCCGTATTGGGGACGATTCTAGCATTTGGCCATTAGTAGCGGCACGAGGCGATGTGAACCACATTCACATTGGTGATCGAACTAATATTCAAGATGGCAGTGTTTTGCATGTCACCCATAAGAACTCTGAAAACCCAAACGGCTATCCACTTATTATTGGCAATGACGTTACGATTGGCCACAAAGTGATGCTGCACGGTTGTGAGATACACGATCGTGTATTGGTTGGTATGGGGGCGATTGTTTTAGATGCTGTCGTTATTGAATCAGAGGTGATGATTGGAGCGGGCAGTTTAGTACCGCCAGGAAAGAGATTAGAAAGCGGTTATCTTTATGTCGGTAGTCCAGTAAAACAAGCTCGCCCTCTATCAGAGACAGAACGAGCTTTTTTGCAAAAGTCTGCCAATAACTATGTTCAAAACAAAAACGACTACTTACATGAAGTAGAAGACTTGAACTAAAGGTCTGTTAGCCGATGATAATATGGCCTTCTTCGTTGAAGGCTTCATCTTGTATTAACTCTTCTGCTATTTCTTCCAGATCAAATCGGTAGTCAATAAAAGCAGAGAGCACGGCCTGCTCCGCATCTAACTCTGAGCCAGATAACTTTTCTAACTTTTGTTTCGTCACAAAGCATTCTATTAACGCACCAGATTGTTGCGCCGCAAAGTTTACTGATTGTGATACTTCATCCCATGATTGCATGTCTGGGAATAAGATGGATTGATTCATCGCTTATTGACCTTCAAGGTTCTTTCTTAATTCACGCAAAATCTGTTTGGCTCCTGGACGAAGACCGCGCCATAACATAAAACTCTCAGCAGCTTGGCCAACTAACATACCTAAACCATCATAAGCATGTGCGGCACCATGTTGCTTAGCCCATTGGTTAAATGTGGTATCACCTTTGCCATACATCATGTCGTAGCTTGTACTATTGGCGGCGAACACCGAGGAAGAGATCGCAGGTAACTCACCACTCAATGATGCAGACGTAGAGTTGATTATGACGTCGTACTCTTCAGCAATGGTATTCATCTCTTTTGCTGTAACAAGGCCATACGCAGAAAACAATTCTGCCAATTCTTCGGCTTTGAAAAATGTACGATTAGTTATCGTTAGAGATGTTGGTTTTTGATCGAGCAATGGTTTAATCACTCCTCGAGCGGCACCACCAGCTCCTATGATCAGGATACGTGCACCTTCTAAAACGACTTGATGTTGCAACAAGTCTTGCACTAAGCCTGCACCATCAGTGTTATCACCAATGATTTCACCATCATCAAGCTTCTTAAGTGTATTCACTGCTCCAGCAAGCTGAGCACGCTCGGTCAAACGGCTGGCAAATTGATAGGCATCTTCTTTAAAAGGCAAGGTCACGTTACAGCCTTTGCCGCCGTCAGCAAAAAATGCTTTCGCCGCCTCGATAAATCCACCCACAGGCGCACATTCTGCGGTGTATGTTAGGGACTGATTCGTTTGACGAGCAAAGAGTGTATGGATAAATGGCGACTTGCTGTGCCCGATAGGGTTACCAAACACGGCGTAACGATCGATTTGCAGGGTCATTTCCTTACCTTTATTCCTTACTTAGATATAGAGAAAACAGGGCCATCTGATTACAGGTGACCCTATCACTATCTATCTATATAGAAAAGGAGATTCCGTGCTTACCATTCGCGTGGTTTCAGGTATCGATCGTAAAGTTCGGCTTCAGGCGTTCCTGCTTCTGGTTCGTAGCGGTACTCCCATCGCGCTAACGGCGGCATCGACATCAGAATCGACTCGGTACGCCCACCACTTTGTAAACCGAATAAAGTGCCACGGTCGTACACTAAGTTGAACTCAACATAACGACCACGACGGTAAAGTTGGAATTCACGCTCGCGCTCGCCATATTCGATGTCTTTACGACGAGACACGATCGGCAAGTAAGCTTGGCAATAGCCTTCACCCACCGCTTTGATGTAATCGAAACACTTATCAAACTCCCAGTGGTTCAAATCATCAAAGAACAAACCACCGACACCACGAGTTTCGTTTCGATGTGGCAAGAAGAAGTACTTATCACACCACGCTTTGTGTTCTGCATATACTTCTTCACCAAATGGGGCACAGATTGCCTTAGCTGTATCGTGCCATGACTGACAATCTTCTTCGAAAGGATAGAAAGGAGTCAGGTCGAAACCACCACCAAACCACCAAATTGGTTCTTCGCCCTCTTTCTCAGCGATAAAGAAACGCACATTAGCATGAGAAGTTGGGACGTAAGGGTTTTTGGGATGGATAACCAAAGAGACCCCCATCGCTTCAAAACGGCGACCCGCTAGCTCCGGACGATGTGCCGTCGCAGATGCTGGCATTTCTTTCCCTTCTACATGCGAGAAGTTCACCCCACCTTGCTCGAAAACAAGGCCATCACGCATAACACGTGAGCGCCCACCGCCACCAAGACGTTCGCCCGGTTCACGATGCCATGCATCCTCGACAAAGACGGCCTCTCCATCTTCTTGTTCTAACTGCTGACAAATGGAGTCCTGAAGTGACATCAGGAACTGCTTTACGGCGTGCTTATCGATTGCTGACATACGTTATTACCTATTACGTGATACCGGTTGATGACTGGCAAGCAGGGTTAGCCCTGTCTTAATATTTGTGAAGTCTTGGCGTCACGAATCTCGCTGGGTTTATCACGACCGCTGGTTTCACCACGAAGAATGGCCACCAGCTTGTCACCCAATTGCTCTTCGACTTCTTCCGTGGTCATACACGGTGGCAAGCCGGAAAGATTCGCGCTGGTAGAGGTTAACGGCTTTCCGAATGCATTACACATCTTTTGAACCAAAGGATGATCAGTCACACGAACTGCAATTGAATCAAACTGCCCTGAAACCCAGTTGGAGACTTTATCGCTCGCAGGCATGATCCAAGTGTATGGACCTGGCCAAGTTGCATGAACGGTCGCTAATTGTTCTCGAGTCAGTTGAGATTCATCAATATACGGCAAGAGCTGCTCATAACTTGCAGCGATCAGAATCAGCCCTTTTTCCACCGGGCGCTGCTTGAGCTCCAGCAGTTTTTGAATTGCTTCTGGGTTATCTGGATCGCATCCGACACCAAAAACCCCTTCTGTTGGGTAGGCAATCACTTCGCCTTGTTGTAGTGCGTTGAGCACTTGTTCAAAGTTATCCACCGATTACTTCCTGATTGTCTGACTGTATTATTTTCACTAAGTGTACAAATATTCATTCTCAGACACTAAAGCAATTTTTTTATAAAATGTATCAATAGCGTCAGCAACAAGACGCAAACGTTTGCTTGAGATAAAAATCCCCGTATAATGCGCACAAATTTATCAGCTCACCTAATTTTGCAGCTTGAAGGAGTTTGAGATGAAAGTCGGTATCATCATGGGTTCTAAATCCGATTGGCCAACCATGAAACTAGCAGCGGACATGCTAGACCAATTTGGCGTACCTTACGAAACAAAAGTCGTGTCAGCACACCGAACTCCTCAATTACTGGCGGACTACGCCAGTGGCGCAAAAGAACGCGGCATCAAAGTTATCATCGCAGGCGCAGGTGGTGCAGCCCACCTACCAGGTATGGCTGCTGCGTTTACTAGTTTGCCAGTGCTTGGTGTTCCCGTTCAGTCTCGTGCACTGAAAGGTATGGATTCACTGCTCTCTATTGTACAGATGCCAAAGGGAATTGCGGTTGGTACATTAGCGATTGGCGAAGCGGGCGCAGCAAACGCCGGTATCCTAGCAGCGCAAATCCTAGGCACTCATGATGAAAACATCATGGCGAAGGTAGAAGCGTTCCGCAATGAACAGACGGAAACCGTACTGGCTAACCCAAATCCAGCTGAGGATTAATCAGATGCATGTACTGGTTCTCGGATCAGGTCAGTTGGCTCGCATGATGTCTCTGGCTGGTGCACCACTGAACATCCAAATCTCGGCTTACGATGTCGGCAGCGGTAACGTTGTCCATCCTCTTACCCAACAGGTGCTTGGTCATGGTTTGGAAAATGCCATTGAACAAGTGGATGCGATCACCGCAGAATTCGAACATATTCCTCACGATGTACTCGACATCTGTGAATCAAGTGGCAAGCTCCTCCCTAGTACCGCAGCCATCAAAGCAGGCGGTGACCGCCGTGTTGAAAAAGCGCTACTCGATAATGCTGGCGTGCGTAATGCCAAGTACTACGTGATTGAGACACGTGAAGATTTTGAACGCGCAATTGAACATGTTGGCATGCCTATGGTGCTGAAAAGTGCATTGGGTGGTTACGATGGTAAAGGCCAATGGCGCTTGAAAGAAACGGCTCAGATCGAGACGATCTGGGCAGAAATGACGGAGTGCATTG
Source organism: Vibrio sp. 1CM7H (assembly GCF_023161645.1). Lineage (NCBI taxonomy): Bacteria > Pseudomonadati > Pseudomonadota > Gammaproteobacteria > Vibrionales > Vibrionaceae > Vibrio > Vibrio sp. 1CM7H. The sequence goes on from NZ_JALNTV010000010.1 coordinate 4,663, forward strand.
CAGCAACACCAACTCAAGCGATTGTGGCTGAAGAGTTTGTGCCATTTAACCGTGAAGTATCGTTAGTCGGTGCGCGTGGCAAAGACGGCAGTGTTGAAGTTTACCCTCTAGCAGAAAACGTTCATACCAATGGCGTATTGAGCTTATCCACCGCGATTGATGCGCCAGAACTGCAAGCCCAAGCCAAGCAGATGTTCACGGCCGTCGCAGATAACCTGGATTACGTTGGCGTATTAGCGCTCGAGTTCTTTGATGTCGATGGCACACTATTAGTGAATGAGATTGCCCCACGCGTACACAACTCCGGTCACTGGACACAGCAAGGTGCGGAAACTTGTCAGTTTGAGAACCATCTGCGCGCCGTGTGCGGCTTGCCGTTAGGCAGCACCAAACTGATTCGCGAAACCTCAATGGTGAATGTTCTTGGTGAAGATACGTTACCAGAAGCATTGCTAGCGATGGATGGTTGTCACATTCATTGGTACGGCAAAGAGAAACGTGAAGGACGCAAAATGGGTCACATCAACGTATGCGGCGACTACCCAGGAGAATTGCACCGTAGGTTGTGCGCTCTCGCGGAGGTCTTAGATCCAATGACATTTCCAGCCGTGCACGAGTTTGCGAAACAAGCATAACGCTAAAATCTAGCCCCAAAAACCACAAAGGGTCGCACGATGCGACCCTTTTTAATTCTTTTGATGTATTTACCCTTGTTGAGTGTGCTGGCACTTACGGTTGGCACATTGCAATTTCACACCACTGGCGAGTTTCTTCTCCACCAACAACGTAAAACCACATTCTTCGCACCTCCCCTTTACCGGAGGGAGATTCACTGTAAATTTGCATTTAGGGTAGTTATCACATGCGTAGAAAGTTTTACCAAAGCGCGTTTTACGCTCAACTAAATGACCTTTACCACATTCAGGACACGCGTGTTGCTCTTGCGGCTGCTTTTCTGGCTCAGGTTGATTAATCGACTCAATATGATGGCACGCCGGATAGTTACTGCAACCAACAAACATGCCATAACGCCCTTGGCGTAATACCAACTCGTTACCACAATCTGGACAAGGAACGCCAAGCTCTTTGACGATGTGTCCATCATTGTTGTGCAGGGCTTTGATGTAATCACAGCTTGGGTAGTGGCTACAGCCAAGAAAGGGGCCGTGTTTGCCATGTTTGAGGGTCAACTCGCTGCCACATTTAGGACACGGCTCGTGTTCCAATGCGTGTTCATGGGCAGAGAAAAGGGTGTTGTCGATTTTACTACTCATACTTACCGTTTCGTGAAAAACACACCAAAAGACAAGCTCGCGTTCTTGCTAGCTAAACTCGAACTTGCCTAGATTGGGTTAGTGAAGAATCCCTTGTTCCTTGGTGTACAACAGCTCTTCCATTAGCGTGTAAGCGTTTTCGTTGCCAGGCACATTAAACAACACCATCAAAATGATCCATTTGAGGTCTTCAAGCTCAAACTCGCTCGTTTCTAGACCCATCACTCGGTCAATCACCATTTCGCGAGTTTCTGTGGTTAACACATTGATTTGCTCAAGAAACAATAAAAACCCTCGGCATTCCAAATCTAAACGCTGCATCTCTTTCGCTGTGTAGATACGAGTTGATGACGAAGCCATGCAAGTCGAGATTGCAGAAGAGGTGTCACTTTGCTGCAATGCGGCAAGCTCTTCTAACCAGACAAGGGCTTTGTAGATATCTTTTTGTTGGAAGCCTGCACGGAGCAGCTCTTCTTCCAACTCGTCTTGTTCGACCTGTAACTCTGCATCGCTATGGATGTAGGTTTCGAATAGATACATCAGTATATCCATCATCATAGCTAGCCCCTCCCCTTTCGAATATAGCCACCTGAAACCGCAACGACATACCCAGAGAGTTCTAACTCTAAGAGCTGCATCATGACTTCCTGGACAGGTATATTGGTCCTGTTTGCAAGAATATCAACCGGTGTAGCTTCACTTCCTACGTTAGCTAACAGCTGAGGAAATGGCAATTCTTCTTCATAATTTAACGTAGAAAATAAATCGGTACTCTGATTAATAGACCAATCAAGCAAAGACTGTATTTCATCTAAGACATCTTTCGTCTTTTCTACGAGGCAAGCACCATGACGTATCAACTGGTTGCCACCGCTGGCATTAGGGGCATTTATCGAGGCTGGCAGCGCAAAGACTTCTCGACCTTGCTCAAGCGCGTAACGAGCAGTAATTAACGAGCCACTCCTTTCCGCCGCTTCCACAACTAACACACCTAGCGATAATCCGCTAATAATGCGGTTTCGACGCGGGAAGTTTTCCGGGCGCGGCTTGGCGTTGGGGCGAAACTCGGACACCAAAGCTCCATGTTCAATGACACGTTGCGCTAAACCACGATGACGTGCCGGATAAATATTTGCTAAGCCAGATCCCAGCACCGCAATCGTCTTACCTTTGGCTTGCAACGCACCATCATGCGCATGACCGTCAATGCCTAAAGCTAGACCACTAGTGACAATAAAATCGTGCTGAACAAATTCTGCGGCAAATTGGCGTGCATGCTGTAAGCCATCAATACTCGCATTTCGGCTGCCAACCATCGCGATTTGTGGCTGCGAAAGACAAGTAGAATTTCCTTGCACAAAAAGCAGAGGTGGCGGCGCAACGATTTGTTTGAGTTGAGGTGGATAACGCGGGTCAGTCAGTGTCAGGATATGATGATTTGTAGAAGCCTCAAGCCAGCTTAAACAGGCATCGACTTCTTTATCTGTTGAAGCCCAAACTTGAATTTGCTTAGTTGTTAACCCAATTTGTTGTAGCTGTTCGGGAGAGAAGTTTACGATGTTACGCGGCGTGTCTCTTGCAAGTAGCTTATTCATTTTTACCCCGCCAATGCCTGGTAAACAACTCAGCTTTAACCAGGCAGCGAGATCATCGTTATTTCGTCGATTCATCGATGGTTAATTCGTCCGCCAACGGTGACACCACCGAAACATCTTGGTTAATGGGTTTCGTACTGTTAGTGATCAGTGCCAAGCTAAAGTACTGATACGGACGAATCACAAGCAATTCGCCAACTTTACTCTGTGGCAGAGTAATTTTCTTATCAAGCACGCCAAACTCTTTCTTGAACTCATCGCCGTCTTTGTAAACTGGGTGCGCGTCTTCTTTTAAATCAAACACACTGCCTTGCTTCAGATTGTCTGACGTGCCTTTATCAATCACCACGACTTGGTTAGTTGAACTAAAGCGAATACCTTCGATATTGCCCAGCAACTTTGCAGAGCTGTCTCGTGGCGACGGCAGCGGGTAGAACGTTGTTGTGAAGTCAGTGTTCTCGACTGATTGATTTGGCAACGCGATATCGTTACGCAGGATTTCTTGCAATTGAGACGTGATCTTCAAACCAGAATAATCGCTCGAAGCTTCAACGAGCTCACCTTTGGCAATCAAACGCAGCGCGGTGATCTCTTTAGACACATCGTCACGCGAGAACGTTTCTACTGGTCGGTAAATAGCCCAGCCTGTCGCGGTCTGCTTGCCATCGATGTACAGCACATCTTCTGCTGTCAGATACTTACTGCCTTTGCTGCTACCCATCACTTTTGCTGCACTGTTCAACGCATCTTGATCCAGCAATCGATCCGATTTGAGGTACGGCATCACCAAACCTTCAGCAACGGTTGGCACCGCTTTCTTTTCTGTGATGCGTGCTTTCGGGCTCAGCTTCTTTACCGGTTTTAGGCTCAATACGGGCTGACCGTTAATCCACACCAAAGACAGCTTGTCTCCGGGATAAATTAAATGAGGGTTGTCGATTTCCGGGTTTACTTGCCATAAACGAGGCCACAACCACGGGCTATCCAAGTACATGGCCGAAATATCCCATAGCGTATCGCCCTTCACGACTACATATGTTTGTGGCGCATCATCTTTAACAGTCAGTGGTTTCGCATCCACATTTGCTACAGCGTTGAAAGAGAAAAGTAACGGCAACGTAACACTGGCAACGTTGCGGAAAATTCGATTCATGACCCTCGTCCTTGGTCTATTAAGCAGGAACCAGAATGGAAATTGGTGCAAGGATGCTGTCATTTAGGCTATAAAATGTCTAGAATTGAGCCAACAAGGTTTGTGCTGTTTCGGCACAGTTCAATATTTCGAGTGAATATGTCTGTATTACAAGTATTAACATTCCCGGATGATCGCCTGCGCACAGTCGCAAAGCCTGTTGAAGCGGTGACGCCTGAGATTCAAAAAATCGTCGATGACATGATTGAAACCATGTACGACGAAGAAGGTATTGGCCTTGCTGCAACGCAGGTTGATATCCACAAACGTATCGTAGTGATTGATATTTCAGAAACTCGCGATGAGCCGATGGTGCTAATCAACCCTGAGATTCTGGAAAAGCGTGGCGAAGATGGCATCGAAGAAGGCTGTCTGTCGGTACCAGGTGCACGCGCACTTGTGCCTCGCGCTGCAGAAGTTACCGTTAAAGCACTGGATCGTGATGGCAAAGAGTTCACCTTTGAAGCCGACGACCTGCTAGCGATTTGTGTTCAACACGAGCTTGATCACCTACAAGGTAAGCTGTTCGTGGATTACCTATCGCCACTGAAACGCAAACGCATTCAGGACAAGCTAGCAAAAATCAAACGCTTTAACGAGAAGCAGCAAAACGCTTAATCTCGAACCATACCAATTAGAAGGAAGTCTACCTTGAGTCAGTCTTTACGAATTGTCTTTGCAGGTACTCCGGATTTCGCCGCCCGTCACTTGGCGGCGTTGTTGTCTTCGGAGCATGAAGTAATCGCGGTTTACACAAACCCAGATCGTCCAGCGGGTCGTGGCAAGAAATTGGCTGCGCCACCGGTAAAACAACTGGCGCTGGAACACAACATCCCGGTTTACCAACCTGAAAGCTTTAAGTCCGACGAAGCGAAACAAGAACTTGCCGATCTGAACGCCGATCTCATGGTTGTCGTGGCATACGGTATGCTACTGCCACAAGCGGTTCTTGATACCCCTAAGCTGGGTTGTATCAACGTACATGGTTCTATCCTACCTCGTTGGCGTGGTGCGGCTCCAATCCAACGCTCTATTTGGGCGGGCGATGCAGAAACTGGCGTGACCATCATGCAGATGGACATCGGTCTCGACACTGGTGATATGCTGAAGATTGCAACGCTGCCAATCGAAGCGACAGATACCAGCGCTTCAATGTACGAAAAATTGGCGGAGCTTGGCCCAGAAGCCCTGATTGACTGCCTAGCAGACATTGCTGCGGGTAAAGCAGTGCCAGTGAAGCAAGACGATGAGCTAGCGAACTATGCGAAAAAACTCAGCAAAGAAGAAGCACGCATCAACTGGAACGACGATGCGGCGCACATTGAGCGCTGCGTTCGTGCATTTAACCCATGGCCAATGAGCCACTTTGAGGCAGCAGAAAACAGCATCAAAGTATGGCAAAGCCGTGTGGCAGAGCAAACCAGTGACAAGCCAGCCGGCACCATCGTGCAAGCAGATAAAACCGGTATTTATGTTGCGACAGGTAACGGCGTACTGGTGCTAGAGCAACTGCAAGTTCCTGGCAAAAAAGCCATGTCAGTTCAGGATATTCTAAACTCACGTGCAGCTTGGTTTGAAGTCGGCACTCTGCTGGTTTAAGCCATACTAGGGGTTATTATCCCCAATAATACGAACTTTTAGAGGGCAGAGATGCCCTCCTTTACTTTAAGGTACTCATCATGAATGTTCGCGCTGCGGCTGCTAACGTCCTGTATCTTGTCGTCGACAAGGGCCACTCACTTTCAAGCGCTCTTCCAGCGGCTCAACAAACGGTACGACCTCGTGACCACGCTCTGCTACAAGAGATCTGTTACGGTGCGCTACGTTACCTACCTCGCCTAGAAATGATCGCAAACCAGTTGATGGATAAGCCGCTCAAAGGCAAACAACGTGTATTCCATCACCTAATTCTGGTTGGCATTTACCAACTGAGCTTCATGCGTATTCCTGCGCACGCAGCAGTCGGTGAAACGGTTGAAGGCACTAAAGAGCTGAAAGGTCCTCGTCTGCGTGGTTTGATTAACGCTGTATTGCGTAACTACCAACGCAACCAAGAAGAACTCGACCAAATGGCCGTCAGCAACAACGCTGGCAAATACGGTCACCCAAGCTGGTTACTAAAACTGCTGCAAGAGGCCTACCCACAGCAATGGGAAAGCATTGTTGAAGCGAACAACCAAAAAGCGCCAATGTGGCTGCGTGTGAACCATCAACACCACACTCGTGATGAATACCTTGCGCTACTCAAAAATGAAAACATTGATAGCACGCCACACACAGAAGCAATGGACGCCATAAAATTGGCCGCACCATGTGATGTGATGAAGCTACCTGGTTTTGATAAAGGTTGGGTTTCGGTGCAAGATGCGGCGGCGCAGCTTTCGATCAACTACCTAAAACCACAAGACGGCGAACTGATTTTAGATTGCTGTGCTGCGCCAGGTGGCAAGACTGCGCACATTCTAGAGCGCACGTCGGGCAGTGAAGTGGTCGCGATTGACTGCGACGACACACGCCTGAAACGTGTGCATGAAAACCTGAAGCGTCTCAACCTTCAGGCAAAAGTGGTTTGCGGTGATGCGCGTAATCCACAAGAATGGTGGCAAGGTGAGCAATTTGATCGCATTTTGCTGGATGCCCCATGTTCTGCGACTGGCGTGATTCGTCGTCACCCAGACATCAAATGGCTACGTCGTGCAGACGACATCGCCGCATTAGCAGAGCTACAAAGTGAAATTTTTGATGCCATGTGGACGCAACTGAAACCCGGCGGCACAATGGTTTACGCGACTTGTTCAATCACACCGCAAGAAAACGTGGAGCAAGTAAAAGCGTTTTTAGCACGTACCGCGGATGCGCAACTGCTGGATTCTGATCCCGACCAGCCTGGTCGTCAAATTCTACCAGGCGAAGAAGATATGGATGGTTTCTACTACGCAGTGCTAACTAAAACACACGCGTAACAGCATGCTAAATAGGGCGATTGGAGTGATTTCAATCGCCTTTTTCAGATAACGAGAAAAGAGTATGAAGATCATTATTCTTGGTGCAGGTCAGGTTGGCGGCACACTGGCAGAAAACCTAGTGGGTGAAAACAACGACATCACCATCGTCGACAACAATGCCGACCGACTGCGTGAATTGCAGGACAAATACGACCTGCGTGTGGTCAATGGCCATGCGAGCCACCCCGACGTGCTGCACGAAGCTGGTGCGCAAGACGCCGATATGCTCGTCGCGGTGACCAACACTGATGAAACCAACATGGCCGCCTGTCAGGTCGCGTTCACTCTATTCAACACCCCAAACCGCGTTGCGCGTATTCGCTCTCCAGAATACTTGGCAGAAAAAGAAGCCCTGTTTAAATCTGGCGCTATTCCTGTTGATCACCTTATCGCACCAGAAGAACTCGTTACGAGCTACATCGAACGTCTGATCCAATACCCAGGCGCACTGCAAGTGGTAAGCTTCGCTGAACAGAAAGTCAGCCTAGTCGCAGTAAAAGCCTACTATGGTGGCCCGCTGGTGGGTAACGCGCTGTCTGCTTTGCGTGAGCACATGCCACACATCGATACCCGTGTGGCGGCGATTTTCCGTCAAGGTCGCCCGATTCGCCCGCAAGGCACTACCATCATTGAAGCCGACGATGAAGTGTTCTTCGTTGCCGCAAGTAATCATATTCGCTCAGTGATGAGTGAACTTCAGCGCCTAGAAAAACCGTACCGCCGCATCATGATTGTTGGCGGGGGTAACATTGGTGCCAGTCTCGCAAAGCGCTTAGAACAAAACTACAGCGTGAAGCTGATTGAACGTAACTACCAACGTGCAGAAAAACTGTCAGAAGAGCTAGAAAACACCATCGTGTTCTGCGGCGACGCGGCAGACCAAGAGCTTCTCTCGGAAGAGAACATCGACCAAGTCGACGTCTTCATCGCGCTGACCAACGAAGATGAAACCAACATCATGTCTGCGATGTTGGCAAAACGCATGGGCGCGAAAAAAGTAATGGTGCTGATCCAACGTGGCGCTTATGTAGATCTGGTACAAGGCGGCGTAATTGATGTGGCGATCTCACCACAACAAGCGACCATTTCCGCCTTGCTGACGCACGTTCGTCGCGCTGATATCGTGAACGTATCCTCACTTCGCCGCGGCGCTGCGGAAGCAATTGAAGCCGTCGCTCACGGTGATGAAAGTACATCCAAAGTTGTTGGACGTGCGATTGGAGATATTAAGCTCCCACCTGGGACCACCATTGGTGCTATCGTTCGTGGCGAAGAAGTCCTTATTGCCCACGACCGTACGGTCATCGAGCAGGATGACCATGTGGTGATGTTCCTGGTCAACAAAAAATACGTATCAGACGTCGAAGCGCTATTCCAGCCGAGTCCATTCTTCCTCTAGGATTTTCCTATGGTCAACTTACGTCCCGTACTATTTGTTATCGGGCTGGTTTTATCCAAACTGGCCCTGTTTATGTACGTGCCGACTTTGGTCGCTTTCTTTACCGGTACGGGGGGATTCCTCGATTTCGCCCAAGCCGTTGTGATCACGCACCTTGCCGCCTTCATTTGCCTCACGATCGGTCGAACCGCCAAGTTCAAACTCAGCGTACGCGATATGTTCCTCATCACCAGTTTGGTTTGGACCATCGCCAGTGCGTTTGCCGCCTTGCCATTTGTGTTTATCAACCACATCAGCTTCACCGACGCCTACTTCGAAACGATGTCGGGTATCACCACGACGGGCTCAACGGTGCTCAGTGGCCTAGACAACATGGCGCCGAGCATCTTGCTGTGGCGCTCTATTTTGCAGTGGCTTGGGGGGATTGGTTTTATCGTAATGGCGGTGGCGGTGCTACCTATGCTCAATGTCGGTGGTATGAAGCTATTCCAAACCGAATCATCAGATTGGTCGGATAAAAGTAGCCCGAGAGCAAAAACGGTCGCCAAAAACATCGTAGCGGTTTATTTGATGCTTACTGGCTCATGCATTGTGGGCTACTTGGTCACAGGCATGAACTTGTTTGAAGCGATCAACCATGCCTTTACTACGCTATCAACGGGCGGATACTCTACATCCGACGGGTCGATGAACCACTTCTCTAATGGCGCACACTGGGTGGCCACTACCTTTATGTTCTTAGGTGGCTTGCCATTTTTGCTCTTCATCGCCGCGTTACGTAAACGCCGTATTGATGTGTTAGTTAACGACGCTCAAGTTCGAGGATTCGCGTACCTGTTCGTGTTCTCAAGCTTAGTGATTTCAGCCTGGTTAGTGATTCGAGACGGATACACCATTTTGGATGCGCTACGAGTGTCGATGTTTAATATCGTCTCTGTCGTCACCACAACCGGCTTTGGCTTAGAGGACTTCACCGCGTGGGGCGCATTACCCACAACTCTTTTTGCCTTCTTAATGATGGCGGGGGCATGCTCAGGATCAACGTCTGGCGGGATCAAAATCTTCCGTTTCCAAATCGCAATGACACTGCTGAACAAACAGATGATGAAATTGATTCACCCTTCAGGTGTGTTTGTACAGCGCTACAACCAACGCCCAGTGAATGATGACATTGTTCGCTCGGTGGTCGCGTTTGGCTTGATGTTCTTTATCACCATCATCTTTATCGCGGGTTGCTTGAGTGCGCTGGGTTTAGACCCCATCACGAGCATCTCTGGTGCCATCACTGCGGTAGCCAACGTCGGCCCAGGTATGGGAAGCGTGATTGGACCGACGGGTAACTTCGCGCCTCTGCCAGATACCGCCAAGTGGCTCCTGAGCTTTGGCATGTTGATGGGCCGGTTGGAAATTCTGACTATTCTTGTACTGTTCTTCCCTGCGTTTTGGCGCCGTTAAGCAGACACAAATAAAAGGTATAACAATGAAAACATGGATCACTCTGGCGACCCTACTTGCCGCCTCATCCACATACGCCGCTGAAGTCATCACTTTAGCCGATGGTCGAGAAGTGAAGTTAAACGATGACTTTACTTGGGAATACGTCATGAAAAAACCTGCGCAGCAAGCAACAGAGACGCAAGCGACAATAGGCGCGGTTGAAACGATCGCAGCTCCCGCAATTGCGACAATTCCAGTTGTGACGAAAACTGTTGGCACTACTGTGGTGGTAAACGCCAAAAAGCCAACCATGCAGCTGTCTGACTCTGGTGTCGACGTACTGATTGGCTCCGCGAGTTATCAAGATGGTGAGCTCGTACTGCCAACGTCCATTACCAATCAAAGCTCTCAATCGGTGATTCAAGTTGAAGTGGAAGTTCTGGTATTTGATATGTCTGGCCAGCAACTGGCGAAAGAAAAAGTCACGGTTTGGCAATCCATCAAGCGAATGGCGGATACTTACCTGCGACCAAAACAAGCAGAACAGGGTAAAAGCATCAAACTGGCAGTGCCGCAATCTCAGCAATACCAGTTTTCAGCCAAAGTGTTAGAAGTGAAAACTCGTTAATGTGATAACACATGTTTTGTCGAGTTCATATCTATCCGTTAGATAGGCTCGACAAAATAATAAATTGCGAAGAAGTGACACACACAACCCGCTAAAACGAAGCCGTGCCAAATCGCATGATTGAATGGAATACGCTTCGCAACGTAGAAAATCACCCCCAGTGAATACACAATCCCACCAGCTGCGAGTAATGTCAGTCCGCCAATATCCAAGTTGATCGCCAACTGATAAATCACAATCAACGACAGCCAGCCCATGACCAAATACGTCATCAAGGAAAGCTTTTTAAATCGGTAAACAAACGCGACTTTCATGATGATGCCGAGTAGAGCAATGGTCCAGATAACAATCATCAAACCAAACGCGAGCGGCGTACGTAAACTCACCAACAAAAAAGGCGTGTAACTGCCAGCAATGAGCAGATAAATGGCGCAGTGATCGAAAGTTTTTAGCCAGCGTTTGGCGTTGGGGTGCGGAATTGCATGATACAGCGTCGAAGCCAAAAATAGCACGATAATACTCGCGCCGTAGACAGCCATACTGGCCAGCGTCAGCGTATCAGCTTGCTGGTCTATGGCTTTGATTAGCAGCAGTATCAAGCCAACAATACCAAAAATCATCCCAATGCCATGAGTGATGGTATTGGCCAGTTCTTCGCGTTGACTGTATTGAGGTTTCTGCAGTTCAGACATCAATGCGCCTATACTAGAGTTTGAAATTTGCTCTAGTATGGCACATTAGGCTTACACGTGTAAGCTTAAATTAAGACTCATGAACGGCCGTGGTTTGATCGAGATAATTAAGTACAAGTTCGCCCACTTGATCAAGCTTAGTTGTGGCTGGAATGGTCAACTCTCGTTTGAGTTTTCCGCTACCCAGTAAGCTTGCGAGCATGCCACCCTCGCCCTTGCGTGTGCGGTCAACTTCAAACCATAATTTGAGTTCTTGCTCGCTACGATGAGCGACAAATTCTAACTCACGCCACACGCCATGGTATGGCCCGTCAGTCGGCACCATCTCAAATTCTTGCACAAATGGCAGGTCGAACCCTTTTACTTCCTCACACTCCACTTGGCGAATACGCAAACCTTGCGCTTCAAATGCGGATAACACCGCATCCATTAGTGGATCAGGTCGAACGGTGAGGATGTCTTTATCGGTCGGGTCTAAAGCAGCAGCAACGTCCAAGCCGGTTTCGAGCCACACTTTGGCGTCACCAATGGTGACAGGCGTATTCCAAGGCACATCGAGCTGAACATCGAAGGTACGCTCTTCGCCGGAATGGATGGTAAACGCATAAGGGAGGCTCCACTTAGCAAGCACATGAGTCTGAGGTACTCGGCGCATGCTGTGTCCTTCTCGCGCACCACGGTCATCAGGAGCTTCCGCGATATAGCGACAACACAGTTTTAAATCGATGTTGTCGATCGCTTGTTCAGTGGCACCACCATAAACATGGATAGACACATCCACACTTTGACCAGGATATAGCACGTCTTGATTTAGGATTGAGTCGACCTTAGCGCTCCCAATCCCAAAACTGGCAAGTGTCTTCTTCAAAAATGACATAGGCACCTCCTTCGTCGAGATCTCATACTACTACTGCTGATCGAGGGATCAAACAAAAATTGCCTCGATCATCGCGACAAAATGACAAAATCTAAACAATTCAATTGCTCAACTATCGACCAATTATTACAAGGATGCTAATCTTATACGTGATATGCATGCATATCGGTATTCCTGATTCATTAACTGGATTGGCGAGAGCCAGAAGAGTGATTCTTCAATCTTGTTGGAGCCTAGCTCATAATGATTCAGGCCATTACATCGGCAATGGATATGCCTGACAGTTAGGTAAATTAATGCGCCCAACAACAGTCAGGTTCGCACACACTAATACTAGTGCAATGCGCCGCCGCAGTGGCTTTACTACTGCACCAAAGGCAAAGCAAGTTGCGCCAGCAATGACATTGGTTGAGAAGACAGCAATGATGTCGAGTGTTCCGGCCAAAGTTATCAAAGCAGCTTAATCAAAAGCGCGGCGCCAGCTGCGCTTTTTTCTTTGCACGCAACTCAAACCACCTCAACGACTTAGAACAAAACACAGTGAAATAGATAGTTTTTCCTATTTGGTCTTCGCAAAGCAATTTGGTACCTTTACAGCTAATTACACCTATAAATTCTGTGGAGAAAGAAATGAAGTGTCATCGCATTGAAGAGCTGCTTGAGCTACTAGAGCCTGAATGGCATAAAGACCAAGAAATGAACCTACTGCAGTTCATCGTGAAGCTAGCGAAAGAAGCAGGCTACGAAGGCAACCTAGAAGATCTGACCGACGACGTGCTGATCTACCACCTTAAAATGCGTAACAGCAGCAAAGACGAAATGATCCCAGGTCTTAAGAAAGACCAAGAAGATGATTTTAAAACTGCGATTCTGCGCGCTCGTGGCATCATCAAATAACCGGTTCAACAGCCCAGTATTCTTTAAGCGACTCCCTCAAGTGAGTCGCTTTTTTATAACTAAAATTTTTAGTCCTACAATTGGTTATAACTGTTCAGCCAATTATCAGGTTAACTGTACTGACTTTTGTTGTTAAACGTTGACTGCGTTAAAGAAAAGGAATTGTTATTGATTGTATAATCGCCGTTCATCAGTATTTACTAAAATAATTATGTCCGGTCATGATTTATGATAAGGACGAAGTAGCAATGTCATCGAGCGACATCAATAGAAATGACGCCGTACATTATAAAAGCCTAAGAAGGATGAGTGCATGAGTCAGGATAAGATCGATATCAAAGATGTGACTCCTAAAACCTACAACCCTAAGACTCATAAAGGGAATGGGGATCGGTTCAACCCAAGTAATCGCATCTATGTACGCGAAAGCAAAGGGACTTACCAGAAACTGCGTCGTTACGGTGGTTGGTTCTTACTGCTTCTCTTCGCTTTGATACCGTGGATTCCTTACGGTGAACGTCAAGCGATCTTGCTCGATATTGGCAACCAGCAGTTCAACTTTTTCGGTACCACGTTGTATCCGCAAGATCTTACCCTACTCGCCTTGCTATTTGTGATCGCGGCGTTTGGGTTGTTCTTTATTACCACCTTCTTAGGTCGAGTTTGGTGTGGCTATCTCTGCCCACAAACCGTCTGGACCTTCATGTATATCTGGTTTGAAGAGAAACTGGAAGGCAGCGCCAATAAGCGTCGTAAGCAGGACTCCAATAAGCTGACGGCAAATTTAGCGATGCGCAAAACCATCAAACATATCGCTTGGTTTGCCATTGCGCTCGCCACTGGTTTTACTTTTGTTGGCTACTTCGTTCCAATGAAGCAATTGGTTATCGACTTTTTCACTTTTAACGCCAACTTCTGGCCCGTCTTTTGGGTAATGTTCTTTGCCATTTGTACTTATGGTAATGCTGGTTGGATGCGTTCCATCATGTGTATTCACATGTGTCCTTACGCGCGCTTCCAGTCTGCCATGTTTGATAAAGACACCTTCATTGTTGGCTACGATGCAAAACGTGGTGAAAAGCGTGGTCCACGTCCACGCAAAGCCGATCCAAAGCAACTTGGTTTGGGTGATTGTATTGATTGTGATTTGTGTGTACAGGTGTGCCCAACAGGTATCGATATTCGTGACGGCTTACAATATGAATGTATTAACTGTGGTGCCTGTATTGATGCGTGTGACAACACCATGGATCGCATGGGTTACGAAAAAGGCCTAATCAGCTACACCACAGAGCATCGCTTATCGGGTAAGAGTACCAAAGTCATGCGTCCGAAGCTGCTGGGCTATGGAGCTGTACTACTGGTCATGATTGGTCTGTTCTTTGCCCAAATCGCAGCGGTAGACCCAGCAGGCATGAGTGTTATTCGCGACCGTAACCAACTGTTCCGCGTAAATAGCTCAGGCGAAGTAGAAAACACCTACACCCTCAAAGTAATCAACAAAACCCAGCAAGTGCAAGAGTACTCGTTGGATGTTGAAGGGCTATCCGATGTAAGCTGGTATGGTAAGCAGACAATTCAGGTACAGCCAGGTGAGGTATTGAACTTACCAATGAGTCTTGGCGCCGATCCTGACAAGCTAAACTCTGCGATTACGACAATTCAGTTTATACTCACCGATAAGAGCAACGAATTCACCATTGAAGTGGAAAGCCGCTTTATAAAAAAACTATAGCGTCTACTTCAGTGACTAATGGAAAAAGGCTCAGCAATGAGCCTTTTTGTTTATATGTCCCAAAGTATGTTTAACTTTGACGCCCTTACCCCAGATTTTATGTGGTACGCGTTAGAAAGCATCGGCGTTCGCGCAGAATCAGGCTTTCTTCCCCTCAATAGCTACGAAAACCGTGTTTATCAATTCACTGACGAAGAGCGTCGTCGTTATGTCGTCAAGTTCTACCGCCCTGAACGTTGGAGCAACGAACAGATCCAAGAGGAGCACGACTTCACTTTAGAACTAATTGGCAACGAAATCCCCGTCGCACCACCTGTGCGCATCAACGGTGAAACCCTGCATCACTATCAAGGCTATGCCTTTGCGCTGTTTGAGAGCGTAGGTGGTCGCCAGTACGAGGTTGACAACTTAGATCAGCTCGAAGGTGTAGGGCGTTTCCTTGGGCGCATCCACAAAGTGGGTAGCCGCCAAGCCTTCCAACATCGCCCAACGATTGGCTTGCAAGAATACCTGTATCAACCAAGAGAGATTCTGCAAAACGCCAACATGATTCCAATGCACTTGGAGAACAGCTTCTTCAATGACTTGGATATGCTGATCAAATCGATTGAAAGCCACTGGCAAGAAGGCTTCAATACCATTCGGCTGCATGGCGATTGCCACCCAGGCAACATTTTGTGGCGAGATGGCCCTATGTTTGTTGATTTGGATGACGCTCGTAACGGCCCTGCTGTGCAGGACTTATGGATGCTGCTTAATGGTGAGCGCCAAGACAAACTGATGCAGCTGGATATTGTTTTAGAAGCTTATCAAGAGTTTTGCGACTTTAACCCCGCAGAATTGAAACTAATTGAGCCACTTCGCGGTCTACGAATGGTGCACTATATGGCATGGCTAGCAAAACGTTGGCATGACCCTGCGTTTCCTCTCGCTTTTCCATGGTTTAATGAGCCAAAATACTGGGAAGGTCAGGTCCTTGCATTTAAAGAGCAGATCGCCGCTCTAGAAGAAGCACCGCTGTCTTTAATGCCTCAATGGTAAGTCAGGCCACAAATTCAAAAATGGAGATATTTCGATGAAAAAACTGTTCGCACTGTTTTCTATGCTGATGCTAAGCCTGTCGGCACATGCAGCGCAATTCAAAGAAGGTGAACATTACAAAGTATTGGATCTTGAGGCATCAAAAAAACCTCTTGTGACGGAGTTTTTCTCTTTCTACTGCCCGCACTGTAATAGCTTTGAACCTGTTATCCAGCAACTGAAAAAGCAGTTGCCAGAAGGCACTAAACTACTAAAAAACCACGTTTCTTTCATGGGTGGCAACATGGGCCCATCAATGAGCAAAGCCTACGCGACCATGGTTGCACTAAAAGTGGAAGACAAAATGGTGCCAGTGATGTTTAACCGCATCCACAATCTAAAGAAGGCGCCACGTAACGATGAAGAGCTTCGCCAAATCTTCCTTGATGAAGGTGTAGACGCGAAGAAGTTCGACTCTGCATTCAAAGGCTTTGCGGTTGATTCCATGGTTCGCCGTATGGACAAGCAATTTGAAAACAGCGGTCTAACCGGCGTTCCTGCGGTTATCGTTAACAACAAATACCTAGTTCAAGCACAAAGCATCAAGACGATGGATGAGTACTTCTCTCTGGTGAACTACTTGCTGACACTAAAATAAGCGCATCGATATCAATCAAAAGGGGAGCCCATCGCTCCCCTTTTGTTTATTTGTAAATCTCTTGTAGCAACCGATCTTTTTCTTGCCACACATCACCCAACCATTGCTGAAATTGTCGCTTATAGGGCTTATCGTTAAAGTAATCACCAAGCACTCGTTCATCGACGGGCAACACATTCACACGCACAACAACCTTGCCCATTCGGCCCATTAATAAATCCTTGAATGGCTTATTTGTATTTTCTGGGTACGCCAGAGTCACATCGATAATGTTCTCGAACTGCTCCCCCATTGCCGCTAACGTGTATGCGATCCCGCCCGATTTTGGTTGCAGCAAATATTGGTAGCTCGCCTTGCTCTTACGCTGTTTTTCTTCGGTAAATCGAGTGCCTTCGACATAATTAACCACTGTGGTTGGGGCATTTTTGAACTTGGCGCACGAGCGACGTGTCGTCTCTAAATCTTGACCTCGTTTGTGCGGGTTGCGGATCAGATACTCTCGCGAATAACGACGCATAAATGGCATGTCGAGCGCCCAACACGCCATCCCAATGAAAGGCACATACAACAGTTGTTGTTTGAGGAAAAACTTCGGCATAGGAATGCGGTCTTTAAACACGCAGCAAAGCACCACAATATCGGTCCAACTGAGATGATTACTGATCAACAGATACCACCCGTCTTTTTTCAGCGCCTCACCGCCCTGAACATCCCAGTCAACACGGTTAGAAACCGCCAGAATGCCCGCATTAACGGTAGCCCATAACCACATCACCTTGTTGGCACAAGCGGTCGCTTTCGCTTTTAGCTCCACGCTTGGAAGCAATACTTTAAACACAGCGATAATACAAATTGCGATTGAACACAGCGCAGAATTGAGAATCACAAAAGAAGCGTTAAAAAAAAATAACAAATATGCCAACATGATAGTCAAACAACAGTGATAATGTGTGAAGAATAAAACAGCGTGTAATTATACTGCGCCTTTGCCACATTGGAATATGCGTGGGAATGGTCAGATTTGTTACCTCAACCAATATTTGCACCACTCATTCGACAATAAGGAGATAACGAATGAAACCAAGGCTAATTCTCTTGCCTTTGGCCTTTGTCGTCAGTTCTGCTCAGGCTCAACTCGCTGAAACCGCAGGTTTTGGCGGTGAAATTTCGCTGAATGCCGGATTTGTATCATCAGAATCCAACTTCAATACGGAAAATAGTAACACCATCGATTCTCTCAATAAGCGTGCCGATAGTGACAGCTCCGTTATCGCTGCGCCGCTAGGAAGCATTACTTACACTTTTGGTAACCGACTCAATCACCAAGTGTACGCGGGTACCACACGTTCCGATGTCGCGGTTGGTACCCTCGCTTTTCAGTTGGGCTATCAACACGAGTTGCCGTCCGGCACCGTGCTCGATATTTCCTATCTACCGACCGTGCTCAAAAGCGAAACTTGGCGTAACCCATATCAAGTCGGAACCGCCCGTCAAGAAACGGATGTGGACGGCAATGCCTATCGCTTTCAAATCAAAGGATTGATTGATAAAAACTTCAACCTTGATCTCGCTTATGCTGATAAAGACATTGAGCAAGAAGAAGTAACGGACCGTTCACTCGCTCGCGATGCGAGCCTTTACTACGTTAAAGGTGATTATCGGATTTCACTTAATCAAACATCTATATTGCAACCGGCGTTTACCTACATTAATCAAGATGCCGACGGTAAGGCGGAATCATTTGATTCGTACGGATTTGACATCAGCTGGTTTAAATTTATCAACCGCCATCGGTTGGCCCTCACCGCAGGTTATGCATGGAAAGACTATCAAGCCGCTAGCCAAACTTTTGCTAAAACACGAAATGACGACACCGTCAGCCTATTTGCAGCCTATGAATATCAAAACGTATTTGACTGGCAAGACTGGTCGTTCATTTCTTTAGCCGGCTATAGCCAAACTGACTCGAATATCACGTTTTATGAGGAGAAAGAGTACCTATTGTCTCTTGGTCTCAACTACACCTTCTAACGTCCTTCATCGCAACAAGGTGCTTACAACACTTGTTGCGATGACACTTTGCTGTCTATACCGCTTGCGCCGTAAGCTGTTTCAGTAAACGGTCCATCGCTCGATACCCAAGTGCCTCGGCCAAGTGCGTTCGTTCAATTTGCTCCGCCCCATCCAGATCGGCGATTGTTCGCGCCACTTTGATAATACGATGATACGCACGAATCGAGAGTCCTAAACGATGCAAAGCAGTTTCAAGAAACTCAGCATCACTCTTGTGCAAGGGACAAAACGCCTCAATTTCTCGACTACCTAGCAGTGCATTGACCTTACCACTGCGGTTTAGCATATTGTTACGCGCATGGCTCACACGCGCTTTTACGATAGCAGTCGGCTCACCGCGATCACCACCTTCTGCTAATGTCCCTTTGGGCAAAGCTGGGATTTCTAAAGACATATCAAAGCGATCTAACAGTGGTCCAGATAATCGACCAAGGTAGCGCAAAATAGCTTGTGGATTGGTGCGAGCTTGATTGCCTTCGTAATATCCTGTCGGGCTTGGGTTCAATGCACCAACTAATTGGAAGCGAGCCGGAAAGCGTGTTTTACCTTGCGCTCGAGAGATAATGATCTCGCCAGATTCGAGCGGTTCGCGTAACGAGTCTAGAACTTTACGATCAAATTCGGGCATTTCGTCGAGAAACAACAAGCCGTTGTGGGCTAAAGAGATCTCCCCGGGTCTGGGTACCGAGCCACCGCCAACTAATGCCGCCATTGAACTTGAATGATGCGGAGAACGAAACGGACGCGACTTCCAATTGTGCTCATTAATTTCACTCTGCGTCAGCGACGCCACCGAAGCGGTTTCCATTGCTTCTTCGTCACTCATCTCCGGTAGTAAGTCACACAAACGCGAAGCCAACATGGTTTTTCCAGTACCTGGCGGGCCAAGGAAAAGTAAGTTGTGGTTTCCAGCGGCAGCTATCTCCAATGCGCGCTTACCTTGTTGTTGGCCAATAATATCTTGTAAGTCTCGACCATGTTTTTCGACTATTTTGCGCTTAGGCGTTTGAAAAAGATTCAGTCGATGTTGACCACAAAGCTCGGCACATACTTCCAGTAATGATTGGGCCGATTTATGTTGTTCCTTCCCCACCAGCGCCGCCTGATCGCCATTTACATGTGGGACCACTAAATGACGTTGAATCTTACTGGCTTCCAGCGCAGCAGGCAGCACACCTTTTACAGGTCTTAGACCACCAGATAGCGCTAACTCGCCAACAAATTCGTAGTTTTTAAGCTTATCTGTCGCGATTTGCTCCGAAGCGGCCAAAATCCCCAATGCGATAGGAAGATCAAAACGCCCTCCCTCTTTGGGCAAATCTGCTGGAGCTAAATTAACGGTGATCCGCTTAGCTGGAAACTGAAAATTAGAATTAATGATCGCGCTACGAACGCGATCTTTGGACTCTTTTACCGTCGTCTCTGGCAGCCCTACCAAGGTAAACCCGGGCATACCATTGCTAATATGAACTTCTACACTAACCGATGGCGCTTGCACCCCGACGCTTGCTCGACTATGAATGATTGCCAGCCCCATACGTTCCTCAATTTATTGAACACTCTGTAAACAAATGTTTTATCTAGTTGGTTATGTTATATACCGCGTCCCAATTGAGAGTTAATGTGAAAAAAGAATGACTTTTTGCTTGTCATGCAGCGGAATTGTGTGATACCACTAATGACGCAAACAATTTCGTAGAACATTACACAACATTTTTTAACGAAAAAAGAACGACAGACAGATGAACCTTTTCGCTCATATCAACGCACTGCTAGCCCTGATTATCGTGGTCATTATTGGCACCGCGCGGGGTATTGTGGGCGAAAGGTAACCACAAATTACAAAAAACCCCCGCACTGAAAAGTCCGGGGGTTTTTTTACAACTACAAGTTGTCATCTGTCTAACCCTCGGACAGTTTAACGGGAAGAATGGGAGTGCACATGAAGTGCAATAAATATGGCAATCGCTACGAGCCACAACGTAGCAAAGGAGGTTTACGATGACTGGTGCACAACTTGTCGTAGCCGCTTTAAGACAGCAAGGCATCGAAACCGTTTTTGGCTACCCTGGCGGGGCCATCATGCCAATCTACGATGCTTTGTATGACGGAGGGGTGGAGCACATCCTATGCCGTCATGAGCAAGGGGCCGCCATGGCCGCAATTGGTATGGCTCGTTCCACTCAAGACGTTGCTGTATGCATGGCAACTTCCGGCCCAGGGGCCACTAACCTTGTTACCGGCCTTGCCGACGCTTTTCTTGACTCCGTACCTCTAGTTGCCATCACAGGCCAGGTTGCTAGCTCTCATATCGGTACCGATGCATTCCAAGAAATGGATGTGATCGGAATGTCCCTAGCCTGTACTAAGCACAGCTATCTCGTGACCGAAATTGAAGATCTAGCGCCGACACTTGCCGAAGCCTTTGAGGTCGCAAAAACCGGTCGTCCGGGTCCAGTCATTGTCGATATCGCCAAAGACGTTCAACTGGCTCAAACCCCAACAGATCTACTGCCTCCATACGTAGCGCCTGCAATCGAAGATGTCAGCGCTGAAGACATTAAGCGCGCGCAAGATGTACTGGCAGCATCAACTCGCCCAGTGTTGTATGTTGGTGGTGGCGTGCAACTCGCGAAAGCAACCGATGCAGTACGTGAATTCCTTCGTTTAAACCCAATGCCTGCAGTTAGCACACTAAAAGGCCTCGGTACCATTGAACGCCATGATCCTCACTATCTTGGTATGTTGGGCATGCACGGCACCAAAGCCGCTAACCTAGTGGTTCAAGAAGCCGATCTATTGATTGTGGTTGGCGCGCGTTTTGATGACCGTGTGACGGGTAAGCTCGACACGTTTGCACCAAATGCGAAAGTGATTCACATCGACATTGATGCTGCGGAGATTCATAAACTGCGCCACGCCAACGCACCATTGCGTGGCGACATCAACACCATTCTTCCTCAGCTAGAGCTGACTCAAGATATCTCACCGTGGGTATATCACAGTGAAAGTCTGCGCAGCGGCTTTAAGTGGCGTTACGACCACCCGGGCGAGTTAATCTACGCACCGCTATTGCTTAAACAACTGTCAGACATGATGCCAGACAGCTCAATTGTCTCGACTGATGTAGGTCAGCACCAGATGTGGGCAGCGCAACATATCCAGCCACGCGAACCACAAAATTTCATTACTTCTGCTGGCCTTGGCACCATGGGCTTTGGCTTGCCAGCAGCGATGGGTGCAGCAGTCGCACGTCCTGATGATCAGTCTATCCTTATTACAGGTGACGGTTCATTTATGATGAATGTGCAGGAATTGGGCACGCTGAAGCGTCGTCAAATTCCAGTGAAGATTGTCCTTCTTAATAACCAACGTCTTGGCATGGTTCGCCAATGGCAATCGCTGTTTTTCGACGGTCGCCACAGTGAAACCATTCTTGATGACAACCCAGATTTCGTGATGCTAGCAAAAGCGTTCGATATCCCGGGCAAGACCATCACCAAGAAAGAAGAAGTGGAGCCAGCGCTGAAAGAGATGCTAGCGAGTGAAACTTCTTACATGCTTCACGTTTTGATTGATGAAGAAGAAAACGTGTGGCCATTGGTGCCACCTGGCGCATCAAACAGTGATATGTTGGAAAATACATAGGAGACAATCGCATGGACAGATATTTACTCGACATCAAAGCCGATGACAAACCGGTACTGTTGGAGCGCGTTCTACGTGTGATTCGTCACCGAGGCTTCGTGATCAAACAAGTCGCTGCTACGCAAAACCATGAAAGTAAAGTAGCCAGCGTCGAGATCATCGTCGACAGCGATCGACCAATCTCGTTTTTGATCAATCAAATAGAGAAGTTGTGGGACGTTCGTAAGGTTGAGGTGCTAAAAATCCGCAACGATGAACTGCCAAATCACAACTTACAACAACACGTAAGTGCATAAGGAAGGCAACAAATGGCAACGAAAACTGCAGATTTCATTTGGTTTAATGGTGAGATGGTTCCATGGGCAGAGGCGAACGTGCACGTTCTAACTCACGCAATGCATTATGGTACATCCGTGTTTGAAGGCGTGCGCTGTTATAACACACCAAAAGGTCCAATTGTCTTCCGTCACCGTGAGCATGCACAACGTTTAAAAGATTCCGCCAAGATTTACCGTTTCCCGATCCCTTTTTCTGTAGAAGAAATCATGGAAGCGACCCGCGAAACACTGCGCCAAAACAAACTCGATAGCGCTTACATTCGTCCATTAGGTTTTGTCGGTAATGTTGGTTTGGGCGTGTGCCCACCAGTTGGCACTGAAATGGATCTAATCATTGCGGCATTTCCTTGGGGCTCTTACTTAGGCGAAGAAGCGCTAGAAAAAGGTGTCGATGCGATGATTTCAAGCTGGAACCGCGCTGCGCCAAACACCATCCCAACTGCGGCTAAAGCAGGCGGTAACTACCTATCTTCACTACTGGTTGGTGGTGAAGCGCGTCGTCACGGTTACGACGAAGGTATTGCGCTAAGCGTAGATGGTTACCTATCGGAAGGGGCTGGCGAAAACATCTTCGTTATCAAAGATGGCGTGATCACCACACCACCAGCAACTAGCGCGATTCTACCGGGCATCACTCGTGACTCGATCATGACGATTGCACGCGATAAAGGCTACGAAGTGCGTGAAGCGAACATTGCTCGTGAAGCGCTTTACCTTGCCGATGAAGTCTTCATGACAGGTACTGCGGCTGAAATTGTGCCTGTGGCAACCATCGACAAAATTGAAGTGGGCACAGGTAAACGCGGCCCAATCACTAAAGAACTACAAGCAGCCTACTTTGGCCTATTTGACGGCACCACGGAAGATAAGTGGGGCTGGTTAGACTATGTGTACCCAGAACAGAAGTAAGAAGGATTTAAGAAATGCCAAAATATAGATCAGCTACCACCACACATGGTCGTAACATGGCGGGGGCACGCGCGCTGTGGCGTGCAACGGGTGTGAAAGAAGAAGACTTCGGTAAACCAATCATCGCCGTGGTGAACTCGTTTACTCAATTTGTTCCGGGTCACGTACATCTTAAAGACATGGGTCAGCTTGTCGCACGTGAAATTGAAAAATCAGGAGGCATCGCGAAAGAGTTCAACACCATCGCGGTCGATGATGGTATCGCAATGGGTCACGGCGGCATGCTGTATTCACTGCCATCGCGTGAGCTGATTGCAGACTCAGTAGAGTACATGGTGAATGCACACTGTGCCGATGCCATGGTGTGTATCTCTAACTGTGACAAAATCACTCCGGGAATGTTAATGGCATCTATGCGTCTTAACATCCCAGTTATCTTTGTTTCTGGTGGCCCGATGGAAGCAGGTAAAACCAAGCTTTCTGATCAGATCATCAAACTAGACCTTGTTGATGCAATGATCCAAGGCGCGGATCCAAAAGTATCTGATGAGCAAAGCGAGCAGATCGAACGCAGCGCATGTCCAACCTGTGGATCGTGTTCAGGCATGTTCACGGCAAACTCGATGAACTGCCTAACAGAAGCGCTGGGTCTTTCTCAGCCGGGCAACGGTTCTATGTTGGCGACTCACGCTGATCGTGAACAGCTATTCCTTAACGCGGGCAGACGCATTGTTGAACTGACTCGTCGTTACTACGAGCAAGATGACGAATCCGCGTTGCCACGCAACATCGCAACTTATGATGCCTTCGAAAATGCAATGGCACTGGACATTGCCATGGGTGGTTCAACCAACACCATTTTGCACCTGTTAGCTGCAGCGCAAGAAGGTGAAGTGGATTTCGATATGGAAGATATCGATCGCCTATCACGTCAAGTACCACACCTATGTAAAGTGGCACCATCTACCCAGAAATATCACATGGAAGACGTACACCGCGCAGGTGGTGTAATGGCGATTCTTGGTGAATTGGATCGTGCTGGTCTACTGCACAATGATGCTCGCACCGTACTGGGTCTTTCAATGAAAGAGCAGTTGGCAAAATACGACATCATCCAAACGGAAGACGAAGAGGTACTTAAGTTCTACCGCGCAGGCCCTGCGGGTATTCGTACCACCCAAGCGTTTTCGCAAGATTGTCGTTGGGATCGCCTTGATGACGACCGTGCAGAAGGTTGTATTCGCGCGAAAGACAACGCCTTCAGCCAAGAAGGTGGCCTAGCCGTTCTATCAGGCAACATCGCATTGGATGGCTGTATCGTGAAGACTGCCGGTGTTGATGAAAGCATTCTTAAGTTCACTGGTCCAGCTGTGGTATTTGAGAGCCAAGAAGATGCGGTGGAAGGCATCTTGGGTGGCAAAGTCAAAGCAGGTGACGTGGTTGTTATCCGTTACGAGGGCCCTAAAGGTGGTCCGGGCATGCAAGAAATGCTTTACCCAACCACTTACCTAAAATCGATGGGCCTTGGTAAAGAATGTGCACTGCTGACTGACGGTCGCTTCTCTGGTGGTACATCAGGACTCTCTATCGGCCATGCTTCTCCTGAAGCCGCTAACGGCGGTGCTATTGGACTGGTGAAACCGGGCGATATGATCGCGATTGATATTCCGAACCGTTCAATTTCACTCGAAGTGTCTGAACAGGAACTTGCAGAGCGCCGTGCAAAACAAGACGAACTTGGCTGGAAACCTGTTGATCGTCAAAGAGAAGTTTCCTTTGCACTTAAAGCGTACGCGAGCATGGCCACCAGTGCTGACAAGGGTGCAGTACGAGACAAGTCGAAGCTAGAGGGCTAGCAATGATGGAATCTCAACCCGAAAAGAAAGTAAATCAAACTGGCGCAGACTATCTGCGCCAAATCCTCCGCGCTCCGGTGTATGAAGTCGCAACAGTAACACCACTGCAAGAAATGCCTCGTTTATCTGCGCGTATTGGTAACAATGTGCAAATCAAGCGCGAAGATCGCCAACCCGTGCACTCATTTAAATTACGCGGTGCGTACAACATGGTGGCAAGTTTATCTGAAGCGCAGAAAGCCGCTGGTGTCATCGCTGCATCGGCAGGTAACCATGCTCAAGGCATGGCACTGTCTGGCACTAAGCTGGGCATCAAAACCACTATCGTGATGCCAAAGACCACGCCGGATATCAAAGTCGACGCAGTACGCAGCTTTGGTGGCAATGTGGTACTACACGGCAGCAACTTTGATGAAGCAAAAGCAGAAGCCGAACGTTTGTCAGAGCAATATGGCTATACTTTTGTGCCCCCCTTTGATCACCCACTGGTGATCGCAGGTCAAGGCACCATCGGTATGGAAATGCTGCAACAAAATGGTCACCTTGATTACATCTTTGTTCCTGTCGGTGGCGGCGGTTTGGCCGCTGGTGTTGCGGTACTCGTGAAGCAGTTAATGCCAGAAATCAAAGTCATTGCTGTAGAGCCGGAAGACTCATCTTGTCTTAAAGCAGCGCTGGATGCTGGTGAACCTGTCGTACTAGACCAAGTCAGCATGTTTGCCGATGGCGTCGCAGTAAAACGCATTGGTGAAGAGACTTTCCGTCTGTGTCAAAAGTACATTGATGGCCATATTGCGGTCTCTAGTGATGAAATCTGCGCAGCCGTAAAAGACATCTTTGAAGATACCCGTGCGATTGCTGAGCCTTCGGGTGCGCTTGCTCTGGCGGGGCTGAAGAAATTTACTGAACAGAACAAGCTGAAAGACAAAAACCTAGGCACGGTACTGTCTGGCGCAAACACCAACTTCCACGGGTTACGTTATGTGTCAGAACGTTGCGAGCTAGGTGAAAAACGTGAAGGTTTATTGGCAGTGACGATCCCTGAACGCCAAGGAGCGTTCTTTGAGTTCTGTAACTTGATTGGCGGTCGTGCCGTTACGGAGTTTAACTATCGTTACAACGATGACGAACTCGCTAATATCTTTGTCGGTGTTCGTCTGCAAGGTGGTCAAGAAGAGTTGGAAAACATCATTCACGATCTACGTGAAGGTGGCTATCCGGTGGTTGACCTTTCTGACGATGAAATGGCGAAGCTACACATTCGCTACATGATCGGCGGGAAGCCATCGAAGCAACTCAAAGAGCGACTCTACAGCTTTGAATTTCCAGAGTACCCAGGTGCCTTGCTGAAATTCTTAAGCACTCTTGGTACCCATTGGAATATTAGCTTGTTCAACTACCGTAACCACGGCGCAGACTACGGACGCGTTTTATGTGGTTTCGAGTTAGATGAAGGAGATTTAGCTCAGTTTTCTGCGCATTTACGCGAACTTGGCTATCAATGCAAAGACGAAACAGACAACCCGTCTTACAAGTTCTTCTTGTCATAAAACGCCACACTCCAAACATATCAAATAAAACACCTCGCTATTGCGAGGTGTTTTTTTATGACTGTAACCAATCTTGATGTAGCTGATTAGGCGATCCTAGGTAATCCACCATCCATTGGATCAATTTATGATTATCATCTTTGCGCCAGACCAAGCAACAATGACTGAGCGGCTTATCATCTGGCATCACCTTCTCCACCAGCACACCATCATTGATCAGTGGCGTTGCAATATGACGTGGCATATAACCCACGCCAACTCCATTTTTCAAACATTCAATTGCACTGTACCAGTTGGGTAGTAATAATCGGCGCTGTTGCGGATAATGGCCAGTATGGCGTTTTGGCAGCACATTCGAAGTATCATCAAGGCAGATCGCCGGAAATTGACTCACAAACTCTTCAGTAAGCACTTGTTGTCGAACGCAAGGATGAGCGGGTGACATTACAAATGCCCAATCCAATACGCCCATATCTTTGACTTCAAAATCCCCACCAACGGGAACCGCAGATGTCGCGCCAACGACAATATCGGCTCGTCCTTGTGCTATGGCTTCCCAAGAACCATTGAAGACCTCCATATTGATCTGCAATTCAGCAAATTCAAACTCGCGATAAAAATCTTCCACTAAAGGTTTGAGCTTCTCTAACTTCACCACGTTATCTAAGGTCAGCTTTAACGTGCTCTTCCATCCCTGAGCCGC
Organism: Vibrio sp. 1CM7H; assembly: GCF_023161645.1. Classification (NCBI taxonomy): domain Bacteria; kingdom Pseudomonadati; phylum Pseudomonadota; class Gammaproteobacteria; order Vibrionales; family Vibrionaceae; genus Vibrio; species Vibrio sp. 1CM7H. Next base: position 32,149 of record NZ_JALNTV010000010.1, read on the forward strand.
TCGGCGTGTTTGTGCTTTCACCTCTTCCATTTGACGCAGCAAAGAGCGAGCCTCAGACATAAAAAGTTCACCTGCTGGAGTTAACTCCACTTTCCTCGGTAAGCGTCGAAACAGCACCACATCTAAATCTTGCTCGACCTGCCTTACTCCATAGCTAATGGCTGAAGGGACTTTATGCAGCACCTCAGCCGCAGCGGTGAAACTGCCTAAACGAGCAACCGTATCCAGCATTTCCAGAGATGCTTTAGAGAACATGATTTAACCTTTCAAAAAATTTGATTGATAACCAACAATTTTAGCGTTTTATTTTATCAAAATCGAAAAATAGAATAATAAGGTAAATAAATCAGGGTTGGCGCCAACTGATGTTGATTAAAAAATGATTAAATAATTTGACTGGTTGAATCATGAAAATATCAAAACTACAGCTCATTTATCTGGCAGCATTATCGATGCTTGGCTTCGTTGCTACCGATATGTATCTGCCAGCATTCAAAGCGATGGAAATCGACTTTGCAACAGGCCCTGAGCAAATAGCGCTCTCTTTAACAGTATTCCTAGTTGGTATGGCGGTTGGCCAGCTAATGTGGGGATTGGCATCCGATAAATTTGGCCACCGCAATACACTCGCGGCCGGGTTAGTGCTGTTTACTATCGCGTCATTCGGTTTGGCTTTCTGTGACCAAGTATGGCAACTACTGACACTGCGCTTTATCCAAGCTATCGGTGTATGTGCACCAGCCGTGATCTGGCAAGCCATGGTCATTAAACGCTACTCAAGCAGCAGTCAGCAAATTTTCGCAACGATCATGCCGTTAGTCGCGCTATCACCAGCACTAGCACCTCAATTAGGGGTAGTGTTGGCAGATAACTTCGGCTGGCACAGTATCTTTATTACGCTAACACTAGTTGGTGTCTTCTTGGTCTTTGCGACAATGGCCCAAAAAGACGAGAAAGCAGAAATCAAACAAACCAGTATGTCTGCCGACATCAAAGCGCTGCTGAGTTCTAAAAAATACCTTGGCAACGTATTTATGTTTGCGACGGCTTCGGCTGCATTCTTTGCTTACCTAACTGGTATGCCAGAAATCATGGCGCAACTAGGCTATGAAGCAAAAGATATTGGTTTGAGCTTTATCCCACAAACTATCGCGTTTATGGCTGGTGGTTACTTGGGTAAAGTCGGCGTGCGTAAATTTGGTGATGAAAAAGTTCTACGTCAATTGATTGGACTATTTAGTGTCGCGGCAATAATGATATTCATTGCCTCACAATGGGAACTGTCTTCTATCTGGCCAATTCTAGCGCCTTTCTGTTTAATTGCGGTAGCCAATGGTGCGCTATACCCAATCGTAGTAAACCGCGCGTTGGCAAGTGCTAAACAAAGCCCTGCAACAGCTGCAGGCCTGCAAAACAGCTTACAAATTACTGTGAGCAGTCTATCAAGCGCATTAGTTGCTGCAATGGCAAGCCAAGCTCAAATGGTAACGGGCGTTGCAATCATCATCTGTATGGGTGGTCTTTGGATGGGTTACATCTTATCTAACCGTGAATTGTCTCAGCACTTCACGACTCCAGACAATGCTCGTGTAGTGAGTGAAGACGAACTTTAATTGTTCAGATAATAAAAAAGAGCCGCGTAATGCGGCTCTTTTTGTTTATAAGCTTTTCAACCCCCACTTCTTGGCAGTCAGCTTGAAAAAGCCTTGGGTCTTTTTCAGCTCAACCCAATGGTTGATGTAATTAATCCATACTTGATCGTCTTGCGGCAACAGCATCGCAATTGGTGTCGGTTTACGCGGAGCGGTCACTGGTACTATCGCCAGTTGTTTAAACTTGTCCACCAACGTCGCTGCTTCCACATTGGACGTCACCGATACATCGGCCCTGCGAGCTAGTAATTCTTGGAAGTCGCGCGCTGGCGCTTCAATCACAATGTGTTGAGCCAGCGGGAAAAACTCTTTCACCATTTTTTCTTGCACCGTTCCTAGTGTCGCCGCGACTTTCACATCAGGCGTATTAAAATCTGCCCAATCAGAGAATTTGGCGAGATCTTTCTTTTGCACTACGGGTACAAAGGCAAGGTAGAAATACGGTTGGCTGTATCCAGCGACTTTCGCGCGCGACATATTCAGGGACGCGCTGCCAGTAATATCGTATTTATTGGCGGTAATGCCATTGACTAGCGTCTTCCAATCCGTGGCTACATACTCTACTTTTACACCGAGATCTTTAGCAAGCTCGGTCGTTACGTCGATATCAAAGCCACGATAACTGTTGGTTGCAGGGTCTTTCATCGTCATCGGATTCCAATCTCCCGTCGTTCCAACACGGAGTACACCATTGTCTAAAATGGATTGAAGACGGCTTTCAGCATGAGCAATTTGAGTTGCAGCAAGTAAACACATTCCTAGCGCTAGTAAAATCTTTTTCATTTTTATTCCCTTAAAAATAATGACCTTATACGGTTTAATGATTAACCTTTATTAAAGCTCTATTGATAACATAGCAGCAACAATGGAAGTTTTTTAGTTAATTCAGGGAGTAAATGTGACCTTTCGAACTCTATGGCTGATTTCGCTGCTGTTGCTCACAGGTTGCTCAGATTATCAATGGGGCTGGTATGTGCTCGATCCCTCTACGGAGCAAGGACTCACCAATCTGAAGTTTTTAATCGCCGGATTTAGTGACACCATCCAAGTATCACTCCTCAGTATGTTATTTGCGATGACCTTAGGTTTAATCATCGCCCTACCGGCTCTGTCGAACTCTCCCTACTTGAAGTGGATCAACCGCATTTATGTCGAGGTAGTCCGTTCAGTGCCTGTTTTAGTCTTACTACTTTGGGTGTATTACGGCATGCCAACGCTGTTGGATGTCTCACTCAATCACTTTTGGGCGGGTGTTATTGCCCTGACCATTGCTGAGAGTGCGTTTATGGCGGAGGTGTTTCGCGGCGGAATCCAAGCCATCAGTCGTGGCCAGCATGAAGCGGCTGAATCTTTGAGCTTAAGCTATTGGCAAAAGATGCACTTGGTAATTCTTCCTCAAGCGTTTCGACAAATTCTCCCACCATTGGGCAATCAATTTGTCTACATCCTCAAGATGAGCTCTTTAGTCAGTGTGATTGGTTTAAGCGATCTCACTCGCCGTGCTAATGAGCTAGTGGTGAATGAGTACTTACCCCTAGAGATTTATACCTTCCTCGTTTTGGAGTACTTGTTGCTCATTCTATTCGTATCCCAAGCCGTTCGTTGGCTCGAAAAACGCATCGCCATTCCCAGTTACTAACGATGAAGCCTTTAGCTAGAAACAACAAAGCCGCTCTTGTTGAGCGGCTTTGACAATATAGCGACAGAGTGCAGGTACTGCTTATTTCTGTTTTACAGGGCGTTGCCAGCCATTAATTTTGCGCTCTTTGACGCGAGTAATCACTAACTCGCCTTCTTCAACATCTTTTGTCAGCGTCGTGCCTGCACCGATGGTTGCGCCATCAGCGATAGTGACAGGAGCCACCAGCTGACTATCAGAACCAACAAATACATCATTACCGATGATGGTTTTAAACTTGTTCGCACCATCGTAGTTACAAGTAATCGTACCGGCACCGATGTTCGTACGTTGACCGATTTCAGCATCACCAAGGTAAGTTAGGTGGTTCGCTTTTGACCCTTCTCCGATACGCGCATTTTTAACTTCTACGAAGTTACCCACATGGGAATCGTTACGCATCTCAGCACCAGGACGAAGGCGAGTAAATGGACCAACGGTACATTCTTCACCAACCGTTGCACCTTCAATCACACTGTAAGGGCGAACGATGGTGTTGTCGTCGATTTCGCAATCTTTCAGTACACAGCCAGCACCGATAACCACGTTATCACCGAGTGATACTTTACCTTCAATGATAACATTCACGTCAATTTCACAGTCCATACCGCACTGCAACTCACCACGCAAATCAAAGCGTGCTGGGTCGCGTAGCATCACACCTTGCTCTAGTAGCTTCTGAGCTTGCATTGATTGGAAGGCACGCTCTAGACGAGCCAGTTGAGCACGGTCGTTGACCCCTTCCACTTCAATCGCGTTTACTGGGTGTACTGCCTCGACGGCGCGACCTTCATCGTGTGCGGCTGCAATAACGTCAGTTAGGTAGTACTCGCCTTGCGCGTTGTTATTGTTTAAGCCAGACAACCAACGCTTAAGATCCCCACCAGTCGCAACCATCACGCCAGTGTTGATCTCTTTAATTTGTTTTTGTTCTTCCGTTGCGTCTTTTTGCTCAACAATCGCAACAACAGGACCATTTTTACGAATAATACGACCATAACCTGTTGGGTTATCAAGCATCACTGTAAGCAGTGCAATACCACCAGTTGGTTGAGCATCCAACAAATTCTCGATGGTTTCGGCTGAGATTAATGGCACATCACCATAAAGCACGAGGATTTTCTCATCATCTTCAAAGCGAGGAGATGCTTGGTCAACCGCATGGCCAGTTCCCAACTGATCCGCTTGCAGCACCCAGTTTACTGGCTCTTCAGCAAGAGTGGTTTGCATTTGATCACCACCGTGACCAAATACTAAGTGAATATTTTGTGCACCAAGACCAGTACATGTATCAATCACATGTTTTGCCATTGGCTTCCCTGCCAAAGTGTGTAGCACTTTAGGCATGTTCGAATGCATACGGGTACCTTTACCCGCAGCAAGAATCACAGCACTGAATTTCATTGATAACCTATTGACGTTTTATGTTAATTGGCCGTTATTTTAAACAGCTCTTTTAAAATAGTTAATGGAGTAAGGTAAATTTCCAACTAAAATTAATCAAAAAGGCGACCATTTGGCCGCCTTTTGTCATGCAACGTTGCTAATTGAGCTTAGCGACGCTTTTTTGTCAGCTCGATAACTCGTAGCTGAGCAATGGCTTTAGCCAGTTCACTGGCCGCTTGTGCGAAGTCCATGTCACCATGCTGATTCTGGATTTGCTCCTCAGCGCGGCGCTTGGCTTCTTCTGCCTTCGCTGCGTCTAGCTCTTCACCACGGATAGCGGTATCAGCCAGTACAGTCGCTGTACCAGGCTGAATCTCTACCATACCACCAGAAACATAAATGATTTCTTCGTGGCCGTGCTGTTTCACAATACGCACCATACCAGGCTTGATAGCGGTCAGCAGCGGTGTGTGACCATGGAAAATACCAAGTTCACCTTCGCTACCGGTCACCTGAAACGTTTCAACACGACCAGAGAAGATTTTCTTCTCAGCGCTTACTACGTCTAGGTGAAAGGTTATTGCTGCCATATCGCCTCCTAGTTAGCCTTATAGCTTCTTCGCATTCTCAATAGCATCGTCGATGCTACCGCAGTACATGAATGCCTGCTCAGGAATGTCGTCGTATTCACCAGCTAGTAGACCTTTAAAGCCACGTAGAGTCTCTTTTAGAGGTACGTAAATACCAGGGTCACCTGTAAATACTTCTGCTACGTGGTAAGGCTGAGTTAGGAAACGCTCAATCTTACGTGCACGAGATACAACTTGCTTATCTTCTTCAGATAGCTCGTCCATACCTAGGATAGCAATGATGTCTTTCAGCTCTTTGTAGCGCTGAAGTGTCTGCTGAACGCCACGAGCAACTTCGTAGTGATCTCGACCAACTACTAGTGGATCAAGCATACGAGATGTTGAATCTAGTGGGTCGATCGCAGGGTATAGACCCATTGCAGCGATGTTACGGTTAAGTACAACCGTTGCATCCAAGTGCGCGAACGTTGTTGCTGGAGACGGGTCAGTCAAGTCATCCGCAGGTACGTATACCGCCTGTACAGACGTGATAGAACCTGATTTCGTTGACGTGATACGCTCCTGAAGTACACCCATCTCTTCTGCAAGAGTTGGCTGGTAACCTACCGCAGAAGGCATACGACCTAGCAGTGCCGATACCTCTGTACCTGCAAGTGTGTAACGGTAGATGTTATCAATGAACAGTAGTACGTCACGACCTTCGTCACGGAAACGTTCTGCCATTGTTAGACCAGTCAGTGCAACACGTAGACGGTTACCTGGTGGCTCGTTCATCTGACCGTAAACCATCGCTACTTTCGATTCTTCAGGCTTCTCAACGTTTACAACGCCCGCTTCCTGCATCTCGTAGTAGAAATCGTTACCTTCGCGAGTACGCTCACCAACACCCGCAAATACGGATAGACCTGAGTGCTGTAGTGCGATGTTGTTGATAAGTTCCATCATGTTAACGGTCTTACCTACACCTGCACCACCGAATAGACCGATTTTACCACCCTTAGCGAATGGACAAATTAGGTCGATTACTTTAACGCCCGTTTCTAGAAGTGCGATCTCGTTTGATTGTTCTTCGTAGCTTGGTGCGCTGCGGTGGATAGAGTAAACCTCTTCCGCGCCCACTTCACCACGCTCATCAATCGCGTCACCTAGGACGTTCATGATACGACCTAGAGTTTTAGTACCGACTGGTACTGAAATTGGAGCGCCAGTGTTAACCACTTCAACTCCACGACGTAAACCATCAGAGCTACCCATTACGATACAACGAACTACGCCACCGCCTAGCTGTTGTTGAACTTCAAGAACTAGACGCTCTTTTGAGTCCGTTACGTTTAGAGCGTCATATACACTAGGTACATTGCTCTGTGGGAACTCTACGTCGACTACCGCACCGATGATCTGTACGATCTTACCTGTAGCCATCGTTAATCCTCTAAACTATTTCGTTTTACCTAAGCTTAAACCGCAGCTGCACCACCAACGATTTCCGATAGTTCTTGTGTGATCGCAGCCTGACGGGCTTTGTTGTACACAAGTTCCAAATCGTCAATCAAGTTGGTTGCGTTATCCGTTGCAGCCTTCATCGCAATCATTCGAGCCGCTTGTTCACAAGCAAGGTTCTCAACCACACCTTGGTATACCTGAGACTCTACGTAACGCACTAGTAGCGTATCCAGTAGAGGTTTTGGCTCAGGCTCATAGATGTAGTCCCATGAGTGCTCACGCTGCATCTCTTCGCTGTCCGATTTAGGCAAAGGTAGCAATTGATCGATCGTTGGTTGCTGAACCATAGTATTCACAAATTTGTTGAACACTACGTATAGACGGTCCAGTTCACCTTCATCGTATTTCTTCAGCATTACGCCAACAGAACCGATTAGGTCTTCTAAGCTTGGGTTATCACCCAGGCCAGAAACCTGTGCCGCAACTTTTGCGCCACCATGTTTAAAGAAAGCTGTTGCTTTTGAGCCAACAACGGCAAGCTCAATCTCAGCACCTTTCTCTCTCCATGCTTGCATGTCTGTAACGGCTTTTTTGAACACGTTAATGTTCAAACCACCACACAGACCACGGTCTGTCGAAACGATGATGTAACCAACACGTTTAGCTTCACGCTCTTCTAGGTACGGATGACGGTACTCTAGGTTTGCGTTAGCCACATGACCGATCACTTTACGCATTGTTTCAGCGTATGGACGAGAAGCTTCCATTGCATCTTGAGAACGACGCATTTTTGAAGCTGCTACCATTTCCATCGCTTTCGTAATTTTCTGCGTGCTTTTAACACTACCGATTTTATTACGTATCTCTTTTGCGCCGGCCATCGTTACTCTCCGTTAGTTGGTGGCAGAAACTGCCACCGACCTAATTACCAAGTTTGGGTTGCTTTGAAGTCGTCAGTCAGTTTCTTCAACTGAGCTTCGATTTCATCGTTGTAAGCGCCAGACTTGTCGATCTCAGCTGCTAGTTCAGCGTATTGACCGCGAGCGTACGATAGTAGAGCCGCCTCGAAATCTAGAACTTTGTTAAGTTCTACATCATCAAGGTAACCGCGCTCTGCCGCGAAGATAGTTAGAGCTTGGTCAAATACAGACATTGGAGCGTACTGCTTCTGCTTCATTAGTTCTGTTACTTTTTGACCATGGTCTAGCTGTTTCTTCGTTGCTTCATCAAGGTCAGAAGAGAACTGAGCAAATGCAGCTAGTTCGCGGTACGCAGCTAGTGCTGTACGGATACCACCTGATAGTTTCTTGATGATTTTCGTCTGAGCTGAACCACCTACACGAGATACTGAGATACCTGGGTCAACAGCTGGACGAACACCGGCGTTGAATAGCTCAGTTTGTAGGAAGATCTGACCATCGGTAATCGAGATTACGTTAGTCGGTACGAATGCTGAAACGTCACCTGCTTGAGTTTCGATGATAGGAAGAGCAGTCAATGAACCAGTCTTACCTTTCACTTCACCGTTAGTGAAACGTTCTACGTACTCTTCGTTTACACGAGCTGCACGCTCTAGTAGACGCGAGTGTAAGTAGAATACGTCACCTGGGAATGCCTCACGGCCTGGTGGACGTTTAAGTAGTAGAGAGATCTGACGGTAAGCTACCGCTTGCTTAGATAGGTCATCGTAAACAATCAGTGCGTCTTCACCGCGATCGCGGAAGTATTCACCCATCGCACAACCTGCGTATGGCGCTAGGTATTGCAGCGCTGCAGATTCAGAAGCTGATGCAACTACAACGATCGTGTTTTGTAGTGCGCCGTGCTCTTCTAGTTTGCGAACTACGTTAGCGATAGTCGATGCTTTCTGACCAATTGCTACGTAGATAGAGAAAATACCAGAGTCTTTCTGGTTGATGATCGCGTCGATCGCCAGTGCTGTTTTACCAATCTGACGGTCACCGATAATAAGCTCACGCTGACCACGACCGATTGGGATCATTGAGTCAACTGACTTATAACCAGTTTGCACAGGTTGGTCTACCGATTTACGGTCGATTACACCTGGTGCGATCACTTCTACAGGCGAAGTCATTTTCGCTTCGATTGGACCTTTACCATCGATAGGCTCACCCAGCGTGTTTACTACGCGGCCTAGTAGTTCTGGACCAACTGGCACTTCAAGAATGCGGCCAGTACCTGTAACTTTCATGCCTTCCTTAAGGTCAGCATATGGGCCCATTACAACCGCACCAACCGAGTCACGCTCAAGGTTAAGTGCCAGTGCATAACGGCCACCCGGTAATTCAATCATTTCACCTTGCATCACGTCCGCTAGGCCGTGGATGCGGATGATACCATCGCTTACCGATACGATAGTACCCTCGTTGCGAGCTTCACTAACAACTTCGAAAGATTCGATACGTTGTTTGATTAGATCGCTAATTTCCGTGGAATTAAGTTGCATGCTCCAATCCCCATTAAGACTGCAATGCATCGCTCAGGCGGTTCAAACGACCACGCGCTGAGTCATCGATGACTAGGTCTCCGGCTCGAATAATAACCCCACCAAGTAGGGTCTCATCTACACTGCAATTCAGCTTCACTTTGCGTTCAAGACGCTTTTCAAGTTTGCTGCCAATGTTTGCAAGTTGCTCATCAGAAAGTTCTGTAGCTGAAATGACTTCAACATCGATTTCTTTCTCATGCTCTTTCTTCAGAGTGTAAAACTCTGTGCAAACATCAGGAAGGGCCGCTAAACGACCATTCTCAGCCATCACCTTCAAAAGGTTTTGACCGTGCGTATCAACTTGTTCGCCGCAAACTGCAACAAAAATCTCTGCCATTTTATCAGCAGAAACCGAACCGGTTAGAAGTTCGTTCATTTGTTCGTTTTTGGCCACTTCAGCAGCAAAAGATAACATTTGGCCCCATTGGTCCAACTGGTCTTTCTCTAAAGCAAAGTCGAAGGCTGCTTTAGCATAGGGGCGTGCGATAGTAGTCAAATCAGACATATGCGCCCCCAGACTTAAAGTTTTGCAGTAATGTTGTCGAGAATATCTTTTTGCGCATCTTTATCGATTGAACGCTCAAGGATTTTCTCAGCACCAGCTACAGCCAGAGTAGCAACTTGTTTGCGCAGGTCATCGCGCGCACGATTGCGTTCAGCTTCAAGTTCTGCTTCTGCTTGCGCTAGGATTTTCTGGCGTTCTGCCTGAGCTTCCTCGCGAGCTTCATCAAGAATTTGAGACTTGCGCTTGTTCGCTTGTTCGATGATCTCAGTTGCTGTGCGCTTCGCTTCTTTCAATTGATCAGAAGCGTTGGCTTGTGCTAGATCCAAGTCTTTCGCAGCACGTTCTGCTGCTTGAAGGCCATCAGCAATTTTCTTCTGACGCTCTTCGATCGCTTTCATCAATGGTGGCCATACATACTTCATGCAGAACCACACAAATAGTGCAAACGAGATTGCTTGACCTAGCAGAGTTGCGTTTATGTTCACAACAGCTACCCCTCTATTTGGACTTAGTGTTAATCAGTGACAAGCGCTAATCGCTCGTCCCGAGTTAAAGGTGATTAACCTAGTTGACCAACGAATGGGTTTGCGAAAGTGAATAGTAGCGCGATTACGATACCGATCATTGGAACCGCATCAAGTAGACCCGCGATGATGAACATCTTAACTTGTAGCATAGGAGCCATTTCTGGTTGACGTGCAGCACCTTCTAGGAATTTACCACCTAGCAGTGCGAAACCAATCGCTGTACCAAGAGAAGCAAGACCGACGATAATACCTACGGCGATTGCAGAAAAGCTCAGTAAAGTTTCCATTACTATCTCCAATTTATAGTTGTTGGCTTAGTGCCCAAATAAAAAGCTTTAAAAAAATTAATGATCAGGATCTTCGTGTGCCATTGACAGGTAAACAATTGTCAACATCATGAATACGAAGGCTTGAATCGTAATAACCAAGATATGGAAGATTGCCCACGGTAGTGAACCCATCCATTGTAAGTACCATGGTAGCATTGCCGCACAAAGAATGAATACAACCTCACCCGCGAACATGTTACCGAATAGACGCATACCAAGTGATAGAGGTTTCGCCAGTAGCGATACCACTTCAATCAGTAGGTTAAACGGAATCATAAGTGGGTGATTGAATGGATGTAGTGCAAGTTCTTTTGCGAATCCACCTAGACCTTTCACTTTGATGCTGTAGTAAATCATCAATGCAAAAACGCCTAGAGCCATAGCCATGGTGATATTCACATCAGCAGACGGTACAACCTTAAGGTAAGGGATACCTAGCCAATGTTCTGCTGGGTACGGTAAGAAGTCGATAGGAACTAAGTCCATCACGTTCATCAAAAATACCCAACAAAAGATAGTCAGTGCTAAAGGCGCGATCAGTGGGTTGCGTCCATGGAACGTGTCTTTGACGTTATCGGCGACAAATTCAACGATCATTTCTACAGCACACTGAAGCTTACCCGGTACACCCGCTGTTGTTCTCTTCGCTACTTTGTAAAAAATTCCGAGGAAGATTAAACCAGTAAACCAAGAAAAAAACAGGCTATCGATATGTACGTTCCAGAAACTTGTCTCCGACCCTACTAAACCCAACTTATACAGCGATAGGTTAGAAAGGTGGTGGGCAATGTAACCGGACGATGTTAGCGCTTCACCTGGCGCAGCCATAACTCATCCTATTTTTTGTTGTTAATGAATAGCACTGGTGCACAGATATTAATACCTAGTACCAGCAAATAGGTTAGTTTGAGGGGAACAAGTTCCACCTGCATATACATGTAGGCAACATAGAACAGTGCAACCGTGATGAGAATTTTCAGTACTTCACCCGTATAGAAGGAAGCCGCGATGCGCTTGGCAGCGCGAGCCCCACTAAACATGAAAGCACACAGCGCGAATACTGCATTGGCAACAACAAAAATGCCTCCGCCAATCAGCGCTGAAAATCCCCAGTCAGGATTTATGGCTACCGCCATTCCTGCTGCCACAAAAATAACCGCGCCAGACTGGATCATTAACAATTGCCTTGCGAGCTCTCGTCCTGGTCTAGCTAACGCAGCTACCATGTATTCGTACCTCTAGTAATATCCACTTCGCACTAAACTCTCTGTGCTGGGAAATTGGCGAAAATTATACGTTCAGTTCAACGTAAAGCAATTCGATTGCATCAAAAACTTACAGTTTTGTTTACAAAACGACAACTTTCGCACAAAATTCGATTAATTAGATTAATTGACCTAAATCAATTATCTCATCTAGGCCTCAAGCTTGGCAATTAGTTGGTCCAATTTGTGAGGCTCATCAATACTTATCGTCAATTTCGCTTTTCCGTTTGCAGAACGGGTCAGAGAAACTTTTGCATCAAGCAGCTGACTCAATTTATGCGACATTTGCTCAGCTTCGGTATCTTCTTGTTGCCCTTTTTGCTCATTTTGTGGGGCTAAGCACTTTTTTACTAACTGTTCGGTTTGGCGAACAGTCATTTGCTTTTTCGCGACTTGTTGAGCAACCTCAACCTGCTGCTCACCCTGCAAGGCCAATAACGCTCGCGCATGACCCATTTCTAGCAATTTATCCGCAACCAAGCTTTTCACATCGGACTCAAGCTGGTTTAAGCGTAACAAGTTACTGACCGTCGTTCTCGACTTACCAATCACTTCTGCGACTTGTTGATGCGTAAGCGTAAATTCGTCTTGTAAGCGCTCAAGCGCTTGTGCTTCTTCAATCACATTCAAGTCTTCACGTTGAATGTTCTCAATCAACGCCATGGCAATCGCCGCGCGATCTTCGACTTTCTTCACCAAACACGGCACACGTTTTAAACCAGCCTGCCTTGCCGCACGCCAGCGGCGCTCACCAGCGATGATCTCAAACTGGCCGCTTTCAACCTGGCGAACCACGATTGGCTGAATAATGCCTTGTGACTGAATCGAAGCCGCTAATTCTTCGAGCGCTTCAGGCGCCATATCTTTACGCGGTTGGTATACGCCCGGTTGCAATTGACCAATCGCTAAATCGGTTAACTCACCGTCTGCCGATAATTCCTGGCTATGCGATGCAATATGCTGTTTTTCACGAGCAAACGAACTGGTCGACAATAACGCATCCAGTCCTTTTCCGAGACCACGCTTAGACATGGGGTTGAATTCCTTAGGTTAGAGTTAAACTGGGATTTCTTCGCGGCGGAGCATTTCGCCCGCTAGAGCAAGATACGCTTTGGCCCCTGCAGAGTACTTATCGTAGTACATCGCTGGTTTACCGTGACTTGGCGCTTCGGCCAAACGCACATTACGCGGAATGACGGTACGGTAAACTTTATTGCCAAAGTGTTTTTTAAGTTGATCGGACACTTCATTCGATAGGCGATTGCGCGGGTCGTACATAGTACGCAGTAAACCTTCGATTTTGAGGTTTTCATTAACCACAGCCGCTAACTTGCTGATTGTGTCCATAAGAGCAGTTAAACCTTCTAAGGCAAAGTATTCACATTGCATCGGCACCAGCACAGAATCAGCTGCCGCCATCGCATTGATTGTAAGAAGGTTTAGAGAAGGAGGACAATCAATAAAGATGAAATCATAGTTATCGCGAACTGACGACAATGCATTTTTTAAACGCACTTCGCGAGCGAACACTTCCATCAATTTGATCTCTGCTGCGGTTACGTCACCGTTCGCCGCGATCAAATCATACTTCCCTGTGGTTTGGGTACATACGACTTGATCGAACGGTGTATCTTCGACCAAAAGATCGTATGCGGTGGCATCGACCATATACTTATCCACGCCACTGGCCATCGTAGCATTGCCTTGCGGGTCGAGATCGATCACCAAAACCTTGCGCTTTGTTGCCGCCATCGAAGCCGCTAAGTTAATGCACGTTGTTGTTTTACCGACCCCACCTTTCTGGTTGGCGATTGCTACAATTTTACCCACGATTACCTCGCTAATTTTCCTTGCGCGATAAGATTACTAGATGACGATCACCTTCCAACTCAGGAACAGCTAAAGATATGATCTCTGTCACACTGCACCATTCAGGAAGCTGATCCATTTCATCTTTAGGGTGCTGTCCTTTCAGCGCTAGAAACACCCCATGCTCTTGTTTCGGCAAATGGTGGCACCATTCCACCATGTCTGTCATTGAAGCAAAAGCTCGACTCAAAACGCCATCAAATTTTTCTTCAGGTTGGAATTCTTCGACGCGACTTTGAATTGGTGTCACGTTTTTCAGCCCTAATGTGTGCACGACTTGCTTGATAAAACGGATGCGTTTGCCAAGACTGTCGAGCAAGAAGAAGGTCTTCTCAGGGTTCATGATTGCCAAAGGTATGCCCGGTAAGCCCGGACCAGTACCAACATCAATAAAGCGCTCACCGGGCAGGTGTGTGCTCACCACGATGCTATCAAGAATATGTTTCACTAACATATCAAGCGGATCGCGCACCGACGTTAAGTTGTACGCTTTGTTCCACTTGTCGAGCAGTTCGACGTAACCGACCAATTGCTCTCTTTGTTGCTCTGACACTTCTAAATCGGTTTTCGCGATCAGTGAATCCAGTTTTGTTCGCAATGCGCTCATTTTATTCTTCCTCACCTTTCTTCAGCAAACCATGCTTTTTCAAGTGAACAAGAAGAATAGAGATTGCTGCAGGCGTAATACCAGAAATGCGCGATGCAATACCGATGCTCTCTGGTTTGGCCTCACTCAATTTAGCAACGACTTCGTTTGATAAACCTTTTACATCGCGGTAATCCAAATCAGCAGGTAACTTGGTATTTTCGTGACGCAATGATTTTTCGATCTCTTCCTGCTGACGCTTGATGTAACCATCGTATTTTACTTGAATTTCAACTTGCTCCGCCGCTTGCTGATCTTCAAGTGCAGGAGCAAACGCTTCAAGTTGCGTCAGTTGCGAATAAGTGATCTCTGGACGACGCAGAAGATCCTCACCACTCGCTTCACGTGCCATTGGGGTTTTCAGCAGCTTGTTCAGCTCATCAACGCCTTCTGATTTCGGATTCATCCACGTTGATTTCAAACGCTGACGTTCCGTTTCCATGTTATTGAGTTTCTCGTTAAAGCGAGCCCAACGAACATCGTCAATCAAGCCTAACTCGCGTGCTTTTTCCGTTAAACGTAAATCGGCGTTATCTTCACGTAGCAACAAGCGGTATTCCGCACGAGAAGTGAACATGCGGTACGGTTCTTTGGTACCCATGGTCGATAAATCATCAATCAATACGCCCATGTAAGCTTGGTCACGACGTGGGCTCCAGCCTTCTTTGTCTTGGCTGTACAAGCTTGCGTTTAGACCGGCCATCAAGCCTTGCGCTGCGGCTTCTTCGTAGCCAGTCGTACCATTAATCTGACCAGCAAAGAACAGACCATGAATAAACTTGGTTTCGTACGTTTGCTTCAAATCACGTGGATCGAAGAAATCGTATTCAATCGCATAACCAGGACGAACGATATGCGCATTTTCAAAACCTTTCATTGAGCGAACGATTTGTACTTGCACATCAAATGGCAAGCTAGTCGAGATACCGTTAGGGTATAGCTCGTGCGTCGTTAAACCTTCTGGCTCAATGAAGATTTGGTGGCTATTTTTATCCGCAAAACGCATCACTTTGTCTTCAATCGACGGGCAGTAACGCGGACCAATGCCTTCAATCACACCCGCGTACATCGGACTGCGATCCAAGTTGCTACGGATCACGTCGTGCGTTTGCTCATTGGTGTGCGTAATAAAACATGGGATCTGACGCGGGTGTTGTTCGCGTTTACCCATGAATGAAAATACAGGGGTAGGGTTATCACCGTGCTGAGCTTCAAGCACTGAAAAATCAACGGTGCGAGCATCAATGCGCGGTGGGGTACCCGTTTTTAAACGATCCACACGAAATGGCAGTTCACGTAATCGATCCGCTAATGCGATCGACGGTGGATCTCCTGCACGTCCGCCTGAAGAGCTCTCCATGCCAATGTGGATCTTACCACCAAGGAACGTACCTACCGTTAGTACGACGGCTTTCGCATGGAAGCGAAGTCCCATTTGAGTCACCACGCCAACCGCGCGGTCTTGCTCAACAATCAGATCATCCACTGACTGCTGGAACAGCGTTAAGTTAGGTGCATTTTCTAATGCGTTACGGACGTACGCTTTGTACAGAGCACGATCCGCTTGAGCTCGAGTCGCTCGAACTGCAGGACCTTTGGAGGCATTTAGTGTACGGAATTGAATACCTGCATGGTCGATGGCTTCAGCCATCAAACCGCCCATAGCATCCACTTCTTTTACTAAGTGACCTTTACCAATACCACCAATCGCCGGGTTACAAGACATCTGGCCTAATGTATCGATGTTATGGGTAAGGAGAAGCGTTTTTTGTCCTGTGCGTGCAGATGCGAGCGCGGCTTCCGTTCCTGCGTGTCCGCCACCGACAACAATGACGTCAAAGTTTTCGTGATAAAGCATGAACTGACCTCAGGTATTCAAAGGGATTTAATGGACAGATAAAGGAGCAGTATTTTACCTGCTTTATGCCACAGAGAAAAACGTTTTCTCGTTTTATCCGTTTTAAGCTTCAAGATAAATATATATAAGATCTATATATATGATCTTTTATTAGATCTACTATTAGGATCGACCGTTTCTGTGGATAACCTAAAAATGATCAACAAGATCATGGATCTTCTTTGGATCATATCTTGTGATCATGATTGGATCAGATCGAGGATTACCTGGGATCAAAAGTAGTAGTTATACACAGGGGGTGAAATTGATCAAAGTTGTTATTGGGATAACTAAAGGAAAATCACTGGATCTTATCGTAGTTATCCACAGCTCGTTTGGTTGGTTTTTGAGCAGTTAAACAAAATAATTTGACGGGAGTTATTCACATTGGGGAAAACAGAGCCGAATTTCGACTCTGTTGAAGGGAAAGCGGGGAGCTTAAAAGCGTTCGATATTCTCTTTTAACCATGCCTCAGCGGCGTCTTCGGGTACTGCATGGCTCAGTACATCAATCTTAAGACAATCAGCGAGCGGTGTGGCACCAATGTCCTCTAGTAAATCATAAGCGTGTTGACCAGCGGCGCAGAACGTATCATAGCTTGAATCACCAATCGCAATCACTGCGAACTTTACGTCGGTCATTTTCGGCGGGGTATTTTGTAATGCCGCGATAAAAGGTTGAATATTATCAGGGTACTCACCAGCCCCATGGGTTGAGGTGATCACCAACCACGTTCCTTGATTTTCGATCTCATCAAGGGATGGCTGATTGTGGATCGTTGTTTCAAATCCATTCTCGTTGAGTAGATCACTCAGGTGATCCCCTACGTATTCTGCGCCACCTAGCGTGCTGCCTGTAATAATGTGGATCATACTTCTTCCTTATTGAATGCGACGGCTAAAGCTCATGGATGGCTTGCCGTACAAAAAGAAGCGCGGTGTGAGTTAAGCTCAGCACCGCGCGTTCGATTATTTACTTCCCGATACAGAATGAAGAGAAGATTCGGCCCAGTAAGTCGTCAGAACTGAACTCGCCGGTAATCTCGTTGAGATGCTGCTGGGTGATGCGCAGCTCTTCTGCCAGTATCTCACCAGCCATATAGCCTTCAAGCTGTTCCTGGCCTATTTGAAGGTGCTGTGCGGCGCGTTCCAACGCATCGAGGTGACGGCGACGAGCCATAAAGCCACCCTCACTGTTGCCTGAGAAGCCCATGCATTCTTTTAGGTGTTCACGCAGAGCTTCAACCCCTGCACCAGTTTTCGCTGACAAGCGGATGAGGGTAGGGTTATTGACGTGGCAGATCCCCATTTCTTCACCCGTTTGATCCGCTTTGTTTCGGATCACGGTTATGCCGATATTGTCGGGTAGGCGATCCACAAAGTCTGGCCAGATATCTTTCGGATCGGTGGCATCGGTTGTGGTGCCATCCACCATGAACAAGACGCGGTCTGCTTGAGCGATTTCATCCCACGCGCGCTCAATACCGATTTTCTCGACTTCGTCGGAGGCATCACGCAGACCTGCTGTATCAATGATGTGCAGTGGCATACCATCAATGTGGATATGCTCACGCAGGACGTCACGCGTGGTACCTGCGATGTCGGTTACGATTGCAGACTCTTTGCCTGATAGCGCGTTCAGTAGGCTTGATTTGCCCGCATTTGGACGACCAGCAATCACGACTTTCATCCCTTCACGCATGATTGCGCCTTGGTTGGCTTCTTTGCGCACCGCATCTAGGTTGTCGATGATGGCTTGTAGGTCACCAGCCACTTTGCCGTCGGCCAGAAAGTCGATCTCTTCTTCTGGGAAGTCGATGGCTGCCTCAACATAGATACGCAAATGAATCAGCGACTCAACTAAGGTATTAATGCGCCCTGAAAAGGCGCCCTGTAAGGATTGCAGCGCCGATTTTGCTGCTTCTTCAGAACTTGCATCAATGAGGTCTGCAATTGCTTCTGCTTGAGCGAGGTCGAGTTTATCGTTCAGGAACGCGCGTTCAGAGAACTCACCAGGGCGAGCTGCTCGAATACCATTAATACCTAGAATGCGTTTTATCAGCATATCCATCACGACGGGGCCGCCATGGCCTTGCAGCTCAAGTACGTCTTCACCTGTAAATGAGTGCGGGTTAGGGAAGTACAGAGCGATGCCCTGATCAAGCACAGTGCCATCTTCTGACTTAAATGGCAGGTACTCTGCATAGCGGGGCTTTAGTGTCTTACCCGTGACTTCTAACGCCACTTGGTTGGCTTTAGGGCCTGATACTCGAATAATACCGACACCGCCACGACCAGGCGCGGTCGCTTGAGCGACAATCGTATCTGTAGTCATAATTTTGCCTTTTGAGCTGGGCTCAAATTGAGCCATAACTTTAGTTAGCTGAATTGTAATCAGCCAAAAACAAAAAGGCGACCTTTTGGCCGCCTTTCTCAATCATTTCCTAAAAGGTTACTTGCTGTGTAAGCCTTTTTTCTCTAACCCTTTGTAGATCAGAGTTTGCTGGATAAGCGTTACGATGTTCGACACCAACCAGTACAGAACGAGACCTGATGGGAAGAACAAGAAGAAGAAGGTAAACATAACCGGCATAAAGGTCATGATCTTCTGCTGCATTGGATCCGTTACTGTTGTCGGGCTCATCTTCTGGATTAGGAACATAGACGCACCCATCAATAGCGGCAGGATGTAGTAAGGGTCCTGCGCTGACAAGTCGTGAATCCAACCAAAGAATGGTGAGTGACGAAGCTCTACCGATTCCATTAGCGCCCAGTATAGTGCGATGAAGATAGGCATCTGTAGGATAAGAGGTAAACAGCCACCGAGTGGGTTCACTTTCTCTTTCTTGTACAGTTCCATCATTTCTTGGCTCATGCGCTGACGGTCATCACCGATACGCTCACGCATTGCTTGCAGCTTAGGCTGTAGCATACGCATTTTCGCCATAGACGTGTATTGCGCTTTTGTTAGTGGGTACATTGCACCACGAACGATGAAGGTCAGACAGATGATTGCCACACCCCAGTTACCAACAAAGCTCTGGATGAATGAAAGCAACATATGAAGAGGCTTCGCAATGAACCATAACCAGCCGTAGTCCACTACTAGGTCTAGGTTAGGTGCCACTTCTGCCATTTCATCTTGCAGTTTTGGACCAACCCAAAGTGTTGCTTCAAACTTAGCCTGATCGCCTGTTGCGATAGTTTTGTTCGGCATACGAACGCCGATGTCGCCTAGGTTGCCAATTACACGAGTGTATAGGTTAGTACCTGGTTCGTTACGTGGGATCCAAGCTGCGGCAAAGTAGTGCTGAATCATTGCTGCCCAACCTTGGCCATCGGCTAGGTTAAGAGACAGGTTGCGATCCTGCATATCATCAAAGCTGTACTTCTTGTAACGCGTATCTTCTGTTGAGTATGCGCCACCACGGTAAGTAGGCATTGTGATGCTGCCACCATCGTCCATTAGGTTTTGACGTAGGTGAGCGTACATACCAAATGTTGCGTTGTTGCCTGAGTTGTTCACTACATCGTATTCAACATTAAGCGCGTAGCTGCCGCGTTTAAAGATGTAAGTTTTGGTGTATTCGATGCCGTTTGCAGTGAATGTCATCGGAACGCGAAGTTCATCTTGACCGTCAGCCATTGTGAAGCTGTCTGCACTTACGTTGTAGTGAGGGCGATTTGTGCTGCTCAAGTCGATACCTTGAGGACCCACTAGACCGCTTTGAGCGATAAATTGGTGACCTTGAGCGTCTTTAAGCAGAACAAAGGAATCTGATGAATCTAACTCAGCAGAGTATTCGTTAAGGTTGGCATGTACCACATCGCCACCAACGGTGTCGATCGACAGAGTTAAAACATCAGTCGTTACTGTGATAGTTTTTGCAGAAGCTTGCTGTTGACCAGGAACTGGGTCAAGTTCATCAGCAAAAGATGGTGCAGGTAGAGTGCTGCTTGATTGAGCCTGTTCAACTGCTTGAGGTTCTGGATTCTTTGCAACTTGCCATTGTTGAAACAGCAAAAAAGAAACCAGGGCCAAACCGATGAGCAGGATATTACGTTGAGAATCCATCGTTAGTTATCTCTGTCTTGTTTTTGGACTGGTGGAACGGGGTCATACCCCCCTTCATTCAAAGGGTGGCATTTTAATAGACGTTTGCCTGATAACCAACATCCTTTTACAAAACCGTGAGCTCTCAAAGCTTCTAGCGCGTAAGTGGAACAGGTTGGTGTGAACCGGCAACGAGGACCAATCAAAGGGCTGATAAACCAGCGATACAGATAAACGAGCCCAATGGCTATCCACGTGAAGGGCGAGACAGGCGTTGCCATAGCTTATCAAACAACTTAAAAATTTCCTCATTGCTTAAATCTTGCGCGCTTTTCTTCGCAATCACAACAAAATCTTTGTTTGGAAGCTGATGTTGATTGTTACGAAAGCTTTCACGAGCCAAACGCTTAAATCGGTTACGACCGACAGCCGTTTTGATTTGCTTTTTTGGAACCGCTAAACCTAATCGTGGATGAGAAAGTTTGTTATTGCGAGCAATGATGGTGAAATGAGGCGAGCCAGCTCGATGAGCTTGCTGGAAGACGTTTTGATAATGCTCGGGAGTTAACAAACGTAACTCCCGATTAAACGCGTACGTGTTCAAAATAAACTAGCGATTATTTTGATAGGCGCGCACGGCCTTTTGCACGACGTGCGTTGATAACTTTACGACCGTTCTTAGTTGCCATGCGAGCACGGAAGCCGTGAGTACGCTTGCGCTTTAGAACTGTAGGTTGAAAAGTGCGTTTCATGATAATTACCTTTACTGATCAGTAGTTTTAGGTTCTTGTTAAACCCAGCGTGGGTATTTGCTTTCTTATATAAAGAAGCTCTTTATATAGAGAAGGACAACCGACGCCTCTCAACAAAGAGGCGGAATTGTAATCACACTCACATAATGTGTCAATGACTCAATGAGTACGAAATTCCGGCCGGGCGATTATACGTAGTGTGAGTAAAATCTCAAGGATCAATCGATCCTGATGCTTGATCGTTACTCTATTCCTACTTGGTTAAGGAATTTTTTCAAACGAGGATCTTGTGGATTATCGAAGATATCCTGTGGAGAACCTTGCTCAACGATATTGCCTTCCGCCATGAAGATCACTCTATCAGCGACTTCTTTCGCGAATTGCATCTCGTGCGTCACCACCAGCATGGTTTGATGCTGATTAGCTAACTTCTTCATTAATGAGAGAACTTCACCGACCCATTCAGGATCCAGCGCAGAAGTTGGTTCGTCAAATAACAGCAGTTCTGGTTGCAGCGCCATCGCTCGGCCGATACCCACACGTTGTTGTTGGCCGCCAGACAATGCCGCTGGATAACTATCGCCTTTATCCCCAAGGCCGATGTCATCCAGAATTTGTTGCGCTCGTTTGAGAGCATCGGCTTTTTTCCAGCCTCGAACGGTCACTAGACCTTCGGCAATGTTCTGGCGCGCATTCATATGGGCAAACAGGGCATAGTTTTGGAACACAAAGCCAGTTCGACGACGCAGCGCTAATACTTCGGCTTTAGTGTGTTTTTGAGTATCAACGGAGATGTCATCTATCGTGATACGACCTTCATCTGCTTGTTCTAGAAAGTTCACCGTACGCAGCAAGGTTGATTTACCCGTACCACTTGAGCCGATAATCACGATGATCTCACCTTGCTGAATATCGAGGTCGATGCCTTTCAGTACTTCAGTCTCACCAAAACGTTTGTGAATATTTTCTAACTTAATCATCGTACGTACGCCTTATTCAGTTTTGCTTCTGCCCAGATTTGTACGCGAGTCAGAATCACCACCACTCCCCAGTAAATAAGAGCAACCGCAAGGAAAGCTTCAAAGAAACGGAAACTTGATGAGGCTTCCATCTGTGCTTTCGCCATGATTTCGGCCACACCAAGCGTGAAGGCGAGAGACGTTGACTTGATCATATCGATGAAATAGTTCATCAATGAAGGCAGTGCGACACGCGTTGCTTGAGGTAAAATCACTCGGCGCATCGCCTGAGATGTTGTCATACCCACCGACAAGCTCGCTTCCATCTGGCTACGATCAATACCAATAATGGCGGCACGAATACTTTCCGCCATATAAGCGGCAAAGTGCAGCGTTAAACCGATCACCGCTGCTGAGAAGGCATCAATACCCACCATCAATGGGAAAATTTGTGGTAAGCCGTAATAAAGCAGGAAAAGCTGAACTAAGAGAGGGGTGCCACGGAAGAAGCTGATGTAAAGTTGGCTTAATTGATCCAGAACTGGCAGTTTAAATACGCGAATATTGGCTAAAATGACGGATAAAATCAGTGAAAACACCAATCCCCATGTCGCCATTTCCATGGTAGTGCCAAGATATTTCAGCAATATCGGCAGCAGTTCCAACATGTAATTAAAGTCAAATCCCATACGGCTTACCTAAAGGCTAGAGAAAAGAAAAGGTGGAAAACAAGTTCCACCTTTACGTAAGTTTATTTTAGTCCGAGAGTGATACCACTTTGCGGCCTAAAGTACAAAGAGTTCTTATTTCGTGATGTCAGCGCCAAACCACTTCACGGAAATTTTCTCTACTGTACCATCTGCGCGCATCTCAGCCAGTGCTTTGTTTACTTCTTCTTGCAGCTTACGACCTTTCTCGTTGTCCACGAAAGGCCATGCGTTTTGAATGGTTTCAAACGGTTCGCCCGCCAATTCCAAAGGAAGACCGGTTTTCTTAATCAGCTCTAACGCAGAAAGACGATCCATTACAAATGCATCTGCACGACCGAGCGCCACGTCATGTTCGATACCTGTGTCGTACGTTTTAATGTTGATCTTGCCGTCTTTGTCGTATTGACGCAGCAGTTGCTCGAAGTTAGATCCTAGATTCACAGCAACGGTTTTGCCCGCAAGATCGTCAACACCTTTGATGCTGTCGTTGCCTTTACGCACGGTAATTTGTGCGCCATCTACAACGTAAGGGTCAGCAAATAGGTATTTGGCTTTACGCTCATCAGTCATGGTGATTTGGTTGGAGATCGTATCGATGCGACCGGTTTCTAGCAGACCAAATAAACCAGAGAAGTTAGCGGTTACGTATTCGATTTTGTAATCGTTGCGTTTGCCGATTTCATCCCACATGTCGACTTCAAAGCCTTGTAGCTTATCTTGCTTTACAAAAGTAAACGGGAAGTAGCGACCTGACATACCAACTTTGACTTCAGTAGCGGCTTGTACGGTTGCTGCCGACAGTGCAATGGCTGCAACGGCAACCTTAATCCAGTTTTTCATAATACATCTCCATAATTTTATGGTTGGAAATACTACTGTTAGTTAGCTCAATTAAATAAATAACCAAGAGCAATAACCTAGACCTGTGAGTTATTAGATAATAGAAGAAGAATGTTAAATGTGATGAAAATGCGAACTGAACCAGGGGAAATGATCGACAAAATCAGCATTGGGAATAAAATAATACACAGACTTATCACCAATCACTCGATCTTGTGAATTTTGCCCAATTGTGGATCGTTGTGTGGGCAAATTTGGGGCAAGGTGTGTTGATCTCATCAAGTTTGCAGAAATAATTGTGAATAACTTGGATCTTATTCACTGGATCGTCGATCAATCACTGGCGATCTTGGTTATCAACAGGTAAAATTGCCAGTCTTTTCCGATAATTCAATTACTCAGTGGGGGCACCGTGTCATCTTCGCTTTGGCTGCAATGTTTGCAGCAGCTTCAAGAAGAGCTACCAGCTACAGAATTCAGCATGTGGGTTCGTCCGCTACAAGCGGAGCTCAATGACAATACTCTCACTCTATTCGCGCCAAACCGCTTTGTGTTGGACTGGGTGCGTGATAAGTATCTGAACAATATTACTCGTTTACTACAGGAATACTGTGGTGGCGACATTCCTAACTTACGCTTTGAAGTGGGGAGTCGACCTGTCTCTGCTCCAAAACCAGCGCCGACACGTACGCCTGCAGATGTGGCTGCGGAGTCATCTGCACCTGCGCAATTACAGGCACGTAAGCCAGTACACAAAACCTGGGATGACGACGCTCAAGCGATTGCGGCGATCAATCACCGCTCAAACATGAACCCAAAACACAAGTTCGACAACTTTGTTGAAGGTAAGTCGAACCAACTGGGTTTGGCTGCGGCGCGTCAGGTATCGGATAACCCAGGTGCAGCTTACAACCCACTATTCCTATACGGCGGCACGGGTTTGGGTAAAACCCACTTATTGCATGCGGTGGGTAACGCGATTGTGGATAACAACCCGAACGCGAAAGTGGTCTACATGCACTCAGAGCGTTTTGTGCAAGACATGGTAAAAGCGCTGCAAAACAATGCGATTGAAGAATTCAAACGCTACTACCGCAGTGTGGATGCACTCCTTATCGATGACATCCAATTCTTTGCTAATAAAGAACGTTCGCAAGAAGAATTCTTCCATACCTTCAACGCACTATTGGAAGGTAACCAGCAGATCATCTTAACGTCTGACCGTTATCCTAAAGAGATTAATGGCGTTGAAGATCGTCTTAAATCTCGCTTTGGTTGGGGTCTTACTGTTGCGATCGAGCCGCCTGAGCTTGAAACGCGTGTGGCGATCTTGATGAAAAAAGCCGAAGATCACCAAATCCACCTTGCTGATGAAGTGGCGTTCTTTATTGCCAAGCGTCTGCGTTCGAACGTTCGTGAGCTAGAAGGTGCACTGAACCGTGTTATCGCTAATGCGAATTTCACTGGTCGTCCAATCACGATTGATTTTGTGCGTGAAGCGCTGCGCGATCTGCTTGCTCTACAAGAGAAGCTGGTGACGATCGACAACATTCAAAAGACGGTTGCTGAATACTACAAGATAAAAGTGGCGGACTTGCTGTCCAAACGTCGCTCTCGTTCCGTAGCGCGTCCTCGTCAGCTGGCCATGGCGTTAGCAAAAGAACTAACCAACCACAGCTTGCCAGAAATCGGTGATGCATTTGGGGGCCGCGATCATACGACCGTACTTCATGCTTGTCGCAAGATTGAGCAGCTGCGTGAAGAGAGCCACGATATTAAAGAAGATTACTCTAACTTGATTCGCACCCTGTCCTCGTAATCGGTTAGAATAACGGTATTCTAAGCAAATCATTTATTGAGCTGACAGCGTAAAGAGCCAAGCATGAAATTTACCATTGAACGTAGTCATTTAATCAAACCGCTACAGCAGGTTTCGGGCGCTTTAGGTGGCCGACCAACTCTGCCAATCCTGGGTAACCTACTTCTTAAAGTAGAAGAGAACGTATTGTCGATGACGGCAACCGATCTTGAAGTAGAGTTAGTAAGCAAAGTGACGCTAGAAGGTGATTTTGAAGCGGGCAGCATTACCGTTCCTTCGCGTAAGTTTCTCGATATCTGCCGTGGTTTACCGGACGATGCGATCATCACATTTGTATTAGAAGGTGATCGCGTACAAGTTCGCTCTGGTCGCAGCCGTTTCTCATTGGCAACGCTTCCTGCGAACGATTTCCCTAATATTGAAGATTGGCAAAGTGAAGTGGAAGTATCACTGAGCCAAGCCGATCTACGTACGCTGATCGACAAAACTCAGTTCTCGATGGCGAATCAAGACGTTCGTTACTACCTCAACGGCATGTTGTTTGAAATTGACGGTACCACGCTACGCAGCGTGGCGACGGACGGCCACCGTATGGCGGTATCGCAAACTCAGCTGGGTGCGGATTTTGCGCAGAAGCAAATCATCGTGCCACGCAAAGGTGTGCAAGAATTAGTGAAGTTGATGGACGCGCCAGAGCAACCTGTAGTACTTCAGATCGGTAGCTCCAATGTTCGTGCTGAGGTGAATAACTTTACTTTTACCTCTAAGTTGGTTGATGGTCGTTTCCCTGACTACCGCCGCGTATTGCCTCAGAGCACCAATAAGACCCTAATAGCAAGTTGTGACGAGTTGCGCCAAGCCTTTTCTCGTGCTGCGATTCTTTCCAACGAAAAATTCCGTGGCGTGCGTGTGAATCTAGCTGATACTGAAATGCGCATAACCGCGAATAACCCAGAACAAGAAGAAGCGGAAGAGATGCTTGATGTGACCTTTGAAGGTGACGCCATCGAAATCGGCTTTAACGTAAGCTATGTGCTTGATGTTCTGAACACGTTGCGTTGTGAAAATGTACGTGTGTCGATGTCGGATGCTAACGCTAGCGCATTGATTGAAAATGCCGACGATGACAGTGCCATGTACGTGGTGATGCCAATTCGTCTATAAGCCAACTGAATGCCTCTTTCTCGTCTCATCATTCAGCAGTTTCGAAACATTAAAGCCTGTGATATTGAGTTATCAGCAGGCTTTAACTTTCTTATCGGGCCGAACGGCAGCGGTAAAACCAGTGTCTTAGAAGCGGTTTACCTGCTCGGGCATGGCCGCTCATTCAAGAGTTCTCTCACCGGACGAGTGATACAAAATGAGTGTGACGAACTGTTTGTTCATGGTCGTTTTTTGAACTCGGATCAATTTGAGCTACCTATCGGCATTAATAAGCAGCGTGATGGCTCAACAGAGGTTAAAATAGGCGGTCAATCTGGACAAAAATTAGCGCAGTTGGCACAAGTTCTGCCTCTGCAGTTGATACACCCAGAAGGGTTTGATTTACTGACAGATGGCCCTAAACATCGTCGCGCGTTTATTGATTGGGGCGTGTTTCATACCGAGCCCGCTTTTTATCAAGCATGGGGAAGGTTCAAGCGCCTGAACAAGCAGCGCAACGCGCTGTTGAAAACCGCCAATAGTTATCGTGAGCTCAGTTATTGGGATCAGGAAATGGCAGGGTTGGCTGAAAACATCAGCCAATGGCGAGCAAGTTACATCGAGCAGATGAAAACCGTCGCAGAAACTATCTGTCAGACATTTTTGCCAGAATTTGAGATCCAATTGAAGTATTATCGTGGCTGGGATAAAGACACCCCATACCAAGAGATACTAGAAAAGAATTTTGAGCGTGATCAGGCATTGGGATACACCTTTAGTGGCCCAAACAAAGCTGATTTGCGCATTAAAGTGAACGGAACGCCCGTTGAAGATGTTCTGTCACGCGGTCAATTAAAACTCATGGTGTGTGCATTGCGTGTCGCGCAAGGGCAACACCTGACAGAGATGACCGGTAAACAATGCATTTACCTAATTGATGACTTCGCGTCGGAATTAGATAGCCAACGTCGCAAGCGTCTTGCTGACTGCTTAAAAGAGACGGGCGCACAAGTATTTGTAAGCTCTATCACTGAAAGCCAAATCGCCGATATGTTGGACGATAACGGTAAATTGTTTCATGTGGAACATGGCAGGATAGAGTCAAACTAGAAGAGAGAAACTCATGTCTGAAAATTACGATTCATCGAGTATTAAGGTACTGAAGGGTCTGGATGCGGTACGTAAGCGTCCAGGAATGTACATCGGCGATACGGACGACGGCACCGGCCTTCACCACATGGTTTTCGAGGTGGTGGATAACTCAATTGATGAAGCGTTGGCAGGTCACTGTAAAGACATCGTTGTGACAATTCATGAGGATAACTCGGTTTCCGTTAGCGATGATGGTCGTGGCATTCCAACAGAAATCCACTCAGAGGAAAATGTCTCTGCAGCAGAAGTAATCATGACGGTACTTCACGCGGGTGGTAAGTTCGACGATAACTCATACAAAGTATCGGGTGGTCTTCACGGGGTAGGTGTTTCAGTGGTAAACGCTCTATCTGAGAAAGTTGAGCTGACGATTCATCGTGGTGGCCATATCCATACGCAAACCTACCGCCATGGTGAGCCTCAAGCGCCACTAGCTGTTGTGGGTGATACGGATAAAACCGGTACACAAATTCGTTTCTGGCCAAGTGCCGAGACCTTCTCTAACACTGAGTTCCACTATGACATTCTGGCGAAACGCCTGCGTGAACTGTCATTCCTGAACTCTGGTGTGTCGATCAAATTGGTTGATGAGCGTGAAGCGGACAAACATGATCACTTCATGTATGAAGGTGGTATTCAAGCGTTCGTTGATCACCTAAACACCAACAAAACGCCAATCATCGAAAAAATCTTCCACTTTAACTCAGAGCGTGAAGACGGCATTTCAGTTGAAGTGGCGATGCAATGGAACGATGGTTTCCAAGAGAATATCTTCTGTTTTACCAACAATATCCCACAGCGTGATGGTGGTACTCACCTTGCTGGTTTCCGTGCTGCGTTAACACGTACATTGAACAGCTTTATGGATAAAGAAGGTTTCTCTAAGAAAGCAAAAACAGCGACTTCAGGCGACGATGCGCGTGAAGGTCTAACTGCGGTTGTTTCGGTGAAAGTGCCTGATCCTAAGTTCTCAAGCCAAACAAAAGACAAACTGGTTTCTTCTGAAGTGAAATCAGCGGTTGAATCAGCAATGGGTGAAAAACTGTCTGAGTTCCTGATTGAGAACCCGACAGAAGCGAAGATGGTTTGTTCGAAAATCATCGATGCAGCACGTGCACGTGAAGCAGCGCGTAAAGCTCGTGAAATGACGCGCCGTAAAGGTGCACTAGACCTAGCTGGCCTTCCAGGTAAACTTGCAGACTGTCAGGAAAAAGATCCGGCACTCTCTGAACTATACATAGTGGAGGGTGATTCGGCAGGCGGCTCCGCAAAACAAGGCCGTAACCGTAAGAACCAAGCAATCCTACCGCTAAAAGGTAAGATTCTTAACGTAGAAAAAGCACGTTTCGACAAGATGCTGTCTTCGCAAGAAGTAGCAACGCTGATCACTGCACTTGGTTGTGGTATCGGTCGTGACGAGTACAACCCGGACAAGCTGCGTTACCACAACATCATCATCATGACCGATGCCGATGTCGATGGTTCGCACATCCGTACGCTACTATTGACCTTCTTCTATCGTCAAATGCCAGAGCTTATCGAGCGTGGTTACGTGTACATCGCTCAGCCACCACTTTACAAAGTGAAAAAAGGCAAACAAGAGCAGTACATCAAAGACGAAGAAGCGATGAACCAATACCAAGTATCATTGGCTCTGGATAATGCATCGCTACACGTAAACGCAGAAGCACCAGCATTGGCAGGTGAAGCACTAGAGAAGCTTGTTCAACAGTACAATGCGGGGATTAAACTGGCGGAACGTATGAGCCGTCGTTACCCAAGTGCTTTGGTAAACGAGTTGATTTACACTCCTCGTCTAACGCCCGAGCAATGCCATGACGCATCAGTTGTTGAAGCGTGGACGAAGCAGCTTATTGAGCAGCTGAATGCGAAAGAAGTGGGCGCGAGCCAATACAGCTACGAAGTTGAGCAGCACGAAGAACTAGGCTTAAACTTGCCTAAGATCGTGGTTCGTACTCACGGTGTGACGCACGAACATGCAATTAGCATCGATTTCCTAAACTCGAAAGAGTACGGCAAATTAGCTGATCTATCAGAAGCACTGGATGGGCTTCTGGAAGAAGGCGCGTACATCAAACGTGGTGAGCGTACGATGCCAGTAGCAAGCTTTGCAGAAGCGCTTGATTGGTTGGTTAAAGAGTCAATGCGTGGTCTGAGCCGCCAGCGTTACAAAGGTCTAGGTGAGATGAACCCAGATCAGCTGTGGGAAACGACTATGGACCCAGAAACGCGTCGCATGATGCAAGTAACGATTGAGGATGCGGTAGGCGCAGACCAATTGTTCACAACACTGATGGGTGACCAAGTAGAACCTCGTCGTAACTTCATCGAAGAAAACGCGCTGAAAGTAGCGAACTTAGACGTGTAACGACAACTTGTCTTAATAGGAAAAGCAGCGAGAAATCGCTGCTTTTTTTGTTTTAACCACCAATGAAAATCGCCACTTTCTGCCAAGACTTTGGTTTTTCTGGTGCTAACTGCCAATAACCTGATCAAGCTTGCCATTTTATTTCTGTTTTCTTTTTTTCTCGCCATTTTGTTCGCTTGGGCGCTTTTGCTTTCTTTTTTCTGCTCGCTATAGTGCTGAAGAGCTGATGAATAAGGAGGTTGAGAAAATGGTGATGACTTTCCTGAACTAAGCCGGAGGTGATGCACTTCCGGTTCAATGCACTGAATTTATTTGTAAGACAAGGCATTAAGAAGGAAATAATCATGTTTGAACGCTGGTTCTCGGCGTACTGTTTGGCGCTGCGAACTTGGTGGTTAACCAGTCGCTTTTTAACCTATCAATCACCACTAAGGTTGTTGTCACTCTTTGAAACTTACGAGCAACAAGCCCATTGCCGTAACCGAGCTCGTATTGCGGTTGGGGACACGGTTCGCTTAGTGGATGTTGAGCGTGCTTATCAATATCGCATGACGTTAGTCAACTCGCACAAGAGCCAACCGATGACAGGTATGCTCGCGGTCGATTCTTATTTGGGATCCCGTTTATTAGGGCGAGCTAAAAATGATGCGTTCGAAATAGAAATTTTTAATCAGCGACGCTGCTTTGTGATTACTGAAATTGTTCATCAATCGCAGCCACCAGCGCAGAAAATGCTGTGTGGCTGTCTGTTGTGTCAATAAATAGAGGTGAAGTCATGAGTAAGAAAGACAAGAAACAACCACAGTTGAGTCTGAAAGAAAAGCGTAAGTTAAAACAGGAAAAAGCGGCAGAAAAGAGCGTTGTAAAAGCGCGTAAATCCTCCCGCAAGTAGAGTGCAGATTGAGCCCACCAGAAAGGTGGGCTTTTTAATACCGATTGCAAAGCGAGGGTAAACTGACCTTTCTGGGGAGATAGCGAGCGCACTTAAAATTTTTTATTTTTTCCCTTGAAAGTCATTTTTGACGACCTTATATCTAGTTGTGAAGAGGATGACTGGCTTGCTAGAGACTAGAAGACAGCCCTCTGGAATCGCTAAAACGAGATCGCTCAAAAGAGGATATGGTGTTTTAGCACACAACTTAAACCTTTAGATTTCCTATCATGTCTCCGAGCCAAACCAAGGCCAGTGGAATGATAAGAATCTCTTAGTTCGGCGTCGGTTTTTGCATAAACACGCCAGTAGGATGAAGTTCATCCGAACTAAGACTATTGCTTAATTAAGAGGATAGATTTATGCGTAACGTAGATTTCTCACCACTATACCGTAATGCAATTGGCTTTGATCGTCTGCTAAACCTGATGGAAGCGAATACAGCGAAAAATACTTCTGGCGGTTACCCTCCGTACAACATTGAGCAAAAAGACGAGCATAACTACCGTATTACTATGGCAGTTGCTGGCTTCTCTGAAGACCAACTCGATCTGACTCAAAACGAAAACATGTTGATTGTGAAGGGCGAACGCAAAGCAGAAGAAGGCAAAAACTACGTGTACCAAGGCATTGCTGAGCGCGACTTTGAACGTAAATTCCAGCTAGCGGATTATGTAAAAGTGACTGGCGCATCAATGGAAAACGGCCTATTACACATTGATTTGGTTCGTGAAATCCCAGAAGCAATGCAACCACGTAAAATTGCTATCGGTGGCAACAACCTGCTAGAAAGCAACTAATCAGCAAGTAATTTGCTTATAGAGTGAGAAAGAGCGCCAGTTGGCGCTCTTTTTAATTTGTGTCTTTGATGTGGGAGTTTGCTTTACTGACCTTGTTGGTAAGCCTTTTCGACTTCTTCCGCGATAATCGCGATACCTTTCTGCATCATCTCATCGTCTTGAACGTAGTTCATGCGTAAGCACTGATGAGCGTGGTCCCATTCGTCTTTTTGGCCAATAAAGAAGTACTCACCCGGAACAATCAATACACCACGCTCTTTCAAGCGTTGGTAAAGTTCCATTGTCGTAATTGGCAACTCATCAAACCATAACCACAAGAAGATCGCCCCTTCAGGTTTGTGGATACGGAAGCGCTCATCGGTAATCGCTTCTTGCAGCAGTTCAACCGCACGTTGCGACTTCTGCTTGTAAAACGGCTTAATCACCTCTGAACTCAGTTTAAGCAGGTCGCCTTTAGCGATGATGTGGTTTGCCAGCGCTGGACCCACACTGCCTGGTGCTAGGCTGATGATGCCGTTCATATTGGTTAACGCTTGAGTTATTTCTTCACTC
Source organism: Vibrio sp. 1CM7H (assembly GCF_023161645.1). Lineage (NCBI taxonomy): Bacteria > Pseudomonadati > Pseudomonadota > Gammaproteobacteria > Vibrionales > Vibrionaceae > Vibrio > Vibrio sp. 1CM7H. The sequence goes on from NZ_JALNTV010000010.1 coordinate 64,546, forward strand.
GCAATTACAATCCCACATCGCACACCCGGCAAGCCAAGTTTGGATAGGCTCATGCATAGGATGGTGTTTTCATTCCAGAATGGTTCGACATCTTCAAAAATGATGTTCGGGAATGGCAAGCCGTACGCATTGTCGATGATCAGTGGGATGTTGTTCTCGCGCGCCAATTTGTCCAGTTTACGCACTTCTTCGTCTGTCAGTACGTTTCCTGTTGGGTTGGTTGGGCGAGATGCGCAGATTGCCGCAACAGAATCGTCGACGGTTAGCTGTTCAAAATCGACGTGGTATTTAAACAATCCGTTATCTAACCGCTCGATTTCTGGGTGGTAAGAGACAAAAATATCTTCATCAATGCCAGCATCACCATAGCCGATGTACTCAGGCGCGATAGGCAGTAGCACCTTCTTATGCGAACCGTCAGGCTGTTTACCTGCGAGTAAGTTGAACAAGTAGAAGAAGCCACTTTGGCTGCCGTTAGTTAGGCTGATGTTCTTCTCTGAAATGTCCCAACCGTAAGTCTCACGGAATAACTGAGCCAGCGCTTTCACGAACGCGTCTTTACCCTGTGGCCCATCGTAGTTGGCGAGTGCGGCGACGAGTTCGCCACTGGCGAGCATTTCCTCACTGGCTTGGTGAAAGTAATCGAGCATGGCAGGAATGGCGGCTGGGTTACCTCCACCGAGCATGATGGCACCTGGTGTGCGTAGACCATCATTCAAATCGTCCATTAACTGCGTGATACCTGAATACTGATTAAATTTTTCACCAAACTTTGAGAACTGCATGCTGACTGATACCTAATTCATTGTGATTGCTTATGTGTATTGAATGCTGATGAAACATCAGCTTATAGAGTAATACTTGACCTTACCCTAATGTTATTACGACGCAAAGTGTGAATTTACTCGAAGAAGAAAAAAGTTTGTCATCAGACCAGATGATGGGGATATGAGCAGTGAATAAAAAAGGGAAGCGAAATGCTTCCCTTGCTGGTGGAGTGAATCGGCTATTCGCCAGTGTAGACGATCAGCACTTTGTCGTCGTGGTATTGGCGCTCGAACGCGTAATACCCTTCTTGATTGCGAGTGATGTGTTTGCCTTGCGCAACCGCTGGGTGGCGTTGACGGAACTCGCCGAGTTTTTGCCAATGTTGCAGCAAGTCTTCACGTTCGCCATGAATCTTATCCCATGGCATATCAGAGCGAGTACCTTGAGTAGGATCGGAGCCAGTCACGCCAAAGTCACGAGCAATCTCATCGCCGTAGTAGATTTGCACTGCACCCGGAGCCAGCATCAGTGCATTTGCGGCACGTGCTTGGTCATCGAAGCTGCGGCTGCGTGCCGACCAAAACAGCTGTGTATCGTGTGAAGATAGGTAGCTCAACACGTTGAACTCGGGATCGGAGTTAATACGTTCCGCGTAGCGGCGATAATCGCTATCGAGTTGAGCGAAGCATTTCAGCGCTTTTGGTGCCACGTCAGATTGGAACTCGAAGTTGATGATCGAATCGAAGCCGTTATCGAAATACGGGCTCTTCACCACGCTGTGTGCCCATACTTCACCTGTCATCCAAAATGGCAGGTCATCTAGTGCTTTGTCTGGATTGTTTTGCTTCCACTGGGCAAGCGCTTGAGTGGTGCTGGCTTTCAACTCTGCCCACGCTTCCATTTCAACGTGTTTAGCGGTGTCGACGCGGAAGCCATCAATGCCATAGTCACGTACCCAGTCGGATAACCACGTAATCAGATGCTCACGCGGGGTTTGCAGTTCATCTTGCGCATTGGTGTCTTTATTGCGGAAGAAGTTTGGTAGTCCGGTTTTCTGAGTCGATTCGGTTTTGAGATCCGGTAGGTAGTTCAAAGACATGGTGATGTCGTTGTAGCCTGGTGCATCATAGTCACCAATGTCGGTGCGGATCCAACCTTTGCCCCACCATTTATCCCACGCTTCGCTATCACTGTATTTGATGTAGTCGTTGAAGCTGTGCCAGCTTTGTCCTGATTTTGGCTGCCAGTCGGTCCATTTTTCACCAAGGACTTCTTTGGCTTCTTGGTCATCAAGGTAAAGCTGACCAAATCCGAATTCCTGCATGTCTGCTAATGTTGCGTAGCCAGTGTGGTTCATGACCACATCCCAAATCACGCGGATGCCTTTCTTGTGGGCAGTATCGACGAAGGTTCTGAGTTCATCTTCGGAACCCATGTTGGCATCAAGCTTGGTCCAATCTTGATGGTAGTAGCCGTGGTAGCCGTAGTGTTTAAAGTCACCTTTGTCACCGCCGCCAACCCAGCCATGGATTTGTTCCAGTGGTGAGGTTATCCAGATAGCATTCACACCAAGCGATTCGATGTAATCGAGTTTTTTCGTCAGACCCGCTAAGTCACCACCATGGAAGGTACCAATCTCGTATTTCCCGTCTTTGCTGCGACCGTAGCTGTTGTCGTTGTCTGGGTTGCCGTTATAGAAGCGGTCAGTCATGACGAAGTACACCGTCGCGTTGTCCCAACTGAAAGGTTTTTCTGCTTGTTGCTCAACCTCTTCTAGTAACAACAGACCTTGGCTCATAGGGCCCGGCTGCATGGTTACGCTGCCATCTGTAACTATAGTTTCTTGTCCGGTTAAGGCATCGCGAACGACAGTGCCATCATTAAAGGTTTGCTCAACGTTGATGGTTTTTGGCGTATTGGTTGCGACAGGGCAAGAGTAGGTGATGTCTTGATTCTGTTTGGGTTTGAGCCTAACAGTTAGCTCGTTAGTGGTTGGGTTGAGCGTAAATTGATAGGTGTTGGCTTTGAAGATGCGCAGCGGCATTTGGGCATCTGTGGCGCAATTATCCATTTTTAATGGACGATTGAATTTGATGCGGCTTTCTTCTGCCAAAGCAAAACTACTTCCACAGCTTTGATTACTGTCGGCAATGGTAAAGGTATAGCTGCCTTTTTCGAGTTTTTGCTCGGCGACAAGTAAGCCGTTAGAGTTTTGTTCGAAGACGGCAGTATCGTCTCCAACGCTCAGTACGATAGCATTTTCTGGAATCTGGCTGCAGGCGCTCAATAGTCCAATAGAGAGTGCGAGAATTGTTTTTTTCATTGTGTCCTTCCCCCGAATAAACAGTCCAGTTATAGCAAAACTGAGCCTCTACAATCCGAGCTCTACACCAACAAGTTAAACGCGTCTCACCCTACAAATTTTAGTCTTGTTCACAAAATGAATAATAAGCGTCACCTTCATCGGTTTGAAGGCAACAAAAAAGGGAAGCATCTGCTTCCCTTTTACTTATTTCTTAATCACTTCGAAGAGTAATGAATTACTTTTGAAGGACAGAGATATCTGCGACCTGTAAGAACAGGTTGCGCAGGTTGTTCAACAATGTCAGACGGTTCTTCTTAAGTGCTTCGTCGTCTGCCATTACCATTACGTTATCGAAGAACGCATCCACTGGCTCACGTAGATCTGCTAGCTTGCTTAGGGCTTCTTGGTAGTTACCGGTCGCAAATGCTGGCTCTAGCGCTTCAGTCATGACTTCAACGCTTTCTGCCAGTGCTTTCTCTGCGTCTTCTTGTAGAAGTGCTAGGTCAATCTCTGCTGCTAGTTCGCCGTCGAATTTCGCTAGGATGTTACCGACACGTTTGTTCGCTGCCGCTAGAGACTCTGCTGCTTCTAGTTCACGGAAGTGAGATACCGCCTTAACACGTTGGTCGAAGTCTGCTGGTTTCGTTGGACGACGCGCTAGTACCGCTTGAATGATGTCAACGCTAAAGCCTTCGTCTTGGTACCAAGCACGGAAACGACCAAGCATGAATTCAATTACGTCTTGCTCAACGTTTTCGTTAGTTAAGCGGTCACCAAACAGTGATTTCGCTTTCGCAACGAGGTCAACAAGATCTAGGTTGTAACCGTATTCAACGATGATACGTAGTACACCTAGAGATGCGCGACGTAGTGCGAATGGGTCACTGCCTTTTGGCGCTTGACCAATACCGAAGATACCGACGATTGTGTCTAGCTTGTCTGCCATTGCAACTGCAGTTGAAACGCCGTTAGATGGCAGTTCATCACCTGCGAAACGAGGCATGTATTGCTCATTCAGTGCGACTGCAACTTCTTCTGCTTCACCGTCGTGGCGAGCGTAGTGCATGCCCATGACACCTTGAGTATCCGTAAATTCGAATACCATAGAGGTCATTAGGTCACATTTTGCTAGTAGACCAGCACGCTTTGATTTCTCAACGTCAGCCCCGATTTGCTCTGCGATGTAGCCAGCAAGTTCAGTGATGCGGTCTGTTTTGTCTTTGATCGTACCCAGTTGCTTTTGGAAGATCGCTTGCTCTAGTTCAGGCAGACGGTCGATAAGCGGACGCTTACGGTCTGTGTTGAAGAAGAATTCTGCGTCAGCAAGACGAGGGCGAACCACTTTCTCGTTACCTTCGATCACGTAACGAGGTTCTTTTGATTCGATGTTCGATACGAAGATGAAGTTAGGTAGTAGCTTCTTGTTTTCGTCGCCATTCTCATGTGAATAGACGGGGAAGTACTTCTGGTCACCTTTCATGGTGTAAACCAGCGCTTCAGAAGGCACTTTTAGGAACTCTTCTTCGAACTTCGCTGTAAGTACTACTGGCCATTCAACCAGAGACGTAACTTCTTCTACTAGGTCATCTTCTAGATCAGCGATACCGCCAACTTCTGCTGCCGCTTTTTGTGCGTCAGCTAGGATGATGGCTTTACGTGCTTCGTAATCTGCCATAACTTTACCGCGCTCTTCTAGGATTGCAGGGTATTGCTCAGCAGAATCGATAGTGAACTCTTGTTCACCCATGAAGCGGTGACCACGGATAGTGCGGTCAGAAGCGACACCAAGGATCTCGCCTTCGATTAGGTCGCTGCCCATCAGCATGGTTAGCGTCTTAACTGGACGGATAAATTGAGTCGTTTTGTTACCCCAGCGCATTGGTTTTGCGATAGGTAGGTTTGCTAGTGCTTTTGCTGCAAGTTCAACCACGATGTCAGACGTTGGCTGACCTTTCACTTCTTGTTTGAACAGTAGCCATTCACCTTTATCTGTAACCATGCGCTCTGCTTGGTCAACAGAAATACCACAACCGCGTGCCCAGCCTTGAGCCGCTTTGGTTGGGTTGCCTTCCGCGTCAAACGCTGCAGAAACCGCAGGGCCACGTTTTTCAACGATTTTGTCTGATTGGCTTTCTGCTAGTGCCGCGACTTTAAGTGCAAGACGACGAGGAGCCGCAAACCATTTCACGCCTTCGTGAGCAAGCTCAGCGCTTTTTAGTTCTGCTTCGAAGTTTGCTGCGAATGCTTCAGCTAGCGTACGAAGTTGCGTTGGTGGTAGCTCTTCTGTACCTAGCTCGATTAGAAATTCTTTTGCCATGTTCTCTACCCCTTACGCTTGTTCTTTCTTACACATTGGGAAGCCAAGAGCTTCACGCGATGCGTAGTATGCTTCTGCTACTGACTTAGTCAGATCGCGAATGCGCAGGATGTAACGCTGACGCTCAGTTACTGAGATCGCTTTACGCGCGTCTAGTAGGTTGAATGCGTGACCTGCTTTTAGGATGCGCTCGTAAGCAGGTAATGGCAGTGGCTTTTCAAGCTCAAGCAACTCTTTACACTCTTTCTCACACTGCTCGAAGAAACCAAATAGGAATTCAACGTCTGCGTGCTCGAAGTTGTAAGTCGATTGCTCTACTTCGTTTTGGTGGAAGATATCACCGTAAGTCACTTTGCTGCCGTCTGGTGCGATGTTCCAAACTAGGTCGTAAACCGAGTCTACTTCTTGGATGTACATTGCTAGACGTTCGATACCGTAAGTGATCTCACCAGTAACTGGCTTACACTCAAGACCGCCAACTTGCTGGAAGTAAGTAAACTGAGTCACTTCCATGCCGTTTAGCCAAACTTCCCAGCCCAGACCCCATGCGCCTAGTGTTGGGTTTTCCCAGTTGTCTTCTACGAAACGGATGTCGTGTACAAGAGGGTCAATACCAAGAACTTCAAGGGAGCCAAGGTACAACTCTTGAATATTGTCAGGCGATGGTTTTAGCGCTACTTGGAATTGGTAGTAGTGCTGAAGACGGTTAGGGTTTTCACCGTAACGGCCATCAGTAGGACGACGTGAAGGTTGTACGTAAGCTGTCGACATTGGCTCTGGGCCAAGCGCTCGTAGACAGGTCATTGGGTGAGAGGTACCCGCACCCACTTCCATATCTAGCGGTTGAACAATGGTACAACCATTTTGAGCCCAATAATCCTGCAGCGCGAGGATCATTCCCTGGAAGGTTTTGATATCGTATTTTTGCATAAGTCAGGTTCGCGCGATTCTCTTGTTACTCGTTAATTCGTCATCTATGCCGAGTTTTTCAACTCTAACAACGGCGATAAAGAGTAATTACGGTTGAATAAATTAACAATCTAGTATAACCAGATATTGAGCATGGGAGTAGAGCTAATCTTGATTAATTCGTGGGCGATTTTCTCCTTTAATGAATTTTTACCGCGTTATCTGCTGTATTTTTCTTAAAAGGGAGTTTTTGCCTGCTTTGGCTCTTGAGAAGCGCAACAAAGGTGGCTAGAATTGCGCCTGTCTTTGGGGAGTAGCTTACCTGATGAAGTTTCTGTTTCATCTGGTTCGTCCGTCAACATAATTGGTGCAAAATCACCATGGCGTTCGAGACTTGAAGCCTTTCAAGTTTAGCAAGACCTTAGACAAATCATCACGAACCGGGGTAGGGGCGTGAGGTTTGTCTTTGGTTAAATATAATAATCCCTGCCCCAATGAGCATGTCGTGAGCGTTTTAGCTATTTCAATTACTACTGTAGCGTTAGCAGAAATTGGCGATAAGACCCAATTGCTATCTCTATTACTCGCAAGTCGTTACCGCAAACCAATACCAATTATTGCAGCAATCTTTTTGGCAACCATTGCCAACCACGCTTTGGCTGCATGGTTAGGTGTGGTTGTCGCTGATTATTTATCACCTGATATTTTAAAGTGGGTGCTGGTGGTCAGTTTTGTCGCGATGGCGGCTTGGGTGTTGATTCCTGATAAGTTGGATGATGACGAACAGATTTCAAACCGAGGTCCTTTCATTGCCAGCTTTATTGCTTTCTTTGTGGCTGAGATTGGTGATAAAACTCAGATCGCCACTTCTATCCTAGGCGCGCAATACGCGGATGCGCTGAGTTGGGTCATACTTGGCACGACCATTGGTATGTTGTTGGCTAACGTGCCTGTGGTGTTAATTGGTAAGCTTTCAGCAGACAAGATGCCCCTGGGGTTGATTCGTAAAATCACCGCTATTTTGTTCGTGTTGTTGGCGATTGGTGCGGCCTTCTTTTAATGTTTTTAGGCGGATAACGCAGCCTGAAAATGGAAAATGTTATCCGCGAACAATCGTTAAAAAGATGCAAATAATCAATAACTAGCGAATTAGTGGCGTAGCTCAAACTCTGACTTAAAATCGCTCCGTAGCGTGACGGATGACATATTAGTGTCATACTTGTCATGGTAGTTTAATGGTGTGAATGATAGCGAGAGGGCAAGTTTATGCTTACACGTTACATGGGGATGACCCCAAAGAGTCAGAGTTATTTATTCACCTTTGGTTTGGCGCTGTGCTTGTTAGCGATGGTACTGACTGATATGTGGTTGCCGATTGTGGCAGGATCGTTCGTTCTTACTGGATTAACAGTAGAGGCGTGGATTCGCGTAGCCCACATCATTCCTATGCATGAAGAGATGCGGGCAATGAAAAAACAACTCAACAAGCTCCAATCAGAAGTTCGCACACTCGAATACGATGAATAAACAAACGGCAGCCAATCGGCTGCCGTTTTTAATTCGACCAGATTATTCCAATCCTTTCTTGATCAGGTACTGATACGGAACTTGCTCCGTTTGTGCCGCAATTAATTGGTGATCCATAAAACGACAGAAACTCGGAATGTCTCGAGTCGTGGATGGGTCATCTGCTTTGACCAGCAAAATCTCACCATCTTGCATGTTGCGAATTGTCTTCCTGACCATCATCACTGGCTCTGGGCAGCGCAGTCCTTCCGCCTCTAATGTCTTTGTTGCCAGTTCAGGATTAAAGCTCATAGTGTGATTCTCGTAACTAACTTAGCGGTGAATTCTACGTTCGTTGAAAAAATATTCAATAACCACTTGGCAAACGGAATTTTTTGTTTTACCTTAAATTAACAATTTGGTAACAACTGGCAAGGGAGAGGCAATGTTAACAGCGTTAGACAGACTTACGATTTACTCCGTACTTTGTTTTATCTCGTTTTGTGCTTTGGTACTCAGAACGCCAGCTGACACCTCTTTGATGCCTCTTGTAGGCATGGTTGCCACTATTATTGGGATTTGGATCGAGATGCGCAAATGGTCAGGTGCATCTGAGCAAGAAAATTAGCGCTTTTTGCTTCGATCAGAATACTTTAATAACGCTCACCTATTTTTACCAACACTTCATTCCGACACTATCCCCATTTTTCTTGGGCTTCCCCGCTGAAAGGCGGGATTTTTTTTGCCTGAAGAGTACAATTTACCCAAACACATACAAAATAAGTGGCTAATTCGTGGAACTGGAAGACATCTATCGCCGAGATTTAAATTTACTGGTTGCGTTGCGAGTACTGATAGAAGAAAACAGTGTCAGTAAGGCGGCAACACGTCTAAATTTGAGTCAATCGGCAATGAGTCGTGTGCTTGGTCGTCTGCGCGACTTATTGGGAGACCCGCTGTTTACTCGTCAGGGGCAGCATTTGATCCCAACTCAGAAAGCGTTAGAGATCGATCGCTCATTAGGCGAGCCCTTAGAGTCTTTACGTCAGTTGTTATCTCCGGTTGAGTTTGACCCATTGCAATGCGTACAGACTTTCAACATCGTGACCACCGACTATGCCATGCAAACGATCTTACCGTTCGCTTTGCCGAGAATTTACCAAGAAGCGCCAAACGTGTCTTTTAACTTCTTACCACTGCAACACGACCGTTTATCAGATCAGCTCACTTATGAAGGTGCAGACTTAGCGATTTGTCGCCCGACAGGTCCGGTGGAGCCGCTACGCAGTGAAGTGTTGGGGCGAGTGGGGGTGCTGTGTATGCTTTCAAAACAGCATCCATTAGCGGATAAAGAAATGAGCTTGGATGATTATCTGAGTCATCCACATGCCATGATCGCCATCAGTGATGGTGTTAAGGCACTGATCGAACAAGCTTTGATGGAGAAACCTAAGCGTAAAATGGTTCTGCGGGCTTATCATTTAGAAGCCGCATTGGCGATCATGGATACCTTGCCAATTATCATCACAGTGCCAGCGGACTTGGCGTATCTGGTTGCCGAGCGTTATGACTTGGTGGTGAAACCATTACCCTTCCAATTTACTCCATTTGAATACTCGATGATTTGGCATGCGCGTTGCGAGCATTCTCCTGCTCAAGAATGGTTAAGAACGATTGTGCGTGAAGAATGTAGCCGTCTAATAGCTAAGCGTATCGAAGATATGGGACTAAACTGCTAACAAAAAGAGCCAGCAATGCCGGCTCTTCGTCTGTTTATGCTGAGTCAGTGTTTATAGCTTGATAACCACACGACCTGTTACTTGACCGTTGGTGATGTCTTCTGCGTATTTTGGTGCTTCTGCTAGTTCTACTTCAGTACATGCTTGCTCGAAATAGCTGTCTGGTAGTAGTTCAACCAGTTTTTCCCATGCTGCGATGCGTTTCTCTGTTGGACACATTACTGAGTCCACACCTTGTAGACGAACGTTACGTAGGATGAACGGCATCACTGTGGTTGGTAGATCAAAACCACCTGCAAGACCACAAGCTGCAACTGCACTGTTGTAATCCATTTGCGCCAATACTTTTGCTAGTACTTTGCTGCCCACAGTATCAACCGCACCTGCCCATACTTGCTTTTCAAGCGGACGTGCTGGCTCTTCAAATTCAGTTCGGTCGATGATGCGGCTAGCACCAAGTTTTTCTAGTAGTGGGCCGTTTTTCTCTACACGACCTGTCACTGCAGCAACTTTGTAGCCAAGCTGTGCTAGGAGCGTTACTGCTACCGAGCCTACACCGCCACTTGCGCCCGTTACTAGGATTTCGCCATCTTCAGGTTTGATGCCTGCGTCAAGCAGTGCTTGAACACATAGCATACCAGTGAAGCCAGCAGTACCAACCATCATTGCTTTTTTGCTGTCTAGACCTTTTGGTAGTGGCACTAGCCAATCCGCTTTTAGACGAGCACGTTGAGCCATGCCACCCCAATGGTTTTCACCCACGCCCCAGCCAGTTAAGACCACTTTGTCACCAGCTTGGTAACGCGAATCTTCAGAACTTACAACCGTACCTGCTAGATCAATGCCAGGTACCATCGGGAAGTTACGGATGATTTTACCTTTACCTGTGATCGCCAAACCATCTTTGTAATTCAACGATGAGTAATCGACCTCAACCAGAACGTCGCCTTCCGGCAGTTGTGTTTCATCGATTTGCTCGATACTAGCGATAGTGCGTTTGTCTTCTTGGTTTAGAACTAGAGCATTAAACATAAGGTTCTCCGAAATTGCGTTAGCGTGACTCAGTTGCCACATACAGCAAGATATTAACTGTCTATAAGTCTATGTCTTCTCTATCTATGAATAAAATGAAAGTTACTCATTTCATGTATGCTTTGTATGCATATTTACTGTGTTTGGCGTAAAACAAAGGGCGACATCTGATGTCGCCCTTAAGTGTAATACTAAATTATTTTAGTATTTATTCATTTCATTCTGGTTGTTGAGTAGATCACTACGACCATCGTCGTTTTGAGCCTACTTCACTCCAAGCGTTAAGGCCTCTCAAATACGGTCGCTATACCCTGACCCAAACCGATACACATGGTGGCTAGACCATATTTCGCATCTTTCGCTTCCATTAGGTTGATCAATGTTGTTGAGATGCGTGAACCAGAACAGCCTAGTGGATGACCCAATGCTATCGCACCACCGTTAAGGTTGACCTTCTCATCCATCACATCAAGCAGACCTAAGTCTTTAGCACACGGCAGAGACTGCGCCGCAAATGCTTCGTTTAGCTCAACCACATCCATGTCTTCAATTGAAAGACCAGCACGCTTGAGCGCTTTTTGCGTCGCCGGTACCGGACCGTAACCCATTATGGATGGATCGCAACCTGCGATCGCCATGCCCTTAATATGTGCGCGAATTTTCAAGCCAAGCTCATTGGCTTTCTCTTCGCTCATGATCAGCATCGCTGATGCGCCATCAGACAGCGCTGATGATGTACCGGCTGTTACTGTGCCGTTTGCTGGGTCAAACACAGGACGAAGCTGAGACAGACCTTCAACTGTTGTCTCTGGACGAATCACTTCATCATAGTCGAGAGTAAACAGTGTACCGTCAGCCGCATGGCCTTCAATTGGTAGGATTTCGTTTTTAAAGCGACCCTCTACGGTTGCTGCGTGCGCACGAGCGTGAGAGCGCGCGGCAAACTCGTCTTGTTGCTCACGGCTAATGCCATGTAATTTACCAAGCATTTCAGCCGTTAAGCCCATCATGCCCGCAGCTTTTGCTACGTTCTTGGACATACCAGGGTGAAAGTCTACCCCGTGGTTCATCGGCACATGCCCCATGTGCTCAACGCCACCAATTAGGCAGATTTCAGCATCGCCAGTCATGATCGCACGTGTACCGTCATGCAGCGCTTGCATGGATGAGCCACACAAACGGTTAACCGTCACAGCGCCAATTTCAATCGGCAGGCCCGCGAGTAGCGCGGCATTACGTGCAACGTTAAAGCCTTGCTCTAGTGTTTGCTGTACACAACCCCAGTAGATGTCTTCAATCTCGCTTGGGTTCACTTGTGGGTTACGTGCAAGAATGCCTTTCATTAGACGCGCAGATAGATCTTCTGCTCGTGTATGACGGAAAGCACCACCTTTAGAGCGACCCATTGGAGTACGTAGACAATCGACTACGACAACATTTCTTGTTTGATTAGTCATTTTAGAATCCCTCCTTAGATAGAACCTTGCTGTTGTGCACCGTAAAAGCTTTCACCTTTCGCCGCCATATCAATCAGCATTTGCGGTACTTGGTACATCGCACCTAGCTCGGCGTGTTGTTTTGCCATTTCAACGTATTCAGCAATACCCACGCTGTCTAGGTAGCGGAATACGCCACCGCGGAATGGAGGGAAACCAAGACCATAAACCAATGCCATGTCTGCTTCCTGCGGAGTAGCGATGATGCCTTCTTGAAGGCACAGCACCACTTCGTTGATCATTGGAGTCATCATACGTTGAATGATGGTCTCATCGTCAAAGTCATGCTTATCGGCACAAACGTCAGCAAGTACTGGTAAGATCGCTTCTGAGAAGGTTTTCTTCGGCTTACCTTTTTTATCTATGGTGTAGCTGTAGAAGCCATTACCATTTTTCTGACCATATTTGTCTGCTTCGAATAGTGCATCAATCGCATCACGACCTTGTTTACCCATACGCTCAGGGAAACCCTCTGCCATCACAGCTTGTGCGTGGTGCGCGGTATCAATGCCGACTACATCAAGCAAGTACGCCGGTCCCATCGGCCAGCCAAACTTACGCTCCATGACTTTGTCGATTTTCGTAAAGTCAGCACCATCACGAAGTAGCATGCTGAAGCCGCCAAAGTATGGGAACAATACGCGGTTAACGAAGAACCCTGGGCAGTCATTGACGACAATTGGTGATTTGCCCATTTTCGCAGCATACGCCACAACACGATTGATGGTTTCATCAGAGGTGTGCTCACCACGGATGATCTCAACAAGAGGCATACGATGCACTGGGTTGAAGAAGTGCATACCACAGAAGTTTTCTGGGCGTTTTAGTGATTTTGCCAATAGGTTGATAGGAATCGTCGAGGTGTTTGAGGTGATAACGGTGTCGTCACCGACATGGGATTCAACTTCACTCAAAACTGCTGCTTTTACTTTCGGGTTTTCAACGACAGCTTCAACAATCACATCTGATTCTTCGATGCCTGCGTAATGTAGGCTTGGTGTGATAGACGCTAAAATTCCAGCCATCTTAAAGCCATCAATGCGACCGCGAGATAAGCGTTTATTCAGCAGCTTAGATGCTTCAGTCATGCCTAGGTCGAGCGACGCTTGTGCGATGTCTTTCATTAAGACAGGTACACCTTTTAGCGCTGATTGGTAAGCAATGCCGCCACCCATGATACCTGCACCTAATACGGCTGCACGTTGCGTGTCTTTACTTGCTGACTTCGCCGCTTTTTTCGCAATGCCTTTAATGTATTGATCGTTAAGGAATAGGCCAACCAGTGATTTTGCTTCTTCCGATTTAGCCAATTTCACGAAGTGCTTACGTTCAATGTCTAACGCTTCATTACGTGCAAAGCGAGCACCTTCTTCAATCGTGATAACGGCTGTCATTGGGGCAGGGTAGTGAGGACCGGCTTTCTGTGCCACTAGACCTTTCGCCATGGTGAAACTCATCATCGATTCTAGCTTACTCAGCGTTAGAGGAGATGTTTTCTGTGCTCGGCGTGCTTGCCAGTCAAGTTTCTCATTAATTGCAGAGTTAAGAGTTTGTAGTGCCGATTCGTATAAAGCATCAGTCTCTACAACAGCATCGAGTAAGCCAATTTTCAATGCTTCATCAGCTCGGCATGCTTTACCTTGGGTGATGATTTCCATTGCGCTGTCTGCGCCAATAATGCGAGGTAAGCGTACACAACCACCAAAGCCCGGCATGATTCCCAGTTTCGTTTCTGGTAGGCCGATGCTGGTGGTTTTGTCACCAATACGCATGTCTGTTGCTAGCACACATTCACAACCGCCACCAAGAGCGTGGCCTTTGATCACCGAGATGGTCGGAACGGGTAAGTCTTCTAATTTGTTAAAGATGCTGTTAGCAAATTGCAGCCATTGGTCGAGCTCGGCATCCGTTTTAGCAAACAGACCTAAAAACTCGGTAATGTCTGCGCCTACAATGAATGCGTCTTTATCTGAAGTGAGCAACAACCCCTTGAGGCCTTGATGGGCAATGAGCGCATCAAGAGCTTTATCTAGCGATTCCAATGTCGCTAGGTCGAGTTTGTTGACGGATTTTGGAGAGCAGAAGCTTAGCTCTGCAATACCATCTTGTATTTCCTTTACCTGTAGGGTTTCGGCTTGGTAAATCATTGTCTATCTCCATGACATACAATCGTGGATTGTCTGTATACCTATTTCAACGACGCCGTGTACCTCGGCAAATAGGTATCGAGGAAGTCGTTTTATTTTTGTTCTGGTTTGACCAGTAAAGTTAGTTTGGATCGTGGATTGTCTAATTTCAATACATTTTTTAAACAAGTGTTTAACATTGTGCGCTGTGGCAGATCTTATGCGACGGGTAAATCACACTCGTGATAGACTTCAGGCAAATAGACCTGAATCCATAATCCTATGAATGACAAGCCTTATCTGATTCCAGCAGAGCCTGCTCAATTTGAAGAAGAAATTAAAAAGAGCGTATTCATTACTTATTTGGCGCACACGCCAAGTATCGAAGCTGCAAAAGCATTTGTTGATCAAATCAAAGCTAAACACGCTGATGCTAGACATAACTGTTGGGGCTTTGTTGCTGGTCGCCCGGAAGATTCAATGAAATGGGGCTTTAGTGATGATGGGGAGCCGTCCGGAACTGCAGGCAAACCGATCCTGGCGCAGCTGTCTGGCTCTGGGGTGGGGGAGATCACGGCAGTGGTCACGCGATACTCTGGTGGAATCAAGTTAGGTACAGGCGGCTTGGTTAAAGCGTATGGTGGTGGGGTACAACAAGCACTCAAGCTGCTTCAAACTATTGAGAAAAAAATAACCACAAAGCTCAGACTAACGTTAGACTATGGGTTTATGCCGATCGCACAGTCAATCATGCCGCAATTTGGTGCGATAGAAGTCGAGGCTGAATACAGCGATCAGGTGGTATTAGTGGTGGAAATTGAGCTTCGAGAAGTGAGCGCGTTTACCCAAGCAATCATTAATAAAAGCGGGGCAAAGGCAATTGTCACTCCGCTAGACGGACAATAATGAAAAACAGGAAGCAACAGGGACAGCTTCGCTAGTCAATTTATCCATGCAATTTCGTTCAATTATTCGAATCGTCGGGCTACTGCTCGCACTCTTTAGTGTCACTATGCTTGCGCCAGCACTCGTTGCGCTGATCTATCGAGATGGTGCAGGTGTGCCTTTTGTCACGACATTTTTTGTTCTGCTGTTTTGTGGGGCCGTTTGTTGGTACCCAAACCGCAGGTATAAGCACGAGCTTAAAGCTCGAGATGGCTTTCTTATTGTCGTCTTATTCTGGACAGTACTTGGCAGTGCAGGCTCGATCCCCTTTCTCATTGCTGACAACCCGAACGTCTCAGTGACAGATGCGTTTTTTGAATCATTTTCTGCTCTCACTACGACCGGGGCGACCGTTATTGTTGGTTTGGATGAGTTACCTAAAGCGATTCTATTCTATCGACAGTTACTGCAGTGGTTCGGCGGTATGGGAATCATCGTATTAGCGGTGGCGATTTTGCCAGTACTTGGCATTGGTGGTATGCAGCTTTACCGCGCCGAGATCCCAGGTCCAGTCAAGGACACTAAAGTGACGCCGCGCATAGCAGAAACTGCTAAGGCGCTTTGGTACATCTATTTGAGCCTGACTATCGCCTGTGCATCGGCTTTTTGGTTAGCTGGTATGACGCCATTTGACGCCATCAGTCACAGCTTTTCCACCATTGCCATTGGTGGCTTCTCTACCCACGATGCCAGCATCGGATACTTTGATAGTTACGCGATTAACCTAATTACCGTGGTTTTTCTGCTTATATCTGCATGTAACTACACACTGCACTTTGCTGCATTTGCATCGGGTGGTGTGCATCCCAAGTATTACTGGAAAGATCCTGAGTTTCGCGCCTTCTTGTTTATTCAAGTGCTGCTATTTGTCATTTGCTTTCTATTATTACTGAAACATCACTCTTACACATCGACATACGATGCTTTCGATCAGGCTCTGTTCCAAACCGTGTCAATTTCGACAACAGCGGGCTTTACGACGACGGGTTTTGCGGACTGGCCGCTCTTCTTACCTGTACTGCTATTGTTCTCCTCTTTTATCGGTGGTTGTGCTGGTTCAACAGGCGGCGGCATGAAAGTGATTCGTATCCTGCTTCTTACCTTACAAGGTGCGCGTGAACTAAAACGTTTAGTCCATCCGCGCGCGGTTTACACCATCAAAGTAGGTGGCAGTGCCCTACCGCAACGTGTTGTCGATGCGGTTTGGGGCTTCTTCTCCGCATACGCATTGGTATTTGTGGTTTGTATGTTGGGGTTGATTGCAACAGGAATGGATGAGCTCAGTGCGTTCTCTGCGGTGGCTGCGACTCTGAACAACCTCGGTCCTGGTTTGGGAGAAGTGGCGCTTCACTTTGGTGATGTTAACGACAAAGCAAAATGGGTATTGATAGTTTCTATGCTGTTTGGTCGTTTGGAAATCTTTACCTTACTTATTCTACTTACGCCGACGTTTTGGCGTAGCTAAGGGGAAATCGTGGCAAAAGCATTATTTCTATACTCTTCCCGCGAAGGGCAGACTAAAAAAATTCTCCACTATATAGATGAACAACTTCCAGACTTCGAGTGTGAGCTGGTGGATTTACATAATGTCGAGACGATTGACTTAAGTCAATACGACAGAGTGTTGATAGGTGCCTCTATTCGTTATGGTCATCTTAATAAAAAGCTATACCAGTTTATTGAGCGAAATCTCAATCAATTGGAGCAAAATAAAGTGGCATTTTTCTGCGTAAACCTAACCGCTCGTAAAGAGGACCAAGGAAAGGATACACCTGAAGGTAGTGCTTACATTCGCAAGTTTCTAATTAAGTCGCCTTGGAAACCAACGCTAATCGGTGTTTTTGCTGGTGCACTTTATTACCCACGTTACAGCTGGTTCGACAGAACTATGATTAGGTTCATTATGTCGATGACAGGTGGAGAAACCGATACGACCAAAGAAGTGGAATACACCAATTGGGAAAAAGTGGCTCTTTTCGCAGATAAATTCAGAGAACTGTAGAAATAACGTGCTCTTTTGACCTCTTTTGATGCAAATTTATCCGAAAGATAAAAAAATCAAAAAAAACGAGAAAAAGGGCTTGCCAATGTGATCGCAATCTCTATAATGCCACCTCTCTGACACGGCAACGCTTCGAAAGAAACGAAAGCCAAGTTAGCA
>NZ_JALNTV010000011.1:0-74311 GCF_023161645.1 Vibrio sp. 1CM7H
GGTTGAAAGCACCGGTCTTGAAAACCGGCATACGTTAATAGCGTATCTAGGGTTCAAATCCCTATCTCTCCGCCACTATTCAGAAGCCTCGCTAGAAATAGCGAGGCTTTCTTCGTTTCTGACGCTTGGAAATTCGTTAGGGACTGGAATCAATCCCTTAGCTGATCGTATCCCCGGACTAGGTATCCCTGCACTATGTCACTTGAGAAGCCTTGCTTTAAGCGCGTTCTCGTTATCCACGGGTTGTGCAGCGACAGAAGTCTATAACTTTATCTTCTAACGAGAACCATCAAGTCTGAGTATTGGCATTCTTACCTCTAAGGGTGAAGTGTTTCTGTTAACAAGAGACTTGTTTTTACTCTTTACTCGATGTTACGTGCGTTAGCGCTCTTAGTGTTACCTAATGGCTCTTCGCTATCTTGCCCTAGTTGGTACAATAAACACTCTCTAAGCATTGTATAGGACAGCCCTTCATTGAAGAGAATGGAGAGTATCGGAGCTTATGTACCTATTTTGCTTCCTGCACTATTTCAAGTTACCTGTATTTTGTTAGTAGAGCTCCTTCCTAGAAACTTATATTTGGTTGTTCGCCTTGAAGAAAGTGTGCAAGCTATTTTTTTGAGGATTTTATTGGGCTTAATGGAGTGCTGCTGGAAGCGATGAGGCTCTCAATGAGGTTTAGGCGATTGAAGGGCATTAGCTCTAGTGGATATTGCAGGTTTGTGTAGTGTTGATGAGTGACAGGCAATAAAAAAGCCGACAGTAAACTGCCGGCTTGGTTAGATGACCGCTACTTAGTCGTTCTGGACGAGCGTGAGAGCTTTACGAGAGACTTCGTGAGCGGCTTTAGTTAGATTCTGCTTCTCTAGTGTATCTGCTAAGAATGCATAATCAGAGACGTCAGAGCGAAGCTTTAAGGCGATCTCAAAGTGGTCTTGGGCTTCTTGCCACTTCTCTTGACGGAAATAGAAGTGCGCTAATGCGCTATGCGCTGCGGCGTTATCTGGCTCTTTCTTCACTACCCCCTCTAAGAAAACCACGACAGGGTGGATATCTGGCAGGTTTAGATCTGGCAGTAGTTGATAAAGCCCAGGAGCCGGTTGTTTTTTCAATGCTTCTTTTAGCACAGTAAAGGCTTCAGCATCTGCTTTCCGGGCTATCAACTCACGAGCAAAACAGGCGACTAGGTGTGTGTCTTGTTTTACTTTGCGTGCAAGGCCATTCCAATGAGAGATAAGCCCTTCGCTACCTTGCTGCTGTGCCACTTCATGGAGTAAGCCGCATTGCGCCTTTTGAATCAGCTCTGCGTGTTCTTCTTCCGTGATGAGTTTTGCTTTGTTGAGTTGTGGCAAGAGGTCAATAAGAGGTTGCCACAATTTTAGCTGCATGTACGTTGTTTTCAGCAAGTTCAATACAATCGAATTACTCGCATACTGACCTTTTAACGATTGCAAAGTATCGAAAGCAGCCTCGAACTCGTTGTCGCGGATAAATTGTTTCGCTCGAGTCAGTTCTACTGCGAGATGGGCGTTCTCTTGTTGGCTCGCTAGCTCTAGATAGTGATCTCGTTTCGCTTTATCACCTTGGCCTTGTGCGGCTTCAGACGCAACCAAGTAGCAAAGCAGCGGCATATCGTGATGATTTGCCCAGCGAGTTACTTTCTTCTCGGCACCTTTCCAGTCTCCTTCAAGGAGTTTAATAATGCCTTCATTGGTGTATCGACGGGAATGGCGCATTTTGCGCACGCTGAAGTAGTTCCATGTTGTAGAACTTGCGTAAACTAGCTTTTTAATTAGGTACTCAAGTAGAAAAAGACCTGCGAGTGCTGCGATAACGAATACGACCAATGTCGTTACGCTCATCTCGATCGTTTTCTCAGCGATGGAGATGAGTACATAGCCTTGCTGACCAGAAAATTGAGTGCCAACAAATAGTCCTGCACCTAGTACAACAAATAGGAAAATAAGACGAAACATTACTTATCCTCCATACCTGTCATCGTTGTGACTTCGCGACGTAGGCGCTCACGGATGACATCTGATAGTTGAGACTGACTTTGCAGTTTCGTTGGGTATTCCACTTGAATGTTTTGCTGGCTTAACTGGTTAACCGTTTTGTTGAACTCTTTAACGGAATTATCGTCTTGGTTGAAGAAAGCTAATGCCCATTTGTCGGCCGTTTTTAGAGACGTGGTGTAAATTTCACCTTGCTCTTGGTACACCGCTTTTATTGCGGTCTCCAATTTGGCTTTGATGTTTTCTTTTAGGTAAAAGTGTTGCTCAGGAGAAAGCAGTGGAATGACGTTACCATCGCGCGTGCGGAAGGTAATGAAGTTTTCTGAAAAGTCCTTCAGAGAGGTCATTAAGTTATCTTGCCAGTTTGCAATATCTTCCGACACTTCAGTGTTCTCTACGGCTTCTGCTTCTGGGAGTAGTGCATTGGCGAGAGGTAGCTTGTCTACTTGCTGTTGCAGAGCAGTTAAGCGTAGTACCAATCCATCACGGTCAATCAGCGGGATAGTACGAAGTTTGGTGATATCGTTCGCCATTGCTTTACGTAGTTTGACGAGGCTAGGATCATTCAGTGCGGCAATGCGTTGATCAGCACTTTCCATTAGTTGAGTTGCGCTTTCTACGTCATGCTCTAAGAACAGTTTACGACCTGCTAATTTGACGAGGTAATCGGCTTCAGCAAGTAGCCAGTCGTTTGGTCGGCGACCTTTCACATCGGCAACGGCAAGCTGTAAGCTTTCAATGCTCTTCTGTTGCTGTCCCAGTACCACTTCCGCTTTGTGTGTCACGGTCGTTGCTTTCTCGATGGTTTCTTCTTGTACCCGGCTGAGCTCTTGCTTCATGGAGGCTTGAGTGCTTTCTAGCTGACTTTTTAGTTGGGCGATCTGCGCTTGGTAATCGGCTTGCTGCTGATGCAGTTTGTATGCGAGGCCACCGCCAAAAATAATCGATAAGATGATAGCGACTGTGCCTAGTTTAACTCCGCGCTTACCTTGTTTTTCTTCAAATTCGACTTTGGCTGGCTCGGCTGTTTTTGGGCACTCGGCCACTTTTGGCTGCTCTTTTTTAGGGGCCGCATCCTGCTGCGATGTGCTTTTTTCGGCTAGCGGTGCCGATGAGGTTTCTTCGGAAAGGTTTTTATCGTTATTTTTTTGGTCGTTATTTTTACTTGTCATGCCTATATCCTGTGTAGCTAGGGCTGGAGAGCCGCCAGTAATTCTTGGTTGGATGCGCTTCCCGTGCATCTCACCCGAGTGAACCCCCTTTGAAGTGCGATGTCAGCGATACGCTGACTGGGGATATACAACTCTTGTTGATTAAGCCAAGTCAATTGCTCTGACGTCAATTGGCTGCACAAATAATCCAGTTGCTCACCACTGGTGACGATGATCTGGTCAATTTGTAGCGTTTTCCATAGTGAGACACAGCTTACTGGATCGAATGGGATGAATTCTCTCTTGTAAGTCTCACTATAGTGAACTTTTGCGCCACGTCTCACCAATGCATCTTTGATCAGCTCTCTTCCACCGTTCCCACGAAGGATAAGAACCTGTTGTTGGGCCACATTATTGAGCTCTGGCAGTCGCAATAAATGTTCACTATCACTGACTTGGGGATAGTGTACTTTCTGTTGGGTACATTTGCTTAAATAGTGTGCTGTTTTTTGACCAACGGCAAGGTAAATGGCTTGTTTCGGCCATGATGTCTCGTTGCTGGTTAAGATTTGCTGTGCACATTGCACGGCATGTCGACTAACAGCGATAACAATTTGAGCTTGATGCAGGTGTTTAGAGAGGTGTGTGTCCGTGAGATCGGCGACAATGTCGATCAGAGGATGGTGATATGCGGAAATGCCGTGCCTTTCGAGCAGAGAGCAAAGCGCGTTACCTTGCTCTCCCGGCCGAGTGACCAACACTGCCATGATTATTCGTGATCTGCGTACAGCTTAGTTAGGATTTCACGAGCGCCGTTATCCAGTAGTTCATTGGCTAACTGCACTCCTAACGTTTCGCCGTCTTTACGATGGCCACGGATTTCACCACGAACAATTTCGCTGCCATCTGGTTCGCCAACTAATGCGCGTAGCCAAATGTTGTCGCCGTCTAGTAGGGCATAGCTGCCAATCGGTACCTGACAGCCGCCTTCTAGCGTAAGGTTCATTGCGCGCTCACACAAAACGCGGTCTACGGTGTCTTGGTGGTTAAGTGGCTCAAGCAGCTTAAGCAGTCTTTCATCGTCAAGGCGGCACTCAATACCGACAGCACCTTGGCCTACCGCTGGTAGTGATTGCTCTGGTTCGATAAAACTACGAATGCGCTCTTCAAGTTTCAATCGTTTAAGGCCAGCCGCAGCAAGAATGATCGCATCGTATTCACCCGCATCTAGTTTGCCAAGGCGAGTGCCCACATTACCGCGAAGCTCTTTAATGATGATGTCTGGACGATATTCTTTCAGTTGGCATTGACGGCGCAAACTGCAAGTACCAACCACTGCACCTTGAGGGAGTTCATCAATATTGCTATAGGTATTGGAGACGAAAGCATCACGAGGATCTTCACGCTCACAAATGGTCACGAGGCCAAGGCCTTCCGGGAAATCGACGGGCACGTCTTTCATTGAGTGAACGGCGAGGTCTGCACGTCCTTCTAGCATCGCGACTTCAAGCTCTTTTACGAACAAGCCTTTGCCGCCAACTTTTGCTAGTGGTGTATCTAAAATCACGTCACCTTTGGTCACCATGGTTACTAACTCGACTTCCAAGCCTGGGTGAGCGGCTTGAAGGGCGTCTTTAACAAAGTAAGCTTGCCATAAAGCAAGAGGGCTTTTTCGAGTTGCAATGCGAATCGGTGTGGATTGTGTCATGATCTTCTCAATGCTGTTTGGATTTGGGTTTATCCTACCATTCTCATCAAGAAATGCTTACTGTTAGTTCGTTATCTCTGAGAGCTATGAATGGAATTACATGACGTTATGAAAATAGTGTGACTGGATTCTCAATTAGACTAAGGACTATTATTAGTAATAGGTAATAAGAGCGACACTACCGCGCGATTAATTTTGTGACTAAAGTATGGTTTTGCATCCTGAGTGGTGCGTGGGCGTGAAACTTTACCCGCACCAATAAAAGTGTTAAATTGATCACGTTTTTAGGCCGTTTTGGTTTAAAACGTCAGCAGATTTTCGTGATTGTTCAACCAAGGAATTCCCCTTGCAGGCTTACACCCAAAAAATCATTCAGCGACTAGATAATTTGAATCAGCAGCGAGTTGATCGCGCGCTGGCGCTTATGGATTCGCAAAGCCAGCAAGTCTTCCACTTGATTCCTGCCTTGTTGAACTACAACCACCCTGTGATTCCTGGCTATTACGATGCCGATGTCCCGTTTGGTGTGCATGGGCTGGCGCTAAATAGCATTCAGCAGCAATTCATTGATGACATTCAACTTGCGATTGGTCAGCCACTTAAGACGGCAGAGAAGCCGGCTATCTTGGGCTTATACACCATGGGCAGTACCTCATCAATTGGTCAAAGTACTTCTAGTGATTTAGATATTTGGGTGTGTATTTCACCAGAGATGGATTGTGACGAGCGAGAATTGCTGACCAATAAATGCTTGCTGATCACCGACTGGGCACAAAGCCAAGGGGTGGAGGCGAACTTCTTCTTAATGGATGAAGAACGCTTTAGAAGCAACCATTCTGAAGAGATGACGGGTGATAACTGTGGCTCATCTCAGCACTTACTTTTGCTTGATGAATTCTATCGCAGCGCGGTGCGTATTGCTGGACAGCGTTTATTATGGCAAATAGTGCCGCCAGAAATGGAAGAGTGTTACGACGAGTACGTTTCTCAATTGTGCAGTGAAGGTTACATTGACTGTAGTGAATGGATCGACTTTGGCAAATTGAACCGCATTCCTGCTGAAGAGTACTTCGGCTCGAACTTGTGGCAGCTATACAAAAGTATCGATTCTCCCTACAAATCGGTATTAAAAGCCATTCTGCTTGAAGCTTATTCGTGGGAATACCCGCATACGCAACTGTTAAGCATCGATACCAAGCGTCGTTTCTTTGCCCATGAGCCAGACCTTTATGGCATGGATGCATACTACTTAATGCTGGAAAAAGTAACCCGCTATTTAGAGCGAATCCAAGACGACACTCGTTTGGATTTGGTGCGCCGTTGCTTCTATCTCAAAACCCATGAAAAGTTGTCGCGTGAACCGGATGTCGGTTCAGTGGCTTGGCGCCGTGAAGCGCTGAGCGACATGATTGCAAAATGGGATTGGGATGCCAGCGTTGTTGCTGAGCTTGATGATCGCCGCAACTGGAAAGTTGAACAGGTAAAAGTGGTGCATCATGCGTTGCTGGATGCGTTGATGCAGAGCTACCGTAATTTGATTCAATTTGCGCGTCGCAACGACATTACCTCCGCTATCAGCCCGCAAGACATCAGTATTTTGGCTCGTAAGCTTTACGCCGCTTTTGAAGTATTGCCGGGCAAAGTGACGTTGCTCAACCCACAGATTTCCCCTGATTTGCATGAACCGGATTTAAGCTTCATCGAAGTGAAAGATGGTGGTGTGAACAAGTCTGGTTGGTATCTCTATAAACAACCTCTGATCGCGCACCGCATTTTGGGGCAGCCATACTTAGAACATCATGAATACTTGAGCAAGTTAGTCTCTTGGGCATTCTTTAATGGTTTAATCACCGAGTCGACTCGTTTGCACGCGGTGGTGCGTGAAGCGCAACTGGATATCGATAAGTTCTACCAAATGGTGAGCGACTTACGAAATACCTTTGCGCTGCGTAAGCGCCGTCCGACGATGCAGGCATTAGCGAGCCCATGTGAGATCAGCCAGCTAGCGATGTTCATCAACTTTGAAAATGATCCTACGTCAGAGCTTTCGGGCCGTTCACTGAAAGTGGATGTGAAAAATACCGATATCTTCAGTTTTGGTCCGGAACATAAAAACTTAGTCGGCAGTGTCGACTTGGTTTACCGTAACTCCTGGCATGAAGTGCGTACGCTGCATTTCAAAGGGGAAACGGCGATGCTGGACGCACTGAAAACTATTCTGGGCAAAATGCACCAAGACGCGTTGCCACCAGAATCGGTGGATGTGTTCTGTTATGCGAAGAACATGCGTGGTGTTATGCGTAATATGGTCTACCAGCTTTTAGCGGAATGTATCGACTTACGCTTGAAGCCAGTAGAGCAAGAAAAACGCCGCCGCTTTAAAGCGATGCGCCTCGGTAACCAAACTTACGGGCTGTTCTTTGAACGTCGTGGCGTGTCGGTGCAGAAGTTAGAAAACTCCATTGATTTCTATCGCAGCATTTCTACTAACAAACTTAAAGGCTCGCCGCTATTAATGCTCGATCGAGAGCAAGAGTATCAAATGCCAGAAGCGGTGGATGGTTTTGCCAGTGAAGGTCTGGTGCAGTTCTTCTTTGAAGATAATGAAGATGGCTTCAATATTTATGTGTTGGATGAGTCAAACCAAGTTGAAGTGTATCACCAATTCAGTGGCTCCAAAGACGAGATGATTTCGTCCGTGAACAGCTTTTACACATCAGTAAAAGACGACAGTCGTGTTGCGTCGAAATTTATCAACTTTAACCTGCCGCAGTACTACCAGATTATCCATCCAGAAGAGGGCAATGCTTATATCATCCCTTATCGTAATGATGGTTGCTCGCCGCATCGTCCGACGAAAGCGGTGAACGCGTAATTAAACCCGTATCAATAAACAAAAAGAGCACTTCGGTGCTCTTTTTGTTTTGGTGACGATTGACGGACATTATGCCCAATCAATGGCTTCGCCCGCGTGCTTTTCACACTCTTGCTTCACCATTTCAAATAGCTCCATGCCCGTTTTTGAGCAGGTCCATTTATCTTCAATAAGCTTGAAGTGGAAACCACCAGATTTGGACGCTAGCCAGATCTCATGCATCGGCTCTTGGCGGTTAATGATGATTTGGCTGCGGTCTTCAAATTCCAATGTCATTACGTTGCCAGTGACTTCGTAATCAATGTCTGCGCCTGAATCATCGATGGATTCTTCGATGATTTGCATCTGCGCATCCACCAGTTGATGAAATTCAGTATCGTTCATCCGTCTATCCTATTGCTTTTCCTGAGTGTGGTGCGATTATAGGGGGCATTGATTCAATAATCACGATATGCGAAATGAAAAAATTAGTTACTGTGTTGTTTGTGATGGTTGCCGCGACGTTAGCGGGATGTGGCCAGTCTGGCTCACTATACATTCCAGATGACACTCAACAGAATGAGCAATCACAATAAATAACCGCGCCTTAGGGTGAAATTAGGGTTCAGCAGTCGAATAAAATAAGGGAAGCGAATTTTGGATTACTTCAACTATCAGGATGATGGCCAGCTTTGGGCCGAAGACGTCCCACTTCAAGCTCTTGCAGAGCAATATGGCACTCCTCTTTACGTATATTCTCGAGCCACGCTAGAGCGCCACTGGAAGGCGTTTGATAGTGCTGTGGGTCAACATCCTCATCTAGTTTGCTACGCGGTGAAAGCGAACTCAAACCTAGGCGTATTGAACGCACTGGCGCGTTTGGGTTCGGGCTTTGATATCGTATCAGGTGGTGAACTTGAGCGTGTGATTGCCGCAGGCGGTGATCCGAAGAAAGTCGTCTTCTCTGGTGTTGGGAAAACACCTGCAGAAATGAAGCGCGCTCTTGAGCTAGGTATCAAATGTTTCAACGTTGAATCTGAGCCAGAGCTAGAACGTTTGAACAAGGTTGCGGGTGAGCTTGGTGTGATTGCGCCAATTTCTCTGCGTATCAATCCAGATGTCGACGCGAAAACACACCCTTACATTTCGACTGGTCTTCGCGACAATAAATTCGGCATTGCGTTTGATCGTGCGCCAGATGTTTATAAATTCGCGCAAAGCCTGCCTAACTTGAATGTGCAAGGTATCGACTGCCACATTGGTTCTCAGCTGACCAATATAGACCCATTTATCGACGCGACAGACCGTTTATTAGCCCTGATTGATGATTTAAAAGCGCAAGGCATTAACATTCGTCACCTTGATGTCGGCGGCGGTTTGGGTGTGGTCTATCGTGATGAATTACCACCTCAGCCTTCTGATTACGCCAAAGCGTTACTAGGCCGTCTTGAAAATCACCAAGACTTGGAGCTGATCTTTGAGCCAGGCCGTGCAATTGCTGCGAACGCAGGTATCTTGCTAACGCGTGTTGAGTTTTTAAAACATACTGAGCACAAGAACTTTGCCATCATCGATGCGGCAATGAACGACTTGATGCGTCCTGCACTATACCAAGCATGGCAAGATATCGTGCCAGTTTCGCCGCGCACGGGTGAAGCTCAGACTTACGATTTGGTTGGCCCTATTTGTGAAACCGGCGACTTCTTGGGTAAAGATCGCGCACTCGTTTTGCAAGAAGGTGATCTACTCGCGGTTCGTTCAGCAGGTGCCTATGGTTTTGTTATGTCTTCGAACTACAATACTCGTACCCGAGCGGCAGAAGTAATGGTGGATGGTAAACAAAGCCACTTAGTTCGCCAGCGTGAGGAGCTGACCAGTTTGTGGCAGCTGGAACAGATTCTACCGGAGTAACACACAACAAATGCATTTCCACTTTTCCAAAATGCACGGTTTGGGCAACGACTTCATGGTCGTCGACTGTATTACCCAGAACGTGTTTTTCTCGCAAGACCTGATCCGCCGTTTGGCGGATCGTCATACCGGCGTTGGTTTTGACCAATTGCTCGTGGTAGAAGCCCCTTACGACCCGGAAACTGATTTCCATTATCGGATTTTCAATGCCGATGGTAGTGAAGTCGAGCAGTGCGGGAATGGCGCGCGCTGCTTCGCGCGTTTTGTTCGCTTAAAAGGGTTGACCAATAAATACAGCATCAGCGTAAGCACCAAAAAAGGAAAGATGATTCTCAACATTGAAGATGATGGAGAAGTGACGGTCAACATGGGCGTTCCAGAGTTTGAGCCGAACAAGATTCCTTTTAAAGCCAAGCAAAAAGAGAAAACCTACATCATGCGCGCTGGTGAAAAAACGCTGTTCTGTGGCGCGGTAAGCATGGGTAACCCGCATGTGGTGACGGTGGTTGATGACGTGGATACTGCTGATGTCGATACATTAGGCCCGCTGCTTGAGTCACACGAGCGTTTTCCAGAGCGCGTCAACGCTGGCTTTATGCAGGTGGTGAGTCGTGACCATATTCGTCTTCGAGTTTACGAGCGAGGCGCAGGTGAAACACAAGCTTGTGGTAGCGGCGCATGCGCGGCGGTAGCGGTAGGGATTCTTCAGGGTCTGCTGGATGAAAACGTTAAGGTTTCTCTACCAGGTGGTGAACTGCGAATTGCGTGGCAAGGTCCGGGTAAGCCGTTGTTTATGACCGGACCTACAACGCATGTATTTGATGGTCAATTGTCTTGCTAGTAGAAGAAAAAGGAAACGGTTTGTCTCAAGTAGAAGCAGATGCCTTAACGGCTGAAGTGGTGGCCGAGTACCTCAAAGATCATCCCGATTTTTTTGTGCAGCGTCCGGAGCTTGTGGATCGTCTATCTTTCCCACACTCAGACTTGGGTGCGGTGTCTTTGGTGCACATACAAATGAATCGCCAACGTCAGCGCATTGAAGAGTTAGAGGGAGAGATCACCACACTGATGTCGCTTGCGGCGAACAACGATCGCTCCTTTTACGAATTTATGGATTTGCAGGGGCAGATTCTAAAGTGTGGTGACTTTAAACAAGTCATTCATTCTATTGAAGAGAAAGCTAAAGCACTGGGCTTACGTGCGTTTGTTCGATTGTTTAGTCAATGCGACGCATCGATTCAATTGAGTAAGGAAAGTTATCAACGTTTTGCGACCACTCACTTAAATGGCAAAGACGCGTACCTAGGACGTCTTCGCAAAGTGGATCGTGAAGCTTTGTTTGGCAATATGGATGTGCCGGAAATGGGGTCCTATGTGGTACTGCCGCTCGTGAAACAGCAAACACTGGGCGTGCTAGCGTTCTCTAGTGAGGATGGCGGTCATTTTCAACCAGATATGGATACCTTGTTTTTGCGTCACCTATCATTAGTAGTGGCACATCTCGCTCAAACATTGGTATGGCAAAGTTACGATGACGACAACTCCCAACACTCCTCTGCCAAATAGTCTGCAAAAGCCTCTTGAGCGCTTCTATGAATTCTTACGAAGCGAAAAGGGGCTCAGCCTACATACTCAACGCAATTACAAACAGCAGCTAGAAACCATGGCGCAGCACTTGGCTGAAATGGGACTTAAAGATTGGTCTCAAGTTGATGCAGGCTGGGTGCGCCAATTAGCAGGTAAGGGCATGCGGGAAGGCATGAAAGCCAGCAGTTTGGCGACGCGCCTCTCATCGCTGCGAAGCTTTTTCGATTTCCTCATTCTGCGTGGCGAGATGTCAGCTAACCCTGCCAAAGGGGTTTCAGCGCCACGTAAAAAGCGCCCGTTGCCGAAAAACCTCGATGTTGATGAAGTGAGCCAACTGCTTGAGGTCAACGAAGACGACCCGTTGGCTGTGCGTGATCGCGCCATGATGGAGCTGATGTACGGTGCTGGCTTGCGTTTGGCTGAGTTGGTGAGTGTGGATGTACGTGATGTACAACTGCGCAGTGGAGAGCTTCGTGTTATCGGTAAAGGCGATAAAGAACGCAAAGTACCATTCTCTGGCATGGCAACTGAATGGGTTGCCAAGTGGTTGAAAGTCAGGGGCGACCTTGCTGCGCCAGGTGAACCTGCCTTGTTTGTGTCTAAACTCGGAACGCGTATTTCGCACCGTAGCGTGCAAAAACGTATGGCAGAATGGGGACAGAAACAGTCAGTGGCGAGCCATATTAGTCCGCATAAATTGCGTCACTCGTTTGCGACACATATGCTCGAATCCAGCAATAACTTACGTGCGGTGCAAGAGCTTTTAGGACACGAGAACATTTCGACGACCCAAATCTACACGCACTTGGATTTCCAACATTTAGCGCAAGCCTACGACCAAGCCCACCCACGCGCACGTAAAAAGAACGGGGAGTGAGCCGAAGTATGAAATTTTATCGCCGTATCGAGCCTATTAAGGCCATGACCTTCGATCTTGATGACACGCTGTATGACAATTACCCGGTGATTATCCGTATGGAGCGTGAGTTGCTGGCTTGGTTGCAGCAAACACATCCTGCCGTGGCGCACATGGATAAGGCAGATTGGATGCAGGTAAAAAAACATGTGCTCCAGCAGAGACCTGATCTCAGAAGCGATGTGACGCTTTGGCGTGTGGTGCAGCTAAAGCATGGTTTTCTTTCAGTTGGCTATGATGAAGCGCAAGCTCAAGCCGCAGCTGAAGAGGGTGTGCAGCTCGCTTTGGATTGGCGCAGTCAGTTTGAAGTGCCCCAATCAAGCTTAGATGTTTTGACACAATTGGGAGAGCGAGTTCCGCTCGTGGCGATCACAAACGGCAACGTCGATTTAGATAAAATTGGCTTAACGCCGTATTTTCAATGTGTGCTCAAAGCGGGGCCAGATGGGTTAGCGAAACCCGCCACCGATATGTTTACTAAAGCGAAGCGATTCTTGGATATCCCTGCGGAGAATATTCTGCATGTCGGTGATCACCTAACCACGGATGTTCATGGTGCAAAGTTGGCTGGTTTTGCAGCCTGTTGGTTTAATGATATGAATAAAAATGTCATTAACCATTCAAAAACACGTACTTTACCTGATATTGAAATCAATAGTTTGCAGCCGTTACTCACACTTTTTTAATTGCTTTCGCATTAATCCATTCTAATCTCATTTTGTGTCTAGAAAAGCAGCGTAAAGCCACGTAAATTATTCACTATTAAGTAAAAAGAGTAACGCCACACGTCGTGGTGAAGATAGTGTTACGGCAGTGGTAGGTGCATGCGAGCTTTTTCAAAACTGGTTCATGATGTCAGTCAGTTAAATGACTTTTTAGTCACTTCTCAGTTCTCTTCAAGTAAACAATATTTGGTGCAAATATTGTCGACTCAATCACGCGACTTTACGACCACACTTGCGGACGCTGTTTTATTGTTGCTGCCGAATGCCCATGTCATGGGGCATAGTACGCGTAATGTCATTCTGGAGGGGGAGATATTTACCTCTGGTTGCCTGATCAGTGTGACTGAGTTCGAACAAACCACGCTTACTTCTGCTGTACAAACCTACTCTTACTCCCCCGATATTGATGGTGGAGAGCTCAAACGCTCGCTTCTGTTGCAGTATAATTCGCAAGTGATCCTCAGCTTTGCTGTGCAAATTGAACGACGCGACTATCCCTTGTTTCAAACCTTCGCCAGTGAAGAAGTCGTGATCTCTGGAGGGTTGGCGCAGAGTATTGATGATGGATGCTGGGTGATATATCAAAACCGAGTTTACGATAACGCTGTGGTCGCCGTAGCTTTGCACAGTGATACCTTGAAGTTATGGACGGATGCGTATTCGGAATGGAACCCGATTGGCATGCCACATAAAGTCACCCATGCAAAAGGAACGCGCTTGTATTGCTTAGGTGAGAAGAAAGCGTTGGACGTATACAAGCGTTACTTGGCGGATGGCCATGATGTGACGCTGAGTCAGTTGCTCAGCTTTCCTTTGTATCGAGAAAGTTTGGGGCGCAAGGAAGTTTGTACGGTAACGGAGCTGCACGCTGATGGCAGTATGAGTTTCGACAGGCCTTGGTGTCTTGGTGACGAAGTACAATTTTGCTATAACCACCCCTCATTAACGCTCGAACAGGTGCGACATGGTGTGGTTGAGTTAGCCATGCACCAACCTGAAGTCGTGATGATTTTTAACTGCGCGTCACGGTTAGACTTTATTGACAGCAGCGACGAAGTCCAAGCCTTCAAAGATATCGCGACGACGTTTGGTAGTTATTGTATGGGGGAACTGCATGGCGGTATTGGACAGCCAGAAATTCTTCATCACAGTCTGACGTATTTAGCGATGCGAGAGGGAGATGAAGTACAAGCATTGAACTTGCCTAAGTCGCCCGTTAGCTCCTCTATTTCACCATTGTTTAGCTTGATTCGAAATGCGATTGGCGACCTCAACCATATGAACGCGCATATGGGGTATCAACTCGATCGCCAAACGCGCAAGTTACAAGAAAGCTATCGGCGAGATAGTCGCACTGGATTACAAAACCGAGTTGCGCTGCAAGAGCGGCTGAGTAGCATTGATTTGGATGAGCACTTGCTGACTCTAAAGCTACTTAACTTCAGCCATATCAATGAAAAATACGGTTATAGAGTAGGGGATCAGCTACTTAAAGACCTCTCAATGCATTTTACGAATCGACTGCGAAAGCGTTTTGGCATGCCAACGGCTTTGCAGCTTTATAGTATTGGGGTTGGTGAGTGGGCGTTCATATTTAAAGCTGACCAAAGCAGCGAAACCATCAAACAGCACTTTACTCGTTTTGCCGACGCGGTAGAGCAAACTAATTTTGAGCCAATTGGTCTGCGCGAAATAGATTATCTTTCTATCTCGCTGTGCGGTGGCTTAGTGAGTCGTCGAGATTTTCCATCAGCTTCTGCGGATGAGCTATTGCTTAAAGGCATTGAAGCGAGGCGTTCCGGTGTGCGCAGTAATACCCATATCTGCAATGCGAAAGACATCGAAGTCAGTGAGGATGTGCGTAAAGAGCAACTTGGATGGTTGAGCTGCGTCAGTAAAGCCATTCTCAAACAGAACATCATCACCTATAGCCAGCCGATAGTGCATGCGGATAGCCATAAATTGGCAAGCCAAGAATGTTTGGTTCGCATTTTGGAGGAGGATGGAACGGTGATTGCGCCAGGGCGCTTCCTGCCTATTATTTCCGATACGCATCTTTATACTCGATTGAGTCGGCACATGATCCATTCTACGTTATATTACATGCGAGATAAGCAAGGTGACTTTTCTATTAACTTATCGCCGCAAGATTTGCTTAGTGATAAAACTTTAATGCTTTTAGAGCATGAAATTTGTCAGCTCAATGACCCTAGGCGAATTGGTTTGGAAGTGTTGGAATCTGAGCAAATCAAAGACTACGGTCGAATGATCGAAGTATGCAGTCATTTTAGAAGCTTAGGAGCGCGTATCATTGTTGATGATTTTGGCTCAGGCTATTCCAATATTGATGAAATCCTAAAGCTGGAGCCGGAAGTCATAAAGCTCGATGGCAGCTTGATCCGTGATATCGATAAAGACTTAAAGCAGCGCAAAATAGCTTCTCAGTTGGTGCGTTTATGTCAGGTGTTTAACGCGGAGACGGTGGCGGAGTTTGTCCACAATCGAGAGGTGTGCAAAATCGCGCAGGATATGGGCGTCGACTATCTGCAAGGCTACTACTTGGGTGAACCTACGCGTTTGTTTTAGTTGTGTTTCACGTGAAACCATTCCAATAAAAAAACGCAGCCTTGGCTGCGTTTTTTTATTTTGAGCCATTCGGTTTTAGTTGAGTTAGCTCGGTGATTGCTTGAGGGCGTGTCCACTTTTTTCGGCTTGAAATAGTGCAAGGTAGTGAGCAAAGAATGTGAGCATTTTTTGCTGGTTATTTTGCTCGCCTAGTTGTCCGAGTAAATGTGCGGCGACTTCAAACGTGCACAAGTTGCCTTGTTGTTGGTTGCGTCGCAGCTGATATTGCGAGTCTGCCGATGTAGACAGCGCCATAGTAGGGATACTTTCTAACCAACGGCTCTTGTTGATCATCTTGCGCGCCTCTTGCCAGGTGGAATCCAAAATAATAAACAGCGGATTTTTGGTTTGTTGCTGGCTTTGGAGCGCCACATGTTCGAGTGTGACGCTTTCTTCACTTGGGAATAGAAGCACTGGATACAGCGACGGATCAGCTAATCGAGCGAGCAATTCTGCTGGTGGTTGTTTTCGGTCCCAGATTACTCGCTCAATATTGAGTTGGCACTGCTCTAGTAGCTGGCCGGTATTAGTATCACGCGTCAGTTCATTCGGATGCATCAACAGCAAGATGTTGTGCTCGCTGGTAAGTTTCGGCACCAGTGAGCACATACAGTTGAATTGAAAACCACAATTTGGACACGGTTGCGACATTACAGACGAACTCCTTCGCGAACCGGGCTAATCCCATCCGAGAACAGACGCACTCCACTGATTTGGTTTGGCGTTGCCGTTGGTGCCATGCTTGGGTTGAGTGGGTAGCTAATCCCACTGTATTGCATCACGTGTTGGGCTGCCTTAGCTCCGCCACCGCTGACATTAAAAATTAGATCTCGCCAGCCATGAGAGGTTTGTTGGCCGAGCATAATTGGGCTTTGTACCAGTGTGATACGGCTATTGAAGCGCCACTCTTTTTCGTGATGTTCAAATATCAGCAATGTACAGCCACCGGAACCACACCAATCCAGCTGTACTAATAGCTCTTCGTTACCATCGCCGTTGAGGTCGTAAGTTAGCCAACGGTACTGGTTGTTGTTGGGGTTGGTTTGGTGAATGAAGAAGTAGTTGCGCACGGCGGCATCTACTTTGGAGTCAAACTCCGCACTAGAAGGTACGTCTGCACTGCTGATGGGCTTGTTGGCGCGTTTCTCGGCTGGTTGCATCATGCCCTCATCACGAACGGTGGCAGGGTAAAGCACCAAACCACCATCGGCGATTGGGTATACCAAGTTACCGACTTTTTCTTTGGTCGCTTTGAGCTGATTGCCTTCTCGCGTAAACAGTCGCTCTGACATCAGTCTTTGTTGTTGATGATGCGTCATGACGACTTGAACCTGAGACGGACTTAATTGTTGCCAGTACCCACGCTCGATTAACGGTGCCTGCCCATTGGCGTAACTGTATTTTGTTGTGGCGCTGTGGTCTGGGTTTAAGGTCATTTGCACCTCAAAACCTTGTGATTGGGTTGAAGTCGCGACATAGGTATTGGCCCAGCTAAGCGTAGCGTCCACGTTTGCAGCTGTACCACAACCTTGATAAGTGTCGCCATCATGTTTTAGCGTCGCTTTCCAGCCATACAAAGAATCACTCATCGTATCTGAGCAGAGGTTTTCTGTTAGGCGAAGTTCACCATCTTGTAGTTGATATGTGCGCTGGCGAGGTTGAAGTTGACTGCTCTTAATCGCTAATTTTGAGGTTTGTTTTCCGATTGGCTGGAATGTCAGTCCATTAGCCTCAAAGCTTGCCGACCAAGAAGGCTCATTACCAAACACGCGAGTTGGTTTGTTTGGTTGCTGACAACGGTTTGGATTTTCCGTTGTGAGGAAGTTCACTTGTTCTACGACAAAGTTAGCATCGAAATCGGCAGAAAACCCATCGATGCCCGGTGGGTTGAGATGGCCGATAACCTCTCCATACATGGTCTGGTAAGGCTCGTTATTTAACTGAATTGCTCGTTGCATTTGCTGTGGTGACAGTTGTAACCAATATTGCTTGTCGCTGCCACAAGGCATGATGTATTGGCTCTCGTGACCGACGATCACTTTTCCACGTAGCATAAAGGTTTGAGGTTGAATGGTGTCAGGCTTATCTAAGGTGGCTGCTGGAGAAGTTGGGTCGGCAGCGCCAGATTGTGGCGGCTGCGAACTACATGCTTGCAGAACCAGCAGAGTGGCAAGCGCCACTGGGTTTTTCAAAGCCTTCATGTTATATCTTCCTCATTATTGTTACTCAATCGGCATCGGATGGCATTATGGCATATTGGTTATTTAAAACTGAACCAGATACCTTTTCTATTGACACGCTTCGAACCCAAAAGGTTTCATGTTGGGAGGGAGTTCGTAATTATCAGGCGCGCAATATGATGCGTGACCAAGTGAAGGTGGGCGATTTAGTCCTGATTTATCACTCTTCTTGCAAGAATGTTGGCGTTGCCGGTATTGCTAAAGTCGTGAGAGAAGCCTATCCCGATCATTTCCAGTTCGATCCTGAAAGTGATTATTACGATCCAAAGTCAGACCCAGACAACCCGCGTTGGATTATGGTGGATGTCGAATTCGTGCGTAAAACGACGCGAGTGATTCCGTTATCGGTGATGAAAGCGATGCCAGAACTTGAGAACATGCCATTGGTGAAACGTGGAAATCGCTTGTCGATCATGCCTGTGACAGAAGAAGAGTGGGAAGCGATCCTTGGCAAAGAGAAGTTGCCAAGTCAGCGATAAAAGAAAAGGGCTGCGAATGTGCAGCCCTTTGTTATTGTTTGGAGTATTGCAGCTTACAGCAAGTGATCTTGTAGGTAGTGTGCAACCGCATCTTCTGCATTGCTGCCAATCACTTCGTTATTTGGCAATGCTTTCATCACTTTCTCGTGTGATGTGCCCA
Organism: Vibrio sp. 1CM7H; assembly: GCF_023161645.1. Lineage (NCBI taxonomy): Bacteria > Pseudomonadati > Pseudomonadota > Gammaproteobacteria > Vibrionales > Vibrionaceae > Vibrio > Vibrio sp. 1CM7H. The sequence goes on from NZ_JALNTV010000011.1 coordinate 18,372, forward strand.
TGACCAATCCTTTACCTGCCATCGACAGCATTTCTACGTCATTCATGCCATCACCAAATGCCACGCAATTTGCTAACGTGAGGCCGAGCTTTTTCGCTACCGCTTCAAGAGCATGGCCTTTAGACACACCTGCACTCATTACTTCCAAGCACCATGGTGTTGAAAACGCAATATTCAGCTTATCGCCAAATTGTTCACGTAGTTTGTTTTCAAACACCACCAAGCGTTCGTGATCTTGTGCCGGATGGGTGAAGAAGATTTTCGCAATACCGTCAGTTGGCGCTTGGTCTTCATCGAATAAGACGTATGTGAATTCGTCATGGAAATCACGCAATGTTTCGTCGTCTTTGTTCATCAACCAACTGTCATTTTGATACATGTGGATAAGTATTTCTTGATCGTGCTTGATCGTGTCGATCACGCCTTGAACCAGCTCTGCAGGGACATTCTCGCTGTACATCAGCTGGTCTTCCTGGTCATGCACACGGGCACCGTTGGAGGTAATCATGTAAGCCGGAATACCGACCTGACGACGGATGCTCGCAACGTCTACGTGGTGACGGCCTGTTGCAAAGACAAAGGTGTAACCCTTTTCGTGCAGCGCTTTTAGCGTCTCTTTTGAGTAAGCACTGAGCTGATGGTTTGGTGCGAGTAACGTGCCATCCAGATCAGAGGCAACGATTTTAGTGATCTCTTTGCAAGGTAGCGATGTGCTCATGAAGTCCTCGTAAACGGTTTGGATAGTGTGGAACAGGTGATTGCAAACGGAGTACAGCAGACTGACTAGATCATGCTGCTCCGAATGCGGGGGAACTTTGGTCGGTTGCATCTGCATGGTTCAACGCAGCCAGACCCAAGCAGTGTACGTCAAAATGAGGATGAAAAAGAGGGTAAATCAATGTGCAGACATTTCCTCTTTAATCATGGCCGTGAAATGGTCGCCTAGAGTTCTTATTATGTTTTTTCGTTTGGCGATGATTTCGGGTCATTCATAAAGCGGAAGATCGCATCGAGTGCTTGATTACGATACTGGTCGGTCTCGAATAAGATCTCATGCTGTGCGCCTTCGATAGAAAGTAGCTCCGCATATGGGTTGGTTTTACGCAATTTATCGATAAAACGTTTTTGTGCCAGATTGCTGACAATACGATCGTTCCCAGCTTGAATCAGGAGCACCGGTACTTTGACTTGGCGAGTCAATAAAAAGCATTGTTTTGCTGCCATTAGCCCTTGCCATACCCATCGAGTGCTCGGTCCACCGACTTGCAGTTCCGGTTTTTCCGTATAGAGATTTCGGAACCATTGGTAGCGGCCGTAACTTTGGCTGAGTGGGTTATCTTCAAAGGGTTTAGGAAAGTAGGCCTGATGTCCTGGTGCATAGCGTGGCAAAGTCGATACCGCTGACATAATTTGTGTCACTGGAATCGCTATTGGCGATAAGTACCATGGCAGATTAATACCAAACATAGGCGCACTAAGAATCAAGCCGGTAAAGGGATGTTCTGGGTGAGTTTGCAGATAACGTGTAGCGATTGCGCCGCCCATGGAGTGGGCAATGATGAAACATTGCTGATAGTCGCTAAGGTCGTGTTTGTTTACGACCACGCCCATATCGTCAATATAATCAGTAAAGTCATAGACGTGACCCATATCTGAGTCAGACAATAGACGATCTGATAAACCTTGTCCGCGGTGGTCAAAGGAATAGACGTCGAAGCCTTGGCGATAGAGATCGTAAAACAGTTCTTGGTATTTCCAGGAGGATTCAATGCGCCCATTAACGATGAGCACGGCTTTTTTATGTTCTGGGTTGGTCAGTTTGCACCAGTAGATGTTCTTTTTCTCAGTTCCTTTAACAAAGCCTTCTTGGCGAGTTTGCCAAAGTGCCGCGATCGGACCACCAATTGCTTGCTCAAATAATGACTCTTGAGTATAAGTCAAAGGTGAATGGTTAGTAGCCATTAGTCGATTACCTGAAGATACGTTGTTTACGCGATGTATCATCGAAGAATTAGTGAGGAAATGCAATGGATACCCACGTCTGGTTAGCTTATGTAGTAACTGCAATCGTTTTTAGTTTGGCTCCGGGGTCTGGCACGGTGAACTCAATCAGCAATGGTTTGAGTTATGGTACTCGCAAATCTTTGGGGGCTGTGATCGGTCTCCAAATTGGTTTGGCCATTCACATTGCGTTAGTTGGGGCGGGAATTGGTGCGCTGGTCGCACAGTCGGCAACGGCATTTTCTGTCATTAAATGGGTTGGCGCGGCTTATTTGGTTTGGTTGGGTATCCAGAAATGGCGAGACACCTCCAGCTTGGTGGCGGCTGAGAGCCACAAAGACATGTCTGGCATGGCACTCTTGTACAAAGCTATTTTGATTAACCTGACGAACCCTAAATCGATTGTTTTTCTGGTGGCGTTGTTTCCACAGTTTATTGACCCGGCACAAGACCAACTGACGCAACTGTTGGTGCTTGGTGTTACGACTGTTGTGATCGACGCGTGCGTGATGTTGGGTTACACCACCTTGGCGGCGCAAATGGGACGTTTTATTCGCTCCGATAAAATCATGGGGAAAATAAACAAAGTCTTCGGTTCAATGTTTATGGGTTGTGGTGCATTATTAGCAGCTGCAAAGTCATAAGCCATTTATAGGTCCTTCTTTAGCATGAATACAACGTATGTTGCTCGCCAGCCGATCTTTAACCGCAAAAGACAGACGCTGGGTTATGAATTGTTGTTTCGAGATGGGGAGAGTAATGCATACCCTTCGCATATTGAGTCAAACCGAGCAACATACCGATTAATTGTCGAGAATTTCCTATCACTGGGCACTAACCCAGTGATTGCTTCTTCGCGATGCTTTATCAACTTTCCTCATCAAAGCTTGGTGCGCCGCTTACCGCGCAGCTTGCCAAAAAATAAAATCGTCGTTGAAGTCCTGGAAACTTGCCAACCGACCGATGCTCTTCTCGATGCAATTCGCGAGTTGTATCGAGAAGGTTATTTGATCGCGCTGGATGATTTCACCTTAACGCCGGAGTGGCGTCGCTTCTTACCTTACGTGCACATCGTTAAACTCGATATCATGGCAATGGGGCTGGAAAAAGCGTGTGCGTTGGTCAAAGCTCACCTTGCTAAACGCGTCAAATATCACTTTTTGGCGGAACGTGTTGAAACCGCAGAAGAGTTTGAGCAAGCCAAAGCGGCTGGCTTTAAGTTTTTCCAAGGCTACTTTTTTAGTAAGCCATTAGTTTCGCAAACAAAATACGTGAGCCCTGAGCAAGTGTTAGCGCTACAGCTTTTTCGTGAAGTCTGCTCACCAGAGCCAGACTTTACTCGTATTGAAACCATCATTACGCAAGATGTCGCGTTGTCGTACAAATTATTGCGCTTTGTAAATACGCAAGCGCCGAACCTCGCTGTCGAAATCAGCTCGTTTCGTCAGGCCTTGATCTACCTTGGTCAGGATAATCTTAAGCAGTTTGTCTCCTTGGTCGTGGCGTCGTATATCTCTAGTAACAAGCCTCGAGAACTGTATCACCTTTCATTACAACGAGCGCAGTTCTGCCAATTAATGTCGCGTTATCAGCCATTTTCCCACCTCAACGAACAAGGGTTTATGGTCGGCTTATTATCGATTTTAGATGCGATGCTTGATTTGTCGGTGGAATCTTTAGTCAAGCAATTGCCACTTAGCGAATCTGTACAACAAGCCTTATTACATCGCAAGGGGGTTTATGGTGCGCTGATTTCTCTGGAAGAGTGTTACGAGCGTGCCGACTGGTCAGGCGTCGAAAAAATCACGACGCAGTTGGGGTTGTCTTTGGAAGAGGTCAAGCTCTCGTTAGGTGAAGCGGTTCGCTGGAGTCAAAACGTCGCAACTGCGTAAATTTCTGCCGTATCTTTATTCTCTCTAACCGTTCTTCTCTCAATCTTTATTGGCTGTTTCGATGTGAAACTTTTATGACGATTCTGGGATCACTCTTGACGACATCCTAGAGTTAAATAAGTATATACGCATATCCATATATAGGTATGTTTATTATGCTTCCACATCAGTTTTTCAAGCTGTTATCCGATGAAACGCGCGTACGTTGTTTAATGCTGGTGGCCCGTGAAGGCGAAACTTGCGTGGGTGATTTGGCGTTTGCGTTGCAAGAGAGTCAGCCGAAAGTTTCTCGTCATCTTGCTCAGTTACGCTCCAGTGGCATCTTGGTGGATAAACGCCGAGGGCAATGGGTGTACTACGAGTTATCGCAGCAATTACCAGGTTGGATGCGTAAGCTGATTGAAGACTTAGTGGCATCAAACTGTTTGAAGCAAGAGTACCAAGACGACATCACACGCTTGCACGATAAAAGTCGTGAGGCTTGCTGTTAATAGCAAACAGAGATTCAAGGTAGAAGATTAAAGGGTAAAACTATGACAATTAAAGTAGGCATTAATGGCTTTGGCCGAATTGGTCGTTTAGCACTGCGAGCGGCATTCGACTGGCCAGAGTTAGAGTTTGTGCAAATCAACGATGTCGCAGGTGATGCAGCGACGCTTGGCCATTTATTAGAGTTCGATTCAGTGCAAGGTCGTTGGCACCATGAAGTGCAGGTTGAGGGCAATGAACTCGTCATCAACGGCAAGCGCATCGCCACGACTCAGCAACGTGATATCGACGCTGTGAACTGGTCTGGCTGCGATGTTGTGATTGAAGCGACAGGTGTACACCGCAAAACCTCGTACCTAGACCAATACCTCGATCAAGGTGTGAAGCGCGTGGTGGTGAGTGCGCCAGTGAAAGAAGAAGGCATTGCGAACATTGTTGTTGGCGTGAACGATCATATTTTCGACCCTGAAAAACATCGTATCGTGACAGCCGCTTCGTGCACAACAAACTGTATAGCGCCTGTGGTGAAAGTCATTCATGGGAAGTTGGGCATTGAGCAATCCTCTTTCACGACAATTCACGATTTGACCAATACGCAAACCATTTTGGATGCGCCACATAAAGATCTGCGCCGTGCTCGTGCGTGCGGCATGAGTCTTATCCCGACCACTACCGGTAGTGCGACTGCGATTGTGGAAATTTTCCCAGATTTAAAAGGCAAGATTAACGGCCACGCGGTACGTGTACCGTTGGCGAATGCGTCATTGACCGACATCATCTTCGATGTAAAACGCGATACCACAGCAGAAGAAGTGAATGCTTTGCTGAAAGAGGCGTCGGAAGGGGAGCTAAAAGGCATTCTTGGCTTTGAGGAACGTCCGTTAGTGTCGATCGATTACAAAGGCGACCAACGCTCAACCATCGTTGATGCACAATCCACCATGGTGGTTGGCTCACGAATGGTGAAGATTTACGCCTGGTACGACAATGAAATGGGATACGCAACGCGCACCGCAGAATTGGTTCGAAACGTTGGTCTGGCATAACAGGAGTTCACAATGTCTCATCCTACATGGCAATTAGATTTGGACTCTGGTGCATTAGTCCTAACACCGTGCCCGGGTACCAAAGGCGTCGAGTTGAAAGCGTCGTTGGAACAGTTGAAGGAGCAGGGGGTTCAAGCGGTCGTTACTGCATTGGACGATAGCGAGTTAGCAGCGAAAGACGTTGCGGCTTTGGGTGACACCACTCAGCAATTGGGCATGAAATGGTTCCAGATCGAGATTGAAGATGACTGCGCACCAAGTGAAGAATTTGCGGCGAAGTGGCACCAAGCCAGTCCGGAACTGCATGCGATTCTTGCTCAAGGTGGCAAAGTCGCGATGCACTGCATGGGCGGCTCGGGTCGTACAGGTTTGTTTGCGGCTCACTTGCTGCTAGAGAAGAAATGGCAGTTAGAAGATATCGTGCGAGAAGTGCAGGCGCTTCGCCCTGGTGCGTTTACAAAACCGGTGCAGCTTGAGTACATCGAACGCGTGGCGAAAGACGCTTGATCAGCTTAAATAGCTTTTGGAACATCATGATCCAAAAGCTATGTTCCGGTTTATATAATGGAAAATAGGTCAGAAGTAAAACTAAAGATATTAATCTAAATTTTTGTTTTTATTGGTTATATTTGTCCGTTTATAAATTTCGGTGTGTTTGTGAATTCGAACTAAGGTTGTATCGCCTTATGGTTGGTGTACAGGTTAATAAGCATTTGGCACATGATGATCTAAATGCTTCTATCGCTGTACATAAGAGGTCAATATGATTTCTCAATTGAGCAAAAGTATTCGTCAGTACATGTTAGTGACGTTTAACTATTGGAACTTTACCGTGACCGACGGAGCGCTGCGTATGCTGGTGGTGCTCTATTTTCACGACTTGGGTTATTCCACGTTAGCTATTGCCTCACTGTTCCTTTTCTATGAATTTTTTGGTGTGGTGACCAATTTGATTGGTGGTTGGTTGGGCGCAAGGTTAGGCCTGAACAAAACCATGAACATTGGTTTAGCGATGCAAGTGTTTGCGTTGTTGATGCTGGCAGTACCCAACGCATGGCTGACGATTCCTTGGGTGATGGCGGCACAAGCTTTGTCGGGGATAGCCAAAGACCTCAACAAGATGAGTGCTAAGAGTGCGATTAAAACGCTAGTGCCAGACGAGAAGCAAGGCGCGCTTTACAAATGGGTGGCCATTTTGACGGGCTCGAAGAACGCGCTCAAAGGAGCGGGTTTCTTTGTCGGTGGCTTGTTGTTGTCTTGGGTGGGTTTCCAAAACTCGATGTTTATTATGGCGAGTGTGCTTGCATTGGTGTTTGTTTGCAGCATGATCTGGCTAGAAGCTGACATGGGTAAAGCAAAGAGCAAACCTAAGTTTCGCCAAATTTTCTCCAAATCCGAATCTATAAATATTTTATCTGCGGCACGTATGTTCTTGTTTGGGGCGCGTGATGTGTGGTTTGTGGTCGCTCTGCCTATTTATCTCGGCAGCGTGTTTGGTTGGGATCACTTGTGGGTCGGTGGCTTTTTAGCCGCATGGGTCATTGCTTATGGGTTTGTGCAAGGCTTTGCGCCGCGTATTACTGGTAAAGCGCAAGGTCGCGTGCCTGATGGTAGTGCAGCATTAGTATGGGCAGGAATTCTTGCGTTAATTACGGGCGGTATTGCTTATGGTGTGCAAATCGGCTGGCAGCCTGAGTTGGTGATTGTTGTGGGGTTAATGATTTTTGGCGCTGTGTTTGCCATTAACTCTTCGCTGCACTCGTATCTGATAGTGAGCTATGCCAAAGGCGATGGCGTATCTCTGGATGTTGGCTTCTATTACATGGCCAATGCGATGGGACGTTTGATTGGCACGGTATTATCGGGTTGGATCTACCAAGAGGCTGGTCTTGCGGCGTGCTTATGGGTCTCCTTTGCTTTCTTGGCGCTGACGACGTTGATTTCGATTAAGTTGCCAAAAGCTAAAGTTGCCACAGCGTAAATTTTGCCCGGTGTTTTTATCTGTAGATCGTAAAAAATGGCTCCAACTTGGAGCCATTTTTTATTTCTTATGCGCCGTTTGATGTAATCAAACTGTGTGGGTTTGGCATCGAGAGTGAATGCTAATGTTTGCTTCTCGTTAATTGATTAGAGTGGCGATGAAATCCCCGTTGTAGGTCATTGTTGCGTTAAAAATAAGCAAAAACAGATTGTTAACCATTTCACTGGCTGAGATTTACCCTATGCTATAAACGATAAGCGACTCAAAGTAGGGAAAGGTATGAGAGAAAGGGTTCTGTTTTTTGATTTATTGCGCTGCTTTGCTGCGGTGGCAGTGATCGCCATTCACGTCTTGGCCCCTTATCGAAATGAGTTAGGAGTGATTCCGTTTGACCAATGGTTGACGGCGGTAGGCGTTAATAGCGTTACCCGCTGGGCGGTGCCAGTTTTCATTCTGATCACCGGAGCGTTGATGCTCAGTGACACTCGACCATTTGACGGTAAGTATTATATCAAAAGGCGTTTAGGCAAAGTCTTAGTCCCATTTCTTATTTGGTCGATGTTTTATGCATACCTCTCTGGCTGGACGGCTCAAGGGTTTGACTTTGAAACCGTAAAAGAGGTGTTAAGCAATAGCCCATTCCACGCAACGTATTACCACCTCGGTTTTTTCTATTACTTTATACCGCTGTATTTTGTGATTCCGTTGTTCCAATGGATGGTACGCAACGTTGATGACAATGTGTTGTATACCTATCTCGCATTTTGGCTTTTCACCAGCACGCTGTTTTTGTTCAAGATTGATGGTCCGTGGAGTAACCAAATGTGGCTCTACATGGGTTACCTTCCTCTGGGTTATGTTCTATTTCAAAAAGTGCCTTTGAGCCGCTCTATGGTGACCTTATTTACAGGGTTTGGCCTCGTCGCGTTGGCTGTGACATTTACTATGGTCGTGACGAACAGTTTAGAGGCGGAGAAGTACACGGTTGGACGCTGGCTGTCTTACAAAACACTGAATGTCATTCTAGCGGCTTCGATGATTTTCATGATCGGTCGTTACTTTGGGGAAGGCTTGTCACCAAAAGTACAAAAAGTGGTGAGTGTGATCAGTCAGCACAGCTTGGGGATTTATTTACTTCACCCAATTTTCTTATGGCCGATGAAAGCGTTTGGTTGGTACACCGGACATCCCGCATGGGTGATTCCAGTCTGGATCATTATCAGTGGAGCTGGAGCCTTGGCGATGAGCTATCTCTTTTCTCGCTCTGCCAAGACTCGTTGGTTACTGCCTTAACGTTTGATGGCGAAGTGAAGGAATTTGTTACCACGATAGGTTAGCGTTCCTTTATCTCCAGGGTTGAGTGCATGGTAGTAGTGCACTCCAATTTGGAACTCTCGTTTAGGGCCAATAGAACCGCGCTGGACATAAATCCAATATTCTTGGTCGTCTTGGCCTGGTGGTGCATCTGGGACGTCGATAGCTTGCTTATCTAAAATAGTTACCTGTGCACTTTGTTCTGGAGCATCTTCGCCCACATAGTGCTTGCTATAGAAACGAAAAAATACCCATGCGCCCAAAGCAATAAGGGCGAACAGGGCAACAATAAGTGAGATTGGCATGTTAACCTCCGATGTTTCATTGAGCTCTATTCTACAGAACTCACTGATGAAACGATGAGTTGAGATAACTTATTCATAATCTAATGAAAGGGACATGAATTTTATTCGGCGCACTTCACGGTTTATCTCAATGGGGACGCGATGAAATCGTTGCTTCATCTGCAAGCTACGTCACTAAAGCTGAACTAAGCAGCTTTCACTTGTCTGGCTATATGCGCTCAAGGGCACAAATTGAAAGTAAAATTGCACTTAACGGCTCGAAAAAGCTCTAAATTTATAGAAGAATAAAAATAACGAACACGGGAAGGGTCTGGTAAGGAGGGTTACGATGTCAGATATTGAAAAAGTAGTCATGCGTACCCGAACGATCGAAAAACTTTTGCGTACTCAGTACCATGCAGAAGGGAAAGGGTTACACCAACTTATTAATAGTTGTGAAGAACGTTTACCACATGACGTGATAGCAAAGCTTCGTTTTATCGCTACTGTGCGTAATAAAGTGGTTCACGAAGACGATTATAAGCTGGATGATCGGAAAGGCTTTATGGCGGCATGTGACGCTTGTGAAAAAGAGCTAACGCCAAGAAGCTCTCGTTTTATTTGGCGTGCAGCAATTTTGCTAATGACGTTGATTACGCTCGCCGCTCTTGGTTTCTACTACATGCATTGGGATATCTTGTCCAAACACATACAGTAAAAAAGCACAGATAAATAAAAAAGGACGCATTTGCGTCCTTTTTTATTTTTAATCAGTAGGTTAGTACATCATTGGCAGTGTCATTAAACCCACAACCACTGCAATCATTACCAGCCCTTGTTTTTGAGAAGATGAAATCATAACACTACCCCTTAATCTTTGATGAACTCGATGAATTTAATATAGCACTGTTTTTGGGGTTTGATCAACATATGCTCGATAATCTTTTCAAAAAATACACTTAACTTGTCTTTTTTTACGTGTTTTTGACTAATGAAACTGTGTTTTTTGTGTTGTATTTAAAATGCTCGTATTGTGTGATTGTTGTTCGTATTTTGTTTAAGTGTATGATTTTAAAGTGTCAATCTTGGTTTGTTGTTGGCTTGGAAATTGTTTTTTGTTTCGGTTGGTATGTTGATTGCCGATTTTGTCTGTGTTTCTCAAAAATTGAGAAAATAAAAAGATGTGCTATGGAGGTGCATCATTGAGTTGAGGTGTGGAAGGGGAATTTTCTTATCTAATGAGAAAATATGGGCTTAAAAAGTGTTTAGTGATTTGATGGTTTATGAAGTCGGTGTTTTCAATGGTTATTGAGAATGTGGCTTTATTTATCATTGGCTTACGTTCGTTATTTGATGTTTTTGTTATTGAGTTAAGTTTGATTTTTCATGTTGTTCTAATCTGTTCAGCGGTGGTTTCTACTATTTTAGCTCACTACCAAGACGATTTTCTTTTTTGTGTCTGTTATTTATTCTTGTTGCCTGTGATGTATGCAGTCTGATGGTTTAGTCATCAGTTTTTGACGTGATGGGTTACCAAGGCCATTGGGCTGGCTTTTAGTTAAATTGTTTTAATAAGCGCGGGTTACTGTGCCGTGTGATTTGATGAACTTGGCTCATGGGATAGGGCAGTGCCCCATATTTATGGCCGTCACTAAGGCTCATCGACTTAATTGTTGTGCAGACTGAGGGTTACAAAATGTTTCGAATCGCTAGCGAGATCCAACTTTCGCAGATTGTGTCTTTACATCAAAACTGGTCTACCTAGACTAGCGGCGAGTTTAAGTAAAAGGTGTATACGGCATGTGGAGTTGGCTGGCGATAGGGCTATCAGGTGTGTATTCCGTGTTGGGAGCAAAACAAGCTAACCCGACACAATCCCTCGTGTTTAAAATCTTTACTCTGCTACTTCTTCTTGTGTTGGTGTTAACTCAAGGCGCATCCGCAACATATACCTACTGGATTGCGGGTGGGCTTATTGTTTCTATGGTGGCAGATACGCTGCACTCGTTTAAAACTCGTAAGCTAATTTACTTTGCTGCGTATTTGCTTGCTCAGGTGTGCTACAGCAAGTCATTTTGGGTGCAGCTTAATGGTGAGATTGTCTGGTGGCTGTTGGCCCTACTGCTCGCAGCGAGTATCGTGGCGTTCTTTTTGTTGCTACCTCAACTCGACTCTCTGGTGTTTCCTGTTGTGATCATGGGGATGATGTTGGTTCAGCTTGCTTGGGCGGCGGGTGAAGTTTGGTTGCAGGCCCCGAGCTATGCCAATGCTATCGGTTTCAGCGGAACCCTAGTTTTGATCTATTCGGCGTTGGCGTATGCGATACACGGTTACCGAAAACCGATGAAACACGCCTATTTGTGGGTAAGTGGTAGCTACTTCTTTGCCCACGCCCTCATTGTTGCCTCTATCATTTACTAATTTAAGTCAAAGCAGCTCCCGAAGATTTCAGTAAACTGGACGTATTGTTCTTGATGACTGGAGTCAATAATGAGTGAAATCCATGCCCACGAGCTGCTAAACCTACTTCGAGAAACGCCAATGGATCGCGAAGCGCTGGCACAGCACTTTGGCAACACCGTTCGCTTTCACACCTGTAAACTGAATAATCTAGACTTAGATACATTGCTAGCATTTTTGCTCAAGCGCGACAAAATCCGTGAGCTTGAAGGTAAGTTTGTGGTCAATATGGCGCGTGTCTGCAATCACTAAGCGGCGGCTATGATGCGAGGGTGAATATGCTGTTTTCGCCCTCAGCCATGTACTCACGTTGTCAGTTTGCTATACACTGGCCGCCATTTTTTAGGTGAGGCCAGAATATGGACATTCTTTCTGCAGCGACCATGCTGTTTCTAATCATGGACCCTCTCGGTAACTTGCCGATTGTGTTGTCTATTCTCAAACATATCGATCCCAAGCGTCGTCGTAAGGTATTGATTCGTGAACTACTGTTTGCCTTACTGATTTTGATGCTGTTTCTGTTTGCAGGACAAAGCATCTTAAGTTTTTTGCATGTCCAGCCAGAAACGCTCAGCATTTCAGGTGGCATTATTCTCTTCATTATTGCGATTAAGATGATTTTCCCGAGTGCTGGCAGCATCACTGGACTGGCAGCAGGCGAGGAGCCCTTTATTGTTCCGATGGCCATTCCTATGATCGCGGGCCCTTCAGTGATTGCAGCCTTGCTTTTACTGTCTTCGCAACATCCAGAGAAAATGTTGGAAATGTCAGCATCAGTCGTAATTGCGTGGGGCGCAACATTTTTTATACTGATGTTTTATGGCTTCTTTAATCGCTTGTTGGGTGAACGTGGCTTGAAGGCGGTAGAACGCTTAATGGGCTTGTTACTGGTGATGATCTCCACTCAAATGTTCTTGGATGGTGTAAAAAGTTACATTGGGTGACGAACTAAACGCAGAAAAAAAGCCGCTCACAAGAGCGGCTTTTTCGTATCTGAGCGATTACATCATGTGTTTACGACGAATATCGAGTAGGGCAAAAATACCAAAAATCAGGATTGAATATTTTTCCCAACTGCTCATTTTTATTTTGTCGCCAAATGCACCAATGAAGATGGCCATTTGTAAACCGTGCATGATGAACAAAAAAGCGGTCATGATGTATAGCGCAATCGCGGCATTGCCGGGAAAGGGCATAAAAATATTTAGGATTAATACTAACCAAACAAAGGCGATAGCCGCTTTGGCCAGCATAATTAGTGCTTTCATTTAAGTATCCTTTTAAATCGAGGCGTTATGCGGAGGTACGTTCGTACAGACGATAGCTCACTTGGCCTGCTGTTTTTTCTCGATGTAATTGCCAGTTTTCTGGTAAGTCGGCAATATTGAGTTCTTTTTCTGTTTCAATATAAATCATCGCATCTTCCGCGAGCCAGCCATTTTGTTCTAGCAGAGCCACGGTCTCATCCAATAGGCCTTTGCGAAACGGTGGGTCAATAAACACCACATGGTGAGCAGAACCCGGTTGCTTCAAAAAGCTCAGTGCGTCGGTATTTACCACTTGGATGTTGTTCGCGTTAAGAGAGGCAACATTCTTTTGTAACTGTTGGAAAGCTTGTGGGTTTAGCTCAACCATGGTCACTTGCTCTGCTTGGCGCGAAGCTGACTCAAATCCCAAGCCGCCAGAGCCAGCAAACAAGTCGAGACATTTTGCCTGTGGTACATCTTGAGCTAACCAGTTAAACAGCGTTTCTTTGACGCGATCGGTCGTGGGGCGTAAGCCTTCAGCATCGTGTACAGGAAGTTTTCTGCCTCTCCATAAGCCACTAATAATGCGAACAAAGCCCGTTGTTGGCTTTTTTTGTGATGAGTTTTGCTGGCGACGTCTTACCATAGATTTTTTGACCGCTAATAAAGTGATACTATATCTAATCGCCCAAGCAATGAGCTTGGAGCTTGGATACAGCCCAGAATATTCAAGATGACAGAGTGTAACACTAATAAGATTAGAATTACCTAATCGGAAAGTTTTCACAACTTTGTCATTAGCCTTTTTTAGACAGATAATAATCTTGTCAAAAAAGAGTCATTAATAGATAAAAGAACAATCTAGGATAGCCCCAGATGACGGAAAAAAAGAAGCGCGGATTACTTTCGTGGCTAGGTTTTGGTGACGAAGAACAAAGCCCAAAACCAAAAACTGAAGAAACAGTAAAAGAAGAAGCAGTGGAAGCGCCTTCTGAAGAGCAGCAAACCGACGCGGCTGCTGAGCAAGCGGAAGCAACGCCAGAACTTGAAGAAGAATCGAAAAAAGCGGAGGCTGCCCCAGCAGAAGCAGAAGCAGAAGCAGAAGCAGAAGCAGAAGCAGAAGCAGAGGAGCCAGAAGCAGAGGAGCCAGAAGTCGTATCGGCCGCGCCTCGTGTTCAAGAACAAGAAAAGCCAACAGAAAGCTTTTTTGCTCGTCTTAAACGCAGCCTAAGCCGAACAAAAGCAAATATTGGTGCTGGCTTCTTCGGTCTGTTCAGCGGTAAGAAAATCGATGAAGACTTATTTGAAGAGCTAGAAGAGCAACTGCTTATTGCTGATGTGGGCATGAATACCACAACAAAAATTATCAACAACCTGACAGAAAAAGCCACACGTGGCGATCTGAAAGACGGCGAAGCCCTTTATGGTTTGTTGAAAGAAGAAATGGCTGAGATTCTTTCTAAAGTCGAACAGCCACTAGAAATCGATAGCAACAAAACGCCTTACGTCATCTTGATGGTGGGTGTAAATGGCGTGGGTAAAACCACAACCATCGGTAAGCTAGCGAAGCAGTTCCAAACTCAAGGCAAAAAAGTGATGCTTGCAGCGGGAGATACTTTCCGTGCCGCAGCGGTTGAGCAGCTACAAGTGTGGGGTGAACGTAATAATGTTCCTGTGATTGCTCAACATACTGGCGCAGACAGTGCCTCTGTTATCTATGATGCGATTGAAGCGGCAAAAGCACGTGGTGTGGATGTGGTGATTGCTGATACAGCAGGTCGTCTACAGAACAAAGCGAACCTAATGGAAGAGCTGCGTAAGATTGTACGTGTGATGAAGAAAATTGATGACTCTGCACCACATGAGATCATGCTAACGCTTGACGCAGGTACAGGACAAAATGCCATTAGCCAAGCGAAACTTTTCAGTGATGTTGCCCCTCTAACCGGGATTACTTTGACTAAGCTGGATGGTACAGCCAAGGGCGGCGTAATTTTCGCTATTGCTGATCAGTTCGGTATTCCAATTCGTTACATTGGTGTGGGTGAAGGTATCGAAGACTTGCGTCCATTTGAAACTCAAGAGTTTATTGACGCACTGTTTAGTCGTGAAGAATAAAAAGAGTTAGAGGAAATCAACGGTGATCAAATTTCAGCAAGTAAGCAAAGCTTACCGAGGTGGTCGACAAGCACTGCAAAAAGTCGATTTTCACCTGAGGCGCGGTGAAATGGCGTTTTTAGGCGGACATTCCGGGGCTGGTAAAAGTACCTTGCTGAAATTGATCTGCGCGATAGAGCGACCAACCGATGGCAAAATCCATTTTAATGGCCACGACATCACGCGTATTCCAAGCAAAGACATCCCTTTTTTGCGCCGCAATATTGGGATTGTTTTTCAAGATCATCGCCTATTGATGGATCGCAGCGTATACGACAATGTCGCTCTGCCGATGCGCATCGAATCGATTTCTGAAAACGAAATCAAACGCCGCGTTTCTGCGGCGTTAGATAAAACGGGCTTGCTTGATAAGGCTCGTTGCCTGCCGAGCCAACTCTCTGGTGGTGAGCAACAACGCGTCGGTATTGCTCGTGCCGTAGTCAATCGACCAACGTTGCTGGTGGCTGATGAGCCGACAGGTAACCTCGATCCCGAACTATCCAATCGCGTATTGCGGTTGTTCGAAGAATTTAATCGTGCGGGAGTGACCATCTTACTCGCCACGCACGATGTGGGGTTAGTAAACACTCGCCCACAGTATCGTCATTTTGAATTAAACCAAGGCTTCCTAAGTGAGGTAGAAGACTATGGCAGGTAACAAGCACTCCCAAAAGAAGGGGAAAGGCCGCAGTGCCAAGCGTGCAAATACCGATGGTTTTTTCTCTGTCCACGCAAAACAAGCAAAATCCTCTTTTAGCGCCTTATGGCAACGACCTTTAGGTAATATCCTGACCCTAGCCGTGATTTCAATGGCACTTGCTATGCCAGCTTGTTTGTATCTACTGGGCAAAAACGTCGCGGGTGCCGCGGAAGATGTGGCATCTCCCTCGCAAGTTAGTGCTTACTTAGTAGAAGGCATGCCGGATGCACGTGTGATGGTTCTCAAAGATCAAATTGAAACTTGGCCTTTGGTAAAAGAGGTGGAATATATTTCACCGCAACAAGGTCTATCTGATTTAAGCCAATATGCAGGATTCGATCAGGCTATCAGTCTTTTAAGTGGCTATGCGCTACCCGGTGTGTTGGTAATTACGCCAGCCTCGGAGCTAAAAAGTGATATTCAGTCATTAGCCAAAGACGTTCGAGAGCAACAAGACGTGACCGACGTGAGACTTGATGAAGATTGGCTGGCGCGTCTTGATGCGATCAAAACTCTCGCGAGTATTATTGTCATTACTCTGACAGTGTTGATGCTCGGTGCGGTATTTTTAATCGTTGGCAACACGTTGCGATTTAATGTGCTGGCGAATAAAGAAGAGATTCAAACCATGAAACTGATCGGTGCGACGGACAGTTTTATTCTGCGTCCTTATTTGTACACGGGGATGTGGTTTGGCGTATTAGGTGCCACCATCGCGTGGTTGGTAACGGCTTTAGTGACCATTGTTATGAATAGTGCGGTGGAAGATCTTGCTGCATTGTACGACAGCCAGTTTCGCCTGATTGGTCTAAGCTGGGATGAATCTTTGCTATTAATCATCATTGGTAGTCTTTTGGGATGCATTGCGGCGCGCTTTTCTGCGCAACGACATTTAAAAGAAATTGAACCAGTTTAAGTGATGAAGGTCTTACTACTTGGATTTTATTAGCACTAGCTAATCTGGATCCCTTGTTTAGACCGAATGTTTATGGATAATTGCTTCCCCTTCTTGAAACTTGTTCATTTTGAGTTCAAGATATCGAAGCTAAATTTGCAATGTAATGCTCCAGATCAGAGATTGATGAGGAATTGAATGACAAAAGAAGCGTATCCGATGGCTCTAGTCACGCAAGATAGCCTTGATAGCTATATTCGCTCAGTAAACAGCTACCCAATGCTGACTGCAGACGAAGAGCGTGAACTGGCAGAACGATTACACTACAAAGGTGAGATTGAGGCTGCAAAAGGTCTAATTCTTTCGCACCTACGATTCGTTGTTCACGTTGCTCGTGGTTACTCTGGCTACGGTTTGCCAATGGCGGACCTTGTGCAAGAGGGTAACATCGGTCTAATGAAAGCCGTTAAGCGTTTTAACCCAGAGGTAGGGGTTCGCTTGGTGTCTTTTGCTGTCCACTGGATCAAAGCAGAGATCCACGAATACGTGCTACGTAACTGGCGTATCGTGAAAATTGCGACCACTAAAGCGCAACGTAAGTTGTTCTTCAACTTGCGTAAGTCGAAAAAGCGCTTGGGTTGGTTTAACAACGGTGAAGTCGAAACCGTTGCGCGTGAGTTAGGTGTTGAGCCTTCTGAAGTTCGCGAGATGGAATCACGCTTAGCGGCGGTGGATTCAACCTTTGATATGCCAACTGACGAAGACGACAGCTCAAACGCTTACACAGCGCCAATGCTGTACCTAGAAGACAAATCGTCTGATGTGGCTGACAACATCGAAGCAGCTAACTGGGAAATGCACACCAACAATCGCTTGGGTCATGCATTAGCGAGTTTGGATGAGCGTAGTCAGCGCATCGTGCGTTCTCGTTGGTTAGATGATGAGAAAGCAACATTGCAAGACTTAGCTGATGAGTTCGGTGTTTCTGCCGAGCGTATTCGCCAGCTAGAAAAAAACGCAATGAAGAAACTAAAATTGGCCGTGGGTGAATTTTAATTTCCACTGCTAATTGAAAGTAAGATTTTCATAGAAAGCCGAGATCATGTGATCTCGGCTTTTTTATTGTCGATCGAAAATCGATAGCGTTTGCGATCCGGATTTTATGTGCTACCTGTGTATAACTCTGTGAAGTAATTATTTATCAACTGTTCGAAACCCGGACAAAATAAGGGATTCAAGCACTTTCCCATCTGGGGATAGTTATAGATATACACACAGTTAGATCAGGATCATCACTACATATTGTGGATCAAAAGATCCAAATACACTTTATCAACGCAATTCACAGCTTTATCCACAAATGGTTGGAATGTGTACACTTTTGAAAAGCCTGATTATCCATGTGTCTAAGTTTGCCGTTGGATAGGTTACAATAGCGGCAGTATACCCAAGCGGCTTCAAATATAGATTTTATGCTGTACCACGGGTGCTGATTAGCACGTTAGGTTCGAGGTTGCTTGGGTATATTAATAAGACAATGAGAAAGTAAATGGATCAGTTTAAGCATATCGATGTACAAGGTGCGCAAGCGCTGCTCGAGCAGGGTGATGCGAAGCTTGTAGATATCCGTGACCCTCAATCGTTTGCCGTTGCGCATGCGGAGTCCGCGTATCACTTAACTAACGATACGATCGTTGCGTTTATGGATGAAGTGGAGTTCGAACAACCTATTCTGGTGATGTGTTACCACGGCATTAGTAGCCAAGGTGCGGCGCAATATTTAGTTAACCAAGGCTTTGAACAGGTGTACAGTGTGGATGGTGGCTTTGAAGCCTGGCATCGAGCAGAACTACCGATAGTGAGAAGTTAATGAAGAGATTGGTAACGTTAAATAATCCACGTATGGCACAAGCCTTTATTGATTATATGGCCTCTCGCCAAATTGACATCGAAATGATGCCAGAAGGGGATGGGCAATTTGCGCTGTGGCTGACTGATAGCCAGCATGAAATAGAAGCGGAAGCCGAACTTAAGCAGTTCCTTGCTAACCCGTCTGATTCAAAATACAGCGCCGCCTCGTGGGACGTTGCCGATACTCGCAAGAGCACCTTTCATTATTCTAGCCCGAGTATCATGAGCATGGTCAAAGCAAAAGCCGGCCCAATGACTTTGCTGATCATGACGGTGTGTACCATCATCTACTTGTTACAAATGTTTGGCTTTGGCAATGGCGTGTTTAAGTTGTTGCACTTCCCAGCCTTTGAGGGACAACAATGGCAAGTGTGGCGATGGCTAAGCCATGCGTTACTGCACTTTTCAGTGACTCACATCGTGTTCAACTTACTATGGTGGTGGCAGTTGGGGGGCGACATCGAACGTCGTCTCGGTTCCGGTAAGCTATTGCAACTCTTTGTAGTATCAGCAGCGCTTTCTGGGGCTGGCCAATTCTATGTTGAAGGGGCAAACTTCGGTGGCTTGTCTGGCGTGGTCTATGCACTGCTTGGCTATTTGTGGATATTGGGTTACCGCTTGCCACATTTAGGCCTTACGCTACCCAAGCCAATCATCGTTTTTATGTTGGTATGGTTAGTTCTTGGTTTTGTGCAGCCGTTCATGGCGATTGCAAACACCGCTCACTTAGTGGGTTTACTGTCGGGGATGGCGATTGCGCTGTTTGATTCAGGCAAGATGAAATACCAACAGCAAGCCTAAAGCTGAAATGAAAAGACCGCTCAAGAGCGGTCTTTTTTATGTTCAAAACGATTTGGGTTTATTGGTAAAGGTATTTTGTAAACAACAAATCGGCAATGATGGTTTTACCTGTTTCGGGCAAAAGTGTTTCGTTGAGGGTCGTCACTAAGGTTTTGCGCAGATCTTCTCGGCCAGAGAGGGACTTAATAGTATCTTCTGTTTGCTTACCCAGTAATTCAATCACTGCATCGCGAATCAAAGGTTGGTGATGCTCAACAATCGATAAATCTTGTTGGCTCATTACCATGATGTCGATGCGCACTTGCACATAACCTAACTTTTTGCCTTTGGTGTAAAAGTTAGTAGTCAGATCAGGCTCAAGGGTAAAGTATGCCAACTTAGGTCCAGCTTCTTCCGTTTCAGCCCAACTTGGTGCGGCGAACAGTATGGTTAACGCAAAAATAATTTGGGCTATATAACGTTTGTACATATTTCTAACTTTTCTTTCTCTGGATCGCGATATTCGAATCGCTTCAGTCTTGATACAATGGGCCGTCTATAACAAATAACGGAACTTACGGTTACATACATTACTATGGACGGTAAGTTGTTGCTTTATTGTACGCATAAAGCCTCCAATTGAATACTAGTATGAATCAGCCAACATCACTCTATCTTGCTTCTTTATTGGAAGTAGAGTGGCAAAACCCCGAAGAATTCGAATTTCCAAATGAATTTGCCAAGCACTGGCTTGAAGAGCAAGGGTCTTTGTCACGTCGTTTAAAGCAACACTGCCAAGCATTAACGGTAGAATTGCTACAAAATCAGATCGTCACTGCGGCGACGTTAAAACAGGACGAAAGCCAGTTATTGTCCGAACAAGATTGCTTACTGCGAGAGGTAATTTTGTGTGGTGACAATGATAACTGGGTTATCGGACGGACATTAATTCCTCGCTCAACCTTAGTTGATCAGCAGTATGATTTGGCTCAACAAGGGGATATCCCATTAGGACTAACTGTGTTCAGCGCAGATAACGTTGAGCGGGACTCTTTGCAAATGGGATGGGTAGCCGTACCAGAAGGACGTTTGTTAGCGCGACGCTCAAGGTTGTGGATGAATCACAAACCGATGCTAGTCGCCGAGTTATTCTTATCTAATTCACCAGTTTACGCTAAGGAGACAGTGTAAATGTCCGCAGAAAAAGCCAAAGCATATTGGCAACTGATGCGCATGGATCGCCCGATTGGTTCACTGTTACTGATGTGGCCAACGATTTGGGCGCTAATTATCTCAGCCCAAGGGATGCCGAGTTGGGATGTATTTATCGTGTTTGTATTGGGTGTATTCCTAATGCGTAGCGCGGGGTGCGTGATTAATGATTTTGCTGACCGCAAAGTCGACGGCCATGTAAAACGTACCAAGCAACGCCCACTGCCATCAGGGAAAGTGACAGCAAAAGAAGCGATTGGATTATTTTTGGTTTTGGGTATCAGCTCATTCTTGTTAGTGCTGACCATGAACCCGTTGACGATTCAGCTATCCTTCGCTGGCATCGTGTTGGCGTTCATTTATCCATTTATGAAGCGTTACACTCATATTCCACAACTCTTTTTAGGCTTAGCTTTTAGCTGGGCAATTCCAATGGCGTGGGCTGCACAAACCGGGGAGCTACCACTGATAGTTTGGTTTGTGTTTCTGATTAACGCTTTATGGACCATTGCTTATGATACTCAGTATGCGATGGTCGATCGCGATGATGATTTAAAGATTGGCATTAAATCGACGGCAATTTTGTTTGGTCGTCATGACAAGCTTATTATTGGTGTGTTGCAACTGATTACGCTCGCGATGTTGGTTTGGTTAGGGCAGTTCTACCAATTGGGGCAAAGTTACTACTGGACCCTTTTGATTGCAGCGTCGTTGTTTGTTTATCAGCAGCACTTAATTCGTCACCGTGAGCGGGAGTTGTGCTTTAAGGCTTTCCTCAACAACAACTATGTTGGCATGGTGATAGCGATAGGGTTATTGGTCGCATTTTGGTAAGCGAAGAAATAGAAAAAAGGCATCCGATTGGATGCCTTTTTTCTTATTTTGGAAGAAGGTAAAACGGTTACGACTGAAGTTGATGAATACTCTCTTCGATCGTCAGTTTCACTTCTGGATAAAGCAGAGTGAATAGTAATCGTGCAAATTGCTGCGTTTTCTTCGTGTCACAGTTACCATCGTTATCGAGGTATTTTTGCTGTTTGAGCGTATTGAACATAGCGGTAAACACACCTTTATCGAAGAATTCTGGCGCATTAATACCGTGTAAGCGTCCTAAACGTTGAGCAATATCTTGGCTCTTCTGTTCTAGGTCCGATTTACCGAGCTCTGGGTAAGCAACAAGCAAGTTCATCGCGATAGAGTAGCGCTGCAGTGTTTCCGTGATTGTACGACCTAGCAGAACCAAAGGCTGGTTGTTCGACTGATTGATCTCCAGCTTATCACCATCGAGGCTAATCATTTTCTGATCGGCAAACTCATGCAGTGTTTTAACGACCAATTCATCCAACTCGTCTTCTTGATAGCTTAAGAACAACTCTTTCTTCAAGAATGGGTAGATTTGCGCGACATTCGCTTGAATCTTTTCTACCGAAAGGTTGCGCTGACGAATGATCATCTGAGCAATTAATGATGGCAGAGCAAACAAGTGGATGATGTTGTTGCGGTAGTAGGTCATCAGGATCGATTGGCTACGGTCCAGCGAAATGATGTCACCCATGCTATCGGTTTCAATCACGAACTTATCAAGTGAAATCGCATGATCGACCAACTCCTCAGCACTTTCGGTAGGGATAGTGGAGGTGCTTGAGTACGGGTTGTTTTTGAGTAGCTTTAAGTAACACTCAATCTGGTTGATCAGCGAGTCACGAGAAAGTGCACGTTGACGAGAAGCAAGCAGTGCGGTTGCACACAAGGTCAACGCGTTTGCTGCCGCCGCATCGTTGATGTGCGTCATCATCTTATTAGCAAGGTCATTGACCACAGGATTCATCCATTGTGGTTTGTTACCACCCATGCTGTCGATGTCTTTCGTCCACTCAGGAGCATGCTCGTTCAAGTATTGGTTGAGCTGAATTGGCTCACCGAAGTTCACATAGCCCAAACCAAAGTTACGCAGTTTACGCAGAGTACGCAGTACAAGCCCTGCGTTTTCTTTCTCTTTGCGTTTGCCACGCAGCTCTTTCGCGTAAGTGCCTACTTCCATTACGTGCTCGTAACCGATGTAGACCGGCACTAGCGTTACTGGGCGGTTTAGACCACGTAGCATTGCTTGGATGGTCATAGCCAGCATACCCGTTTTCGCTTGCAGTAAGCGACCTGTACGTGAACGACCACCCTCACTGAAGTACTCGACTGAATAGCCTTTGGCAAACAGCTCGGCTAGATACTCACGGAAAATGGTTGAGTACAGTTTGTTACCTTTAAAGCTACGACGAATAAAGAACGCCCCACCGCGACGGAAAAGAGGACCGGCCGGGAAGAAGTTCAGGTTAATGCCTGCCGCAATGTGCGGAGGCACCATGCCTTCATGGTATAGAACGTAAGACAACAGTAGGTAGTCCATGTGACTACGGTGACACGGAACGTACACAATTTCGTGGCCGTCTTGCGCTAAACGACGCACAGTCGAGGCGTTATTGATGTGCAACCCTTGGTATAGCTTTGTCCATAGCCAACTCAGGATGCGGTCGCCGTTTTTCACTAGACCGTAGGAGAAGTCGGCGGCGATTTCATCCATGATGTCGTGGGCTTCTTTACGTGCCTTATCAATCGAGATATTTTTGCTCTTGGCTTCGTCAGCGATCGCCAGTTCAATAGCTGGGGATTTTAATAAACGAGCAAACAACACTTGGCGTTGTGGCAGGTTTGGGCCTGAAGCAGCCAGTTTCTGGCGTGAGAAGTGGATACGCGCCACGCGAGCCAATTTGTGCGCAATTGCGCTGTCGGTACCGTGAGAGTTTGCCATATAACGCAGAGATACCACGGGACTAAAGCGAACTAAGCAGTCGCGTCCTGCCGCCATTACCGCTTTGGCTTTTTGCGGACCATTCATCGGTTGAAGGTAAGGCTTTTGGTTCTCTTCTTTACCTGGCTTACGACCCCAAAGCACGGTTGCAGGGATCATTTGAACATCCAACTCACTGTCCAGTTTATGTAGTTCCAGTAAGTCAGTGAACAGAGAGACAGAGTCGGTTGGGACATCATTATCGTTGTTCATCACAGTTGGACGCGCAGCGATAAAGACGAAACGGTTCAGCGTTTTGCCATTGATTTCCAGCGGACTGAGCGGGTCAGGCAGACCAAGGCTCATGGCTTGTTTTTGCAGTGTCAGCAAATCCACGTTCGAGCGGAACGGTAGGGCATATACAATCGGCTTAGCGAGGTCGATATTCAGATCTTCAATCGGGTTCGACGGGATTGTGGTGCCCTTTACCAGTACCGATAAAGGTAGTTTTAGTAATGAACGTGAAAATGATTGTCCAGAAGACATAAAGTTCACAGCCTCAATAGGTATTCAAACAGGCCTAACCTTATTTCAGTGTCCGCTTTGCATGTCTTCTATAGAAAAAGAAATGAGTACGGCAAAAGAAATAAGCCTAGGCGATAAAATTTAAGCGCAGCAAGGATACCAGAAACTGGTCAAACCTTTTAATTTTATTGGCTGTAAATTAGTCGAACTCCTAAGTTGTTGCTTTACTTTGATTAACTGAAAAGGCGGTGTTTTAAACGCATGAATAATGAACTTGGGCAGCAAACGAAGTGCACTCCACAAATAAATTAAAAAACAACCAATTGGGTTTTCATTTGAGCATTTACTGGATATACTCACAGTTAACTGTATAAAAAGACAGGTGAGACATGAAGCCGTTAACGCCACGCCAACAACAAGTCTTCGATTTGATCAAAAGTAAAATCGATGACACCGGAATGCCACCAACTCGTGCAGAGATTGCGCGTGAGCTTGGCTTCCGCTCTGCGAATGCCGCAGAGGAACACCTAAAAGCGCTTGCTCGTAAGCAAGCAATTGAAATTATCCCAGGTGCATCGCGTGGGATTCGTATCCTACTTGATGACTCTGCAGCTAATGACGAACAGGGCTTGCCTTTGATTGGTCAAGTTGCTGCAGGTGAGCCCATATTGGCTCAGGAACACGTAGAAGCGCACTACCAAGTCGACCCTGCGATGTTCAAGCCGCAAGCGGATTTCTTACTTCGTGTAAATGGCGAAAGTATGAAAGACATCGGGATTATGGATGGCGATTTGCTCGCTGTGCATAAAACCCAAGACGTGAGAGACGGTCAAGTTGTCGTTGCGCGCGTTGATGATGATGTGACAGTAAAGCGTTTAGAGCGCAAAGGCTCAATCATCTTACTGCATGCTGAGAATGAAGAGTTTGCCCCAATTCAAGTGGACTTAACATCTCAGCACCTTACGATTGAAGGCTTAGCCGTTGGTATTATTCGTAATACCGATTGGATGTAAGTGTGTTTAAGCAGCCCAGTTCATCTGGGCTGTTTTGTCTTTTCTCTTCTTTTCTCTTTTTCTACTTCCTCCAAAAGCTTGCTTATCATCTTGACCTTGTTTGTTTTGAGCAATTTATAAGCTTGATAATGTAATTGATATTCATTATCATCCTTATTAATGTCTATGTTTTCTCTCTGGCGCAGGAAATGCCCATGTCTCAGTCTAAACATCAAGTTCCTAACCATCTATTAAAGCCACTGTTATTGCGTAGCCGTGAAAGCATGGTCGACAATGGCTTGGTGTACGATCCGATAGCTGCTAAAGCGTGTTTGAGTTGTAAGATGGCGCCGGATTGTTTGAGTGGTGATATTGCGCAGAAGCAATTGCTGCACGTGACGCTGACTCAGCTTTGTGACCAGCAGGTTAGTCACTTCTTACAGCAGTATCCCGATGCTTGGATAATCAATGTTGGAGCTGGGCTGGATACCCGCTTTTATCGTTTGGATAATGGGCGCTGCCATTGGATAGAGCTGGACGTGACGGAAAATTTGGTATGGCGTCAGCGCTTGTTCCACAAAAATGAACGTTATGAACATCGCTGTGGCAGTGTGGATGAAATGTCGTGGCTAGAGACGTTAGCCATTCCAGAGCAAGCACCAGTACTCATTTTATGTGAAATGGCACTGCTCGATTGCACAGAGCGCCAAGTCGCGAAATTTATTCAAACCTTGGGTCGACATTTTGTCTCTGCTGAACTGTGTATGGTGTTGGCAGGAGATTTAACGGAAACCAAATGGGGACAAAAGCTTGGCTCTGATCGTTATGCTCATGGCTTTGAAGCGCCTGCAGAACAGATATTGCAATGGTTACCATGGGCACAGTGGGTGAAAGCTTTCTCGCCATTCGATAGATTCTGTTCTCGTTGGAAAGCTTGGCAGCGTTGGCTTAATAAGATTCCAATGTTGAAGCATCGCCTCACGCCAGTCCTCGTTCATATCAAGTGGTAATTGGCTAGTCGTTAAGCGCTCAGGTACACTCGTCGATCTTACTGATGAGGTGCCTGTGACAAATTCAATCTTCTCTCCTTTATCTAATCCAAAAGTTCATCGCCAGGTATTAGCTTTAGCGATACCTATGGTGCTGTCGAATATTACTGTTCCATTGCTCGGTTTGGTCGATGCTGCGGTGATTGGTCATCTAGACCATGCTTGGTATTTGGGCGGTGTTGCGTTGGGCAGTACCATGATCAGTGTGACATTTTGGCTGCTTGGTTTTTTGCGTATGTCGACTACTGGGTTGGCGGCGCAGTCCTATGGCGGTGACGACCGAAAGCAACTTGCCTTGGTGTTTATGCAAGGCTCACTCATGGCGCTGCTCTTTGCGTTAGTCTTTCTTATTGCCCATAACCCGATTGCTGATTTGATCTTTGGTTGGAGTGACGCCAGTGCTGAAGTGAAGCACTACGGCATGCAATATTTCTCTATTCGAGTGTGGAGTGCCCCCGCTGCGCTAATGAACTTTGTGTTGTTGGGGTGGTTGCTCGGAACGCAAAATTCCAAAGCACCAATGTGGATGGTGATCATCACCAACGTGACTAATATTGCCCTCGATTTGTTGTTTGTGATTGGTTTGGGGTGGAAAGTAGAAGGCGCTGCGCTGGCATCGGTGATTGCTGACTACTCAGGTATGGG
The DNA here is from genome assembly GCF_023161645.1 of Vibrio sp. 1CM7H. Taxonomy (NCBI): domain Bacteria; kingdom Pseudomonadati; phylum Pseudomonadota; class Gammaproteobacteria; order Vibrionales; family Vibrionaceae; genus Vibrio; species Vibrio sp. 1CM7H. Next base: position 44,734 of record NZ_JALNTV010000011.1, read on the forward strand.
TTTTGGTCTCATGTGTGTCTGGAAAACTTGGCGAGAGAGGCAATTACCATCACCTCAAAAGTTGCTAGCCAGCACTCAACACGGTTTAGGGCGCTTCGTGAAATTGAATCGCGATATTTTCTTGCGCTCTTTGTGTCTGCAAGCGGCTTTTAGCTTTATGACGTTCCAAGGCGCAAGCTTTGGTGATGAGGTTGTCGCTGCAAATGCGGTTCTGATGAGCTTCCTGATGATTATCTCGTATGGCATGGATGGCTTTGCTTATGCAATGGAGGCCATGGTCGGGAAGGCGATTGGCGCAAAAGATAGGCAACAATTGAGTGCATCGCTTGTCGGCACTTTCTTTTGGAGTTTGATTATTTGCTTAGGACTGACCGCGCTCTTTGGTTTGGCGGGATCGGAGTTGATCGCCATGATCACTTCAATTGAGGCGGTACAACAGCAAGCAGCGGTGTATCTACCTTGGCTGGTGGTGATGCCACTTGCGTCGATGTGGTGCTTTCTATTGGATGGCATTTTTGTCGGTGCAACCAAAGGCAAAGACATGCGCAATAGTATGTTTGTCGCGACCAGCAGTTTCTTCGTCGTCTTTTACTTATTCGCCGAGTGGGAAAATCACGCGCTGTGGTTTGCAATGACGAGCTTTATGTTGATGCGGGGGGTTGGTTTAGGGGTTATCTTTCTCTACCAATGGCACAAGGATACCTTCCTCGCACAATGTTGATATAAAAACAGCAGGTCCAAGCCTGCTGTTTTTCTGTCTGCTATCAAGAAGCATAGATTAGAACAAGCGGTTCAAACCATTCAACGCAGCGACACGATACGCTTCGGCCATTGTTGGATAGTTGAAGGTGGTATTGACGAAATACTCGATGGTATTCGCTGAGCCTTTTTGCTCCATAATGGCTTGACCGATGTGGATAATTTCCGCGGCACGTTCGCCAAAACAGTGAATCCCTAAAATTTCTTTGGTTTCACGATGGAACAATATCTTCAAGCTGCCGATGTCTTTCCCTGCGATCTGTGCACGAGCTAGATGCTTGAACGAAGAGCGTCCTACTTCATACGGTACTTTCGCAGCTGTTAGCTCTTGCTCGGTTTTACCCACAGAGCTAATCTCTGGGATGGTGTAGATACCCGTTGGAATATCATCAATCAGATAGTTTTCTGCCTGACCTTTCGTAATGGCTTGTGCGACAAATCGCCCTTGGTCATAAGCGGCGCTTGCAAGGCTAGGGTAACCGATGACATCGCCTACAGCGTAAATGTGTTCGATATCGGTTTGGTAATTACGGTTTACTTTTAGTTGTCCGCGAGAGTCCGCTTCCAGACCCACAGCACCCAAATTCAACTTATCGGTGTTACCTGTTCGACCATTCGCATACAACAAGCAGTCTGCCTTCATCTTCTTGCCAGATTGTAGGTGAATAATCACGCCATCTTCTGTGCCTTCGATTTTTTCATAGGTCTCATCATTACGAATTACCACACCGCTGTTCCAGAAGTGGTAAGACAGCGCATCTGACACTTCGTTATCTAAAAACTCCAACAAGCGGTCGCGGGTATTGATAAGGTCGGTTTTCACTCCAAGACCGCGGAAGATAGAAGCGTATTCACAACCGATAACGCCTGCACCGTAAATGATGATATGGCGAGGGTCGTGTTTCAGGCTCAAAATGGAATCACTGTCGTAGATGCGCTCATGCAAGAAATCAACGTCGTTAGGCTGATACGGACGAGAACCCGTCGCGATGACAAACTTATCCGCAGAATAGATTTCTTCTGTGCCGTCGCTTTGCATCACTGCAATTGAGTAGTTATCGATAAATCGCGCGGTTCCGAACAAAAGTGTGCATGAGTTACGGTCATAAAAGCCCTGACGAAGTCGAGTTTGCTTATCAATGACCGATTTAGCATGACCTAAAATGTCAGAAAATGTTGCATGAACGCTGGTGTTGTTTCGACAAAATAGCGGGTTGCTATTAAATTCGATGATGCGGCTAACGGCATGACGCAGAGCTTTTGATGGAATAGTTCCCCAGTGAGTACAACCGCCGCCGACACTGCTTTCTTTCTCGACAATGGCAACATTCAGTCCCGCTTTGGTTAATCCCATTGCAGCCCCTTCTCCGCCAGGGCCACTACCGATTACGATCACGTCATAGTGATTAACATGCGCCATGATGCCTTCCTTGTTATATTTGCTTAACATTGCTTTAGCGCGATTTTAACTCATTTACTCTATTGGTACACGTCATGCCTGTTAGAGAGTGGAAGTGATCACGCAGAATCGACCAAAAGGATGATTTGGTATGTTGTATGTCTATAAATTGCATCGAGAACATTGCAATTAGATGCATGCCAATAGTAACGTTCTCGGCGCTCAGAGCGAGCGAAGCAACATATCTTTCTCCGTAGGAGCAAATTGCGTTATATTGAGGCTCTTGTACCCTACAGAAAAAGAGCAAGTTAAGAATGAAATCGATGGGAATCCGCGCACAGCAAAAAGAGAAGACACGTCGATCATTGATCGATGCGGCATTTAGTCAATTAAGTGCGGATCGCAGCTTTTCCAGCCTTAGCTTGCGAGAAGTCGCCCGAGAGGCAGGGATTGCACCGACTTCTTTTTACCGTCACTTCAAAGATATGGATGAGCTAGGCTTAACCATGGTTGATGAAGGCGGTTTGCTACTACGTCAACTGATGCGTCAGGCGCGTCAACGTATTGTGAAAGAAGGTAGCGTAATTCGTACCTCGGTCGAAACCTTTATGGAATTCATTGAAAGTAGTCCGAACGTTTTTCGTTTATTGTTGCGTGAGCGCTCCGGCACTTCTGCTGAATTTCGTACCGCTGTTGCTCGAGAAATCCAGCATTTTGCGGCAGAATTAACCGAGTATTTAATGAGCACCGGCGTGACCAGAGAAGAGGCGTATACTCAAGCAGAAGCGTCTGTGACTTTGGTTTTCAGTTCGGGGGCTGAAGCTTTAGATTTAGATCGACGTGAGCGCGATGAACTCGCCGAGCGATTGATCATGCAATTGCGAATGATAGCCAAAGGGGCCTATTGGTATCGCAAAGAACGTGAACGTAACCGATTAAAAGGCGGGATAGAATAATGTCGAATGGAAATAAATCTGAAAAGAAAACGCTGATTTTGGCACTGGTTGCAGGTATGTGTGGTGATGCTTTGTTGTCATGGTTGACCATGAGTGAAGTGTCTTTTTCAATCTTCCCATTGATTGCACTCGTACTGGCTGTACAAGCTCTTTACCAAGAGTACCTAAATAATCCGGTATCAGAAGATATCCCATTAGTTGGCTTGGCGTGTTTCTTCGTAGGTGCGTTTGGTCACTCTGCGTTTATTAAAGCGCAATACCCAGAAGCAGGCTCAAACTTCTTTGCGATCATGGTTTCAATGATCTTACTCGCATGGATTGGTAAGAAGCTAGGGTTTGTCAGCAAGAAGACTTCTGCGGAATAAGCAAAACGAATCAAATACAAAAAAAGCGAGCCATTGAGCTCGCTTTTTTGTATTTGACGCGGTGGGTTACGCTTTGCGTTCCAATAGCACGCCCGCTTCCATATGGTGGGTAAATCGAACCTTTAATCCGTTAAAGTCTATAGAGTTATATTTTTTGAGCTTAAAGTTATGATTTTTATTGATTTTTGTAATCGTATTGTCCGGTAAAGTCCAAAGCCGTACAATAGAAACTCGACGTTTGCCGTACCCCACGCCGTACCCAGAGCCGTACCCAGAAATGTAGAGGTTTTCCAACGATGACGAAACGAATCAGTACCAATGCAACGTTGCAAGCATTGAAGCCACAGGATAAGGAATACTCGATCCCCGATAAGAAGGTCGAAGGATTGAACATTCGAGTTCGTCCAACAGGCACAATGACTTGGATCTTTCGTTTTCAAGTAGGGAAGAAACACGAAAAAATCTCTATGGGTCGATACATTAAGATCAAACCAGAGCGCGGGATGACATTGGATCAGGCGCGAAAGGAAGCGGGTCGTTATCGTAGTTGGTTGGAGAATGGTAAGAACCCAAAGGTTGAGTTGGATATCGAGAAACGAGCGCAAGATGAGGCGAAGACCTTTGACGATGCGTTTATTAGCTTCGATGAAAAACGTCTTTCAAAACAGCTTCGTGGTGACCAGTCGAGGACCATTTACTATCGAGATATCAAGCCGATTCTCGGTAGCATCAAATTGGCTGATTTGAGCATATATGACCTCAACCGGGTCTTTGATGCGAAGGTCGATAAAGACGGTAAGCGTATGGCGGGGGCTATCGGGGTTTGTCATAAAATCATCAATCAAGTGATTAACCATGCCCTAGCACTAAATATGCTTGATACTCATCCTGCACCACAGCTGAAAGCAAAAGATGTTGGCGGCGGCTCTAAAGTAACAAAACGTAATTTAAGCTTTTCAGAGTTAAAGATTCTGTTAACGAGTATGCCGTCATGGCGCACAGATCCCTCTAACATTCGTTTAATGCAGTTCTTACTTGGTTGTGGACAGCGAATTAGTGCTGTACTAGAAATGCGTTGGAGTGAGTTAGATTTTGAAGAGGGAACTTGGCTGTTACCAGCCAGCTCAGAAGAACGACACACTAAAAGCCAAGATGCACGTAAAGTGCCTCTAAGTGACTACTTGCTTGCACTTCTACAAGACCAGCGTGACAGTGTGCCAAGTAAGTGGAAGTTGGTATGGCCCCAGCTAATGGTCGATAAAGTGCAAGAACCTGCGGCAGTACGGGCATTGATCAAACGTAATCTACCTATCGATTTTGAGCGCTTTTCACCTCACGACTTGCGCCGTACCTTTATCAGTCGTTGTAGTGAAATGGGGTTAGATATCGTAGCGATTGAAAAGACAGTCGGCCACCAGCTCCCAGGTATGCTCAGAGTTTATAACCATCATGATTATATCGATGAGCAATTAAAGGTTCTGGAGGCATGGGGTAACAAGTTGCAATCGCTAATGGAAGCGAACGTCCACCCGTTACCTTCAGCTAAGATGGCCTAGTCTTTGCTCTAAGGTAGGGTAATGAACAAAGTAAGGGGAAGAGCTTGTGCGAAGTGCGTATCATCTGGTTAAGATTTAGCTGATGCGCGCCGAGCCTTTTCTCGAAACTGCTTTTGCTTCCATGCCTTCATCATTTTGTGCATGACATCTGTATGGCTGAGCCATTCTTTGTATTCTGTCTTCTTTTTCTCATCTCTTTCAATTGGGTTTCTGAGTTGGCCTTTGTGAAAGGTAAATAAGGTATCCAAGTTCGCGATGTTGATGTTGTAAGTTTGAGAGGTTGTTAGAGGCGGTGGTAGGTGTGGTAACCACTCTAGTTGAGAGGAAATATAGTTAGAGGTCCAAGTATTTTGTTGCTTGTTCTTTGGGTCGATCCAGGAGTAATCAGGACGAAGATCTGATGCAATATACAACCACTTTTCTTTGAGAGTAAGCATGAGTTCTTCTTTGGAACGAGCGGTGACATTCCATTGATCAAAGAAATCTTTAATGAGCGGTAAAGCCTCTGAGCGATGCATAGGTAGTGGATTTAACTTTAAACTTTTGTAATAGTTTGATCTCTTTGAATCAATATAATAAAGACAGTCATCCAGTCTACGTGCGTACCTCAGCCCTGACTCTCTTCCATCGATCTTTAAGGTTCTAGGTGTTGCTAATCTCAGCATTGACCAAACGAAATAGACAATCCTATCGTCTTTTTTATCTATCCAGTCGAACGATTTTTCAGGTATTAAGCTGTCCAACGCTGCTGTATTTAACCTGTTTACCAAGCCTTTAACATCTAGATCTTCACGCATAAAAACCATCGATATTTTACGTTGTAGCTCTCTCTTGTCCTGACAATCTAACCCCATAATCTTGTCGAAATTTTTAGCAAGATAGCCCCAGTAAAACTTTAAGTACCTTTCATCATTAGCCCTGAAAAGGCCAATTTTAGTAAGTGCTTGTTCGCTTGTTATCATTCCTATTCTTCTCTACTAAGTAGTTTTAATGATTATTTTCCGTAGTTTACTTACATTTTAATTGTATCCATAGCTAGTAAAAAATCGTAGTTAAAAAGTTCCAGAAATAAAATCGATTTGTAAATTTTCTACTGATTTTGGTGCGCTTATACTGCTATTTCTTAAGATAATGGTCAATTTTATATAGTTTTGTTGTCAATGAATGAATGCCATTTTGTTCTTGAAAAAGGTATTCATTTGATTTGAGCTGATCTGTACAAACTTGTGACGGTGTGATGATGGTAGTGCAAGCTGCTTATGAATGAAGGCTCTTAACTCAAAGGTACATGAGTATGTTGTTTTAGAAGCAGTAAGACAGTATTGGAAAGAATGATTGAACTATGTAGCTTGTCGTTGGGAGAAAGGGTGCGATAAATTGTGCTTGTGTTGTACTCATTCCTGAGGATGCAAGGTTTATTATCGTGCTCAATGGGTTGTCATTTAACTTGTAAGTGACTTGGATTCGAGAACGGTGGTCTTGTATCGATGTTTTACAGTTTATCACCCTATCTTTGATGGTTACCTGGCGTTTGTTGCCCCTGTTGGGTTGGAACTGTGTATGTGGCGATTCTTGTTTTGTCTGTCTGGTTAGTATTATTAGGTATCTGTTGTAACGTCATCCGACTCTACGCACTCAACTTGCACAACTAAAAATAACGGCATCGACCTATCTATGAACCTAAACACAGGAGTAGATAGAAATGAAGGTACGTTCTAGAAAAAACAAAAACCTGAGACTAACCAATAAAAAAACCTTTAGAGGTCATCCCATTCAAACGACTCATGGTGCACTCTGTATTCCGTATCTAGATAGAATTTATGACACTATCGAGCAGGCCCTGGATGCTTACCCGCGTACAATGGCGTTACGAGTTGATCTTCGATTCCCCAAACTTAGAAATGGACAAGAGAAACGCGGAGCAATCACCGATTTTATCCGCTCGCTGCAATCTCAGATTGAATATGATGGTCGAAGAAAAGAAAGACATGGACAACGAGTCCATCCTTGTACCGTGAGGTATGTGTGGGTAAGAGAGTGTTGCTCTTCACTGAATGACCATTACCACTTGTTGCTGCTTTTCAACAAAGATCGTTTTAACTGGTTAGGGAAGGCGAGAAACCAACGAGAGAACTTACTTTCTATGATCATAGATGCTTGGGCGAAAGTGGCAGGGGTGGAGTATGATGAAGCCAATGGTTTGGTTTACGTATCCAAAGATCGCTCAGGGGTTCCAGTAGTTCATCGTCTAGATTCCAACTCAAAGTACTTCAATCAACAGTTTGATGATCTATTTGAGCATGGAAGCTATCTTGCAAAAGAAAAAACCAAGCACTTCGGCAACCACCAACGAAACTTTGGCACAAGCCGGAAGTGACGTTACAGTCAGCTCCTGTGGGATTAACGATATAACCACAGGAACTGGCATGTTAGATTATCATTTCCTTGGTTACAGCCAGGGCTCACCTTAAAAAAATACATCGCGAGAAATGCCTATGTCATTCACACACGAAAAGGTATTACTCATGTCAAATAGAACCCACCTCCCAAGCATTACCCTTGATAGAACTTTTGAAGAATACCCGCTGTATTACAGCGACAAAGGACTGTACGAGTCAGCACTGACTTCGATGGTCGATGTCTTTGAACAGGCACTCAGTCAGCTTGAAGTCGCTCTCGCTACACGTTTTGATTTGTATCTGCCTAAAGATCATCAAGATGCGAAGTTTTGCATCCTGAATGATTACTTTGAGATCCTGAAAGAGAAGTTGAACGCCGATTCGTTGCATTACGTGTGGCGTAAGCGAGAGGGTAACCGTTCGCACCATTATCAAGTGATGTTGTTTACTGATTATAAGCAGCAATTTGGTGAGGCCATTTACATGGAGAAGCGCAATGAAATTTTGGGACATCTGAAAACAGCTTGGGGAGAAGCTATTAAAAAGCACTACCAAGGTAATGAGCGCTCAATGGTCCAACTGAATGATCGAGGGAACTATAGCTTGGGTACACGCTGTAAGAGCACTGACACTAACATAAAGAACAGTGTCTTTAAACGTATGAGCAACCTTGCTGAAGCATGGAAAGAAGAGCGTTACTTCTTTGGCTCTAGTGCAGATTAGACCGACTGCATTTTTTTACAGTGGTGGCTTATCACATGGGTATATACAAAGCAGGAGACGATTCCCAGTGAAAATGAGATTTCTACGACTTAAAGACGTGATGTCACTAACAGGGCTAGGCCGTTCAACTATCTATAAGTTCATGGCAGATGAAACCGATTTTCCGCAGAGTGTACCACTCGGTGGACGAGCGGTGGCTTGGGTAGAAAGTGAAATCGAAGAATGGATGGAGCAACGTCTAGCACTGCGAGACAACCAAGCATCCTTCAGTAACGCAAGCATCAGATAAACCATCAACGGGGCGCTGGCTAAGCAAAGTCATGCGCCCTTTTTCAATTAGCGAGAGATAATAAATGAGTTATTCAATTTACGTAGACGGCGCTGCACCAAACAACCAACACGGATGTACACGAGGTGGCATTGGGCTGGTGGTTATGGATGAAGACAATGAGATTGTTCATGAAGAGAGTTTTACCATCAATCGAAAAACCGACAATGCTGAGCTGGAACTACTGGCCTTAATTGAAGCATTGGAATACGCAGAAGATGGCGATGTTATCTATTCGGACAGTGATTACTGTGTGAAAGGTTTCAACATCTGGATGGACGATTGGAAGAAGAAAGGCTGGCGAAAAGCCGATAAGAATCCAATTAAGAATCGACGGCTGTGGCAGACAGTTGATGCTCTTCGTGCAGACAAGTATGTCGAAGTCATTAAGGTCAAGGCACATTCTGGAGTGAGAGGGAATGAGATAGCGGATTCGTTAGCAGTTGATGCTGCTAGAAGCGATATCTATTGATGTAACAGTGTGGCTTGTAGGATTGCACCCACAAGCCTCTATTGCCTGTTATTTGCGTTTTTATAGATAACATATGTCTGAAGGTGAATACGATGCGAGATCGGAAGCAGGTACAGCTCCAACCGAGCTAATAGAACTCTTTTACCCCATAGTGAGTTTCTATTACTAAGAGAGGCCGAAATAGATCTAGGGATTGGCCGAACTGTCACTGAAAGCTGACCAGAAGAACTGAGAATCTTCGGAATTGAGCAATTTCGAAGAAACCATTTGCCTGTTTTTGAAACGATCTAAGCTTCCCAAAGGAGAGCTTAGGTAAATGCAACATGTAGTGATGGGATGCTGGTACGAGTTCAAATGTTTAATATGAGTTTTAGGTCATAGTTCATAAACTAAATTGATGAAATGATGAGCGTAGTGAATGCGTTATTATATTCGTTAAAAAGGGAACTTCATGAGCGATCACAAGGAAACCAACGAGACCGCTGTAGAAATAGTAATTGGTCTAGTATCCCCTGTGGGAGTAAACCTAGAAGATTTTCAAAGAACATTAGAGTCCATACTTCATCAGTACGGATACACAGCGAATACTGTACATCTTAGCCAAGTGGCATCATCTATACTTTCTGACTCAAGAGCAGATTCTTCCCTGTGCCATTCTGAGTTTGACCGAATAACAACAGGGATGGAGATCGGCAATAAACTTAGACATCAAGCTGATAGAGGTGATGCCTTAGCTATTGCAGCAATTGATTCCATATATAGTAAGAGAAATAACAATGCCCCTTTAGATGGCATTGCGCATATCATTCGTTCCTTAAAACATCCTGATGAGGTTGAGACACTCAGAGAGGTGTATGGAAAGGGGTTCTATTTAGTTGGTGTAACGTCTTCTTACTCTAGCCGGAGAGAGTTTCTTGGAACGGTAAAAGGGTTGAGTGACGAGCAAGTAGAAATACTTATTAAACGTGATGATGCTGAGCGAGACAAACTAGGTCAAAAAACTCGCGATGTTTTCCAGCAGGCTGATGCTTTTATTTCAATGGACTCTGATACTAAAGAGTCTGATATACGACGAATTACAGATCTGATTTTTGGCTGTCCGCATATACACCCCACGAAAGACGAATTTGCGATGTTTATGGCCAATGCTTCGGCTTTGAGATCTGCGGATTTATCACGGCAGGTTGGTGCAGTCATTCTTAACAGTGAGGGTGACCTAATAGCCACTGGTGCCAACGATGTCCCCAAAGCGGGTGGTGGTCTTTATTGGCCTGATGAAAGGGATGAAAGAGACTATGCATGGGGATATGACTCTAATGAAAAAATAAAGTACGAGCTAATTCTTGAAATAGTAAAAAGCATCAGACCTCATATCGAAGGTATTACGATTCCTGTAGCAGAACTGACAGATCAACAAAGAGAGTCACTGATATCCCATGGTAAGCAGCTACTAAGAGACACTGGATTGCTGGATATTACGGAGTACGGCCGCGCTGTACACGCAGAAATGGAAGCAATGCTGTCTTGCGCAAGAAATGGAAGTCCGACTTTGGGGTGCACTTTGTATACTACTACATACCCTTGTCACAATTGTGCAAAGCATATTGTTGCCTCTGGCGTAAAAGAAGTCGTCTACATTGAACCTTATCCCAAAAGTTTTGCTCGAATACTTCACAAAGATTCTATATTTATAGAAGGAGAGACAGAAGAGGGTGAAAAAAAAGTAATATTTAGTGCATTCGTTGGTGTGGGTCCAAGAAGGTTTATGGACTTGTTTTCAATGAAATTAGGTAGCGGCAGGAAGCTGCGAAGAAAAGTTGATGGTAAGGTAATTGACTGGAAAAGAAGTAACGCTTCCGTTAGAGTACCGATGCTTCCGATGTCATACATCGATAAAGAAGCAGCATTACTAGCAAGTTTGAAGAGTTAAATTTTGATGGAGCACTTATGACAACTAAGACTCAAAATTCTCATAATCTTAATTGGTTATCAACGACAAGAGCCAATGAAAACGTAAAAGATTGGCCTGAATGGAAGCAAAAGTACAAGCTTGCAACACCGCGTAAATACCAAGCAAAACCTCTAAAGGCAATGGTTTCAACTTTAACTGTAAAAACATCAGACATTTTCTAGTTTATAGTTAGCGTAATGTTCATATTGTTAGCTAAGCAATAAACGATAAACCTCTCAGGTATTATCATCTGGTACTAGTTAAGTTATTTATTTCCAAAATGTTTTAGTCGAGAAACAGTGGTTTTTTTGAACTGGTAGTTGACGTACAGACACAAAAAAATGGGGAGCGTAATTGCTCCCCATTGTCATTTTTTACCGTCGCTGGTGGTAGGTATTACTTTTCTTTGATTGCGTCACAGCCTTCAGGAACGGTGATGGTCGACGCCTCCTTACCTGCCTCTTGCGCCGCTTTCACATCCATTTTGTATTGAGTGCACTTACCCACACTGACATTGACGGCTCCCGAATCTGCGGATGGGTTACCACCCAGTGTTCCACCAGCAAAGGCGGAAGAGGTCGAGAAAACTAACGCTGTCGCGATGAGTAGAGTTGACTTGTTCATAGTTGATCCTTACGAGTTGATTTAGTGTGTTACTGAGGGATAGAGAGTTAGAAGGTGTACACAAAGGTGCCAACGCTGGAGGTGACTTCGATCTCTTTCACGCTGTCCACAGTGCAGTTGTTGCTGTATCCGGTATAGGTTTCACCGAACTTCAATTGAACGTTTCTAGATAGTTCAGAGGTCGTGCCTGCGGGTAGGCGGCAGTTGCCTCGATTGATGACCACGCCGGTTATTACCGTGCTGTCGGTGATAGCTTGAATATCAAAGACCAGTGTTCCCCAGTGAGGGTTGCTGGATATCGATACTTCAACATCGGCGGTAACGGTTTGCGCTGCATCTTGCTCGCTGCAAGCCGTAATACTGAATAGCAATAGGGCCATCATGATGGTTCGAATTAGAGTGTTCATGGGTATCTCTCCGTATTGGTGAGTTAAATTTGGGATGCACGGATTTCAGCATGTTCACGCATAAACTGCTCAAGATTGAAATCAGTGGGATAGGTAAAAGAAAACGTCGACACACTGGCCTCATCAATTAGAGGTAGGGCTAGGGTGCGTATCGTAGGTTGACCGGATAATCGAAAAAGCAGCAAGAGCGCGTCACACTGAACCGAGAGTCCCAGTGGTTCAATGAACGCTTTCTCTTGCTGCAAAACTTGACTCGATATCTTGAGCATACGGTTGTTGAGTAATGCCGTGTGTACCGCATGTAACACTTGCCGCTGCTCATTACTCCATTCAGAAACGTTGGGCAATGCCACATGGACTTTGGCCAACCATGCTTGCTCTTTTGAATATGCTGAACCCTTGTAGGGCAAGGGTTTGTCTCTCTCCGAGGGGCGACCTTGCCCATAATTCAGCTCATCGGGAACCAGCGGTAGTAAGTACTTGTTGGTCAGTTGCCAATGGAGCATTTCCTGTTTGTTGAGCTTCAGTAATTGCTCTGAAGTTTTCCGATAAACATGGGGCATGCTCATCGAATCACACTCTACGTTAAACACCTCCACAATGATGTCATCGAGGTAGCGTTTAATGCTGCGCGTGGTGCGGTGGATATCGAGTAGGGCTAACTGCTGCTGCAACTCCCTAACGGTGATCCATCGATGTTGAGGAATAAGCATCAGCGTGTGCAGCAAAGCGGATAACCCTTCAATGCTGGTTTTATTGCTCATGACTACGCTCTCAATACATCAAAGCTCCACACCGGAGTCGGACATTTAATGTCGGGAGAATAGAGGTGGGTCAGACACATAATGTCCAACGGTGAAAACAGCATCAATCGGCATCACCAAAGCGTGAGCCGATTAACATTAACGAGGTTTATGCTTATCACTGAGCTCTGCAATGGCTGCCAATAAACCAATCAACAGCACCACCAGAAACCCTAAAGTGGATAGGGCCCCGATGGCACCAAAGAAAGGAGAGAGGGTAAACAGAGTAATAAGAGCGGTGACAAGCTTAATAGTGTTAAGGAGAAGAGAAGTCATGAGCTATTGCGGGGTGACGGTTATCTCGTTGTAGGAGTCCATATCGACGTAGGCCAGAAAGTTACTCTCCCATAACCGATACAACTCTTTGGCATCACGGCTACCCTGCATGGGTAGCCAGCCACGATAGGCCACAAAGAACTGACCAACCCGAAAATCAAAGTCCAAGTTGCGCTCTAGCTCTGGGTAGTAGTTGCCCATGTAAGCAAAGTCAGTGATGTACTCAATGCTCCATTCTCCTGTTGAGGTATGGCAAATCGCCATCTCTACCGGATGAAAGCCGCCTTCTTCCGCGCTGTAACTTTTATCACGAAAGTTAAACACCAGATAACGGCTGGTGGTTAGTGCTTCATTAATCAGTAAATGGGTGGTCAACTGCTCACTTAGCAGCTTATACAGTTTCTTTGACACAGGTAGTGTGGAGGCAATGAAGGTTAATTGGGACATAGTGAGTCCTCCTTGTTTCAGGATTCAAATTAGAAAAGAGAGAGTGGATTTAGTTGAACGTACCGACCATTGTCAGTTGCATGTCATCAAAAACGTTTCTGGATAGATGGCGAGCAAAGGCTTTCATCCATACTGAGAGCAGCTCTTGTACTTCTGGGTGGGATAAATCCGTGCTCCCCACATCGGGCTGATAGCACCAGCGATTAGCCAGGTGAAAGTAAAGCTCAGGTTCAACAGTTGTACTGCTGTCATCGGGGTAAGAGAAGCTCGCAAAGAACACTACCAGCCAAGGGCTAGCATCTGACTCGCGTTTAAGCTGCACCTCTATCGGATGCAAACCTTGTCGATGTCGGTAGTAGCTCATTTGGCGGCAGTTCAAGACGAGTCGCTCTGCGTTCTCTGTAATAGCGTATCGATTAAGAAGTGTTTCCAGTGAAGCATGTAACGTATCATCAATAGAAAGCTCGCCATAATGTTGTTCAATCATAACCACCCCCTTTCAGCAAATGAGGTACAGGTATCGCCTGTCACGATATGGTCTAATACACGCACATCCACCAGCGCTAAAGCGTCCTTGAGTCTTTCGGTTATGCGTCTATCGGCTTGAGACGGCGTTGAGTCTCCTGATGGGTGGTTGTGGGCAAATATCACCGCTGCGGCATTCACATCTAACACCGCTTTCACCACTTCACGTGGGTAGACGCTGGCCGTGTCCACCGTTCCATGAAACAGCTCTTTAAATTCAATTAGTCGGTTTTGATTATCCAGCAGCAATAAGGCAAACACTTCACGCTCATAGTTGCCCAGCTTACAGCGAACGTACTCTTTGGTGGCTTCAGGTTTAGTTAGGGCATCACCGCGCACGTAGCGCGTAGCCAGTATCTCAGCGGCATGCTCTAGGATTTCATTTTCCTGATAGCGTTGCTGCTTTTGGTAATCGGAAGTTTTGGGATTCATTTCAGGCTCCAGTCGGAATCAATGGTAGGTATTCACATTGATGACATATGCCTGAAAATTTTTTGATTTTTGAACGAGGGCTTTTAGATGGGCTTGCTTAGCACATTAAATGAAGGTTTTTGTTCATACGCAACAAAGGTGATATTCTCTCAGGTGAGTAATATACCCATAAAAAAACCATGAGTACTATGACGTTAAGTAAAAAGCCGGAAGCTCGTTATATAGATGCTACTCCCTATGCTTCAGCACTTATTGAGGGACATCGAGACTTTGGCTACAGTCTCAAAACTGCTTTGGCTGATATTATAGATAACTCTATTTCTGCCAGTGCTGATCGAGTTCGCCTCGTGGTTGATACTATTTCAAATTCTCCATCAGTTATTATCGCTGACAATGGTTGTGGAATGAGCAAAGCTGAATTACTTGAAGCGATGAGATTAGGTAGTAAAAATCCCACGTTTGACAGGTTGCCTTCTGAACTTGGACGATTTGGTTTAGGCTTAAAAAGCGCTAGTTTTTCTCAGTGTCGTTCACTTACTGTCATAACTAGGCAAGATGGAGTTACATCATGTGCTCGCTGGGATTTAGATTTAGTAGCCGAAACAAATGCATGGACATTAGAGCTGATTGAAGATTATGAAGATGAATTAGGTTATGACTTGCTCGATGAGATTGGAACGGTTGTTATTTGGAAAAAATTAGATCGACTAGTCGGCGAAATTGATACACCAGGGAAAAAAACTGAATATATGAATGCAGAGTTCTCTCTTGCTGAGAGACATTTGAGGCTTACTTTTCATCGGTTTTTAGAAGCTCCTAAGCCACAGTTTCAAATAAGTATCAATAATCGGCAATTAACCCCGTTGGACCCAATGGCTTCTTTTCATCCATCGACTCAGAAGGATCCGGACGATAACATTCGTTTATCTAATGGCCATGTTCGTATACGCAGTTATACCATTCCGCATTACAGAAAAATGAGTCAACATGAATGGGATGAGCTTGGTGGACCAGAAGGTCACCTCAAATCCCAAGGACTATATATCTATAGAGAAAATAGATTAATTATTGCAGGGAATTGGTTGGGACTTGCGAAGCAAACTGAACTAACAAAATTGAGTAGAATAGCCATCGACATACCTAACACGATGGATGCGCAATGGAAAATTGATGTAAAGAAATCTTCGGCGCAGCTTCCTCAACCGGTTCGAGAGCGACTCAAGCGAATCATAGAGCGTTTTGTTGGATCCTCTAAAAGAACATATCGAAGTCGAGGGCAAAGGCTAGTTGAAGGCACGATGCATCCTATTTGGAATCGAGTCCAAGTTGAGGGCCGAATACACTTCAAACCCAATTCAGAACACCCTGTATTTCAATCTTATTCAAGTTGTTTACCTCATGAATTGAAAGAAGGGTTTGAACGCTGTATTAGGTTGCTTGGTGCTGGCTTACCTATTGATGCACTTCATGCCGAACTGGTAGGTAACGCGGAGTCAATTGTTGCAATGCAGACTTCTGAATCAGATTTGAATCAAGTTGTGGTTGACCTTACTGATGCATTGCTTGTTAGCAATGTTCCCCCGGATAGAATCAAAGATGTTCTTCAAAATTATCCATTACTGCAATCAAACTGGGAACTCTCAGAACGACTAGTTGTAAATTATCTCAAGGAAAAAGGCTTATGAGCAGCAGGCAGCAAGTGTTAGATATGGTAGAAGCAGGGCTATACAGTCAGCCTCGCAAATCAGAGGATGAGCTGAGAGTTTTGGTTAAGAGTATTGCCAAAGTAGTGGATAGCGATTTAGATGACACAGTGATCGAGGAAATTGCTCGTGAGATTGAGTCAAAACAGGGAATAAAAGTTGGCCTCGGTGCAATAGTTGATAACGTCAAGTTTAAACCTTGGTTAGACGATGCAAAACCGGAAATAGACCCCTTCTACTGGAAAAGATATGAGAAGCTCCTGCTAAACAATGGATTGCCTAGAGATGTTATTACAGGTACGGATATTGTTACAGACAAGATACTTGGCCGATTAGGGAACCCTCAAGAGTATTCCTCATGGGATCGTAGAGGTATGGTTGTTGGTCACGTACAAAGTGGCAAAACACTGAATTATACAAGTTTGATCTGTAAGGCGGCTGATGCAGGATATCGCCTAATAATCGTTGTAGCAGGTATACATAATAACCTTCGCAATCAGACTCAAATTCGAATCGATGAAGGTTTCATAGGTCGGGATACAGGAAAAAGCTCTGATAAGAAGGCTGGAAATGCTAAGCATGTTATCGGTGTTGGACATTTTGATTCGAATAGAACTCCTGTTAGTCTGACGAATACGTCCAGAGATTTTAATAAACCTACCGCATCAACAAATACCAGTGAAATAGACTCGTATAGAGTGCCAGTCGTTTTAGTTATTAAAAAGAATCACCGAACGCTTGAAAATCTTCTAGAGTGGCTTAAGGACAACAGCGCTCGTGGTGACAAAGAAATGATCGACCAGCCAATGCTACTCATCGATGATGAGGCTGATAATGCATCAATCAACACTAAATACAGTGATAAATTGGTAACCAAGATAAATGGGCAAATACGCGACCTCTTAAAAATGTTTCATCGTAGTTGCTACGTGGGTTATACAGCTACTCCGTTTGCTAATATTTTCATTGATCCGGATGAGAACCACGATGTACACAAAGAGGACCTATTCCCTAAAGATTTTATTATCGGTCTCGATGCCCCATCTAACTACTTTGGTCCAAAGAAAATCTTTATCGATGGCTTGCCTGATGACGAAGAGCCAACTTGGTTAAGGAGTATTTCGGATAATGAAGACCTTCTACCGATAAAGCATAAGATTGGCCATGAGGTCTATCAATTGCCCGACTCGCTGATGTTTGCTTTGCGAACTTTTCTATTATCGCGAGCCATTAGAAATTTAAGAGGTCAATCAAGCTCACATTGTTCAATGTTGGTTAATGCTAGTCGATTCACTCGAATACAAAGTCAGTTAAAAAACCGATTGCATGAGGCACTAGAAAGAATTCAAAACTCTTTGAGATTAAACTCATCTTTAACCACGGCATTGAAGGACCCAGAAATCAAAGCTTTGTTTGATGTTTGGGAAGCAGAGTATCAAGACACTGAGTTTGAGTGGGATGAGATACAAAAAACTATTTTTGATGCAATTGCTTCCGCCAAGGTTGTAGAAGTTAACAGTAGAGCAAATGAGCTAGACTACTCGAATTCAGGTGATAGAGGGCAAACTGTCATTGCTGTTGGTGGTTTCTCTCTCTCGCGAGGGTTGACTCTAGAGGGGCTTACAGTTACTTGGTTCCTGCGCAATACCATGATGTATGACACCTTAATGCAAATGGGACGATGGTTTGGCTATCGAAATGGATATGAAGATCTGTGTCGAATTTGGATGCCCGACGATGCTATAGACTGGTATGCCTTTATCGCCAACGCAGCTGAAGAGCTTCATGATGAACTCAAAGCAATGGATCAGGCCAAAGCTGCTCCTGAAGATTTCGGGCTTGCAGTTCGCAGTCACCCTGCATCATTGTTGGTTACCGCAAAAAATAAGATGGGAGCAGGCCTCGAAGTTACCACTTTTGTTGGACTTTCAAATAGATTTATAGAAACCGCTAAGGTAAGTATCGATTCTACAAAGTTAGATTCGAATTTAGCCATAGCTATAAAGCTTGTTTCTAATTTGAAAAAAGCCACTTTCACGATTGAAGATACGCAATGGGGGCTATTGCTTCGTGATGTACCAATACAATATATCGATGAGTTCCTAGCGGGTTGGATCAATACACCTGAGAGTGTGATTACTGAAACTGGGCCAGTAAGAAGCTATCTCAGTGCACGAAAAGAAGATGAGTTAGCTCTATGGGACTTGTTAATCCCAAGTCTACAAAAAGGAGATGAAGACAATACACTAGGGGTTAGTATCATTCCCACAAATCGTTCTATTAATCTAGATGATCTAACAGACGGGTACATGTCCTTTAGTGGTAAAAAAATGAGGGTTGCATCTAGAGGTATCGAAAAAGCGGGTGTTGAGCCAAGTAAGGCGAAAGTTGCTGAAAATTCTTATGATAAGAATGGTAACTACCCAGACTCAATTTATCGGAAAGTGCGTGATAAACCATTGTTTATTCTTCATTTTGTTAAACCAAAAGCACCAAAAAATAAAGAAGGTGACAGTAGAGTGGCTTTGATTCCAAGTTACCCTGTCGTTGCCTGGGGGATCAGCCTTCCAGTTTCAAAAAAAGCATCGGAGAAAGTTGCTTATATTGTTAACACACAACGTTACAAAGAACTCTACGGTGAAGATGATATAGATGAGGAATATGAGGCTGAACTGAATGGATAATTCACCATGGAAGGGGCTAGATCTCAGCAATGCAAGAAGAGTTAACCATAACGGCCAGTATGACTTTTTTTGGGTCGTTGTAGAGGACAAACAGCCAGCGCTTATGCTTAGATTGCCAATTGAGCCAACTAGTAAGCCCAAGCTTCCTGAACTCAAAAATCTGATTGCCAACTTCAGGATAATATCTGGTCGATGGGCGTTTGTTCTTGCCCTTAAAGAAAATAGCCAAGCGGAGCTGTTTGAAACTCTCTGCAGAGATGTCGTTGATTCAGGTGAGAAGGCTTCCGATCTGGATGAAGCACTCTCTAGGGCGATACAACGGACTAAAAGGTGGCATTATCTTTTGCGTTCAGGACGCTCAGAAGGTCTGACTATTGAAGAGCAGCGTGGTTTAATCGGTGAATTAGCCTTTCTCCGAGAGCTCGCCACTAGTTTTGGTTCTGAAGTGGCAGTTGAAGCATGGAAGGGGCCTTCGGGGGCTCCAAAAGACTTTGAGTTAATTGGATGCTGTATTGAAGTTAAAACACGAAGAACCGCAGCAATACCTTCAATTTCTATTTCATCAGCAGACCAGCTAGCAGTCTGTGATGGTGTGCGTTTATTTCTTAGTGTTACTAATGTCGAATCTGCAATTGTACCAGAAGGTATGACACTGCATGACTATGTAGCATTAACCGAGGCTTTATTTCAGGAAGAATGTAGTACCTATACGAAGTGGGAAGATGCAATCTACTCAACAGGTTATGATCCATTAAATAAGTACGATGATCGCCGTTGGCTGATAAGGTCCACCACTCATTATGAAGTACTTGAAGGGTTCCCTCGTGTTAATTGCCCACTACCACAAGGCGTGCAGAACGTAAGATATTCTATTTCTTTAGATGCCTGTGAGCCTTTTAAATTAAATGACAATACCGTTAATTACCTCCGAGAGTTTATATAGACATGACAGAGCTTGAAGATTTCAACGTTCAGTTTATCGCTGATGTACAAGGTGATGCCGATGCCTTGGGGTTGGTAACGGTAGAGGCATTCTTTGAAAAGGTTGGTGACTTATTGGCTGAGGCGGGCGAAATAGAAAGCGCCAATCGAGCTTTTTATGAAGGTTTATACTCTCGTGGGCCAGCGCAAATTGATGGATACGGTGGTGATCCTAGGGAAAATGACGGCATATTGAGCCTTATACTATGTGATTTTTCTTTAGATAGAGGTATTCGACTTTTACACAAGGAGCATGTTCAACGTTTATCGCAAAAACTTATTAGGTTTCTGAACGCCGGTCTTGATGATCGGTTCCGGGAAACGCTGGAAGAAACTAGCCCTGGATTTGGTGTGGCTGATTTGATCAAAGCGACTTGGAATAGCGTTGAAAAAGTTAAGTTGATTATAGTGACCAATGGAGATTATAGAGCTAGAACAGATGCTACTAGCTTTGGTGTTATTGATGAAAAGCCAATTACATTGAGCATCTGGGACATCAAACGTCTGCGGCGCTTTATGGAGCAAGGACTTGTCAGGGCTGATTCAGTGATCAACTTTAAAGACGACTTTGGTGGTGGTATTCCGATATTGAAAGCATCTGGTGGAAGTGATGCTCTAGAGAGTTATTTAGCCGTTATCCCGGGAAAGCAGCTTGCTGAAATTTATGACAAATGGGGGCCGAGATTACTTGAGTCTAACGTAAGAAGCTTTCTGCAGGCTCGAGGTAAAGTGAATAAGGGCATCCGTGACACTATTCGGGATGAGCCTCATATGTTTTTCTCTTATAACAATGGGCTAAGCGCTACGGCTGATAGTTTAGAAGTAGATAAGACAAGCTCAGGTTATCAATTGACTAGTGTGAACAACCTTCAAATAGTGAATGGTGGTCAAACTACGGCGTCACTATTCGCGGCAAGTAAGGTGCTTAAAGAACAAATACAGCAAGTATTTGTGCAAATGAAACTAACTATAACGCCTAAAGAATGTTCTGAAGAGATTGTCCCTAGAATCTCTGAATATGCAAATAGCCAGAATAAGGTGAATGCTGCGGATTTTTTTTCTAATCATCCGTTTCATATACGTGTTGAGGAGTTGTCTCGACGTATTTTAGCTCCTTCGGGTACAGATAGTTATCGAGAAACGAAATGGTTTTATGAGCGAGCTAGAGGTCAGTTCGCAGACGAAAGAAGTCGAAGAACTCAATCAGAGCGTAAAAAGTTCGATGCTGAATATCCTCGTAGTCAGTTTTTTGTTAAGACAGACCTTGCGAAATATGAAAATACTTGGGCATGCTTGCCACATGTTGTTAGCTTAGGTGCTCAAAAGAATTTTTCAGAATTTGCGAAAAAAATTGGTAAAAGTTGGGGAGCGGAAGGAGCATCTTTTAATGAACTTTGGTTTAAAAGGTTGGTAGCTAAAGCGCTCATATTTAGAACAACCGAAAAGCTCGTATCAAATGCTGATTGGTATGAAGGGGGGTATCGAGCCAATATCGTCACTTATGCAATTGCCAAACTTGTTAATGAGGCCCAGAGTTTAGGCATGGTCATAGATCTTGACCTCATCTGGAAAATGCAATCTATACCAGAAGGCTTAAAATTATCTATTCTCTCATCTGGTGAATTGGCTCAAAAGGTTATAACTACTCCACCTGAGGGTATTAGAAACTACAGCGAATGGGCCAAGAAACAGCTTTGTTGGCAAAGGGTAAGTGAGAGTGAATTACCGTTAGGTGATGCTTTTAAGGCACTCTTAATATCTTCAGAGCTAGCAGATGAGAATGTTAGGGAAGCAAGAACTGCCAGCGCTTTAGAAAATTCAATTAATGTTGAGCTAGAAGTGTTTAACCTAGGCGCTAGGTTCTGGGAGGAGGCTAAAAACTGGGCTAAAGAGCGTGGAATGCTGAGCCCTAGAGAGAATAGCATTCTTGAAATCTGTGCAGCTATCCCCAAAAAAGTGCCTTCGCCAAAACAATGTGGAATTGCGTTTGAGGCGCTTAGAAAGCTACAGGGGGAAGGTTTTCATACATGACAAAGTTTCAATTTAAACCCATTCTTAGTTATTAGATTTGAGTTAACAAGTAAATCATTAACCAGTTTTCCTAATGTCACCTATTGCTCGTCAGCTTTAGCCTGGTATGATTGCCAAGCATTTTTATTGGTGGTAGTGAAATGAAAACAGGTGAAGTTCTTGTAATCGATCTCTTTGCTGGGCCTGGTGGGCTTGGTGAAGGTATATCTTCAGTTACAGATGAGAGTGGTAACTATCCATTCAAAATTGGTGTATCTGTAGAAAAAGAACCATCTGCGCATAGAACATTAACAACGCGATCGTTCTTTCGAAAGCTTAAAGAGCTGGATGGTGGGTTAGATGATTACTTTAGATATGTCCGTGGAGAACTAACTCGAGATGAAATTTTTAGTTTGTATCCCAAACAAGCTGAATCTGCCAGTTACGAAACGTTAGAAGAGCCTAGAGCTCTTGGTGACGATAATGAATTAATTCATGCTAGAATTCGTGAACTGTTGGCAGTCCATCAAGGACCTAAGGTCGTTATTGGTGGCCCTCCTTGCCAAGCCTATTCATTGGCTGGCCGTTCTCGGAATGCAGGAATAAAAGGCTATAAGGCCGAAAACGATCACAGAAACTTTTTATACAAGGAATACCTTAAAGTACTTTCTATTGCGCAGCCTGATGTGTTTGTGATGGAAAATGTACGCGGTATTCTGTCTGCCAAAATTGATGGCAAAGTTATGTTTCCTCAGATATTAAAAGACTTGAGGAACCCGGGGTTAGTTACTGGTGATGACGGAGTCTCAAAGTATAAAATCTTTTCGCTTGTAGTTGAAGCTAAGGATCCAAAGGACCCTAAGTACTCCGACTCATCTGATTTTCTTATCCGCTCTGAGTACTATGGTGTACCACAAGCGCGGCATCGAGTAATTCTATTAGGTGTACGTCAAGATATAACCCGTATTCCAGACACAATTTCTCCAATGGCAAAAACAGTAACTGTTGAACAAGTTCTATCCGACTTGCCTCCTCTAAGAAGTGGCTTTTCTAAGCAAAAAGACATCCAGAAGGATTGGGAAAAACAAATTCGAACAAACTCAAAAAAGCTGAAACGAATATTAGAAAAAACATTTGATAGAGCTACTGTAGGTAGCTTAAGCCTAGAGCCTAGACTAAAACTGGAGCGTAAAAGTAGTCAAATAACGGAAGTCCAGCACAATATCCCCAAACATTTAGAGAAATGGTATCTAGATAATCACCCAAACTGTGTGTTAAATCACGAGACCCGCGGGCATATGACATCTGATTTGCTACGATATGCCTTCAGTGCTGCGTTTACTAAGATAAGTGGTGGTATTTCTCCTAAGGCGAGAGACTTTCCAGCAGAGCTAGCTCCGGATCATGAAAATTGGGCTACAGGCTCACATGCAGATCGCTTTCGTACCCAAGCTGGAAATAAATGTGCAACGACGGTGACTAGCCATATATCTAAAGATGGCCACTATTTCATTCACTATGACCCACAGCAGTGCAGAAGTTTGACTGTCCGAGAAGCAGCGCGCTTACAGACGTTTCCAGATAATTATTTATTTGAAGGAAATAGAACGCAGCAATATGTACAGGTAGGAAATGCTGTCCCACCGTATTTAGCACATCAGATAGGCAAGGTTGTGTTGGGTATATTGGATGTAGATCAAGTATGAATTAGCAGTGCTAATTAAATATCTGAACTGCTTACTGACAGAAAAGACAACGAGTAACCAAAAAACCAGCCATAGCCTTTTTTTGGCTATGGCTGGTTTTGTTTTTATGTAAATCATTGCCAGCTTGATAGATAGCTTGAAGTTAGGTTTTTATCTTCCCCGTACCCCATGCCGTACCCAGGGTGATTTTTTCTGAAATAAAAAACATTACGAGCCCTTATTTAACGCGCTCCAGCATCACACCTGCTTCCATATGGTGGGTATAAGGGAATTGGTCAAACAGAGCAAAACGCGTCACGTTGTGTGTTTCGCATAGAATGTCCAAGTTCTCTTTTAGAGTCTCAGGGTTACAAGAGATGTACATGATGCGCTCGTAACCTTGCACCATTTTACAAGTATCGACATCCATCCCAGAGCGTGGTGGATCGACAAAAATCGTATTGCAGTTGTAGCTCTTCAGATCCACGCCTGCATCTTGTAGACGACGGAATTCACGTTTACCTTCGATTGCTTGAGTAAACTCTTCTGCTGATAGACGTAGGATTTGTACGTTATCAATCTTATTGGCGGCGATGTTGTACTGTGCAGATACAACCGATGGTTTTGCTAGCTCAGTTGCCAGGACGCGGTCGAAATTCTGTGCCAAGGCCAGCGAGAAGTTACCGTTACCACAGTAAAGTTCTAGTAGGTCGCCAGTGCTTTCTTGGGTGCAGTCGACCGCCCATTCCAGCATCTTCTCTGCGACTTTGCCGTTCGGCTGAGTGAAGCTGTTCTCTACTTGTTGGTAGATGTAGCTTTGACCATTTACATCGAGCTTCTCGATCACGTAGTCGCGGTCTAGGACAATCTTCATCTTACGAGCACGACCAATGATGTTTAGGTTGAAGCCTTCATCATTTAAACGCTGTTTAAGGGCTTTCGCGTTTTCAATCCACTCTGCATCAAGTTGGCGATGGTAAAGGAGTGAAACCAGAATCTCACCGCTTAGCGTCGATAGGAAATCCACCTGGAACAGTTTACGACGTAGCGAGTCGTTGTCTTTCATCGCTTCAACCAATAGCGGCATCAGATCGTTGATCAGACGGCTTGCTGCAGGAAATTGGTCAACACGGTATTTCTCACGAGTTTCTTGGTTGAACATGATGTAGTAAAGATCTTCGCCTTCATGCCAAACACGGAACTCAGCACGCATGCGGTAGTGCTGCTCTGGTGATTCAAACACTTCCAGTTCTGGCATGTTGTATGGCGCGAACATATCCGTGAGACGTTCGACTTTTTCAGCCAGTTGTTCTTGGTAGCGTTGTGGGTTTACATCAAGAGTAGCCATGATCTTACCTTTTATGGTGCATTCAATTTAAGAGCGCAGATTTTATTCAATCTCAATAGGATGTCCAGTTTTGTACTGGAATTGATTTAAAGATAGTGCGTACAGACAGAGTAGAAAGCAAAATCAATCAAAACGTTACAACTTGTAAGGGCAATATTGGCTGGACAAATAATCAATAGCTGAATAATATTTGCCTCAAGCTGGTGCTATCTAGCAATCTAGATGGCTGAAATGGGAATCTGGTGTGAATCCAGAACTGACGCGCAGCGGTAAAAGAGAACGAACGCTCATCAGACACTGCATTAGTTTATGTGGGAAGTCGAGCAAGTAGGCGGTACACCCGTGCTCTTGAGTCCGAATACCTGCCAGCAACTGAGCCACAGCACTGGACTGTCATGACGACAGGGCTCGGAAGGAATTACGCGATTTAGGACAATACAATGAGAAAATCCGCACTGGCGATCACTTTGGCATCGCTGCTTTCACCTGTCTCTTATCTACAGGCCCAAGAAACCTCCACTGACGAAACCATCGTTGTGACTGCAAACCGTTTTGAGCAAGCCGAAAGCCGTACGTTGGCAGATGTCGAAGTGGTTACTCGACAAGACATCGATCGCATTCAAGCGAAAACCCTACCAGATGTATTGCGTCGTCTTACGGGGATTCAAGTTTCACAAAATGGTGGTCGTGGTCAGTTGGCGTCTTTATTTGTTCGTGGAACCAGTTCCGACCAAGTTTTAGTACTGGTTGATGGCGTACGTTTTGCACGAGCAGCGAAGGGCGCTGTGGACTTTAACCAAATCCCACTTACTTACGTTCAACGGATTGAGTACGTGCGTGGTGCGCGTGCGTCACTTTATGGTTCAGAAGCGATTGGTGGCGTGATCAATATCATCACCATTGCGCGTGCTGACGAAGAAGGAACGAAGTTAAGTGCGGGTTTAGGTAGCTTAGATTACCAAGAATTGAGTGTGGCATCTGGCATTAAAGTCACAGAGAGCGGCCAGCTGAATATCGCGCTTGGTAGTGAAAGTGATGATGGTTATAACGTTCGTCCTGTATCGGGAGTTAATGACGGCGATCGCCATGGCTTTGATACAAAGAATGGTCTGCTAGGTTACGTGCATAACTTCAATGACCAGTGGTCTGTATTTGGTAACCTACGTGCTTACGAAAATGTTTATCAATATGACAGCAGCTACGGCAGTCGCGGTTATTACGAAGCAGAAAAAGACGACCTTTCTGCCACTCTGGGCGGTAAGTATCAGTCTGATAATGTGATGTCAGAACTACAAGTAACGGCACAGAAACAGAAGTCTTGGAACTATGAGCAAGCAAAAGGTAAACACTCAGGTACTGAAGATGAACTTGAGCAGCAAAATGTCCAGTGGACCAACAGTTACTTGCTAAACAACAATACGACGTTTGCTGGTGGTATTGATTGGCGCAACGAATCTTATAAAGACAAGAGTGCGAATAAAACGTTTGATCGTACCAATGGCGCTCTGTTTGGTATGGCAACCACTAGTATTGATAAAGCAATGCTTGAGGGCAGTGCTCGCTTGGATGATAACGAAGAATACGGTAGTGAGTTCACTTACAGCTTAGCGGCTGGTTACCAGTTTGTGCCAGAGTTTGGGGTTAAAGCTTCTTTTGGTACTGCGTTTAAGGCTCCAAACCTATATCAACAGTATGACCCAACATACGGTGAGAAAGATCTTAAGCCGGAAGAGTCAGATGCTTGGGAGCTAGCATTCAGCGGTGATGTCCAAGGCGTTTTTTGGTCCGTAACGAGTTATGACTATAAAATCACGAATCTTATCGATTACCATCCAACCACATACAAATATTTGAATGTCGATGGTGAAACACATATCCAAGGTGTGGAGCTTGTTGCTGAGTTTGATACAGGGGTTGTGCAGCACCAGTTGAGTGCGGATTACAAAGATGCTGAAGACGATAAAGGGCATCAGTTGCAGCGCCGCGCTAAAGAAATGTATAAGTGGAACGCTTTAGTGAGCTTCGATAAAGTGGACTGGTCGGTTAGCTATCAGTACGTAGGTAAGCGTCCAGATGTGGATTACAGCACTTGGCCTTCACAAGATATCACGCTTTCTTCTTACTCGTTGGTTGATACGGCTGTGACTTACTATCCGAATGAGTCGACCTCTATTAGCGCTCGTATCGATAATCTATTTGATGAAGAGTATGAGATGGCAAAAGGTTACCCTGCCGCTGAGCGAGCGTACTATCTAAACGTTGGCTACGAATTCTAATCGTGAATGAACACAAACCGCCTTCGGGCGGTTTTTAATATTTTGTGGTGGAAAATCGAATGAAGAAACCCAAGCAAGTGGTGATCAGTTGGTCCAGCGGTAAAGATTCGACATTAACGCTTGAGCGCCTTAACGAGAATCCAAATTATCAAGTTGTCGGTTTGTACACGACTTACGTAGGGAAAGAAGTCCCTTTCCAAGCAACTCCGCTTGAAGTCGTACAAATGCAAGCCGACTTACTTGCGCTTCCGCTCATTACTATCGAGCTACCTGAAGTCTTTCCAAGTAACGACATTTATCAATCGACCATCGTTAATGCATTACAAAGTAGTGGTCTGAATATAGAAGCTGTCGCATTTGGCGATATGTTTTGCAATGGCATTGCCGAGTATCGACGCAGCTATATTGAACCTGCTGGTTGGGAGTGCGTCTTTCCTCTATTAGGGGAGAGCAGCGACAAACTAGCGATGGAAATCATAGAGCGTGGTATTCAAACGATGTTGATCACCATCGACGGAAGTGTTCTCCCTCCAGAATGGTGTGGTCTCTGGTATGACAAAGTCCTAATAGAGTCATTACCAAGTCAAATTGATCCCTGTGGGGAAAATGGTGAATTTCACACATTGGTCACGTCTTCGCCGTCTTTTCAAGGGCATATCGAGCTGACGAAGCGAGATGTAGAATCTGGAGATAGATTCAGCCATCAAAGATACCATGCTAAAGCATTGCCAAAACAAATCTAAGCAGTATGATCGCAACGTTTCTGTTCTTTAGGTAAGGCTCGTGCGAGTAGCAAGTAAGAAAAAAGTCCTAGTTTTTGACTCCGGTGTTGGTGGTCTTTCTGTATTCCAAGAGATACATCGCCTATTGCCCCAGCTAGACTACTTATACTTATTCGATAATCAGGCTTACCCTTATGGTGAACTCGATCAGGCTGTACTCATTTCACGAGTTAACCAACTGGTCTCTTCATTAGTCGAAGAACACCAAGTCGACATTGTTGTCATTGCTTGCAACACAGCGAGCACCATAGTGCTTCCTTCCTTACGCGAAAATTTATCGATTCCCGTTGTTGGTGTTGTCCCTGCGATTAAACCCGCATCGCTTTTAGCATCAAAAGGGGTAGGGCTGATCGCCACTCCGGCGACAGTAACACGTCAATATACTCACGAGTTAATACGGGACTTTGCGCAAGGCAAACCAGTTGAGCTGGTGGGATCAACTCGCTTGGTGGATATGGCCGAAGAGAAGTTGCGAGGCAACAGCGTTTCTCTAGACGAACTGACAAAAATCCTGCTTCCGCTTCGCGATAAAGTAGACGTTGCGGTGCTCGGTTGTACTCACTTCCCTTTAATCAAAGAGGAAATTCATCAAGCTTTGGGTGAGGACGTTACTTTAATTGATTCGGGTGCAGCCATTGCACGTCGAGTAAAAGCATTACTATTAAGTGATGAAATTGAGGATACGGAAGAGGGAAGTAAGTCGATTTATGCCAGTGCAACTCCTTGGCAGGAAGATGCACTGAACATTTGTTTAAAGAAGCTAGGTTTTAATCCTGTTCTGGTTTACCACCATCCGGGTGTTTAGGATCGTTCGCAATTCTCACTTTTAGCGTTCTCTCCATATATTCCTTTTCATTAAGTTTAGCGATAGCTGGCTTGGCATCTGCCGCAGCCATCACGACAAAACCAAACCCTCTTCTTTTTCCAGTGCGCTTATCTTTCATTAAGCGTACTGCATAGACCTGTCCATATTCAGCAAACAAATCGCGAACGTGACTCTCATTGGCCTTATAAGGAAGGTTGCCGACATACAGAGTTTTAGTTGATGGATCCGAGTCTGTTGATTGAATAGAAGGTGTCTGGCTAGAAAATGAAAATAAAAAAGCAGTAGCGATAACACCAATGAGAAAACTCAAGGCTGGTGGGATGGTGACTTGAGAGAAGACGATTCCCCCAACGACGGCCAGCCCAGCACATAAAATCAGATTTTTTTTAGACGTCATTTTAATTACTACACATAGTGATAAAGAGATCGATTGTCCATTAACAGAATAGACACATGAATCTTACGTATATGGTTGGTGTTTTTCCAACCAATTGCTGTGATATGTCTCAAATGTGACGAAGAAATATGCAAATATCACGCTTTTGGCTAACTAATGACCTGTTGAAAGTTTTTTTGCAAAAAACGCTTGTACTAATTTCTCAACTCCCTATACTGCGCATCCACCGACACGGAGTGAGACGAAAGTCACACAGCGAGTCGGAAGTGAGAGAAAAAGAAATTTGAAAAAATGCTTGACTCTCTCGCGGTGCGGAGTAAGATACGCACCCCTAACGACGAGCAACTAAGTTGCTGGATAAGTTAGAAAAGCTCTTTAAAAATATAAACCTATCAATCTGTGTGGGCACTCGTTGATGATAATCCAATTAGAAACTTCGGTTTCAAATTAGGTTTCAATGAAAC
>NZ_JALNTV010000012.1:0-66690 GCF_023161645.1 Vibrio sp. 1CM7H
GGTTAGAATACCGGCCTGTCACGCCGGGGGTCGCGGGTTCGAGTCCCGTCCACTCCGCCACTTATATTAAGCCTCAGTCGAAAGACTGGGGCTTTTTTCGTTTTGGTTTCCCGACTTACCTTAACCTCATTTCCATATTGAAATCTTGCATCGAGAGGCAGACTTCCCTCTTCGCGATGCTTTCTAAGCCCTGTCATGACGAGTTGATGCGCAATTCTATGCGGTTTCTGCTGAACCGGGTCCCAGTCTCGAGCGCTAGTTTTGAGCCCCTGTGCTTACTTACCAAAGCTTCCTTTATTATTACCTGGAAAGTTTATTCACTAGGTTATGTTATTTTCAGGGATGATTTCTTTGCTTTAGATGTTGTGATTTAGCCACCGGCGCTCATTAAAATAAGCTCAGCGTATTTAAAACTTTCCTAACATGGATTTTGTTTGTAGATCTATTTAAGCCAGTGTCTGCCTTAAAGGATATTTGCTACTTCTTCCCCTCTAACCGTCTCCAACCGATAAAGCCACCACTACGTACGTATAACGTGAGCGGTATAGGTGCTCTCATAGCTGTGTTTGCTGAGTAAGTCGTTCACCTGGCACATTGACTGAGGAAAGGTCTTCTTTCAGTGGACCTTCGTGTAAGTCACGATAGTTCTAATAATTATCTGGTACTTTTTATTCTAAAGGTGTACGCTTCACATCGAATGTTTTTTCGACAGTAAACCATGTTATATCTCTTGTTTAAAAGCTTTGTAAGAAGGCTGAACTCCGTGCAAAAAACGCGATGAAGTGTTGCTCGGAGTCTTAAATTAATCTTCATCAGGTGTTTTATGCGTATAACTTCGCTGAAGTTATACGCAGGCGTCTGTACACCTGATAAAAGAGAAGAGATGGCCGGTGATATTTCATCATCGGCCTTTTTGTATCTGTTAAGCAGCTACAAAGCATTATCCAGTATTGAAATAAGGGCCGGTATTGATCACCGGCCCTTTTTATTTGGTTAAAAACATGAGTATTTTACAAGTTAAAAATTTGTCTTATCAGATCGCTGATAAGAGTTTATATAAAAACGTGACATTTCGAATTAACGTGGGAGAGAAAATAGGTATCACTGGAGCGAATGGCGTTGGAAAAAGCACCTTATTAAAACTGCTTATCGGTGAATTATCTGCAGATAAGGGCTGCATTGACTGGTTACCAAACCTTGAGGTGGGGTATTTAGAGCAACATTTTAAGATGGATAATGCGCTGAAGGTTTATGAATGCTTAAAGAGTGCTTTTGAGAACTTATACGCTGCCGAGCAGAAGCTTTGGACTTTGTATCAGGCGATGACCGAGTCTCACTCTACATCTCTTTTAAGCCAAGTCGCCCAACTACAGGCATATTTAGAAGATGAAGACTTCTATGCAATTGATACCAAAATTGAACAAGTTGCTGTAGGTCTTGGCATTTATCAATTTGGCTTAGATACACCGCTTGTCTCGCTAAGTGGGGGTCAAAGACACAAGGTCCTTTTAGGGAGGTTGTTACTCCGCAACCCCGATGTGTTAATTCTCGACGAGCCGACAAACTATCTTGATGCTCTGCACATTGAATGGTTGGTCACGTTTCTCAACGAGTACACTGGCACTGTTTTACTGGTTTCTCATGATATTGACTTCCTTAATCAAGTAGCGACCAGTATTTGTGATATTGATTATCAAACGGTCCGAAAATACAGCGGCACTTATGTCAAAGCAATGCAGCAAAAGCATCACGATGGTACTTTGTTAGAAAAGCAATATAAGGCTCAGCAAAATGAAATTCGAAAGTTAGAGCAATTTATTGCCAAAAATGGCGCTGGAGTTAACGCGAGTCTTGCTAAGGGACGCAAGAAAAAACTGGATAAAATCGAACGTATTCAACTGAATTATATAGAGAAAGTATCGATGTTTGACTTTGCTCACCAGCCTATTGGGCAACAGTATGTGATTGACGCAAAAGCGTTGATGATAGGTTATCAGCAGCCTCTGCTTCCTGCGCTTGATATCACGTTAGCGCGCGGGGAGAAGTTGGTCGTTTCTGGTTTTAACGGCGTAGGTAAGTCGACTTTGCTTAAAACCCTTATGGGGGAGATCGAGCCGCTCTCTGGTGAGGTGGTATTGGCAAAAGGTGCAATGATTGGGTATTTTTCTCAAGATTTGTCTTGGCGTCACCCTCAGCACACGCCTGAGCAGGAGCTATGCTCTTGTGATCCAACGATATCAAGCAAAGAATCACGCAAGCTATTAGCTCGCTTTGGGGTCACCGGAGATAAGACGAAGCGCCACCTAGATACATTGAGTGGAGGTGAGCAAACTCGCGTGAAACTTTGTTGTTTATCAGTCCAGAAATGCAATGTTTTGCTGTTGGACGAGCCAACGACACATTTGGATAGCAGCAGTAAAAATGCGCTTAAAGAGGCTCTCCAGCGCTTTTCTGGTAGTGTGATTGTGGTATCTCATGAGAAGGCCTTTTTACAATCTTGGCCTGATAGAGTTTTAGATATTTCGTTGCTCACTTATGCTGAATCGGAAACAGAACAGGAGGTGGAGCTATGATGCAGTCCATGATCCTATTTCTTGTTGCTTTTCTTGTTGGTGCTGATGAGTTGATGCTTGGATCTATTCTTGAACCTATCGGAAATGATTTAAGTGTTCAACCGAGTCAGGTTACGTTATTTATTACGGCATATAGTTTAGCTATAGCAATTTGTGCTCCTTACCTGGGACGTTTATCAGACCGGGTTGGGCGTATTCGTATCATGTTGCCTGCTTGCTTCGTATTTGGGGTTGCGTCTATTACGACGGGCATCGTTCATGATTTTGAACTTGCGATTGCAAGTCGAGTGATCACAGGTATTGCAAGTGCAGGCATGTTGCCAATTGCATTCGCGTTGGCGGGAGACGCGAAGGGTAATAGAGCGATGCGTCAAATTGTGATGGTTCAGGCGGGATTAACGCTGGGTATGATAACCAGCCCAGCGATCGGAGCATTGCTGACCCAGCTTTTATCATGGCGTGCCGCTTTTATTATTTTGGGGGTTGCGGCTCTTCTTGTCGGTGCCATGAGCGTAGTGTTCATGAACAACAAGCATGATGAGTCCAAGGTATTAGATACTCTGCCGCCTATCACAGACGTCATTCATCTTCCAGGCGCGTTGAGGGCGACTTTAGCGATGTGTTTAGGCCTAGGGGGAGGTATTGGTGTATTTAACCTGATAGGCCTTCATATTCGAGATACCAGCGAGTTGGCGCTCGGTTGGGTGGGCGCTATTTATGCTGCTCTAGGGATCGTGAGTGTGGTTGGAAATATGTGCGTGGGGAGAGCTTGCCGTTGGCTTGGTAGCTCTCGAGCCGTTATGCGAGTGGCTTTAATGGTGTGCATACCTTGTAGTGCATGGGTGTTCTCAAATGAGATGAGTACGGTGACCGCTTATCTTCCAGCTCTAGTGCTCTGGTCTCTTGCTGGAGGGGTAGGCTCTCCGGCGTTACAAGCACATATAGCAAGCTTATCTGATGAACATCGAGGTGTGCTGATGTCTTCTGGAATGAGTATGATGCACTTTGGTGTCGCGATTTGGTCTGCCTTGGCGGGCTTTGCTTATTCTGTAGGTCATGAATGGGTCGCTGTCGTGGCTTTGTTATTGTTTGGCTCAGCAGTGGTTATCTTAAAGCCAGTTGGTAATGCTGAACAAAGTGAGCGTTATTCGTAGTGTTTTAGTAGATAAAGAAAAGCCGTTACCTAAAAAGGTAACGGCTTGTTCCAAATACTTTTTGAAAGCCGGTCTTAGTTCATGCCGTATTTCTTAAGTTTTTTGCGAAGAGTACCGCGGTTGATACCCATCATAGTTGCCGCGCGAGTTTGGTTACCGCGAGTGTACTGCATGATAGTATCTAATAGTGGCTGTTCAACTTCAGCTAGAACTAATTCGTATAGTTCTGTTACTTCCTGGCCGTTTAGTTGAGCAAGGTAGTTTTTAAGAGACGCTTTAACAGAGTCACGTAAAGGCTTCTGAGTAATCTGGTCTTGTGACGTTACTGTAGTTACTGTTAATGCTTCTGAAGTCAGATTTTGTTCGAACATATTCGGTCTAGCTCTTCTCTTAATTATGATGCAACGTTATCAAAATAACCTTCTAACGCCTCAATTTGCAGCGGAGCTGCGTCGATAGCGTTGAAGGTACGGCGAAACTCACTTGCCTGTTCATGCTCTTTCAGGTACCACCCAACGTGCTTGCGCGCGATACGTGGACCTAAGAACTCCCCATAAAATTCATGCAGAGCATTTACATGACCAAGCATAATGGTTTTCACTTCCTCAGTTGGAAGCTCCTCCATTGTGGTGCCGTTTTCCAAATAGTGATGGATTTCCTGGAAAATCCAAGGACGACCCTGGGCAGGGCGTCCAATCATTAAAGCGTCCGCACCGGTGTACTCCAGTACAAATTTGGCTTTCTCCGGGCTATCGATATCACCGTTCGCGATAACCGGAATTGAAATCGCCTCTTTTACCGCTTTAATGCTGTCATATTCGGCCTCACCTTTGTACATACATGCTTTCGTTCTGCCATGCAGAGCAAGAGCTTGTATGCCGCAGTTTTCGGCTAATTTAGCGATCTGGACACAGTTCTTGTTGTCTGTATCCCAGCCAGTTCGAGTCTTTAACGTTACAGGAACGTCCACTGCATTCACGACCGCTTTCAAAATCTCTTCGATAATGTTTGGGTATTGAAGCAGAGCAGAGCCCGCTAGCTTCTTATTCACTTTTTTTGCCGGGCAGCCCATGTTGATGTCGATGATTTGTGCACCGTTCTCAACACTGAATTGAGCTGCGTCCGCCATAAGCTGTGGATCGGAACCCGCAATCTGTACAGAGCGAATGCCCGATTCGCCCTCGTGTACCATGCGCTGTTTCGACTTTGACGTTCCCCATAGTTTTGGGTTAGCAGACATCATTTCACTGACGGCCATTCCCGCACCATAGCGAAGACACAACTCGCGAAACGGTCTATCCGTTACACCAGCCATAGGGGCTACGATTAGATTGTTCTTAAGTTGATAGTTTCCGATTTTCAAAACGTCATCACAGTTCTGTACCAGCAAGGGCGCGCATTTTACGCATTTTTTCACTGCGTGAAAAGACTAATATTTGAGCATTTACAAATTGTTTTTGTAAATTGTATGAATTTCAAACAATTAGCTCTGAAAACCTTGTCTAGCCTTGCTTACGACCAGAGATGCGACACCATTCACTTTGCTCAACAATCGGGTCAATGTGAAGCTCGTCACGGTAATAGTTCGCAACATCTTCGGCTTGCGTGTCTAATACGCCAGACATTGCAAGGTCGCCATTTGGTTTAACTAGGCCTTTAATGATTGGTGCAAGTTCACGCAGTGGGCCAGCAAGAATGTTAGCAACAACCACGTCTGCAATCAGACCTTCTGGTTGATTTTGCGGTAAGTAAACTTCTAGTTTGTCTGCAACGCCATTACGCTCAGCATTGTCTTTTGAAGCAAGCAGTGCTTGAGGATCAATGTCGATCCCTATCACTTTTTCAGCGCCCAGTTTGATCGCAGCGATCGCCAGAATGCCAGAGCCACAACCGAAGTCGATAACGGTCTTACCGCTTAAGTCCATGCTTTCTAGCCACTCAAGACAAAGTGCTGTTGTAGGGTGAGTACCCGTACCGAATGCAAGGCCAGGATCCAACATAACATTAACAGCGTCAGGATCTGGAA
The DNA here is from genome assembly GCF_023161645.1 of Vibrio sp. 1CM7H. NCBI lineage: Bacteria > Pseudomonadati > Pseudomonadota > Gammaproteobacteria > Vibrionales > Vibrionaceae > Vibrio > Vibrio sp. 1CM7H. The sequence continues at coordinate 5,754 of NZ_JALNTV010000012.1, forward strand.
TGTCGCGCCAGCTTGGACAAATCCATAGGCGTTCACCAAATTTCATTGGGTGGAAGTTTTCCATCCATTCGCGTTCCCAGTCTTTATCTTCAAGCTGTTCTACTTTGTAAGCAAAATTGTCAGCCAGCATATTGCTCGCTTTAATTTGGTCGATGATGAAGTTGGTGTCTGCTTCTGCATCATACAGTGCCAGAATGTCAGTATCGCCCCATAAGCGAGTTTCGCCAGGTAGAGGTTCGAATACAGGTGTATCCTGCGCGTCTAAGAATGTAACAGACAGCGCGCCAGTCTCTTCCATTAGCATATCGCCGATTTGCTCAGCGTTTTCATTGGTCGCGTTGAGTTTGATTTGAATCCAAGGCATTGGTTTTTGCTCTTAAAGTGAATGAAGTGGCGCAGAGTTTACCAGAACTCTACGATTTGTTTGAGTATATAACCAAATAAGCCTACTTATCTGTTGAATGCTTAGAGTACATACAAAACAAAAATGCCCACGGGTGTGGGCATTTTTTAAGACGTTAGCTAAGGCTTATTGTAAGCCGAGCTTCTTCTCTAGGTAGTGGATGTTTGCACCACCATGCTGGAAGTTTTCGTCATTCATAATGGAGAATTGCAGTGGCACGTTGGTTTTGATGCCTTCGATGATCATCTCACCCAGAGCATTCTTCATGCGCGCAATCGCCACATCACGGTTTTCACCGTACGTGATTAGCTTACCAATCATTGAATCGTAATGAGGTGGTACTGTGTAACCAGAATAGATGTGTGATTCCCAACGCACACCCATACCGCCAGGCGCGTGGAAACGCTCGATCTTACCTGGAGATGGTAGGAAGCGTTCTGGGTCTTCTGCGTTGATACGGCACTCAATCGCATGGCCACGGATCTTAATGTCATCTTGAGTGAATGACAGAGGTTGACCCGCAGCAACGCGAAGCTGTTCTTTGATTAGGTCGATGCCGGTAACCATTTCTGTTACTGGGTGTTCTACCTGAATACGAGTGTTCATTTCGATGAAGTAGAATTCACCGTTCTCGTACAGGAATTCGAACGTACCTGCGCCGCGGTAACCAATTTCGATACATGCACGAGTACAACGTTCACCGATGTACTTACGCATCTCTTCAGTGATACCTGGTGCTGGCGCTTCTTCCACTACTTTTTGGTGACGACGTTGCATTGAACAATCACGCTCCCCAAGGTGGATTGCGCCGCCTTGACCGTCAGCGATAACTTGCACTTCAACGTGACGAGGGTTTTCTAGGAATTTCTCCATGTAAACCATGTCGTTGTTGAACGCTGCTTTTGCTTCAGCACGCGTCATTGCAATCGCTTGAATTAGGTCTTTTTCTGCGCGAACGACACGCATACCACGGCCACCGCCGCCACCAGACGCTTTGATGATGACTGGATAACCAATGCGTTTAGCAAACGCCTTGTTTTTCTCTTCGTCGTTGTCCAGAGGACCGTCAGAGCCAGGTACACAAGGAACGCCAGCTTTCTTCATTGCGTTGATAGCCGACACTTTGTCACCCATCAGGCGGATAGTGTCTGCTTTTGGACCAACGAAGATGAAACCACTGCGCTCAACTTGCTCAGCGAAGTCTGCGTTTTCTGACAAGAAGCCGTAACCAGGGTGAATGGCAACGGCCCCTGTTACTTCTGCTGCAGAAATAATTCGTGGGATATTTAGGTAGCTGTCGATACCACGAGCAGGGCCGATACATACGGTTTCGTCTGCGAGTAGTACGTGCTTAAGATCGCGGTCAGCTGTCGAGTGAACAGCGACGGTCTTAATACCTAATTCTTTACAAGCGCGAAGAATACGAAGTGCAATTTCACCTCGGTTCGCGATGACTACTTTGTCTAGCATAAGGCAAGCCCCGCTTATTCGATTACAACAAGAGGTTGGTCGAATTCAACTGGTTGGCCGTCTTCAGCTAGGATCGCTGTAACAACGCCAGATTTGTCCGCTTCGATTTGGTTCATCATTTTCATTGCTTCAACAATACATAGCGTATCGCCAGCATTTACTTTCTGACCCACTTCTACGAATGCTTTAGAGTCTGGGCTTGGAGAACGGTAGAAAGTACCAACCATTGGAGAAAGAACTTGGTGACCTGCAGGCGTTGCAGCTGCTGGAGCTTCTGCTGCTGGCGCTTCTGCTACTGGTGCCGCTGCTGTTGGAGCTGGTGCCGCTACTGGAGCTGCTGCGTAGTGAACTGGTGCTTGAGGGGCTGCAGTGCCGTGACGACTGATGCGTACTGACTCTTCACCTTCAGAAATCTCTAGCTCAGCAATGCCAGACTCTTCAACTAACTCAATTAGCTTCTTGATTTTACGAATATCCATCTTTTCTTTCTCTTTTATCTTGTGATTAAGACAACCCTCGTGGGGTTGCAGAGTGTTAGGGTTACTTTGCCTGTAGCTTATTAATCGCGGCAGACAGAGCGAATTCATAACCTTGTGCGCCTAAACCGCAAATCACGCCTTCTGCTTTATCTGACAGATAAGAGTGATGACGAAATGGTTCACGTGCGTGCACATTTGATAAGTGCACCTCAATAAATGGGATGGCGACGCCAAGTAATGCATCTCGCAGTGCCACACTGGTATGAGTGAAAGCCGCTGGATTGATGATGATGAAGTCAATCTTGCCATAAGCAGCATGAATGGCTTCAATCAGTTCGTACTCACGATTTGATTGTAGGTGTTCCAGTTCCACCCCAGCGTTATGAGCTTGCTTCGTAAGAGCATCCACAACTTGTGCTAAGGTGCTGTGACCATAGTGTGTCGGTTCGCGCAGACCCAATAGGTTAAGATTTGGTCCGTTTAGAACAAGAATCCGTGACTTTGCAGACATTATGTTGCTATCTTCCCTTATCGTGAGTGGAACGTTTATATTCCCAAATATACGATAGTTCAGCACGATTTTTTTGTTAAAACCGAGCAAATTTTAAAAAATCGACCAAGATTATAGCTAATTCATAGCAATTAGCAGCAATTTACTGGTCTAATCTCCTAATAGCCACCTTCGTTTCTGTAACCAAGTTAACAAAAACAACATAATTGCCATGTTCTTTGTGTGGCTAATTTGTGCGCAAAAGCAAAAAACCGCCATGAGTGATGGCGGTTTTTAAAGTGCTTTTAAAACAGTTGGTTGAATTTATGCCAATTCTGCTTTCTCTGCGATAAGTTTGTCTACCACGCTCGGATCGGCAAGCGTTGACGTGTCTCCGAGGTTGCTTGTATCGCCCGTTGCAATCTTACGCAGGATTCGACGCATGATCTTACCAGAGCGAGTCTTCGGTAAGGAATCTGTCCAGTGCAGTACATCTGGTGTCGCGATTGGACCAATCTCTTTACGCACCCAATCTTTAACTTCTTTGTGCAGCTCAGCTGACGGGAATTCACCATCGTTCAATGTAATGTAAGCGTAGATAGCTTGGCCTTTGATGTCATGTGGAATACCAACAATCGCCGCTTCTGCAATCTTGTGGTGCGCCACTAGCGCTGATTCAATTTCAGCGGTACCCATACGGTGACCCGACACGTTTAGTACGTCATCAACACGGCCAGTGATCCAGTAGTAGCCGTCTTCGTCACGACGCGCACCATCACTGGTGAAGTACATACCCTTAAAGGTTGAGAAGTAGGTCTGTTCAAAGCGCTCATGGTCGCCGTAAACCGTGCGCATCTGGCCTGGCCAAGAATCAAGGATAACCAAGTTACCTTCAGCAACAGTATCTTCAAGAATATTGCCCATGTTATCGACAAGAGCAGGCTGGACGCCGAAGAATGGGCGAGTCGCAGAGCCTGGTTTTAGATCGGTTGCCCCCGGTAGTGGCGCAATCAAGATGCCGCCAGTTTCCGTTTGCCACCAAGTATCGACGATAGGTGAGTTCTCGTTACCAATCGTTTTGTAGTACCACTCCCACGCTTCTGGGTTGATTGGTTCGCCCACTGAGCCCATGATGCGCAGGCTTGAACGAGATGTGCCTGCAACCGCTTCATCACCTTTTGCCATTAGCGCACGAATCGCGGTTGGGGCGGTGTATAGAATGTTGACTTGGTGTTTATCAACCACTTCACTCATTCGGCTTGTGCTTGGGTAGTTTGGTACACCTTCGAATAAGATGGTCTTCGCCCCATTTGCAAGTGGACCGTAGATTAGGTAAGTGTGACCGGTAATCCAACCCACGTCCGCGGTACACCAGAAGGTTTCGCCTGGTTGGTAATCGAACACATATTTGAAGGTCATCGCCGCGTAGACGAGGTAACCGCCTGTTGTGTGTAGTACACCTTTAGGTTTGCCTGTTGAACCTGAAGTGTAAAGGATGAAGAGCGGATCTTCGGCTTTCATCTCTTCTGGTGGGCAAACGTCAGAAACGTTAGCTGTTGCTTCGTGCCACCAAACATCACGGTGTTCATGCCATTCGACATCACCACCTGTACGTTTAAGCACCAACACTTTATTGATGGTTTTTACGTCTGGGTTAGTTAGTGCTTCGTCCACGTTCTTTTTCAGTGGAACGGCACGCCCGCCGCGCACGCCTTCATCAGCGGTGATCACGACTTTAGCGTCAGAGTCGATGATACGGCCAGAGAGTGCTTCTGGTGAGAAACCGCCAAATACAACGGTATGAACCGCACCGATGCGGGTACAAGCGAGCATAGCCACTGCGGCTTCTGGCACCATTGGCATGTAGAGACAAACCACGTCGCCTTTACGTACGCCTTGCTCTTTCAATGCGTTGGAGAACTTACATACTTCTTTGTGCAGTTCGTTGAAAGTGAGTGTTTTGTCGTCGGCTGGATCATCGCCTTCCCAGATGATTGCGACGTCATCCCCGTGTTCTGCGAGATGACGGTCAATACAGTTCGCCGAGACGTTCAGCGTGCCGTCTTCAAACCAACGAATGTCGACATGACCAGTATCGAAAGAGGTGCTTTTTACTTTGGTGAAAGGTTTGATCCAATCAACGATTTTGCCGTGTTCGTTCCAGAAGCCCTCTGGATCGGTTACCGACTGCTGATACATGGCTAAGTAAGTATCATTATCCGCGTGTGTATGAGTTTTAATATTTTCTTTTACCGGATAAACGTGGGCTTCGCTCATGGCTTCTCTCCTTGTGCCTTATTTCTCGGCCTTACACCAATCTAGATAAGATTTTGAATATGTTTTTGTAGGGCTGTTTTTTGGTTCTAAATAACTTGGTCGTGGTAATGACGACGTTGTGCTTATAACTGTCAGTCACTGCGCGTATTTCCACAATTAGACTTTAGGATGAGAGTGAAGGAAGCGCCGTGAAATCGCTGAAACAAAAGTATTTCTGGGAGCTAGGTCAACTGATTTTTATGTATACGGCGCGGTTAGGTTGGGCAAATCGCCTTTCGTTAAGCGAACAAAGACCAAAGCGGCAGAAATCGCATCTTGTAAAGCGTCGTGTTTATCTTGGATAGGAAGTTCGAGGTGTTTACAAATCGCATCCAGACTTAAGTCGAAATAGGCATTCGGCAAATGTCTTTCCAGCTTGTCGTGATAAATCTGACTGACCTCGATGAGCGGGTTAGGAAGTGGAAAGCCAAGTTGCCTCAGACAAGCAAGATCTAAGATCTTTTTATCGTAACGAATGTGATAACCGACAAGTGGTCGGTTGCCGATGAAGTCGAGCAGCTCGAGCAGCGCCTCTTTTTCGCTAATCCCGTCGACTAAGTCTTGGTGGCGAATTCGATGAATTTTGACTGAGCCAGAATCGAGCGATTGCGGCGCGCGTAAGCGGACTTCAAATGGCTGGCTAGTGATGATGCGGTTGTCGATGATCTTCGTGGCCGCAATGGTCACCAACTCGGCGCGATTTGGATCAAGGCTGGTGGTTTCGCAGTCGAGAGAAACGTATTCTGTTTTATCGGGCGTGCAAAAAAGCGACTGATAAGGAGAGCCTTTCAGTTTGTAGTGCCAGTATTTGCGTTGTAACCAGTTCATTGCCTACGCCTCTGTATGATTTATGAAAATCATGGTTAATCACGAATTTGATAGTGGAAGCCTAAAAATTGCTTAAATTTTTTCACTACATGTAAGCTGTGGCGAAGTAAATCACGCTCGGTTCTATCCAGTTGTTTAATATCAATGTTATTCAATGCTTCTTGCTTTTTGAGTTGTTGATTAAGGCGAACCTTAAAGAACAATTTCAGTGCTTCGTTGAGGTTATCTGCCGTTTCAGGCTCTAAGATGCGCTTATTTCTCAGTGCTTCAATGCGCTCAAACGTGTTCTTCTCCTCAATGGCATATTCCAAAGACAAGGTGCGAATGCCGTGCACAATTGGGAAAATGCCGCCGCGTTTAATATCTAATCCGTTCTTAGCACTTTTTACGTTGCCAAACAGAGTTAGGGGCACAGAAAACTGCAAGGCAGGGCGAGTAAAATCAGACAGTATCAACATGCGATCTTTCATTGTGTCGCGAAGGTGGGCCGCGATTGGAGCCAGCAGCTCGCGATTTCCCGCAACAGCATGGGCGTCACTGAAAATGGCTAAGTCCATGATTTGTTGTGGTTCGGCTTTGGCTATCCAGCGGTCTAAGGTGTTTATCCACTCTTGCTGCGTTTTGACCCATTTCGGGTTGTTGACCATGACTTTACCCGGGCAGAGTGGGTAGCCGAGCTGTTGTAGAGTGTGCGTGAAGGATTGCATCACTTGTTCGCAATGAGGCCATTCCAAACCATCTTGAATAATTAGAGCATTGTCTTGGTCTGTCTTGAGAATTTGTTCTCCTCGACCTTCTGAGCCGAGCACGATTAAGCAGCAATGATCGTGCAAGGCCGGTGGTACCACTAACTCGAACGCTTTTTCGATAATTTGCTCGTTCACGGCGGAAATCAGCTCCATGATAAAGCGAGTGCGGATGCCGTTTCTCAATAAACTCTCGACCAATTGACGCTGGCGGTTTGAGGCCAATGCGAGCTCTTCCACACTGCTTGCTCTGGCAATACTGAGCGTTAACACGTGAGAGTGGGTGGAGAACGCGCTGAGAATTTGGGTCATATCCAGCATGCCGACGGCTTGGTTGCCATCACATACCATGAGACGTTTCATTCGATTTCGGGTCATGGTGATCATGGCATTGAATAAAAAATCACCATCATCAACGTGATAGACAGGAAAGGTGGCGATATCACCAACAGGGGTATTGAGTGCGCAGCCATCTAACATCACGGAGTGCAGCATGTTGGTGCGCGTCACGATGGCGTATGGATGAGCCGAAGGCCATTTTTCTAATCGCGGATCGTCATCATTGAGTTTGACAAGTGCAGCATCAATCCCATTTGCTTTTAGGGTATGCGTCACCTCGTTAATCGGCGTGTCTGGCTCAAGGATCATCGGTGGGTGATAAATGCTGCGGTCCACTTTGGTGAGGATAAACTCTGCCAAGTTTTGTTGTTGGTGAGCGGCTTCGATGAGTTCTTGTCGCTTTGATAAATTGTTATCGAAATAGGCCGCAAACTGACCATTCTCGTTGTAAAGCGCCAGAAAGACGTCTTTCGGTAGCAGATAGGAGAGCGTGTCCTCAAGTGCGATGTATTGATGACGTACGTTGTCTTCAAGTAATGAGCGCACATCAAACATATCGTCGTTGGCATAATGCGCGAACACTTCCTGCTGATCTTGGGAGCGCTCTTCTACCGCGCCTTTGATCAGAATATGCAAGTGAGGGTTCTTCTGTCCGCAAGATAAAATTACATCTCGAGCTCGATAGTAGGCAACGTCCAGAGACGAGCGCAGTCGTGTCTGTTGTGCTTCGGTTAAGCGGTCGAACGGTGGAGATTGCATGTTAAATTTGTCAGGCATGAGAACACCCAATGATGGAAGGAACACTCTCTAAGTCTGACAAATTTCCTACCGGAAGCCAGACGACTTTGGTCTAAATCACGATGATTTCGCTTTAAGATGGCCAATGTCGCAAAGTTAGTATTCCATCGAGGAAACGATAAGTTGCCTATTCTTCCCTTTTTATAATACGCATAGCGATCCATAATTCCCGGTTCGAACGTTGATGTTCCCGTTTTAGGATATTAGTAATGTTGAAACCTTCTCCGTATGGCTGGATTTCCCAGTACTTTCTCGGATTCTTCTTTGCGTATGGCGTATATCTGCCATTTTGGTCACTCTGGTTTAAGGAGCAAGGTGTCTCTTCGACCGACATCGGTTTGCTAGTTGGGTTAGGTCTTGCGACACGTTGTGTCGCCAATATCGTGATCACCCCACGAGTGCACAAAGTTGAACACCTTATGCCTGCTTTACGTTGGTTGAGTTTCGCTGCCCTCCTTTTTGTTGGATTTCACTTTTTTACAGGTGGCAGTTTTTGGTTAATGGCGTTAGCGACGGTGCTATTTAACCTCTGTTGTGGACCGATTGTTCCATTATCGGATGCGATGGCAAACTACTACGCTCGTCTGAAAATGCTCGATTATGGCCGTACGCGCTTATGGGGCTCGATCGCCTTTATCGCGGGTTCGACGGCCGTGGGTTATCTGGTGGCTGAATTTGGCTCTGATATGATCTTGTACACGGCGATGGCCGGGGTGTTAGTTTCGTTGCTATTTTCAATGCGTATGACTAACCCGATGCCCGTTACGCTTGGTGGGCAAAGCGCGGAGCGTCCAAAACTGAGTGCTCTTTTGACTGACAAGCCGATACTTAAATTCTTAGTGTTGGTGTCATTAATTCAGGGCAGTCATGCGGCTTACTACGGTTTTAGCGCTATTCACTGGAAAGCCGCAGGTCATTCGGAAGATGTGATTGGCTATCTGTGGAGCTTGGGTGTTGCAGCCGAAGTGGCAGTGTTTGCGCTGAGCAAGCGTTTATTTGTCGGTTGGTCAATGCGCGCGTTATTTGTTGTTGCTGCCGTTGGTGTGATGATGCGTTGGGGCATTACGGCATCGACAACGTCGATTGTTGCTTTGGTGATTGTTCAATTATTGCATGGCGTGACCTTCGCAACGGCACACATTGCTGCAATTCAATATATCCAAAACTCGGAAGAAAATAAGATAGTGGCGCTGCAAGCATTGTATAACGCGATTCCGCTAGGCGCATTCATCGCACTGATGACCGTGTTGAGCGGTTGGGGTTATGAGCACTGGGGACCACTTGTGTTCTGGGGCATGGCCGCGATGGGTTTATTGGCATTGTTCATCAAGCTCGAACCACAAGAGCCACATCATGTGGTCGATGTATCAGACAAGTCACTGGAAACACAGAATTAGACTTCTGTGACAAAGGTTAAAAACTAAGCTTTGTCTCCGTTGTGAAAGCAGTGTTAAATGAAACCTCTCCCTAATGGAGAGGTTTTTTTATTCTCTTGCTTTAAAACGGCAAGAAAGGCAAGAAAGGATATCGGATGCAAGGATGGCTGGTGGTTCCCGTTTCTTTGGCGTATTTGGGAGCCTTATTTATCATCGCGTGGTACGGCGACATTCAGAAAAGGTGGTTAGCACGCTGGCGGCCGTGGATTTATAGCCTTTCCATTGCGGTGTACTGTACATCGTGGACCTTCTACGGCACGGTCGGGCAGGCCAGCAGTAACCCTTGGTCTTTCTTGCCCATCTATATTGCCCCCATTTTAGTGTTTACCATCGGATGGCGCGTTTTAGCTCGGCTTATTTTGATTGCTAAACGGGAACACATCACGTCGATTGCTGATTTTATCGGAGCTCGTTACGGCAAATCTCAAGGTTTGGCCGTAGTTGTTACACTCATTGCAGTTGCGGGAATTTTGCCGTACATCGCTTTGCAGTTGCGTGGTATCACCATGGGGCTAGAAATCATTGCCCCTGAACTGGCTACCGATTTTGGTTATCAAAACGATAGCGTGTCGTGGTTTGTCGTGGTCGCACTGGCAATTTTTACCATGCTATTTGGTACCCGGCACATTGATAACACGGAACACCATCGTGGGATGATGATGGCGATTGCCTTCGAATCGATTATCAAACTGTTGGCGTTTTTAGTGGTCGGTGTATTCATTGTTTGGTTGGCGATGAACACCGAGAATTTGAGCTTAGTTGATGTTGCCGCACAGACGTATCAGTCACCGAATATCCCGACCATATTGATTCATACCGTACTCACGATGCTGGCGATTGTTTGTCTTCCACGACAATTCCATACGATGGTGGTGGAAAACGAACGCGCGCAAGATTTGCATGTTGCTCGTTGGTTGTTTCCCATTTATCTGATCTTGATGGGGATTTTTGTTTTACCTATTGCGTGGGTAGGGCAAGGTTTGTTGAGTGGTGCTTCGCCTGATACTTATGTGATCAGTGTGCCGATGTCGGTAGGGGCGAGTGAAATCGCTTTGCTTGCATTTTTAGGTGGCACTTCGGCGGCCAGTGGCATGGTTATCGTGTCGACGATTGCCTTAGCGATCATGGTATCGAACGACTTGGTTATGCCACTACTATTGCGTCGCATGCGATTGACGCAGCGTAACCATCATCACTTCTCTGAATTATTACTGCGGATCCGCCGTGGTCTGATTTTAGTCCTACTAATTGGCGCTTGGGGTTTTTATCAAGCGTTAGATACCATTCACTCACTCTCAGCGATCGGCTTTCTCTCATTTGCGGCGATCACGCAATTCGCGCCTGCGCTGGTGGGCGGTATGTACTGGCGTCAAGGGAATAAGAAAGGTGTGTATGTTGGCTTGGCGGTAGGCTTTACCATTTGGCTGATTACGTTAATGAGCCAAACGGACATGCTTGCCGGGAATGCCAGTAACAACTTTTTGATTTGGTTGATCACCCCACCAGAGGTATTGGCTGGCTTTGACATTGCGATTTCAGATTGGGGGATGATCCTCAGCGTGGTCGCCAATGCAGTGTGTTTTGTCGTGGTTTCTATGACTACACGACCAAGCCTAAGTGAGCGCTTACAATCGGCGTCATTCGTTGGTACGCCACTGCCTGAAAGCGAAAACATGAGCCTATACCAGAGTCGTGTTACGGTTGCTGAACTAGAAATGCTAGCGTCTAGGTTTGTTGGGCGAACGCGAGTAAAAGCGGCTTTTCAAGCGTATTGGAGCCAGCAACGAGAAGAGCTAATGCCGAATCAGCAAGCGCCATCTTCTCTGATTCGACATACCGAACGTGTATTAGCCGGGGTATTCGGTGCTTCTTCTGCTAAGTTAGTACTTACTTCTGCTCTGCAAGGAAGAAACATGCAGCTTGAAGAGGTGGCGACTATCGTCGATGAAGCCTCTGAACTGTACGATTTTAGCCGAGGCCTACTTCAAGGGGCGATTGAACATATCGGCCAAGGTATTGCGGTGGTCGATAAGCAATTACGCTTGGTGGCTTGGAACCAACGCTACTTAGAACTCTTTGAGTTTCCGCCAGGCTTGATCCAAGTTGGGCGACCGATTGCGGATGTGATTCGGCACAATGCAGAGCAAGGTTTATGTGGCCCAGGCGATCCTGATGACCACGTCCGTCGCCGTGTGTATCACCTTGAGCAAGGGACTCGGCACACCTCTTCTCGGGTCCGCCCCGATGGTCGCGTGATAGAGGTACAAGGTAACCCAATGCCAGGTGGTGGCTTTGTGATGAGCTTTACCGACATCACCGTATTCCGAGATGCAGAGCAAGCGCTGAAAGACGCCAACGAGACATTGGAAGAAAGGGTACGTCTGCGGACTCGGGAATTAGAACAACTTAACAAGCAGCTGGTGGCAGCGACGCAACGCTCCGATTTGGAATCGAAGTCCAAATCACGGTTCTTGGCGGCAGTAAGCCATGACTTGATGCAGCCACTCAACGCTGCGCGCCTGTTCGCTTCTTCATTGTCGGAAGTAGCCAAAGACAGCGAAGCCAAAAAGCTGTCGGCACACATTGAGAGTGCTTTGGAGGCGGCCGAAGACCTGATAGGAGATTTGCTGGATATTTCGCGCTTGGAGTCGGGCAAGCTGGAAGTCAATGTGCACGGTTTTGCGTTAAACGATGTGTTGTCGAATTTGAATGCGGAGTTCAGCGCATTAGCCAAGCAACAAGGCATAGCATTCACCATGATTCCATCCTCACTCATGGTGAAATCGGATCCCAAACTGCTGCGCCGTGTGGTGCAAAACTTCCTGACCAATGCGTTTCGTTATAACCCGAATGGCAAAGTGGCGCTCGGTGTTCGCCGGGTAAAAGGGCGAGTGCGTATTGATGTGTGGGACAACGGTGTAGGTATTGAAGAAGAGAAGCAGCAAGAGATCTTTGAAGAGTTTAATCGCGGAACTCAAGTTCGTTCCGACCAAGGTCTCGGGCTTGGTTTGGCGATTTCCAAGGGAATTGCTCAAGTGCTCGGGCATGAAATTTCGATGCGTTCTTGGGTCGGGAAAGGCAGTGTCTTTTCTATCACGCTTGATAAAGCCGATCATGTGCAGCCGCACCCAGTTCAAGTCACGACAAGTAACCAGTCTGAACTTGGTCATCTAAGAATTCTATGTGTGGATAATGAGCCCGATATTTTAGTCGGTATGGAAAACTTACTGTCTCGATGGGGCTGCGATACGCGAGTGGCGACCGATTTGGTAGAAAGTCTACAAGCTCTCGAGGATGGTTGGATTCCGGACGTGATTTTTTCCGATTACCGACTTGATGATGGTCGTACTGGCTTGGAAGTGCTACAGCAATGTCGCTTGAGACTAGGCAGCTGCTTTGAAGGTGTCATCATCAGCGCGGATCGCACCGATGATATGCTTGATGGCATCAAGGCAAATGGGTTCAGCTTTATTGCGAAGCCAGTTAAGCCGCTTAAATTGCGTTCGGTGCTCAACCGCGTCGCATAAATTTAGAGTGCTTTAGCGTTGCTATAAAAGAGACCTCCGAATGGAGGTCTCTGTGTTTGTAATCTTATTTTGGTTTGTAGGCTGAGTTTGCCGCTTATTCCGCGACGCCGCCTTGGGTTAGCTTCGCTGGATTAAGCAATCGTTCTAGCGTTGCTCTATCTAAATCGGTTTCTTCTTCTGCGACATCAATAATCGCACGCCCCTGCTTATAGGCTTTTTTCGCGACTTCTGCCGCTTTCAGGTAGCCAATGACCGGGTTGAGGGCCGTGACCAAAATTGGGTTTTTGGCGAGCGCTATATCCAAGTTATCTTGACGAACTTCAAATGTTGCAATGGCCTTATCGGCTAAAGCGGTTGCGCTGTTAGCGAGCAACTCGATGCTCTCCAATACGTTATGAGCAATGACAGGTAGCATGACGTTTAGTTGGAAGTTGCCTGCTTGGCCCGCGACGGTAATCGTGGTGTCATTACCAATGACTTGCGCTGAGGCCATAGCTGCGGCTTCTGGGATCACAGGATTTACTTTGCCAGGCATGATGGAAGAACCCGGTTGCAAGCCTTGTAATTCAATCTCACCTAAACCAGCCAATGGGCCTGAGTTCATCCAGCGAAGATCGTTTGCGATCTTCATGATCGCAACTGCTGCTGTTTTGAGCTGTCCCGATAGGGCGACGATCGCATCTTGGCTGCTTAAATTGAAAAAGAAATTATCACTGGCTGTGAACTGAATACGAGTCGATTGTGTCAGGTTGCTAGCGAATAAGTCCGCAAAGCGTGGATCGGCATTGATCCCTGTGCCAACCGCCGTACCACCTTGGGCTAAGGCTTTTACCGCTGGCAGTGCTTGCTCAATCGCTTGCTTAGCATGGTCGATTTGGAACTGCCAACCGCCAAGCTCTTGAGCAAAGGTTATAGGCATCGCGTCCATTAAGTGAGTGCGCCCGGTTTTTACAACATCTTTCAGTGCTTGCTGCTTAGAATGTAGTGCTTGGCTGAGGTGTGACAAGGCCGGAAAGAGCTGTTTTTCAATGGCTAATGCTGCGCTAACTTGAATTGCGGTTGGCACCACATCGTTACTGCTTTGTCCCATGTTGACGTGATCATTAGGACTGACGGTACCGCCTAGATGCTGGGAGGCCAGTGTTGCAATCACTTCATTCGCATTCATATTTGAGCTGGTGCCTGAACCGGTTTGAAATACGTCAATTGGAAATTGCTCAATATGATTGCCCTCGATAATCGCCTGAGCTGCGTCAGCAATCGCATTAGCGATATCACCTTCAAGCAGCCCCAATTGTGCGTTGGTGAGTGCCGCAGTCTGCTTGATGTGTGCCAACGCTTGGATGAAGCCAGATGGCATCTTATGTTGACTGAATGAGAAGTTATCGACGGCGCGCTGAGTTTGGGCTTGGTAGAGTGCATCTTCTGGGACTTTCACTTCGCCCATACTGTCAGTTTCTATGCGGAATTCGGTGTTCATAGTAGGGATCCTTTTGGTTAATCGAGTGAGATTTGAATCAGGCGTAATTGTTGTTGTAATGCGAGAAATTTCACGTCGCCTTGTTCAAACTGATAGTAATAGCGTTTGAGGCAAAATAATGGCGTATGGATAGAATCGAGACAGACACGACGGAAGATGCGACTGCGAGTGGAGTCTTGAATTGCGTCTAGTAGATGGAAATAAACCTGACGCAAAAACAGCTCACACAACAATAGATTTTCTTCATCGGCATCGTGTTCATAGCAGGAAGACAACACCATTCCCCAATGAATATAGTCATGAATCACGTCTGGCTCAAAGCCGTGTGGTGCGGCGAGAAGGAATCTATCTTGTGCTTTAAAAAATGCGTTGAAGATGTCCCGTTTGTTGTCCATAACCACCTCTCATTTAATGTAATGATAATTATTATCAATTAAGTGGCGCGTTGGCAACCATTTTCAGAGTAAGAGGTTTGCAAAGAAAGCATTACGAAACAAAAGCCGACGTAAAAGCGTCGGCAGAGAGGGAATTATTTAGTCCTGAGGTGACAATGAGGTATCGACGTTTTGGATATCGGTGTCTTTATCTGTGGCCATTACTCTGTAAATAAGGTTTCGTACTTCACAAACGCGGTTTGTGTTTCGCCGTAATAAAGTGTACCTCCAGATTGAATGACGACTCTTAACCAACTTTCTGCGGATGCTGGTCTTGGTAAGGTAATGTACCAACTTTTTCCAGCCTGATCGGCGGGCTTCATATCAATCGGCTGAGCATTTTTCTCTTCGTCATTAACGATGGAAACTTTGACCCCTTCGAGTGGATAGGCGGCATTGAGTGACAATTCTAAGCCATTTTTCGTGAGCTGTTCTGAGCGAAACTTCACTTTAAAGTCGCCATTTTCCATGTCACACAGTCCACTGGTGTAACGACAGTTAGACTTACTCGCGAGTTTGTAAGTTTCCCCTTCTTGTGCCGCGTGGGGTTTCTCGCTGAGTGCCATATCGGTGCCGAAGTAGGCGATCAAAGAAAGAATCGGCGCAATCAGCAGAGCGAGAATAAAGTGCTTGTTTTTGAACATAAAATACTAATTCCATCAATTATCTGTTCATTTTAACTGGCTAAAATCATTAATAACTTCGTTAATGATTTTGAAGGTAGAGCAACTAGCTTGCTGCAATCTTTGCCTTGTTCTAAACGATTGTTTCTGCGTTCCCCGAACATATAACCAATGCCATTCGTGTGCTTCCTTGCTACGGCTCAGGGAATCTAATTATTAGAATAAGTTAGGTGAATAAAAAAGCCCCAAGTGGGGCTTTTGTGGCTTGCGTTATATTTTAGTGATCCACGGCATCGCCTGCACCAACAGGGACACGAACGTGTTCAACAAGATCTTTAACTTCTTGAGGTGTTTCCGCTGTAACTTTCGATACCGCGAATGCCACGATGAAGTTAAATAGGGCGCCGATAGCACCAAACGCGTTTGGCTCAATACCTAGGAACCAGTTGGTTCCCCAGCTTTCTAGATATTTCCAGTCAGCAACGAATAGGATGCCTTTGTGCTGGAATACGTAGAACAGTGTGATACTGATACCGGCAATCATACCGGCGATTGCGCCTTCTTTATTGATGCCTTTACTGAAGATACCCATCATCAACGCAGGGAAGATGGATGATGCAGCAAGACCAAAGGCGAGCGCCACCGTACCAGCTGCAAAGCCAGGAGGATTCAATCCGAGATAGCCTGCGGCTGCGATTGCCACCGCCATCGAGATTCGGCTGGCAAGCAGCTCCTTCTTCTCGGATATGTTCGGATTTATAACCCCTTTGATTAAGTCATGGGAAATTGCCGACGAAATAGCGAGCAACAGACCTGCAGCTGTGGATAGTGCTGCAGCGAGACCACCAGCGGCAACGAGTGCAATGACCCAGTTTGGTAACTTAGCGATTTCTGGGTTTGCTAGTACCATGATGTCACGGTCAACTCGCAATTCATTGGTGTCAGGGTTTGAGGTGTACTCGATCAGGCCATCGCCATTCTTATCATCAAAGCCTAATAGACCTGTTGTTTCCCAGTTTTTGAACCAATCAGGGCGCTCATCATACGCAAGGTGTTGGCCCGGAGCTGGGTTAACGGTATCCATTAGGTTTAGACGAGCCATTGCTGAAACTGCTGGCGCTGTTGTGTATAGAATCGCGATGAACACAAGTGCCCAGCCAGCAGAAGTACGCGCATCACGTACCTTAGGTACCGTAAAGAAACGGATGATAACGTGTGGTAGACCCGCAGTACCGATCATCAATGACATGGTGTAAACGAACATGTTTAGTGTGCTACCGCGAACCTGTGTGGTGTACTCACTAAAGCCGAGTTCGGTCACCACTTGGTCGAGCCTATCGAGCAGATAAACATCGGTGCCTTGAATGGTACTCCCGAGGCCAATCTGAGGTAGCGGGTTACCTGTAAGTTGCAGAGAGATAAAGATTGCAGGGATAGTGTAAGCAAGAATGAGTACGCAATATTGAGCAATCTGCGTGTAAGTGATGCCTTTCATACCGCCAAGTACGGCGTACATGAATACGATACACATACCAATCAGTAGGCCTGTTGAGTAATCAACTTCTAGGAAGCGACCGAAGGCAACGCCAACGCCTTTCATCTGGCCGATAACATAAGTGACCGATGCGATGATAAGACAGATAACCGCCACGATACGTGCCGTGTTCGAGTAGAAGCGTTCACCAACAAACTCTGGCACCGTAAACTTACCAAACTTACGTAGATAAGGGGCGAGTAGTAGCGCAAGCAGTACGTAACCGCCAGTCCAACCCATTAGGAATACGGAGCCGCCGTAACCCATAAAGGCAATCAGACCCGCCATTGAGATGAACGATGCCGCCGACATCCAGTCAGCAGCGGTTGCCATACCGTTAGCGATTGGGTTGACCCCGCCACCAGCGACATAGAACTCTTTGGTTGACCCCGCACGCGCCCAGATCGCAATACCGATGTAGAGGACGAAGGTTGCACCAACAACCAAGTAGGTAATAGTTTTCAAATCCATCTGAGTTACTCCTTACTCATCTACGCCGAATTCACGGTCGATTTGGCGCATCTTCCATGCGTAATAGAAAATAATACCTAGGAAGGTGTAGATGGAGCCTTGCTGAGCAAACCAGAAACCAAGTTTGTATCCACCTAATTGAAATTGATTAAGTACGTCGACAAATAAAATGCCGCAGCCGAAAGACACTACGAACCAGATGACCATAAGGCCAATCATGAGCTTCACGTTTTTGTCCCAATAGGCTTTGGCTCTTTCTTCGCTTTCAAATGCCATTGCCGTCTCCTTACGATTGGTATTGTTGTTAAAAAAATGTTTCAACATGTACATTAGCAAGGTGTTGGCAAGAACTCTTTTCAACTTTAGTCGGGGTATAAAAAATAAAAAACTCCCGTGATATGGGCGCTTAGAGAAGAGTTAGGGTTATTTGTTAATGTTAAAAAGCTGTTAAATTAGCCAAAGGTCTAAGGAGAAAAATGATAAAAAGCACGAATAAGAGACGTGATTAATTTTTTCTTCATTGATTTTAGCGATCCTTAACAGAAACATTCTGCGTTCTTCTTTTTATCAATCAGCGAAAAAATTGGCGTGAAAAATT
Source organism: Vibrio sp. 1CM7H (assembly GCF_023161645.1). NCBI lineage: Bacteria > Pseudomonadati > Pseudomonadota > Gammaproteobacteria > Vibrionales > Vibrionaceae > Vibrio > Vibrio sp. 1CM7H. The sequence goes on from NZ_JALNTV010000012.1 coordinate 23,726, forward strand.
CACAAGTAATTTATTTACATAAAGTTTTCGTACCAAATCACCGTTTTAGCGCACAATAAAGTAATATAACTGAGTCATTCTCGTACAACCTCGCGCTTTGGGACGGTTTAAGGAGGAGGCAGATTAAGGCATTAACTTATTAACGAAGTCGCCTTAGCTCATCACAAGCATATCGTTTTTCATTAAGGGAGGGTGAGAATGGACGCAGACACCATTAACAGTTTTTTTCTTATAGGTGCGTTGTTAATCGCACTTAGCGTTCTTTTAAGCCCAGTTTCCTCTAAGTTGGGAATCCCAATTCTTTTGGTATTTTTAGCCGTTGGAATGCTGGCGGGGGAAGACGGTTTAGGCGGTATTTTATTTGATAATTTTTCGATCGCTTACTTGGTCAGTAACCTCGCATTAGCCATCATTTTGCTCGATGGTGGTATGAGAACACGGGTTGCCAGCTTTAGGGTGGCGTTATGGCCTTCGGTGTCCTTGGCAACGTTTGGGGTTGCGATCACCACTATTTTGACCGGGCTGATGGCAACGTGGTTATTCGACTTAGACTTGCTGCAAGGTATATTAGTTGGTGCGATTGTCGGCTCCACAGATGCTGCCGCGGTTTTTTCTCTACTCAAAGGTCGTAGTCTTAACGAACGTGTTGGCTCAACGCTGGAAATTGAATCTGGCACCAATGACCCTATGGCGGTGTTTCTGACTGTTACTCTGATTGCTATTTTAGCGAACCCAGATGCAGATTTGAGTGTGGGCTTTTTGGCGCTCAGTTTTCTTAAGCAGTTTGGTATTGGTGCTTTACTCGGTTTTGCTGGTGGCTGGATTTTGTGGAAGGTCATCAATCGTAATCAACTGCCGGATGGCTTATATTCGATTTTAACCGTCAGTGGTGGATTGCTGATTTTCGCTTTATCTAATGCATTAGGTGGCAGCGGTATTCTGTCAATTTATCTGGTTGGTTTACTGTTAGGTAATCGTCCAACACGTAGCCGCCATTCCATTCTTCATGTTCTAGATGGCATGACGTGGCTAGCTCAAATCGGTATGTTCCTCGTGCTTGGTTTATTGGTTACGCCTTCCAACTTGCTTTCTATTGCGTTGCCTGGTTTGGCGTTGGCCTTTGGGATGATTTTATTTGCCCGTCCAATCTCGGTTTGGATCGGTTTACTGCCATTCAAGAGTTTCACACCACGTGAAAAGTGGTTTGTTTCTTGGGTGGGCTTGCGCGGTGCTGTCCCAATCATTCTGGCGGTATTTCCAATGATGGCAGGATTGCCAGATGCGCAGTTGTACTTCAATTTGGCGTTTTTCGTGGTAATGGTCTCTTTGATTGTGCAAGGCGGCACATTGACTAAAGCGATGTCTCTGGCGAAGGTAGAGCTGCCTTCTAAACCTGAGCCAATTTCACGCACTGGTGTGGAGATTTACCCTACCAGTGAGTGGGAGCTATTTATCTATAAGCTTAAAGCGGATAAATGGTGTATTGGTGAACCATTGCGTAGTCTTTCGATGCCGGATGGAACGCGCATCGCCGCAGTATTTCGCAATAAGGCGTTATTGCATCCGTCAGGCAGCACGCGCCTCGAAGAAGACGATACCTTGTGTGTGTTGGCGCAAGAAAAGGATTTGGATTCTCTGAGCTTGCTATTTAGTGAAGCGCCTGAGAAAGCGTCATTGGCACGATTCTTTGGTGATTTCTTCCTAGATATTGAAGTGAACCTTGCCGATATCGCGATGATGTATGGCCTGAACTTGGGCGATGAGTCACTCGATAAAAGCTTAAGAAACCTTGTAGAAGAACAATTGGGGACTACACCAGTGTTAGGGGACCAATTCGAGTGGCAAGGCTTGCAATGGATCATTGCCGATGTCGTTGACCAACAAGTCACCAAAGTGGGTATCCGTTTGCCAAGCGAGCAAAGCCTGCTCGCTGACGAGGAGTGAACCTAGTCGTTCATCTCCGTTAGCATGATGACGGCTTGTGTGCGGTTTTTTACGCCGAGCTTGCGGAAAATCGCCGTCATATGCGCTTTGATGGTGGCTTCTGAAACATTCAATTCGTAGGCGATTTGCTTGTTCAGTAAGCCATCTGACAACATCCCCAACACCTTATATTGCTGTGGCGTTAGCGCAGCAATCTTCTCCGCTAAGTCATTACATGCCGCGTTATTGGTGATCAGCCCTTCAGGAAAATACGGGTCGCCATTGAGCACTTGATTGAGCGCATTCACCAATTCGCGCATATCGCTCGATTTCGGAATAAAACCAAACGCACCATGGCTTTTCACTTGTGTCACGATCGCTGGCTCTTCACTAGCCGAGACGACGACGATTGGTAAGTCTGGGTGTTCTGCTCGCAAGTGAATCAAGCCAGACATACCATTTGCTCCTGGCATTTTGAGATCCAATAGCACCAAATCTGGCTCTTCTTCTCGCTCTAACAAAGCCAGTAGTGCGTCGAGTGAGTCCGCTTCAAGCAAATTTGCCCCACTGATTGCCATGTGGATAGATTGAAACAAGGCATTACGGAAGAGTGGGTGATCATCTGCAATGATGATGGTGTAGGTCGAATCCATGACGTTAAACACTTTTGACTATTTCGTTAAATTTATTATTGTCCAGCTTTGAGAGAGTGGACAATATTTATTCGCTAAAAGTCTGAACCAAATCGACTTTTATTAGGAAAATTGCATATAAGCGCAATTTTCTCATTCAAATCTGGGTAATAAAAAACGCCAGTGGTCATCACTGGCGTTTGAATATCTGATGATCAGAATTGTTGGATGTGCTCTAAGAAAGGCTCGGCTTGCATAAAGCCGGTTAAACGTGCGTTTGAAATGTGCTCGCCATTCGCATCCCAGAACTCGATGGTTGGCAAGCCAAGTACGTTCATGTGTTTGAGTAACTCAATATCTTGCACTTGGTTCTTGGTTACATCAGCTTGCAAAAGAACAAAGTCTTTTAGCTTGGCTTCGACGTTTGGATCATGGAAGGTGTACTTTTCAAACTCTTTACACGCCACACACCAATCGGCGTAGAAGTCGAGCATCACAGGTTTGCCAACTGCTTTGGCTAGCGCTAGTTGTTCTTCCAACTCTGCAACATTGGCAATGCGTGTAAAGCTTACGGAAGTTTGTTGAGCTTGCGTTGCGTTATTACCAAACCAGTAATTTAATACTGGCTGTGCTGACGCGAGCAAACCCAATACGGCGATGATGCCAACGGCGCTTTGTTTCCAGCCACCAAACTCCAAGCTGTTTTTCACATGATACAGCCAACCAAAGGCAGCGATGCCCAGTGTTGACCACAGAATTGTTGACCACATTTCTGGCATGATGCGTTCCAACAAGAAGATAGGCGCAGCAAGCAGAATAAAGCCGAACAGCGTTTTCACGCGGTCCATCCAACCGCCGGCTTTTGGTAGCAACTTGTTGCCAAATACCGCTACAAGGATCAACGGAATACCCATGCCCATCGCCAGCGCGTAAAGGGCGACCCCACCGGTGAGTAAGTCGCCACTTTGTGCGACGTAAAGCAGCGCACCAGAGAGTGGGGCGGTAGTACACGGAGAACAAACCAAGCCAGATATTGCCCCCATTGCAAACACGCCAGCACTGCTACCACCTTGCTGCTTGTTACTTAAGTTATTCAGCCACGTTTGCACGCTGCTTGGTAACTGCAATGAGTACAGACCAAACATCGACATAGCTAATGCAATGAACAGTACACTCAAACCAATCAGCACATAAGGGTGTTGCATCGCCGCTTGGAACTGCATACCCGCAGACGCCACTACAAGGCCGAGCAGCGTGTAAGTCAGCGCCATGCCTTGTACGTAAATAAATGACAAACCAAGCGCACGACGTTGGCTCAGTTTGCCGCTACCAAGCACGATGCTGGTGAGAATGGGATACATCGGCAGTACACAAGGGGTAAATGCTAGACCCACACCAAGTGCCAAAAACAACAACGGCGTCCACCACTTGTCGGCTAGATTCGCGGCTAAGCTATCTTGCTCACTGACTGGTACTGAAGTGGTGGTTGATTTTGTTGTTGGCTGTGCTTGTTCTGTCGCTGGTGCCTTGGCAGTCGGTGCTACGGTGTCGGAATTGGATGAAGAAAACGCGCTGATTGGAATCTCACGCGTTTCTGGTGGGTAGCAGAAGCCCGCTTTCGCACAGCCTTGATATTGCACAATGACACGTGCGCCCTCTTGCCAATTACTCATTGGGATATTGACAAATAGTGGTGTGGTATAGATATGCACATCACCAAAGAATTCATCTTTATGTGGCGTGCCGTTTTCCATTTGCAGTTCGCCCAGTGAGATGTTCTCACCAGACACAGATAAACGCTCTTGATACAGGTAATAACCATCGCGTACCTGCCAATCGAGCATCAATTTGTCGTCTTGCTGGTAGAAATTAAACGGAAATGCCTGATCGACCGGAACAAAGCTGTCGCTGCTGCTACCAAAACTGTTGTTCTGGCTATTGGTAAACTGGTCTTTGCCAAATAAAGCTAAAGACGGAGTGGAAAAGGTAATGAGCCCTAAGAGTAAAACGGAAAGTAATGCGCGCATAAAAGAGTCAATTCATCTTAGATAATTGCCGTTAGTGTAACTCAATCAGACCCGGAGGCGAGTCAATAAGTTTCATGAAAATGAAGATTTATTGAGCATAAATCAAGACAACAGGCAATAAAAAAGGGAGCCGAAGCTCCCCGAGTAAGACTCTGTTTCTACTAGATCAGTAGACCACCGAATGCGAAGCCAAGTGCTACCGCAGAAGCAATGGTTACCACACCAGGTACAAAGAATGGGTGGTTGAATACGTACTTACCGATACGCGTTGAACCCGTGTCGTCCATCTCAACCGCTGCTAGAAGCGTTGGGTAAGTTGGCAGTACGAATAGCGCACTTACTGCTGCGAAAGATGCAACGGCGGTTAGTGGTGCCACACCGATAGCAAGTGCTGCTGGCATCAGCGCAACCGTGGTTGCACCTTGCGAGTAAAGCAGCATAGACGCGAAGAATAGAACAAGCGCTAGCATCCATGGGTAGTCTGCTAGTAGTGCTCCAGCGACTTCTTTGATGCCGTCAACGTGCGCGTTAACGAACGTAGAACCTAACCATGCCACACCAAGAACACACACACACGCTGTCATACCAGAGCGGAATGTTGCTGCGGCTGGAATTTTGCCAGCATCAATTTTACAGCTCATTACGATCGCCGCGGCTGCTGCCAGCATGACTGTCATGATTGCTTCGTTACGACCCAGTGCTGGGTTCTCGATTAGACCCACTGAACCAGAGATAGCCGCTGCGTAGCACACGACGAAAGCGATAGCGCCAAGGAAGATGAACGTCGCTTTTTTCGCCGTTGGTAGGATTTCACGTTTTGTTTCAGTGTTTAGCTTGATTAGGCCTTTCTCTAGACGCTCTTGGTATTCAGGATCGTCTTTTAGCTCACAGCCCATGAAGTTCGCAACGAATGCACCGATCATACAAGCGATGAACGTGGTTGGAATACAGATCGCAAGTAGCGTTAGGTAATCCACACCAAACGGATGCAACATTGCCGCAAACGCTACAACAGCCGCTGAGATTGGCGAGGCAGTGATCGCGATTTGCGATGCGACAACCGCAATAGACAGAGGACGAGAAGGGCGCACACCTTGACCTTTCGCGACTTCTGCAATTACTGGCAAAGTAGAGAATGCCGTGTGGCCAGTACCCGCCATTAATGTCATTAGGTAAGTTACGATAGGCGCATAAAAGGTGATGCGCTCAGGATGCTTGCGCAAAAAGTTTTCAGCAACTTGCACCATCCAGTCTAAACCACCAGCCACTTGCATTGCTGCGATGGCCGTGATGACCGACATGATGATTAAAATTACGTCAACGGGAATGTAAGCTTGGCTTGTTGGTACGCCCAAGATCAAAGACAACGCAATGACCCCAGCACCACCGGCAAAACCAATGCCGATACCGCCGATTCTAGCCCCCAAATAGATGAAGAGCAGAACCACGAAGAGTTCGACCATGACCATATTGATACCTCTTTAGTTTTTATTTGATTCTGATTTTTTGAACACTCAGGAACAGGAGTAAATGCTCAGAGAATTAGAACCCAGTGGCCTAATGGCAATAAAAGCATATAAAAAATGTGGTTAACCGTATGAGAGCCTAAAAAAGGGGCCTGAGTGGCCCCCTTCGAATTAGTTATTACTCGTAGCGTTTCGCTTTGTAAGTTGGATGCATGAAGTTTTCTACTGACAAGATTTCATCAAGCTCTTCTGCGGTTAGCAGACCGCGCTCTAGCACAACTTCGCGAACACTCTTACCGGTTTCCGCACAAATCTTACCTACGATGTCACCTTCGTGGTGGCCGATGTATGGGTTTAGGTAAGTGACGATACCGATTGAGTTGTAAACGTAGTTTTCACAAGTCTCTTTATTGACTGTGATGCCGTCGATACATTTATCACGTAGGTTCACACACGCATTGTGTAGTAGAGAGATAGACTCAAACATGCTTTGTGCGATAACTGGTTCCATTACGTTTAGCTGTAGCTGACCGCCTTCTGCTGCGAAAGAAACCGTGTTGTCGTTACCTAGAACTTTAAAGCAAACTTGGTTTACTACTTCTGGGATAACTGGGTTTACTTTTGCTGGCATGATTGAAGAACCTGCTTGCATTTCAGGTAGGTTTAACTCATTTAGACCTGCGCGAGGGCCAGAAGAAAGTAGACGAAGGTCGTTACAGATCTTCGATAGTTTCACCGCTAGACGTTTTAGTGCACTGTGCGTCATTACGTATGCGCCACAGTCAGAAGTCGCTTCGATAAGGTCTTCTGCCGCAACAACGTCAAGACCTGTTACTTCCGCTAGGTGTTTTACTGCAAGAGCTTGGTAGCCAGTCGGTGTATTTAGACCTGTACCGATTGCGGTTGCGCCTAGGTTGATTTCTAGGAGTAGTTTAGAGGTGTAATCTAGAGCACGAATCTCTTCGTTTAGTGTTACTGCCCAAGCGTGGAACTCTTGACCTACAGTCATTGGTACCGCGTCTTGTAGCTGAGTACGACCCATTTTCAGTACATCTTTAAACTCAATTGCTTTAAGTTCGAATGCGCCTTTTAGGTACTCAATTGCTTCCATTAGTTTGTGTACGCTGTTGTAAACCGCGATACGGAAACCCGTTGGGTACGCACAGTTGGTTGATTGGCTCTTGTTTACGTGGTCATTTGGGTTAACAAATTCGTATTGACCTTTCTCTTTACCCATTAGCTCAAGCGCAACGTTTGCGATCACTTCGTTCGTGTTCATGTTCACTGAAGTGCCCGCACCACCTTGGAATACGTCTGATGGGAACTGATCCATGCACTTGCCAGTTTCTAGGATCAAATCACACGCTTCGATGATGTAGTTTGCAACGTCTTTTGGAATCGCACCAAGTTCTTTGTTTGCCAACGCCGCTGCTTTTTTGGTCATTACCATACCGCGTACAAATTCTGGTACGTCAGAGATGGTCATATTAGAGATGTTGAAGTTCTCGATCGCACGTAGCGTATGAATACCGTAGTACGCATCTGCAGGGACATGACGTTGACCTAATAGATCTTCTTCAATACGAGTGGCTGGGTTTGCTGTTTTTGGAGCATCAGATAGGGTAGCCATAGCAGGATCCTTAGATGATAATTCTGATAATAAAGTTATTTATTAGCCATTTCTGCAATCTAGAATCCATTCATCAGAATTTTTGGCTGGAAAATCCGTCCTGACTTATGTGGCACATGATACTGCACCTAGCGCATAAAAATAGTAACTAGATCACCTTTTTCGTTTTTCATGAGTCAATAATTTGCAAAGTATGAACGGGTTATTAATAACCCTTTATGGGTACTCGATTTTCCTCGACAAATATGGGTTTTTAGAGTTCGAAATTAGCACTTTAAAAGCACGAAAAAATCGGTATGCAATTGAATGAAACACTCCACTACTGCTTTTTCTGCGTAGGAAGAGACCAGTATGAACACGCTTTTTTACAACGATTCGTTTGAGCTTAGTCCGCTTTTACCATTACACTGAATTAAACAAAGGAGGGCGTGTGTTTCCTATCTTATTATTGGCGTTTATTTTTGTCCCGATCATTGAAATCGGCTTATTTATTCAGGTGGGCGGCTTTTTAGGTTTGTGGCCGACTATCGCATTAGTATTAATCACGGCATTTGTCGGTGCATCGTTGGTGCGCAGCCAAGGCATCCAAACTCTGATGTCTGTGCAGGGGCGTCTGGAACAAGGTGAAATTCCAGCCCAGCAAATTTTTGAAGGCGTAATGCTAGCGGTGGCTGGCGTGCTGCTGTTAACACCGGGCTTTATGACCGATGCTCTTGGTATGCTGGTGTTGCTTCCTGCGCCACGCGCCGCGATTGCCAAATACTTGATGAGTAAAATGGTGGTGAAAACCATGCATGGTGGTGGCTTCCAAGGTGGTTTCTCTAACCAAGGGCCATTTGAGCAAGACCCGTTTCGCCGTGACCCATTTAATTCCCAGTCAGAAGATGGCAATACCTTTGAAGGGGAATACGAGCGTAAAGACGATGATGATCGCAACAAGCTCAACTGATTGAGTCAGAGAGTAAAGAAAACAAAAGGGCGCACGAGCGCCCTTTTTTGTGTTTGGAATTCGTGGGGCTTACAACGCGCCTTCAAATCCCATTTGACGCCATGCTTCAAAAGCAATGATCGCAACGGCGTTCGAAAGGTTTAGGCTACGCGCATCTGGCATCATTGGAATGCGGATACGCTGCTCCATTGGCAAGCTATCGATGATTTCAGCAGGCAAGCCACGAGTTTCTGGACCAAACATCAATACGTCACCTGCTTGGTATTGTGCATCAACGTGGTGACCTGTGGTTTTGGTGGTGCAGGCAAACAATCGGTAGTTACCTTGTTTCTCTTTCTCTAAATATTCTAAGAATGCTTGATAGTTCTTATGACGCGTTACGCGAGCTAAATCATGGTAATCCAAACCAGCGCGGCGGACTTTCTTCTCTTCAAGATCGAAACCCAGAGGTTCAATTAAGTGAAGGTTTGCACCGCAGTTGGCACAAAGTCGAATGATGTTGCCGGTGTTCGGCGCGATTTCTGGTTCGTATAAAGCGATATCAAACATGGTATTGAAATAGAGTTGGTCAAATAGAGGGGCAGTATATACCCAAGTCACCAAGATATGCGAGATTCAGCAAGATTGACCTGGGTATGAAAGCAGGCATTAGCGCGGACGTTAATACCGTAAGTATCGATGCTCTTTATAATAGAGCGTGAGCGTAATTTTCTTCAACCGCTCGCCAGTTGACGACGTTCCACCATGCGTCAATGTATTCTGGACGACGGTTTTGGTAGCTGATGTAATACGCGTGCTCCCACACGTCAAGAGCGAGAATTGGCTCGCCGCGTACATCCACTACGTCCATCAGAGGGTTATCTTGATTGCTGGTGGACGTAATGTGAATCTCACCATCTTTTACGATCAGCCATGCAAAGCCAGACCCAAAGGTATTAATCGCGGCTTGGGCAAACGCTTCTTTAAATTGCGCAAAGCTACCAAATTTATCGTTAATTGCCTGAGCAAGTGCGCCTTGAGGCTCACCGCCACCGTTTGGAGACATGCAATTCCAATAAATGATGTGGTTGTAGTAGCCGCCGCCATTATTACGCACTGCAGGGCTGAGCTTAGAGATATTGTCAAAGATCTCGTCTAGCGACTGAGTTTCGAGCTCGCTCCCTTCAACGGCACTTACGAACTTATCGAAATAAGTCTTGTGATGTTTGCTGTAGTGCACTTCCATGGTTTTCGCGTCGATGTACGGCTCTAGTGAATCGTACGGGTAAGGCAGAGCGGGAAATGTATGTGACATAGTAAATCCTCCTTAATTGGAAAATTTACTTTAATGCTAACGATAATTATTATCAACTTTGATCTTTGTAAGGGTATTCGAAGGCGTTCCCATCCAATTTCTAAAGTGAAGATGAAGCCGTGAATCTCTCACTCTAGAAATAGGGTGTGGCTTACTGTTAGCTCATCGGCTTGAAGTTAACGATTGATAGGTAAGGTGATACTCATACGCAATCCGCCTAACGGACTTCGACTGGCGACGATCGTTCCACTGTGCTGGCGGATGGCACTTTCGGTAATGGTTAGGCCGAGACCCGTGCCGCCGGAGTGGCGATCGCGGGCAGTCGAAACGCGATAAAACGGGCGAAAAATCGCGGCTAATTCTTCTTCTGGAACGCCCTCGCCATTGTCATCAACCGTGATATGCAGCGTATCATCATCGGCCTTGATGTCTATTTGCACCTCATCTTTCCCGTAATAAATGGCGTTACGAACGATGTTTTCCACCGCACTCATCAGCAGTTTAGGATTGCCGGAGATACTTCGTTTTGGCAGTTCAGAATAGTGTAGGTGCTTACCCATTTGCTCAGCTTCAAACTGCGCATCTTTAATGATCTCTTCCCACAAACTTTCCAGTGGCTGCGTTTCGCGAGTCATATGGCTGTTCGCCTGCATGCGAGACAGTTCAAGCAATTCGCTGATCATCTGTTCCAAGCGCTGCGCTTCGGTATCGATACGAGTCAGTTCTGGGCTTTCACCCTGCTTACGCGTCGCTAATGCGCTCGCCATACGTAGGCGAGTTAAAGGTGAGCGTAACTCGTGAGAGATGTCGGATAGCAGGCGTTGCTGTCCTGAAATCATCTGATTGACCGCCTCGACCATCTGGTTGAAGCTGCTGCCAGCCTGACGAAACTCTGCTGTGCCTTTTTCTAAATTTGGGTCTGTGACAAATTCGCCTTTCGCGACACGTTGAGCGGCGGCTTCAAGACGACGCGCTGGCTGACTCAATGCCCAAGCAAGCCATAACAGCAGTGGTGTACTAACCAGCATGACCGCGAGCAATAGCTGGAATGGGTGATCAAACAGACGCAAGAGTAGTGGTGGTGGCTCATTCCACTTGAAGCCCACATACATCAAGATATCGGAGCCAGCCAAAGTAATTGGGATTGGACCTGCAATCATGTATCGACCATACAGTTTCTGCTTTGGCTGGTTGTAATCTTCGATACTGGTGACAAAGTTTTGCATGGCACGCAATTGGAAGTTACTGCGTTTTTCTGTCGTAAGAACATTACCGCTGTAGTCAGAAAAAAATACGCGCGGACGAGGGTCATGCTTACCGTGACGGTTACCCTCGATACGAAATAGTATTCGACCTAAATCAGTTTGCTGACTGTATTTTTGTTGGATTGCGTCACGCGTTTCTACCATACGTTTATAGTGCTCTTCTGGAATGTCGCGAGCTTTGCGAGGGTCCAAATGTGGCAGTGATAGCACAGCTATCAACACCAATAACATAGTGAACCAAAAAATGGCAAAGATGCGCCCATACAAGCTATTGATGTTTGGCAGTTTGATGCGTGATAGGCGCATTAATCCTCCTCAAGCAGCATATAGCCACGACCACGCAGGGTTTTGATTCGCGGCTTGCCATTGCTCTGATCTGGTAATTTTTTACGTAAGTTCGAAACATGCATATCGATCGCGCGATCAAAAGCGGCGAGTCGTTTACCAAGCACATCTAAGCTCAATGTTTCTTTAGTTAGCACTTGTCCTGGGTTTTGCACAAAGTGGGTCAACAGAGCAAACTCGGTTGCTGTGAGATCGAGCAACTGTTGATCGCAGTATGCTTCTTGTTTACCTGGGTAAAGACGGAGCTCTTGATACTCAATGCAATCGCTGTTTTTGGTGTTTTTCTGTGTGCTGCTGGTACGGCGTAAGATCGCACGGATACGTGCTAACAGTTCACGGTCACTAAAAGGTTTCGGTAAATAATCATCCGCGCCTAGCTCTAAACCGATCACGCGGTCAATTTCTTCCCCTTTAGCGGTCAGCATCAAGACAGGAGTTTCCCAGTTTTCACGCAAGCGTTTAAGGGTTTCCATGCCATTTAGCTTCGGCATCATGACATCCAACAAAATCAAATCAATCTTATCATTGACCGCAGCTAAGCCTGCTTCGCCATCATTTGCTTCGCTGACGTCAAATCCTTCGAAACTGAGTACTTCTTTTAATAAGCTGGTTAGCTCGATATCGTCATCAATTAAAAGAATGTTTGCCATGGGGGCACCTATAGTAAGTTACCGATAGCTTAATATTACATTGGAATGATGTGCTGCGAAGAGGGTAAAAATCACTCTTTACGATTCTTTACGCTCCCTATACGTCGCTTTACCTAGTGCGTCGTATTCTATACTCAAGCGCTGTGAGAACAGCTCAGAAGAATCACTCACCTGTGTAAGGAATCAAATTATGAAATCTGCAAAAAAACTTGTGTTAGCTGCTGTTGTTCTACCTCTTACTCTCGGCGCAGCAAGCGCATTCGCTTACGGTGGTAAAAACCATCATCAAGGCCCGCGTGATGAATGTGGCATGGGAATGGACCGCGGCATTATGCGTGATTTGAGTTTGACGGATGCTCAAAAAGATCAGCTTAAGTCTTTCCGTGAAGCAAACCGCGCACAGATGAAAGGCAAATATTCTGAAAATCGCGAAGCTCGTATGGCTGAGCGACAAGCACACCATGCAAAAATGCAGTCACTCTTACTAGCGGATAGTTTTGATGAAGCACAAGCGACCGCATTAGCAAAAGAAATGGTTGAACGCCAAACTGAGCATCGTGTGCAAATGCTAGAAAGAAAGCACCAAATGCTGAGCGTATTAACACCTGAGCAGAAAGCGAAATTTGTTGAGCTACAAAATGAACGCATGCAAGAGTGTGGCGATAGAATGCATAAGCGCATGGAAAAATACCGCAATAATTAAGTCATGAATTGATGTTATATAAAGAGGCAGCCATTGATTGCCTCTTTTTGATCTGGTTATTTCATGGGCATTCAATATACTCAACGTATGGTTTGAGTTAACTCTTTGATTATGAAACAGCAATATGCACGTTTAGTGACGACCGCAGCTTGGACTGCAACTATTGTGGCGACTCTTCTCTTGATTGTAAAAGTCATCACATGGTGGGTAACCGGCTCAGTTAGCCTATTGGCATCACTGATCGACTCAATGTTGGATATCGCCGCGTCGGTGGTAAATCTCGTTGTTGTCCGTTATGCCTTACAACCAGCAGACCGCGAACATACGTTTGGGCATGGTAAAGCTGAGTCTCTAGCGGCCTTGGCTCAGGCGATGTTTATTTCGGGGTCGGCGGTATTTTTGATCCTGAACGGGATTGACCGATTTTTCCGTCCACACGCACTGCATGCGCCGGAGCTCGGTGTTTATGTATCGCTGTTTGCGATTGTGGTCACACTTGGCTTGGTGATGTTCCAAAAACATGTGGTGCGCGTGACAGGGAGCCAAGCAATCGCGGCGGATTCTCTGCATTATCAGACTGATTTGTATATGAACGCTGCGATCATGGTGGCTCTGGGACTCAGCTACTTTGGCGTGACGCAAGCGGATGCGGTGTTTGCGATTGGCATTGGTGTCTTCATTCTTTACAGCGCCTTCAAAATGGTCAGCGAAGCGATTCAGACGTTATTAGACCGAAAGCTGCCGGATTCCGAATTGGAGCAAATCCGCAATGAATGTTTGAATGTGAAAGGGGTTCTTGGGGTTCATCAACTGCGTACCCGTATGTCAGGGCCGACACGCTTTATTCAGTTGCACTTGGAGCTAGACGATAACTTACGTTTAATCGAAGCGCACTATATTGCCGATAAAGTTGAGGAAAACCTTTTAGCTTTGTTTCCTGATGCGGATGTTTTGATCCATCAAGATCCATTGTCTGTCGTTTTTGGGCCAGAGAAAGAGCAAAAAGCGCAAGATTGGTAGGGCTCGAAAAATCAATAAGTGCCTGACGACAAACAGGCACTTATTGACTATCTTTCCATCAATACTTATTAAGATTCGTGATCCTGATGTGAATCAACAAAGTTTCATAGAGAAACTGTAATACTCTTACATAAGTAGAAAAGTTACATAAAAAAGTGCGTTTTCATTGGTAATCCTGTAGAGGAAATGTAACATAACGCACAGTTCTGGATTATGCAGGTTGCTTGGTAACAAGGGGCCTAAAAGAAAATTAAATAATTGATTGCCAAAGATCGAGGGTGAGCATGATTAAGAAGATCGGTGTTTTAACAAGTGGCGGTGACGCACCTGGTATGAACGCGGCGATACGCGGCGTAGTACGTACAGCACTATCCGAGGGATTGGAAGTATTCGGTGTGTACGACGGCTACCTAGGCCTATACGAAGGCCGCATCGAGAAGCTAGATCGTTCTAGCGTTTCAGATGTGATCAACAAAGGTGGTACGTTCCTAGGTTCTGCACGTTTCCCTGAATTTAAAGAAGTGGAAGTGCGTGAAAAAGCGATTGAGAACCTGAAAAAACATGGTATCGATGCGCTAGTCGTGATCGGTGGTGACGGTTCGTACATGGGTGCGAAGAAACTGACTGAGATGGGTTACCCATGTATCGGTCTGCCAGGCACAATCGACAACGATATCGCTGGTACTGACTACACAGTGGGCTACCTAAGTGCACTAAACACAGTTATCGATGCGATCGACCGTCTACGTGATACTTCTTCATCTCACCAACGTATTTCAATTGTAGAAATCATGGGTCGTCACTGTGGTGACCTAACTCTGATGTCTGCAATCGCGGGTGGTTGTGAGTACATCATCACTCCAGAAACTGGCCTAGACAAAGACAAGCTGATCAGCAACATCCAAGACGGCATCGCAAAAGGTAAGAAACACGCAATCATCGCGTTGACTGAGCTAATGATGGATGCCAATGAACTGGCTCGTGACATCGAAGCGGCGACAGGTCGTGAAACTCGTGCAACAGTACTTGGTCACATTCAACGTGGTGGTCGTCCAACGGCATTTGACCGCGTTCTAGCATCTCGCATGGGTAACTACGCTGTTCACCTACTGCTTGAAGGTCATGGCGGTCGCTGTGTAGGTATCGTGAAAGAGCAACTTGTTCACCACGACATCATCGACGCGATCGAAAACATGAAGCGTCCAGTACGCAACGATCTATACAAAGTTGCTGAAGAACTGTTCTAAGCAAGTTTGAAATAGATAAAGAAAAACCGCGGCTTTCCGCGGTTTTTTTGTATTTGAGTATCAGCAAAAGGAAGCTGACGCATCGGACAAAATCTTACGAAGCGCTGCTCTGTTCAATGAGCGTCAATTTACGTTCGCGCAGTGCAAACATATAGCCAAGTAGGCCACCTAACGTATTCCCCACTGCGATACCTATAAACAAGCCTTCAATACTGTAAATTTGGCTTCCGATCCATGCCGATGGCAGGGTAAACACAAACAAACGCATAAAGCTCCATTGGAATGCTCGTAATGGTTTGTGCATCGCATTCAACCCACTGATTAACATCATCACAATGCCTTGAAAACCATAACTGAACGGCACCACAAGCAGGTAATGCCACAGCAGATTTTTAACTGCTTCTTCCTGCGAGAACAATGCCGCTAGAGGAATACTCAATGGCACCATCATCAAGAAGATAAACCCTTGGAACACCACCGCAAAACGCATGCTGATAAATAAGCCGGAAAAGGCGCGTTGAGGGTTTTTCGCCCCTAAGTTTTGTGCCATGAATGGCGTGAGTGCTGAGGTCAGAGACATCAAGACTAGGATCAAAATAGACTCAATACGCTGCGCCGCACCGTAAGCCGCAACTGCTGCCGTACCGTGGTTGGATAAAAGCATCATCAAAATTGCGCCCGACAATGGATTCATCGCGTTCGACAGTGCGGCAGGAGTGCCGATTTTTAACGTTTGCTGCCAATCTTGTTTCAGTAAGGACCATTGGGGTTGAGCGAGCAACTTTTCGCGTTTAACTAGCACATAGAATGAGCCACATAGTGCACCTAACCAGCTAAAAGCACTGGCTATTGCCGCACCTTGGATACCAAGCTCGGGGAATGGGCCAAGTCCGAAGATCAGCAGTGGATCGAGCATGCCGTTAATCAAGCCTGCCAACATCATGATTTTGGCGGGTGTTTTTGTATCCCCAGATGCTCGTATCGCACTGTTGCCTGCCATCGGGATCACCAACAATGGAATGGTGAGATACCACACCTGCATGTACTCTTCGATGAGTGGAATTAGGTCGTCGGCTGCGCCAAGAAAGCGGAACAGTGGTGCAATGGTGGCAAAGCCAATCGAAGAGGCGATAGCCACGAGTAACACCGCTAATAACAAACCGTGAGTGGTAAACCGAGCGGCTTGTGGGGCGTGACCTTGTCCAAGTAAGCGACCAATATTGGTCGATAGACCCATCCCTATCCCCATCGTGATGCAGTTAACCGCAAAGGTTACAGGGAAGGTATAGCTGATCGCCGCTAGCGCTTGAGTACCAAGCAACGAGATAAAAAACGTGTCCACCAAGTTAAACATCAAAATCGCGATCATGCCCATGGTCATGGGGACGGTCATTTTCCGCAGCGTTTCAGGAATAGGTGCGGTCAACAAACCATGCTTATCGGTCGCTTGGGGTTCCAGCTTGTTATTTTCCTGCATGTATGACAACTATGTGGTGAGCAAACTGCAAGGATACAAGAAAGCGAGATGCCGGGCGAGTGAGCATTTCGAACGCAAACCGTTGCTTAGTTGTTCGTTATTTTAACTAAGTCACAAAAATTTTGTGCCCCCCCCTTGGGATCGCTGCTTCGACCCCTTATATAGGGATCACGTGTCTGGGGCTAAAGTCCCTAAGGACAATTATCAAATAAACATGGAAATTTTCAGGAGAGACGACCGATGAACATTCGTCCATTACATGACCGAGTTATCGTTGAACGTAAAGAAGTTGAATCTAAGTCTGCTGGTGGCATCGTTCTGACTGGTTCTGCTGCAGAAAAATCAACTCGCGGTGTTGTTCTAGCTGTGGGTAAAGGCCGCATCCTAGAAAACGGCACAGTACTGCCGCTGGACGTTAAAGTTGGTGATACTGTTATCTTCGCTGAAGGTTACGGTACAAAAACTGAAAAAATCGACGGTAAAGAAGTGCTTGTCATGTCTGAAAACGACATCATGGCGATCGTTGAATAATAGCAATCATTGAGTAATTTTTTACTCAGATTCAATTACGAAATTACACACAAAGAATTTTAGAAAGGAAATCAAAGATGGCTGCTAAAGACGTTAAATTTGGTAATGACGCACGAGTTAAAATGCTAGAAGGTGTAAACGTTCTGGCTGACGCAGTAAAAGTAACACTGGGTCCTAAAGGACGTAATGTCGTTCTAGACAAATCTTTTGGTGCACCGACTATCACGAAAGATGGTGTATCAGTAGCGCGTGAAATTGAACTGGAAGATAAATTCCAGAACATGGGCGCACAAATGGTTAAAGAAGTTGCGTCTAAAGCAAACGACGCGGCAGGTGACGGTACAACAACAGCAACAGTACTAGCACAATCTATCGTAAACGAAGGTCTAAAAGCAGTCGCAGCGGGTATGAACCCAATGGACCTTAAGCGTGGTATCGACAAAGCAGTAGCTGCAGCAGTAGAGCAACTAAAAGAGCTTTCTGTTGAATGTAACGACACGAAAGCGATCGCACAGGTTGGTACTATCTCTGCAAACTCAGACGCAAGCGTAGGTAACATCATTGCTGAAGCAATGGAGCGTGTGGGCCGTGATGGCGTTATCACTGTTGAAGAAGGTCAGGCGCTACAAGATGAGCTAGACGTAGTAGAAGGTATGCAGTTCGACCGCGGTTACCTATCTCCTTACTTCATCAACAACCAAGAGTCAGGCAGTGTTGATCTAGAAAACCCATTTATCCTGTTAGTTGATAAGAAGATCTCAAACATTCGTGAACTTCTTCCAACGCTAGAAGCTGTAGCGAAAGCGTCTCGTCCACTGCTTATCATCGCAGAAGATGTAGAAGGCGAAGCGCTAGCAACATTGGTTGTCAACAACATGCGTGGCATCGTGAAAGTTGCAGCAGTGAAAGCACCTGGCTTCGGTGACCGTCGTAAAGCAATGCTACAAGACATCGCGATCCTAACTGGCGGTACTGTTATTTCTGAAGAAATCGGTCTAGAGCTTGAAAAAGTAGCACTAGAAGATCTAGGTCAAGCGAAGCGTGTTTCTATCACGAAAGAAAACACGACTATCATCGATGGTATCGGTGAGGAAGAGATGATCTCTGGTCGCGTAGCTCAGATTCGTCAACAAATCGAAGACGCAACTTCAGACTACGACAAAGAGAAACTACAAGAGCGCGTAGCGAAACTGGCTGGCGGTGTTGCAGTAATCAAAGTTGGTGCAGCAACTGAAGTTGAAATGAAAGAGAAGAAAGACCGTGTAGAAGATGCGCTAGCCGCGACTCGTGCAGCGGTTGAAGAAGGTGTTGTTGCTGGTGGTGGTGTTGCACTTATCCGCGCGGCATCTAAGATTGCTCACCTAACGGGTGACAACGAAGAGCAAAACGTTGGTATCCGCGTTGCACTACGTGCAATGGAAGCGCCAATCCGTCAAATCACGAAGAACGCAGGTGAGGAAGACTCAGTGGTTGCGAACAATGTGAAAGCGGGTGAAGGCTCTTACGGTTACAACGCGGCAACAGGCGAATACGGCGACATGCTAGAGATGGGTATTCTAGACCCAACGAAAGTAACTCGTTCTGCGCTACAGTTCGCAGCATCGGTTGCGGGTCTGATGATCACGACTGAAGCAATGGTTACTGACCTACCGCAAAAAGACGCACCAGCGATGCCTGACATGGGCGGCATGGGTGGCATGGGCGGTATGGGTGGCATGATGTAAGCCAGCTTATCTCTTTGCTCTAAGGGAATCCTTATAGCGGAAAGATAACCGACCAAACCTTTAAAAGTCGAGGCATTTGCCTCGACTTTTTTATGTGCGTTATCCGAGAAATATAGCATTCTGATGTGGCTTCGATTGTGAGAGGCGAGTTCAAGAAATGTCAGTGGAAAAACATGAAAATAGAAGCGATAAAATTTTTTCTTTTGAGTCAGATGGTTAAATCTGACCTACCGCTAACACTTTTTGAACGTGGATAGCGCAAAATCTGAACATTACACTATGTTGTAAATTGTTGCTTCCCATCATGGAGATGAAAATGAAAAAGCTTATGACGTCATTGGCGGTTGCAGCCGCTATCGCATCACCAGTTGCTCTTGCTGACAGTACACCTGTGATGTTCTCTACTATCGACAACACAAACGCACCTTCTAGCTCGTCAGTTGGTGGTGTTCGTTTAGCTGTGTTGCATGGACAGGTGAATGAGGTTAAAGGTGTCGACTTTTCACTGCTTGGTATGTCAGAAACGGATCGTACGACAGGTGTGAACTTCGGTCTGTTTTTTGGTGCAGCAAAGGTAAACCAAGAAATGAAAGGTGCGTCTTTAGGCTTAGTTAACTGGAACCAAGGTCAGACGACGGGTGTTAACTTGGGTGCTGTCAACATTACGAACAATGTAAAAGGCTTGAACTGGAGCGCGGTGAACTATTCTGAAGGCTACACCATGGCGGATGTGGGCTTGGCGAGTATCTCTAAAAAGTCTAACTTCCAGTTTGGTTTCTTCAACATGACCGATCAAATTGATGGCGTACAAATTGGTCTTTTGAACTGTGCGGATAACGGTTTCTTCAAGTGTTTCCCACTCATCAACTTCGCTAAATAATCCCCGAGCAAGTCAGAATTTTTAGATACCGAAAGCCCTCGATATTCGTCGAGGGCTTTTTAATTACTGATGGGGTGAAGCGAGTTTATCGGCGGCGTTAACTATTTAATTAAGCGGGATGAGGTTTTGCGTTGTTGAATTCTTTGGTGAACCCCTCGGCGCAATGCTTTGATGTGGTTTTCTGCTTTATCCACGCCCAGTAACACCGTTAAAGCCAGTAGGGTAATGACCACCGACTGCGTTAAATAACCCAAACCGATCATCAACCCTAATCCTGCCAGTACCCAAATAACCGCTGCGGATGTTACGCCGTGGATTTTTCCATCGAGTGTCATCATCACGCCTGCGCCTAAGAAGCCGACGCCAGTAATAATCTGACCAAGCACGCGTGCTTGATCGAGTGTATTTGGCGATAACGATACTGCCATCGACATAAACAGGTAAGTGCCTGAAATAATAAGAATTGCCGTGCGAATGCCAACAGGTTTACCACGAGTTTGGCGTTCGATACCGATCATTAGCCCATTAATGGCACAGCATAGTAGGGCAGGCCAGCTGAATGGGCCAAGATCGAAAATTTGTTCGAGTGCTGTATGCATCTTGACCTCCAAAAGAGCGGAGTATGCATAGACTTACCGTGCAAAGCGAACAAAAAGGAACGGTCGTGACGACAAATTTAATTGAGCGTCAGGACCTATTCTAAATGCAAATCCAATGGCGTTTTACTTGGCCTGCCACCAATTTCTCGTGTCAGTTTTGGTACCAGGTAACCCGATACACGCGTGATGAGTCCGCGCATAATGGCTTTTGCTTCTTCGTCCGAAATAAAGTAGTGCGCCGCGCCTTGCACCTTATCAAGAACGTGGAGGTAATAAGGCAAGATACCCGCGTCAAATAAGGCTTCACTTAATGCCACTTGAGCTTCTACCGAATCATTCACGCCTTTCAGCAGAACGCCTTGGTTTAGAAGCGTAACGCCTGCTCTTTTGAGCTTGAACATCTGTTCAGCAAATTCGTCATTGATTTCGTTGGCATGGTTGATGTGAGTCACAAGGATGATTTGCAACCTTGATGCTTGCAGCAGTTGGCATAGTTCATCAGTGACTCGAGCGGGAATCACCACAGGTAAACGGCTATGAATACGCAGACGTTTGATGTGAGGTATGTGAGCAATATGCTCTAAAAGCCAATGAATTTCATCGTCTTTTGCCATTAATGGATCACCACCTGAGAAGATGACTTCGTTCAACTCTGGTTGCTGCGCCATGTACTCTAAGCACTTTGTCCATGCCTGCTTGCCGCTTTTATTTTCTTGATATGGGAAGTGACGACGAAAACAGTAACGGCAATTTACCGCGCAGCCACCTTTGACGATCATTAAGGCGCGGTTGCGATACTTGTGTAGCAGACCAGGGACTTCATTATCCTGCTCTTCTAACGGATCGTTGGAATAGCCCGGATGTACTTCAAATTCGTCACTTAATGGTAAAACCTGACGTAAAAGAGGGTCTTTAGGGTTGCCTTTCTCCATCCTATCGACAAAACTTTGCGGTACACGCTGTGCAAACAGCTTGCGCGCGGCAAACCCGTCTTGCCACGGTGAAGGATCTATTTCCAGTATTTCGAGCAATTTTGCAGGATCAGAGATCCCATTCGCCAACTGTTTGAGCCAGTTTTGCTCAACAGATTCGACTTTTCGGGTTATTATGTGCGGCATTGAATTTAGCTCTAAGAATGTAAGAGGAAAAAATGGCTACAGTTAGCACCAATGAATTTAAAGGCGGTCTTAAGTTAATGCTTGATAACGAGCCTTGTGTAATTCTGGAAAACGAATACGTTAAACCAGGTAAAGGCCAAGCGTTCAACCGCGTTAAAATTCGTAAACTTCTTTCTGGTAAAGTGCTAGAGAAAACATTCAAGTCTGGTGACACTTGTGAAGTGGCAGACGTAATGGATATCGACCTAGATTATCTATATTCAGACGGCGAATTCTACCACTTTATGAACAGTGAAACGTTTGAACAGATCGCAGCAGACGCAAAAGCGGTAGGTGACAACGCTAAGTGGTTGGTAGAAAACAACACTTGTATGATCACACTTTGGAACGGTAACCCAATTACTGTTACTCCACCAAACTTCGTTGAGCTAGAAGTGGTAGACACAGATCCAGGCCTGAAAGGTGATACTCAAGGTACTGGCGGTAAACCAGCTACGCTATCAACTGGCGCTGTTGTTCGTGTTCCTCTGTTCATCTCAATTGGTGAAGTGATTCGCGTTGATACTCGTACGGCCGAATACGTAGGCCGTGTGAAGTAAGCACTTTAGATTGATTGTTTGAAAGGTCGCTTCGGCGGCCTTTTTTATTGCCTGTAATTCTCTCTTGAATGTCCCTGCATAGAAAATCGATATCCTCCGCAAATTTTCGATGATTTTGTATTATTCGTAAAAATCTTATTTATTTCATGAATCTGTCGATTATTCCTTAATGTAACATTTTGATACATTAGTTCTTGTTGTTGAGTTGCATAGCAATCTGATTTTTATCGATTTAACTCAGTAACAATCCAAAAAGGAGAACAAAATGGAAAGCAGAGGCTTAGGAAGGGGTTTAAAGGTGGAAGAAAGACGTCAGTTACTACACAAAGGATTGAAAGCTGCGGTGTTTGGCGTACCGCTGTTGGCAATAGGCTTAACGATTAATAGCTCTGTGCTGATGACCGATGCAGGTTACAGCTACGTGCATCAGAACAATATCACTGGTGAGTTGGATGTGTTTACTGAACCTGGCATTCATTTTCGCATGCCATTTCTGTCCAAAATCACCAAGTATGACCAAGTGATCACTGTGTCATTCGGTAACAGCAAGGGCGAAGATTTTTATCAACGTCTTGATGCGATTCAGGTTCGGTTTGCCGACACCTACATTGGTCAGATCCCCGTAACATTCCGCTTTAAGCTCAGTAATGACCCTGAAGCGGCGAAGAAGATGCACAAAGAGTTCCGTAACAACAGTAACTTGATTGATGCGCTGCTTGTAAAGAACGCACGTAACGTGACGGTGATTACTGCTACCCAATACACGGGTGAAGAGTTTTTCCAAGGTGGTTTGAACCAGTTCAAATCGAAACTTGGCGATCAGTTGCGAGAGGGGATTTATCTAACAGAGCGACGTCAGGTTGAAGTGGAAGAGTTGGATCTTGCGCCTGTTGGGGCGAATCAGGCCAATGCGAACCAACTACAGCGCACCAATCAACTGGTTTGGAAAACGGTGCCAGTTGTAGATAAAACTGGGCAACCAATTCGTCAAGACAACCCGTTACAACAATACGGCATTCAAGTGACGCAGGTGACCATTGGTGATCCACAGCCAGAAAAGCAATTGGATCAGCTATTGGCGGATAAAAAGCGTTTAGTGGCGGATCGTATTCGCGCGATTCAGGAACAAGAAACGTCGAAAGCACAGGCAGAGACCGAGCAGTTACGCAAAGAGATTCAACGAACACGTGAAGTGCAAGACGCTCAGCGTGGTAAAGAACTCGCTATTATTGCTCAGCAAAAAGAAGTGGAAGTTGCACGTCAGATTGCAGAGCGTGAAATCGTTGAAGTGGAAAAAACCAAACGACTTGCTGAAGTCGAGAAGGAGAAAGAGCTAGCTATC
Source organism: Vibrio sp. 1CM7H (assembly GCF_023161645.1). NCBI lineage: Bacteria > Pseudomonadati > Pseudomonadota > Gammaproteobacteria > Vibrionales > Vibrionaceae > Vibrio > Vibrio sp. 1CM7H. Next base: position 47,147 of record NZ_JALNTV010000012.1, read on the forward strand.
GCAGAGGCTAACTTAGCCATTCAAAAGGCGAACGCACTTTCTGCTGAGTTTGAAGCGAAAGCGATATTAGCGAAAGGTCGTGCAGAATCTGAGGTCCTAAAAGCGAAGTACTCGGCGTTAGGGGCAAACCGTGAAGTTTATTTGGCAGAGTTGAATCGAGACGTAGCGAACTCGTTGTACAACAACTTGCAAAACTTCCAAGTTCAGATGCCACAAAACTACATTGGTGGTAGCGAAGAAACGGGCTTGAAAACAAACCTAGATGTGATTACTGGCTTTGGTGCCCTGGGTCTTATGGACCAAACGAAGAAGGTCATACAGCAATAAGATCATGGGTGGTCAAAAGCTTAAAAAGCAAAAAGATCATGGGTAACCCAAAGCAATAAAAAAAGCTGGCATAGAGCCAGCTTTTTCTTTTTTAGTCAGTATCTTAAATCATGAAGATAAAGATAACGGCTAGTGCAGTAATGAGGCCTGCAAATGCATAGCACGCAATTTTACCTATCACACCAGTGTGGAATTTAAGGTCGTGCATGCCGTGGTGTACACGGTGCATCGCATGCCACATTGGTAGAGCTAGGGTGCCAATGATGAATAGCGCACCGATGATACTGGTTGCGAATTCGGAGACACGCTCGTAGCTCATCGCTTCTGCATCAATCACGCCTAGTGGGACCAAGATACCTAGCACCAATACCGTGATTGGCGTGATCATCGCGAACCAAGTACCGCCAGCACCAAATAGACCCCACCAGATTGGCTCATCAGAACGTTTTGGTGATGTGTTTACACTATAATTCGGTTTCATGCTCAGCTCCTTACACCACGATGAGAACGATCAGTGAGATGAACGCAACCGCGGCCCACTGAGTCAATACGATGATTTTCTTGTCCACTAGTTTGCCTTTCAAACGAATTGGCATTACTTGTGGCATCATGCTGAAGAAAGTTTGAGCGTGGAATAGGCTACCTAGTAGTGCAACGATGTTGATTGCGACTACGATTGGGTTTGCCATAAAATCCAACCAACCTTGCCATGCTTCAGGGCCTTTCACCAAGCAACCTAAACCGAAAGTTAGGAACAGAGTGAATAGGATCAAAGGCAGCACAGTCGCTTCACGTAGCATGTAGAAGCGGTAGAAAGGATGGTTCTTCCACCAAGTGCGTTTTACTTCACGAACGTAAGGTTTACGATTGCTCATCCTTATGCCTCCACTTTCTTTGGTGAACCATCAGGTTTCAACATAGCAATCACGAAGTCCATAGAAGACTCCACTTTGCCTTGGTTTACTGCCGCTGCTGGGTCAACGTTCTTCGGACAAACTTCAGAACAGTAACCAACAAACGTACAACCCCAAGCACCGTTTTCACCGTTGATAAGCTTCATGCGCTCATCTTTACCGTTGTCACGGCTGTCTAGGTTGTAGCGGTGCGCTAGCGTTAGTGCCGCAGGACCGATGAATTCAGGGTTTAGACCAAACTGAGGACACGCCGCGTAGCAAAGACCGCAGTTGATACAACCAGCGAACTGCTTGTATTTCGCCATTTGCTCTGGCGTTTGCAAGTTCGTACCGTCTTCCGGCTTACGGTCGTTACCAATGATGTACGGTTTGATTGCTTCAAGACGTTCGATGAACGGCGTCATATCAACAATCAAGTCTTTCTCGATTGGGAAGTTCGCTAGAGGCTCGATAGTCACACCGTCTGGGTAATCACGTAGGAAGCTCTTACAAGCAAGCTTCGGTACGTTGTTCACCATGATGCCGCAAGAACCACAGATCGCCATACGGCAAGACCAACGGTAAGACAGATCTTTGTCTAGGTGATCTTTAATGTAGCCCAGTGCGTCAAGCACAGACATGGTTTCATCGAATGGCACTTCGAATGTTTGCTTGTATGGTTCTGCATCTTTTTCTGGGTCATAACGCAGAATGTCTACTTTTTGAATGCGATTTGCTGACATTATGCTTGCTCCTCTGCGTTCTTCTCTTCAGCTGCGGCTTTTTCTGCTGCTTCACCGTATAGACGAGCTTTTGGTTGTGACTTAGTGATAGTCACATTGCTGTAATCGATACTTGGCGCTGAATCTGGTTTGTAGAAAGCAAGTGAGTGTTTTAGGAAGTTCACGTCATCACGTTCTGTACAACCGTCGTCTAGACGTTGGTGCGCACCGCGAGATTCTTTACGTAGAATCGCAGAGTGAACCATCGCTTCTGCGACTTCTAGGCCGTAACCCACTTCAATTGCGTACAGAAGATCAGTGTTAAACACTTTGCCTTTGTCTTTAATGCTGATGCGTTTGTAGCGTTCTTTTAGTTCGGTGATCTTGTTAATGGTTTCTTGCATCAAATCTTCTTGACGGTAGATACCACAACCCGCTTCCATGGTATGACCCATTTCCGTGCGGATGTTTGCCCAGTTCTCATCACCTTCTTGGTTCATCAGTTTGGCGATGCGCTCTTCAACTGCTTTCACTTGAGCATCGATTGCAGAATCGTTCCAACCTTTGAATTCTTCAGCGCGTTTCACTGCGTTTTCACCCGCTACGCGACCAAATACCACAAACTCAGCCAATGAGTTAGAACCTAGACGGTTTGCACCATGAAGACCAACAGACGCACATTCACCAACCGCGAATAGACCTTTAATGCGAGTTTCACAGCCGCCGTTTGTCTCGATACCACCCATGGTGTAGTGAACCGTTGGACGAATTGGAATTGGCTCTTTTGCAGGGTCTACGTTTACGTAAGCTTTTGCTAGCTCACAGATGAACGGTAGACGCTCTTGTAGGTACTCTTCACCAAGGTGGCGAAGGTCTAGGTGCACCACGTCACCCAGTGGGTGTTTGATGGTGTTGCCTTTCTGTTGTTCGTGCCAGAAAGCTTGAGAAACTTTGTCACGAGGACCCAGTTCCATGTATTTGTTCTTCGGTTGGCCAACTGGAGTTTCAGGACCCATGCCGTAATCTTGTAGGTAACGGTAGCCGTTCTTGTTAACGATGATACCGCCTTCACCACGACAACCTTCCGTCATCAGGATACCTGTGCCAGGAAGACCGGTCGGATGGTATTGAACGAATTCCATATCACGTAGAGGAACGCCGTGACGGTAAGCCATTGCCATGCCATCGCCCGTTACGATACCGCCGTTGGTGTTACAGTGGTAAACACGGCCCGCGCCACCTGTTGCTAGAACAACAGATTTTGCTTTGATAGTAACAAGCTCGCCTTCAGACATGTGAATAGCAATCAGACCTTGAACTTCGCCTTCATCAACAAGCAGATCCACCACAAAGTACTCATCAAAGCGTTTGATGTTGCTGTACTTCATGGATGTCTGGAATAGCGTATGAAGCATGTGGAAGCCAGTTTTATCTGCAGCGAACCAAGTACGTTCAACCTTCATACCACCAAAGCGGCGTACGTTGACTTCACCGTTCTCTTTACGACTCCATGGGCAACCCCATTGCTCCATTTGGATCATTTCGCGAGTCGCGTTCTCTACAAAGTATTCAACAACGTCCTGTTCACATAGCCAGTCACCACCGCCAACAGTGTCGTTGAAGTGGTTGTCTAAGCTATCTTCATCCTTGATAACTGCTGCTGAGCCACCCTCTGCAGCGACCGTGTGGGAGCGCATTGGATAAACTTTAGAAATCAGAGCGACTTCTAAGTCTGGGTTTGCTTCAGCCGCTGCAATAGCAGTACGAAGACCAGCGCCGCCTGCGCCGATGACTGCGATATCTGTGGTGATAATTTGCACAGTTATCCTCCAGTGTGTGATTGCGGAAATCCGCTTGTTATTGTCATTACGAGGCGCTCTTTAAAAAGAACTCCCCAAAAGTAGTAGGGTTAGTGTAGATGAGCCACATGGCAGAAAAATTGATGTAATTGGGTTTTTGCTTCGGTAATGCACTTAAGGGCATAGAATTTATAGGTTATGTGACTGCTATCACGGCATCGAGGTTTTGGCCCTCAAGCATTAACATTAGGGATGTTAAACCTGTGTTGCGTGACATTAACCGCATGGATAATAGGATTTTAACTGAGTGTTTTTTGTGCTGCGGCACGAGTAATGCTTGCCTCAAATTTGAACAATGTGGCGGGAGAATAGAGAAGGGAAATTCCCCTCTCGTTGAACAGTGAAAAGCATGTAGAATGGGTTTTTACGCGCTAAATTAGAGTTTTGAGAGACTTGTTATGCAAACCAACTGGCAACCTACTGCTTCCATTGACCAACTTCGTCAACGTGCGACGTTAATCGCGTCGATTCGCCAATTCTTCGCTGATCGACAGGTGATGGAAGTCGACACGCCAGCCATGAGTCACGCAACCGTGACCGACATTCATTTGCATACTTTCCAAACCGAGTTTGTTGGCCCGGATTACGCCGATGGTAGCAAGCTGTTCTTTATGACCAGCCCTGAATTCCACATGAAGCGCCTGCTGGCGGCTGGCAGCGGTTGTATTTATCAAATCAACAAAGCATTTCGTAACGAAGAAAATGGTCGTTACCACAATCCAGAATTCACGATGTTGGAGTGGTATCGCGTTGGCTTTGACCATCATAAATTGATGGATGAAATGGATGATCTGTTGCAACTGGTATTGAAGTGTGGCGCAGCGCAGCGCATGACGTATCAACAAGCCTTCATTGATGTGTTGGGTGTGTGCCCACTAGAAGGCTCGATGACGGAGCTGAAAGCGGCGGCAAGCAAGCTGGGTTTGAGTGACATTGCAGAGCCTGAAGAAGATCGCGATACGTTACTGCAATTGCTATTTAGCGTGGGAGTCGAACACAAAATTGGTCAGGATGTGCCTGCTTTTGTGTACGACTTCCCGGCATCGCAGGCGGCGCTTGCGAAAATCAATCCTCAAGACCATCGTGTTGCGGATCGCTTTGAGGTGTATTTTAAGGGAATTGAGCTGGCAAATGGGTTCCATGAACTCGATAACCCGAAAGAGCAACTGGCGCGTTTTGAGCAAGATAACGCGAAGCGTCTCGACATGGGTTTAAAACCGCAGCCAATCGACTATCATTTGATCTCCGCATTGGAGGCAGGGTTGCCAGATTGTGCGGGTGTTGCGTTAGGCATCGATCGTTTGATCATGCTAGCGCTCGGCTGTGACCACATTGATCAAGTGACGGCTTTTCCATTCCCAATCGCATAAGGATATTCAATGAACTTGGCTGCTGCACGTTTGGTCATTCTCAGCTACGCAATACTGATCGCTTACTTATCGTTGAGCTCGGGAGAGTTGCAAGACTGGGGCAACATTGCGTATCTTGATAAAATGCAGCACGCCATGGCGTACAGCGGATTTGCGTTTTTAGGTTGCTTTTGCGTGTGGCGTTGGCGTCAACGTTGGGCGGTGGCGATTGGTATCTTATTATTTAGTGCTGCCATCGAATGGCTACAAGGGTATGTCGGAAGACAAACTTCTTGGTTAGACCTTGTCGCCAACTCAACGGGTATTCTAACTGGTCTGTTATGTTACCGTATTTGGAGCCTCTATCGACCTAGGTTGGTGAAGTCGCTATACTCGATTCGTTAATGAAGAGGGAACACGATAACAATGAAAACGCGCGACAAAATAGTCTACGCGGCACTGGAGTTGTTCAACCAACATGGTGAACGCAACATCACCACCAATCACATTGCCGATCACATCGAAATTAGCCCAGGTAATCTGTATTACCACTTCCGTAATAAGCAAGAAATTGTTCGTGAGATCTTTGCGCTTTATTCAGCAGAACTTTTAGAAAGATTTACCCCTATTCAAGGCTCACAGGAAAGCCTGACTATGCTGAAGAGCTACCTAGATTCCATCTTTACGCTAATGTGGAAATACCGCTTTTTCTACGCGAATCTACCTGAGATCTTGTCACGAGATGAGCAGTTACATGAGCAGTACATCGATGTGCAAGAAAAGCTGCAAGCGAACCTCATTGCGATCATGCAAGAGTTTGTATCGCTGAAGCTGCTTAATGTAGATCAACAGCAGTTGAAGTCACTGGTGTGTACGTTGCATTTGATTGCGTGTAGCTGGTTGGCGTATCAATCTGCAATGGCTTCGAAAACCAGCATCACTGAGCAAATGGTGAAGCAAGGGATGTTGCAGATGCTTAATGTCGTTAAGCCATTAGCAACTGAGCAGGGGTTAGAGCAGCTACTGTTACTGGAAGATGCGGTCAGCAATCTACACAGTTAAACGTCAAACTGCTTAATATTTCGAGAGTCACTCTCATTTTCGAGTCGTGGCTCGAGTTGACTTGTCAAATATGCCACGCACAATAGTCCTCATACCGTTCAGCCCTCTCTGGGATATGACTCTCGATAAAGGAACTATCGCTCCATGAATTACGACATTTTTAATGGCGATGCTGATGGCATCATTGCGCTTCTACAATTACGCTTGGCTGATCCTATCGAGGCTCAGTTAATTACTGGTGTAAAGCGCGATATCAAGCTGGTGGAAAAAGTAGACGTGCAAGCGGGTGATGAGTTAACGGTGTTAGACATTTCGATGGAAAAGAACATGGTAGGCCTAGAGCAAGCATTGGCTCAAGGCGCGCACGTGTTTTACGCCGATCACCATAAGGCGGGTGATATTCCTCAGCATGGCAACTTGGATGCGCACATCGATCTCGATGCCAACATGTGTACGGCTTTAATTGTCGATCAATTGCTAAATGGACGTTTTCACACATGGGCGATTACGGCGGCTTATGGCGATAACATGATCGCGAAAGCAGATGAATTGGCTGACAAGGTCGGCTTGTCACACGATCAGAAAGCGCAGCTTAAAGAGCTTGGCACTTTGATTAATTACAACGGTTACGGTTCGAAAGTGGATGACTTACATTTCCATCCAGCGGATTTATACCAAGCTTTGCTGAAGTACGCGTCGCCATTTGATGTAATTGAAGATAAAACTTCGCCTTACTACCAACTGCAATCTGCTTACCGACAAGATATGGATGCCGCTCTGGCAGTGCCTGCCACGCATGAGAGCGGTAAGCTGAAGCTGTTCGAACTACCAAACACGGCCGCATCACGTCGAATCAGTGGTGTTTATGGCAATTGGCTGGCAAATCAAAACCCAGATTCTGCTCATGCAGTACTCACCGAAAATGCAGATGGCACTTACACGGTCTCTCTACGCGCCCCGTTGAACAACAAACAAGGCGCCGTTGCCGTGTGTGGGCAGTTTCCAACTGGTGGCGGCCGAGAAGCGGCGGCAGGCATCAACGCCTTAAGCAAAGATGATGTAAGTGCTTTTATTGATGCGGTAGAAACGTACTACGTATAGCATTTGCCAAAATATGAATACAAAAAAGGAGCCGAGTGGCTCCTTTTTTATTATAAGTCGATGAGTCAGATAATCAGCGCTTCAACCAAGATTTCGGGTTTTGTGCTTCACTGTTGCGGCGAATTTCGAAATACAGTGATGCGCGATCTTGCCCGCCAGTATCACCCGCAAGAGCGATCACTTCGCCTGCGGTCACTCGATCGCCTTCTTTTTTCGTCAACGCTTGGTTGTAGCCGTAGAGCGTCATATCGCCTTTGCCGTGGTCAAGCAACACCACTAAGCCATAACCGCGTAAATACTCCGCAAACACTACAGTACCAGGATAAACGGCTTTCACTTGTTGACCGTAATTGGCCGCAAGCACCATTCCCTTCCAGTTTACTTGCCCGGTTTGGCGAGTACCGAAGTTGTGTAATACACGACCTTTGAGTGGCCATGGCAGTTTACCGCGCTGTTTGCCCAGTCCGTCCATTGGCACGGCATTACGCTTAGCCGCTTTGGCGATCTCGGCTTTTAGGCGTGTTTCGTTGCGCTGCAGTTCAGCAAGGTAGCGTTTATCGTTCTTGATACTGCTCTGAATTTTATTCAGGGTTTGCTTACGTTTGGATTGTGTACTTGCCAGCGCAGTACGTTTCTCAGATTGCTGTTTGAGTAACGTCTCGATTTGCTCTTTTTCTAGCTCAAGCTGGTTTTTGTTGTGTGCCAATTCTTGAGTGGTTTTGGTGATTGCATCAATCACTTCCGCACGCGCTTTGGCTAAGTGCTGGAAGTATTGACTCATGCGGTCTTCTTCCACACCTTGATTCAACAAGTGCCCATTGGCTTTTGCTCGTTCGGTCACGTAATACGTTTGCAGCAACTGTTTGAGCTCTTCCTCTTGCTCTTGGCGCTGCGCTTCTTGCAAGGCAATTTTATCTTCTAGCTTGTCTATGTTTTTGTCTGCTTGTGCGAGCTCAGATTTGGTTTGTCTTATTTCGCGTTCAAGTTTAGAAATGCCAAGTTCTTGTTCTTTAAGCGATTTTTGTAGCTCGTTGAGTTGCTTTTCTTGGGAAGAGAGAGATTTGCGTTGACGGCTTATCTCACTTGATACGCCTTTGAGCTCTTGTTGACTAGCGGCAGAAGAGGCGAGGGGATATGTGGCAGATAAAGCACAAGTTAATAAAATAGCCGAGCGTAGAACAGGGTGATTTTGTTTTCGCACTTGAGATTTACCTACCACGTTGTTGTCAAAGGTTTGTTGACGATTAAATACCATCTCCATGGATAAAGCTTTGTGATTTACCATTAAAGCCTTGATCCATATCGAGAGAAGGTTTGTCCGTTTTTGGACGACCGACGATTTTCGCAGGAACCCCCGCCACAGTTGTGTGTGGTGGTACTGCTTGCAATACCACAGAGCAAGAGCCGATTTTCGCGCCTTCGCCCACTTCGATATTGCCAAGAATTTTTGCACCTGCACCAATCATCACACCTTCACGGATTTTCGGGTGACGATCGCCGCACTCTTTACCCGTACCGCCTAAGGTAACGTCTTGTAGAATTGAGACGTCATTATCGATAACTGCAGTTTCACCGATGACAATACCTGTCGCGTGGTCGAGCATGATGCCGCTACCAATGCGTGCTGCCGGGTGAATGTCTACCTGACACGCAACCGAAATTTGGTTTTGCAGGTAGGTTGCCAGTGCATGGCGCCCTTGTTTCCATAGCCAGTTTGCCACGCGGTAGCCTTGCAGAGCGTGGTAGCCCTTTAAGTACAGCAGCGGCATAGAGTACATCGAAACTGCAGGGTCGCGATTAACTGTGGCACAAATGTCACAAGCGGCACAATCGGTAATGGTTGGGTCGGCAGAGAACGCTTCTTCTACCACTTCACGTACTGCCATTGCTGGCATCGATGCCGTGTTTAACTTGTTTGCCAAAATGTAGCTGAGCGCGGCACAGAAACTTTCATGCTTGATGATGGTGGCATGGTAAAAGCTGGCCAGCATTGGCTCTTGCTCTGACATTTCGCGGGCTTCTGAGACAATTCTGTTCCAGACTTTTTGTTTTTCGCAGTGTTTCATTCTCAATATCCTGAGTGGTTCTTCCGTGACCCGACAACTTCTATTCTTCTCAGATGAGGTGCGAAGGGGCGTAGAGTGCTACTTTCCTTCGGCTTTTTTGTCACGAGCAAGTAAATCTTGCGCTGCCAGGCGTGCATCCTTCCCTTGATACAATACTTGATAAATTTGATCAACAATTGGCATCTCAACACCCATGCGTTGAGAGAGCATCCATACTTCTTTCGTGTTGCGGTAGCCTTCTACGACTTGGCCAATTTCTTCTTGTGCCGTGTCGACGTCTTTACCTTGACCTAGCGCTAAACCAAAGCGGCGGTTGCGTGATTGATTGTCGGTACACGTTAGGACAAGGTCGCCCAAACCAGCCATACCCATGAAGGTTTCTGGTTTTGCACCAAGCGCAGCACCAAGACGACTCATTTCGGCCAAACCACGAGTAATCAATGCAGTACGCGCGTTGGCTCCAAAACCGATACCATCAGACATACCCGCACCAATCGCGATAACGTTTTTCACCGCGCCGCCCAATTGCATACCAATAAAGTCACTATTGGCGTATACGCGGAAGGTTTTGCTACAGTGGATTTTTTCTTGTAGATCCGCAACAAATTCAGAATCAGGAGACGCAACTGAAATTGCAGTCGGCATACCCATTGCGAGCTCTTTTGCAAACGTTGGGCCAGACAATACTGCTAGTGAGTAGTTTTCACCGATAATGTCATAAGCGACGTCTTTCAGCAGGCGCCCCGTTTCAGGTTCAAGCCCTTTGGTTGCCCAACAGATGCGAGAGTCCTCGCGCAAGAATGGTTTACAGCTGTTTAGCACGATGCCAAAGACATGGCTTGGAACCACAACCAATAAATCTCGGCTTGCTTGTACGGCTTTTTCTAAATCCGATTCAATGATCAAGCTTTCAGGGAAATCAACACCAGGTAAGAAAGCGTGGTTCGCGCGATCCGCTTCTAAACGTGCCATGTGCTCAGGCTCGTGTCCCCAAAGGACTACGTTCGCGCCGTTACGAGCGAGTGAGATCGCCAGAGAGGTACCGTATGAACCTGCGCCAATCACCGTCATTGCGATGTCTTTACCGTAAGCATTGTTTGTATTTGCTTGTGTCATGCTACCGCCTAATTGTCTTTCTACTAGTAGAATCTAGTTCCTAATCGTCAAATTTTACGCCTTCTGGCGATTAGGAACTAGGAACTTTTGTCAGAAATAAAAAATGCACATTGCATCGGATGGTAGACGCTCTGTGCATTTTATTAGAGTCGGTGACGTCAGCACTCAGGCTATTCGTCACTTACAAAACGTTAATTACGCTTCAGCTTCGCCTTGTTGAGCTTGCTGTTGTAGGTAGTTCATGAATAGCGCGTCGAAGTTAACTGGCGCTAGGTTCAGTTGAGGGAACGTACCTTTAACCACTAGGCTTGAGATAGTTTCACGAGCGTATGGGAATAGGATGTTCGGGCAGAATGCGCCTAGGCAATGTGCAAGTTGGCCTGCTTCCATTTGCTCAGCAGTAAAGATACCACCTTGTTGAACTTCACATAGGAACGCTGTCTCTTCTTCGTTCTTCACAGTAACGGTTAGACGTAGAACAACTTCGTAAACGCCTTCACCAAGCTCACGGCTTTGAGTGTCTAGGTCTAGTTTAACGTCTGGGTTCCATTCTTTTTGGAAGATTACTGGAGAGTTTGGCGCTTCGAACGAAACGTCTTTTAGGAAGATGCGTTGAATTGCGAAGTTTTGTTGTGCTTCTTGAGGTGCTGCTTCAGCCATTTTTTAATCCTTAAATAAATATTTGTAGAGCCTAGAAACGTCTAAACTCAGAAAACTGGTATGTCCCGAGACTAACTGAGCCAATCTACCTTGACTAGATGAAGCGTGTATTACGTGCAAAGCGTCACAACTTAATGCTTCAACTGCTTTCAATTTGCTCAGTTTATTATCCACGAAGCTTGGCAAAAACACGCTTGGTGCGAACCTTGTCTTTTGCCTCTGCCACGTTATCGAAGCTGCCGGGTATTACTTTTTACCACGTACTAAAGGCAGGTTCGCTTCGTTCCATGCAATCAAGCCGTTCTTCAGTAGGCTTACTTTTTCAAAGCCTGCTTTTACTAATAGGTTCGCGCTTTCTTGAGCGTTTTGCCCCGTCTTGCATACCACAATGATTGGGTCTGATTTGTGGTTTTCAAGGCTACCAAAGTTACCCGCTTTGATATCTGACGGTAAAATGTGAAGTGAGTCGGTGATATGACCTTTTTTGAACTCGTCCTTTGTGCGGATATCCACTACAACGCCGTTTTCACGGTTCATAAGATGAGTCAGTTGGTTTACGTTGATTTCTTTGTATGCGGCCGTCGCTGACTTCACGATGTTCATGATAAAGGCGACAAGAAGACCTACCCAAACCAAAGATAGAATCATGTTCTGTTGGAAAAATTCAATGTACTCTTGCATGTCTTGAGCTCTTACGCTGTTGGCGGAAAAATAAAGCAGGAGTATAGCGGGGTTAAGCCTCTTAGGCGAGAGGGTTAAAATTTTCTAACGAATAATTGAGATCTCTATAAACCCTTTATGTTATTGCCATCCGCGCATTGGACTATGGTAGCTTGATTGTTTTTGCCTATTGGATTTATCGACTTAAGTGACTTTTGTTTTACCGAAAAAAGCGAACAATAGGCACTAACCAATCTTGTTCGATAATGCGTTAAATAAGCGCTGTTTCAGGTGCAAAAACAAGAATCAGAACCGTAAGAAAACCGAACCTAGACTGGGGTGTACAAAGCGTACTAGGAATGACTATGCTTGTGGAACACGTTTGTCGGCACTGACTCGTTGTTCGCTTAACTTGTAAGATAGCAACAATAAATCGCAAACATTATTTGATCTTAACCTACAGTTTTGGTTAAAAAGTGTAGTAAAATTACGCTAGTTTTGTTTCAAGGTTAGATAGGGCAGCGAGGCCCTACGCCAAAAGTTACTTAAATTTGATGAGGTCATCACTATGTCAGCTAAGAAGCCACTGGCTCTAGTTATCCTTGACGGTTACGGTTACCGTGAAGACACAGCAAGTAACGCAATTGCGAATGCGAAAACACCAGTAATGGATGCTCTGATTGCGAATAACCCACACACTCTAATCTCTGCTTCTGGCATGGATGTTGGCCTTCCTGATGGTCAAATGGGTAACTCAGAAGTTGGTCACACTAACATTGGCGCAGGTCGCGTTGTATACCAAGATCTAACCCGTATCACCAAATCGATCGCTGACGGTGAGTTCGCTGAAACACCAGCGCTTGTTGAAGCAGTTGATGCTGCTGTTAAAGCAGAGAAAGCGGTACACATCATGGGTCTGATGTCTCCAGGTGGCGTACACTCTCATGAAGACCATATCTACGCAGCGGTTGAAATGGCAGCGGATCGTGGCGCTGAGAAAATCTACCTACACTGTTTCCTAGACGGTCGTGACACGCCACCACGTAGTGCTGAAAACTCGCTACAACGTTTCCAAGATCTATTCGCGAAACTAGGTAAAGGTCGTGTTGCTTCTCTAGTAGGTCGCTACTACGCTATGGACCGTGACAACAACTGGGATCGCGTTCAAGTGGCTTACGATCTTCTGACTCAAGCGAAAGCTGAGTTTACAGCAGAAACCGCCGTTGCTGGTCTAGAAGCCGCTTACGCTCGTGAAGAGAACGATGAGTTCGTGAAAGCGACAGCAATTAAAGCGGAAGGCGAAGAAGACGCAATCATGCAAGACGGTGATGCGGTTATCTTCATGAACTACCGTGCTGACCGTGCTCGTCAAATCACTCGCGCATTCGTGCCTGACTTTGATGGTTTTGAGCGTGCGGTATTCCCGGCAGTTAACTTCGTTATGTTGACTCAATACGCGGCAGATATCCCTCTAGCAATCGCATTCCCACCAGCGTCTCTAGAAAACACGTACGGTGAGTGGCTGTCTAAGCAAGGTCAAACTCAGCTACGTATCTCTGAAACAGAGAAATACGCACACGTGACTTTCTTCTTCAACGGCGGTGTTGAAAACGAATTTGAAGGCGAAGAGCGCCAGCTTGTTGCTTCTCCAAAAGTAGCCACTTACGACCTTCAGCCAGAAATGAGCTCCCCTGAGCTTACAGAGAAACTGGTTGCGGCGATCAAGTCTGGTAAGTTCGACACTATCATCTGTAACTACCCGAACGCAGATATGGTTGGTCACACTGGCGTTTACGAAGCAGCTGAGAAAGCAATCGAAGCGCTAGATGAAAGTGTTGGCAAAGTAGTTGAAGCAATCAAAGAAGTTGGCGGTCAGCTACTGATCACTGCGGACCACGGTAACGCAGAAATGATGGTTGACCCAGAAACGGGTGGTACTCACACAGCGCACACTAACCTACCGGTTCCTCTTATTTACGTAGGTGATAAAGCGGTTGAGTTCAAAGAAGGCGGCAAACTGTCTGACCTTGCACCAACCATGCTTTCTCTAGCAGGTCTAGAAATCCCAGCAGAAATGACCGGTGAAGTGCTAGTTAAATAATTAACTAACTGCTCAGAATGACAAAAGCCCGAGTTTAAACTCGGGCTTTTTTGTATCTGGCAACAAGGGCTGGTCTGTAAGGTTATTGAACCAAAATGCCAGCACCAATCACAGCTAGGGCTGCGCCCAACCATGCAAATCGGTTTGGTCGGCGTTTAGTGTAAATCCAGAGTAGCGGTAGCAACATAATTGGCGTGGTTGAAGATAGCAGTGCAACCATACCTACATTTCCTTCTTGCAGTGCGTATAAGATCAGCGTCATGCCGACGGCCATCGCCAAGAAACCGTTAAGCGCAGTAATACCAAATACTCGCCAAGTAATGTGTTGTGTCGAGCGAGCGACTTTGACCCCTAGAACTAACAACATGCTGTGGGCGAAAAATGCACTGATCATTCGAATAGCAGAAGCCGCAACGGGGTCAATGCTGGTTTGCATTACTGGCTTGGCGATGATGCCGCCCAATGCTTGGCACATTGCTGCGGTTAAGCCAAGTCCAATGCCCACCCAGATGTTACCTTTAATTTCTTCCAAGACGTTATTCACTTGGCCTCTTCGACCAAAGAATATCGCCATCACTACGCCGCTAAATACCAAGGATGCGCCCAGTAGTTCTATTGTGGTCATGACTTCGCTGAATAAGAAGTAGCCCAAAATGGCAGAGAATACCGCATGGCAGGAAAATAGTAGTCCGGCTTGTCTTGGTCCCATACGATTCAAGCACGCAAACAGAGCGGTATCACCGATGAAAATTCCAATCAGACCCGACGCCATCATTGGCGTTACATGTTCCCAAGAAACCGTTAACCAGCCGCCAGTTATCCAGGCCATTGTTGATAAGATCACGGCCGTACAGCCCATGCGCCAGCGGCTGTAAGAAAAAGCGCCTAGGTGTTGTGCAGGAATGACAGAAATAAGGCTAGAAACTGCCCACAGAAAAGCGGCACATAAAGCAAGCCATTCGTAACCCATGATGTGTCGACGTCCTTGTAGAGTAGAGGAGTCTTAATATGCACGAAATTTAATGGATGTAAAAGCTGCTCTGTGAGGGCAATAGCTGGCGAACAGCTCCATGACAACAAGCTCTGTCACGGAGCTTATCGATTAAAACAGCACCATAACTGCGCCATACACGATAAATAGACCAATCAAACCAAGAATCAGCCCCACTTTCGCCATGTCTTTGCTCTCGATTAGGCCTGTTGAATAAGCCAAAGAGTTTGGTGGCGTGGAAACCGGTAAGATCATGCCAAGTGATGCGGAGAATGCGACGACAACCAGTAAACCTTGTAGGCCACCAACCGCAATAAGGCTTGGCATGGATGTACCAATAGCGGCAGCAATAGGCATTAATAAGTTTGCCGTTGCGGTATTAGACATAAAGTTCGCCATTAACCAACATACTACCGATAGGGCAAAGACAACGGCAAATGGTGATAGTAAGCTGTAATCAATGGCGTGTGCCAATGCTTCGGCTAAACCCGTTTTGTCTAAGGCAATACCAATTGCGATACCACCAGCAACCAGCCATAGCACGTCCCAGTTAATCAGCTTGAGTTCTTCTTTTCCCATAATGCCCGTTAAGGTGAACACCGCAAGCGGGATAATCGCAACAACATACGTGTTCATGCCGTGCACTTTTGTCGTCATCCAAAGCACAATGGTTAGTGCAAAAGTGATGTAGACGACGATCGCGCGCCAGCTCTTTTTGAACGTACCATCCAGCTTTAGTTTCATTTCTGGTTCGCTGGACGGAAACAGCTTCTGCAACAAAAACCAAGCAACAGTGAGTTGTATCAGCACAAATGGTAGGCCCATTGTCATCCAGGATAAGAAGTCTATGGCGTTTTCTCCGGTGAGGTATTGGAGCGCTATTGCGTTAGGTGGCGTACCTATCGGAGTTGCAATGCCGCCAGTATTCGCGGCAATTGGAATGCACAGCACCAGCGCTTTAATCCCTAGCTCCCCTTTAGGTGCAGAAGCGACGATTGGACCGAGCAGCGCCAACATCATGACCGTCGTGGCAGTGTTGGACATGAACATTGAAAAAACGGCGGTAATGAGCATCAAACCCAGCATGATGAACTTAGGTTGTGTGCCGAATGGTTTTAGTAGTACTCGGGCGAGATTGTTGTCGAGTTCGTATTTGGAAGCCGCGATGGCGAGGGCAAACCCACCCATAAAAAGAATAATGATCGGTGAAGAGAAGGCCGAGAAAATATCTGTGTAAGCAATTAACTCTCCCAAATCATGCCCCGCTGGTGGATTGCGAAATAGATGCAAACCTTTATCCGATATCATGATCAGTTCAAGAGCGATAATAAGAATGGACGTAGCAAAAACGGGGACCGGCTCAAGAACCCAAAGTAGGGCAGCAAGAAGAAAAATAGCCAACAGGCGATGCTGAATTAAAGTGAGATCATCAATAGGAATAGCATCAATCGGCATCATCAAAACACCGAGCGGAATTAAAAAGCACACCAGCAATTTCGCCAGCGTGTTTACACTCATCTTTGGCATTGGCTGCCCCTCTAAATATTCATCCTAAGCGCAGGATAATTGATTGTGGAATGAAGGTCTTAGAGGCAGGTATGAGTTTGAGAAATAGAGGCTAAATTTTGAACGGAATTTTGCTTTTTATCAATAAAAAGAGCCCTTGAGAAAGGGCTTTTTTAACGGGGTTTTGTTTATTTTTTCAAGGCGTAAGGTGTGCCCATTACGGTTGGCTTACCGTTTTCCATGCTTGCGTCAAACTCAATCGCGTCTTTGGCAAACAGGTTAATAACAGTAGAGCCCAGTTTGAAGCGGCCCATCTCTTCGCCTTTTTTCAAGATCACGGCCTTGTCACCCTCAGCTGGGTAATCCCATTTGTAGACAGTATTGCCACGAGGCGGAGTGATCGTGCCAGCCCATACTTGCTCAATGCTACCTACGATGGTTGCGCCAACAAGCACTTGTGCCATAGGACCAAACTCAGTGTCAAAGATACACACCACACGCTCGTTACGTGCGAATAGATTTGGAACGTTTTCTGCCGTAAGTGGGTTTACCGAGAACAGGTCACCAGGCACGTAAATCATTTGGCGCAGTGTGCCGTCACACGGCATGTGTACACGATGGTAATCGCGCGGAGACAGGTACAGCGTGGCAAAAGATCCATCTTTAAATTCGTTTGCTAAATTCGCGTCACCGCCCAGCAGTTCTTGCGCTGAGAAGTGATGACCTTTTGCTTGGATAAGTTGACCATCTTCAATAGGGCCAAATTGGCTAACACAAGCGTCGGCTGGGTGAGTGATGACGTTTTCGCCTTCAGAAATTGGGCGTGCGCCCTCTTTTAGCTCACGAACGAAAAACTCGTTGAATGTTTTAAAATGCTTAGGATCTGAGTGCTTCGCCTCATCCATGTTCACATTGTATTGTTTGATAAACCAACGAATAACTGCTGTTGTTAGACCGCCAGCTTTTGCTGAAGCCAGTTTACCCATTAGGCGAGTGAGGCCGTGTTGTGGGATCCAGTACTGCAGTCCAACTTTAAACTTGTCCATCTTTAATTCCGATACTTCTGTTAGATTCGCGCTTTAGGGCGCGTGATGTTACTGAAATTTAATTTGCTTGTCAGTATTAGGTGAAGACTTTTTACACAGTTACAGTCTTAACTTAATTACAGATCGGCTTTCTTATTGCGTGAATACTGACGGTTTGCTTTGTTTTCAACCATGCTTTCCAAAATGCGATGGTAGTTTTCAAAGCGAGTTTCGTTGATTTCCCCTTTCTCAACAGCTTCACGTAGAAGGCAGCCAGGGTCGTCATTGTGCTTACAATCTCGGAACTTACAACCGCCTAAGTATGGTCGGAATTCAACGAATGCTTTCGTTACTTCTTCTGCTTCCAAATGCCAAAGCCCAAATTCACGCACTCCAGGCGAGTCGATCAAGTCGCCACCCGTCGGAATATGATACAAGCGCGCTGCTGTCGTGGTGTGTTGGCCTAAGCCAGAGTTCTCGGAAACTTCGCCTTCTTCCACTTCGCTCTCTAGTTCCGGCATTAACGCGTTGACTAAGCTGGATTTCCCTACGCCTGATTGACCAACAAAGATATTAATTCGGTCACGCAGCAGAGTTTCTAGTTCAGCAATGCCTTCTCCAGACTTCTTGCTTACCAGAAGCACTTTATAGCCAATGCGTTCATATTCTTTGAGCCATTCTTCATACATTGCACGATCATCGGCTTCTAGAAGATCGACTTTGTTTAAGACCAGCAATGGTGCGATATTCAGTGTTTCTGATGCTACGAGGTAACGGTCAATAATATTCAGTGATAGCTCGGGCAGTACCGAGGAGACAATGACCATTTGATCAATATTGGCAGCTACGGGCTTTAGGCCATCGTAGTAATCTGGACGAGTGAGCACTGAAGAACGAGGTTCTACCGCTTCAACAACGCCAGAAATGCCAGCCATAGACTCCAAGCCTTCGCGCCATAAAACTCGATCGCCAGATACTAAAGATTCGATACCACGGCGAAGGTTACAGCGTTGAATCTCGCCTGTTTCAAGGTCTTCAATATCCGCGTGCTGGCCAAAACGAGTGATCACGAGACCTTGTTTGCTTGCGCCTAGCATGTTTTCATCCCACTGGATGGACTCTTCTTGCTTTTTTAAACGCTTTTGTTGGTTGCTGCGTACGCGTCGCACTTGACCTTTGGTTAACTTTTTCTTCTTTGCCACAATTCTGTACTTTATGTGAATTTACTCAAATGGTTGAGCCGTGATCTTGGCTCTGAGTGAGTATCGTGTTTCCCGTATTTTGAGGTATAGTACCTCTTTTATCGATAAACAAATAGGCGGCGTAACCATGTCCTTTAGCGATCAAAACCTAATTTGGGTTGATTTAGAGATGACAGGGCTTGATCCTGAAACGCACAAAATCATTGAAATTGCTTCTATTGTCACGGATAGCGAGCTAAATATTTTGGCTGAAGGTCCAGTATTAGCGATTCATCAGCTGGAAGAAGAGCTAGCGAAAATGGACGATTGGTGCACCAATACGCATACGGCAAGCGGCTTGGTGGAACGCGTTCGCAACAGTAAAATCTCAGAACAAGATGCGGTCGCACAAACCATTGAATTCTTAGAAAAATGGGTGCCGAAAGGGGCGTCGCCAATATGTGGTAACAGCATTGGGCAGGATCGCCGCTTCTTGTACAAACACATGCCGGAATTAGAAGAGTTCTTTCATTACCGATATGTTGACGTCAGCACTCTTAAAGAATTGGCGCGTCGTTGGCAACCTGAAGTATTAAATGGGTTCACAAAACAGGGAACACATTTGGCCTTGGACGACATTCGCGAGTCGATTGCAGAACTTAAGTACTATCGTGGTACTATTTTCAAGATTTAACTGTTAAGGTTGCGATCCAAATTGTTGTAATTTATATCGCTTTTGATTGCTTTTTCATCGTTCAGTAAAAAAATAAAGTTTTTTTGAAGGAAGGACTTGCATCACAAAAAAATGCTCTTATAATTCGCAGCCCTAAACAGCGGAAACGTTGTTGATGCGACACTAGCTCAGTTGGTAGAGCGCAACCTTGCCAAGGTTGAGGTCACGAGTTCGAACCTCGTGTGTCGCTCC
>NZ_JALNTV010000013.1:0-52305 GCF_023161645.1 Vibrio sp. 1CM7H
CGTGCGGTAGATCAGCCATTCCTAATGCCTATCGAAGACGTATTCTCAATCCAAGGTCGTGGTACAGTAGTAACTGGCCGTATCGAGCGTGGTATCCTAACTGTAGGTGACGAAGTTGCTATCGTAGGTATCAAAGACACTACTACTACTACATGTACTGGTGTTGAGATGTTCCGTAAGCTTCTAGACGAAGGCCGTGCAGGTGAGAACGTTGGTGCACTTCTACGTGGTACTAAGCGTGACGAAGTTGAACGTGGTCAAGTACTAGCGAAGCCTGGTTCAATCACTCCACACACTAAGTTCGAATCAGAAGTATACGTACTGTCTAAAGATGAAGGTGGTCGTCACACTCCATTCTTCAAAGGCTACCGTCCACAGTTCTACTTCCGTACAACTGACGTAACTGGTGACATCCAGCTACCAGAAGGCGTAGAAATGGTAATGCCAGGTGACAACGTACAGATGACTGTTGAGCTAATCGCACCAATCGCAATGGACGAAGGTCTACGTTTCGCGATCCGTGAAGGTGGCCGTACAGTAGGTGCTGGTGTTGTTGCTAAGATCTTCGACTAATTCATAACGAATTAAACGAAATCTTGCACTCTTCTTCTTTATGAAGAAAGCGCATCGAGAAAGGGAAGCTTAGGCTTCCCTTTTTTATATCTAAATTATATTTGGTTATAAGTGTTCGTAGGAAATACGTTAATTTTTTAATTTAAAAACAGAATATTACCGGCTCTATTTTTCAACACCTTTAGTCGTAACACCTAACCCTCTGATCTTTGCCTACTGTCACCAAATCTATATAACAAAATATTCTGAACAGGCCTATCAATGCGACTGGTAACAAGAACTATTCTTGTTTATATTGGTTGCCACAGGTTAATTTAATAGGTTTTTGAGTATGTACGTTTGTCTTTGCCATGGGGTCTCCGACAAGAAAATTAGGAAGTTGGCGATAGATGAAGGCGTAACGGATATTAAAGGAATCAAAAAATGCACAGCATTGGGTAGCCAATGTGGTAAGTGCATCAGACAGGCCAAGGATATTTTAGCGGAAACCAGTTACACGGTATTCAAACAAGCTAGCTAATTACTGTGAGCATGCGGTAATTAAGTAATTATTTGCCTAGCGTTTTGACACCTTCTCATTTGCTTCTACATTTAAATGAAGCTAAAGAGGAGGTTTTTGTCATGAAAGGCGATCCAATCATCATCCAACATCTCAATAAAGTGCTCGGAAATGAGCTCATCGCTATTAATCAGTATTTTCTTCATGCTCGAATGTATAAGGACTGGGGGTTAAAGCACCTAGCAGATAAGGAATATCACGAATCTATCGATGAGATGAAACATGCCGATCATCTGATTGAGCGTATTTTGTTTCTTGAGGGCTTACCGAATCTACAAGATTTAGGCAAGTTGATGATAGGTGAAGACACTAAAGAAATGATCGAGTGTGACTTAAAGCTTGAAATGGCCGCCATTCCAGATTTAAAAGATGCGATTGCCTATGCTGAAGACATTCGAGACTATGTGTCTCGCGATCTGTTTCAAGATATTCTTGAAGATGAAGAAGAGCATGTTGATTGGCTAGAGACGCAACTTGGCTTGATTGAAATGTCTGGCATTGAGAACTACCTCCAAGCGCAATACGTAGACGAAGAGTAATAACGTCCAGGATTTTGCGCACTTCAATTGTAAGAAGAAAAGAGCACCTGACTCGAAAATCAGGTGCTTATCCCCGCTATCTGGTCTAATCTCTTTTATTATCGGCTTTTTAAGGATATTGCTCGCAATCTTGCCTATGAAGTTTGATTTCTATCCGATAGAATTTATGCCCCCTTACCTAAAAATAAAAAAGAGAAACGTCCATGTCTGAAGACAATCGCCAAGCAGCCACTCCAGAAGAAGAACATCGCCAAAAAGCATTGGATTACCATGCTTATCCAACTCCAGGGAAGATTGCTGTCGAATTGACAAAGCCTGCGGAAACGGCGGGTGATCTTGCCCTTGCTTACAGCCCAGGTGTTGCAGAACCAGTGCGTGAAATCGCACAAAACCCTGATAACGTGTACAAGTACACAGCGAAAGGCAACATGGTTGCTGTTATTTCTAACGGTACCGCTATCCTGGGTCTAGGTAACCTAGGTCCACTTGCATCTAAGCCAGTAATGGAAGGTAAAGCGTTACTGTTTAAACGTTTTGCAGGTCTTGATTCTATTGATATTGAAGTTAAGCACCGCACGATCGATGAATTTGTTGATACTGTTGCAAGCATTGCAGACACTTTTGGTGGTATCAACCTTGAAGATATTAAAGCACCAGATTGCTTTGAGATTGAAAAGCGTCTAATTGAGCGTTGTGATGTACCAGTATTCCACGATGATCAGCACGGTACTGCGATTGTAACGGCAGCAGGCATGCTGAACGCGATCGAACTTCAAGGTAAGAAGCTTGAAGACTCAACGATCGTTTGTCTTGGCGCTGGCGCTGCAGCTGTTGCGTGTATGGAGCTGCTGATTAAATGTGGTGCAATGCGCGAAAAAATTTACATGCTGGATCGTAAAGGTGTGATCCACACTCGTCGTGATGATCTTAATGAATACAAGCAGCTATTCGCAAACAACACGGACAAACGCACATTAGAAGATGTGATTGAAGGCGCGGATCTGTTCCTAGGTGTATCTGGTCCAAACCTATTGCCAGCGGAAGCGTTGAAGCTGATGGCAGATAAGCCAATCGTATTTGCATGTTCGAATCCAGATCCTGAAATTAAGCCGGAACTTGCCCACGCTGTTCGTGATGATTTGATCATGGGTACTGGCCGTAGTGATTACCCGAACCAAGTAAATAACGTATTGTGTTTCCCATTCATCTTCCGTGGTGCTCTTGATGTGCGCGCAAGTGAAATCAATGATGAAATGAAACTTGCAGCCGTTGAGGCGATTCGTGAGCTAGCAAAAGAGCCTGTACCTGAAACTGTATTGAAGGCCGCAGGCGTCGATAAGCTTGAGTTTGGTGCAGACTACATCATTCCAAAACCAATGGACTCACGTTTACTACCACGTGTTGCAAAAGCAGTGGCTCAGGCGGCGGTTGATTCAGGTGTTGCTCGTATCGAGATGCCTGAAAACTACATGGCAGAGTAATATATCTATTAGATGTGATGTACAAAAAATGGGACGCAATCGCGTCCCATTTTTTATATCATTCTTTTGGCTCGAGATAAGAATTGCTATCTGAAGCCTCCAGCCTCGCTTTTTTACTCTTCGTCAAACGACTCAAACTCGATGCCCATTTCCGTCATCAGTGCTTTTACTTCTGTTGGAATATCATCTGGACGGTCTTTACGAAGGTCTTCATCTGTTGGAAGTGGCTGACCTGTGTACGCGTGCAAAAATGCTTCGCATAGTAATTCACTATTGGTTGCATGGCGTAAGTTATTGATCTGACGGCGAGTACGCTCATCAGTTAGCACTTTTAAAACTTTTAGCGGGATAGAGACGGTAATTTTTTTTACTTGTTCGCTTTTTTTGCCGTGCTCTGCATATGGGCTAATGTATTCGCCATTCCAGTCAGCCATTGCACACCTTCATTTATGTAATCGGTTAAAAATAATTTAGGTGCTGATTTTAGCTGCATTTACCGCCATAAGCAAAGACATATAGACGTCTAGAAGTGTTGACGTCTCATTTTTTGACGAGTAAAGTGAACAGAACAGCAAAGGAAGCGTGTTGATCACTTTATTTTACTCATTAGATATAGCGCATTCCTATTTAGAAGTCATTACCCGTGAAAGGATACACCCATGAGCTCTCGCAAACCTGCGACCATTGCAGTACGCACTGGTATTGAATCAGACAGCCAATATCACGCTGTCGTTCCACCTATTTATCTTTCCACTAACTATGGTTTTCCTGCTTTTGGTGAAGTACCTAAGTATGATTACACGCGATCTGGAAATCCAAACCGCGGACTGTTGGAAAGTGCGTTATCTGAACTCGAGTCTGGAAAAGGAGCGGTTGTCACGAACTGCGGTACGTCGGCATTAAATTTATGGGTGTCCGCTTTTCTTGGCCCTGATGATCTCATTATTGCTCCTCACGATTGTTATGGCGGCACCTATCGTCTTTTTAATACCCGAGCCAACAAAGGTGATTTTAAGGTTCAGTTTGTCGATCAATCAGACGAGCAAGCTTTGGATGCAGCATTAGCACAAAAACCAAAACTCATCTTGTTAGAAACCCCATCAAACCCTCTGGTTCGCGTGGTGGATATTTCTGAGACTTGTGAAAAAGCGAAGCGAGTTGGGGCATTGGTCGCGGTGGACAATACCTTTTTGACACCCGTGTACCAAAAGCCTTTGGACTTGGGCGCAGATTTCGTCATTCACTCCACAACGAAGTACATCAACGGTCATTCAGACGTGATTGGTGGCGTGATCATCACCAAAACAGAAGCGCATGCAGAAGAGCTTGCATGGTGGGGCAATTGCATTGGTGCGACTGGCACACCTTTCGATAGTTATATGACGTTGCGAGGCATTCGTACACTTGGTGCTCGCATGCGAGTGCATGAAGAGAGTTCACAGCAGGTACTGGCTTATCTCCAGAAGCAAGCGTTAGTTAAAACCATTTATCATCCAAGCCTGCCGGAGCACCCGGGTCATGACATTGCTAAAAAGCAGCAAACTGGTTTTGGCTCTATGCTGAGCTTTGAGTTTGCCGGTTCGTTTGAGCAGTTAAAAGTGTTCGTTAAAGAGCTCCAACTGTTTTCATTGGCTGAGTCATTAGGTGGAGTTGAAAGCTTGATTTGTCATCCGGCATCCATGACGCATCGCGCTATGGGAGAGGAAGCACTGGCAGAAGCGGGGGTGTCGCATCAACTATTGCGTTTGTCTGTCGGCTTGGAAGATGCACAAGATCTCATCACAGATTTAGAGCAAGCATTCGCTAAAGCTGCCCAACAATAGGAGACGATAATAATGACTTTACAACGTCAGCTGCATAAGTTTGGTGGCAGTAGCTTAGCAAACCCAGAATGCTATTTACGCGTTGTGGATATTCTTAAGGAGTATTCGACGGAAAATGATCTTGTGGTCGTCTCGGCGGCAGGAAAAACCACTAACCGCTTGATTGAGTTCCTGGAAGGGCTAGACAAAGATGGCCGAATCGCGCATGAAGCACTTCAAAGCCTAAGGCAGTTCCAAACGGAGTTAATAGAAAACTTGTTGGAAAATGAAGTACAAGAAGAGCTATTAGCGTTACTGCATGATGAGTTCAGTACCTTATCTGAGCTGACAGCACCACTCACTGGCGCGCAAAAAGCCGCGGTACTAGGACACGGAGAAGTTTGGTCTGCTCGTCTATTGGCCGCGTTATTATCTCAACGTTCTATCCCCGCTGTTGCACAAGATGCACGAGCGTTTTTACGTGCGGAAGCCGGGACTCAACCTGAAGTTGATCGCGCTCGTTCATATCCTTTGATAAAAGAAGTTCTCGCGCAACACAATCATAAACGTGTGGTAATTACTGGCTTTATGGCTCAGAACGAGGCGGGCGAAACCATTTTACTTGGTCGTAATGGCTCTGACTATTCTGCAACTGTCATTGGTGCTCTGGCTGAAGTGAGCACGGTCACCATTTGGAGTGACGTTGCCGGTGTCTATAGTGCCGATCCGCGTTTGGTGGCAGACGCGTGTCTGTTACCGTTACTTCGATTGGATGAAGCCAGCGAACTCGCCCGTTTAGCCGCCCCAGTCCTACACAGTCGTACACTTCAGCCTGTGGCGCAAAGTACTATGGATCTCAACCTCAAGTGTAGCTATCTGCCGGAATCGGGCTCTACTCGTATTGAGCGTGTCTTAGCGTCTGGCCGTGGCGCTAAAATTATTACCTCGCTGGATGATGTTTTATTGGTGCAGCTGTCTTTCATGCATGGGCACGACTTCGAAAAAACACAGAATGATGTATTACAAGCGTTGCAGCGAGCGCAATTGGAACCATTGGCATTTGAGGCACAGCCCGATCAACACACGTTGCGCTTGGCGTATACCGCAGAAATTGCTGGTGGCGCACTGAAACACTTACAAGAGCTTGCGGTTGAAGCGGAGATTAAGCTCAAAGAAGGCTACTCGCTCTTAGCGGCAGTAGGCGCTGGCGTTACGAAAAACGCCAACCATTGTTTTGGTTTTTATCAGAAGTTAAAACACTCTCCGGTTGAATTTATTTCTGAAACTGAGTCGGGGCTGAGTTTAGTCGCCGTTTTGCGTCGTACTGATACCGAAGTGTTGGTTCAAACGATTCATAGCCAGTTGTTCCAAGCGCAAAAGCGCGTGGCGGTGGCTTTATGTGGCAAGGGCAACATTGGTTCTAGTTGGTTAAATCTATTTGCAACTCAAAAAGGTGAACTCGAAAAACGTCATGGCATGAGCTTTGACCTTGTCGCAGTCGTGGATAGTCAAACCTACTGGTTCGATGAACAAGGTATTGATGCAGCAAGTGTTGCTGAACGATTTGATGATGAAAGCCTAGTAAACGATGGGTCTTGGTTGACTCAATTAGGAGCGCTAAAAAATTACGATGAAGCCGTAGTGCTTGATGTGACAGCGAGTAAAGACTTAGCTCAGCGCTATGTAGGAATTGCACAGCAGGGCATTCATTTGATTTCCGCTAACAAAGTGGCGGGTTCGGCAGATAGCCAGTATTACCATCAGGTTCAAGATGCATTCGCTAAAATTGGTCGTTACTGGCTGTACAACGCGACGGTTGGTGCGGGGTTACCAATAAACCATACCGTGCGAGATCTACGTGAAAGTGGTGATGAGATCGTTGCTCTATCGGGTATTTTCTCAGGGACGTTATCATGGTTATTCCAACAATTTGACGGCTCAGTACCATTTAATGATTTAGTCGACCTCGCTTGGCAGCAAGGTTTAACAGAGCCTGATCCTCGTTCTGATTTAGATGGTTCAGATGTGATGCGTAAGCTGGTTATCTTAGCTCGAGAGTCTGGTCTCGATATTGAGCCGGGCAGCGTTAAGGTTGAATCTCTGGTACCAGAAGAATTAAGAGAACTTAGCATCGATGACTTCTTCGATAACGGGGGGCTGTTGAGTGAAATACTGCAAGAGCGCCTGACAAAAGCACAGAGAAACGACCAAGTGCTTCGCTACGTTGCTCGTTTAGAAAAAAATGGTAAAGCGACGGTGGGAGTAGAAGCGTTATCTCGTGAACATGCGCTCGCCAACCTACTGCCGTGCGACAACATTTTTGCCATTGAAAGTAAGTGGTACAAAGATAACCCACTCGTTATTCGAGGGCCAGGCGCAGGAAGAGAAGTGACAGCCGGCGCGATTCAATCCGACCTCAACCGATTAGCCGGTTTATTCTAAAGTTGCGAGATACCTAAAACCCTGGAACCCGACCAGGGTTTTTTATTTTTCCTTCAGTGCCATACTGAAGTATCGGCTTATGATAAGTGGTGAAATAACGTTCAAGTAATAACTTGAACTATCCTCATTATTAACTTGAGAAAAATTCATAATTACAAGGTTGACATTAAATCGTATTCAATACATTCTGTAGACATATAGACGTCTAAACGTCGATTTAAGGAATTTGTTTTCGTGGCGGAGTGCCACAGGGAGAGTAAGATGGGATACACGCACGCAGGCCATATTGACGCCTTGAACCAGAATATTGCTGAGTTGTCAGACAACATCAATGTATCATTTGAGTTTTTTCCACCAAGCAGCGCGAAGATGGAAGAGACACTCTGGAATTCAGTGCACCGTCTTAAAACGCTCCAACCTAAATTTGTTTCTGTGACTTACGGCGCTAACTCTGGCGAGCGTGACAGAACGCACTCCATCATTAAAGAAATCAAAGCAACAACCGGATTGGTTGCTGCTCCTCACCTCACTTGTATTGATGCGACTCGCAAAGAGTTAATTAATATTGCCGATGATTACTGGAATAATGGTATTGAAAATATCGTTGCTCTGCGTGGTGATATTCCTCCTGGTGGCGGTGCGCCTGACATGTATGCCTCGGATCTGGTTGAGCTGCTGAAATCACGTCATGATTTTGATATCTCAGTAGCCGCATTTCCTGAGGTTCACCCTGAAGCTAAAAGTGCGCAGTCTGACTTATTGAACCTAAAACGTAAGGTTGATGCAGGCGCAAACCGTGCAATTACTCAGTTCTTTTTTGACGTCGAGTCTTACCTTCGTTTCCGCGATCGCTGTGTGGCGGCAGGAATTGATGTGGAAATTGTCCCTGGTATTTTGCCAGTGTCGAACTTTAAGCAAGCCTCTCGCTTTGCTGCGCAGAACAATGTGAAAGTACCTGGCTGGATGAGTAAACAATTCGAAGGCTTGGATGATGATCCGGTGACTCGTCAGCTTGTGGGAGCAAGTCAAGCTATTGATATGGTGCGCGTACTTAGTCGTGAAGGCGTTAAGGATTTCCACTTCTACACCCTAAACCGTGCAGAGATGACTTACGCTTTATGTCATACGCTAGGCGTTCGTCCTCGCGCTGTAGTAGGTGCATAAATCGGGTTTCAAAAAGACAAAAGGCTTGCCAAGTGGCAAGCCTTTTTCGTTGTATCAAAGTAAAAGGAAATTAACCAATCACTTCAAGCTCTGTTAGGACTTCTTCAGCCCACGTGATCCACGTTTCACGTAACAGTAGGTTACGACGAAGCGTTAGACGTTCTAGGCGAGCTTGTTTATCTAAAGTTGACGGTGTTGCGTAGTAAGCCGCTTCAATTTCTTTGTAGTGAGAAACCAGTTTGCGAGACTCTTCAACCAGTTCGGCGAGTTGATCACGGAAAGGTGTTGATGGTTGAACGGCACATGCCATCAATTTCGCTGAAAATTCATCACGAACAGTCGGGTGTGCAGTTGGTTGATCAAACCATTCTCCTAAAGCGCTGCGACCAGCATCTGTGATGGAGTAAACCTTACGGTCTGGTTTGCCTTCTTGGGGTTCTAATACGCAAGTAACCAGCTCTTTCTCGGCCATTTTATTGAGTTCACGGTACACTTGTTGGTGGCTTGCTTTCCAGAAGTAACCGATGCTAGCAGAGAATTCTTTAGTGATATCGTAACCGGTTGCGTCGCGAGTGCTAAGAACAGTTAAGATTACGTGTGGTAATGACATGTCTTCAATCCAAATGGTCAATAAACTTGTAAACAAGCTACTTATACTTTCAGCTGTGCTCTTTCTGGCACTTGAGTTTTTTAATGTATAAGTAGCACCAACAATGTTGGTCCTGTCACCTTAAAGCCGTTTATCACCTAGAGAGATGGGGAGTCCCATCATGGCTGGAGCAGGTATGATTGGATTTATGAGCTCTCAGCAGGCAAGTAGTATATAAATAATAAGCATGAAGTGGAATAGTAGGACAAAATTACCCTAAAAAACTAACATAATAATCAATAGTGTTAACTTGTGGTTTTTTATTCTTTTTGTGTGGTAATTTTTGGGTTTTTTATAGTTTATTAAACTGCCTTTTGGTTGCGAAATTATCCAGCGCCAAAAAAAAAGCTGAGCACTTGCTCAGCTTTTTTATTACAAATGAAGCGATTAGCCTGTGTTGCGCATGCCAGCTGCAATACCAGCAATTGTCACCATTAGCGCTTCTTCTAGGTTTGCAGATGCTTCTTCGGTTTGGCGTGTACGGTATAGCAACTCGGCTTGTAGCATGTTCAATGGTTCAACGTAGATGTTGCGCAAGCGAATCGATTCGAGTCCCCAAGGGTCATGCTGCATCAAGTTTTCGTTGTTCTCTACATTCAGTACTGCTTTGATATCTTCTTGAAGCTGAGCGCGAAGCTTTTCACCGAGTGGACGGAGTGATTCATCCACCAATCGCTCATCGTAATAGCGAGAAATATCGATATTACACTTCGAGTACACCATTTCTAACATGCCAAGGCGAGTCGAGAAGAACGGCCATTCACGACACATCTCTTCGAGCAGCGCTTGGTGACCTTTATCGATCGAGTATTGAATCGCTTCACCCGCACCTAGCCAAGCAGGAAGTACCAAACGGTTTTGGCTCCATGAGAAGATCCACGGGATTGCACGTAAGCTTTCTACTCCGCCCTTCGGATTACGTTTTGCAGGACGAGAGCCAAGTGGCAACTTACCGAGCTCGAGCTCTGGTGTCGCTTGACGGAAGTAAGGCACAAAGTCAGGCTCGCCGCGAACTACGTTGCGATAAGACTCGCAGCTAACTTCAGATAGCACTTCCATTAAGTCGCGCCATTCTTGTTTTGGCTCTGGTGGTGGCAATAGGTTGGCTTCTAGAATCGCGCTCGCGTAAAGGTTAAAACTGTTTACGGCGACATCTGGAAGGCCCAGTTTAAAGCGGATCATCTCGCCCTGTTCTGTTACGCGCAAACCACCTTTCAAGCTTTTTGGTGGTTGAGACAGAAGTGCAGCGTGTGCAGGTGCGCCGCCACGACCAACGGTGCCGCCACGACCGTGGAATAGAGTTAGTTCAACACCTTCTTCTTCCGCCACTTTTACTAACGATTCCATCGCATGGTACTGAGCCCAGCCTGCAGACATGACACCCGCATCTTTCGCTGAGTCAGAGTAACCAATCATGACCATTTGGTGGTTTTGGATAAAGCCACGGTATAGGTCGATACCCATCAGCTGTTTGATGACCGATTCTGCATTGTTCAAGTCGTCTAGCGTCTCGAATAACGGGCAAACATCCATACGATATGGGCAGCCAGCTTCTTGCAGAAGTAGGTGGACTGCTAACACATCTGATGCAGTGCGTGCCATAGAAATAACGTAGGCACCGAATGCTTCACGCGGTTGTGCTGCAATAATCTTACAGGTGTCCAAAACCTCTTTGACAGGTTCTGATGGTTCCCAATCACGAGGCAGAAGAGGACGTTTAGATGCGAGTTCGTTGGTTAGGAAAGCAATCTTATCTTGCTCGCTCCATTGTTCGTAATCACCAATGCCTAAGTAGCGGGTTAATTCAGACAATACGTCTGAATGACGAGTGCTCTCTTGGCGGATATCAAGGCGAACAAGATGAATACCAAATGCTTTTACGCGGCGCAATGTATCCAGTAGAGAGCCATTTGCGATCACACCCATGCCACATTCATTTAGCGACTGGTAACAGGCATACAGAGGTTCCCAAAGTTGCTCGACTTTTTGCAACGGAGCTTTAACGGCCAGTTTTTGACCATGGATTTTAGCATCGAGAATATCTTTGGTTTCGTTCAATAGGGTGCGAAGTTGTTTCAGGATCGCACGATATGGTTCGTGCTGATCTTCGCCAGCAAGCTCACGAACTTGGTCGTTTGAAACCGTCATAGACAGTTCACTGATCAACTCGTTGATGTCATTGAGATAAAGATCTGCGGCTTTCCAACGAGACAGAAGCAATACTTCACGCGTCACGCTATGAGTGACGAACGGGTTACCGTCGCGGTCACCCCCCATCCAAGAAGAGAAGTGCACAGGGCGAGCATCAATTGGTAAACCTTCACCCAAGTAAGATTTCAAGCGATCGTGCATTTCACGTAAGAAGTCTGGCACTGCTTCCCACAGTGAGTTTTCTACTACGGCAAAACCCCATTTCGCTTCATCCAATGGAGTAGGGCGTTGTTGACGAATCACGTCAGAATGCCAGCTTTGTGCGATAAGTTGCTCTAAGCGACGCTCGGTTTTCTTGCGCTCTTTAGAAGAAAGATCACTCAGTTCCAACTTTGATAAGCACTCATTGATCTTGACCAATTTGTTGATCATGGTGCGACGCGTGATTTCCGTTGGGTGAGCCGTCAATACCAATTCAATATTCAGACCACGAACCGCTTGCGCAGTGTCCAGTTTGCTCACATCGTTTTGTACCAGTTTAGAAAACAGCGAGTTAATCGCGTCTGGTTCACAAATGTGCTCTTCACAATGGCGTGAAATCGTGTGGTATTGCTCAGCAATATTGGTGAGATTTAGAAATTGATTAAACGCACGGGTAACGGGCGTTAGTTGCTCATCGGGTAGGTGTTTGATTTCTTCTATCAAGCTTTCCCTGTCTGCTTGATTACCTGCTTGAGCCGATTTGGATAATTTACGAATGGTTTCCACTTTCTCGAAGATTTCTTCGCCATGGGCATCGCGAATGGTGTTACCCAATAAGTGGCCTAACATGCGCACATTACTTTTGAGTGCGGCGTATTTCTCGTTCATTGTCGTCCTGCCTCGTAAAAAAACTACATCCATTGTCCTTGTTAAGACTCCAATCTAGCGAAAAGCACCAGTTATAGTCAAATAAAGCAGACTAAGTTTGCAATTATTCCGCTGTCTCCTGATTTAGAGCAAATTTACGGCAGCTGTAGAATAAGAAGTGAAAATTAATTACAAAATAACAAGTTAAAGAAGTGTTAAGGCTAGCGCTAAATTGTGAAGATAAAAAGATGCAGCTCAATCGAGCTGCACTGACTTTTGAGTTTATTCGTGTATTAACAGCAATACTTGACCATTGCCTTTGAAAGCACATCAATTGTGGGATCGATAAAATCAAATGAGAGAAACTCATCCGGTTGGTGCGCTTGGTCAATTGAACCGGGGCCGAGAACTAAGGTTGGACAGAGCTGTTGTAAGAAGGGCGCCTCAGTACAGTAGTTCACGGTTTCTGAACTGGTTTGGCAGATCTCTTCAACACCACCGATAAATGGGTGGTCATGTTGGCATTCGTAACCCGGAATTGGTTCATGTAACGGAATTATCTCCAAGCGTCCAGGCCACTTTGCTTCGACTTCTTTTAATGCTCCGCGCAGCATATTTTCTAGGCCATCCAGGCTGATCCCTGGTAGTGGGCGAACATCATAGTGCAGCTCACAGCAACCACAAATACGGTTAGCGCTGTCACCGCCGTGAATGTGTCCAAGGTTTAGGGTAGGGCTTGGAATGGCAAAACCCGGATGGTGGTATTCTTTCACCAATTTATCGCGCAGTTGCATCATGGCAAACATCACTTCATGCATGATCTCAATCGCGTTAACGCCTAAGGCAGGATCGGATGAATGGCCTGACTTACCCGTGACCCGAATTGCATTCGCCACATGACCTTTGTGGCCGCGAATAGGAACGAGGCTGGTAGGCTCACCAATAATGCAGTAATCCGGCTTAAAAGGGGCGTTTACGGTGAAATGTCGTGCACCCAACATTGTGGTTTCTTCGTCACAAGTGGCTAATACGTATAGCGGCTTGGTCTGCTTGCTCCAGTCGACTTTTTTGACGGCTTCGTAAATAAAGGCAAAAAAGCCTTTCATGTCTGCCGTGCCTAAACCGTAAAAGCGGTTGTCTTTTTCAGTCAGCTTATGTGGATCAAAGTTCCATCGCCCTTGATCGAATGGCACGGTATCACTGTGGCCAGCAAGTAAAAGGCCGCCTTCACCCTCTCCCATACGTGCAATCATATTGTGCTTGCCTGGCTCCACCTCGATCACTTCAACGTTGAAGCCCAGATCTTTAAACCAAGATGCGAGTTTTTCGATGACTTTTGCATTGCCCTGATCCCAGCTCGGATCCGTGGAGCTGATAGAAGAGGTGCTGATGAGTCCTTCATAGACCTCTAGAAAAGTTGGTAATTGCATGGATTCTTCAAATCTCCTGTTGACAGACAGACCACAAAAATGTAAAACACATATTAAATCATATTTAATGAATAAAAAATCAAAATAAAGCAAAAATTAAATATGAATAGTCATTTGAGCCTTTAAGTATATGGATGTCACACAATGCTAAAAACCACGATTATTGGAGCCAGCGGTTACACCGGCGCAGAGTTAGCGTTAATGGTTAATAAACACCCACAACTCACGCTATCAGGTTTATACGTTTCCGCCAACAGTGTTGATGCAGGAAAGAATATTGCGCAGCTGCACGGTAAGTTAGCAGGCATCATTGATATTCCGGTCTCGCCACTAACGGATCCACTGCAAATCGCTCAAGAATCGGATGTGGTGTTTTTAGCAACGGCTCATGAGGTGAGCCACGATCTAGCCCCAACTTTCTTGGAGGCAGGCTGTCAGGTATTCGATTTATCGGGGGCATTCCGCGTCCAAAGTGAAGGTTTTTACAACACCTTTTATGGCTTCGAGCATCAACATAATAACTGGCTAGATAAAGCTGCATACGGTTTAGCAGAGTGGAACCAGGAATCAATTAAAACTGCTCCCTTAGTTGCTGTAGCTGGTTGCTACCCGACTGCTTCGCAGTTAGCCATCAAACCTCTACTCGAAAATGCATTAGTGGATACCAATCAATGGCCTGTCATTAACGCGACCAGCGGTGTGTCCGGAGCTGGGCGTAAAGCTTCTATGGTGAACAGTTTCTGTGAAGTGAGCTTGCAACCTTATGGTGTATTTACTCATCGTCACCAACCAGAAATTGCTCAGCACTTAGGTTGCGATGTGATTTTTACTCCGCACCTAGGCAACTTTAAACGCGGCATTCTTGCCACGATCACCATGAAGCTAGCATCACGCGTTACAGAGCAACAAGTCGCTCAAGCATTTGAACATGCTTATCTAGGAAAGCCAGCCGTGCGTTTAAAAGGCGATGGTATTCCACGTATTCAGGATGTCGAAAATACCCCTTTCTGCGATATCGGCTGGAAGGTACAAGGCGAACATATCATTGTGATTTCAGCCATCGACAACCTACTCAAAGGTGCATCAAGTCAAGCGATGCAATGTCTCAATATTCATTATGGTTACCCAGAACTGACAGCTTTGCTGTAGTCGTTGAAAGAGGGAAATGCGATGACGCAAACCAATCAAGCTCCTTTAGTCATTAAGCTAGGCGGTGCTGCTCTATCTTGCACTCAAACCTTAAGCCAACTGTTTGGTGCCATTGCGGCTTACCAAAAATCGGCACAGCGACAAATCGCCATCGTTCATGGCGGTGGCTACCTAGTTGATGAGTTGATGGCAAAGCTTCAGCTTGAAACCGTAAAGAAAAACGGTTTACGCGTAACGCCTTACGATCAAATTCCGGTGATTGCAGGCGCGCTTGCAGGCACAGCGAATAAGCTACTTCAAGGTCAAGCCATCGCAGATGGACTCAATGCAGTAGGTCTTAGCCTTGCGGATGGTGGTTTGTGTCTTGTTGAAGAACTTTACCCAGAACTCGGCGCGGTAGGTAAAGCATCACCGGGTGATTCAACGCTATTACAAGCGGTATTAAACACAGGCGCACTGCCGATCATCAGTTCAATTGGCTTAACCACAGATGGCCAGATGATGAATGTGAATGCTGACCAAGCCGCAGTCGCGGTTGCGGGCGCATTAGATGCGGAGTTGGTCCTGCTATCAGACGTGAGTGGTGTATTAGATGGTAAAGGCCATTTGATCAAAACCCTGTCGGAACAACAAGCGAACATGTTGATCGATGGACATGTGATCACAGACGGCATGATCGTCAAAGTTAAAGCTGCTTTGGAGGCGGCCAATGATCTTGGTCGCCCTATCGAAGTCGCGACCTGGCGTTACCCAGAAAAATTAGTACAGCTATTCGCTGGTGAAAGTATTGGAACGCAATTTTTGCCTCAATAAGCATCAGCAAAAGAATTCAATATTAGGAAGTAGTAGTTGGCACTGACCGCCGAGCGCAGCGCCAGTTAAGTTTGGAGAAGAAAGATGAGCAAAGTGAACGTAAATAAAG
Organism: Vibrio sp. 1CM7H; assembly: GCF_023161645.1. Taxonomy (NCBI): domain Bacteria; kingdom Pseudomonadati; phylum Pseudomonadota; class Gammaproteobacteria; order Vibrionales; family Vibrionaceae; genus Vibrio; species Vibrio sp. 1CM7H. Next base: position 15,711 of record NZ_JALNTV010000013.1, read on the forward strand.
TGGTAGTCGCATACTCAGGCGGTCTAGATACCTCAGTAATTATCCCGTGGCTAAAAGAGAACTACGATTGTGAAGTCGTTGCTTTCGTTGCCGATGTTGGTCAAGGCGCAGAAGAGCTAGAAGGTATTGAAGAGAAAGCAAAAGCTTCAGGTGCTTCTGAGTGTTACATCGCTGATCTGAAAGAAGAGATGGTGGCGGATTACATTTACCCAACGCTAAAAACCGGCGCGTACTACGAAGGTAAGTACCTGCTGGGTACATCAATGGCGCGTCCAATTATTGCTAAAGCACAGGTTGAAGTCGCACGTAAAGTGGGCGCGGACGCATTGTGTCACGGCTGTACAGGTAAAGGTAATGACCAAGTTCGTTTCGAAGGCGCATTCGCAGCACTAGCACCAGATCTACAAGTGATTGCACCTTGGCGTGAATGGGACCTAGTGAGCCGTGAAGAATGTTTAGATTACCTAGCTGAGCGTAACATTCCTTGTTCAGCGTCTCTTACTAAGATCTACTCACGTGATGCAAATGCATGGCACATTTCCACTGAAGGTGGCGTCCTAGAAGATACGTGGAACGCACCAAACGAAGATTGCTGGGTATGGACTGTAGACCCAGAGCAAGCACCAAACGAAGCGGAATACGTCACGCTGAAAGTAGAAAAAGGTGAGGTGGTCGAAGTTGATGGTGAAGCGATGACACCATACAACGCGTTGGTTTATCTAAACGAAAAAGGTTCGAAGCACGGTGTTGGTCGTATCGATATCGTTGAAAACCGTCTTGTTGGAATGAAGTCTCGTGGTTGCTATGAAACACCGGGAGGCACCATCATGATGGAAGCGCTGCGCGCTGTAGAGCAGCTTGTGCTAGACAAATCATCATTCGAATTCCGTGAGGAGCTAGGTCTAAAAGCGTCTCACCTTGTATACGATGGCCGTTGGTTTACGCCGCTATGTAAGTCGATCCTTGCCGCTTCTGAAGAGTTAGCGCAAGACGTGAATGGCGAAGTGGTTGTTAAGCTCTACAAAGGCCAAGCCACGGTAACGCAAAAACGTTCTGACAACAGCTTGTACTCAGAAGAGTTCGCAACTTTTGGTGAAGATGAGGTTTACGACCAAAGCCATGCGGGTGGTTTCATCCGTCTTTACTCGCTATCAAGCCGTATCCGTGCGTTGAACAGCCAGAAGAAATAATCTCTTCACATCTCGGATTGAGTAAAGACCTGCTATTGGATAGCAGGTCTTTTTTGTTGGCTTACGTCTATGAGTACAAAGATGCAAATGCATTCTATTTGAATATATATGTAAAAATATTGAATTTATACTTTATTTTTTGTCGAAATTGCCGTAACGTTGACCCATAAGAAAAAGTGAGCAAATGACCATCAAATTGGTTACTACTCATTCGAGAACGTTAGAGTAAGCAATAGTCATCAGGAGAAACGCAATGGCATTATGGGGCGGAAGATTTACCCAAGCGGCAGACACTAGATTTAAAGAGTTTAACGATTCGTTGCGTTTTGACTACCGATTGGCTGAGCAAGACATCGTAGGTTCAATCGCATGGTCTAAAGCTCTGCTTTCTGTAGATGTTCTATCGGCAGAAGAACAGCAAAAGCTGGAACTTGCTTTAAACGAGCTGAAGTTAGAAGTGATGGAAGATCCTCATCAAATTCTTCGCTCAGATGCAGAAGATATCCACTCGTGGGTTGAACAGCAGCTGATTAGTAAAGTGGGAGATTTAGGTAAAAAACTCCACACTGGGCGTTCTCGTAATGACCAAGTAGCGACAGACCTAAAACTTTGGTGTCGTCAGCAAGGCCAGCAACTGTTGATTGCTTTAGATCGTCTGCAAGCACAAATGGTTCATGTTGCTAAGCAGCACCAAGGCACAGTATTGCCTGGCTATACTCATCTTCAGCGCGCTCAACCTGTCACCTTTGCTCACTGGTGTTTGGCTTATGTTGAAATGTTCGAGCGTGACTACTCTCGTCTGAATGATGCCTTACAGCGCCTCGACACTTGTCCACTTGGTTCGGGTGCTTTAGCTGGCACGGCTTATCCGATTGATCGTGAACAATTAGCTCATAACCTTGGTTTCCACCGCGCTACGCGTAATTCACTCGATTCGGTTTCGGATCGTGATCATGTGATGGAACTGATGTCGGTGGCCTCGATTTCTATGTTGCACCTTTCTCGTCTTGCAGAAGATATGATCTTCTACAACTCAGGGGAGTCTAACTTTATTGAGTTAGCGGATACGGTGACGTCTGGTTCGTCATTGATGCCACAGAAGAAAAATCCGGATGCACTTGAGTTGATCCGTGGTAAGACAGGGCGTGTCTATGGCGCATTATCGAGCATGATGATGACAGTGAAAGCCCTACCATTGGCGTACAACAAAGACATGCAAGAAGATAAAGAAGGGTTGTTTGATGCGTTAGACACATGGAATGATTGCATGGAAATGGCAGCGCTGTGTTTTGATGGCATTAAAGTAAATGGTGAGCGTACGCTTGAAGCTGCGAAGCAAGGGTATGCGAACGCGACTGAGTTAGCTGATTACTTAGTGGCGAAAGGCATCCCATTCCGTGAGGCGCACCATATTGTGGGCGTAGCGGTGGTAGGGGCAATTGATAAAGGCTGTGCGCTGGAAGAATTGTCTCTGCAAAAGCTAAAAACCTTCTCTGAGGTGATTGAAGATGATGTGTATGACATTCTGACAATAGAGTCTTGTTTGGAAAAACGTTGTGCGCTGGGTGGCGTTTCGCCTCACCAAGTCGCTTATGCGGTAGAGCAAGCGGATAAACGTCTGAGCCAGCGTGACAGCTCGGCAGTGAAAGTGCGTCCTGCACGTTTGACGGACATTGAAACACTAGAGGGCATGGTGGCTTATTGGGCGAATCTCGGTGAGAATCTACCCCGCTCTCGTAATGAGCTCGTGAGAGATATTGGCTCCTTCGCGGTGGCTGAGCATCATGGTGAAGTGACAGGTTGCGCTTCTCTATATGTGTATGACTCAGGGTTGGCTGAAATACGCTCTCTTGGTATCGAAGCAGGCTGGCAAGGTCAAGGACAGGGCAGTGCAATCGTAAATCACTTGGTTGAGAAAGCACGTCAAATGGCGATAAAGAAGGTCTTTGTCCTCACTCGAACGCCAGAGTTCTTTATGAAGCAGAGCTTCTTACCAACATCGAAGTCGCTGTTGCCAGAAAAAGTCTTGAAAGATTGCGATCAGTGTCCACGTCAGCACGCGTGTGATGAAGTGGCGCTAGAGATCAATTTAATGGAGCAAGTGATCCAAAAATCGTATGTGGCATGAGCTGAAATTTCGGAGTGATTTTATTAGCATTCAATGACATAGTTATTCTCTGATTCACTTACATCAGTATTTGCTAAAAAAATCGAAAAAATTTGGAACCTTTGAGAGGAAGCTCGGTCTATTAAAGTACCACTGCTTTTTCTTAGAAGAATCTAAGAGAGCCCCAGAACTGATATTGGTTTTGGGGCTTTTTTCTATCTGCCACTTTACTCTTTTTTATCCGTCTCTTTTCGTCCTCGCCGACGTTGCCACGGCAAGATGACAAAACGCATCCATAAATGCAAAAACAATAAAATATTGAAAGCGAAACCAGCAAAGATCAAAGCGATCGACTCGATGCTTTGTGGATCATCTTTGAACGCAAACCACCACACAATCCAGCACAGTACCGAAAGCACCGTTAACTGATCCAAGCATCGTTGGCAACGCCCAAGCTTTTTCCAAAACCAATGTTCCTCGCAACGGCGACAAGTCATAGTGTTTTCCAAGGCATCAGTGTTGCTTCAGATTATATACCCAACACAAAGAGAGAAAGCGTTTTTTGTCGCAGCTTAGAGCGCAGGAACACAACCAAAAATGGAAAGTTAGCTTTGTAGAGCTTATGTGGCACGTGATTGATGTATGGTGCGCTGTCAGTCTTTAATAGGAAAAATAATCATGTCGACAGAATTGAAATTTGCGCTGAGTATCGCTGGTGGCTTTTTTACGATCGGTGTAGTCGCGATCATCATGGTAAGTCGTTACGCAATGATGGCAGTGTAGTACTTATGTAATCGCCTCAAAGTAGTCAACAGAAAGCCTCGTTAATCACGAGGCTTTCTGTTTTGTTTGGTATGTAAAGACTGGCTCGATTGAGCATGAAAGCGTTAGCAACCAGGCCCACAGTCAAGGCAATGTTTCACCATTTCTGGCCCTAAGTGTAGTTTTGCATTCAAATCACGTAGAGCGGTGCGGACACCCTCTTCGATCACTGGATGATAGAAGGGCATATCTAGCATCTCAGAAACCGTCATTCTATTTTGGTGTGCCCAAGCCAAAAGATGCGCGAGGTGTTCTGCGTTAGGCCCCATCATCTCTGCACCTAAAAAGCGTCCAGTACCTTGCTCGCCATAGACATGTAACATCCCTTTGTTTCGTAGCATGACGCGTGAACGCCCTTGATTCTCAAACGAGACTTCGCCAGTAACAAAACAACCACAGCTTCCTAAGCGAGTTTCTAGTTGTTTGAAAGTTTCGCCGACCATAGCTATTTGCGGATCGGAGAATACAGCTGAAATTGGCGAACGACGCAGACCTGCACGAATATCCGGAAAGCGACCAGCATTATCACCAGCAATGCGACCTTGGTCAGCGGCTTCGTGCAGCAGTGGAATTTGGTTACTTGCATCACCTGCGATGAAGATGCTCTCTACCGAAGTTTGCAATGTATAGTGATCTGCGGTTGGTACGCCGCGTTCATCGAGGGTAATATTGGTGTTCTCGATCGCTAGCTTATCTACGTTAGGACGTCGTCCAGTGGCTGCTAAAACGTAATCAACAATAAAGGTTTCTAATTCGCCATCGTGGTTGATGAATTGGATTTCGACCTTGTCTTCGCTGTCATTGTCTGATGAAGCAATGCGCTTCATGCTTTCTACTTTTACATCGGCATCAAGATAGAACTCTTCTTTAAAAGTTTTATCGGCATAAGCCATCACCTCTGGATCTGTCAGTGGACCAACTTGACCACCAAGACCAAAGAGCTTCACTTTCACCCCTAGGCGGTGCAATGCTTGACCGAGTTCAAGACCGATCACTCCAGGGCCAAATACCGCAACGGACTCAGGCAAATCATCCCAACCAAAGACATCATCATTAATTACGAGACGGTCACCCAACTCATTCCAAGCTGCTGGATAAGCAGGACGAGAGCCCGTCGCGATCACAATCCGTTTTGCGGTGACCTGAGTATGGTCATCTATGATAAGTGTATGATCATCGGCAAACTTCGCGTAACCTGACAACTTGTCGTCTGCGGGAATATCATCGACGCTTTCAAGCACAAAGCCAACAAAACGATCACGTTCGCGTTTTACACGATCCATGACTTCTTGTCCGTTAATGCGTATTTCACCTTGCGGATGGATCCCAAATCCAGGCGCTTTTTCGATTTGGTGGACACTTTCTGCGGCCGCAATCAACAGCTTAGAGGGCATGCAACCGACGCGAGCACAGGTTGTTCCGTAAGGGCCGCCTTCAATCATTACTACGCTATTAGTATGAGCTTTTGCTGCTCGATAAGCGCCAAGACCAGCAGTACCACCACCAATAATCGCTACGTCGACATTAACTGGTTTCATCGTGAACTCTCGCTTTTCGTTTTTAAGCCAAGCTAGCTACATTGAGCTTGGAGAGTGAATTGGGTCGTTGAATCTGTATAAGGAGTCACCTTATCGGTAGACGACTACTTATCTAGACTAGTAGAAGAAGTGAGTTAGGGTTGGCCTCCGAGCCAAAGGCACCGGAGACCGAGGGTGTAGGCTATGGACAGCTTAGCCTAGATACGCTTCTAGCTCTTCGCTACCGCCGATGTGCTTGCCACCGATAAAGACTTGTGGAACAGTCGTGCGACCAGATATAGCTCGTAGACTAACTGTCGTTGCGTCTTTACCCAGAATCACTTCTTCATATTGAAGACCGTGGTCAATCAGGTTTTGTTTCGCTTTCATACAGAAAGGGCAGCCTGGCTTAGTGAATACCGTGATGGACTCTTGCGTTTTGTAGTCTGGCGCAATGTAGTTCAGCATGGTGTCTGCGTCTGACACTTTGAATGGGTCGCCTGGTTCGTTTGGCTCAATGAACATTTTTTCCACTACGCCATCTTTTACTAGCATGCTGTAACGCCATGAACGTTTGCCAAAGCCGATGTCGTTTTTATCCACTAACATACTCATGCCATCGGTGAATTCACCATTACCGTCAGGAATGAAGGTAATGTTTTCTGCTTCTTGGTCTTGTTTCCATGCATTCATCACGAACGTATCATTGACTGAGACACAAATAATCTCATCCACTCCGTGCTCTTTAAATACAGGGAACAATTCGTTGTAACGAGGTAGATGGCTTGATGAACAGGTTGGAGTAAATGCACCCGGTAAGCTAAATACGATAACGGTCTTACCTTTAAATAGCTCATCAGTCGTTACATTCATCCAAGAGTCACCTTGACGAACTGGAAAAGTAACTTGAGGGACTTGTTGACCTTCTTTAGATACAAACATAATGATTTCCTTTAACTATTTTAAATTATGCGTATAGAGCTTAGCGTTTTTCTTTGCTCTGTTTCGTTCTGTTGAGCCCATTATTGTAAAAATCCTTTGATAGCTCTAATCGTTTGGTGTTATGGTTTTGATAGGTATTAACTATTGTTAAAAGAAGCGAATTGTGAGTTATGAATATTCGAGATTTTGAGTACTTAGTTGCACTTGCGGAACATAAGCACTTTCGCAAAGCGGCAGAAGCATGTTTTGTTAGCCAACCAACATTGAGTGGACAAATTCGTAAGCTAGAGGATGAACTCGGTACCACGCTTTTAGAGCGAAGCAGCCGTCGCGTTTTGTTTACCGATTCAGGGTTGCAGTTGGTGGAGCAAGCTAAGCGTATCTTAAGTGAAGTGAAAACTTTTAAAGATATGGCGAGTGGTCAGAGCGGAGCAATGACTGGGCCTATGCATATCGGTTTCATCCCGACGGTAGGTCCGTATCTACTACCCAAAATTCTGCCGCAAATAAAAGAAGCATTTCCTGAACTGGAGCTGTTCCTGCACGAAGCTCAAACACATCAGTTGGTGCGTCAATTAGAAGAAGGTAAATTGGACTGCTTGGTCTTGGCTTCGGTTGATGAAACGGCACCTTTTAAAGAAATCGAAGTGTATAACGAGCCGTTAAGCGTTGCGGTGCCATGTGATCATGAGTGGGCCTCTCTCGACCATGTTGATATGTTGGAGTTGAATGGTAAAACCGTTTTAGCGCTAGGAGACGGCCATTGTCTGCGTGATCAAGCGTTAGGTTTCTGTTTTGCTGCCGGAGCGAAAGACGATGAACGCTTTAAGGCAACCAGTTTGGAGACACTGCGGAATATGGTCGCTGCTGGTGCTGGGATTACGTTATTGCCTCAGCTTTCTATCCCCAATGAGAAGCAAAAAGATGGCGTGTGCTATGTACCAGCCGTTAACCCTACGCCTTCGCGCAATATAGTGCTTGTATATCGCCCAGGCTCACCACTGCGTGCAAGGTTTGAAGCTTTGGCGGCGAAGATTAAAGAAGTATTGGCTTCCTATCCTTCATTGAACGCCGCGGCGTAAAAGCCGACATAAAAAAGGGAGAGCGAATGCTCTCCCTTTTGCTTTAGTGATTTAGAACAGCTCTTCTGCGCCAGAGCCGGAAGAATAAATACTGTCTTCCAAACGGTCTCCAGCGTATTCGGTAGGCTCAGTGCCTTTTTCAAAGTATTCGAACATCGATGTGCTGTCTACTTTGTGCGTTAGCATGCCAGTGTTGCGATCAATACGAACACGAATGATGTTATCTGGAATATTTTTACCTTGCTCAGGTGTTTCTTCTAGTGCAACGCGCATAAAGTCAATCCAAGCGGGTTCTGCGGTTTTCGCACCCGATTCAGCACCAGAAATTTGGCCTTTTCCTAGGTTGCTATTAACCGTTGTGCGACCAAGGGCGCGTGAGTGATCATCAAAACCAACCCAAGCAATGGCAACAACACCAGGACCATAGCCGTTGTACCAAGCATCTTTGGAGTCATTCGTTGTACCCGTTTTACCACCGATATCACGACGCCCCAGTTTTTGTGCACGCCAGCCAGTACCGTTCCACCCCGTACCTTCACGCCAGTTACCACCACCCCAAATGTTGCTGTACATCATCTCACGCATCAAGAATGCGTTTTGCTCAGAGATAACTTGTGGAGCATATTGAGGTTCATCATTTTCCAGTGCGTTGTCTGTTGCCAAACCATCAATCGCGACGTCTTGTTCGCCAAACTCATCGGCATAGCGATTGTCTGGTTGAGCGCTCATTTGTGGGCAATCCTTATGACAAACGCTCTTTGGATTCGCTTTAAACAGCACTTCACCGAATGCATCTTCCACGCGTTCTACGTAGAACGGTTCGACGTAATAACCTCCGTTCGCAAATACAGAGTAGCCTTGTGCCACTTTCATTGGTGTTAAGCTGCCAGCTCCGAGCGCGATGGTCTCTGAACGTGGTACTTGGTTAATATCAAAACCAAAACGAGTAAGGTACTGACGAGTTTCATCAAGGCCTACTTCACGCAGCGTACGCACTGCCATCACGTTCTTTGACTGAGCTAATCCGAGGCGAAGGCGAGTTGGACCGCCATAGGTTGGTGGTGAGTTTTTAGGTCGCCAAGCCGAACCAGAACCTGCGTCCCATTTGTTAATTGGCGCATCGTTGATCAGAGTGGCTAGGGTAAGTCCCTTGTCAATTGCGGCTGAGTAGATAAATGGTTTGATACTTGAGCCAACCTGACGCACTGACATAGTGGCACGGTTAAACTTACTATGAACAAAGTTAAAGCCACCCACTAACGACAATATCGCACCATTTTCCGGGTTCATCGCGACAAACGCGGTGTTCGCTGTTGGCACTTGGCTCAGTTTCCAGCTTTGTGTCGTGTTGTCATCTTCATTGGTTTCGCTCACTTCGCGAACCCAAACTTGTTGACCCGTCGCTAGCACATCATGCGCTGATTTTGGTGTTGAACCTTGGCGGTTTTCGGTGATGTATTTACGTGCCCAATGCATTCCAGTCCAAGGAATGGTCTGCTCTTCATGGTTTTTAACCCAAACTTGCGCAGTTTTATCATCGACTTTTGTCACGACGGCAGGGTAAAGGTCACCATAAGTTGGCTGCTTCTTAAGGTGCTTTTCTATTTGCTCGCTGTTCCAAGCGGTTTCACCTTCTTTCCAAAGCACTTTCTCCGCACCGCGGTAGCCGTGACGTTCATCGTATGACAGCAGATTATTTACCACGGATGTATTCGCGGCATCTTGCAGTTTAGAGTCCACCGTCATGTAGATATTCAAGCCAGAGGTATAGGCTTCTTCTTCACCGTACTCTTTCACGGCCCATGCACGAGCTAGTTCCGCCACATAAGGAGCGGAAAGTTCAATTTCAGCACTGTGGTAACGTGCCACGATAGGTTCGTTGCGTGCTTCGTCATACTGTTCTTGCGTGATGTATTTTTCATCAAGCATTCGCATTAACACGACGTTACGGCGTTTTGTCGCACGCTCAAGAGAGTAAATTGGGTTCATCGTTGATGGCGCTTTTGGCATCCCTGCGAGTGTCGCAAGTTCGCTTAACGTCAATTCATCAAGGCTCTTACCAAAGTAAACTTGAGCGGCCGCACCAAAACCATATGAGCGGTAACCAAGGAAGATTTTATTGACATAAAGTTCCATGATTTCTTGCTTACTCAGAAGCTGCTCAATGTGGATAGCAATGAAAATCTCTTTAATCTTACGCATGATCTTCTTCTCATTAGATAAGAAGAAGTTACGCGCTAGCTGTTGCGTAATGGTGCTTGCGCCCTGCTTAGCGGAACCTGAAATCGCAACTACAACGGCTGCACGAGTGATGCCGATAGGATCGATACCTGGGTGTTCGTAAAAACGGCTATCTTCGGTTGCGATTAGCGCATGAATTAAGTCTTGAGGAATTTCATCATAAGTAACAGGAATACGACGCTTTTCACCGAACTGTGCGATCAGCTTCCCGTCTTGACTAAACACCTGCATAGGTGTTTGTAATTCAACGTCTTTTAGAGTTGCAACATCTGGCAATTCAGGCTTCACGTACTGATAGAAGCCAAATATTGTGGTGACTCCAAGAATTATGCAAATCAATGTTAAAAATAATAAACGCTTTATGAACTTCACCGGAGAATCCCTGATTGGTTGAGGCTGTGTAACGGCAAACCCTTGTACTCTTAGGTCAAAAATTTAGCACATAGAGATATTAACTCTTATTTGGGTGCTAATAACAACCTTTGCACGAAGAAATTTCGGAGCGAGAGTAAGAGATGGATAAGCTAATCGTTACCGGCATCGATATAGGCCATAACAGCCTCAAAGCCGTAGTACTTAAACCCACAGGCAACAATTACGCTCTGTTGGGTTACAAAGAAATATTACTAAAGGAAGGTATTGTCGCTGAAAATAACACTATAAATCATCAAGAAATTGTAAAGACCCTAAAGCTGATTAAAAAAGAACTGCCTTTTGGTGCTAAAAAGGTCGCAATTTCAGTGCCTGATAATTCGGTGATCAGTAAAAAACTGCAAATAGAACAAAACCTTGAAGATAGCGAAGTTGAGTTTGCTGTGATTCAGGCATTTTCTCATCAATCGCCATTCCCTGTCGAAGAGCTGAGTTTAGACTTCGTCCGTCTTCGTGCCGAAGATGGGTTGCGTGGGACTGATAACTATCAAGTGTTTGCGACAAGAAAAGATGTGGTCGATAGTCGCGTGGATGCATTACAAAAATCCGGACTAAAACCCGTTTTAGTGGACGTGCATTCACAAAGTCTTGGTCATATCTGGAAGCTCACCGCCGATCGCTTTCCTGACAAAAATAAGTACTGCTTACTCGATATTGGCACCTCATCGAGCTCCTTTACCATGTTTACCGAACAAGGTGAGCTGTTTCACAAAGAGTTTGCTTGCGGCACTCGAGGAGCAAACAGCCCTGTTCAAGATGATTTGATGTCCGATGATGCTCAGGAGAAAACAGAGCTGTTTAATCGCCAAATCGTGGAACGGGTGAAACGTCAGATGCAGCTCTACACCTCAATTAATGGCTCGCAAAATATCAAAGGTATCTGGTTATCAGGGGAAGGAGCTTCGACACCAATGCTCGCGGAAGAGTTATCTCAGCAACTGTCACTAGAGTGTGAATTGCTAAACCCGCTAGGGCTATTTGAGATGAAGGTGTCCAAACGTAAACGTCGTGCCGCGGATTGGCAGCATTTCTCTACAGCCGCAGGACTCGCGATTCGTGGCATTCATTGGCTAGGAGGTGCGCGTGCTTTATCGCATTAATTTACTTCCTTGGCGAGAGAACCAAAGAGAAGAGCACCGACGTCGTTTCATTAGCTTGGTCGCGTTAGGCATGTTGGTCGCCATTGGTATTCAATGGGGTATTGGAAAGTTTTTTGAGTACCAACAAGATCAGCAGCAGGAGCGGCTTGATTACCTTACTCACTACATTGCTGAGCTCGACCAGCGTATTGAAGCAATGAAAATCGCCGAGCAAGAGCACAGCAAAATCCTCGAACGTTTAAAAGTGGTTGAAGGGTTACAAAACGGTAGAAACAAAACGACCGAGTTTATGAACTTGATGCCAGCCGTCATTCCTGAAGGTGTATATGTTGACAAGATCAAAATGAATGATCTGGAAATTGAGATCTCTGGGATCTCTGATAGCACTCCAAAACTTGCCACGATGCTGGACAACATGGAGCGTTCGGCCAAGTTGAATGATGTAGAAATGCACTCCATCGTTCACGGAAAAGCGCGTTTTGGAAAAGAGTTCCAAACGTTCAAAGTGTCTTTCATGTTCAAAGTGCCGGAGAAGAAAGTGGAGGCCCAGCATGGTTGATTGGCAGGATCTCGAAATAGATGAAATGGCAGAGTGGCCATTGTTGCCTCAGCTTGTGGTTATCGCGCTGCTGATTTTCCTCATTCAAGGTTTTGGCTATTGGTTTTACCTTAAGCCAAAAGAAGAGCAATTGAATAACTTGGTCCAGCAGGAGCAGACGCTCAAGGTAGCACTGAAGATCAAAGCGAACAAAGTAGCTGCATTGCCTCAGCTTCAATCTCAGTTGGATGAACTCACCACGCGTTACGAGTTATTGCTACAACAACTGCCCGCGCAAAAAGAGTTGGCTACGATGCTCGCTTCGGTGAATGAACTCGGTATCGACAATAAGTTGACCTTTACCCGTATCGACTGGGGTGAAAAGCAATCAGAGCATTTCCTCTATCGTCTTCCTTTAAACATTGAGTTAACGGGAGATTTTCATGACATCGGACATTTTTCTCAGGCGATAGCAACGCTACCTCGAATCATCACGTTTAAAGATGTGACTTGGCAGCGTGTCAGCCAAGAAAGTGAAACTCTGCACTTTAGGGTACGAGCCAATACCTATCAGTTTAAGCCAGAGGAGACGAACAATGACAAGTAAGCACTTGTTACTGGTACTGATGGGGTCTCTGCTACTTGGATGTCAGGCGAATGATGAGTCATTAACGGATTTTATTCGAGGGGTGGAGAGTCAGGCGCGTCGAGATGTCGAGAAACTTAAGCCTGCAGATAAGTATGTTGCCGTCACGTACGCACCTGAAGTACAGCGTGCGCCCTTTGAGTTACCAAAAGAAGCTACGATCGCCACTCAGCCCGTTGCAAGAAAAGATTGCTGGCAACCGCCTTCAAGAAGGCGCACTGGCAAATTAGAAAAATTCCCATTAAGCCAATTACGTTTGAAAGGAGTTATGGGCATGGGTAATACGGTTTCTGGTCTCGTTCAGGCACCCAACGGCACCGTTTATAAAGTGAAGCCGGGGCAATACCTCGGACGCAACAACGGCAAAGTGACCCATGTCAGCCATTCCTATTTGTTAATTAATGAAACGTTGCCCGACGGCTTAGGGTGTTGGCAGAAGCGTAAAGTTAAGTTGGCTTTGAGATAGCCCCATTTATTTTTGATATTGAGTAATGAAAATGAGACAAGGATTAACACGTACACCAAGGATACTAACTGGGCTCTTCTCCTTATGGTTGTTTGTATTTTTAGCCCCTTTAGTGGCAGCAGAAGAAGTATCGTCTAATGCCTTAAAGAGTATCGATTTTCGCACTAATAAAGATAAAGACGCCGTTATTGTCGTTGAACTGGCGTCACCTGCCGCGATTGTTGATGTCAAACGCGTACAGGAAGGGTTAAGTATCGATTTGCTTAATACTTCGGTAAAAGACGAGCAACTGTATCTCCTAGACGTAAAAGATTTCTCGACTGTGGTTGAAAGCGTAGAGGTGTTTCGCGATACCTCAACTACGCGCTTGGTTGCGCACATTAATGAAGAATATACGCATGATTACCGTTTAACGGGGCGATTCTTGGAAATCAAAGTGGCTAAGATCAAACCCAATGAGAAAGCCCCGGATAAAAGCATTCTAGAAAAAGAAGGCAAGCTCATTTCAATTAACTTCCAAGATATTCCTGTACGTAACGTGTTACAGCTGATTGCTGACTACAACCAGTTCAACTTGGTTGTCTCAGACTCCGTAGAAGGTAACCTCACACTTCGTCTTGATGGTGTTCCGTGGCAGCAAGTGTTGGATATTATTTTGCAAGTTAAGGGGTTAGATAAGCGTGTGGATGGCAACGTGATTCTGGTTGCTCCAACAGATGAGCTTGATCTGCGCGAAAAACAGCAACTCGAAAAGCAGCAGCTAGAACAAACGATGGGAGAGCTCTCGTCTGAAATCATCAAGGTAAACTTCGCCAAAGCATCAGATATTGCAGAGATGATCAACGGAGAGGGGAACATCAGTATGTTGTCTGAGCGAGGCAGTATGACCATTGATGAGCGGACTAACTCGTTATTGATTCGTGAGTTACCTGAAAACATTGAAGTGATTCGAGAAATTATTGAATCTTTGGATATCCCGGTGAAGCAGGTTCAAATTGAAGCGCGTATTGTGACCATCAATGAAGGCAATATGGACGAGTTGGGAATTCGCTGGGGCTTTACCTCTATTAATGGCAATAACACGGTTGGTGGCTCTATCGAAAACAACCTTGCCACGATTGGTTTATATAGCGGTGGTGAAGGAGAAGACGGTGGTGACGGTGATGGAGTAGGTATCGATGACTTCCTAAACGTAAACTTAGCTGCAACCAGTCCAAACGCGACCAGCATTGCTTTTCAGGTTGCAAAATTAGGCTCAGACACCTTGTTAGACCTCGAGCTTTCTGCGCTGCAACAAGAGTCCAAAGCTGAGATTATCTCAAGCCCACGTTTGATCACTACCAATAAGAAGCCTGCCTATATTGAGCAGGGTACCGAGATACCTTATTTAGAGTCCTCATCAAGTGGTGCTACGACGGTAACGTTCAAAAAAGCAGTATTGAGTTTGAAGGTGACGCCACAAATTACACCGGATAACCGCCTTGTGTTGGACTTAAGCGTTACGCAAGATAGACCTGGACAAGTCGTGAAAACAGGTACTGGTGAAGCCGTTGCGATTGATACTCAACGTATCGGGACGCAAGTGTTAGTAAATAACGGTGAAACCGTCGTTCTTGGTGGTATTTTCCAGCACAGCATTACTAACTCGGTGGACAAAGTGCCTTTGTTAGGCGATCTACCACTATTAGGTGCGCTTTTCCGTCGAAGTTATGAAAATGTTGGCAAAAGTGAGCTGTTAATTTTCGTCACCCCTAAGGTGGTGATTCAGTAGTTCTACCTCGTGAAAAACTGATTAAATCAAAAATAAAGTTGCAATAGTGGCACCATGCTTGGATAATTTCGGGTCTTATCACGAATTATCTGTGAGGAACTGGTGCCACAAGCCTTGTAGAACAGCGATTTAGCTGTGTTTTCTTGTGGCGATCTTATTGAATCAATGTTGTAAATTACTGCTAAACATGGCTGAGAAACGTAATATTTTCCTTGTTGGCCCAATGGGCGCCGGCAAAAGTACAATTGGTAGACATCTAGCACAGCAACTGCATATGGAGTTTGTTGACTCCGATACAGTGATCGAAGAACGCACTGGTGCAGACATCTCTTGGGTTTTTGATGTAGAAGGTGAAGAAGGCTTCCGCAAGCGTGAAGAAGCGGTACTTGAAGACCTAACACAAGAGCAAGGCATCGTGCTTGCGACTGGCGGTGGCTCTGTTAAGAGCAAAGAAAACCGTAATCGTCTTTCGGCACGTGGTGTTGTTGTTTACTTAGAAACGACGATTGAAAAGCAACTTGCGCGCACAAACCGTGACAAGAAGCGTCCTCTACTTCAAACGGACAACCCTCGCGAAGTATTGGAGCAATTAGCTGAAGAACGTAATCCTCTGTATGAAGAAGTAGCGGATTACACTGTTCGCACTGACGATCAGAGTGCAAAAGTGGTAGCCAACCAGATCGTAAAAATGCTAGAAGAGAGATAAGTTTTTATCTTTTTTTTAATTGGAGCAAACCGATGGAACGGATTACGGTCAACCTAGCTGAGCGTAGCTACCCAATCTCTATTGGCGCCGGGTTATTTGAGGACCCGGCGTACCTCTCTCAAGTTCTCTCAAACAAAAATGCAAAACAAAAAGTTGTTGTGATCAGTAATGTCACAGTGGCGCCTTTGTATGCTGACAAAATTTTAAAGCAACTCGAGCAGCTCGGTTGTAGTGCATCCTTGTTAGAATTGCCTGACGGCGAACAGTACAAAAACTTGGATGTGTTTAACCAAGTGATGAACTTCCTCCTCGAGGGGAATTACGCTCGTGATGTTGTGATCATCGCGTTAGGTGGTGGCGTTATTGGCGACCTTGTGGGTTTTGCTTCTGCCTGTTACCAGCGTGGGGTCGACTTTATTCAAATACCAACGACATTACTATCTCAAGTGGATTCTTCGGTGGGTGGAAAAACCGCGGTTAACCATCCGTTGGGTAAGAACATGATAGGTGCGTTTTACCAACCTAAAGCCGTGATCATCGATACCAACTGTTTATCGACGTTGCCTGAGCGTGAATTCGCAGCAGGTATCGCAGAAGTCATTAAGTACGGCATCATTTACGATGCAGACTTTTTTGTATGGTTGGAAGAAAACCTTGAACGCATGTACGCGTTGGATGAAGAAGCGCTAACTTATGCCATTGCACGTTGCTGTGAAATAAAAGCGGAAGTGGTGGCTCTGGATGAGAAAGAATCGGGCATCCGCGCTCTGCTCAACTTAGGTCACACCTTTGGTCATGCGATTGAAGCTGAGCTTGGCTACGGCAATTGGCTGCATGGTGAAGCGGTTTCTGCTGGCACGGTTATGGCGGCCAAAACTTCGCATCTGCGCGGTCTTATCTCAGCAGAGCAATTTGAGCGTATTGTTGCGATTTTGAGTCGTGCCAAACTGCCTGTTCAGACTCCAGAAAGTATGAGCTTCGATGACTTCCTCAAACATATGATGCGAGATAAAAAAGTCCTCTCTGGTCAATTACGATTGGTTTTGCCTACAGGCATTGGCAGTGCCGAGGTCATTGCTGATACGACACAAGACGTACTCAAACAGGCGATAGACTTCGGTCGCGATATTTAACCTTGTAATGGCGCCTTTGGGCGTCATTCTTGTAGTGTATTAAGGTTATTAGATGAGTGTTGCTCACGTTCTGGAACTAGATTCTCAAATCGAGTTGCTTGATAGGTTGGGATTGCTGACTAATTTTGGTTCCAATTTCATTGCGATTAATGGTCATGATGGTTATGGAAAATCTTGGTTAGCGCAGCGATACCTTGAAGTGGGTGCCAGTAACAAGAATCAATGTTTGTTACTTTGTCATTCTAATCAAGATGATGTGCAGCGCCGCATCCTTATTTTGAGTCAACTGGTTTCGGACGCATTGTTTAATCAGCAAGAACCTTTACTTGATAGCCTCGAAAGACTATTGGGTGATGAGCCTTGTGATATCGCGATTGTGGTTGATGATGCGCATTTATTAAGTGAGACGCTCGTTTCTGAGCTTTGGATGCTGGTTTTAGAGGCGCATCATAAGCCGAATTGGACCATCAATGTCTTATTATTTACGCAGTCTGGGCGCTTAGAAGGATTGCTGTCACGTCTCAGTTACGGACAAGAGATAAAGCCTGTTGAGCTTGATATTGATATGTTGTCCGAAGTGGAAGCCCGTCGTTTCTTTGAATCACTTGTTGCGCGCTATGTTGATGATGAGGCGGAGAAGCGGGTTCGAGATGCATTTAAAAAAGTTGACCCAGTACCGGGTGACATCATGGCGTTAGGAGAGATGAAAGTGGAAAAAAGGATCATTATCCGCTCGATTGTCGGTTCACCGCTGAATATTGCGTTAGTGGTATTAGCATTACTGTTGCTTGCTGCTGGTGGCTATTGGTGGATGTATAATCAACCAAGCCCTGATGATAAAGCGCAGCAAATTGCTGGTAGTTTAGAGCAAACGGCTATTCCAACTTTTGAAGAGTCAGGAATCAGTGCAGCGCAGTCTTCACTACAATCTGTGACTGATGACACTAGCAGTGGCCTTGATGGCTCTGGCGCGATTGATGATTCTGATTCATTACCGCCAGCAGTAACGGAAGAAGTGGCGAGCGTTGGCAGTGATGACAATCAACAGAGAGTGGTGATTGAGTCGAATGTGGTCGATGCATTGCTTGAAGGTAAAGCTGATTCAGCAGACACAAAAGCGATTGATGATATCGTAGGTACTGATAAAGCAGAAACTGCTGATGAAACTGACTCTCCTTTGATTAAAGTCGTAAAACCAAATCAAGGTATGACGCAAACTTCTGCTCAGTCAGGAGAAGACGGTGCGAAGCAGCCTGTGGTTAAGTTTTCATTTGCTCGCGAAGAATTAAAAGCACTATCACCAAGAGCCTATACACTGCAGCTTGCTGCTATGACGTCAATGGAGGATGTACAAGCCTTCCTCGATGAGCATCAGCTGAATAATCAAGTACGAATTTATCCTACCGTTCGCAATGACACCGAGTGGTATATCATCACATACCAAGATTATCCGACAATTCAAATGGCTCGCGATGCCGTTGCAAGCTTGCCTGATTCGGTTAAGTCGGTGAGTCCTTGGGCAAAATCACTCCGTCAGGTTCATCGCGAAATTGATCGCGTGAAATAAACCTGAGCTTCGCTGAAAAATATGTTACATTCCGCAGCCTTAATTTTTGGTCGATAGATAGAGCAGTAGATGAAAAAGCAACGAGCCTTTCTTAAATGGGCAGGAGGAAAATACGGACTGGTTGAAGACATCCAACGTCATTTACCGCCGGCTCGAAAGCTAGTTGAACCTTTTGTTGGCGCGGGCTCAGTTTTTCTGAATACCGACTATGACCATTACCTACTGGCAGATATAAATCCAGATCTGATCAATCTGTACAACCTACTGAAAGAACGCCCTGAAGAGTATATCTCTGAAGCGAAGCGTTGGTTTGTCGCTGAGAACAACCGTAAAGAAGCTTACTTACACATTCGCGCTGAGTTTAATAAAACCGATGACGTGATGTACCGTTCTTTAGCGTTTTTGTACATGAACCGCTTTGGTTTTAATGGTCTATGCCGTTACAACAAAAAAGGCGGTTTTAACGTTCCGTTCGGTTCATATAAAAAGCCTTACTTCCCAGAGGCGGAATTGGAGTTTTTTGCCGAAAAAGCCAAGAAAGCCACGTTCGTTTGTGAAGGTTATCCAGAAACTTTTCGCCGAGCACGTAAGGGGAGTGTGGTGTATTGCGATCCTCCTTATGCACCGCTTTCAAACACGGCAAATTTCACCTCATACGCAGGTAATGGTTTCACGTTGGATGACCAGGCTGCATTAGCCGACATTGCTGAAAGAACGGCGACTGAGCGTGGTATTCCGGTTCTGATTTCTAACCACGACACTACGTTGACGCGTCGGTTGTATCACGGTGCAGATCTCAATGTAGTAAAAGTAAAGCGCACCATTAGCCGCAATGGCAGTGGTCGTAATAAAGTCGATGAGCTGCTTGCGCTTTTTCATGCCCCTGAGATGGATAAACCAAGCTCTTAGTTCTCACACTATTAAATCTAAATAGTGGATCTCCCCACTGGCTTCGGTAGAATTGCGCGCAGATTGTTTGCTCATTACTACTGAGGTCAGGTATGAAAGATTTTCTTATTGCTCCATCCATTTTATCGGCAGATTTTGCTCGTCTCGGTGAAGATGTCGAGAAAGTACTCGCAGCGGGTGCGGATGTGGTGCATTTCGACGTTATGGATAACCACTATGTACCAAACCTGACTTTTGGTGCACCTGTGTGTAAAGCACTACGCGATTACGGCATCACCGCACCAATCGATGTTCACCTAATGGTGAAGCCGGTTGACCGCATTATTCCTGATTTCGCAAAAGCGGGTGCGTCGATGATTACATTCCATGTGGAAGCTTCTGATCATGTAGACCGTACACTGCAGTTAATTAAAGAGCACGGCTGTCAGGCTGGTGTGGTACTAAACCCAGCAACGCCACTTGCGAGCCTTGAGTTCATCATGGACAAAGTCGACATGATTCTACTGATGTCGGTTAACCCTGGCTTTGGTGGTCAATCATTCATTCCTCACACGCTAGATAAACTGCGTGCAGTTCGTAAGATGATCGATGAGTCTGGTCGAGATATCCGTTTAGAAATTGATGGCGGTGTGAAGGTTGACAACATTCGTGAAATCGCAGAAGCGGGCGCAGACATGTTCGTTGCAGGCTCGGCAATTTTCGGTCAGCCAGATTACAAACAAGTGATCGACCAAATGCGCACGGAGCTGGCTGAAGTAAAATAAGCCCCGATATACGCGCGATAATACCCTGATTTTAAAGGCTGTCACTTTATTGGTAGCCTTTGTTATTTCTAACGTTGGATGAAATAAAATATCCCCTGCGTTGAGCAAATAATCACTTGCCTATTTTGCGCCCTTTCTGTACTATTCGTGCTCCTTAAACTCAGTCAATTATCTTTAGTTCCTTGCTTCCTCTGGACGACTGAGCCATTTGTGGAAGCTGAATAATCCGTAAGGAGCAACCAATGCGTCATTACGAAATCGTATTCATGGTGCACCCAGATCAAAGCGAGCAAGTTGCTGGCATGATCGAGCGTTACACTGGTTCAATCACTGAAGCTGGCGGTAAAATCCACCGTCTAGAAGACTGGGGCCGTCGTCAACTGGCTTACCCAATCAACAAGCTTCACAAAGCTCACTACGTTCTTATGAACGTTGAAGCTGACCAAGCTGTAATTGATGAGCTAGAAACTGCTTTCCGTTTCAACGATGCAGTTCTACGTAACATGATCATGCGTACTAAAGCAGCGATCACTGAGCAATCTATCATGCTTAAGCAAAAAGAAGAGCGTGCTCCACGTCGTGAAGAGCGTTCTGAAGCTAAGCCTGAAGCTAAGTCAGAAGCTGCTGAGTAAGTTTTCTTATGGCCAATCGAATGGAGCTGAGCGGCACTATTGCCAAACCGCCCATTCGTAGTAAAAGCCCTGGTGGCATTGAACACTGTCGGTTTTGGCTGGAGCATCGCTCTACTATTATCGAAGCTGACTTACCTCGACAAGTTTATTGTCGTATGCCGGTAGTCGTCAGCGGGCTTGGGTCACAAGCACTAACTCAGAATTTAGTTCAAGGCAGTAACATTAAGGTAAGTGGTTTTGTCACTTATCAAACCGGCCGAAATGGCGTGGGAAAATTAGTGTTACACGCCGACAACATTACTCAAATTTAAGATCAGGAGATAGCCCATGGCTCGTTTCTTCCGTCGTCGTAAATTCTGCCGTTTCACTGCAGAAGGCGTACAAGAGATTGATTACAAAGACGTAGCAACTCTTAAAAACTACATCACTGAAGCTGGTAAAATCGTACCTAGCCGTATCACTGGTACAAGCGCTAAGTACCAGCGTCAACTAGCACGTGCTATCAAGCGTTCACGCTACCTAGCTCTACTACCGTACACTGACAAGCATCAGTAATCGGTTCATTTTATTAAGAAAGAGGATTAAGCAATGCAAGTTATTCTACTTGATAAAATTGGTAACCTAGGTGGTCTTGGCGATACTGCAAACGTTAAATCTGGCTACGCTCGTAACTTCCTTATCCCACAAGGTAAAGCAGTTATGGCAACTAAAGCTAACGTTGAAATGTTTGAAGCTCGTCGTGCTGAACTAGAAGCTAAAGTTGCTGAGCAACTAGCTGCTGCAGAAGCTCGCGCAGAGAAAGTTAACGCTCTAGAAGCTGTAGTTATCGCTTCTAAAGCTGGTGACGAAGGCAAACTATTCGGTTCTATCGGTACTCGTGACATCGCTGACGCTATCACAGCTGCAGGCGTTGAAGTTGCTAAGAGCGAAGTTCGCCTTCCTGAAGGTGCTCTACGTACAACTGGTGAGTTCGAGATCAGCGTTCAACTTCACTCTGAAGTTTTCGCAACTGTGAACCTACAAGTTGTTGCTGCTGAGTAATTCAGTATCAAGACGAAATACTAAAAAGCACCTCTTCGGAGGTGCTTTTTTTATTTCTAAAACTGGGAGAAAAAACGGGTTAAAAAGCGAAGAGTAAATTAACGGAAAAAACGCTATCCGCTTTGCTTAAGCCTTCAGGCACTTTATCGTGATACTGACGAGAGTGTGCCAGCTTCAGTGCAATATCTTCAGTAATATCATTGGTCACGCTGAGTTCACTATCGGCCCGAGTGTTACTTTTACCTGTTACCAACGTAATATCAGCCGCGAAACTCAGATTATCTAATGCGTGCCAAGTCGTATTGATATTCCCTCGAAAAATGCCTTCTCGAACGATATCGGGAAAGACAATGTCGTCATCATCTATCTCATCTAAATTTGGTTCTTGATAACGAAAACCAGGACCGACTTCTACCTCTAAAATGAAGTTTTCAGTGTAGGAAAACTGGTAACCCAAACCGCCTGATAGGGTGTAGTCTTTAAAATAGGCACTGTAACGAGAATCCACCCCTTTAAAGCTGCCATACAAATACGTTTTAGGACCTAACTTGTAGTCACTCTGTAGGGCGTAGGTGGATGAGCGTTTGTCTTCTTCACCGTCTTTGTACAAGTTGTAGTACTTCCATTCACCATTAGAACGGTGTCGACCTGACGTATATTCAGCACTCAAACGAGCATTCAGGGAACGAGAGTCCGTGTTACCTGTGTGAGCTTGATAGCCGAACTCCACCTCGGTTTTTAATGGGTCGGGCACATCAATATTTTGCTCTGGCTGTACTGATTCGTCAGCATACGATGCACTAGCGCATAGTAGGCTAAAGCTAAGTAACCAGTATCGGGACACATCAACCTCGAACGTAATTAAAAAGGAGGGGCATGATACTGATACAGATATTTTGTTGGGTCAATGGTAGGTTAATTTTTATTAGAGCTGGGCGGAAGAACCAGACTATTACTTGTGCGGTTCGCATGTTGATTTCTTAACAAGTAATTGTCGCTTCGGGGAAGCATCTCAGTTAGGTTAAGGTTATAATCGTGGGTCAATAGTAGTTATCGAGCAAAGTCATGGCGGAAAACAGAAATCGCAAACCTTCAGACAGTCAGGTCGACGCAATCAAAGTGCCACCTCACTCACTAGAAGCCGAGCAATCAGTAATTGGTGGTCTCTTACTGGACAATGAACGTTGGGACACCGTTGCCGAACGTGTTGTAAGCAGTGATTTCTATAGTCGTCCGCATCGCCTGATTTTTGAAGGTGTAAAAACCATTCTTGAAGCGGGCAAGCCTCTCGATCTTATTACTTTATCGGAATACCTGGAGCGTCACGAGCAATTAGAAGATGTGGGCGGTTTTGCTTACCTTGCAGATTTGGCGAAAAATACGCCAAGTGCCGCTAACATTAACGCGTACGCTGATATTGTTGCCGAGCGTGCGATCGTCCGTGGTTTGATCGGTGTCGCGAATGAGATTGCGGATGCGGGTTACGATCCTCAAGGTCGAAGTTCGGAAGATCTGATTGATATGGCGGAGAGTAAAGTTTTCGCCATCGCTGAGTCACGAACCAGTGAAAACGAAGGGCCACAAAATGTCGATAACATCCTCGAAAAGACGTTAGAACGTATCGAGTTGTTATATAAAACGCCGCAAGATGGTGTAACGGGTGTCGACACAGGTTTCACTGACCTCAATAAGAAAACCGCAGGTTTGCAAGGTTCTGATTTGGTGATTGTCGCGGCGCGTCCATCGATGGGTAAAACGACCTTTGCGATGAACTTGTGTGAAAATGCGGCCATGCAACAAGAGAAGCCTGTGCTTATTTTCTCGCTAGAGATGCCAGCCGAGCAGTTGATGATGCGTATGTTGGCCTCTTTGTCTCGCGTTGACCAAACCAAGATCCGTACGGGTCAGTTGGATGACGAAGACTGGGCGCGTATTTCTTCTACTATGGGTATCTTGATGCAGAAGAAAAACATGTACATTGATGACAGCTCCGGTCTAACTCCGACCGAAGTGCGTTCACGCGCTCGCCGTATCGCACGTGAACATGGCGGTCTGTCGATGATCATGGTCGACTACCTTCAGCTTATGCGCGTGCCTGCACTCTCTGATAACCGTACGCTGGAAATTGCGGAGATATCGCGCTCTCTGAAAGCGCTGGCAAAAGAGCTGAATGTGCCCGTCGTGGCGCTGTCTCAGCTTAACCGTTCCCTAGAGCAACGTTCAGATAAACGCCCAGTAAACTCGGACTTGCGTGAGTCGGGCTCTATCGAGCAGGATGCCGACTTGATCATGTTCATCTACCGTGACGAGGTGTATCACCCAGATAGCCCATACAAAGGCACGGCAGAAATCATCATTGGTAAGCAACGTAACGGCCCTATCGGCTCTGTGCGTCTCACCTTTCAAGGTCAACACTCGCGCTTTGACAACTACGCGGGTCCTGCATTCGATATTGATGATGAGTAACCCCATGAGCTATATGAAAGCGGCCAAGGCGTGCATTGATTTGTCTGCGTTGCAGCACAACTTACAGCGCGTGAAAGCGCAAGCGCCCCAAAGTAAAGTGATGGCTGTAGTGAAGGCCAATGGCTATGGTCACGGATTACGTCACGTTGCAAAACATGCCAACCATGCGGATGCCTTTGGCGTAGCTCGCATTGAAGAAGCGTTGCAACTGCGCGCTTGTGGAGTAGTAAAGCCAATTCTATTGCTAGAAGGTTTTTACTCTCCAGGTGACTTACCTGTTCTTGTGACGAACAACATCCAAACCGTGGTGCATTGTGAAGAGCAGCTTATCGCTTTGGAGCAAGCCGACCTTGAAACTCCGGTTGTCGTGTGGCTTAAGATTGACAGTGGGATGCACCGTCTTGGCGTTCGCCCTGAGCAATATGATGAGTTTGTCACGCGGTTGAAAGAGTGTCCAAACGTAGCCAAGCCGTTACGTTACATGAGTCACTTTGGCTGTGCAGATGAGCTGGATAGCCATATCACTCCCCAACAGATTGAGCTGTTTAAGTCGTTGACCTCTGGTTGTCAGGGGGAGCGTTCACTTGCTGCATCTGCGGGGTTGTTGGCATGGCCTCAAAGCCATTTGGATTGGGTTCGTCCGGGCATCATCATGTATGGTGTATCGCCATTTGATGACAAGACCGCACAAGATCTGGGGTATCAACCCGTGATGACACTTAAATCCCATCTTATTGCGGTACGTGAAGTTAAGAAGGGCGAAAGTGTTGGCTACGGCGGTATGTGGACCAGTAAGCGAGATACAAAAGTCGGTGTCATCGCAGTAGGGTATGGCGACGGTTACCCAAGAAGTGCCCCGAACGGCACTCCGGTTTGGGTAAATGGTCGTAAAGTACCTATCGCAGGTCGAGTTTCTATGGATATGCTGACGGTCGATTTGGGACCAGATGCAACGGATAAAGTCAGCGACGAAGCGATTCTTTGGGGGAAAGAGCTCCCAGTAGAAGAAGTGGCGGGTCACATTGGTACCATTGCGTATGAACTCGTGACTAAGCTAACGCCTCGCGTCGAGATGGAGTACTCAAAATAAACAGCGAAAGGCTAACCTAAGGTTAGCCTTTGTTTTATCTACTCACCGTTAATCGTAGCAATAACGCGGCGGCCGCCGCCAAAGTCTCGGTGCTCACCCAAGTAAATGCCCTGCCATGTTCCTAAAGCTAATCGACCATTTTGGATTGGTATCGTCACACTACTGCTAAGTAGGGATGCTTTAATGTGTGCTGGCATGTCGTCATCACCTTCATAGGTGTGCTGATAATAAGGAGCACGCTCTGGTACAAACTTGTTGAAATGCGCTTCCATGTCCATACGCACGGTTGGATCAGCATTCTCATTTAAGGTCAAACTGGCGGAGGTATGCTGAATAAATAGGTGTAATAAACCTACTGAAAGCTCGTTTATTTGTGGTAATTGTTGTTCAATTTCATCAGTTATTAGGTGAAAACCGCGGCTTCTCGCTTTTAATTGCAGTGTTTTTTGTGCCCACATACGTGTTCCTTTGGAAATTTATAAATTGGCGTCTATCCTATTCCAATTAGAGCCTGTCATTAGTAAGTGATATGATTCTTGTCATCGTAAATGAATTGTTCATTTTCAGGGCAGGGAACGTGACCTAACTCAATGTGAGTGTAAATACTCTCAGTCATAATTGGCACCTGAAAAAAAATTACAAAGACTTGTTTTGCGGCAATTCGCCCAAACATCTAATTAATATTCTATTTGCTAAATCGGGGATTCCACAGTTTTCGCTAGACTGTAAGGAATGGAACCTACTGTAACATCGGGATAAAGACCATGTTGAAAAATATCAATCCAACGCAAACACAAGCTTGGAAAGCGCTAACTGCGCATTTCGAATCTGCACAAGATATGGATCTTAAAGAGTTATTTGCTCAAGACGCAGCGCGTTTCGACAAATACTCTGCACGTTTCGGCTCAGACATCCTAGTCGATTACTCAAAGAACCTCATCAATGAGGAAACTCTGAAGCACCTGTTCGCTCTTGCGAACGAGACTGAGCTGAAATCTGCAATTGAAGCGATGTTCAGTGGTGAAGCGATCAACCAAACAGAAGGTCGCGCTGTTCTTCACACTGCACTACGTAACCGCGCGAATACACCAGTAATGGTAGACGGCGAAGACGTAATGCCAGCAGTGAACGCGGTTCTAGAAAAAATGAAATCATTCACTGAACGCGTTATCGGCGGTGAGTGGAAAGGTTACACAGGTAAAGCAATTACAGATATCGTGAACATCGGTATCGGTGGTTCTGACCTTGGTCCTTACATGGTGACGGAAGCTCTAGCACCATACAAAAATCATCTAAACCTTCACTTCGTATCTAACGTTGATGGTACTCACATCGTTGAAACGTTGAAGAAAGTTAACCCAGAAACGACGCTATTCTTGATCGCGTCTAAGACGTTCACAACGCAAGAAACCATGACTAACGCGCACACTGCTCGTGATTGGTTCCTAGAGTCTGCGGGTGATCAAGCGCACGTGGCTAAGCACTTTGCTGCGCTTTCAACGAACGCGACAGCCGTGTCTGAGTTCGGTATTGATACCGCGAACATGTTCGAATTCTGGGACTGGGTTGGTGGCCGTTACTCACTATGGTCTGCAATCGGTCTATCAATCGCATTAGCGGTAGGTTACGACAACTTCGTTGAGCTGCTTGAAGGTGCTCACGAGATGGACAAACATTTCGTATCAACGGACCTAGAAAGCAACATCCCTGTGATCCTTGCTCTGATCGGTATTTGGTACAACAACTTCCACGGTGCGGAATCAGAAGCTATCTTACCTTACGATCAGTACATGCACCGTTTCGCGGCGTACTTCCAGCAAGGTAACATGGAATCAAACGGTAAATACGTTGACCGTGAAGGCAATGCTGTGACTTACCAAACGGGCCCTATTATTTGGGGTGAACCAGGTACCAACGGTCAGCACGCGTTCTACCAACTGATTCACCAAGGCACTAAGCTGATCCCATGTGACTTCATTGCACCTGCAATCAGCCACAACCCAGCTAGCGATCATCACCAAAAACTGATGTCCAACTTCTTTGCGCAAACTGAAGCACTAGCGTTTGGTAAGAGTGAAGAAACCGTGAAAGAAGAGTTGGTGAAAGCAGGTAAGAACGCTGAAGAAGTGGCAGCGATTGCGCCATTCAAAGTGTTTGAAGGTAACCGTCCAACAAACTCTATCCTAGTGAAGCAAATCACGCCTCGTACGCTAGGTAACTTGATCGCAATGTACGAACACAAAATCTTCGTACAAGGTGTTATCTGGAACATCTTCAGCTTTGACCAATGGGGCGTGGAGCTAGGTAAACAACTGGCTAACCAAATCCTACCTGAGCTTGCAGACGAGTCTCAAATCGGCTCGCATGACAGCTCAACAAATGGTCTAATCAACGCATTTAAAGCGTTCAAAGCTTAATGTTTGGTTTGAATAGATAAAGAAAAGGTCAGCAAATGCTGACCTTTTTTATTGCCTGAGGCAAAAACAAAATAGGTTGGCCAGTGCCAACCTATTTTTTCTCTTTTATTCGAAGCAAATTTCGATAAAGGCATTTCCCCATTGGGAAGAGAAAGGCATGATGATGATTGAGCCCTCACACTTGTGGCGAATCGTATGGCCTCGGCCAGAAACCACTACCGGTGTTGCCATATCAAAATCAAAACCACTTTCCGCCAGAATGCGTTTCGCACCACCAGTAACCATGTTGGTGATCTCACCCACCATATCGGTGACCTCTTCATTGAGTCCATTTGGACGCTCACCAAGCATATTCTGCATGATTTCTAGAGCTAGCGCTTCATCAAAGGTAATCGACATTGAACCACGAGTTTGTGGACCTACCATGCCAATCAGACCAGAAACGTCACCTCGTGCGATCTCATCTTTTTTGATTCGCGGTTTTTGTGGCTTCAGCTCAAGAGAAGCCATGGTTTTTAGCACGTTCATTAAAGAAGCTAAAAACGGGTTTACAAATTCAGCGCGCATAACGTTCTTCTATACTTTTTCTTTCGTCTCGGAGGAACAGGCCTGGCATTCACCATGAGTTTCAATAACTTGGTTGGTCAGTTTGAATCCATGCTTCTCGGCGTTTTCGGCTAACAAGGATATCAGCGTCTCATCTTCGAGTTCAACGACATCACCACATTTATCGCAAATTAGTAATTGGAAAAAGTGCTGCTGAGTATTGAAAGAACAACAAGTAATAAAGCTATTTGTCGATTCCACTCGGTGGATGAAGCCTTGCTCTAGGAGAAAATCTAATGCTCGATAAACAGTGGGAGGCTTAGCCTGAGGCTCACTCTCTTTTAGTTGCTCCAATAGCTCATACGCACTTGAGGCGCGGCGATTAGAACAAATGAGTTCAAATACGCGTCGGCGTTGCGGAGTCAATCGTACTCCACGCTCTGCGCAGATACTTTCAATTTGTTCAATGATTGTTGGGTTCAAACCTTTCACCATAACTATCGGACGTGCTCTATGATAAATCATTTCTATACGAAGTTCGTTTAGAAATGCTTCATTTTACCCACTATCAGAACGAAAATCATGAATTAAAGCAAGTCGGTGGTGGTGTGAAGTCGGAATAGTCATCACAGAATGAATCAACGAGTGACGAATTCGTATTACTGCTGCATATTCTTAAGCATTTGGCTAGCCAGTCAACCAAATCATTCTCGCTGAAACTAGCACCTAGAGGTGCTTGGGTATACAATACCCGACTTATTTTTTGAGCGTACTGCTGCGCTCGACCTTGGCAACATAAAAACGGGTGTTTATATCATGACTCATTCTTGCAGGCTCTCCGTAGCACCAATGCTCGACTGGACCGATCGTCATTGTCGCTACTTCCATCGCTTAATGACCAAAGAAACCCTGCTGTACACTGAAATGGTGACGACAGGTGCGATCATTCATGGAAAAGGAGATTTCCTCGCTTACAACGAAGAAGAGCATCCGTTGGCCCTTCAGTTGGGTGGTTCAAACCCAGAAGACTTGGCAAAGTGTGCCAAACTGGCTCAAGAGCGTGGCTACGATGAGGTTAACCTCAATGTGGGTTGCCCGTCTGACCGTGTACAAAACGGTCGCTTTGGTGCTTGCCTAATGGCGGAACCGCAGTTGGTTGCGGATTGTGTCGCTGCAATGAAGGACGTGGTTGATATTCCTGTGACAGTCAAGACTCGTATTGGTATTGATGATCAAGATTCTTACGAGTTCCTAACGGATTTTGTTTCTATTGTCTCAGAAAAGGGGGGCTGTGAGCAGTTTACTATCCACGCGCGTAAAGCTTGGTTAAGTGGCCTTAGCCCAAAAGAAAACCGCGAGATCCCACCATTGGATTACCCACGCGCTTACCAATTGAAGCAAGACTTCTCACACCTAACGATTGCGATTAACGGTGGCGTGAAATCATTAGAAGAAGCAAAAGCACATCTTCAGCATCTTGACGGTGTGATGATTGGTCGTGAAGCATACCAAAGCCCATATTTACTGGCATCGGTAGACCAAGAGTTGTTTGGCTCTAATGCTCCAGTGAAGAAACGCAGCGAAATTGTTGAAGAGATGTATCCATACATTGAAGCGCAATTAGCGAAAGGTGCGTACCTTGGTCATATTACCCGCCACATGTTAGGTTTATTCCAAAGCATGCCCGGTGCTCGTCAATGGCGTCGTCATATCAGTGAAAATGCGCACAAACCAGGTTCTGGTCTAGAAGTGCTGCAAGACGCGTTAGCGAAGATTCCAAAAGAATTGAATGTGTAAAATTCACCAGTGGTTGGCTAAAATTACCAACTAAAGAACAAGTAAGCCAGAGTGCAGAAATGCCTCTGGCTTTATTTTTGAATAAAAATCATTGTGTTATCTTTATCTTGGTAAGTTGGTATGGAAACTGCTCTGTTTATTAAAAACAAATGGAGAAGTGATTATGTTGGAGCTAATCTTTATTTTAGTCTTTGCGGCGACCCTATTGGTTACCGGTATCACAATGATGACCGTATTCGCAGCAACCGGTATCGCGTTAGTTGTGATGTTTTTACTGGGAATGGTCGGAGCGGTACTCAAACTATTGCCATGGTTAATCGTGATTGCATTGGGTGTTTGGTTCTTCAAGAATTACGTTGCCCAGCCCCGCTATAAATAATGAGTGACATGATTTAGTTGATAGAGAGACGTGAGAGTATGGTATATTTCTTCTCACGTCTTCAACGTGAACATCAGCTATCTCGGAGTACACACTACATGACAAATAAAGCGACCATCGCTTTAACAGCATTATCGTTGGCAGTATCTTTTCCTGTTTTTGCAGAATATTCTGTATCGACGAAAGTCGGCGCAGAGATCTGGGCTGCTGACACTAAAGTAAATGAAGTAAGACGAGATAGCAGCACAACAGGCGCATTTTACGCGGCGATTGAGCATGATGTGAAATACGTTCCTAATGCGCGCCTTCGTTACTCAAGTGTTGATGCGGATTACATGGGGTTCGATAAGCTCGATTTCACCATGTACTACCAAGTTCTGGAGCATGATTTATTGCATTTTGATGCGGGTGTTACATTCAGTAATTTAAGTGACACTAAATACATTGATGCTGGCTCAAACAAGCGTATAGAAGAGTTTGATGAGCTGATTTGGGCTTGGTACGGTTACGCAGAGATTCAAGTTCCGGACACAAATTTTGATGTGATTGGTGAGATAAACTTTGGTGACAACAAAGGTATCAAAAGCACTGATTTCATGGCCGGTGTTCAATACCATGTACCGCTCGAAAAAGCTCAACTGGCTTTTCGTGGTGGTTACCGCGTGATTGATTTGGAGTCCGAGAAATTCATGTCGGATCTAGGGAAAGAGTTTATTTTTGCTAACGGCTTTTTTGTGAGTGCAGAATACGCATTCTAAATGCAGCCAGATTAGATACTCGATTTTTTAAAACGTCGCTTTATAAGCGGCGTTTTTTTATATCACTTCATTATATCCAATCGAATTTTCTGCCTATTTTGCTGACTTAGACCATGCTTACCTAGGAGCAATGTGAAAGTTAAAGCAGGGATAGCGATGACAATAAACGAACTAAGACATCTATTCCGTGAAAACCAGCTTGTCGAAGCGATTATTGAACCTGCAATCCAAGAGGGTGGCTGGGTTGTGGAGTTCAGACATGCGCGCGGTGGTTTTGTTTTTCTGACGGACTGTCATGGTGAAGAATGTCTTTATGAAGATTTGGATGCAGCGTCAAAATCGGCAATGGCAGTAGGCTTTCAACAAGTCCGCATTGAAGATCGATGAGCAAAAAGTAAGCCGTTCTTACTTCCAAAAAGTTATAAAACATTCACTTCTATTCTTTCTTGTTATTAAGGAGAGTGGGTACTCTATCGTCACGCAATGAATAGGGATGTCGTGATAATGTCTTTTCAAAAGAATGAGTATTCTCACAAGAATGTGTCTGAAGATAATAATGGGCAAGGAGGAAATCCTCCAATCGCAAGCCCTCTGAATGACCAACAAATTAGCTCACTCCAACAAACTGTCTCTGAGTTGTCTTCACAGCAACTTGCTTGGGTCAGTGGGTATTTTTGGGGATTAGCTCAAAATCAACCAAATACAGCGGTAACGCCAATTGCACAAGCGACGGCAGCCGTATCAGCGAAGCCTGCAGGTAAGTTGAGTATTATTTTTGCTTCCCAAACTGGCAACGCTAAAGGCGTTGCTGAAGCTCTAGAACAGGAAGCAAAAGCAGAAGGAATTGCTGTCGAACTTTTTGATGCAAGTGATTACAAAGGTAAAAACTTAGCCAAAGAAACACATGTCATTATTGTGGCATCGACGAATGGCGAAGGCGAAGCACCAGATAACGCTATAGAGCTACACGAGTTTTTGCAATCTAAGAAAGCTCCTAAGCTGTCAAACCTTCAATATGGCGTTATTGCTCTGGGTGACTCGAGCTACGAATTCTTCTGCCAAACCGGTAAAGACTTCGACGCTTACCTATCAAAGTTAGGCGCGACCCCATTTATCGATCGTCTTGATTGCGATGTGGATTATGAAGCACCAGCAGCTGAATGGCGTAAGAATGCGTTAGGTAAGGTAAAAGATACGCTTTCTTCTGGCACTGAAGCGGATGTGGTTCAACTTCCTGTGGGTCAGGCGGCGACTGCGCACTCTCCTTACAATAAACAAAACCCATACACAGCGACGTTACTGACCAGTCAAAAAATCACGGGTCGTGATTCTGGAAAGGATGTTCGTCATATAGAAATTGACTTGGAAGGTTCGGGGTTAACGTATCAGCCTGGTGATGCGCTAGGTGTGTGGTTTGAAAATAGTTCAGAACTTGCTAATGCCATTCTTGGTAAGGTCGGTTTGTCTGGGGTTGAAACCGTTGATGTTGATGGCGAAAGCTTGTCAATCCATAGTGCTCTCGTGAGTAAATATGAAATCACAACATCTAACCCACAGCTCATCACAAAGTTTGCCGAGTTATCCGGTAGTAAGAAGCTACAAAAGCTGGTTGACGATAAAGATAAACTTCGCGAGTACTCTGCCAATACTCAAATTGTTGATGTATTGGCAGAGAAGAAAACCAAGTTAACCGCAGATGAGTTGATTAGTTTGCTTCGTCGTCTTACTCCTCGCCTTTACTCTATTGCATCAAGCCAAGAAGAGGTCGATGAAGAAGTACACCTAACGGTTGCTTTGGTTGAGTACGAACAAAACGACGAAAAACGATATGGTGGTGCGTCTAGCTTCTTAGCACAGCGTCTCGAAGAGGGAGATGAAGTTAAAGTATTCGTTGAGCATAACAACAACTTCAAACTGCCGGAAGATGATAGCACTCCAATTATCATGGTTGGTCCGGGCACTGGGATCGCACCATTCCGTAGCTTTATTCAGGAACGTGAAAACCGTGATGCTGAAGGCAAAAACTGGTTGTTCTTTGGTGATCGCACGTTCACTCAAGACTTCTTGTACCAAGTGGAATGGCAAAAGTACCTCAAGTCAGGAGTACTAAGCCGATTGGATGTTGCCTTTAGTCGTGACCAAGTAGAAAAGGTTTACGTACAACATCGCATCTTAGAAAACTCAGCTCAAGTGTGGCAGTGGATCCAAGAAGGCGCTTATATCTATGTCTGCGGTGATGCAACGCGTATGGCAAAAGATGTGCACGACGCACTGGTTATCGTTGCTGAACAAGAAGGCAAGATGCCGCGTGACGATGCAGAACAATTTATTAATGACCTACGTAAAGCGAAACGTTATCAGAGGGATGTGTACTAATGACTTTTTCTACTGAAAATAACAAGCAGATTGTATTAGGCGAAGAGCTAGGGCCGCTATCTGATAACGAGCGCCTGAAGCGAGAAAGTAACTTATTACGTGGCACCATTGAGCAAGATTTACAGGACCGTATTACTGGTGGCTTTACTGCCGACAACTTCCAGTTAATTCGTTTCCACGGTATGTATCAGCAAGACGATCGTGATATCCGTAATGAACGCACAAAGCAAAAGCTAGAGCCATTGCATAACGTGATGCTTCGTGCTCGCATGCCTGGAGGCATCATCACGCCAACGCAATGGTTAGCGATCGACAAGTTCGCAACGGAGCACTCTTTATATGGAAGTATTCGTCTAACGACGCGCCAAACGTTCCAGTTTCATGGAGTATTGAAACCGAATATTAAGTTGATGCATCAAACGCTCAACAGTATTGGCATTGATTCGATTGCAACCGCGGGTGATGTAAACCGAAACGTGTTGTGTACCACTAACCCGGTCGAATCAGAACTTCATCAAGAAGCTTATGAATGGGCGAAGAAGATCAGTGAACACCTGCTTCCAAAAACACGTGCTTACGCTGAGATTTGGCTGGACGGTGAGAAAGTAGAAAGCACTGAAGAAGATGAACCTATTCTGGGTAAAAACTATTTACCGCGTAAGTTTAAAACCACAGTGGTTATCCCACCGCAAAATGACGTAGATGTACACGCTAACGATCTCAACTTCGTAGCGATTGCAGATAACGGCAAGCTGGTTGGTTTTAACGTCCTGGTCGGCGGCGGTCTAGCGATGACACATGGTGATACGTCAACTTATCCGCGCCGCGCTGACGACTTAGGTTTCATCCCATTAGAGAAAACGCTTGATGTTGCAGCGGCGGTGGTTACCACTCAGCGTGATTGGGGTAATCGCTCAAACCGTAAGAATGCCAAAACCAAATACACACTTGACCGTGTAGGTACTGATGTCTTTAAAGCCGAAGTCGAAAAGCGAGCAGGCATTCAGTTTGAAGCAAGCCGCCCGTACGAGTTTACTGAGCGTGGTGACCGTATTGGTTGGGTAGAAGGAATTGATGGTAAACATCACTTAGCACTTTTCATCGAAAATGGTCGTCTGCTGGACTTCCCAGGTAAACCACTTAAAACGGGTGTTGCTGAAATTGCCAAAATCCATAAAGGCGATTTCCGTATGACTGCCAACCAGAACTTAATTGTTGCGGGGGTACCTAAAAGCGAAAAAGCGAAGATCGAAAAGATCGCTCGTGAACATGGCTTGATGGATGACAATATCAGTGAGCAGCGCAAAAACTCAATGGCGTGTGTTGCCTTTCCAACGTGTCCGCTAGCGATGGCAGAGGCAGAGCGTTTCCTTCCTCAGTTTGTTACTGATGTGGAGGGGATTTTGGAAAAGCACAACCTACCAGAAAATGACAACATCATTTTGCGTGTAACTGGGTGTCCAAACGGTTGTGGTCGCGCCATGTTGGCTGAAATTGGTTTAGTGGGTAAAGCGCCAGGTCGTTACAACCTACATTTAGGTGGTAACCGTGCTGGT
The DNA here is from genome assembly GCF_023161645.1 of Vibrio sp. 1CM7H. Lineage (NCBI taxonomy): Bacteria > Pseudomonadati > Pseudomonadota > Gammaproteobacteria > Vibrionales > Vibrionaceae > Vibrio > Vibrio sp. 1CM7H. The sequence goes on from NZ_JALNTV010000013.1 coordinate 50,702, forward strand.
ACTCGAGTACCAAAAATGTACAAAGAGAACATCACGGATAAGCAAATCTTAGAAGAGATTGATCTGCTGGTGGCTCGATGGTCGAAAGAGCGTGAAGAAGGCGAAGCCTTCGGCGATTTCACTATTCGTGCAGGCATTATCCAAGAAGTGCTCGTATCAAAGAGGGACTTTCATGCTTGATTCTGTAGCATCCAGGCTGGAGCTTACAGAGTTACTGACATTAACAAAGACGGAGCAAATCCTCCGTCTTGCTCAAATTAATGTCGAACTCGAAAAGCTTTCAGCACAAGAGAGAGTAGCGTGGGCTTTAGATAATCTAGAAGGCGAGTTTGCGGTTTCTTCTAGTTTTGGTATTCAAGCCGCGGTTATGCTTCATTTAGTGACTCAAGTCAAAGCGGATATCCCCGTCATTCTAACCGATACAGGATACCTGTTTGCTGAAACCTATCAATTCATTGATGAGCTGACAGATGCTCTCAACCTAAACTTAAAAGTTTATCGAGCGAAAGAAAGTGCGAATTGGCAAGAGGCTCGATATGGAAAGTTATGGGAGCAGGGTGTAGAGGGAATTGAAAAATACAACAAGCTCAATAAAGTGGAGCCAATGCGTCGAGCGCTAAAAGAGCTTAATGTTGGAACGTGGTTCTCTGGACTACGTCGAGAGCAAAGTAAATCACGAGCAGGTTTACCGATACTATCAATTCAGAACGGTGTGTTTAAGTTTTTGCCAGTAATTGACTGGACTAATAAAGACGTTCATTACTACTTAGAACAACACGGCCTTAAATACCACCCATTGTGGGATGAAGGTTACCTTTCAGTTGGTGATACTCATACCACTCGTAAATGGGAGCCGGGAATGTCAGAGGAAGAAACTCGATTCTTTGGTTTAAAACGAGAGTGTGGTTTACATGAAGATGATGGTTCAGAACAAGATGGGTCCGGCATATAACCATAGTGACCTTTAAATCGAGTTTAGAGTAAATAAAGAAAGCTGCAATAAAGCAGCTTTCTTTATTTATAGCACCTGAAAAACACGCTTTATAGAATAACTCTGTGGATAAGTTGTGCGAGTTCTTGGGGTAAAGTTGAATAAATAAAGCTTTGATCGAAAACTCATCGCTTAACCATTATTTTTGCAATTTTTGAAAAATAACGCTTGCCAATGTGAGCGCGATCTCTATAATGCCTCCTCGTCGACAGGGCAAGGGCTCACAAGGGTTTAAGCGAAGTTGATAAGGCTGAAAAGAAAAACGAAATAATTTAAAAAAAGTGTTTGACACAATAAATTATCTCGCTAGAATGGCCGCCTCTTCCGAAGTGATGTCAATCACAAAGAAGAGTTGCTCTTTAACAATATAGACCTATCAATCTGTGTGGGCACTCGTTGATGATAATCCAAATAGTTTCTTCGGAAACAATTTAGGTTTCAATGATACGAAGTGACCATTGAATCTTCGGATTCAGCACAGTCAATTCAAACATTACTTTATGTAATGTTCAGTATTCATTGAGCCGAACAAAATCTTAAATTGAAGAGTTTGATCATGGCTCAGATTGAACGCTGGCGGCAGGCCTAACACATGCAAGTCGAGCGGAAACGA
>NZ_JALNTV010000014.1:0-48882 GCF_023161645.1 Vibrio sp. 1CM7H
TGTTTTACCGTGGTCAACGTGGCCGATAGTACCAACGTTAACGTGCGGTTTCGTACGTTCAAATTTTTCTTTAGACACGATCGTGTTCCTTCCTAGTTATGATTCGTCGTGATCATTATTGATCGACGACGCGCCAGAAATTGTTATTTTATGCGCCAACGCCCGTTAGCGCAATATTTGGACGCCCTGATCTCGCAAAAAGTCGTAAACTTTTTGTAGTTCAATCGTCAATTAGTAACCACGCTCTGCAATAATTTTATCTGCGAAGTTTTTCGGCACTTCAGCGTACTCGTGAAACTCCATAGAGTAAGACGCACGGCCTTGAGTTGCAGAACGTAGATCAGTTGCGTAACCGAACATTTCAGATAGTGGTACTTGAGCACGGATGATCTTAAGACCAGCCACACCTTCGTCCATGCCTTCAATGATACCGCGACGACGGTTTAGGTCACCAACAACGTCACCCATCCAGTCTTCCGGAGTGGTTACTTCGACATTCATCATTGGTTCTAGAATCACAGGTTGTGCTTCTAGTGCACCTTTCTTGAATGCCATCGAGCCAGCGATCTTAAACGCCATCTCGCTTGAGTCTACATCGTGGTAAGAACCATCAAATAGTGTAGCTTTAATATCTAGTACAGGGTAACCCGCTAGAACACCACTATTCATTTGTTCCTCGATACCTTTCGATACCGAACTGATGTATTCCTTAGGAATCACACCACCCACGATTTCGTCTACGAATACGAAACCTTCGCCAGGTTCAGAAGGCTCAAGTTTGACCCACACATGACCGTATTGACCACGACCACCTGATTGACGAACAAACTTACCTTCAACTTCCGCTTTACCACGAATGGTTTCACGGTAAGCAACCTGAGGTTTACCAACGTTACAATCAACGCTGAATTCACGCTTCATACGATCAACGATAATGTCTAGGTGAAGTTCACCCATACCTGAGATCAGAGTCTGACCTGATTCGTCGTCCGTTTCCACGCGGAATGATGGATCTTCCGCAGCCAGTTTACCTAGCGCGATAGCCATTTTCTCTTGGTCTGCCTTAGAACGAGGTTCTACAGCAATCTGAATAACTGGTTCAGGGAACTCCATGCGCTCTAGAATCACTTTGTGGTTCTGATCACACAGTGTGTCACCTGTTGTTACGTCTTTCAGACCGATAGCAGCAGCGATATCACCAGCGCGAACTTCTTTCACTTCTTCACGCTTATTCGCATGCATCTGAACGATACGACCGAAACGCTCTTTCTTCTCTTTTACAGAGTTGTAAACAGCGTCGCCGGAGTTTACTACACCAGAGTAAACACGCATGAACGTTAGCGTACCCACGAATGGGTCAGTCGCGATCTTAAATGCTAGCGCAGAGAATGGTTCGTTGTCGTCAGCGTGACGCTCAACTTCATTTTCTCTTTCGTCAACACCTTTAATTGCAGGTACGTCAACTGGCGATGGCAAGAACTCGATCACAGCATCTAGTACCGCTTGAACACCTTTGTTCTTAAACGCACTACCACAAGTGGCCAGTACGATTTCGTTGTTTAGTGTACGAGTACGTAGAGCTTGTTTGAGCTCAGCTTCAGTCAATTCACCTTCTTCAAGGTACTTGTCCATCAGCTCTTCGCTAGCTTCAGCAGCGGATTCAACCATGTGGTTGCGCCACTCTTCAGCAAGTTCGATCATGTCAGCTGGGATGTCTTCGTAAGTAAACGAAGTGCCTTGATCGGCTTCATTCCAGTTGATCATCTTCATCTTGATAAGGTCGATGACACCTCTGAACTCATCTTCTGCACCAACGTTCAGTTGGATTGGAACAGGGTTCGCACCAAGACGATTTTTAATTTGGTCCACAACGCGTAGGAAGTCTGCGCCCGCACGGTCCATCTTGTTTACAAATACCAAACGTGGAACGTGGTATTTGTCTGCTTGACGCCATACAGTTTCAGACTGAGGTTCAACACCAGATGAGCCACAGAACACAACCACAGCACCATCAAGTACACGAAGAGAACGCTCTACTTCGATAGTAAAGTCAACGTGTCCAGGGGTATCAATGATGTTTACGCGATGCTCAGGGAACTGTGCTTCCATACCACGCCAGAATGTAGTAGTCGCAGCGGATGTGATAGTGATACCACGTTCCTGCTCCTGCTCCATCCAGTCCATGGTTGCTGCACCATCGTGAACTTCGCCGATTTTGTGAGAAAGGCCAGTGTAGAACAGAATACGCTCAGTTGTGGTTGTTTTTCCTGCATCTACGTGAGCACAGATACCGATATTACGGTAGCGCTCAATAGGAGTTTTACGAGCCACGATTGTATCCTCTTACTAAGGTGTACCTTAGAGTATAGAAAAGTGCTGCGAGAGAACCTCGCAGCACAGAAGGTATTACCAGCGGTAATGAGCGAACGCTTTGTTTGCGTCAGCCATGCGGTGAACGTCTTCACGTTTCTTAACCGCAGTACCTTTGTTCTCAGACGCGTCTAGCATTTCAGCTGCTAGGCGTTGAGCCATAGATTTTTCACCACGCTTGCGCGCAGCTTCAACCAACCAACGCATAGCAAGTGCGTTACGGCGAACCGGACGTACTTCTACAGGTACTTGGTAAGTTGAACCACCAACACGGCGAGATTTAACCTCTACCGCAGGGCGTACGTTTTCAAGAGCTTCTTCAAAAATAGCTAAGTGGTCTTTACCAGACTTTTCAGCCATAGCATCTAGTGCAGTGTAAACGATTTTCTCTGCAGTAGATTTTTTACCGTCAACCATTAGGATGTTAACGAATTTTGCCAGCAATTCAGATTTGAATTTTGGATCTGGAAGGATCTTACGCTGACCAATGACGCGACGACGTGGCATGGATTTATCTCCGTTGTCTTCTTCAGGTTTTATCCAAAACTTTTCAGTTTTTTCAAAAAATTAAAAATAATTTAGTGTTTGGCCTTACTTAACGGAATCCATTAAGACTTAGGACGCTTCACACCGTACTTAGAACGACCTTGTTTACGGTCGTTAACGCCAGCACAGTCAAGTGCACCGCGAACAGTGTGGTAACGTACACCCGGAAGGTCTTTTACACGACCGCCACGGATTAGTACAACACTGTGCTCTTGAAGGTTGTGACCTTCACCGCCGATGTACGATGTAACTTCGAAGCCGTTTGTCAGACGTACACGACAAACTTTACGAAGTGCTGAGTTAGGTTTTTTAGGTGTAGTAGTGTAAACACGAGTACATACACCACGTTTTTGTGGGCACGCTTCTAGTGCAGGCACGTTGCTTTTAACAACTTGCTTTGCACGAGGCTTACGTACCAACTGGTTAATAGTTGCCATTAACTAGCTCCTGATTTACTTGAAAGTAAGCTTTGTGAAAAATCTATCCCCAACTACCATTGCAGTTAGGGACGCAAAATTCTATGCAGCAGTGAGAGGTGTGTCAAGAAATATACGGATCTTTTTTGTTCAATTAGAACAATTCATCCGTAAAGCTTTAGCGACAGTAAATCACGTTCAATCCCAAGTAAGCGATTTATCCTGTTTAACTGTGAGCTCAACGAAGCCTGAGTAATTCACGATCGTCAGTGATGGACTGATACGATTCGCAATACCGCGAGCGTGAATATCGCTCTCTAGCACAAATACACTGCGGTTTTTTAGGTGGGAGAACGCTTTATGCTGCGAGTTAGCAGCGTACACGGCATCTTCTATAAGTAAGATGTCATCCTGTGCACTGCATAAGGGCATGGCGTCTTCTAGAGCGGAGACCGTTTTTATAATATGTAGCATAACTTCCTCAGAACGACAGTAGCTTGCCAGCGTGTTGCAACTTATCTTTGAGCTGCTCTGAGCTTAACGCTTGAGCTTCAATGACTAAGTCCGCTTGAGCCAAACCTCGCTGAGCTAATGACTCTGAGCACACAAAGACTTGTTCAATATCGTATAAATCGAAGAGCTTCAGCATCGGCGCATAATCTTTGCTCAAGATCTTACTCGGTTCTTGTCCTAGTAGAAGCTGGTAAACCCCATCTCCCATGAAAATGACGCTGATATCTTCACAGTAAGCCGACGCGGCTAATAGTGCATCCACACCTTCACGACCAGCCGCACTGCCATGCGGCGCACTACGAAATAGATAAGTTAGCTGACTCAAAACTGTACCACTCTGTCTTGAGTTAACATCGCTTCGGCTAAGCTGCCTAAGCCGGCTTGCTCAAAACTTTCCGCTAGATTGCTCTGGACCAAACCATGTTGATTCGCTTCTTCTTCACTTACGATCCCGCGACGCAAAGCCGCAGCAACACAAGTTTCTAGACGAACACCATGCTCTTTTGCCAAAGATTGCCATGCCTTATTGAGATCAAATTCGTCGTTGGCAGGCACACTCAAAGCAGTACCATTGGTCACGCCCTCTTGATAAAAGAAAACGCTCACTAACTGATGGCCTTGCTCAATCACCGCCTTGGCGAACTGATAAGCACTGCGCGCTGACTGGCTACCGTAAACAGGACCGTTCACCACCAACGTGTAAGTCAGTTTACTCACTTTTCATCGTCCTCGGTTTTACGTTGACGAATGTATAAGTAGACGGTGTGTTTTGAAATGTTAAGACGATCTGCAACGCGGTTGATGGCATCTTTAATATCGAAGATGCCTTTGTCGTACAATTCCATCACGATTTGGCGATTCTTGGTGTTGTTCGATACCGATTTATCCGCATTGATCTCTTCGATGGTGCGTTCAACAGTTTGGTCCACCAGCTCTTCTACGTCACTAGCAAAGTTAACCGAGGAAGCCGCTTCTTTTGCTTCTTGCGTTGGCATGAAAGATTGAAGGACTTGCGAGAAGGGCGCGTCCAAGTTGACGTTGATACACAACAAACCAATCACGCGATTTTCACCATTACGAATGGCAACAGTGATCGACTTCATCAACACGCCACCTTTTGCACGGGTAAAGTACGAACGTGAGAAGTTGCGCTCCGAGCCTTCGATGTCTTTTAGCATTTTAAGCGCTAAATCAGTGATCGGTGAGCCGACTTGGCGACCCGTGTTTTCACCGTTAGCGATTTTAATTGCAGAGGTATTTAAGTCTTCTAGCGAGTGAAGAACGATTTCACAAAAGGGACCTATCAGGCTGGCGATACCATCAACGACCGCCTCATAAGATCTTAAAATGATTTTGTCGTGCTCGGTAAACGGCATCACGTTAACGGATTCCATTTCGAGCAACATCTCCGCGTTTATTGTTTCTGTAGTTGTCATAAGCCTTCGAGCGAAAAATCAACAAATTGGTGTAAGTTTATCAGAAAATTTGAAAATCAACCTAGCAAACTCACCAACTAGTGACCTAGAACAAAAAAGGCCCGTTAAACGGACCTTTTTCAATAACTTATCGCTGCTTATTGTTATTGCTCTGCGTTGTCGTTCTCGACTTTTAGCAGCTCAACTTCAAATACTAGCGTTGAGTTAGCAGGAATGCTTGGTGTGTCTTGATCACCGTATGCTAGCTCTGGCGGGATAACGAATTTGAATTTAGAACCCACAGGCATTAGCTGAACACCTTCTGTCCAACCTGGGATTACACGGTTAAGTGGGAAGGTTGCAGGTTCACCACGATCGTAAGAGCTATCAAATTGCGTACCATCGATTAGCGTACCTTTGTAGTGTACTTGAACCGTATCAGTGTCTTTTGGCTTCTCACCTTCAGCAGGAGTAATAACTTGGTATAGAAGACCTGTATCTGTCTTCACTACGCCTTCTTGCTTCTCGAACTCAGCACGGAAATCATCGCCAGCTTTTTTTGCTTCAGCTGCTTTCTCAGCCGCTTGTGCTTGCATCTTTTCAGCAACACGCTTATCTAGAGATTCTAGTGCTGCACGTGTTTCTTCTTCATTCAATTCAGCATTGCCTTTGAAGACGTCTTCGATACCTTTTAGTACCAAGTCTTTGTTAAGATTAATGCCGATTTCGCTTGGCTTGTCGATGCTTGTGCTTAGGTAGTTAGCAAATGAAACACCGATTGCGTATGCCGCTTTATCGTCGTCGGTTTTAAAGTGAACCGCTTTACCGGTTTCTGCTTGAACTTGTTCTGCTTGAGGTGCGGCTTCTGTTTTAGTTTCTTCTTTCTGACAACCTACCGCTAGCATAACTGTTGCAGCAAGTAGCGACACTTTTAAAACTGATTTCATTAAATTCTCCCAATAATGGCTTTGCCATTGGTTGTTGTGCACAAATCTTCTATGAGACTAGTGAAGACAATCGTTATACCAATATACTAGCTATATGTCTTAAGACACAAACCGGATTATTAGATGTGATGCAAAGAATTTCTCATTTATTCCTATATTTAATTGTCATCACCACGTTAAATGGTTGCTTTTTCGCCGAGCGTGAAGTGCACCGTTGGCCGATAGAGCCTCAGGGTGCGACGAGCTTCGCACTTAGCAGAGATGGACGATTTGCTCTGCTCTATTCTCAGCAACACCATTTGATGTTGTGGGACCTAGAGCAAAATGAACAACTAGCCAACCTGGGTGAGCTCGATGCCGATGCCAACGTGGTATCCCATATTCGTATCTCAGACAATGGTCGCTATGCAGTCACAGCGAGCCAAATGAACTTCGCAGTTTGGGACTTAGGCTGGACGCAATCCGAAGGCCTTTGGTCTATTTCTGATGCGCTCATTCGCGACGTTGATATCACCAGTAACGGTGAACAAGTTCTGCTCGGGTTATCCAACGGTAAAGCAATTTACGTCAACTTAGTCACCGGACGTCGCTTGGAGTTCCTTGCGCATCGTGAAAAAGTCAATTCCGTCGCCATTTCTCCTAATGGCCGCTTCGCACTGACTGGTGGTAATGACTACAAAGCGTATTTGTGGGACACCGAAACCGGACAAGTGCTGCGGACCTTCGAACATGAACAACGGGTTGTTCGTGTTGCCCTGCAACGAGATGGCAAGTTAGCAATGACATCCGATGGCGGAAACCAAGCGGTAATTTGGGATTTAAAAACTGGACAAGAGGTCACACAGTTGAGCAGTTGGTCGCGCCAATTGATCTTCTCTACTGCGCGATTTTCTGATGACGGAACTCAGTTAGTGACAGGAACGCCTTCTGGCCGCGTTTCAATATGGGATACTCAAACCGGAAAACGGATTGGCGGATTTGAAGTGGAGCCCAAAAAAGACACTCGCCCTCCCCGTGCGGTCGTGTATGATGCAGCCTTTGATTCAAAACAACGCGTAATTACTGCTACTTCAGCAGGTATTGCCCAAGCTTGGCAGTTAGAGAACGGATCATGACAGAAAAAATCATTCAGCAATTGGAAGCACGCATTAATGACTTAGAATGTCAGCTTGCGTTCCAAGAACAGACTATTGAAGATCTGAACGGCGCCTTATCGCAGCAGCAACTGCAAATTACCAAGATGCTCGATCAGATGAAATATGTGGTAGGTAAAGTAAAAAATATGGACTCGTCGAATTTAGCCGATCCGTCAGAAGAAACCCCACCACCGCATTATTAAAATGCAGGCTCAAATAGCACAAAGCCCAGAACGTGTTCTGGGCTTTGTTGTATTGATTACTTAAGAAGGTTGCTCAAGAGGAAGCTATTCGTCAGCGTAGATTTTGACGCTCAACTCGCCTTGAGTGTTGATGCCAGCTCGGTACATACCAGAACTGTTCATCGCAAAGTGCAACTCACCTTGTGCATCGATGGCGATTAGACCGCCTTCGCCGCCCATCTCTTTCAGTTCCCCCTGAATAATATGCTCACAAGCAGTATGAATATCTTCTTGTAAATAACGCATCCGCGCGGCGACGTCTTCTGCGACACGTTTACGGATAAAAAACTCACCGACACCCGTAGTCGAGACCGCGACGACGCCATTTTCGGCCACCGTGCCGCAGCCTATCAAAGCCGAATCTCCGACTCGATTGTATTGCTTATTCGTCACGCCACCCGTACTGGTGGCAGCGGCTAAGTTGCCTTGTTGGTCCAATGCCACCGCACCAACTGTACCGTGCTTACGATCATCTGGATAACGAGATTCCGACAAAGCAAACTGTCCTTTCTCACGCATCGAAAGCAGTTGCTCATAACGGCGATCAGTAAAGAAGTAATCTTGCTCGGTATACTCATGGCCTTGCTCAAAAGCAAACTTCTCTGCGCCCTCACCCACCAACAACACGTGATTGCTGTTTCGCATCACGTCACGAGCGAGCTCAATTGGATTCTTGATATGACGAACACCAGCGACCGCGCCTGCGGCTTGGTTTCGACCATCCATGACAGAGGCGTCCATTTCTACCATTTCGTTGTTGGTCAGCACCGAGCCTTTACCAGCATTAAAGTTAGGCGAGTCTTCCAACACTTTTACTGCAGAAACAACTGCATCCAAAGCGTCGCCGCCTTCCTCAAGAATTTGATGGCCGGCTTTTACCGACGCTTCCAAATCAGCCAAGATGGATTGCTGAAGTTCATTGCTCATCTGTTCACGTAAAATGGTGCCTGCGCCACCATGAATCGCAATCGAGAAAGGTTTTGTCATCGCTTTTTCCATGAGTTGTTCTTTTCTTCTATGCACTACACCTTAGATAAACAAAAAGCGCAAGTTGAAACCTCAACTTGCGCTTTTCAAAGCTTTACTAGATAAGATTATCTAGTGAAGGAGCTTGTGATTAGTGAGAACCACAGCTGCCGCCGCCACAGCAGCCTTCATCATCGTGATCATGGTCATGACCACAACCACCAGCTTGATGGATATGACCGTGTTCGATCTCTTCTGCTGTTGCTTCACGTGTAGACATAACTTCTACTTCGAAAGTTAGTGTTTGACCAGCTAGCATATGGTTACCGTCAACAACCACTTCGTTGCCATCAACTTCTGTTACTTCTACAGGGATTGGACCTTGGTCAGTGTCAGCCAGGAAGCGCATGCCCACTTCGATTTGGTCAACGCCTTGGAATACGTCCGCAGGAACGCGTTGTACTAGCGCATCGTTGTGCTCGCCGTAAGCTTCTTCAGGAGCTACCGTTACTGAGAACTTGTCGCCAGCCACTTTACCTTCAAGCTCTTTTTCAAGACCAGTGATTAGGTTGTTGTGACCGTGAAGGTAATCTAGAGGCGCTTCTGCTGTTGATTGATCAACAACGACACCGTCTTCCATCATTACTTTGTATGCAAGGCTTGCAACAACGTTCTTTTCAATTTTCATACTAACTCCAGGGAGATTAATTGACTTAACCTGAATGGGGTTAAGTACTGAGATATCTGGGTGTATTATGGGGATCAATTATCGAAGTTCAATTATTCCGGCTTAAAAATTCCGATCATTTCCTGATCTGAGTGTTTATTTTTCTCTACAGATTGCGGTTTACGCTGCTCAGTAAACTCACACTCGACACACTCAACTAACTCGATATTATTTTCAATCCACCAGCGCAGGGTATCTTGCTGGCTGCAATTTGGGCAGCTAGCGCCGGCAATAAAACGTTTCTTGATTTTCACGCTATTTCCTTAGCTTGAGTCTTGGCTCAAGTACTACTTCCAATGATTAGGTGACTGATGGTCGCTCTCCATCTCACGACCAAAAATTTCTTCTAGCTCTTTGCGTGCCTCTTTCGCTCTCTGAGCCAATTTCTTATCTTCATTGTGCTGAGGCAATAAGTCCTTAAGCATAGCATTATCTAACTTACGAAAATGTGCTTCTGCCCGCTTTGCTTGATATGGGTGCATACCAAGTTCTACGAGCGCTTGGCGACCGAGATCCAATGCCCCTAAAAATGTTTCACGAGAGTAATTCTCGACACCGTGGCTCATTAACTGATACGCCTCGACACGGCTTCTTGCTCGGGCTAGCAACTTAAGTTTCGGGAAGTGCACGCGGCAGATATCAACGATGGCCATCACCTCATCAGGTGAATCGGTACAAATGACCAATGCTTCTGCTTTATCTGCGCCAGCAGCCCGCAAAAGATCAATTTGGGTAGCATCGCCATAAAACACTTTGTAACCATACTTGCGCAGTAGATGGATTTGACTGGCATCACTTTCTAATACCGTCACTTTGATTTTATTGGCATACATTAAACGTCCGACGATCTGACCGAAACGTCCAAAGCCTGCAATGATCACACGTGGCCGACGATCCACTACTTTCGTGGTCATGCCCTCTTCTTCTTGATTCAGAGTATGAGCAAACCATTTTTTTTGTCCCATCAGCAAAAGTGGTGTCGTCACCATGGATAAACTAACCACCACCAACAAAAACGCTACTTGCTCTTTGGATAAAATGCCCTCTTGGCTCGCTGCGGTAAATATGACAAAGGCAAACTCACCACCTTGGCTTAAAATCGCGGCCATACGGCTTCTCGCTTTGGCTCCGACACGGGCAGCTCTCGCCAATGCATACAAAACCAAGCCCTTAACCACGACCAAAGCCACCACCGCGCCCAGAATCTCTAAAGGGTGTAATGCCAATAACCCCAAATTTACCGCCATGCCAACCGCGATGAAGAACAACCCCAACAACAAACCTTTAAACGGCTCGATAGCGATTTCCAATTCATGTCGATACTCACTCTCAGCCAGCAGAACGCCGGCTAAGAAAGTCCCTAGAGCCATAGAAAGCCCGAGCTTTTGCATCACGACAGAAATCCCAAGCACGACCAATAGTGCGGCGACGGTAAAGAGCTCACGAACGCCGCTCATCACAACAAAGCGAAATAGTGGACGCAATAAGAAATGGCCACCAATCAACAGGGCCACTACACTGCCTAATACCGTGAAGACATCCAACCAACTACCGCCACTCTGCCCGCCAGCAAGCAAGGGCAACATTGCCAACATTGGGATCACGGCAATATCTTGAAAGAGCAATACTGCAAAACCAGACTGACCCGTTTCGGTGCCATTGAGCCCTTGCTCTTCAATCACTTTAAGAGCAATTGCCGTCGAGGACAGCGCCAATCCCATCCCAATCACCAAACTCACTTGCATGCTTACGCCGAACATACTGACGACACTGCCCAGCACGGCGGTCGTAACCACCACCTGCGCGCCGCCTAAACCTAGAATCGGTCCTCGCATTTGCCACAGTTTTTTAGGATTTAGTTCAAGGCCGATCAAGAACAGTAACAACACGACCCCAAGTTCAGCAAAGTGCAAAATAGCATCAACATCACTGATTAAGCCAAGGCCCCAAGGGCCAATCAACACACCGGCAAGTAAATAACCTAAAACCGAGCCAAGTCCGAGACGCTGAGCAATCGGCACCGCGATAACCGCAGCCGAGAGAAAGACCACGCTACTTTGAAGAAACTCACTGGTTATCGCCATACTGACCTCCTTGGTCTGTTGCTTCCCAGTTTTCAAGTGGGTTGTTCAACCACCGACGATACAGTTCGGCGTGCTCATACCGCTCAATATCCGAGACATTACGCGACCAATACAACACCAAAGGTTCAATCCAGTGCATTTGACACAAGGCGGCCGTCAGTTCAAACGGTTGTAAGATTTGCTCTAATGGATATTTGTTGTACCCCTTCGCGCTAAAGGCCTCTTCTTTCCCCCCCGTTGTAATCACACTGCGCCAGTATTTTCCCTCTAGTGCCGAACCTCCGCCAAAAGCAAAACCTTTGCCCAGCACTCGGTCCAACCACTCTTTTAACAGGGCTGGGCATGAATACATATAAAGCGGGTGATGAAACACGATCACATCATGCATGAGCAACAACTCATGTTCGTAATTCACATCAATAAAGAAGTCAGGGTAAACACCGTAAAGATCGTGCACAGTGACGTGATCAAGCGACTGAGCTTTTTTAATCATCACTTGATTAGCAATCGAGTTATGTGGCTCTGGATGAGCATAAATGACCAGAACTCTTGGGAGAATAGACGGTGCAACAGCCAAATGGTCGTCCTTGTGGTTATTTTTATCCGTTATCAAATTGTTATACTTTTTTGTACAGCATAATGCAATTAAAGCGAATCAATCGACTTTTCCGGCCAATACCCCTACTATTCACCGCTAGATATATACCCAAGTGGCTTTAAAAACGATTGAAACCACTTCGCTATGTAACCAAGCAACGCGCACTGCGCAAAGTGAATGAAAACTTTATGATTACCTTCTCTGATATTCAGTTACTGCGTGGCGGTAAACCTCTTTTAGATCAAGCTTCAGCGACTATCCATCCTGGCGATAAAGTCGGCCTTGTGGGCAAAAACGGCTGCGGTAAATCAACGCTATTTGCATTGCTGAAAGATGAACTGTCGATTGATGCAGGCTCATTTAGCCAACCTCAACATTGGGAGTTGGCCTGGGTCGCACAGGAAACGCCTGCGCTAGAGCGCACTGCACTGGAATACGTCATTGATGGTGATCGCGAGTACCGAGCGCTCGAAAAGCAGTTGGCTGAAGCGGAAGCACAAGACAACGGCACCTTGGTTGCCGAGATCCACGGTAAAATTGAAACCATCGGCGGTTATAGCATTCGCGCTCGCGCGGCAGAATTGCTCGACGGTTTAGGTTTCAGCCAAGAGCAAATGAGTTGGAGTTTGACTCAATTCTCAGGTGGTTGGCGTATGCGCCTTAACTTAGCCCAGGCGCTATTGTGCCGTTCTGACTTATTGCTACTCGATGAGCCAACCAACCACTTGGACTTAGACGCAGTGATGTGGCTTGAACGTTGGCTACAAAACTACCCAGGTACACTGATCCTGATCTCGCACGACCGTGATTTCCTTGACCCAATTGTTGGCCGTATTATTCACATCGAAAACCAACAATTGAACGAATACACGGGTAACTATTCGTCGTTCGAAAACCAACGAGCGCAAAAAATGATGCTGCAGCAAGCGATGTTCGAGAAGCAACAGAAACAGATGTCGCACATGCAAAGCTACATCGACCGTTTCCGTTATAAAGCCTCGAAAGCACGCCAGGCTCAAAGCCGTATTAAAGCTTTGGAGCGCATGGAAAAAGTGTTACCCGCTCAATTCGATAACCCATTTAGCTTCCAATTCCGTGAGCCCGCGGCGCTGCCAAACCCAATCATGATGATGGATGAAGTATCGGCAGGCTACGGTGACAACCTGATCTTAGAGAAGATCCGCTTGAACTTGGTTCCTGGCAGTCGCATTGGTCTACTCGGCCGTAATGGCGCGGGTAAATCGACCTTGATCAAATTGCTCTCTGGTGAGCTTAACGCGCAAGGTGGCGATCTGACTTACTCACAAGGTGTAAAAATAGGTTACTTTGCCCAGCATCAATTAGAAACGCTGCACCCAGAAGAAACGCCTCTGCAACACATGATGCAGATCGCGCCGGATCAAACCGAACAACAGCTACGTGATTACCTAGGCAGCTTTGGCTTCCAAGGCGACAAAGCACTGGAGAAAGTCGCACCGTTTTCGGGTGGTGAAAAAGCCCGTTTAGTGCTGGCCTTAATTGTGTGGCAAAAGCCAAACCTGTTGCTACTTGATGAACCAACCAACCACTTGGATTTGGACATGCGTCAGGCATTGACGATGGCACTGCAAACGTTCGAAGGTGCAATGGTGATTGTTTCGCACGACCGTTACCTATTGCGTGCTACAACCGATGACTTGTACTTGGTGCACGATCGTCAAGTTGCGCCGTTCGATGGTGACTTAAACGACTACTACAAGTGGTTAACCGAGCAACAAAGAGCGGAACGCAAAGAAGCACAAGCTGCACAGCCAGCCAAAGATAGCGCCAACAGCGCGGCAGCGAAAAAAGAGCAGAAACGTCGCGATGCAGAATTTCGTAAGCAGACGGCGCCAATTCGCAAAACGCTGACACAATTAGAAAATAAAATGGATAAGTTAGGTGCAGCACTGGCCGAAGCTGAAGAACAATTGGCAGATAACTCACTGTATGAAGCCGAAAATAAAGCTAAACTTAACCAAGTGCTGGCTCTTCAAGCTTCTAGTAAGGCAGAGCTCGAAGAAATTGAAATGGAATGGATGTCTGCTCAGGAAGAACTGGAGCAGATGGAGCTAGAGTTTAATCAATGAGTAATCAACACGCTGAATACACACTCACCCTAGAACACCTTTGGCAGTTCAGTCTGCAATTTTATGGTGTGCGAGAAGTGAAAGAAGCGTGTTTATCATTACAGAACAATTATCACGGCAACGTGAACCTACTCCTGCTGCTCAGATGGCTCGATGAGCAGCAACTCATTTTCCAAGAAAAAGACTGGCCTCTGGTGCAGAGCTGTCTGGGCCGAAGCGAAACCTTACTGCACTCTTTTCGCGACTTACGTCGCCATCTAAAGTCTCAAGTCAATGACGCTTTATATCGTGAAACCTTGCAGTTTGAGCTGCAACTAGAAAAGCAGCAACAAGCGGATTTGGTGAACTGCATTAACTCGCTCACGCTGGTCAAAAATGATGGCGCCCCACTCACGCTGAGATACTGTCGTCAACTTGGTGGTGAGCATTTGCAACAGGCCTTTGCTATTCCGGTGCCAAACATTCACCCACCAAAACGCCCATAAATCTGTAGAATACCTATAATCTTTATAAAGGATTATATTAATAAGTTCTTCAACTGACACCGAAGAACCGCATAAGAGCAGTTAGGTATGACACAATTTTTCGCAGCCGCCGGGATCAAAAACCCGCACCTTCAAACGCTTTTACCGCGTTTTATTCGCAAAAAAGCGTTGTTTACGCCGATTTGGCAAACCCTCGATACATCCGATGGCGATTTTCTCGATCTCGCATGGAGCGAGGACCCAACCCAAGAACCTGCGCAAAAAAAGCCGATTTTTGTTTTATTTCATGGACTAGAAGGCTGCTTCTATAGCCCTTACGCCAATGGCCTAATGAATGCATTTGCTCAATCCGGATGGCTGTCGGTGATGATGCATTTCCGCGGTTGTAGCGGTAAGCCAAACAAGAAAGCTCGCGCCTATCATTCTGGTGAAGTGACTGACGCCCGCCACTTCTTAGAGCACCTTGAGCAACGCTTTCCTGATAACCCCAAAGTTGCGGTTGGCATTTCTCTTGGCGGTAACATGTTGGCGAATTATTTAGCCCAATACAAAGACCACCCCATTTTGAATGCGGCGACCATTATCTCAGCACCTTTAGACTTAGCAGCGTGTGCGAACCGTATTGAACAAGGCTTTTCGAAAGTGTATCGCCGTTACCTACTCTCTTCGCTCAAACGCAACGCATTGCAAAAACATCACTTGTTGCATGGCGAGCTCGCTTTGTCCTACAACTCAATAAAACGTGTCACACGATTGTATGAATTCGATGATTTGATCACGGCACCACTGCACGGTTTTAAAGACGCACAAGATTATTACGATCAATGTTCTGGCTTAAGTAAATTACAACAGATCACGCTACCGACACTGATCATTCACGCCAAAGACGATCCATTCATGACCGACGATGTGATCCCGAAATTTGTTCTGCCAGATAATATTGATTACCGTCTCTTTGAGCACGGTGGGCATGTTGGTTTCCTTACAGGTTCAGCGCTCAAGCCGAAATTTTGGTTGGAAGAAGCGCTGCCAGCGTATTACGAAAGTATTGCCGCAGATTACCTTTCTGCTGTATCCAAGCAGCGAAAGCAGTAAACTAGCCGCTCATCATAAAAGTTCGAGGTATTTATGATCATTCCATGGCAAGACATTGCGCCAGAAACATTGGAAAACTTAATTCGTGAATTCGTCTTACGTGAAGGCACGGATTACGGAACCGTCGAGGTTTCTTTGCAAGACAAAGTGGATCAAGTAAAAACTCAATTAGAAAAAGGCGAAGCGGTTATCGTGTTCTCTGAACTGCACGAAACCGTCGATATTCAGGTAAAAACAAAATTTTAGACCCTTCACATTTTACCGTACCCCACTCAATGACAAGGCATTGTTACGTGCTATAGTGGGTTATCGACCGTGCAGTAGCAGCCTACTGCACATTACAGGTAAGTAATTTTCGACAAGGTTTGTCATGTCAGCTAAACACCCAATTATTGCGGTTACTGGTTCATCCGGTGCCGGCACGACCACTACATCTGAAGCCTTCCGTAAGATGTTCAATATGATGAACGTTAAACCCGCATGGGTTGAAGGCGACAGCTTCCATCGCTTTACTCGCCCTGAAATGGATATAGAAATCCGTAAAGCGCGCGAGCAAGGTCGACACATTAGCTACTTTGGCCCTCAAGCTAATGACTTTCCAGGATTGGAAGAGTTTTTCCGTAAATATGGTCACGATGGCGCAGGCAGCGTACGTCGCTACCTACACACCTTTGACGAGGCCGTACCTTATAATCAAATGCCTGGAACCTTCACACCGTGGCAGGACTTACCGGAGAACAGTGACGTTCTCTTCTATGAAGGCTTGCACGGCGGTGTTGTGGATGGCGATGTTAATGTTGCGCAGCATGTGGATTTCTTGATTGGTATGGTACCAATCGTAAACTTAGAGTGGATCCAAAAGTTTGTGCGTGATACTCGTGACCGCGGTCATTCACGAGAAGCAGTAATGGATTCTATCGTGCGCTCGATGGACGATTATCTTAACTACATCACTCCGCAATTTTCTCGCACTCATATTAACTTTCAGCGCGTCCCAACGGTCGATACCTCCAACCCACTTAACGCGAAAGGTATCCCAAGCCTGGATGAGAGCTTTGTCGTGATTCGCTTGCGTGGGATAAAGAAAGTCGACTTCCCATATCTCCTGGCTATGATTGATGGCTCATTCATGTCACGCCACAACACGATTGTCGTGCCAGGCGGTAAGATGAGCTTTGCAATGGAGCTCATAGTTCGGCCTATCCTACAACAGCTCATCGAAACAGGGAAAATTGGCTAAAAACCTGCCTGCGAAGATGTTTACTTTTCATACCGTGATCATGTGCACAGTTTTGCTTACAAAATCTCAATCATGGCACGATTAAAATCAAGAAATCGTTTTCGAAAAAGGATACTATTTCTTACCGAAACACAAGAGAGCTTGCAGCATATAAAAAGTGCTCTTATTCTAGTAGGCCTAATTCAGGCTTAGCTAAAATATGGATAGCGCAAGCGTACCCTGCAGAGGAAGTGAGATATTATGGTTCTAGGTAAACCTCAAACCGACCCAACATTAGAGTGGTTTCTTTCACACTGTCATATTCATAAGTACCCTTCAAAGAGCACGCTAATTCACGCGGGCGAAAAGGCAGAAACTTTGTACTACATCGTTAAAGGTTCTGTTGCGGTTCTTATCAAAGACGAAGAAGGTAAGGAGATGATCCTTTCTTACCTAAACCAAGGAGACTTTATTGGTGAACTTGGTCTATTCGAGGAAGACCAAGAGCGCACAGCTTGGGTTCGTGCTAAATCTCCTTGTGAAGTTGCTGAAATTTCTTTCAAGAAATTCCGTCAGCTTATCCAAGTAAACCCAGACATCCTAATGCGCCTTTCTGCGCAGATGGCTCGTCGTCTTCAAGTAACTAGCCAAAAAGTGGGTGACCTGGCGTTCCTAGACGTAACTGGTCGTATCGCTCAGACGCTTCTGAACCTTGCAAAACAACCAGACGCAATGACTCACCCAGACGGCATGCAAATCAAGATCACTCGTCAAGAAATCGGTCAAATCGTTGGCTGTTCTCGTGAGACAGTAGGTCGTATCTTGAAAATGTTAGAAGAGCAGAACTTAATCTCTGCGCACGGTAAAACTATCGTGGTTTACGGTACTCGTTAATCTCAAACCAGAGTGACGCGAACAAAATTATAAAAGCCACCAATGGCGACATTGGTGGCTTTTTATTTGTCTTGTAACCACATTAAGCTCAGAGCAACAAAAGACTAATGAGCAAGTTGGTTAGCCGAAAGGTTAACCCTAAAAGTTAGCCATTCGTACTTTCAAAGATTTTGTCCGCTGAAGCCGCCACAAAACCTGGGTACAGCTCACCGTTTTCCATCGGGTAGCGCTTAGCAAACTCGTAAAAGCCACCAGGGATAATTTCAGTGCCTTCGCTAAAGCGAACCGCCACTTTATCCGCCATGGTCGATGATTGTTCTAGCAGCACCTCAGGAGTGCCCTTCACTTCCCCGCCGTTTTCATTAATGGTAAATCCGGCCGTACGTAAGTGATCGTTTACTTGCTTCACTTCTTCGTATTCATTGAGCTGGTTAACGCTCACCGTGAAGTGGTTTGCGCCGTAACCATGCGCAGCCAACCAAGATGCATACTCACTTTCTTTAGCCAACGTTTGGTAGTCAGCAAAGCTTAAATCCCACAAGCGTCCACCATGTAAGAATGCGCTATCGTTCAGCTTGCCTGCATCGACTTGTGCCACCAGCTTTTTCACAATCTCTTGCAGCTCAGGTGAACACTCCTCAACTTTTAGCTCACTAATAAAGACTTTAGGTTGCTTCGGATCAGGGTGCTCATAGTGTTTAGCAACCAGCTTTTTACTTTCGAAAACGTAGTCACCACATGCCTGATAGCCAATGGCTACAAATGGTTTAGCTAAGGTTTCGATACCAAGAGGCGCAATATTGAAGGTACGTAAAGCTATATGATCATTAATCAGAGGCTCATCTTCTTGAAGCAGCTGATGTACTTTCGCAGCAGAAGGGCAAAGACGTTGAATGTAATCTTGCCATAGCGATTCAAATAACACATCGGGCGTCATAACGACTCCTTGTTACGAGATGTAGAGTTAAAAGGTAAGCGGAAGTTGACTGCTCGTTCACAACGAAAAGTTGTCCAGAATAATGAACGAGCAGCCATCAACCTGTGACGGTAAATGCCAGTCAGTCAACACGCTTTTCCGAGTCTTTGCTCACTTTCCGTGTTCTGCCAACGATCACTACAACCCATACCTAAATGATTCGCCGGCAAGGTGAGCCGCAATACATGGTTGCGACTCTGTTATTAAAACTTATAGCGCCACACCTGGGCTTAATGTTGCAGGCAAGATAGTCTCTTGACCTTCCATTGATGCCATCGGGTACGCACAGTAGTCTGCTGCGTAATAAGCGCTTGGACGTAGGTTACCTGACGCACCAGGACCACCAAATGGCGCATCACCACTTGCACCAGTGAGCTGGCGGTTACGGTTCACGATCCCTGCACGAATATGGTCAACGAAGTATTCCCATTCTTGGTCGTCAGTTGAAACTAAACCAGCAGAGAGACCAAAGCGCGTGTCGTTCGCCAGTTCTACGGCTTTTTCTAGCCCTTCGTAACGCACCACTTGCAGAAGTGGACCGAAGTACTCTTCATCTGGTAGCTCAGCAATGTTCGTTACATCAATAATGCCCGGAGAAACAAACGCCGCCTCTCCTGCTTTAGCTTCAACCAAGCTTTCACCACCAAGTGATTGAAGGTTCGCTTGTGCATCGAGAATGAACTTGGCTGCGGCAACGGAGATTTGCGGCCCCATAAATGGCGCAGGCTCTGCAAATGGTTGGTCTACGCGAATATTCTTCGTCGCTTCAACCAGTTTCGTGATGAGCGCATCACCTTTCTCACCCAATGGCACGTACAAACGACGAGCACACGTACAACGTTGACCAGCACTGATAAACGCTGACTGGATGATGGTGTACACCGTGGCATCCAAATCACCATATTTATCAGAGATCACCATCGGGTTATTACCACCCATTTCTAGTGCTAACATCTTGCCTGGTTGACCCGCAAATTGACGGTGCAATACATGCCCCGTGTTCGCGCTGCCCGTGAACAGTACACCATCAATGCCTTTCGCATCAGCAAGCGCAATGCCGGTTTCTTTCGCACCTTGGACAAGGTTGATCACGCCTTTCGGCAGACCGGCTTCTTCCCAAAGTTTCATAGCTAGCTCGCCAGTCCAAGGTGTTTGCTCGGATGGCTTGAACACAACGGTGTTACCCGCTAGTAACGCAGGCACAATGTGACCATTTGGTAAGTGACCAGGGAAGTTATATGGCCCAAATACCGCCATCACGCCCAGTGGGCGATGACGTAACACAATTTGGTTGCCCGCCGCTTCACGGCTCGCTTCACCGGTGCGGTCATGGTAAGCACGAATAGAGATGGCAATTTTACCTGCCATTGCCGCTGCTTCAGTGCGCGTTTCCCAAATTGGCTTACCAGTTTCTTTGGCAATGACTTCGGCGATTTTTTCGCTGTTCTCTTTTACTTTCTCAGCAAAAGCCAACACGATCGCTTCACGCTCTGCAAATGGGCGTTTTTTCCAGTCAATAAACGCTTCACGCGCTGCAGATACCGCTTGATTCACCTGCTCTGCCGTTGCACCGTTGCCTTGCCAGATCACTTCTTGGTTGTAAGGCGACAGAGACGTAAATGCTTCACCCTGACCTTGTACCCATTCACCTGCAATCCAATGTGTCATTGTTTCTATCCTTAAATTCTGTCGTCTGTTACTGCGGAAGAAGACGAACAAAGTCCCCTTCCTCAACCAAAAGTGCATCCGCAACGTCTGGTGCGATCATGACGCTTTGTGTTTCAGGGTCATACGCCGCTTTGGTGACTGCTGCGCGGAAGTTTTCGAACGATGAGTTGCACATCAAGAAGTCTTGCGTACTGCTATGTTGTGCAATTTTCACTTGCGCACGGAACGAGTGACGTACCGATTCAATATTGCGTAAGTCACATTCAACGGTTGGACCCGCATCGAAAATATCCACGTAGCCACGGTTAGTGAAGCCTTCACGCTCAAGCAGCTTTAATGCTGGGCGAGTGTTGTCATGCACTTGGCCAATGACCGCTTGCGCTTCTGGACTCAACAGGTTGATGTAGATAGGCAGCTTCGGCATTAAGTCAGCAATAAAGCCTTTCTTGCCGATACCTGTCAGGTAATCTGCAAGCGTGAAATCGATGGAGAAGAAATGCTCTTGTAACCATTGCCAGAACGGCGAGTTGCCTGCGTCGTCTGAAACACCACGCATCTCCGCAAAGATCGTTTCAGAGAAACGCTCTGGGTGCTCAGCCATCATGAGGAAACGACACTTCGACATGAGACGACCATTCAGACCTTGGCGGAATTTCTCACGCAAGAACAAGGTACAAATTTCGCTGTTACCCGTGTAGTTGTTACCAAAAGTAAGCAGTTTGACGACATTATTGACGCCAAGCTTTGGTGACGAGTGCACCACTTTACTAATGTGATACGAGTAAAATGGGACATCCCAGCCGATAGATGCTTCGATTCCGGTGGTACCCGCAACCTCACCCGTTTCAGAGTCAAAGCCGACCATCAGGTAGCCTTCATCACCTGGTTCTGCCACATCTGGCTTACCAAAGCTGTACTCTGAGTGTTTGATTCGATTGGTTAACAGTTCTTCGTTAACCGGTAGAGATGTAAATCCGTGACCAGACTCCACCGCACAAGTGTGCAGCGCGTCATAATCCGACATCGCGATAGGGCGAACTACTAGCATCAATACTCCCTCCAGATGCAAGAAGATCCTAACTATATTGTAGGAACAATTCCCCCATCAGAGATCCTTGACGGGGGTGTCTGCGTTGACGTTGAAACTGATATCGCGCTTAAACTAAAGTCGCGATCGCTTTATCCAGTTTCGCCAAGCCTTCTTCAATTTCTTGTTGTGTAATAACGAGTGATGGTGTGAAACGTACGACATTGGCACCCGCAACCAATACCATGAGACCTTGTTTGCCTGCAGCGACGAGAACATCACGTGCGCGGCCTTGCCATTCTTCATTTAGTGCAGCGCCAAGCAATAGGCCTTGACCACGAACTTCTGAGAAGATGTTGTACTTAGCATTGATCTTCTCTAGACCTTCGCGGAACATCGCTTCGCGTTCTAGCACACCAGCCAACACTTCAGGCTTAGTAACTTCTTTCACAACTGCTTCTGCTACAGCACACGCGAGTGGGTTACCGCCGTATGTTGAACCGTGCGTACCGACTTTCATGTGCTCTGCTAATTTTGCAGTAGTAAGCATTGCACCGATTGGGAAGCCGCCACCGAGTGATTTCGCGGTGCTTAGAATATCAGGTGTAATACCTAAACCTTGGTAAGCGTAGAAGTTACCTGTACGACCATTACCGGTTTGCACTTCATCGAAGATCAGTAGCGCGTTGTGTTTGTCACACAGCTCACGTACTGCTTGAGCAAACTCAGGCGTTGGTGGCACGATACCGCCTTCACCTTGTAGCGGCTCCATCATCACCGCACATGTGCGATCAGACATGTGTGCCTGTAGTGCTTCAATATCATTGTAAGGTAAGTGGGTAACGTCACCAGGCTTAGGACCAAAACCGTCAGAGTAAGCCGCTTGACCACCAACCGTTACGGTGAAGAACGTACGACCGTGGAAACCTTGTTTGAATGCAATGATTTCTGATTTCTCAGCGCCATGTACGTCAGCAGCGTAACGACGTGCCAGCTTAAGTGCCGCTTCGTTCGCTTCTGCGCCAGAGTTAGCAAAGAATACGCGCTCAGCAAAGCTCACTTCTGTTAGCTTTTTCGCCAGACGAAGTGCTGGTTCGTTCGTCATCACGTTACTTAAGTGCCACAGCTTGTTAGCTTGCTCTGTTAATGCGTTTACCATTACTGGATGACAATGGCCAAGACAGCTCACTGCAATACCACCAGCAAAGTCGATGTATTCATTACCTTCCTGATCCCAAACACGTGAACCTTCACCTTTAACAGGGATCATTTCCATCGGGTTATAGCAAGGTACCATTACCTCATCGAATAAACCGCGCTCTACTTTAATTTCCGTTGTCATTGCACATTCCTTCTTGATACCGCATGCGTAGCAGATAAGCGAATTTAACCGGCTCTCTTTGCCAGCAAATAATGTTTTGCATTTAAGCTATTGCGGCATTGTATTTACATTTAATTAACCATTTCAATAGTGATTTATTCTTTTCGTTCTCGAAAGCAACTTCCATTAATCACTGCTTATGACTATTTATGCATCAAGAAAGTAAAATAGAGAAGCGATTTTTTATAAATGTTATGTAATACAGGGGATAGAAGGTTTAAAAAGACATGAATAGACAAAGAGGCCAGAATGAACCGCATAGTTTTGCAATCCACTCACCTCGGCAAAAAGATGAATGATTTGTTAAGAAAAGTGATCGCGATCAGATCGCTTTACGTGCTAAAAAGTTCGCGAGCAACTCGTGACCTTGCTCTGTTTTGATCGATTCTGGGTGAAACTGCACTGCGTCAATTGGCAGGGTTTTATGTTGGTAACCCATGATTTCGTCCATACTTCCATCCGGCAGCTCAGTCCATGCGGTCAGTTCAAACACATCGGGTAACGTACCGTTTTTCACCACGAGAGAGTGATAACGGGTTACCGTGAGTGGGTTATTCAGGTTTTTAAACACACTGCGACCATTGTGACGAATAGGTGACGTTTTCCCATGCATCACTTGTCGAGCGCGCACGACTTCCCCACCAAACGCTTGCGCTATCGCTTGATGACCAAGGCAAACACCCAATATTGGAAGCTTACCAGCGAAGTATTCGATAGCTTGTAGAGAGATACCTGCCTCGTTTGGCGTACACGGTCCAGGTGAGATCACCAAGTGAGTTGGGTTCAACGCTTCAATCCCTTGAATGTCGATTTCATCGTTACGCACGACTTTTACACTAGCGCCAAGCTCGCAAAAGTATTGGTAGAGGTTGTAAGTGAAAGAATCGTAGTTATCGATGATCAACAACATAGAGTGTCAGCTGCTCCAATCCGTTTAGGCAAGACTTAAGAGATGATTGTCTGGTTTGCGACAATTAAGGGCGGTATTTTGCAACACCAAACTAGAAAGGCAAGTCTTTGTGCAATAAAAAGGCCAGCATCGGCTGGCCTTTGGTCTTTACAGCTGTATTTTAGGAGATAAAGGCTTAGTTGCGGCGACGTACTAAGCCAAGTCCAAGCATCGCGAGTAGCGCGCCAAAACCAAACGAACCACCATCTGAGTCCTTCGAACCTTCTGCACCCGTTTCAGTTTGCGTCATTGAGACATCACGAACAGAGCTAAACTTAACGACGTTGCCTGTCGAGTCTGTCACTTTCTCTTCTAACTGGTAATTACCTTGTTCTGGCGCTTGTTCAAACTCAATATTCACGCTGCGTGCGTCAATGTCAGTTTGAGTCAAGGTTTGGCTAGCCGAGTAAACTTTTGCATCACTGCTTGTCGCGGCCGCTTGTGTGGATGCTGTTAAGTTCACTGTCACAATATCGCCCGCAACCGCAGTTGGTGGTAGACGTACATCAATCGCTAAGTTTTCACCCGCTTTCGGTAAATCGATATCATCATCTGGCAAATCAATAGCAATAATCACTGGATCATGATCAGACGCTGAGAACGCATCTTTGTACTTCGGCATGTCACCCGTGTATTTGCTGCTGTATTCAAACAAGTTACTTTCTAGAGAGTTGATGTTCCAATCTTCAATCGCCACCACTTTTTGCGCTAAACTGCTGCTTGCCAATGCATGGTCCAAGTTCCCCAACTCACCTGAATAGGTGTACGAGAACGTATCAGCGCCATGCAGCAAGGTGTTTAAATTGTGCAGACCGTAGCCTTTTTCAATCTTGGTTTTCTCTACTTGAAGCTCACCGCCACCAATGGTTGTGTAAGCGGCAGTGTAGATATCACGGCCGTATTTCTCTTTTGAGTAATCAGTGAGGGTCAGTAACGGATCTTCTTTGCCGTAAGCGTTCAAATCGCCCATAACGAGCACATCGCCATCAATATCTTTCAGCGCTTCACCAACGACTTTCGCAGCAGAAACACGGAAGTTGTTGCAGTTACCTTGCAGATCCGCGGGTTCTGAGTCTTCTACACCAGCAATCCACTCTTCAATACATTCAGAACCTTTCGATTTAAAGTGGTTCACGACCACTGAAAGATCTTCGCCAGTCTCTTTCACTGTAAAGGTCTGTAATAAGCTATGGCGTTGATATTTGTCGTATGCAGGGTTACTTTCAGTGCCCTCTTTACGAGTAATGGTGTTCTCTGCAATGTGTTGCTCTGGCGTCACAATGACTTTTGCTGCTTCTTTTGGTGTTACTGCGTTAGCACGATATAAGATCGCAACCATGATCGCATCACTGCCAAAGTATTCCTCTTGGTATTTGTCTTGCTCTTCGATTTCGACATACGTGTAATGATCTTCCACGTCATCAATCTCAGCGTTTAAAGCATCAACCAAGTTTTGGATAGCACTGCCATCACCAAAGCCGTTGTTTTCCACTTCCATCAAGCCAATGATGTCCGCGTCCATCTTATTCATCGCTGAAACGATTTTCGCTTGCTGGATCAAGAACTCATCAAGGTTTGTCGCGCCACGATTTTGCCCGGTTGGGTTGTCGTGACCGCTGTCAGCAACCGAAGTGAAGTAGTTAAGAACGTTAAAGCTCGCCACTCGTAAATCAGAATCGGCAATGGCTGGCGCCGCTTTACGCGCAACGTCAAAGTCATCACCTGACGTGACAAAGTTGCTGCTATCAACTTCATTGGTCGCAATTAGGCGGTACTCGTTGTAGCTGTAAGCCACGACACCTTGCAGGCCTTCGACACGAGAGCCTAGGCGAATGTGCTGCTCTGAAGAGCCATTTTGGTCAAGATCTTGTGCAAACGTTGGGAAATATGGGATTTGACCATTTGGCGCTTTGCTATCTGATTCCAAGTAAATACGGTTGGCCGCATTCTCTTTGGCAAGGGTAACCGCAGCGTCACTCTCTGCTGCATGCAATTGAGTCGGCTTAAACAACGGTGCTTCATGAGACAACATCATGTTGTTGCGTCGAGAGTCATAATCGTAAGAAAAGTTACGAGTAACGAAAAGTTCGCTAGCCGAGCTGAGCTCAACTTGCATACCTTCATGACGCTCTAGTGCATCACGTAGTGTTTCTCCTTCCTTAATCGTTAACGGAGTAACCAAAGAGGCGTTTGATGTGCCTGTTTTTACATAACTGTTTGCATCAGAAGAAAGCTGAGTGTTGCTGTAGTACTCTTGTACTTTCCCTTTCACACAAACAACATCACCAGCTTTCAGCTCTGTATCTGCAACATCGGTGTGAATAAACAAACCTTCAGATGTCTTGTCGTTGCCATCATTCTCAAGTGCTTGCAGGTAGAAGCCTTTAGTTAAGCCTGTTGTTACCGCACTGACCACACCAGTTACGAAGTGATCTTCGGTCGTGATGTAAGGGTAGCCATCAATAAATGGAGAAGAAGCACCTTCACCTTGAATCTCTTGGATGGTGGTAAAGGCTGGTTCTTGTCCATCTACTTCACAAGCAAATGGCGCAGGTGGCTCAGTTGTATTTAATTCCCCTAAACCATCAATATTATCTTTAGGTAAGGCTGTCCACTGAGTGGATTGGTAGGTAGTTGAAGGTGTAAGCGCATCACTGTTACGAACTAACGTGGTGTCTTTAGCGAAATCCACGTCCCCCATCACACCTAATATATCGTGCACTTCCCCATTTTTAAGAAGTGCCAACGGATCGTCGCCGTTAAAGTTCGCTACATTTTTATCAGTGTAATCCGCAACCGCCTTTATTGCTTCGCTCGCATCGCCATGAGCAAGCACATACACTTGCTTCGCTTGTAACGTTACGTCACTAAGATCAAGAGTGCTGCCCCACGAGCCGCCACCATTCGAAGATTTTGCTAATTCATAGCCTGTGAGTGTCACCGCAGTATCACCTGTATTGGCGATCTCGACCGCTTTATTATAAGCGCCGCCTTCCACATACTGGGAAATAATAATCTCTGCGCTCGCGTTTGCGCTAAGTGCACTGGCGATGGTTAGTGCGAGTATTGAGGGTTTGATTAACGTGTCCATTGTCATACCTGATATTTATGTAAATGCAAACTTAGCTCTGATCAGAGCCTACCATTTGCGTCTACTATCAGGTTTATTTATGAAATAAATAAGAATGAGCAATTAAAGCCGTGAAATGAATCACATGTGAATGTAAGAAAATATGCCAGAACATCCCATTCAAACATTTTTTGTAATAAATACAGAACGCTATTGATAAACAAATCAAAATTTAGATTAATTACTCAGTTTATTTTTTCACTTCATGTTAAGGAGTAGAAAATACATCGCTCGTGAAGTGGCTTATTAACCAAGCTCACTTTGTTATAAATGAAAATATAATTAATCACTAATTTAGAAAGCTTTGATTTTCATTTTTATAGCCATGTCTAAACTTAAGTCACCTATTATTCGCTCGGCTTTTTCTTACGCATGACCCTCATACTTCAAAATTTTCATCATTTGCTCAATAACTTCTCCTTATTCACTAGCCAAATTCATACACAAAAGATATAACACCTGCGCGAGACATTAAGATCTCATTAGCTGTAAACCCAGGAACGATAAATGAAAAAAATTCAACGTAGTGCGCTAGCTCTCTTCTTACTTGGCTTGATAACGGGATGTCAATTGACCGCCAGTGAGCCACTTCAACCTACCGCGAATCAAAACATCATCGAATCAGCCAAAAATGAGCTGGATGGAATTGAAGAGTTAGAGGTCAGTGACGAGGGTGTTATTACTTTTACCCAGCGTCTAAGAACACCAGGAACCTACTGGATCCCAGCGAGAATTAAAGAACTTAGCTACGATATATCATGCGTGCAGCTCAGTTACTTCATTGATAGAGGCATGGTGGTGAAGTCCGCCTTTTTAGGTGCTCGAGGACGTGTTGAATATTACGATATGGAACGTTGCATGAAAGACACGCCATTCCAGTAAAAAGCATAAAAAAAGCTCCACTAACGTGGAGCTTTTTGTAATCTATTCTTAGCAACTATGGGCGAGCGACAAAGCCTACCGCTTTGTATGCTTTCTTCAGCGTTTCAGCGGCGCGAGCCGATGCTTTTTCTGCACCTTGCTGCATTACCTCATCCATGTAAGCACGATCAGCGCGAATACGATGGTATTCTGCTTGAATTGGCTCCAGCATTGCTACAACCGCCTCGCCAACATCTTTCTTAAATGGACCATACATTTCTACGCCTTTGTACTTGGCTTCGATATCTTCAAAGCTCATTCCTGTCGCCGCAGAGTAAAGTCCCATTAGGTTCGCGATACCCGCTTTGTTCTCGATATCATGGCGAATGCTTGGTGGGGTTTCGGTGTCTGTTTGCGCCTTGTTGATCTTCTTGATGATCGACTTTGGCTCTTCAAGCAGAGTAATCACGTTCTTACGGTTGTCATCTGACTTCGACATTTTCTTCGTCGCGTCTTGAAGACTCATCACACGTGCATTGACTGTTGGAATGTACGGCTCAGGAACGGTAAAAATCGGACTCTCTGGTGAGTAGATGTTGTTAAAACGCGTTGCGATATCACGCGCTAACTCAAGGTGCTGTTTCTGGTCGCTACCAACTGGTACTTGGTGTGCGCCGTAAAGCAAAATATCTGCTGCCATCAACACAGGGTAATCAAACAGACCCACGTTTACGTCATTCGCGTAACGTGCCGATTTGTCTTTAAACTGAGTCATACGGCTCAGCTCACCCATTTGCGTGTAACAGTTAAGAAGCCAACCAAGTTGAGCATGCTCTGGTACGTGTGACTGAACAAATAGCGTGCTCTTCTTCGGATCAACACCAACTGCCAGACAAATTGCCAGTGCATCTAATGTCGCTTCATGCAGTGCTTTAGGATCCTGACGAACCGTAATCGCATGAAGGTCTACTACACAGTATTGGCAATCATAATCGTCTTGCATCTGCTGCCATTGACGTAGAGCCCCCAAGTAGTTACCGATACTTAGTTCACCTGACGGTTGAACACCACTCAATACAATGGGTTTGCTCATTAGAATGATTCCTTTGACTTCTTAATCTAATTAAAATGAAAAACCGTGCGGCTTTTAGCGCACGGTTTACTCAGTGTACTCATTAACAAGTATTTTGGAAGATCTTTTGTTGCCGTTATGCAGAAACAGCGACGACTTCCAGTAATTCCGCGAGGCGGTTCGCCACTACGTCAGGGTTCGAAGCTGAAATGGGCTCGCCGTGGTTATAACCGTAAGTTAAACCAAATGAAGCACAACCCGCATTTTTCGCCGCCAAGATATCGTTTTTCGAATCCCCAACCATCAACATCTCTGCTGGTTTTACCTGGTGCTTTTCCATTAGCCAGTTCAGCGCCACCGGGTTTGGTTTTTTCTCTGGAAACGCGTCACCACCTAATACGTCTACGAAGTACTTGGCGATGTCATGCTGCTCTAGAATTTCTGGTACGAATTTCGAGGGCTTGTTCGTCACAATCGCCATCGTAAAACCAGCTTGGTGTAGCTCTTCAAGCGTCTCTTTTACTGTTGGGTAAAGGTGACTTAGCTTATGGCCGCTTTGCTTGTAGTATTCATCAAACAGCTCACGCGCTTTAGCACGCAGCTCATCACTCAAATCACTGCTGATGGTCATGCTTTGGCTTAATGCACGTCCAATCAATATATCAGCACCATTACCAACGTAATCACGCACCTGCTCTTCTGATACAGAAGGATAGCCTAACGCCTGAACTGCTTGATCGGCCGCTACGGCAAGATCTGGCACGCTATCAAGCAGTGTTCCATCCAGATCAAAAGCAATCAATTTAATATCTTGTTGGGTCATAAATTCCCTAGCTAAAATAACACAGGATGGTTCCCCATCCTGTGTGCTTAATCTTGATGTCACTCAGTGTCACACTCAGCGACGCTTAGTGTGCTCGCCTTATTTTTGGGCAGCCAAACGCTGACGAACCGCTTCAAACAAACAGATACCAGAAGCCACTGATACGTTCAAGCTTGATACACTGCCCGCCATAGGGATCTTAATTAAATCATCGCAGGTTTCGCGAGTAAGACGACGCATACCATCACCTTCAGCACCCATCACGATAGCAAGAGGACCAGTAAGCTTAGCTTGATAAATGTCGTGCGTAGCTTCACCAGCCGTACCCACAAACCAAATACCTTTTTCCTGTAGCGTACGCATTGTACGTGCAAGGTTGGTTACACGAATCAAAGGCACAACCTCTGCAGCGCCACATGCTACTTTACTTACCGTTGCATTCATTGGTGCAGAACGATCTTTCGGTACGATGATCGCCGCAGCGCCTGCCGCATCTGCGTTACGCAAACACGCACCAAGGTTGTGCGGGTCCGTCACACCATCCAGCACTAACAGTAGCGGTGATTCATGCTGCGCTAAGATGTCATCAATGTCGTTCTCGTTCAGTTGTTTTGCTGGTTTTACGCGAGCAATGATGCCTTGGTGATTTGCACCACGCGCTTTATCATCCAGAGTTTTACGCGTCATTTGTTGAATAGAGACACCACAAACCTGAAGATCATTTAGGATTGGCATTAGGCGATCATCTTGACGACCTTTTAAAACGTATGCCTCGATAAAACGCTCTGGTTCGCGCTCCAATACCGCTTTCACTGCGTGAATGCCGTAGATAAATTCGTTACTCATTGTTTAACCTGTTGTTCGGGTCGTATTGCCTGCGCCAGCCGAGTTTGAACTGAGCTGGCGCTTCAGCCTACTACGCTTCTTTTTTAGTGCGCTTGGTTTTCTTCGGCTTACTGTGTGGCTTTTTTTTACGTGCTTTTTTCACTTTAGGCTTCTTTTTGCCTTCGGCGTCATCACGTTTGGGGCCATTGCGCTTACTCACTGCGCCCGTTTCTTCTGGACGCTTAGTTGGCTCTATCGCAGGAACTGCGCGAGGCGCGCCACCTTCTTTCGATGAAGAGCGAGTCGCAGCGCGTTTTTTATCTTTCGCTTTGCGTTTTGCTTCCGCTGCGCGTTTCTTCGCAGTCTTACCTTCACCGCGTAGCTTACGACTTGTTTCGACCAATTCAAAGTCAATTTGCTTATCATCGAGGTTAACAGCCAGTACTTTTACTTTTACTGCATCACCTAAGCGATAGATGTTACCGAAACTTTCACCAATAAGTCGTTGACCAATAGGGTCAAATTGATAGTAGTCGTTCGCAAGGGTAGAAATATGCACCAAACCATCGATGTGCAAATCCGTTAAACGTACAAAGAAGCCAAAGCTAGTGACATTAGCAATCACGCCGTCTAGTTCGTCACCGACGTGATCTTGCATGTATTCACACTTCAACCAATCCGCAACATCACGTGTTGCATCGTCCGCACGGCGCTCTGTCATCGAACATTGTTCACCGTAAAAGTCCATATCATCGAACGAGTAATGATAGCCACCCGTTGGTGTCCAGCGATCTTGATTACGACTTTCTTCTTTCGCAATCAGATACTTGATTGCACGGTGAAGTAACAAGTCAGGGTAACGACGAATTGGCGACGTAAAGTGCGCATAGCGTTTCAGTGCCAATCCAAAGTGCCCCGCGTTATCTGCGTTGTATACCGCTTGCTTCATTGAGCGCAGCAGCATGGTTTGAATCAACTCTTGATCTTGACGCCCAGAGATTTGACGCGCGAGATCAGCATAGTCCGTTGGTGAAGGCTCTAAACCACCTTTTAGCTCAAGACCAAGTTCACTTAAGAAGTCACGGAAACCTTGCAGGCGTAATTCACCTGGAGATTCGTGGATACGATAGAGCGCAGGCTCTTTCGCTTTTTCTACCAGCGATGCCGAAGCAATGTTGGCTAAAATCATACATTCTTCGATGATCTTGTGCGCATCATTACGAATCACTGGCTCAATACTTTCGATTTTACGTTCCGCATTGAAGATAAACTTGGTTTCAACGGTTTCAAATTCGATTGCACCGCGTTGATCTCGTGCTTCTTTCAGCACTTTGTACATCTTATGCAGCTCTTCTAGATGAGAAACAAGCGGCTGGTAGCGCTCACGTAGTTCTTCATCCCCTTCTAGAATCGCGCTCACTTTGCTATATGTGAGACGAGCGTGCGAGTTCATCACGGCTTCGTAGTGCTTGTAGCCCGATAGTTTACCCGTCTCTGAGATGGTCATTTCGCACACCATACACAAGCGATCTACTTGCGGGTTAAGCGAACATAGGCCGTTCGACAGCACTTCCGGTAGCATTGGCACTACTTGCGAAGGGAAGTACACCGAGTTACCACGGTTGATGGCTTCTTTATCCAGCGCAGAGTCAGGACGAACGTAGTAACTGACGTCAGCAATCGCTACCCATAAACGCCAACCACCTTCTTTGTTCTTCTCACAGTAAACAGCATCATCAAAGTCTCGTGCGTCTTCGCCGTCAATGGTCACAAGTGGTAACTCACGTAAATCCACACGACCAACTTTGGCTTCTTCTGGTACTTCTTCGCCTAAGTTTTCGATTTGTTTATCGACGGCCTCTGGCCACTCGTGAGGAATTTGGTGTGTACGAATCGCAATTTGCGTTTCCATACCTGGTGCCATATTTTCACCAAGTACTTCAACCACTTTACCCATCATGCCACGTGAGCGTGAGCCACGATCAGTAATTTCAATCACGACCACGTTACCCATGCGTGCACCCGCTTTGTGCTCATTTGGGATCAGAATATCTTGGCTGATACGCGAGTCATCAGGGACAACATAGGAATAACCATATTCGAGGAAGAAACGACCGACGATTTGATCATTACGCTCCTCTAACACTCGAACCAAGCGCCCTTCACGACGACCGCGCTTGCTGTTGTCTGTAGGTTGCACTAAAACAAAGTCACCGTGGATGATGTTCTTCATTTGATGGTGCGGTAACAGAATATCATCATCCTTGCCGACGCTGCCTTCTGGACGCACCCAACCGTGGCCATCACGATGACCAATCACGTAACCTTTCACCATTTCAAGTTTTTCAGGCAATGCGTAGCACTGACGCCGGGTAAACACCAGTTGACCATCTCGCTCCATCGCACGTAGCCGACGACGCAACCCTTCGTATTGCTCTTCGCCCTCAAGCTTTAGTGCCTCAAACAAGTCGTTGCGATTCATTGGTACGCCCGCTTGCTCTAGAAACTCGATGATAAACTCTCGGCTTGGAATTGGATTTTCGTAATTTTTGGATTCACGATCTGCAAAAGGATCGTTTGGAATATTGTCTGACATAGGCACGCCTATCTAGCAAGGAAGGTATATGGCTAGTATATCTGAGTCTCTCGATAAGCTACAGAATTGCTTTGAAAAAAGAATGATCGAGATCGACTCTAGACGTGCAAATGAGTTAAGGACGAGCCAGTAAGATCAACAACTCAGAATTGTCGCTCAGCAAGGATTCGATCGTGCAATCATCCAGCTCCGCCAAAAAGGCACTTTTTGCTTTTGCCAATTTATCTTTGAGGCGACAGGCAGGGGTAATATGGCAAAAATCTACGCCACAATTGACCAAATCTAACGGCTCTAAATCTCGCACCACACCACCTACTGTGATTTCAGAAGCAGGTTTCATCAGCCGAATACCACCGTTTTTTCCACGCACGGTGTGGACATAACCTAGTTGCCCTAAACGGTTGATAACTTTGACCATATGGTTTCGTGACACACCAAATAAATCCGTCACTTCAGTGATATTAGTTAACTCATCTTCCGGCAACGAAGCCAAGAAAATTAAGGTTCTCAACGCATAATCAGTAAAGCTCGTTAACTGCATATTCTCTCCCAAAGTGCGACTCAATAACTCGCTGGTGACACTAAAACGCCAAACTTGAGCTATCGATAAAAGTGTAAATCTTTTCTTGATCGAAAGATACATTTGAGATACAACTTTAAACATGCATTATAAATACAACTTAAAGTAGGAAGCCCATATGCTCAGCAATAAAACCATCGAGATCGTCAAAGCGACCGCACCACTTATCGCCGAAACGGGACCAAAACTGACCGCGCACTTTTATGAACGTATGTTTACTCATAACCCTGAGTTGAAAGATATTTTTAATATGAGTAACCAGCGTAACGGCGATCAGCGTGAAGCGCTATTCAACGCCATCTGCGCCTATGCTGCCAATATTGAAAATTTGCCAGCTCTACTTGGCGCAGTAGAAAAAATTGCGCATAAACACACGAGCTTTTTGATCACAGAAGATCAGTACCAAATCGTTGGTAAACATCTACTTGCGACGATTGATGAGTTGTTTAATCCAGGTCTGGAAGTGTTGGATGCTTGGGCTGAGGCTTACGGCGTACTTGCGAATGTATTTATTCAGCGCGAAGAACAAATTTACCAACAAAATGAAGCTTTGGAAGGCGGCTGGCGCGGTCTACGCGAATTTGAATTAGTCGATAAACAAATCGAGAGCGAACACATTTGCAGCTTTGTGTTTAAACCAACCGATGGCCAAAAAGTGGCACCGTATAAACCGGGACAATATCTTGGCATCTATATCAACAGTGACCAGTTAGAAAACCAAGAAATTCGCCAATATAGCCTATCTTCTGCGGTCCAAGAGAACACCTACCGTATCTCAGTAAAACGTGAAGAAGGCGGAAAAGTATCGAACTTCCTGCACGATAACCTGAACATTGGCGAAAAAGTGCAGCTTGCCGCCCCTGCCGGTGATTTCTTTATGGATGCCGAACCACAAACACCCGTTGTTCTAATTTCTGCAGGTGTAGGACTGACGCCAACGCTGTCCATGCTAGAAAGTCTCTCAGTACATCAAGCACCTGTAACTTGGGTTCATGCAACAGAAAATGGTCAACAGCATGCTTTCAAGCAACACGTGAACCAACTAGTCGCGGCAAAAGAAAACATGAACGCGCTCGTTTGGTATAACCACCCAACGGCAGAAGACAAGCTAGGTGAAGACTTCCACTTCACGGGTTTTGTCAATCTGTATGAAATTGAAGCCGCATTAAAGCAAGATAACGTGCAGGTGTACTTCTGTGGCCCTGTCGGGTTCATGCAGCACGTAGCGAAACAACTATTAGAACTTGGCGTACCACAAGAGCAATTCCATTACGAATGCTTCGGTCCACACAAAGTCGTTTAATCGCTCAAGATTACTCTTCGGGAAAACAACAAAGCCCACATTATGTGGGCTTTGTTGTATGAAGTTGTTTGCCTTGATAAGACGTTACCAAAAGGTATCTCGCCGTTTAGCTCGAGCAATAACGTTTTGTGGCATGCGCTGCTCAAGGCCATTTCTCAATACAGTGATACGCTTATGCTGCCGCTTATCTGCTGTGACAGAGTTATATAACCAACGATACGCATCTTCGTAATCAAGTGGGCTGCCGTAATCACGCAGGAGCAATTCGGCTAAATGAATACGCGCATTTAGGTTTCCCATTGAGGCGGCTTCTCGCAAGTAAGGAATTGCTCGTTCTTTATCTTGCTGCACTAAAGTGCCACGCGAATAGTATCGGCCAATCTGCTCTAGCGCGGCAGGTAATCCCTGATGTGCTGCATTTTCGATGTAGTAAAGGCCCAGTTCGACATCTTGCTCGACACACACACCCCACGCCAACATGTCGCCGTAAAGAAATTCATAAGCGGGCAAGTTAATTCGAGTCGCACGAGCAACGATATCCTCCACCAGCTGGCAGTTATCAGCGCGCACACGTTGTAAGTGCTTATTTTGCTCAATAAGCTTTATCAGCTCTGCTTCGGTGTAGATAGGAACTGGCGCCCCCACATCAGCAACATTGGCTTTCGCTGTGGTAGCTACCAAGGTCAATAACAGTGAAGCAGCCACTGTTCGTAACTTCATAAACGTACTCTTTAAGGTATCTAAGAAACCAAAGATCGATGAAGGATCTCCTCTGCTTGATAACCTTATCGGCAAAAACCAGCTAAGCTTTAGACAATTTTTGCCTCTGACTTAGACTCAGCGGCAAAAATTTGCCATATGAGAATCACTGC
Organism: Vibrio sp. 1CM7H; assembly: GCF_023161645.1. Lineage (NCBI taxonomy): Bacteria > Pseudomonadati > Pseudomonadota > Gammaproteobacteria > Vibrionales > Vibrionaceae > Vibrio > Vibrio sp. 1CM7H. Next base: position 35,825 of record NZ_JALNTV010000014.1, read on the forward strand.
CGTTTTTTGTTCAGATACAAAAAAGCCGACCAGAAGGTCGGCTTTTGCAATCTTTAACGACTATCAATTAAGCTTCGAATGGATGAACCTTGATGATAGTTTCGTTACGGTCAGGACCTGTTGAAATGATATCTACAGGCACACCTGTTAGCTCTTCAATACGCTTGATGTAGTTAAGAGCCGCTTGTGGTAGATCTTCTAGCGCTTTAGCACCGAATGTGTTCTCAGACCAACCAGGCATTGTTTCGTAGATTGGCGTTGCTTTTTCGAATGCTTCAGCAGCCATCGGAGAAACTTCTAGCACAGAGCCATCTTCCATCTTGTAACCAGTACAGATTTTTAGCTCTTCTAGACCATCTAGTACGTCTAGTTTAGTTAGACAGAAACCAGATACAGAGTTGATTTGGATTGCACGACGCATAGCAACAGCATCGAACCAACCAGTACGACGTAGACGACCAGTTGTCGCACCGAACTCGTGGCCAACTTCACCTAAGTGCTTACCAATTGGATCTTGCTTATCTAGACCATCGTATAGTTCTGTCGGGAATGGACCTGCACCAACGCGAGTACAGTACGCTTTCGCGATACCCAAGATGTAACCGATGTGACGAGGACCAAAACCAGAACCTGCAGCAACACCACCAGCAGTCGTGTTAGAAGACGTTACGTATGGGTAAGTACCGTGGTCGATATCAAGTAGCGTACCTTGTGCACCTTCGAACATGATCTTATCGCCGCGCTTACGTGCTGCGTCTAGTTCGTCAGTTACGTCGATAACCATTGAAGTAAGTAGCTCTGCGTAGCCTTTTGCTTCTTCAAGCACAGCTTCGTAGCTTACTGGTTCAGCTTTGTAGAAGTTAACTAGTTGGAAGTTATGGAACTCCATGACTTCTTTTAGCTTCTCAGCGAACGATTCCATATCGAATAGGTCGCCAACGCGTAGACCGCGACGAGCAACTTTATCTTCGTATGCTGGACCGATACCACGACCTGTTGTACCGATAGCTTTTTTACCGCGAGCGATTTCGCGAGCTTGGTCCATTGCAACGTGGTAAGGAAGAATTAGCGGACATGCTTCAGAAATGAAAAGACGCTCGCGTACTGGAATACCGCGCTCTTCAAGAGGTTTCATTTCTTTAAGTAGAGCTTCAGGTGATAGTACAACACCGTTACCGATAACACATTTTACGTTATCGCGAAGGATACCTGATGGAATTAAGTGAAGAACGGTTTTTTCACCGTCAATTACGAGAGTATGACCTGCGTTGTGACCGCCTTGGTAGCGTACCACGTATTTTGCATCTTCAGTTAAAAGGTCTACGATTTTACCTTTACCTTCGTCACCCCATTGGGTGCCTAGAACGACTACGTTATTTCCCATCTTTCCAAGTCTGATTGCTAGTTAAAAATGGATTCTAGCACCGAATCACGCTTCTTGCAGTCATTTTTTGTTCACAGAGTTGCTACCAGAATGTCATCTTGCTGCTTTGCTCATTTTGAAATCAGCATATCACTGATAGTATTTAGTTTTCTTTATTCGACTGGAAAGCGGTATGTCTGAATCCATATGGTTGGCGATTGGGCTCGTCTTGATCGTGGAAGGCATTGGACCACTCATTGCTCCAAACGGTTGGCGGAATATGGTGGCTCAATTAAGTGAACAGCCCAACAATCAGCTACGACGCATCGGTGGCTGCCTAGTAGTTGCTGGAGCCGTAATCGCCATAATGATGAGCTAGCACTTAGCATCAGATACAAAAAAGGCTCCCTAAGGAGCCTTTTGTTTCATTTGACGCTGAGATTATTTCTCCATGCTGCCCTTCGACTGGTTCATGTATTGGAAGAACTCACTCTTCGGATCAAGTACCAGGATATCGCTCTTAGAGCTGAAGGACTTCTCATACGCACGTAGCGAACGTAGGAAGCTAAAGAATTCAGGGTCTTTGTTGTATGCTTCAGCATAAATCTTCGCTGCTTCTGCATCCGCTTCACCTCGTGTTACACGAGCAGTCTTATCAGCTTCAGCTAGAATGGTTGCCACTTCTAGCTCAGCTTGAGCACGAATAACTTCTGCTTTCTCACGACCTTGAGAACGGTGCTTACGAGCTACAGACTCACGCTCTGCACGCATACGACGGTAGATAGACTCACTGATTTCATCAGGCAGGTTGATTTTCTTCATGCGGAAATCAACAACACGAACACCCAAGTCTTTCATCGCGCTTTCACGCGTGTCTTTCAATACTTCAGACATAATTAGGTCACGTTCACCATCAATCTCAAGCGCTTCACGTGCCGCTTCAGTTGCGACAACATCTGCACTTGCATCTTCTGGTAGTACATCATCGTTACGTGGACCAGATACAATCTGTTTGATTTCACGAGCACCGATTTCAGAACGAAGCACATCCGTTACTTTACGCTCAAGTAGTGCCTCCGCCGTTAGCGAATTACCACCGCCTGTCGCTAGGTAGTAACGACCAAAGTCTTCAATACGCCACTTCACGTAGGTATCAATAATAACGTCTTTTTTCTCAGACGTTACGAAACGGTCTGCACGGCCATCCATCGTTTGGATACGTGCATCAAGTTGTTTCACACGGTCAAACAGAGGCATCTTGAAATGCAAACCAGGCTCGTAAATTCGAGTGATGTCGTTGTTGTCTTTAAGAACACGACCAAATCGAACCACGATACCGCGTTCACCTTCAGGAATCACAAACAGAGACATCAACATTAATGCCAGTGCGATTACCAATACAGGGATCATTAACTTACGCATTCTTAGTATCTCCCTTGACGTGAACCTGTTGAACGAGACTGCGTGTTCGAAGTGTCTTCTTGTGTACGCTCAGACTCCAGTTGAATTTGATCGTAGGTTGAAGATGACTTCGATTTACGTTTTGTGTCTGCCTGACCTTCTTGGCCCGCCAACTTATCGATTGGAAGGTACAGAAGATTGCCGCTTGATTCCGAGTCAATCAACACTTTCGAAGTGCTTGAGTACACTTCTTCCATTGCGTCAATGTACAGACGGTCACGCGTTACACCTGGTGCCGCTTGGTATTCTGGTAGTAGTTTTTCGAACTGTGCTACCTGACCAAGAGCCTCGTTAGTGACACGCTCATTGTAACCTTGTGCTTCTTTCTTCAAACGTTCAGCACGACCCGTTGCCTTCGGCAAAATTTCGTTCTTGTATGCTTCAGCTTCACGGATGAAACGCTCTTCATCCTCACGAGCTGCGATTGCATCATCAAACGCATCTTTCACTTGCTCTGGTGGACGCGCAGACTGGAAGTTTACGTCAACAAGTACCAGCCCCATATCATAGCTATCAATGATTTGGTTCAGTGTTTCTTGCGTAGTTTGACGAATTTGCTGACGACCACTAGTTAGAATGCTATCCATCAATGAGTCACCAATTACTGCACGTAGTGCAGAATCCGTTGCTTGACGCAAGCTGTCGTCTGCATTGGTTACACGGTACAAGTATTTGTATGGGTCAGTCACTCGGTACTGAACATCCATCGCGACTGTTACGACGTTTTCGTCTTTAGTCAGCATTAGACCAGATGCACGTAGTGAACGAATCGCTTGTACGTTTACCGCTTCGTATTCATCAATAAAGCGAGGGCGCCAGTTAAGGCCTGGGTCTACGATACGATCGTATTTACCTAAACGCAGCACAACACCACGCTCTGCTTCACCGATGGTGTAAAAACCAGCGAAGAACCAAACTGCAACAGCAATAAGAGCAATCACGCCAAAGCCAATTGCACTACCACCACCGCCGCCGATTGGAGAACCACCGCCGCCTTTTTTACCAAACTTGCCACCCAGTTTTTGACTCAGTTTATTGAACACTTCATCTAAATCTGGCGGACCTTGATCTCGGCCACCAGGACGCTGGCCACCACGATTATTATTACCCCAAGGGTCATTATCGCGGCCATTGTTGCCGTTGTTATTTCCAGGCTCATTCCACGCCATTAGAAAGCTCCATCATTTGATATGACGTTATACTGTAGCAGTCCTTTAAGTGACTATAAAGCCAGTCAAAACTGCCCCTTCTCTTTTTTCAAGTCTAGACCAATCTACTTGCTGCATTCGAATATCGATCAACAAGTTACCATCCTGGTCATATTCCTCACGTTGAATACACTTCATTTGGAAGAAGGTACTACGGAATCGTCCTTGATACTGTGGAGGAATTCGCAACTGATGCTCGACCATTTGTGACGCCAGACGTTCCGTCAGTGCCTCAAACAGGACATCAATGCCCAACCCATCCATTGCTGAAACCCAAACTGCGCGAGGTACGCCTTCCTCGTCTCGTTCTATACGTGGTTTCTGCGAATCTAGATTGTCGATTTTGTTCATGACAACCAGAGTCGGCACTTCATGTGCATCGATCTCTTCTAGTACTTCATGAACAGCTTGAATATTCTCACGAAAACGCTCATCACTGGCATCAACAACATGTAACAAAATGTCAGCTTCTTGCGTTTCCTGCAAGGTTGCCTTGAAGGCCGCAACCAAGTCGTGAGGCAAATGTCGAATAAAACCAACCGTGTCAGCCAAAATGGCAGGCCCAACATCTGCTAACTCTATCTTACGTAAAGTCGGGTCCAAAGTAGCAAATAGTTGATCAGCGGCATACACGCCAGCTTCTGTAATACGGTTGAAGAGTGTCGACTTACCCGCGTTGGTGTAACCCACGAGTGAAACCGTTGGGATTTCAGCTCGATTTCGGGCGCGGCGCCCTTGTTCACGCTGCTTCGCTACTTTGTCTAAGCGTCGCAGGATGGCTTTGATTCTGTCACGCAATAAGCGACGGTCGGTTTCCAGCTGGGTTTCACCCGGGCCACGTAAACCAATCCCCCCTTTCTGCCTTTCAAGGTGCGTCCAACCACGAATCAAACGAGTAGAGATATGACGAAGTTGAGCCAGCTCTACCTGTAGCTTACCTTCGTGTGTTCGAGCTCGTTGAGCAAAGATATCGAGAATAAGACCAGTGCGGTCGAGAACTCGACATTGGCACAGTGCTTCGAGGTTACGTTCTTGGGCAGGAGAGAGGGCGTGATTAAAAATCACAATTTCGGCACCTGTCGACTGTACCGCAGTAGCAATCTCTTGGGCCTTACCCTCTCCGACATAGTATTTCGGGTGTGGGGATTGACGACTACCAGTTACCACTTGTAGCGCCTCTACCCCAGCAGAAGAAACCAGCATTTCGAACTCAGCCAGATCTTCCCATTCACCTTCTTGCGTGAAGTTGATATGAACAAGTACGGCTCGCTCACCGGATTCATAACGGTCAAACAAGCAATCAACTCCTTATTTTAAAAATACTCGATGAAGAATTAATCTTCTGATTTCTCTTGTGGACGCTCACCTTGTGGACGTTCACCGCTGTGATGGCTCACTGGACGAGCCGGCACAACTGTTGAGATCGCGTGCTTGTACACCATTTGGTTAACAGTATTCTTCAGCAGGATCACAAATTGATCGAACGATTCGATCTGACCTTGTAGTTTAATACCATTCACAAGGTAGATAGATACCGGGATACGCTCACGACGTAGCGCGTTTAGAAATGGGTCTTGTAGAGATTGCCCCTTAGCCATTTTATTTTCCTTATTTAATTTGTAGTTGTAATTATTTAGCTAGTGGTGCAATGCAAAAGATACTGCTTTTGCATCTGAGCTAAACGAATCAAAAATGCACTCTAAGTAATTAGCAGCATAGTATAAAAACCGCCAACAACAGATCCTTTGAGAGTGCGTTCACGCAAAAACGATCACATTATACACAGCTATGTCAATCAGATGCTATTGCTTCCGACATCGTTTCTAATGCCTGTTCAATGTTCTCGCTATCCAACCAAGTTAAGTCATCCCAGCTGCGTAACCAGGTGATTTGACGCTTGGCCAATTGACGAGTCGCGCATACGCCACGAAATACTGCTTCGTCACGTGTACACTCCCCATCTAAATACTCCCACATCTGTCGGTAACCGACGCATCGTATGGAAGGAAGATCGGGGTGAAGATCTTTTCGCGAATGTAGCGCTTTCATTTCTTCTTCAAAGCCCGCTTCCATCATCTTTTCGAAACGAAGTTCAATTCGACGGTGAAGTTCTGCCCTATCCTTGGGAGCTATTGCAAACTGCTTGACTCGGTATGGCAGGCTTTCACCTTTCGTTTGAGTCAATTCAGTCAAAGTTTTACCTGAAATACGAAAAACTTCCAATGCCCGAGATAAACGTTGGGGATCATTGGGATGGATTCTCGCAGCTGACACAGGATCAACCTCTTTGAGTTCATCGTGCAACACTGACCAACCTTTAGTCAATGCTTCTTGTTCAATTTGCTGACGAATTTCAGGATTTGCAGCAGGAAGTGGGGATAAACCTTCAAGTAGCGCCTTATAGTACAGCATTGTCCCACCCACTAAGAGTGGAATTTTTCCTTCTGCAACAATATCATCCATCGCTTTCAATGCATCACGACGAAAGTCGGCTACAGAGTAAGATTCGCTCGGATCCAAAATATCAATCAAGCGATGAGGCGCTAAACTTAACTCTTTTTCATCCGGTTTCGCCGTACCGATATCCATCCCTTTATAGATCAAAGCAGAATCAACACTGATGATCTCAACCGGGAACTTTTGACGAAGACGAATCGCCAACTCAGTTTTGCCTGATGCTGTTGGCCCCATTAAAAATAGCGCCAAAGGTAGTTTATCTGTCATGGTTTTAATTTGGCTATCGTGGCAGAGAAATCAACAGCGGATACGAATTTTGTATCCTCTAATGGCAATTGACCATCTCTTAGCTGTTCAAGTTCCGCAATAATTTGAATTGCTTCAGAAAAAGTATAATGACTCTTCACTGTCGTGACCTGCAATGCGAGCCAATCTATCAACTCAGACAGCATCTGAGCCGTTGCTATACCTTCCTTCACACAAGGTTGCGCGTAAGATAACAGATCTGGTACTAGATTTTGTAAGTTTTGTTGACGTAGCGGCGCGGGAACGCCCATCACCATTAAGGCTTGCTCATTTCTCGCTTTCAATTGAATGCCAAGTAACGCCAAATCTTGTTGATAATCTTGAGCCAGCTTCACTAACTCGGCCTCTAACTTAATAGATAGAGGAACGAGTAGAGGTTGTGCTTTAAGCGCGCCATCGCTTGGAGTGAGCTGCCCTTTTACACGATAAAATTCCGCTCTAGGTAACGAGACTAACGCCGCCCCACTGTCACTGCTCATCAAAACAAATTGCTCATCGACCATCACTAGCGCTTTGCCTAATGCATTAATCGATGGAAGTGATGCATTCGAAGTTGCCTTTTGGGGCTCTATCGGCGTTACGGGTTGAGACTCAAACTCTGGCGTTTTCAACAACTCGTGATAAGCGCGCACTTCTTGCTTGCTTGGTGCTGGCTCAACATGGCGCTCTTTATTGTGATTCGGCTTTGGTGCTGGTTTGGATTCCACCCAATCAGTACGCTTGAACGAGTCCGCAACGCGAGCTTCTCGCACGGAAGTATCCCTAGGACTGCGATCGCGAGGTTTAACTTCATAATCACTGCGTCCAGGATAAGCCGGTGTACTCTCTATCGCTTGATAAACACGCTCTGGAACTGGTGAAGGTGTCGGCCTTTGCAATTTTTCAGGCTCAGGCGAATGCTCAACCTCTTCGGACTCAGTCGGTTCCACACGATGAAATGCGGATTCATTAACCTGTGGTTTATCAATCACGGCGCTTTGCGCAAGTGCATCCGCCAAAGCTTGATAGATGAAATCATGCACTAAGCGAGCTTGGTGAAAGCGCACTTCATGCTTAGCAGGGTGAACATTCACATCTACTTGGTGCGGATCTAGCTCAATAAAGAGCACATACGCAGCAAACTGATCTGGCTTTAAGCTCATTTCATAGCTTTGACGAATCGCGTGATTGATTAATTTGTCACGCATCATTCGGCCATTCACATAGCAATATTGTAAATCGCTTTGCTGCCTGGCTCCCTCTGGTGTGGTAATCCACCCATGTAGCTTTAACCCTTGATGCTCAAGCTCTATTCTGAGCATGTGTCGAACAAACGCGTTACCGCAGACAGCTGCAATACGTTTTTCGGTTTGAAGCTGATTTTTCGCCGCGCGATATTGACGGATGATCTTGCCGTTATGACGCACATTGATGGTGACATCAAAGCGACTTAACGCAATGCGTTTCAATAACTCATCAATATGAGCAAATTCTGTTTTCTCCGTACGAAGAAACTTGCGACGCGCTGGAGTATTAAAAAATAAGTCCAACACCTCAACAGACGTGCCAATCGGGTGCGCTGCTGGCTTAAGCTTCACCTGCATATCACGCCCTTCGGAGTAGGCACTCCAGGCTTCTTCTTGCGCCGCAGGACGCGATGTGAGCGTCAAACGCGAAACTGAGCTAATACTGGCTAACGCTTCACCACGAAAACCTAGACTCATGATGGCTTCGAGATCATCCAAGGTATGTATCTTAGATGTAGCATGACGACTGAGCGCTAAGCCGAGTTCATCTTTCGCGATACCTTTGCCGTTATCACGAACACGAATCAGCTTTGCGCCTCCTTTCTCGATATCGATATCGATTCGAGTTGCGCCAGAATCAAGACTATTTTCAACCAGTTCTTTAATCACAGAGGCTGGTCTTTCGACCACTTCCCCTGCTGCGATTTGGTTTGCAAGTCTAGCTGGCAAAATTTTAATCGTCATAATGAGTTAAAAGCTCACCTACTTGTTTGGAATGATAAGAACTTGCCCAACCGCCAGCTGATCAGAGCGTAAGTTGTTCGCTTTACGTATGCTCGAAACGCTGACGCCGTATTTGGACGCTATTTTACCAAGGTATTCACCTCGAGAAACTTTGTGCTTACGGATCGGCTTATCTTTGACAGCGACTGTTATCTTCAACTTTTGTCCTACCCACAAGGTATCTGACTTCAGGTTGTTCTCACGGCGGATATCTGAAACCTTCACTTTATAGTGACTCGCGATCTTACCTAAGAACTCACCTGACTTAACCTTGTGAATAATGGTTTCTGTCTCAACAGTAATCGGTTTACTTGGCACTTTAATCGTGCCAGCAGAAGGGATTTTGAGCTTCTGACCAATTGCCAACCCAGTCGACTTCAAGTTGTTTGCCGACATCAGCGCTTTAGAGCTAAGCCCATATTTATTCGCAATCACCGATAACGACTCGCCACGTTTTACGGTATGCACTATTGGTTTCGCTGAAGGCGAGAATACCGTACCCTCTGGTGGATTATCTTTTAAGTACTTAACGACCGCCTTAGTGATCGCCTGAGCTAACTTATCTTGGTGCGCTCGTTGAAACAGCAACCGCTCTTCTGTTGGGTTAGAAATAAAGCCCGTTTCCACTAATACAGACGGAATCTGCGGAGAGCGTAAAACAGCAAGGCTAGTATTAATCGGTTTGGTGTTATGCAGGTGCGCAACACGTCCCATCTCACCAAGGATTTCTGTTGCCAGCTTATACCCTTCTTTTTGTGAATGACTAAACTGCAAGTCCAACAAAGTTTGGTTCACGTTACGATCTTTGGTCTTAGTGAAGAACGCATTACCCGAACCACCTAATATTTCAGATTGTTTCTCATGGTTCTCAACCCAGCGAGCAATTTCAGTATTTGCACGACGGGTATTCAGCACGAAAACCGAACCTCCGCGAGGCTTCGGTGAGGTAAACGCATCAGCGTGAATGGAAATCAGTAAGTGAGCATCATTTTCACGGGCAATGGCTACACGACGGTTTAGATTCACAAAGTAATCTCCGGTACGTGTCATACGCGTTTTAATCCCAGGCGTAGCATCGAGCTGAGCAGCAATTTTTCTTGAGATACTCAATACCGCGTCTTTCTCGTACTTACGGCGTGAAGGGCCAATAGAGCCAGGATCTTCACCACCGTGACCAGGGTCGATAACGATCAAGACTTCTTGAGCTCTTTGTACTGAACTCATGTCTTTACTGGTCGCCGCTGGCTTGCTCGGTTTAGAAGCTGAAGTCGATGCTTTCTTACCGTGCGGCAGGTCAATCACCAAACGGTGACCATATTGCCCGCCAGGTGTTGGGCTTAATTTAAACAATTCTGCTTGAACGCTCTTTTTCAGTTCAAACACCAAACGATAGGTGCCCTTCTCTGGCGGAGAGCTTTTTCGAACTAGCTTTAAAACCGGGCTGTCCGTAACAGTAACAGGCAGTTTGGCCTGCATGGTCGTGCTTTTTAAATCCACGACAAGACGATCCGGTCCGGATAAAGAGAAATAGGAATAGTCAGCTTCCGAGCCTAAATCGATGACAACACGCGTTTCATCAGGAGAAGGCCAAACTCGAAAACTCTTAACGACGTTAGCAAATGCTAAATTGGGGATGAGAAGGAGAAAAGTGGCGACAAACGTCGCCACTACTCTAAAATTTGAAAAACTCAACATAGCTCCAATCGACTGAGTAACTGCACACCATAATCATTATTAGCTGTTAGTTCGGCTACACGCTGCTCACCTTGGTAGCGAATGTTCACATCAAGATCCGGTTGTGGCAACAAACCATGCCCTTTTTCAGGCCATTCAACCAAGCAAATTGCATCATCTGTGAAGTAATCTCGAATCCCCATGAACTCAAGCTCTTCAGGATCCGCAAGACGATAAAGATCGAAATGGTACACTTGCCACTGATCCAACTGATACGGTTCGACTAGAGTATAAGTTGGGCTTTTCACGTTACCTTGATGGCCAAGAGCACGGACAAAACCACGACTAAAGGTTGTTTTACCTGCACCCAAATCACCATGCAGATAAATTGTGGTTTGTTGCGAACAAAGGTGAGCCAGAGCGGTACCTAGTGCAACCGTTTCGTGCTCATCTTTTAAATTGAATTGTTTCGTGCTCATTGATGCTTCTCTAACTAATGATCGTTGACTATATAAAAATCAAAAGAACAGGAATAGTAAACCGTGTTGGTTTTGAGAGACAAGCTTTCAAATGTCATATGTGCGAAAAAAGTATCCAAGGAACGGTATCTTAATCACCTTAGTATCGACCTAGATTTAGAATATATGCAAATGACTTCAATAAGCAGTATTCACAGCATCAAAAACGTCCCTAACTGGGTAGCACCAAAGCCAGAGATCCGTTAAGATCCGCCCCCCTTTTATTCCGGTGGTTAGCATGAACTACGAACAACTCGCACAACAAATCAAAATTTGGGGAAAAGAGCTCGGCTTCCAAAAAGTTGGGATCTGCGACGTTGATCTGAGTGAGCATGAAGCCGCACTGCAAAAGTGGCTCGATGCAGGCTATCACGGCTCAATGGACTGGATGGCTCGTCACGGTATGATGCGAGCTAGACCCCATGAGCTACTCCCGGGAACCGTTCGTGTGATCAGCGTTCGGATGGACTACCTACCACCAGAAGCACAATTCGCTTCGAACCTAGCGAATAAAAATCATGCCTATATTAGTCGCTATGCATTAGGGCGTGATTATCACAAGCTCGTCAGAAAACAACTAAATAAGCTCGGCAAACTTATTGAACAAGAAGTTGGTCAGTATGGTTACCGACCTTTCGTCGACTCCGCACCAATATTGGAGCGACCACTCGCCCAAAAAGCAGGCTTAGGCTGGACAGGGAAACATTCCCTGATTTTAGATCAGGACTGTGGCTCGTGGTTCTTTTTAGGCGAGTTACTTATCGACTTGCCACTTCCCGTTGACGAGCCAAGCGTTGATCAGTGCGGTAAATGCAAAGCATGCATTACCTCATGCCCAACACAAGCCATCGTTGAAGACAAAGTTGTCGATGCTAGACGCTGCATCTCTTACCTCACCATCGAGTTCGATGGCGTGATCCCTGAAGAGTTTCGCAAGCCAATGGGTAACCGCATTTATGGCTGTGATGACTGCCAATTGGTTTGCCCATGGAATCGCTACGCCGACATAACGGAGCAGAGTGATTTCCATCGTCGCGATAGTTTCAAAAACCCGGATCTCGTTGACATGTTTAACTGGGATGAAGCGACTTTTCTAAAAAATATGGAAGGCTCCGCTATTCGTCGCATTGGTCATATACAGTGGCTGCGTAATATTGCTGTCGCACTTGGTAATGCAGAATACAGTCAACGAGTCATTGATGCGTTAGAAAGTCGACAAGGTGAAAATAAATTACTTGATGAACACATCAAATGGGCTTTGGCCGAGCAACTGAATCAACTCCCCATTGAGAATAAAGCATCTACAGAGACGAAAAAGCAGCGCTTAATAAGAATCGTCGAGAAGGGGCTACCAAGAGACGCATAGTGCGTAGTCTATATGCAAGAGATTGAAAGCACTTTTACATGTTCAATTCATGACCTTGTTCTCAATTTTGTAATGTGGAAAAAAATTTGAGACTCAAGAAAAACAAGCTAGCAGAAAAAAGTTAAACACAGCTTGGAGAAATGACTAGGATCAAAAAAATACCAGTTAATGATCGTATTTTAACGTATCCGATCCGACAAAAAACTTATTTTTCTCTTATTTAACAAAGACTTAATCAATATTTCGTTATTATTTCGACTTTCCTTCAGCGAAAAGATCTTTCTTCTCCATCGCAAAAAGTCAAGCTAAAAACACTTTATCAACTAACTTATCCACAGAACGACGTATGTGGATAACTCTGTTAATTAAAGTAGATAAAACATGCAGAACCTCATCATGCTTGTACGCCAGCCGATTCATATCGTGTTTTAAACACAAACGAAATCGTCCGACATCATATGATGCGGATAAAATTTAGTTTTTGGGGATTCATGCTTCGCAGCATTATGAAAAGAGCGATGTGATTGGTTGCGAGAAGCAGGAATTGAATCAAGCGGCGCATCCGTCGACGACTTAGGATTGTGCTAATAAATAAGCATTCAATCTATCGTCTTGTATTTGGTTGCGGGGGCCGGATTTGAACCGACGACCTTCGGGTTATGAGCCCGACGAGCTACCAAGCTGCTCCACCCCGCG
>NZ_JALNTV010000015.1:0-42119 GCF_023161645.1 Vibrio sp. 1CM7H
TTAGTTCTACGATCTTGTCCATTTTCGCCCTGCGCCATAACGCCCTGTTAAGGTGTGAGCAACGCAATACCGATGCTGCCGCATACCGCCTTAATCACCTAAACCAACGCATAGTAAAAATGCCACGCGTTGCGAATCACTCTTAAACAGTTTGTTATATTATTTTTTGCACTTTGATGCCGTAATCATTCTTAAGCATCTCTGCCAACTTTAACTTTATGCCAGTGCCTTTAATTAATTGTCGTATGATATTTATATTTCGCTCCGGCATTCTCATACCTATTATTATTGAGGTTATCTTTCCTGGTAATGGCATCGTTTCATTGCCTTTAGTAACCAACATGCGCCACTCTTTTTCATACTCCCAATCTTTTGACTTCGACCAGAGCATTTTACGCGTTGCACTCCCTGCTGGCGCAGTAATAAAATCGATAGCTTTCACACGAGGATAACCTACAAGATACTTTACAGGTTGAGTCACATCATCGCGACCTAGGCTATTTTCTTCAGTCCTTTCGAACTCTATACACATTCCTTTATGATCATCTGCATAGTGAGCCCACATTAAGATATTTTTGGGGTCTGATGAGAGTGATAGGACACCCATACCTTGGTTTTCATTATGATATTCATCAATTCCAAGTGATAAGTTTTCTAGGAATTCAGATGGGACAATACCAACCTTTTTAACTTTCGCGATCTCTCCCTCCAAAACATTTTCAGGGACAAATTGTCGTGCTGCGTCATGCCTCATCATTTTAATATAGTCGTCAAGAGAAACCTTTTTATCGATCTCTATTTTGCAATCGTAAGGATCATTAAAGATAGCTGGCTTAGGAAAGAAAATCTTGTTACTCGCTATGATGTCTAACGTGAACTCATTAAACGGTCTGTACTTATACAGATGAGAAATTTCGGGTTTGTGCATAAATCTCCAAATAATATAACGCCCTGTTAAGGTGTGAGCAACGCAATACCAAAGCCCCCGCATACCACCTTAAACACTAAGCGCAACGCATAGTAAAAATGCCACGCGTTGCGAATCACTCTTAAACAGTTTGTTAGCTTGCTTGACGTGAATTTTGGCGAATATTATCAAATGTTTGCTCTACAAGCTGGATCATTTCAGGCATACCTGATGCGTACATTGCCCCTAAGATTGAGATTGCTTGAGCGGCTGGATTATCCATGACCCAACGTACATCAGAAAATGTATCATGATTGAACCGTACAGGACCGGTACCTTTGAACTTCATAATTGTTCCTTCAAAACGACATCCTGTGAACTCTTTACCATCGAGTTCAACAATTTCAGGACCAAATCTCTGGTTAACAATTTGTTCAAGCTCATCATTCTCGTTTAATAGCTTAACGCCTCTTTCAACCCAATCACTCAATTGCTCATTTAAGTTGTCTAGTTGCTTTCGATCATCAGCAATTATTAACTCTAACGAGCTAGTATGAGAACGAGATTCCATTAAACTATTTTCTAGCTGTCGGTATTTTTCACCCAATTCATTAAACTGTTCGATAATAGCTTCATGTTCAGGAGTCTTTGTTTTTCTAAACCAGTATAACGATAAAAATATCGGGGCGATAATTAATGCTAAAATTGACCACGCTGGCAATACCAGCGGAGCGTTTAAATATTTTAACAGGCTAAAAACACCTGACACTTCCAGTATTGCAGCAGCAACTATCGATGCTAATACACTATATAAAAACTCTTTCTTTCCCATATAACCTCCAATTTGACCTAGCTAGCTAACGCCCTGTTAAGGGGTGAACAACGCCACCACCCAACCTAAACCATTGTGCCGTTAACACTCAAGCTAATTCAAACCAAAACTGCCAAGCGTTGTGAATCCCTCTTGAATGCTTTGTTATACGCGGGCTTCCGACCAAACTGCGAACTCATTACCACTTGGTTCTAGAAAATGAAAACGGCAACCACCAGGAAATTCGAATATAGGGCGAATGATTTCACCACCACTTTGAGCGACTTTCTTTAGAGTACCTTCAATGTCAGAGCTGTAGAATACTAAAAGTGCTCCACCGGTATTAGTTTGGTTGCAGCAATCAGCTTTGAAGAAACCACCGTCTAATCCCTGATTTGAAAAAGCTGTATATTCAGGTCCGTAGTCGACAAACTCCCAACCAAAAACTGAAGAGAAGAATGATTTTGTCGACTCTAAGTCTTTTGCGCCAAACTCAACATAATTAAGTTTTTCATGCTGATTCATTTCCTTGCTCCTTGTTGATTGCCCTGATAAGCGTACAACGCCTTGTTAAGGTGTGAGGCGCGCAATACCGAAGCTTCCGCATACCACCTTAACCACTAAAACCAACGCATAGTAAAAATGCCACGCGTGCCGAATCACTCTTGAACAATTTGTTATGTAGCCGACTTTCAGGTTAGCGCTTTCTGTCCAATTTGGATTTTGGGTGTAATACCGGCTTTACGATACAAACCTAAAGCAGATTCATTGAAAGAATATACTTCTAACCACAGCTCTTCTCCGCCGTTAGAAATAGCCCTTTCCTCAAATGCCTCTATTAGCGTAAGTCCAACACCCTGATTCCTAAAGCACGAATCCACAACAATCTGTTCAACGCTTGCGATCTTTCGCTGTTTTAGCGTCCAAGACTTACGAACCCATAGCTCACCAAAAATAAAACCTACTAACTGCCTATTGCTCTCGGCTACCAGGAAAATCGAGCTTTCACTTTCGATTATCTTGTGTAGGTCTATTTTTTGCTCAATTTCTTCCGGTGATAAAAAGTCATCAGGTAAATTTGCTTGATGATACTCATTAAGCTGAAACTGTAGTTTCTTGATAACGCAGATATCTTCAATGCGGGCTTGGCGAATATTTAACATATATAACTCCTTTTAACTTACCGTCCTCTCGCGGCTACATAACGCCTTGCTAAGGTGTGAGCAACGCAATACCTTAGCCTCCGCATAATACCTTAAACACATAAACCGACGCATAGTAAAAATGCCACGCGTTGCGAATCACTCTTAAGCAACTTGTTATACCGCTTGGTTGAGGCTAAAATGACCAACATAAAGACCACTTAAGAGACCGATTATATGACCACTAGAATTTTAGCCGATGTTGCTGCAAGCATTACTGAGTTGAAAGCTAATCCTATGAAAGTTGCAACTAGTGCTTACGGCGAACCTGTTGCTGTATTAAACCGAAATGAGCCCGCATTTTATTGCGTACCTGCCGAAGCGTACGAAATGATGATGGACAGACTCGAAGATCTTGAACTACTAGCTATCGCTAAAGAGCGTGAATCTGAAGAAAGCATTTCGGTAAATATTGATGACCTATAAACTCGACTTTAAAAAGAGTGCACTCAAAGAGTGGAAAAAGCTTGGCTCTACTCTGCAACAACAATTTAAGAAAAAGCTAATCGAGCGCTTAGATAACCCACATGTTCCGGCTTCAAAGCTTTCTGGAGCTGACAACATGTATAAAATTAAGTTGCGTCAATCGGGCTACCGTCTCGTCTACAAAGTTGAAGACGATGTCATCATTGTAACCGTCTTAGCAGTCGGAAAACGCGAACGTAGCGATGTTTACCGTAAAGCCATGAAAAGGTTAGATGATTGATTGCGGTATAACGCCCTGTTAAGGTGTGAGCAACGCAATACGAAAGCCTCCGCACACCACCTAAATCACTAAAATCAACGCATGGTAAAAATGCCACGCGTTGCGAATCACTCTTAAACAGTTTGTTAGCATGTTGTTTCCGCTACAAACTCATTCACTTGAGAGCGTGTTGTGAAACGTACTTTAGAACCGTGAAAATCTCTGAACAATTGCTGATGGAACTGTCGTGAACTTTTGGATTCGCGAACCGAGTATTCAGAAGCCCATTTTAATAATTCACGAAAACTCTTCTCCGCCTGTTCCTCATTAAGTTGCTTCGAGCTCTCCGAACCACGAGCATAAAGATAACTTTCACATTCAGACCACTCCAAATCCAAAAACAACAGCATGTCAGCAGAAAAAATAAGCTGTTCGGCTAAAGCACCAAATACTCCCTCAACTACCCAGTTGCATTGAGACTTTATACTAGCAATTTCATTTTCGATTGCTCCGGTGGAGCGTTTTTGATTATAGCCACCTGGCTCCCATACAATCGAGTCCAAGTTAACTTCTTGCAACTGAAGTTTTCGGGATAACTGTTTCGACAACCAACTCTTGCCTGAGCCAGAATTACCGATGATGAGAATTTTCTTCATATTACTCCCGCATGCTAACGCCCTGCTAAGGGGTGAGCAACGCAACACTGAAGCCGCCGCATACCGCCATAATCACTAAAACCAACGCATGATAAAAATGCCACGCGTTGCGAATCCCTCTTGAGCAGTTTGTTAGTCGCGAGGCACCGAGCGACAATTTTAAGCCAAACTCAACTTTGCAAACAATAAACTTTATGTGTGTTGATGCACTTAAGTCAGGCGTAGTCTCGAAGCGGCTACTCAATGAAACCACTTGGAACAAACAACGCCGCAGAAAACGGACTGACAACACCAAAAAGCGCTTTTGGAAAGCCAATCTCACAGTGCGGACTTTCAACAAAGTCACTGAAACCACATGAACTTACCACACCAGAGAAAACGCCATCTCAGCGAGTAAATCGATTTTGTACCAACAAACTCAACGAGAAGAGTTTCAGCAAAAAAGTTCGATTCAGTTAACCCAAAAGTCGCCGCACCAAAGAACAAATCAACCGTTGAAACGATGCCAATTTTGAATTTTCACCACGCTAGTTAACACTGAAATTGAACGCCAATACGACAATTTTGACTTTAAGCTTTTACCACTAGATCTTGCGATATAGCTGCGTTTTCCCTCTTGCAAACTAACGCCCTGTTAAGGTGTGAGCAACGCAATACCAAAGCCGCCGCATACCACCTTAAACGATAAACGCAACGCATAGTAAAAATGCCACGCGTTGCGAATCACTCTTAAACAGTTTGTTAGCTTTATTTTAGAGAAGGTCTCTTGAAAAATTGACCACATTATCTCCAAATACACTTATAGCATCGTTTCGTAGTGATTTAATGAGCAACCTCAGTTCAATCAGATCGTTACCGTAGTCTGATATTTCATCCTCATCGTCAGAGTTCTCACAAACATGTGCCCATTGCTTTTCCAATGACTCCAAACCTTCTAGGACTAATTTCATATCCGAAGATGCTAAATCTAAAGTTATCCGTCTCAAACTACTTTACCCTCTTTTTTAAACACCCTTGTTGCTTTCAAAGCCATCTCTTCCAGTAACCCCTTATACTTATCTAAAGGCATATTTGTGACAGGTGCGATACCGTAATGATGTGGCTTATCGTTTACAAGCTTTAGCCCCTGAGGAGGGCGCGTGTTGGGTGGAAACCTCCAAACCCAACCCGTCATATTAGATTGGTTAATCCCAGTCTTGTCAAACACACTGATCCCCTTTCCATTAGCAATAATTACCGTTATACCGTTTAACTGCATCGTGTCCACATCCCTAGCTCTCACATGCGATAGCTTGGGAGTTTCCTTATTACCAATCCTAAATAGTTCTTCGGGTAAGATGTAAAAATCTTTCGGAAACATAATTAACTCCAGATGAAACAAAACCTGAACATTAATTACGAACTAACAAGTGACCTAATTGTCGATATTAAATATACGATGGAGTTAAAACTCGTGTGTAATAGCCATGAAAGCTAACGCCTTGTTAAGGTGTGAGGCACGCAATACCGATGCTACCGCATACCACCTTAACCACTAAAACCAACGCATAGTAAAAATGCCAAGCGTGCCGAATCACTCTTGAACAATTTGTTATACGATTTTTCTACTTTGCCCCAATAGTGATATGGGAAACTTTTTTACCTCTAGGCTTTCCCCAACTGAACCATAAAAGTAATCACAAGGGTTATAGTCAACTAAAGGAGCAACACGCAAAAAGTTAAGAAGTTCAAAAGTAATTTCTAACAATGGAGGGGTGTAATTTTCAGCTTTAGCATCCGAAATAATAAAATCATATGCCTTAGTGGGAACTGCTGTTACCGTAAAATTTTCCTCGATATACCTGAAAGATGACCCCCTCACATCTACATACATATTTGGCCACTCTGACATATCAGGATTCGATTGAAAAAAATACTGAAAAGCCTCCATTAAAGACTCTGTCGACAACGAACTCTCTGTTAGAATTGCACCAAATATCTGATGTTCAAACCTGTCAGGATGAACTTTTCCGACATTTCGCCCACCACTAATAATACTATTAAAACCATTGTTGGTTCGGTCTAAGCACTTGACTGATTTTATATTTTCAAGAGCCTGATTTAGTGTTTTATTATTATTTATCGAAGCTTTTACTTCAATCACAGCAACTACAGACTCTGCCATAAAATAATTGACATTCCCAACAGTAATTACCGGATGATAATCATCTCGAAAGATCAACACATCTATCTGTTTACTTACTCCACCTCTAGCATCAATTACAAAGCCTGTACCAATCTTCACGCTCTTTGGAAGAATTGCTCTAAAGTAATCTGTGATGATTTGCTCTCGCGCTCGACCACTTTCTGCTGGATGCTCTATTAATTTTGACAGCTCAAGCTTTTCAAGCACCTCTTTATTTAAGCTTTTAATAACCTTTTCGATAAACGGTAAAGGCATAAACAACCTCCTGAATCGTATAACGCCTTGTTAAGGTGTGAGGCACGCAATGCCGAAGCCTCCGCATATCACCTTAACCACTAAACTTGACGCATAGTAAAAATGCCACGTGTGCCGAATCACTCTTGAACAATTTGTTATATTTTTTGTTCAGCCGCAATGGTCTTAAACACTCTAACACCAAACTCTGTCAGCTTATTTTCTTGATTTATCAGACCTACACTACGTAAACCTGTCATTGCACCGCCATTGATAGGAATGGACGGGTGCATTCTATGCTTTTCTGTATCTCGATATACTATGTCAAATGCCAGAACTAGACTTTCTGGTGGTGCAATCAGAACAAATTCATGCCCCAAGTACTGCGTTATCTCTTTGATTATGTATTGCCTCCCCGGCGATACCTCGTAATTAGGAGCTAATCGAATACCATAATACGTATTCTCCCTACTACGTTCTTGCTCTTGAAATTCGACTAAAGGCTTTAATGTGTTTTTTATTTCTTCGCTTAACCCTTCTTCAGAGTGGGCTTTCATTAATACATTCAGTGCTTTGGTTATGTCTCGTTGCTTAGCTGATTTTTCAGCAATACTTTGAGCTTTATCAGCTTTGCTGATCGCACTTTCTATTTGAACTTGAATTAGCGGAGAGGGGGTGAATATATTGTTAGACTTCTTACGGTTACAACTTGCACAAGATGGTAGCCAATTTGAATACGAATTGATATCAAAGTCTTTAGATAGCCCAAATGATGCTAAAACGGAACTGAGCTCTTGTGGGGAATCCAAAAGACTTTCGGGAATTATGTGATCGACTTGCATCGATAGCAGGTCAATTGGCTTCGTACACAGATAGCACTTTTCCAAGTGTACTGTCCAAACCGCATGCCTTTGATGTGGTGAGAAACTATACTTTGACATATTAACCTCGTGAAAAATATAACGCCCTGTTAAGGTGTGAGCAACGCAATACCGAAGCTCCCGCATAACACCTTAAACACTGAGCGCAACGCATAGCAAAAATGCCAAGCGTTGCGAATCACTCTTAAACAGTTTGTTATATACCGCTATCGACTAAAATTTTAGTCAGTGTTTCTTGGATATTGTTATCAAGACTATCTTTTACATGCGCTTGTTCATCTTGAGATAAAAGCGAGAACTGCGCGGGAAGCTCTTCGATTTCGAGAACCTTAACCCCTTTTAAGTAACACGTACTGCATTTGCTGTCGCCATCAATATATGGAACAACATTTAACGATACATATGTTATTGCACCCATTCGTTTACCAAAGATTGATTGTTGATGGACACCATAGCCGAAAGTATTCGATACACTATAAATATCTCTAGGTACAAGCTTTATAGCCATATCAACATCACCGATTTCTGACTCCGAGATAAGCTTAACCGCCATCCCTTTTGCCTCGACATAGTCTTTGACCGTTTTAACAAGTAAATCAGAGAAAGAACTATCTTTAACTGCATCATAATCGTTGTTAAATATCGTTGTACCAGTCGTTACAAAGTTAGGATATTCAGGAAACTCGTTAACTACCCCGACGGTCTCAACTTCCTTAAGATCTTGCGGTTTCAACGTAGATGCACAGCCTGTAAGAACTACTAACAATAACAATGAGTAAACTAACTTTATTTTATTTTTCACCTTTATTCTCCCTAGGTATATAACGCCGTGTTAAGGGGTGAGACAACGCTACCGCCAAAGCGGATATGACCGCCTTAATCACTTAAACCGATTTAAAGTGAAAGTGCCACGCGTTGACGAATCCCTCTTAAACACTTTGTTATGTTTTACCACAACTGACTCGCTCACATGGCAAAGAACTCTATTGCATAAAGAATTGTTTAACTTGCGTCACACGATGTTGTGGAATAATCCGACAAAAGCGATAAACACAAAACGTGTAATTCTCGGGAATTTGATTGAGGCAACTTTGATGACGTGATGGCGTCCCTTTCAAAACAGCGAAAAACAAAACTCAAATTGCCGAAAGCCCCGCTGCCGATTTGCTAATTGGGAAACATAACCGAAGCGACTTTAAGCCAGCTCAATTTTCAACACACAGACGCGACTTCGAATTGAAGCAAACCACGAACTTTGAAGCGTGATTATGTTTGAGGGATTCATGAACTTGGGCAGACAATATTGAATTGCTGAGGCAACTCGAACGAATTGCCAAAGAGACCAAAGAAATAAGCGCAAAAAAACCTTTTATTTCTTCTAAATCAAAGTGAAACATAACGCCGCGTTAAGTGGTGAACAACGCTACCACCTAACCTAAACCATTGTGTCGTAAACATTAAAGCCGAAGCAAACTGAGAATGCCAAGCGTTGTGAATCCGTCTTAAACGCTTTGTTATAAGTTTTACTTGATATCTTGATTACTTAGTAACTGCGATAATTGTTTAAACAAAGGGTCACTGTAATATGGAACATAATCTGTATGCCTAGAGCAACTAAAACCTACGATGTCAGCATCCTTTGAAAAGTATTGCATCTTTGCGCTTTCGCACATTACACCCAAACACTTGCGATTCATTCCTTCAGCAAGGGAGGTTGCATTATCTGAGGTAAATTTATTAGACACTCCACGGTGAATACAAGTTACCGACTGAGGAGAATCAGGTTGAAGGTCTAATGTATAAGGCAATAAATCGGTTACATTTATAGCGACTAAACCTCTTACTTTTGATGTCTTTGCTACCCTGATGCGCCTAGTAAGTTGTTTGTTTGCTTTTTTAACATTTACTGCAATTTTGTTTTGAGACTTTATTCTCTTACATTCAACGAATAATGTTCCGTTAGCGCCTAAATCTACTACTACGTCACAAACACCTGTTAGTGAGACCGAGTAACCTGCTTTGATAAATCTTGCTGCAATCGATAGCTCAAATAAGAAGTCACGGGCTTGATCATCACCTTCTTTTTGGCGAATTTCTCTACCAGAAGCGACTTTTTTAATTTGTTCTAAAAATTCACTTGATTCAATGTTTTTTAACCCATTGTAGACTCTAATTATTTCATGAACTTCTATATAAGCGCTGTCGAAGCTAGTTTTGAATGTTAGTAGATCTTTTTTGTCTTTAGGGAAAGATTTCTCTTCTGCCATTCGCAAGAAGTTTTCTAAATGCTTTTTGTATACTCCATAGCGATGACGAGTATAGCTAAATCCGAGTTCATCGAACCAACTACAAACATCTTCATACATAGTAAGTAGTTCTTCAAACTTATGCACATAATTTTTTGTATTATTTTCCATGAACTTACCTAAAACTTATAACGCCCTGCTAAGGGGTGAGCAACGCAATACCTAAGCCGCCGCAAACCACCTTAATCACTAAATTCAACGCACAGTAAAAATGCCACGCGTTGCGAATCCCTCTTGAGCAGTTTGTTAGCTGTGTTTTACAACACGAGCTTTGCTCCCAACATACCAAGAGCTGCGATAGCTACCATCGTAAACCAAAGGTAAATCATAAAAGATATGTATAACGAAAATAAACCTCTCACAGCTTTATCTAAGTTTGCACCTTCATCGTGCTGTAAGAAGTACGCTAGTTCTGCTGTAGGTATTGATCCAGCAAAGCTCTTAAATTTGAACTTTACCATCATCAAGCCCATTGAGACTGGAAGACTAGATACTAATAAAATAATTCCCACCGAAATCCAGACATTCTCAGGGGATTCATTACCTAAAACTACTGCTGCCCCGATCAACACTAAAAGCATTCCCAGAAAGCCCTTAAAAGATGACAACAATGAGTCTCTTGTTTTTATATACAGCCAGAATAGCGGCTTATCGAATTTTCTCATTTTTTCCTCAAACAGCTAACGCCGCATTAAGGGGTGAACAACGCATTCCACCCAAACTAAACCATTGTGCTGTAAACACTTAAGCTAATTCAACCAAAACTGCCAAGCGTTGTGAATCCCTCTTGAATGCTTTGTTAGTTGCCAAGCCTAAAGCTTTCATTTGAAGTCGATTGCCGTTTTGCCAACACTAGTTTTATGTGCTTTGAAAAACTCATTTCAGGCGCAGTTTCAAAGCGCCTGTCACTGAAACCACTTGGAACAAACAGCGCCGTAGAATACAGCCTAACAACACCAAAAAGCTCATTTGAAAATGACAACATCACAGAGCTGACTCTCAGCAAGCGAATCGGTTTCTAAAACAGAAAATACAACCACAAAAGAAACCTGAGAACGATTTTCACAAACCCGAACGATTCAAATTTGAAGTACGAAACCCCACCAAAAATACACTGACTTTAACTCTAAACATTCTGTTTTAGCTGCGTTTTCCTCGTTGACAACTAACGCCCGCTTAAGTGGTGAGCAACGCAACACGATGTTTCCGCATACCACCTAAATCACTAAATTTGCCGCAAACCACAAATGCCACGCGTTGCGAATCCGTCTTAAAGCGTTTGTTAGGCTTCTAGCTCACGATATAGCACCAAGCAATTGTATTCTTTGCCGAATTCTATTTCTTGTTCGAAAGCTCGAATTTGCGTAAAACCTTGTTTGTACCAGAACCTAAAAGCAGAAATGTTTTCTGCATAAACATTTAAACCTACGTTTTGTAGATTTGCGTACTCACAGGCTACGGCGATAACACTACTAACTATTTCTGAACCCAAGCCTTTACCTTTAAAACTCGGTAGAATTGTTAACATAGGAAGCCAAAGTGTGCCAGTTGACGGAGCATGAAACTCCAACTGTATGTAACCAACCACTTCACCTTTCTTTGTGCTAATTTTTCTGAGGTAAAATGCACCTTGCTCGTCAGATAATTTTGACTTGTTGCTTTCAGCTATTAATTTTTCATACTCGGTGATAGACCATTCCCTGAACGTTGGGTCCATTGCTTTTACATTTAAGTTACTATCAAAAATTGACTTGGCTAACTCCGCCTCGTCACTTGAAAACTCAGTGAAAACCAAATTTTTGGATTCCCATTGTGGTATCAACACTAACAACTTCCTCCTTGAAGCCTAACGCCTTGTTAAGGTGTGAGGCACGCAATACCAATGCTTCCGCAGAATACCTTAACCACTAAAGCCAACGCATAGTAAAAATGCCACGCGTGCCGAATCACTCTTGAACAATTTGTTAGGCGATTTTTCAAGCTAGCTCCATACATGTCTTGCTTTTTAGCAACTCATATATATCTGGACGTTCCTGAAAAAGAACATCGGTCACCATGTCTTGTATGAATGGAGCAACCCAATATTGTGAACCTTCGGGTGGAGTCATACCTACCTCTAAGTGATCCACATAATCCGATGACATCATGTAGCTCTCTTTTATTGTCAGTATGTATGACATGTTTAAAATAAACACATCACGCACATCTAACCTGAGTTGCTCTAAATGATGAATGCGCTCCTTCATATGAATTTTACCTTCATTGAGCATCAGTAATGCAAAAAAGTTGTAGTGCATATTATCATTGCAACGGTCTCTAATACCGTCATATCTTTTATCTAATTTGAGTAACGTATTTAGCTCAGACAAAAACTCCGAGTTATCAAGATACTTAGACATCTTCGGCATTCGCGGTAATGGTTTTTTACCATGTAACCAGTCATTTATTTCTGTAATGTAGTAACCAGCTCTACCTGCATTTTCATTTAGATATAAATTGGTATATGCATTAACCATAACCGAGTCGTAATACTTCCTTAAAAGAGCATAAGCATCATTCAACTTTCCATCTTTTAGTACCAAGTTTATAGACTCAATTGTGCCTTTCATAGACATAAAAACATATGTATCTATGCTCATGATTGCACTTGTTCCGGCAGTAGAAAAACTCATAACTGCATCAGATAAATACTCGTAAAACTGTGCATAATAGTTCAGCTCGTCGAATATTTGATGATTAATATACTTATCGTCTGTTGATTGCATTATTTATACTCTATCGCCTAACGCCCTGTTAAGGTGTGAGCAACGCAATACAGATGCCGCCGCATACCACCTTAAACACCAAAACCAACGCATAGTGAAAGTGCCACGCGTTGCGAATCACTCTTAAACAGTTTGTTAGTTTAATAGTTGTGCTCCTGTGTGCGGTGATAAAAGTCGGGAGCTAAGTTTACAAGTTTAAAAAGATCGCTAGACATAATCAGCTTGAGCAGAGCTTGCATTGCGACTCCATATTCACTCACCTTTTGATCATCATCCCCCAATTCATAATGCTCACAATATGCTGCTTCGTCGTACCCAGGCATACCATAAAGTGCAATTGAATATTTGTTGCTCCAATCTCCTATGTTCTTCCTTACTCGTTCACGGGTTTCTTCTGACCTGTAAGTGTCCTCTAGCCTATTTCTCTGGCGATCAGCATTAATTAACTTCAACAATTCAACTTTATGTGCGTCGGTTAACTCAGATTCATTATCCTTAACTTTTTTTTGAATACGCCTACCAACAATTCCATCCAAATCAGACCAAGTATCTAACTTACCCTCTTCGTATGCTTCAAGCTCTTCCCAACTGTTTAGGTGTTTATTCTCTACATCCCACCACTCAATGTATTCATTTAGAGTTTTGTTAAGACCAACTTCTGTATGGATGTAAACAACGCCCTCAGAAATAACTAATGCGTAAATTCTTTCACTTTCATACTTATCAATTAATATTTTTAGCTTGGGTTCAAGTTCCTGAAAAACTAAATCTGCATTTAAACGATTTCTCATAAAGTTATCCTATTAAACTAACGCCTTGTTAAGGGGTGAAGCACGCAACACCGATGCTACCGCATACCACCTTAATCACTTAAACCAACGCATAGTAAAAATGCCACGCGTACTGAATCCCTCTTGAACAATTTGTTATACGCGTCCTATCGGTTGTACTTAACCTTATTCAAAGCTTCTTTTAGTTCATGCGTTTTCTCAAGGTTTACATCATGAATATTGGCTAAAGCACAAACATAGTACAAGACGTCATATAACTCTTCTGCGATTGAACCTTTAAGTTCATCTAGCGTTGGTTGCCCACGTTTACCTTTGCGAATTGATTCCGATAATTCGCCAACTTCTTCGATTAGTTTCAAAAAATAGTGTTCAGATTGCTCTGGCGCATAATCGAATTCTTTTATATGACTTTGTAACTCAGATAACTTCATAACATCCTTTTTGTATCATTTTTCATAAAGCGTATAACGCCCTGTTAAGGTGTGAGCAACGCAATACTGAAGCTCCGCATACCACCTTAATCACTAAAACCAACGCATAGTGAAAATGCCACGCGTTGCGAATCACTCTTGAACAGTTTGTTAGGCAAATAGTCAAAGTGATTTAATGCCTCGACCCAATATCATGATCTTCATCACCGCCCTCAATTAACCTTGTTAATTCATCACACAAGACTAAACGATTATTATGTATCGTGAACTGGGCTATAACTTTGACTTTTATAATCGAGCCATCTTTTTTGTGGGCTGTTACTACATGATTACTGAAAAGAACATTGCCCTCTTGAACCAAAGTAAGAAAGTTGACATCTAATGTACTAATAACTTTCTTCTGTGCCTCTATATGATTTACAAAGCTATCATAATCCAACTCCACTCCATCCACTTTTTGTATATAAGATGGGTCGACGTACTGCTCAATTAATGCAACATCTAACTCTGGCGCCATAAGAACATCTGTAAATAAATTTTTAATAAGTGCTTTTTCTAAACTCATTTCAATTATCACCTCACCAATATTTGCCTAACGCCGCATTAAGGTGTGAGCAACGCTTGGCTATACTTGAGCGAAGCGAAACTGCCAAGCGTTGCGAATCACTCTTAAATGCTTTGTTAGCCTAATGCCCTGCGACATTAACTAAAGGTCTATTCGCCATAGAAAATAGATCTTCGTAACGCCCATTCTTTAAACCCACTCGAAGGTTTGGAATGGTTTCGAACGTTGTAGGCTCGGGTAATTCGAACTTCAAACCGTACGTTACAGTCAACTGGCTTGGGGCGACAATAGAGTCCCAAAGCCTTTTACCATCTTGATTCCCTAATTTACCGTATGTACTTACTCTAACATGAGCTTTTTCGCCAGTGATTACGTAAGTACTTCCAGTATCTATGGATACTCGCTGGTCTTTATCAGAAATATTCTTTAAATTGACATAGCAGTACATTACACGACCGGACTGCACACATTTATCTGACCAAGCTACTAGAGTCCCATTTGAGCTAACAAAATTTGTTTTTTCGGCAGTGTAATAGTCATCTTCTGGTAGAAAGAAAGTATAAATTGGGTCCTTGTACCATGTCCCAGAAAGGAACACGCCAATGACCACTAAAGAAGATCCCATATAAGCCAGATACTTAGTCAACTTGGTTGCATTTAAATTCTTGCATAGATAAAACAGCAAAATACTCACAGCAATACCGATGAGTATTGCTGGAAAGTAGCGACTCCAATGTACAGACGATATGGGAATTTCTGTTATCTTCGAGACATCACCTGACATAAACGAGTCTAAGAACTTAGTTATAAAATAGCCTACTACTAAGTTTAAAACACCTAATAGCGGAACTAGAATCCACGATTTTACTTTTTCCATTTGACTGTATTGACCTCCATGAAATCATTTATATGGTGAAGCGTAATGCTATCCAAACATGAAAATCAAATATACAACTAAGCACTCAAAATGAGGAAAAACTAAGTAGTAGGCTAACGCCTTGTTAAGGGGTGAAGCACGCAACACCAATGCTACCGCATACCGCCTTAATCACTAAAACCAACGCATAGTAAAAATGCCACGCGTGCTGAATCCCTCTTGAACAATTTGTTAGCCCGATACCCGACTAGTACATATACCCTAACCAGTCTATATGACCAACAGCCCAAGATTTACCGCTAATCGGTTTAACATATAAATCATCGACTTGATCAACTGCAATGCCGTAATTCTTATGTTCATGTATTCGCAACCAAGAGCTTAAAGAACTAAGACGAAGATAACCATTAGCCGTATAAAAAGCATCTAAATCGGAGATTAAAATAATAAAGTCAACGTCTTTGCTTGAGGCATACTCACTGAGTTGAGACAACATGGCAGTGCCAATACCATTTCTTTGAGATGATTGTTCAACACAGAAGTCACTAACGCCCAATACTTTATAAATTTCATCGCCGACGCTGACAACTCTGTAGTCCAGCCCCATGTAACCAACCAGTTGATCACCTCTGTACTTTAAAGCTCTCATATGCGGGAGTTGCTTATAGTAAGAACGAGTTACTTGATGTTCAGGAAACGACTTGTTTCTGAGGACTTCAATTGAGTTATGCTGCTCTTTAGATAACTCAATTTCTGGGTAAATATCCATATTTGACCTTTGAGGGCTAACGCCCAATTAAGGGGTGAACAACGCTACCACCCGACCTAAAGCATTGTACCGTAACCACTAAATTCGAAGTAGAGGAAAAAATGCCGAGCGTTGTGAATCCCTCTTAAATTGCTTGTTATGTGTCTTTATAGATAACCCCTTCTAAACACAAAGAAATTGCTGGTTTTAGTTTCTAATAGTCCCAAATCAAGGCCATACAGCAACCATTTAAATTTGGGTTTCTTAGGCATTTGTGTACTGCAACCTGTAAACATTTCTTCTGCAAATTTTCGGCTATCTACCTTGTGATCAATTTGACTAATTACATGCCAGTATTCATGAGTCATAGAATTGATATGGAGTGGGTGCCCTGACGTAGTTATAGGGTATGACATGTAAACTGAATTCGGTGGAAGCTCTCTAGCTGCTATATGGTCAGATATAGCCCACATTCGCCTCCTTTCTTCGGACATTTCATGTTTGTCATAATCAAAAACAGAGTGGTCAAACAAAGCTACCGCCGTAAATTTATCTCTGCTAACTTGCGCAAACAGTACAACACTCCCTTTTTTCGACTTACCCGCATGTAAATGCAGATGATGAAAACCTTTAGTATTTAACAACTGATCTTTATCTGTCCATGCGTCACCCTTAGCAAGGATGTAGTCCTTAGGAGTGTAGCCTTTCGTGAGCACCTTATTGGAGAGATGTTCAGTTAAGTCTTCTCCTAACTCAACTTTTCTAAGTAATTCCCTTACATCGTTTTCGTATTCACTCCAGCGAGAGTCCTGTAACAAATAAGGCTCTATACTAACCACCCTTGGTCTAACGGGAATTAGCCTAGACGCCCAATGCAGGTAATGGAACATAATCGAGCTTAAATGCTGTTCTAGTAACTCTGCCTGAACTTCCTTTGTGTTTGGAAAGTAAGGCATTATTTTTATAAGCTCACTTTTGAAGGCTCTAATTGTTTTTGATTCTTCCATTTCTGCTATCTCTGACAGACACATAACGCCCTGTTAAGGTGTGAGCAACGCAATACCTATGTTTCCGCAAACCACCTTAAACACAAAACGCAACGCATAGCAAAAATGCCAAGCGTTGCGAATCACTCTTAAACAGATTGTTAGGTTAATATAACTGACTTCTAATTTTTAGAAGCTCTATTTTTAGGGCCTCACCTTTTATGAGAATTTTACGTAATCTCTGAGGTTCATCACCACTATGAAAACTCCCGCCTGTACACGCTTCAAAAAACTCAGCTAGAAGTTTTGAAGTCTTTTCTTTGCTAAATTGAGAGTATGCATCATCTAGATAGTTGACTATCATGCTAATCTTTGTTTTATATCCCAATATATAATGCTCAGAGGGCTTTTCTTTTTTCGCTGTTGTATTACACCAATACTTGCAGGATACTTCTTCTAATATTCCAATTGCATCACATAAGTCTTCAAGCCTCTTCGATAGATCTTGAGACTTAATGGTATACCTCGTCCTCCAATAGGCTGCAAAAAGCGCTGACGAGGCTCCTATAAAAGCAGAAACTAACATCCAGTGATATGTCTCCATTCCGTCACTCCTTAGCTGCATCTTTAATATAGCCCCATATCTCAGGGATTAGATATTTGTCGTCTTCAGATATAAAGTTGAGCCTAGAGGCTAGCTCATCTATTGAGTACCCTTTTCTCACTAACCCTCCAAATGCCTCCTCTAAAAATGAGCTTCCAAACCCTAAAACCCCATCGAGAATTACAGTGACAACATTGCTTTTATCTAACGCTGGGAGCAAAAGTTCATCCATAAACTCTTCAGCAGAGAAGCACCCCAAGCTCTTATACCTAGGTCCTGGATACTCAGAAAAGTCTTTTGCTATAACGATCTCTGAGAATTTCATACAGCCCCCTCAGAAATAATTATTTCAACTACAGTACCGTTGACAGAGTTATTGCCAGCATAACTCGAAAGAGATGCCTCTGAAGGATAACAAAAAACTCCATTTCGACTCGAAATGCACAATGCCTCTAAACTGTCTGCGTCAATTAACCTCAATATCGATTTCAACCCCTTCCCACGCCCTGAAGAATTATTAGTAGACGTATAATTTACGGCTTGAGTAATTAACATCGAATCATCGCAATTCGCATTGCTCAAACTGGCTCTATGGTTAAAAACCTTCTGCAAGATAGACACCGGAATTGAGATCCCGTTGTCTTCAACAACTATAGATAGCCGGCCATCCCCCACGCGAGTCAAAGTCACGCTCCATGGGCAATAAGAGTTATCCGTTACTTCGGGGTAGGCATGCTCACGAATATTATATAAAAGCTCAGTTAATGCTGAATATACACTCCTCAATATTCCTTTGTCCTCAACCCTTAAACTACTCTGGATATAATCGAGAATGTGCCTGACGCTTTCAGCCTGAACACAATCATCACTCCACCTATAAATTAGCACTTTAAATGCTCCTAATAATTAAACCAATTAACCTAACGCCATGTTAAGGGGTGAGCGACGCAATATCGAAGTCACAGCAAACCACCTTAATCACTAAAATCAACGCATAGTAAAAATGCCACGCGTTGCGAATCCCTCTTGAACATTTTGTTATATTTTTACTACACCACTACTAAAGTTTGCTAATTAAATCTTGTATTTTATCAGGGTCTAAGTAGTTTGGGTTTACTTTATCACCAACAATAAAACCGTCCGAAAAAATCTTACCTAACTCTTCCACTGATTTTTCGTTTAAAGTGCTCGGGTATATCCGCTTATATGCATTTAATGTTGCCCTGAGCTTGAAGTTAGTAGATTTAGCCAAATCAATGCTTATGTTCTCACCTGAATTAAATGTTGGTATAAATATCTCAAGTAAGTTGTTTTTTAACTCTATTTTAAGCTTCCTACGACTTGACCACTTTTCAAAGAGAAACCCTAAGAAAAACGTAAAAATCCCCGGCAACCAACTATTCATGAAATTCAATAGCGAAACTACTCCCCAGTTAATGTCATTAACTATCGTAATCACCTTGCTTCTCTCATTTCGTACACCTTTTCGTTAAGATAGTGAGAACTCAAAAAAATATAACGCCTTGCTAAGGTGTGAGTAACGCAATACAAAAGCTACCGCACAGCGCCTTAAACACATAAGCCACCGCAAAGTAAAAATGCCACGCGTTACGAATCACTCTTAAGCAATTTGTTAGTACATGCGCTACTTCTATTTATGCGCTCCAAGATATTGAAAACTGGCATGATATGAAAGGCTTTGAACACTGAAGTGAGACGGGCAGCTACAAAACTTAAAATCGATAGAGAGACGAAAGTTGGCTAGAAGAAAAACGTACTGAACTCACCTACTTTTACTGACTTCAAATTAGAAAAGGATTCGTTCCTCGAACTTCGACAGCAACACCAAAGAAAGACAATTTTTACTTTGTAAAAACCACAAAAGAGAAGAAGCAATAACGAAATAGGCTAATAGTTAGAAACCGTAAACGGTGAAATCAAAGCGAACACTCCGCATATAGTGCCACCGGAAAGAAAGTGAAAGGCACTAACTGAAAGGTGTAAATACGAGCGCCAAAACAGATAAACACCAAAACTTATGACCTTTGATGTCAAACCCGTACTAACGCCGCATTAAGGTGTGAGCGGCGCTTGGCTATACTTGAGCGAAGCGAAACTGCCAAGCGTTGCGAATCACTCTTGAATGCTTTGTTATGTGCGTGCTAAACGGTAGCGCCTTACCGTACCCTCACTCTCATCTGTGTAGTTACCGAGGTATTCACCACCACAGTTTTCGATGACCTTTTGAGATGCGGGATTGTCAATTGAGCAAGTAACAATAACTGAATCAGTGACAACATGGTCTCGCACCCAAGCAAGCAGAAATGAGGCTACACCCTTACCACGAGCTGACGGTCTAGTTTCGTAGCCAATATGACCAATGACATTTTCTACGTTGGCATTAGTACCTTTGCGAACTCGGATTGCACCTAAAATTTCGGAGTTCGATACACAGTAGTAAGTTGTGCTAGGTAAATATCCCTTTGGTAACTCGGAGATTGCCTTTGAACGTTCGACCAAACCTGACAAATAAGCTGTCGGATCTTGCTCCACACCCGAATATTTTGGAATACCCGATTCTAGGCATTCTTTCGCATAACTCGCTAATAATGGGGCCAAATCAAGGTTGGCCTCTATCACTTCCATGTCAATTTTCCTCATAAGCACATAACGCCGCGTTAAGTAGTGAGCAACGCTACCACCTAACCTAAACCATTACACCTTAAACACAAAACTCAATTTAAGCTGAGAATGCCACGCGTTGTGAATCTGCCTTAAACGCTTTGTTATGCCTTTGCTTTTGGCTTGCTACAATTTTGAACTTTCTTTGTTTTGAAAAAAGCTCAGATTCTTCGGAATGTAAAACTGGCAAGCTTGTCTATCTGCTGTGGTTGGCTGCTCCCAAGCACCACACAAATCCTTATTATTCTCTTTCGTTCGCGTAAATTGCTTACACTTTCCACAACGTTCCATTTAATACCTACCCAAGTCACTTCAAACTAAGATCAACAATAACGTGATTGGAAACTTCGGAATTTGATTCAACCCAAATCTAGCGAAAATTGTCGATTATTACTTGAATAGTGATAAAAGGCATAACGCCTTGCTAAGGTGTGAGTAACGCAATACAAAAGCTACCGCACAGCGCCTTAATCACATAAGCCACCGCATAATAAAAATGCCACGCGTTACGAATCACTCTTAAGCAATTTGTTAGTACATGCGCTACTTCTATTTATGCACTCCAAGATATTGAAAACTGGGATGATATGAAAGGCTTTGAGCACTGAAGTGAGACGGGCAGCTACAAAAGTTAAACTCGATTGAAAAACGAAAGTTGGCTAGAAGAAAAACGCACTGAACTGCCCTACTTTCACTGGCTTCAAATTAGAAAAGGATTCGGTCCTAGTACTCCGACGACAGCATCAATTACAACCAAGGTTCTCTCAAAAGCCACCACGAAAATGAAGAAGCACCAAAGAAATAGGGTAAGAGTTAGAAACCGTAGACGGTGAAATCAAAGCAAACACTCCGCATATAGTGCCACCGGAAAGAACGTGAGAGATACAAACTGATAAGTGTAAAGGCGAGCGCCACAGATAAACACCAAAACTTATGACCTTTGATGCCAAACCCATACTAACGCCCTGCTAAGGGGTGAGCAACGCAACACTGAAGCCGCCGCATACCGCCATAATCACTAAAACCAACGCATGATAAAAATGCCACGCGTTGCGAATCCCTCTTGAGCAGTTTGTTAGTCGCGAGGCACCGAGCGACAATTTTAAGCCAAACTCAACTTTGCAAACAATAAACTTTATGTGTGTTGATGCACT
The DNA here is from genome assembly GCF_023161645.1 of Vibrio sp. 1CM7H. NCBI lineage: Bacteria > Pseudomonadati > Pseudomonadota > Gammaproteobacteria > Vibrionales > Vibrionaceae > Vibrio > Vibrio sp. 1CM7H. The sequence continues at coordinate 21,471 of NZ_JALNTV010000015.1, forward strand.
TAAGTCAGGCGTAGTCTCGAAGCGGCTACTCAATGAAACCACTTGGAACAAACAACGCCGCAGAAAACGGACTGACAACACCAAAAAGCGCTTTTGGAAAGCCAATCTCACAGTGCGGACTTTCAACAAAGTCACTGAAACCACATGAACTTACCACACCAGAGAAAACGCCATCTCAGCGAGTAAATCGGCTTTTGTACCGACAAACTCACCGAGCGGAGTTGTAATCAAAAACAGACTCTCGATTGCCCTACTCTGTCAGCACCAAAGAACAAAACAAGCGCTAGGACACTTGCAAAACTTTGGGCTTAGAACAGCAGAAACTGAGTTTTGACCATCGACGATGAATCTGTGTACCAAACAAACAGCTGCCAAATTTTGAGCTCAGAAACATGATTTTGATTGCTAGCTTTTTCTGGCGACTAACGCCGCATTAAGGGGTGAACAACGCCACCGCCCAACCTAAACCATTGTGCCGTAAACACTAAAGCCAATTCAAACCAAAACTGCCAAGCGTTGTGAATCCCTCTTGAATGCTTTGTTAGTTGCCAAACCTAACGCTTTGATTTGATGTTGATTGCCGTTTTGCCAACACTAACTTGACGTGTATTGAGAAACTCAAATCAGGCGCAGTTTCAAAGCGCCTGTCACTGAAACCTCTTGGAATATACAACGCCGTAGAAAACGGGCTAACAACACCAAAAATCGCCTTTGGACAAACAATGTTACAGAGCTAACTTTCAACATATAAACCGGTTTCTGAAACAGAAAATCCAACCTCAAAAGAAACCTGAGAACGATTTTCACGAACCCGAACGATTCAAAATTTAAGTACGAAACGTCACCAAAAACACACTGATTTTAATTCTAAACATTCTGCTTTAGCTGCGTTTTCCTCATTGGCAACTAACGCCTTGCTAAGGTGTGAGTAACGCAATACAAAAGCTACCGCACAGCGCCTTAATCACATAAGCCACCGCAAAGTAAAAATGCCACGCGTTACGAATCACTCTTAAGCAATTTGTTAGTACATGCGCTACTTCTATTTATGCGCTCCAAGATATTGAAAACTAGCATGATATGAAAGGCTTTGAACACTGAAGTGAGACGGGCAGCTACAAAACTTAATTCCAGTTGAAAGACGAAAGTTGGCTAGAAGAAAAACGCACTTAACTCCCCTACTTTTACTGGCTTCAAATTAGAAAAGGATTCGATCCTCGCACTTTGATGGCAACACCCAACGAACGACAAGATTAACTCAGGAAGTACAACGAAAACGAAGAAGCGCCAAAGAAATAGGCTAAGAGTTAGAGACCGTAAACGGTGAAATCAAAGCAAACACTCCGCATATAGTGCCACCGGAAAGAACGTGAAAGGCACAAACTGAAAGGTGTAAAGACAAGCGCCAAAACAGATAAACACCAAAACTTATGACCTTTGATGTCAAACCCGTACTAACGCCTTGTTAAGGGGTGAGCAACGCAATACCGAAGCCGCCGCATACCACCTTAGTCACTAAAACTAACGCATAGTAAAAGTGCCACGCGTTGCGAATCCCTCTTGAACAATTTGTTAGGCGAATTACTTAAAAGGAAGTGGAATATCTTTCGTTATGGATATGTCCTCTAAACACTGCTTCAAAGGTAACTGCTTGGATTTATAGATTGTTGTAATCGAATTTTTCTCTTGGTCTACGTCCACTGTTAAACAAGCACAACTAAAACCATAGTTTCGATTTGTTCTAACAAATTCATTTTCATTTGCAGTCGCTTGATAAAGCAGTTCCATCGATTTATCGTCCAATGCATTTGAAGTACCTTGGACTGATATATCCCACGAGCCATCGCGATCAATCAACCACATATTGGCAGGAGAAGGGTTTTCAAGCCATCCACATCGAGTCTCTTCTGCCGTCGCTGTTAATGCAGAAAACATCCCCAGAATAACAATCAAAAATCTCATTACTTACTCCATTCGCCTAACGCCCAGTTAAGGGGTGAAGCACGCAATAACCAAGCCTCCGCATTGCACTTCAACACCGAAACCAACGCATACCAAAAATGCCACGCGTGCTGAATCCCTCTTGAACTGTTTGCTATGTGACAATTACCCACAGACAGTTAAAGCTGCCAGAAACCTAACTCGACACCAGATTGGATAACAATTGCACACATACCATGACCAAGTAATTCCATTGGGGGAACTGCAACTACAGCACCACACTTTTCGGCAGCATCCACTGCTGATTGAATATCTTCGACAAGAGTATAGTGACGAACAACTGGATCTTCTGTTTCACGAAGTGGCGCTCGAATTCCTATAACACCACCATTCGATAGACTCGCAATACGCGCTCCACCAAGGCTAAAATCAACCTCACCGAACTGAACATTGTAAATATCAGCGTAGATATTACAGATCGTATCCACGTCAGGAGTAACAATTTCTAGATACTGAACTTTCATATTTTTTCTCGTAATTGCCGTCACTAAGATGAAATTAATTTTGTCACATAGCGCCGCGTTAAGGGGTGAACAACGCAGACCACCCAACCTAAACCATTGTGCCGTAATCACTAAAGCTGAATCAAACCCAAAATGCCGAGCGTTGGGAATCCCTCTTGAACGCTTTGTTATGTGAATTTTTCACACGCCCAAAAGAGGCAAATGTTTACGCTGCTGATAGGTTAAAGCTAACTCTAAACAGGACTTGATTGCTGTTTCTGGTAACGCTTTCGCTAAGGACAAAACTATTGCTCTGTTTCCCTGAAACACCAGTTCTTCACCATACAATTCTCGAAATGTATCGACTAACTTAGTTTGGCAATTAAAGAACAGGTAATAATTGTTAGGAGATTTCAGCTTCCAGTCCATTCTTAGCGGGCTGCCTGTTTTTACACTATAGCTAGGTTCACCCCACTTTAGAGTTTCATCGACTTCACCCAGCTCCAAATCAGATGCGATTTGAAAGACTAGATTTCGTAGCTCCTCTAGCCTAATACGAGCATTTTCCGGATATTCATCGAAGCGTTCTTTGACTACCTTGTTCACTGGAACCTCCTATTCACATAACGCCGCGTTAAGGGGTGAACAACGCCACCACCTGACCTAAACCATTGTGCCATAATCACAAAAGCTAAACTTTGAACCAAAACTGCCAAGCGTTGAGAATCCCTCTTGAACGCTTTGTTATGTGCGTGCTAAACGGTAGCGCCTTACAGTGCCCTCGGTTTCACTTATGTAGTTGCCAAGATACTCACCGCCACAGTTTTCAATAACCTTTTGGGACGCTGGATTGTCAATTGAACAAGTAACAATAACTGAATCAGTGACTATATGGTCTCGCACCCAAGCGAGCAGAAATGAGGCTACACCTTTACCACGAACTGACGGTCTAGTTTCGTAGCCAACATGCCCAATGGCATTTTCTACGTTGGCATTAGTACCTTTACGAACTCGAATAGCGCCTAAGATTTCAGAGTTAGATACGCAATAATAAGTTGTGCTGGGTAAATAACCGTTTTGTAACTCAGAAGTTGCCTTAGAACGTTCAACCAAACCGGATAAATAAGCTTCAGGATCTTGCTCAACGCCGGAATATTTAGCGATACCCGACTCCAAACATTCTTTCGCGTAACTTGCTAATATTGGAGCTAAATCTGGACTCGCTTCTACTACTTCCATGTCAATTTTCCTCAAAAGCACATAACGCCCTGTTAAGGGGTGAACAACGCTACCCCCCAGCCTAAACCATTGTGCCGTAAACACTAAAGCTAATTCAAACCAAAACCGCCAAGCGTTGTGAATCCCTCTTGAACAGTTTGTTAGTTGCCAAGGCTAAGGCTTTAACTTTAACTTGAAGTTGATTGCAGCTTTGCCAATACTAGATTTACGTGTTTTGAACAACTCAAATCAGGCGAAGTTTCAAAGCGCCTGTCACTGAAACCACTTGGAATTTACAACGCCGTAGAAAACGAACTTTGACACCAAACAAACCTTTTGGAACGACAATGCCGCAGAGCAGACTTTCAACAAGCCAATCAGTGTCTGAAACACAAAAATCAAACCGCACAAGGAACCGAAGCACGATTTTCACAGCCCCAAATAACTAGAAATGGAAATACGAAAACCTAGCCAAAAACACATGGACATTAACCCTAAACATTCTTCGTTAGGTACACTTGTCCTCGTTGGCAACTAACGCCCAATTAAGGGGTGAGCAACGCTACCACCCAACCTAAAGCATTGTACCGTAACCACTAAAATTGAAGTAGAAGCAAAAATGCCAAGCGTTGGGAATCCCTCTTAAATTGTTTGTTATAAAGCTGACTCTACGTTAAACGCCTTTTCTAACCACACCGAGCTAATGTACTGTCCATGTTTCTTTGCATACTCATTGAAAACTCCGACTTCTCTGAAACCAAACCGCTTATGTAATGCAACTGATGCGTCGTTTGGTAATGCAACACCCGACAATACACGATGGACACCATAAGCACGAATTGATGAGAACAACTGAGTATATAGTTTAGAACCTAAACCTTTCCCCTTTGCTTCTTGTGCCAAATAAACGGTCACTTCTACGGTGTCGTCAAAAGCTGAAATTGCTCTGTACTGTTGGGAACATGCAAAACCTAGCAACACGCCGTTTTCTACGGCTACATATAGTTGATATTTGGTAGTGCTAGAAAACTGAGAAAACCATTTCTGACGATTTTCCAGAGTAAATGGAACTTCCTCAAAACGTGCATTAGTATGCTCAATATAAAAATTAAAGATGTCGGTGATACCAGCAACATCTTCAAGTTTACCTGTTCGAATTTCCAAGAAATGTCCTTTTTCTTCGAGCTTTATAACGCCCTGCTAAGGGGTGAACAACGCAATACCGAAGCCGCTGCATGCCACCTTAATCATTAAAATCAACGCATAGTGAAAATGCCACGCGTTGTGAATCCCTCTTGAGCAGTTTGTTAGTTTGCAGACCCAAATGGTTGATTTTAAGTTATTTTAAACTTTGCGAACAACAAACTTAATGTGCTTTGATGCACCTGAGTCAGGCGTAGTCTCACAGCGGCTAGTCAATGAAACCACTTGGAACAAACAACGCAGCAGAAAACGAACTCAAAACACCAAAAAGCACTTTTGGAAAACCAATCTCACAATGCGGACTTTCAACAAAGCCACTGAAACCAAGTGAACTTACCACACCAGAGAAAGCGTCCTTTCAGCAAGTAAATCTGCTTTTGTACCAATAAAGTCACAGAGCAGAGTTTCAGCAAAAAAGTTCGACTCAATTAACGCCAAAGTCGCAACACCAAAGAACAAATCACCCCTTGAAACGACGCCAATTTTGGATTTTAACCGAGGTCGTCAACGCTGAATTTGATATCCAAAACCACAACTTTGTCTTTGAACTTTTACCGCTAAATCTTGCGATATAACTACGTGTTTCCTCTTGCAAACTAACGCCGCGTTAAGTGGTGAACAACGCTAACCACCAAACCTAAAGTATTGTACCTTAAACACTTAACCCTACTGGACCTGAAGTCGTCAAGCGTTGTGAATCCGTCTTAAACGCCTTGTTAGCTGAGTTCCTGTAGCACATTTCGCAGATCGGTCGCAAAAGGAGCTAAGCATGTCTGATCTATCTTAAATCCAAACTCCAAATTGTGAGTAAAATCGCCATACTTAGTAAAGTAACCGCTGACTAATACATGGCCAAGTTTAGTCACCTCAAACTTTACGAAATGTTCACGGTAGTCTTCTGTTAGCTCTGCACTTCCAACTATGTTTTCAGCCATCTTTTCAATGCTTTCAACAAAACTCTGCCCGTTGTCGAAACAGACTTGTCCGCAATTACCAAACCCTATAGAGGACACAAGAACTCGGCACTTGAATGAGCTACCCCTAAATAACTCAAAATTGGTCATCTCAAAGACCAATTCATCATCGTTAGTTAATAGTTTAACCACTGTTGTATTTGTTGACTTTAACTTCATGTTGTCCTCTAGCAGCTAACGCCAAATTAAGGTGTGAACAACGCTACCACCTAAGCTAAACCATTGCGCCATAAACACTAAACTTACTTAAAGCGACGGCGCCAAGCGTTGTGAATCACTCTTAAATTTATTGTTAACTGCAATGCTACGCAAGAGCAAATTGCCCTCTTAGATATTCACTAAGGCCATATTGGTCGGGAAACTGGCTGTAATCGTCTATACCAAGCATCTGTAGAATTGTCTTTAATTGCGCTACCAGATGACTAGGGATTTCAAATTGTTTTACGCAGTCTGGGCACTGACTTTCGATCGCCTCCTTACTTTGAGTATGAACGGTAAAGCGCCCACGTTGAGCAGCGATTCGACGGTTACCATGAGGAGGCTGAATGGCAAATGGTTTGTTAATTTCTGTTCGACCTAAAATTATGTCTGCTATGTCATAGTTTGAACTGTAACTTGCTGAACCAGGAGCCAAGCGTGTTGTGTCATAAATAATGGAATCTCCAGTGCTTTCAAAACTCAATTTATATGGATTTAGCATCCAAATACACGGAGAGGAAGGAGCGCCTTTTAAAGCAAAATATAACGCTGTACCTAAAGAGTTAGTCCAATCCAGTAGCCTCGTTGGAAGCCCGTAGTGCTGCATATCCAACAAAGTATCCCAGTCGTCTTTTGTACAACCATTTATTGCAGCTACATGAGCTTTATATTCATAAAAAAGTCCAGCTTCATTTATACCTTCTCTTCGATGAATCGTTGGCACTAGCTGATACTCAAAGTTACTATGCCCTCGATACCATACCTGATCAGTTCTACCAGGAAGCATTACATTTGCTTCATTTGCTAGGTGTTCAAAAAATTCAGCTAAATTCATTTTTTCTCCTTGCAGTTAACGCCGCATTAAGGTGTGAGCAACGCTACCACACAACTCAACCTCACCACCGTAAATACAGGACCCAACGATGGAATGAAAAATGCCAAGCGTTGGGAATCACTCTTAAATGCTTTGTTATGTGCGACTTAGTGATTGCTCGCATTTCACCCAAAGAGGTAACCAACTAAAGTCTGCATGCACTAAAGAGGCAGAGTGACAATCGCTTACTGGTAAATGGTTAAGTGTCTTTAAAATGAGTAGACCCGGATTAAATGCAAACATTAGTAAGTCAGTAATCAAGTGATCATACTTTGACATTAATTCTTCAATTTTCTTCTTACCATCACCAACAGAAAACTCATAATTGTTGCCTGCTTTTGGTAGCATCAGATGCAATACACTATCCGCTGCTGGATGTGTTAGCTGGCATAATTCTGAATAACATTCATAAAAATCTTTCCCCGTTTGTTCCTTGAGGTTATTAACATAAAAAGCTGCACTTTTTGCTTTATGAGTTTCTGGAGCTTCTTCTCCTCTTTGGAGCCGGCGACCGTGAGAATAGTGGATGAGTAAATCTTCTAGTTCTTTGATGCTATAAACATTATTCGCTTTTTCAGCAATGCAATCTGAAATAATTTTGTGGTTGTCAGCCAGAGTCTTGGCAACGGCAATAAGGGCTTGCGAGCTATCACCTGTTGATTCAATTAGCGAGCGAAAAGAGGAAGCAAATGGTAACAACATACCATGCTCATATGCCACTGCCATACCCTTTACCCACTCCAGATTTCGGACGAGCGACGAAGCTCCACCAAAGTGCGCTCTATAAATAAGTTCTGACATGTAAGTGCTGTTAAGCAACTGAAGCGAACTAACGTCACTTACAAATGTATACTTTACCCCTTCGCTATCATTCAACGCGTTGATAATCAAAGGCTTATAGCCTTCAACTAGATCCTTGCCAAATAAATCATAATAGGTGTCCATCTCTTCTCCATAATAAGAATTTTAAATTTTCCCCAAAGCACATAACGCCCTGTTAAGGTGTGAGCAACGCAATACCGAAGCCGCCGCATACCACCTTAAACACTAAACGCAACGCATAGTAAAAATGCCAAGCGTTGCGAATCACTCTTAAACAGATTGTTAAATTTCAACTAGTACCATTCTGACTGTTCATGCTCTTCAACATCTACCTCAATGCTATGTGCCTTAGGTATGTACAAGTCTACAATGTCGATATTTTCTAACTCCCCTCCGACAAACTCGTAGCTCAAGTTAAGCTCGCATGTAAAGTCAAATGGAATTACCTCTTCTCTTGTAGTTGACCCGAACGAATAGAAATGTCCATCTTCTTTGTCGTAAACACCATTGGAAAAATCTGGACCAGTAACTGTCACATCTAACTCAATAGTTAAGTCTAAAGTCAGTTGACACTCTTCGTCGCTTACATGAACAACGTTGACTTCAAAATCACCGACTTCTGAAACCGAAAAACTATCAACCTCCGCGTCTTCCCAAGTTGAGCTGTTGTATACGTCACTCCCAGAGATATACTCTGAAACTTGAGCTTTAATATCATCCGTCTTTGATTCGATAAATTGCTTTATCTTTTCTGTTCGAGCATTGGTATGGAGGTTGTAAATATCAAGTAACTTTTCCAAACTATCAACAGCTATAAGTCTGTCATTTCCCTCACAATATGTTTTGAGATCTTTATCGTCTGAGATGACGTATAGCTTTTCGTTATCTTCGAGATATGTCTCTAGAGACAATAAAGAAATTGCATCTGGAAACTCAGATTTTTTCTTACCATCACCGAAAGGAGCCTTTTTCTCAAAATAAAGCTCTAGTAATTTTTCAGGATCTATTTGGTCTGCTTCAACATATTCATAATTACATTCTGCATTGAAACTATGGAAAACTTCGTTTGCTTTACTATATACATCCTCCTCTCTAACATCTGCAAATAAAGAAGACAAACTTGGATCGGCTATTGTAGACAGGATATGAGCTTTTCTTTTAAAAGACTGAAGTGACCCCAGCGCTTCCTTAATGGAAAGCGCGATTTTATTTTCAACTTCTCTTTCAACTACGCTGGTCATCAGGTAGCGCAACTCTTCCTTTTGACAAAGCTCTTTCAAAGACAAAAAAGAGATAGATTCAAAATTATAATTACTTTTTACAAAATACTGCGTATCTATAAATACATTTCTTGTTTCTAACATTATGACACCTATGTCAATTTGAAATTTAACGCCGCGTTAAGTAGTGAGCAACGCTACCACAAAACTAAACATTGCCACCTTAAACACAAAACCCAACGATTAACACCGAAAATGCCAAGCGTTGGGAATCTGTCTTAAACGCTTTGTTATGAAACACTTACCGGCGTATTCATAGTCTCCCATTTAACTTCAGTTTTAAACTCATTAAAGAGTATTGGAGCCAAAATTAAATTATAAGTCACTGAATGGTTTGATATTGGAAGTATATTTTTTGAACGCATCTTTCCAAACAAAACATCAGACTCTTCGTCATTATAAAAAAGTATAGCCTGTTTACCTTTCGGTATGATCGGTAGTGCTTCAAAATCAAAGTCACTTACATTTGGGACAATATAAATTTCCAGTTCACCACTGGTGTTCTCAAACTCTCCATTGTCTCGGTATACAGAATCAGAAAAACCATAGCTGATTGTCCAATATATTGGCGTTTCCAAAGAGTCTAGCAAAATTCCGTTTTTACATTCACCAGTCGAAAAAGATGACACACTCGACTCAATAAAATTATGGCTCGTTAATAAGCGTGAAATCAGATTCGTATATGTATTTGGATCCAACCTAGCAATTGAACTTCTCAAAGGATCAAGGTTTATAGCGAGAACTCTACCCTTGTAAGTAGCTTCTGCTCTAACTGATGGGACAAGACATCGCTGACTCTCAAAGAAACTATCATTGAGAAGAGCACTCTTCTCAATTTTGATGTCAGTTTGAGTTTTACCAGCGTCATAGAAACATTGAATCTGCTCTGAATCAATATAGTAAAACTTATTATCTTTTTGACTATACACTGTCAGATATACGGGTTCACCGAAGTTGCCCCAATACTTAATGTGCGTCATTTTTATATTTCTTGCCGTAATGTATGAATCAGTATCATAACGATCTGATGTTTGCTTACCAGCTGCGATCCCTTTGAATTGAAACCATACTTTTCTACTGCCAATGCTTTTGCGAGTGTCATCAGAATAGAGAATTAAGCCAGTATCAATTCCGATGAAGTCCTTTGGAATTGCCAGTTCAAGCCCAAATTTTTTCTTAAAATTAGTATTGAACTCATCGAGGTAATCTTCTTCGAAAAGCACAGTATCTGACATTGGTAAATTCATATAATCGAAGTTCTCCTGTGTTTCATAACGCCTTGCTAAGGTGTGAGTAACGCAATACAAAAGCTACCGCATGGCGCCCTAATCACCCTAAGCCATCGCATAGTAAAAAATGCCACGCGTTACGAATCACTCTTAAGCAATTTGTTAGTACATGCGCTACTTCTATTTGTGCACTCCAAGATATTGAAAAGTGGCATGATATGAAAGGCTTTGAACACTGAAGTGAGACGGGCAGCTACAAAACTTTACCGCAATTGAGAGACGAAAGTTGGTTAGAAGATAAACGCACTGAACTGCCCTACTTTTACTTGCTTCAAATTAGAAAAGGATTCGGTCCTCGTACTCCGACGACAGCATCAATTACAACCAAGGTTCTCTCAAAAGCCACCACTAAAATGAAGAAGCACCAAAGAAATAGGTTAAGAGTTAGAAACCGTAAACGGTGAAATCAAAGCGAACACTCCGCATATAGTGCCACCGGATAGAACGTGAAAGGCACTAACTGAAAGGTGTAAATTCGAGCGCCAAAACAGATAAACACCAGAGCTTGTGACCTTTGATGCCAAACCCGTACTAACGCCCTGTTAAGGTGTGAGCAACGCAATACCGATGCCGCCGCATAACACCTTAATCACCTAAACCAACGCATAGTAAAAATGCCACGCGTTGCGAATCACTCTTAAACAGTTTGTTATGCGATTAGACCCACCTAGCCTGAGTAACTTCAGGTTCAGCTCTCATTCTGGTCGTACCTAACTCAACGAATAGTGCATACCTATAATGGAGATCCGTTTTATAAGCACGAAGTTTGAGCATATCTTTGCCACTACCAACACTTGATGACGATTTTTTAAACTCAATTACCAGTAAATTATCATTATTACTGCCCCTACGGTGAACAATAATATCCGGATAAACTGTCATTGCATTATCATCGAATACAGTGGTGTCTTCTGTACCAATATACAATTCCTTTGGGTCATGTCCATCTCGATTAAACTCACAATCAACATCATAACGCTCGAATTGTGCTTGCAAATACATACCAATTCGATGAGTAAGAGAACGTTCATTCGCATTAACTTCTAACAAATATCGATCACGGTCGATAAATTGTCTAAGAGAGGCAATGACCTGTTCTGCTACTTCTGGGTTTTCTCTAAGTGTCGTTTCAATTTCTTCGTTCATAAATTCTCAATCGCATAACGCCCTGTTAAGGTGTGAGCAACGCAATGCCGAAGCTCCCGCATACCACCTTAAACAGTTTGTTATGCCTTGCCCCACTCGGTTCGCAGGACTGCCAAAACCACTGTATCCCACCACTGCTCTTTGAAAAAACGATGTTCTCTAAAATGTGCTTCTTGGCGCATGCCCAGAGACTTACAAAGCTTAATAGCTGGCAGGTTTTTACTGATTGTCTCCGCATAAATGCGGTGAACTCCCAACTCCGAGAACCCAAAATCTGCCAGAGCCAAAGCAGCTTCATGACTTAACTTATTACCTTGAGATATTCTGGAAAATGCACATCCCATCGAAGCCTGCTGATTATCCTCTAGCCGTAAACAAACAGTACCAACGAACTCACCTGACACCTTACACTCGACAGCTAATTGGTATGATTTTCTTGGTTTCTCAGAAGCCTGAGCGATAAACAAGCGTGTTAACTCTCGGTATTTATTAGGGTCACAATCGCTTTCGTCATAGAAACGCTGATATTTAGCATCCTGAGACATAGCAACAAAAGCGTCTTCATCGTTCGGAGTCATATCCCTAATAATCAGACGCTTAGTCTCGATTTTAAACATCGAAAGTTCCTTTTCCTTGTGAGGCATAACGCCCTGTTAAGGTGTGAGCAACGCAATACCAAAGCCGCCGCATACCACCTTAAACACTAAAGGCAACGCATAGTAAAAATGCCACGCGTTGCGAATCACTCTTAAACAGTTTGTTATGTTTACAATTCAATCATATCAGCCACTTGATAGCCTATGTTAGTTACCTCAAAAGTTTCACCTTTATTGCCTCTAGCTACTATAAGTTCATTTGCATCAAGCTCTTTGATTGCAGCTTCCCATTTGGCAACCTCACGCCTTTCACTACTTGGGGTAAAGTTCTTGCCATTAGTTTGTACCGTTGTTCCATCTAGAAACTCTAGGTACATAATAGTTCCGTGCTGATCCTGACTTGCTTCTTTCAGCAATATTTTCGCTTCATTCGATAAAGAAGGATACTTAGTTTTTGATTCGACTAGTTCGCTTTCATCTAAGTTATTGTCACTGGGAAGAAACAAGGGGTGTTCATTAAGTTTAAGTTGTAGTTGGCGATAAAACTTTTCTTTAAAGTCGCTGTGACTATCGTAACTTTCATATAAACCACGACTTTGACAGCTTTCCTTGAACTCACGCAGAGCTTTGACCTGTTCAAAATCAACGCTATCCATTACAACTGGCTGACTAGAGAAATACAGCATTGATGGTTTTTCACAAGCTATATGCTTTTCAATTTCCTCTACTGTTCCACTGGCATACTCATTCGTAGCCGTACCAATCCTTGTCCAAAAAACACCTACCAGAAGATCGCACCTATCAAGCACTTGTTTGTTGATTATTGTTTGAGCTGAATGCCCCATTTCAGGAGAAGAGTGCGATTCCCAACCAATTGGTAGTAAAACTATATTCCTTGAGGATGAATGGACTGCATTCCATTCGTAAATTACGTCTCGAATAATTGAACGCTCAGATGCTACATCACCTGGTGAAGCGATCATGACGTTGAAGACTCTAGCATTGTAACTCATTATTAGTACTCCATTTTTAGCATGGATATGGGGACTGCTCATCAATATACAAGTGATAGCACATCAATTTGGAAGATTGTATACATAACGCCCAATTAAGGTGTGAAGCACGCGACCACGACACCTAATTTGACCACCGAAAACACTGAACTTGACCCAAACCAAAAGTGCCAAGCGTGCTGAATCACTCTTAAATTGTTTGTTAAATGTAAATCAACCTTTGGCCAACCATCCAATAAAAGCAGCAAGAACACCACCTAGAATGCTCAATAATGGATTAGATAGCCATCTATATTCCTTATTTTGTTCAATAGCTCTAGAATGAAGTTCAATGGCAGTTTGAATAAGAACGGTTATTTCTTCTCCACTAAGCGGCGTTCGTGAGATTCTCTTTTTCTCTTCATCATTCAGCGCATTAAATTCTTGAAAACTCAAATCTCTTTGTTCATCAACATTATATCGTTTTCGATAGCTTCGCCTCCAAGCTAAAGAAACCTTTTTACCTTCTCCGTCAACACGAAAAAACTCTGGGTGCTCTTCAAATATCGTTTTCCAATAATCTGCATTATTTTCATCACCTGTAATTCTCATCGCCCAGCCAGCATAATCAAGCTTATAGAACCCATACTTACCCATAACTTGGATAGCTGAAATAACATTACCTAACCGGTTGTGATTTTTTAAATAGGGGGATTTCGACATTTACTAAATTATCTCCATTTACATTTAACGCCCTGTTAAGGTGTGAGCAACGCAATGCCGAAGCCGCTGCATGCCACCTTAAACACTAAAATCAACGCATAGTAAAAATGCCACGCGTTGCGAATCACTCTTAAACAGTTTGTTATAGCGCTAGTTTGGCGTAGTTGATGAAGACGCGTTTGCTGCTTGAGTTGCTTGTTCTGGTGTCATTTGGCCAAAAAGCGTGTCCATCATAAAACCAATTCTCTTACTTGCATCACCAAATTTATTAGGATTAGCGGTATAAGGAACTTTAAATTTCACTTCCCCAACTCTTTGCCCGCCTTGATAAGCTGTTATCTCCGCGTTTTTCAAATATAACGCCAGATCCCACCCCCAGTGACCTTCATATTCAAGAGTCAATTTGTTCAGGTCGTGCTTAGAATTATCAGGTACGACAACATAAGAATAGTTATGTTCTTGTAGCCAAGACTCAATTGTATTTTGGAACCCAGAGCGAGTTTCATTATCTTTAACAACAACTATTTCCGACTTAATATTAGTCTCAGGAACAGGGGTGCCCATATATCTGGGAGACCCACAACCAACTAGTGTAAGAGAAGCTAAAGACAACACTATAATTTTTTTCATTTTTATTTTCTCATATTGTTTTTCAGACACATTGTATCTGTTAGTTTATGCGCTATAACGCCCAATTAAGGTGTGAGCCACGTTACCACGACACTCAAATTGGACACCGTAAACACTAAACTAAACCCAAACCAAAAATGCCAAGCGTGGGGAATCACTCTTAAATTGTTTGTTATATGCACAGAATTTCCACTTGTTTGATGGCGTCAGAGAATACTTTATGACACTTAAAATTGGGCTGACTGCCTACTTTATGCCAAAAGAAATTGAATTCATGCCCGCCGTCGTCTTGAGTAAAGAAACTCCAGTTATTCGGTAATTGTTGCTCTATTTCACAAAGCACGAAGTGCCACAAATGATTTTGAAACCCGCTTTCCCAACTACCTAGGTAGCGAGTTCTTGATACGCTAGATAACCCTGATTCTTCTTTCAGCTCTCTCAAGGCGGCACTTTCAATAGAAATATCCGACTGTTCTAATGTGCCTTTAACCAACTGAACTTCAGCTAATGGATGTTCAAACAGCAGTAACTCGCGATTGTTTCCTGATTTTCTAAGCACTATAGGGCAAACTTTGACTTCCCTCTTTCGGATTCTTTCTTCCACTGAACTCTCCCGTGCATATAACGCCGCATTAAGGTGTGAGCAACGCTACCACGAAACCTAACCAAACCACCATAAACACAAAACCCAACGATGGAATGAAAAATGCCAAGCGTTGGGAATCACTCTTAAATGCTTTGTTATGGCGCAGACTTATAGTTAGCACTACACCAATTTTCCCAACTCGTGTTACCCAATTTTTTATGCGCTCTAGTGATACGATATGATAACACGCCACCCATAATGCATCCGAAGCATATTGTAGAAACTAATTGAATGAGCCAATTACCTGGCTCTACACGCCAAAGAAACAGCCACATAAATAAGCCCCATATTAATCCGAAAACTATCCCTTGCTTAAAGAAAACTTGAACTGGAGATTGAAAGACTAGAGGCTTAGTCTCGGAGAAAATGAGCTTTGACCAAAGGTTAGCATTTAGTTTAGTCAAATCTTTGGGGACGCCTTTCTCGACTAAATGCTGTTGAATAAATGCAATATTTTCCATTATAAGTCCTTTTATATTCGTAATATCCATTTTTCAGTTATATAGAGAGCTCAAATACCACCATGCGCCATAACGCCCTGTTAAGGGGTGAGCAACGCCAATACCGAAGCCGCCGCATATCACCTTAAACACTAAAACCAACGCATAGTGAAAATGCCACGCGTTGCGAATCCCTCTTGAACAGTTTGTTAGTACTAAAATTCCTCGCGAGTATCACGCTCTTCATATTCTGGGAAATCAATTTCGATGAAGCCGTCATCATTAAGGACAAACAATACGCTTTCATGTTCGATATCAGCTTCATTCATATCAGAACAACCACGATAGACTTCCCAATCGTATGAATAATCGAGTTGATATTGATTACAGCCCACAAAAGAAATGTTTTCGACTTCTATACCATTAACATTGTGAGCCATATGATCTATATGAGATAGATCTGGGATAAGTTTCTGTTCAAAGTCACTTTTGTTTTCAGATAGAAATCTAGTTAACTCTTCGCACAAGTGAGCGCCGTTAACTAAGGGTTGAGATGAACTAGAAAAGAACATTTTCAAATACTCCGAAACCTAATTTAATTTTGGTACTAACGCCCTGTTAAGGGGTGAGCAACGCAATACAAAAGTCGCCGCATACCGCCTTAAACACTAAAACCAACGCATAGTGAAAATGCCACGCGTTGCGAATCCCTCTTGAACAGTTTGTTATGTGCGTGCTAATTGAGGTACTTTTGCCAATGTTGTTGCCCTGTCAAAACTACTCTGTAATCTTCGTAGTCCAATGAACTGTAGAGCTTTTTAGCTGCAACATTATCATCATCGACCTCTAGTGTGATTTTGAGGTAATCATTATCACGACAATACTGTTCGATACCGTTCAGTTGCGCTTTGCCCACACCTTTACCACGAAAGTTGTCCGACACCATAAAGTCATGGATATTCATCACTCTTTGCGCACGATAAGTTGAAAACGATTCAAAGCAAACCGCAAAACCGGCGGGCTTATCGTCGACAAAACTAATAAATCCGTGGAAATAAGGCAACGCAAATAGCTGAGCAATTACTGAGAGATCTAGTTCAACTGAGAATCCAGATAGATACTCTTTGAACAGAGTCTCGAATATACTTTTGTCCTCAATACTTTCTGTTTCAATACGCCTGATTGTGATTTCCATATTCATTTCCACCAAAGCACATAACGCCCTGCTAAGGGGTGAACAACGCAATACCGAAGGCGCTGCATTCCACCTTAATCACAAAAATCAACGCATAGTAAAAATGCCACGCGTTGTGAATCCCTCTTGAGCAGTTTGTTAGGCAATAGATGACAACAACCAGTTGAAGAGTGGTATAACACCAAAGCGAATTATGCTTAAACTTGTGGCTATGATGGCTAATGAGGATATTACCTTTGCATGTTTCTCAAAAAAATTTCTGACTTTGAAATCAACACTTTCCTTACTACATTGCCACCTATGCCCGTCATAATATGTGAAGTAGAAGTCAATTGAGTAATCACCTGCTTTTACATCATCCTTTAACTTAAGCTTGTAATGAAATGGAGCGTTCTCGGCTTTTGACTCGGTAAATACAGATTTAGAGCCTGATGAATTCCCACTCTTATCAAAGATTAAAGTTGATTCATCCCACCCTTCCGCCATAACCCCTGACAAATGACAGGTGAAGCCTTCATCACCAATTTTATCCGATTGATTACCAAATGATATTTGGTCGCCATCTTTTTTGATACTGTTTACTACGCAAGAGTTTTCTTTATCAAATATTTCAGATGATATATAGCATTGGATTTTGGGACTTTGGATATCGCCATATCCTGTAATATATTGCTCAAACTCAAACATATCACCTGGATTAATCGTCTTTGAAAACACTCTTGAAGCTAAATGGTATGCTCCAATTTCATCCGCATACCTACCAGTTCTAGCCTTATTTCTAAAAATTATAGATTCCACAATACTTCCTTCTTTGCCTAACGCCCTGTTAAGGTGTGAGCAACGCTATACCGAAGCCACCGCATACCACCTTAAACACTAAACCCAACGCATAGTAAAAATACCACGCGTTGCGAATCACTCTTAAACAGTTTGTTATGCATCACTTACATTCACATAAATTATCAAAAAAATTTGATTTAATTGCCCATGCCGCAATCATTAAAATTGGTACTGGGTACCCTATGGATTTTATTATCAGACTATCAAGCGTGGTCAAAGCTATGCCGATCCCTTCATGGT
The DNA here is from genome assembly GCF_023161645.1 of Vibrio sp. 1CM7H. Lineage (NCBI taxonomy): Bacteria > Pseudomonadati > Pseudomonadota > Gammaproteobacteria > Vibrionales > Vibrionaceae > Vibrio > Vibrio sp. 1CM7H. The sequence goes on from NZ_JALNTV010000015.1 coordinate 39,221, forward strand.
TTTTATTTGCACAATAATTAAGTTGATCACATACTAAATATTTAATTGCCACTGAGTGTTCGAAAAGGGCATTTCTCACATTACCGACCGCTAACCGAATAAACTTTTGCTCTCGTTCATCCCTTGTCAATGGTTCCAAGCCAGAGTCAATTCCTGAGACAGCATAACTATAATCTGAGTTTTTTTCTTGGTTTCGCGTTAACCGCCCTTCGTTTATCAGATGTAACTTAAAACAAGAACCCATATGCGCTTCTATACTTTCAAGACTTTTGTCCAACTCATTCAGAACCATGATTAAGCCTCCATTTTGAAAACAAAACTTAATCATAGCCTAAGCTAGTCAAATCACCATTGATGCATAACGCCGCGTTAAGGGGCAGCAACGCATTGCCACCAAACTTCAATTTACCACCGAAAACACAAATACAAAGATTTGAGCCGGAGTCGCCACGCGTTGACTGTCCCTCTTGAACGCTTTGTTATGTGCGTGCCTGCTCTTGCACCACCGTCACCCACTTGGAACGCCACTCCTGCACTTCCATTGGGTCTGGCCAGAACTCTTTCTGTTTACGGATAAGCCCATTTTCTACCGTATGGAAAGTAATAGCACGCGCCTTTTGAACGCTATCAGTTATAGAAACATCAGTGACTACTGTTTCGCCATCGCAGACGATTGAATGAACGACGAACTCCCAAGTACCATTTGCTGGATAGTAAGAGTTGATTGCTGTGAAGTTGTCTCGTCCAACAATAAGCTCACCAGATTGAGGCCAAAACCCTTCAAAATCTGGGCTAAGCCACTCACTTGCTTTCGCGAAATCATTAGTTTTCATTGCGTTCCAATAAGCTAAGACGACTTCCTTTGAATTCATTATTTCCCTTCAAGCACATAACGCCCTGTTAAGGGGTGAGCAACGCAATACCTAAGCCGCCGCAAACCACCTTAATCACTAAAACCAACGCATAGTAAAAATGCCACGCGTTGCGAATCCCTCTTGAACAGTTTGTTAGGGCGTAGAGCCTATTGATACACGCTGACTTCTATTAAGTTGTTATCAAGATCCAAAAAATAGACCGATTGGATTGCACCAACAGCTCCTAATTTTTCGACTGGACCCTCTATGATTTTGACATTTTCTTTGACTAAATGGTTTACCACTGATGTCAACGGCCAATCTGAAATTAAGCAAACATCACCTGAACCAACATTAGCTACATTTCGCGGTTCTTGGCCAAGAAGCTGAAAGTTAATCTTTTGATTTCCGAACGTTACAGCCTTACGGCCATTGGCAAAAGTTACTTCTTCCATGCACAAAACCCGTTTATAAAAGTCCACTGATTTTTCTATGTCGGAGACTGTGAGAACAATATGATCTATGTGATTAATCATCGTTTTACTCCTTGCGCCCTAACGCCCTGTTAAGGGGTGAGCAACGCAATACCGAAGCCGCCGCATAACACCTTAACCACTAAATTCAACGCATAGTAAAAATGCCACGCGTTGCGAATCCCTCTTGAACAGTTTGTTATAACACAGTTTTACACGTCATCTTCCGATAAAATTTGACGACAATTACGAACCGTTAGTACGCGGATTTCGTGACTTAAACTGTAGATAATACGATAGTGACCAAAGATGATTTCACGATAGTTCGTGTGGGGCATTTCAGGAACAAACCGCCCCATTTCAGGCATACTTCCAAGTAGTTCAGTTTTATCAAAAGCTTCGTTTACCCACCTCTCTGCTGCAGGTGGATTATCCAAAGAAATAAACTCCGCTGCATCACCTAGTTTCTGAAGTGCTAATGGAGACCAGACTACTTTCATTTTTTAATGCGCCCAAGTACTTGAGCACGCGCATCATCATTGGAAACACCAAGACCAGAAGCTAACTGAGCTTCTGCTGTGCGCATTTCTTCCAGTAACTCGATTTTCTCTTGCATTGCTTCATACTCAGCAACATCAAGAACAACAGCAACGCCTTTGCCTCGTTGCGTAATAACCAATGGACGACGAGTCTCATTGATTTGTTTGATGTATGAAGCTACACCGGCACGAAACTCAGACAAAGGCTGAATATCTTGATCGAAATGAATACGACTCATATTGAACTCCAGTTAGTACAAAATAGCGTACAAATAATAGTTCAACTGACCCTTTTGGGCAAGAAGTTGATTCTGTGTTATAACGCCGCGTTAAGGGGTGAACAACGCCACCACCTGACCTAACCCATTGTGCCATAATCACAAAAGCTAAACTTTGAACCAAAACTGCCAAGCGTTGAGAATCCCTCTTGAACGCTTTGTTATGTGCGTGCTAAACGGTAGCGCCTTACAGTGCCCTCGTTTTCACTTGTGTAGTTACCAAGATACTCACCGCCGCAGTTTTCGATAACCTTTTGGGATACAGGATTGTCAATTGAACAAGTAACAATAACTGAGTCAGTGACGACATGCTCTCGCACCCAAGCGAGGAGAAATGAGGCTACACCTTTACCACGAGCTGACGGTCTAGTTTCGTAGCCAATATGCCCAATGACATTTTCTACGTTGGCATTAGTACCTTTACGAACTCGAATAGCACCTAAGATTTCAGAGTCAGATACGCAATAATAAGTTGTGCTGGGTAAATACCCGTTTGATAACTCAGAAGTTGCCTTAGAACGTTCGAGCAAATCTGACAAATAAGCTTCCGGATTTTGCTCTACACCCAAATACTTAGGGATACCCGAATCTAGGCACTCTTTCGCATAACTCACTAATATTGGAGCCAAATCAGGGTTGGCCTCTACCACTTCCATGTCGATTTTCCTCATAAGCACATAACGCCGCGTTAAGGGGTGCCGGCACGCAATACAAAAGCTACCGCATGGCGCCATAAACACTGAACTCAACGCATA
>NZ_JALNTV010000016.1:0-36368 GCF_023161645.1 Vibrio sp. 1CM7H
CATTACATAAAGTAATGTTTGAATTGACTGTGCTGAATCCGAAGATTCAATGGTCACTTCGTATCATTGAAACCTAATTTGAAACCCCTCTTTATTAAGAGAAATTTCTAATTGGATTATCATCAACGAGTGCCCACACAGATTGATAGGTCTATATTGTTAAAGAGCTTGCTTTACGAGAAGTTTTTCTCTCAAAGCGGAGGTGCATTCTAGCGATTTAATTGGCAGTGTCAAACACTTTTTCAATTTTATTTTTCGTAGAAGCTTTTTACCTCTCCGACCCTGCTGAAGCCTTATCGCCTCTGCCGTGTCGGTGGATGCGCATTATAGGGAACTCAGATCCGTTCGCAACCCTTTTTTGGAAAAAAATGGGAAAAACCGACTGTTCGATGACTATTTCATCAAAAAAGCAAAAAAGAGGGTAAAAAACCCTCTTTTTCTGCCTCACAAGCCGTATTTAAATGAATGCGTACGCGTCTGCGAACATACGTTCGCTCTTCGCTTTCTTGTTCTGAGTGAACTGTTCACGTGCTGCGCCAGCCATTTCGAATCGACCTGCAATATAGATATCGTAGTTTTCTAAACTTTCGAAATCTTCACTCACCGCTTGTAGCACGTTACCAACCTTACCTTGCCAATCAGCAGGTGCTTCTTCTACAACTGGAACAAAGTGAACGTTAGTAAACTTATCGGCGATCTCGATCAGTTCTTCTTTTGCATAAAGTTGGCAGTTATCGCGCGCACCCCAATATAGATAGATAGGGTTGGTTTTATTCTGCGCGACGCAGTGATCCAGAATCGAGCGCACGTAACTAAAACCTGTACCACCAGCAATTAATAATAGTGGACGTTCACTTTCTTCTTGAACCCAAGCGTCACCATGCGGGGCATCAATTTCAATCTGACCATCAGTTTCAAGCGCCGCTTGCATTGCTTCGACAACTTCTTGAGCGTAAGCGTTGTGTTCCGCCGCACCGATATGCAGTTCAAGTTCACCTTCATGACGGCAAGGGCTGCTCGCGATAGAGAAAGGACGTTTGTCTTTTTCACCCATCACCACCATTAGGTACTGACCCGCTTTAAAAGGCACTGGTGATTCTGGATGAAGAAGGATTTGGTAAGTATTACAAGCTAACGGCTGAATAGACTTTACTTTACATTGGATGGTCATGGTGTTCCTCTCGCTTACTCGTCAAAAGTAAGCACTAAATTACTTTCTGTATAGGCTTGGCAAGGGAATATCCAACCTTGCTGTTGCTCTTTTTCGGTTAGCATAGGTTCGAGGTGATAGCTCACCTCGCCCGTTAGCTTTTTACACATGCACATGGCGCAAGCGCCAACTTGGCAACGGTGTGGGAAGCGAATATTGTTGTTGAGCGCAGCTTCCAACACCGTTTCCCCTTCTTTAACCTCAAATGTTACGTCTATAGGCAGAAGGTGGACTTGATGACTCATAGAATACCTAACTGGTCCCAAATCTCATCGACTTTAGCCACAAGTTTAGGATCTTTTTTAATTGGCGTACCCCACTCACGCGTGACTTCAGATTCGAACTTGTTAGTCGCATCCAGTCCGAGCTTGGACGAACTTTCTGCCTTACCTGATACTTGAGTGGTATCTCTATCCGGATCCATACGAGTGGTCACCGCCCAAATGATGTCATTCCAATCTCGCGCATTGACGTCCTCATCACACAAGATAACGAACTTGTTGTCGGTGTACTGCGCGAAGAAGTCCCACAGGTATTCCATTAATGCTTGAGATTGGCCCGCTTGGTCTTTCTTCATCGTAACGACGGCAAAACGATTATTGGTTGTTGGCGGTAGATAGATATCAATGATCTCTGGACGCTGTTGTTTCAGTGATTCCAAATCGGCTTCTGTTATTACTTTACTGTCTTGCTTACTGATTTGGGGACGTGTTGCAAGTTCCGCATCCCATTTGATGGTCGCATCTAGTCCCATTTTGGAACCTAACCCCACCACTGGCGAAGCAAAGTCGAGCGAGTCGATTGGCGTGTTGTCTATCATCAAGGTATCACGTACAGGATCCATATGCTCTGACATGGCTTTGACGACATCATTCCAATCTCGCGCGTTTACCGATTCATCGCACACAATAACAAACTTGGTGTACATGAATTGACGTAAGAAAGACCACACGCCCATCATTACGCGCTTGGCATGTCCTGGGTACTGCTTCTTCATGGTGACGACTGCCATTCGGTACGAACAACCTTCTGGCGGTAGATAGAAGTCTTCAATCTCTGGGAATTGTTTCTGCAGAATCGGCACAAACACTTCGTTTAATGCCACACCCAATACAGCTGGTTCATCTGGCGGACGGCCTGTGTAGGTGCTGTGATAAATAGGGTCTTTACGCATAGTAATGTGCGTAATGGTAAACACGTGGTGCTTTTCTTTTTCGTTGTAGTAGCCAGTGTGATCGCCATAAGGACCTTCATCAGCAAACTCGTTCGGGTCGATATAGCCTTCCATGACGATTTCCGCGCTCGCTGGCACTTCCAAATCATTACTGACTGACTTCACGACTTCCGTTTTGCTGCCACGCAGTAAACCTGCAAATGCGTATTCCGATAACGTATCTGGCACTGGCGTTACTGCGCCAAGAATGGTTGCGGGGTCTGCACCAAACGCAACCGAAACTGGGAAAGGTTTACCTGGATTGGTTTCCATCCAATCACGTAGGTCAAGCGCACCACCACGATGAGCTAACCAACGCATTATGATTTTGTTCTTGGCGATTTTCTGTTGGCGGTAAATACCTAGGTTCTGACGTTTCTTGTTTGGACCTTTGGTCACGGTTAAGCCCCATGTAAGCAGTGGTGCAACGTCTTCCGCCCAGCAACTCATTACCGGGATTTTGTCCAAGTCGACTTCATCACCTTGCCACACAGTCTCTTGGCACGATGCTTTTCTTAAGCGCTTGGCTGGCATGTTCAATACTTGCTTGAACACTGGCAATTTTTCCAATGCGTCTTTGAAGCCTTTTGGTGGCTCAGGTTCTTTCAAATAAGCCAGCAGCTTACCGACTTCTCTTAATTCTTTAACATCTTCACGTCCCATACCAATCGCGACACGCTCTGGTGTACCAAATAGGTTGGTCAAAACAGGTACGTTGTAGCCAATTGGGTTCTCAAACAACAGCGCAGGTCCACCAGCACGCAAGGTGCGGTCACTGATTTCTGTCATTTCGTAAGCGGGGTCGACGGGGTGAGCAATGCGTTTAAGTCGACCTTTCTGTTCTAGGTGGTCGATAAATTCGCGTAAATCCTTAAAACTCATAGGCCTTCATGACTGGCTGATTAAACTGTCCGCAGTATAACAAATAGGAGGACGCTAAGATCCTCCTATTTTGTGTGGGTATGTGAGCCAGATTACTTTAATACTTGCTCTATCTGCCGGGTCTTCACTTGATGGTTGTTAGAGACTAACTCTTCCAACCAGGTTTGATGCCCTTGCTGCGCCAGCTCTCGAGCGACCATGGTAGCTTCTTCCGATAGTGCCATTTTGCTCACTAGAAACTGTTTCACTTGCGGAGATAAAGGGTTGGATTTTGTGAGTAGACTAATGGCTTCTGGTTTGAGTGACGGATTGACGGTGGAGTTCATCAATTGCTGAATTGAAAAAACGTCCCCAACCGTAGCTAAACGCTCGAGTTCGGACTGGCTATTGTAATCCGCTCTCATCCGCCAGAGTAAGTTGTACACTTCCTCATCTTGACTTACTTGCGCTAATCTCACGATCACGGCTGTCGATGGTAGCCAACTGGTCACATTCGCTTTGGTTAACTGAGTGGTTAATGCGGCAAGCGCATGCGGTGATAAGCTGTCCAACTCTCGAATCAAAAGTGCTTCACGCGCCTGAGCTTGTTGAGATTGCCCTGTAAGCCATTGCTTTAAGTCGAGCTCTTTCCGCTCAGCTTGTAGTACAAAGTCCAAGGTACTTTGGTCTTGCTTCCAACGCTTAATCAAGCGGCTTGCAATGGCAGGAAAGTTAAAGGCAGGCACACTAAACTCATACCCGTCCCCTCGCTCTAGAACCTGATAAGTAGGAGTCATACGGATCTGAGACTCAACAAACAGAGCCATTCTAGGCGTGAGAATCACATCTTGCTTCTCAAGCTTTTCCAATAACCGAAAACGCACGACCTCTTGTTGAGGTAAAGCTAGTCGATCAAGGGCAAATTTAAGCGAGTCGACCTCATCCCTGACAACGTAATCAAGCAGTTCAGAGACTTTAGCCTGTATTTGAGTATCCTGAAGCCACTGTTCTACCACAGACTCCTGCATTTCCTTCGCAGAAACGGCCACGGGTAGAGTGAGCAGTGACAAGCTCAGGAGTAATGACGACAACATTCCTTGTTGCATGTTAACCTCCCGATAACATTTCTCCTCATTCTGATGCTTCCATCGGGAGAAAGCAACAAAAAAGCCACCGTTAACGGTGGCTTTTTTAGAATAAGGACTCAGCTATTACTGACGACGCATCGCATCGAAGAACTCATCGTTGGTCTTCGTCATCGCTAGCTTATCAATGAGGAATTCCATCGCGTCGATTTCGCCCATTGGGTGAACGATCTTACGCAGAATCCACATTTTCTGTAGTTCATCAGTCTTCGTCAGTAGCTCTTCACGACGTGTACCTGAACGGTTGAAGTCAATCGCAGGGAATACACGCTTCTCAGCAATCTTACGGTTCAAGTGCAGTTCCATGTTACCTGTACCCTTGAACTCTTCGTAGATAACTTCATCCATCTTAGAACCAGTATCTACTAGTGCCGTTGCGATGATCGTTAGGCTACCGCCCTCTTCAACATTACGTGCTGCACCAAAGAAACGCTTAGGACGGTGTAGTGCGTTTGCATCCACACCACCTGTCAGTACTTTACCTGATGAAGGTACTACGGTGTTGTAAGCACGAGCGAGACGAGTGATAGAGTCAAGCAGGATAACCACGTCTTTCTTGTGTTCAACAAGACGTTTCGCTTTCTCGATTACCATTTCCGCTACTTGTACGTGACGAGATGCTGGCTCATCGAAAGTCGACGCGACTACTTCACCTTTAACTAGACGCTGCATCTCTGTTACTTCTTCTGGACGTTCGTCGATAAGAAGTACCATCAACTCACACTCTGGGTGGTTGTATGCGATGCTTTGAGCAATATTTTGCAGAAGCATTGTCTTACCCGCTTTTGGCGGAGCAACAATCAGACCACGTTGACCTTTACCGATAGGCGATGCCAAATCTAAAACACGTGCTGTGATGTCTTCTGTAGAACCGTTACCACGCTCCATTACCATGCGTTCATTTGCATGCAGAGGGGTAAGGTTTTCAAATAGGATCTTGTTACGAGCGTTGTCTGGTTTGTCGTCGTTAACGGTATTGACTTTTAGAAGGGCAAAGTAGCGTTCACCGTCTTTTGGTGGACGAATTTTACCAGCGATAGAGTCACCAGTACGTAGGTTAAAGCGACGAATCTGACTTGGTGATACGTAGATATCGTCCGGACCCGCAAGGTATGAACTATCTGCACTGCGTAGGAAACCAAAGCCGTCTTGCAGAATTTCCAGAACCCCATCGCCAAAGATGTCTTCGCCGCCTTTAGCGTGCGCTTTTAAAATCGCGAAGATGATGTCTTGTTTTCTTAAGCGAGCTAGGTTCTCTAATCCTAAGCTTTCGCCCAGTTTTACAAGGTCAGACACAGGTCTGTTCTTCAGTTCGGTAAGGTTCATGGTGGTGGATTCTTGTTTAGTCAAAATAAGATCTGTTTTCTAGTTAAGATGGATTTGGTCTCAGGATCGACCAAGAAGAGAAATTTGTTCAATTAACGCGCGATAAGTTAGCACTAATTAGTATTCTAGTCCAGAGTTAGAAAAACAAAACCGTGCGTTGTTACTTTGCACGGTTTTATCTGTAATCACTTGGTGATTATAAGTTTGCGTCCAAAAACTCTTTTAGTTGAGTTTTAGACAGAGCACCAACTTTCGTTGCCGCTACGTTGCCGTCTTTGAATAGCAGTAGCGTTGGAATGCCGCGAATACCAAACTTAGGTGGTGTACCTGCGTTATGGTCGATGTTTAGTTTACCGATAGTGAGTTTGCCTTCGTACTCGTCTGCGATTTCGTCCAGAATAGGAGCGATCATTTTACAAGGACCACACCATTCTGCCCAGAAATCCACTAGAACCGGGCCTGCAGCGTTGATTACATCGTTTTCAAAACCGTCATCAGTTAGCTGCAAAATCTTATCACTCATCTTCCACTCCAATGTGTTTTTCGAAACTGGTTGGATGATAACCAGTAATTAGATGCCCTATTGGAATGTATTTACTTTCGTATTGCAAGCTTTAGCTGATATTCTATAGCCATGAAAAAGACGCATATCACAGAGCAAAAGTTCGCCGATTTGGGCTTAAAGCCCCAAGTTATTGAAGGATTGGACAAAAAAGGGTTCGAATTTTGTACCCCTATCCAAGCCTTGGCGTTGCCGGTCCTGCTCACCGGCCAAGACATCGCAGGCCAGGCCCAAACGGGTACTGGTAAAACGCTCGCGTTTCTTACTGCTACATTCAACCACCTTCTGACGACACCAGAGCATGAAGGTCGTAAGCCTACGCAGCCACGCGCAATCATTATGGCGCCAACACGTGAGCTTGCTATTCAGATTTACAATGATGCAGAAGCACTAACTGAGAGCACTGGTCTAAAAACCGCTTTGGCTTACGGTGGTGAAAGCTACGATAAGCAATTGAATAAGCTGCAAGATGGTGTTGATATTCTGATTGGTACGACAGGTCGTATCATCGATTTCTACAAACAGCGCGTATTCAATCTTAACAACATTCAAGCCGTTGTTCTGGATGAAGCCGACCGCATGTTCGATCTTGGCTTTATTAAAGACATTCGCTTCTTGTTCCGTCGTATGCCTGAGCCAAAAGAGCGTTTGAACATGCTGTTCTCAGCGACGCTTTCTTACCGTGTTCAAGAACTGGCATTTGAGCACATGAACACCCCTGAGCATGTTGTGGTAGAGCCAGAACAGAAAACTGGTCACCGCATTCAGGAAGAACTTTTCTACCCTTCTAACGAAGATAAAATGGCCCTCCTTCAAACTTTGATTGAAGAAGAATGGCCAGATCGCGCCATCATTTTTGCGAACACGAAACACAAGTGTGAATCAGTTTGGGGTCACTTGGCTGCCGATGGACACCGTGTCGGTCTTCTTACTGGTGATGTACCGCAGAAGAAACGTGAAAAGATTCTTGAGCAATTCACCAAAGGTGATGTCGACATTCTTGTTGCAACTGACGTTGCTGCCCGTGGTCTGCATATTCCTCAAGTGACGCACGTTTTCAACTACGACCTTCCTGACGACTGTGAAGATTACGTTCACCGTATTGGCCGTACAGGTCGTGCTGGTGCAAGCGGCCACTCGATCAGTTTTGCTTGTGAAGAGTACGCAATTAACCTGCCTGCAATCGAAGAATACATTGAGCACACTATCCCAGTTTCAGAATACGATTCGTCAGCGCTGATCCAAGATCTGCCAGCGCCAATTCGTATGCGTGCGCCACGCAACCAACAGCGTCGTACGAATACTGGCGGTACTCGTTCAGGTTCAGGTAACCGCAAGCCGCAAGGACGTCGTCCGCGCCAACCGCGTCAATCGGCACCAAAACAATCGTAAAAGGAAACTGAGTTCGTTTATGAGTCAAGCAGGATCATCGCCGCTATACGCCGCCATCGACCTCGGGTCGAACAGTTTTCACATGCTCGTTGTGCGTCATATCGATGGCAGCGTTCAAACAATGGCTAAAATTAAGCGCAAGGTTCGTCTAGCAGCGGGCCTAGATGAACATAATTCTCTTAGTATGGAAGCTATGCAGCGAGGATGGGACTGCTTAAGTCTATTTGCGGAACGCTTGCAGGATATTCCTAAACAGAACATTCGTATTGTAGGCACAGCCACTTTACGTACCGCCACGAATGTAGATGTGTTTCTGGAGAAGGCGAACCAGATTCTTGGTCAACCAATCGACGTTATCTCTGGTGAAGAAGAAGCGGCCACTATCTATAAAGGTGTCGCACACACTTCTGGAGGCAGCGGTCGCCGTCTTGTGGTCGATATTGGTGGCGCAAGTACAGAACTCATCATCGGTGAAGGTTTCGAAGCCAAAGCACTGACCAGTTTAAAAATGGGTTGTGTGACTTGGCTGGAAAACTTCTTTAAAGATCGCCAGTTGAATGCGCGTAACTTTGACGCAGCAATTGAAGGCGCGAAGCAGACAATCCAGCCAATTCTAGAGCGCTATACAGAAATCGGTTGGGATGTGTGCGTTGGCGCATCAGGCACCGTTCAGGCATTGCAAGAGATAATGCTAGCGCAAGGTATGGACGAAGTAATCACTCACTCCAAATTGAAACGCCTGCAGAAGCAAGCCATGTTAGCCGATCATTTAGAAGAGCTCGACATTGAAGGCTTAACGCTTGAACGTGCGTTAGTGTTCCCTAGCGGCCTATCTATTTTGATTGCCGTTTTTGAATTACTGGAAATCGACGCGATGACACTCGCGGGCGGCGCACTACGTGAAGGCTTAGTCTACGAGATGGTTGAAGAGCTACGTCAAGAAGACATCCGTGCTCGCACAATTGCCAGCGTACAAAATCGTTATCAGCTCGATCACCAATACGGTGAACAAGTTGCGACACTGGCAAGCAAACTGTTGGAGCAAGCCGGCGGCGATGAGTGGATTACGGAACCTCAAGGCAAGATATTGCTTGAAACCGCCGCAAAGCTGCATGAAATCGGCTTAACGATCGATTTCAAAAAAGGCGGTGAGCACAGTGCTTACCTACTCCAGAATTTGGATTTACCTGGCTACACTCGCGCGCAGAAGTTCTTTATTGGTGAGATTGCCCGTCGTTATCGAGAACAACTCACCTCACTGCCTGAGCAACACGCGTTATCAGGCTCAAGTGCCAAGCGCGTACTGCGGTTGTTGCGCTTAGCGGTGTTGTTGACTCACCGTCGCAACCAAAACTTAGAGCCAAACGTCGTATTAACGGCTGAAGGTGACAACCTAACATTAAACATTGATGCACAGTGGCTAGCGGCCAACCCGTTGACCGCCGCTGAGCTAGAAATCGAATCCAACCGTCAAACTGATATCGGTTGGCCATTAACGATTACCTCTGATTAATGGTTGTTATCCCATGACAAAGGCTCCTTTTGGAGCCTTTTTAATACCCGTTATTATCCTATGTACAACTCATAGAGTTTTGAGACACCAATGATCTAAATACTCATTTCGCTGTACATTTGCTTTAGAAACAACAAAGCCGCTATCAAAAGCGGCTTTGTTGCTATTAACTGATGAAAACTATGCCGTCGTCGTAACTTTAAAGTTAGGGTTCACTGCCGTTAGCTTCTTAATTAAGTAATTCAGTAGTACGCCGTACATAGGCACAAACAGACCAAGACTAATCACTAACTTAAAGCCGTAGTCCACCAGCGCGATTTCCGTCCAATGTTCCGCCATAAATGGATCTGGACTTTGGTAGAACGCAATCGCGAAGAAGGCGATGGTATCCAGTGCATTACCAAAAAGAGTTGAACACGTTGGGGCCACCCACCACTGTTTCATTTGGCGTAGGCGGTTGAACACGTGCACATCCATAATCTGACCAAGTAGATACGCCATGAAGCTAGCAATCGCGATACGAGCAACGAATAAGTTAAATTCCCCTAAGTGACCAAAACCTTGGAACTGCCCCTCGAAGAACACCACCGATAAGAAGTAAGAGACAGCCAAAGCAGGCAACATTACTAAGAAAATGATCTTACGCGCCAACTGAGCACCGAAAATACGTACGGTTAAATCCGTCGCAAGGAAAATAAATGGGAAGGTGAATGCACCCCAGGTGGTATGTAAGCCAAAGATAGTAAACGGTAGCTGAACTAGGTAATTGCTGGATGCAATAATGACTAGATGAAATAAAACCAGATAGATAAGGGCGTTGCGCTGCTGCGCAGGGGTAAAGTTACTCATGCGATACCTTTTTAGTTTGGTTTGGGGGCGAGGGAACCCAAATCGAGCGTTTTCTACAGAGAAAAGCGCTCTTACCAACAATGTAAAAAATGACGATTAAACTAACTTAACTCATTCAGAGTAAAGCGGTGGGCGATTATACATTAACCAATTTTACTCACAAGCGGTGTTTTATACGCAAACGTTTCTTCGCGAACATCACGTCAAAACCAAGGGCTTTGATGCAAAAATAAGAAAGGGTGTTTCATGTGAAACACCCTTTAAAGAATAGATAACTTGAATTTAGAAGCCGCGTTGGAACAATCCGGCTAAATAGTCGAGCTCTTCCCTACTCTCTTCTATTGTTAGCGCTTCAAACCAAATCGCTTCGCTGTAGTGCTCCGCTTTCATAAATAAGCGGCAGCCTTCAAAATCAATCAACCAAGAGTGAATATCCGCATCCCACTGTTTTTCTACCACAGACGCAGATAATAATTTCACCAAACGCTCACCCAATGCCGGAAAAGTATCGAGGTCGAAGCTTGGAGCGGTAATAATAAGACGCCCTTCTTCAACAATGTAATCAGCGAGACCAAATTCCTTGTGCATATGGATTCCTTATCCGTGGTGAGTAATGTGTTCTTGGATCAGATCCAAGAATGGATCGGCGTATTTTTCTAGTTTACGTTGACCAACGCCACTAACCGCTAACATTTCGCCGTATGACGTTGGCAGCATTTCTGCCATATCAATCAAGGTCGCATCACTGAATACCACGTATGGTGGCAAACCGTCTTCATCGGCGATCGACTTACGTAGCTTACGTAGTTTGGCAAACAACTTCTTATCGTAGTTTTTGCTGGTCAGTTTATCCGACTTCGCGGCACGTGCAGCGGTATCTAAACGTGGAACTGCAAGTTCTAAAGACACATCACCACGTAGTAATGGACGTGCTTCTTCGGTTAATTGCAACGTCGAGTTACGAGTGATGTTTTGAAATAGCAGCCCTTTATGAATTAACTGGCGGAAGATACTCACCCAGTAATCATGGCTGTGATCACGACCAATGCCGTAAGTCGAAATTTTATCGTGGCCGTGTTCGCGCACACGAATGTTTTGCATCCCACGCAGCACCTCAACCACATACGTCATACCAAAACTTTGGTTAACGCGGTAAACACACGATAACGCTTTGCGCGCTTCTTCGGTCGCATCAAAGTGTTTTGGTGGGTCCAGGCAGATATCGCAGTTACCACACGGCTTTTCGCGATACTCTCCAAAATAGTTGAGCAGTACCTGACGACGACAGGTTTGCGCTTCCGCAAAAGCACTCATCGCATTGAGTTTGTGGCTTTCTACCTGCTTCTGCGGTCCATCATCTTTTTCATCCAACATACGACGCAACCAACTGATGTCTGCTGGGTCGTATAGCATCATCGCTTCGGCAGGCAGGCCATCTCGCCCTGCTCGACCGGTTTCCTGATAATAGGACTCGATGTTACGTGGAATATCAAAATGCACAACAAAGCGCACGTTTGGCTTATTGATACCCATGCCGAATGCAACCGTCGCAACGACGATTTGAATGTCATCACGTTGAAAAGCTTCCTGAACGTAAGCTCGCTCTTCAGTATCCATCCCTGCATGATAACCAGCAGCGCGGATATGGTTGTTGCATAGCTTCTCGGTCACCATTTCAACTTTCTTACGACTGCCGCAGTAAATAATGCCGCAGCTTCCCTTCTGGGTGGCTAGATAGCGAATGATTTGAGAAACCGGTTTGTGCTTTTCCACCAAGGTATAACGAATGTTGGGACGATCAAAGCTTCCTAGATACACCTGAGGTTCATGTAAGCGTAAGCGTTCTAGAATATCACGACGCGTCGCATCATCGGCGGTGGCAGTGAGTGCCATAAAAGGTACATGTGAAAAGTGTTGCTTTAACTGACCTAACGCCGCGTATTCTGGGCGAAAATCATGTCCCCACTGAGAGATACAATGTGCTTCATCCACGGCGATCATAGATAAGGGTAAGTTTTCTAAACGCTCAATAAAGTCACGCATTAACACGCGCTCTGGCGAGACATACACTAGCTTAAGCTGACCAGAGTGCATGCGATTATACACACTCAGTAGCTCTTCTCGATTCATGGTCGAGTTCACACACTCCGCTGCTACACCATTGGCTTTCAGTTGATCAACTTGGTCTTTCATCAATGAAATCAGCGGTGAAATCACCAAGGTAATCCCTGAGCGCACTAACGCCGGAATTTGGTAACAGAGAGATTTACCGCCACCAGTCGGCATGATGACCAAGCTGTCTTTGCCTTCGATAGCGGCTTCAATAACTTCTTGCTGACCATCACGAAACGTCTGGTAACCGAATACTTCCTCCAACACACGTTGAGGCGTTACAGGCGTATCTGATTGTTCGGCTAGCAAGGTTGAGGTCATGAATAATCTCAGATTGAGTGATCGTAGAAATGCTTTTGCATGCCCAGGCACACAAAGTGAGGGCACATTGTAATGGGGTTTCGTGGTGAATAAAACCGCAAATTGCTAGGTGTTTCGCATCACGACTCGTATACTGATTTTCTGCTCTATAAACACACAATTAGGTGACACCTCATGACACCAGAAGACGAACAACAACGCGCTCGGCAAGGTATCTTGCTGGCGATTGGTGCCTATACCATGTGGGGCATTGCGCCGATGTATTTTAAATCCATCGCACAAGTATCCCCTTTGGAGATTCTGAGCCACCGGGTGATTTGGTCTTTCTTTTTGCTTGCCGCACTCCTTCACTTTGGCCGTCACTGGCGCTCGGTTTACTACATCGCGAAAGACAAAACGAAGATCGCTTACCTGATCGCAAGTTCTGTATTAATTGGCGGAAACTGGCTGATTTTCATCTGGGCGGTCAATTCCAATCATATGCTTGACGCGAGCTTAGGCTATTACATCAACCCATTAATCAATGTCTTGCTCGGCATGGTCTTTTTGGGAGAGCGACTTCGTAAGTTGCAATGGTTTGCTGTCGTATTAGCGGGCTGTGGTGTACTGGTCCAATTGATTATATTCGGCTCCGTGCCCGTTGTTGCGATGGCGTTAGCAATGAGTTTCGGCTTCTATGGCCTCTTAAGGAAGAAAGTCAGTGTCGATGCAAAAACAGGATTGTTTATCGAAACATTACTCCTTCTGCCTGTCGCCGCCGTGTATCTGCTGTTTATTGCAGAAACCCCAACGTCGAATATGCTCACTAACCCGTTAGCATTAAATAGCTTGTTGATTGCAGCAGGGGTGATTACCACACTACCCCTACTTTGTTTTACGGGTGCGGCAACAAGACTCAAATTATCAACGTTGGGCTTTTTCCAGTACATCGGCCCAAGCTTGATGTTCTTACTGGCAGTACTGATGTATGGCGAACCCTTTAGCATGGATAAAGCGATTACCTTTGCCTTTATTTGGGGAGCGCTAGTCGTATTTAGCTTTGATGGACTGCGCAACAACCGTCGCTCACGCCGAATCGTTCAGCCACAGTGATCGTTTTTTACAAGACAAGTTAGAAATTGCCAGATAAGCTTGGTCATAATGTGACCAAGCTTTTTTGTATGTAATGGAACAGATTCAATACTACGCAACCGACCATGATCAGCTGAGCCTGATCGAGGCGAAATACCAGAAGTTTGCCTTCCAAAGGCACTATCATCTGGACTTTCACCTCGGTCTGATCACGCATGGCACGCAAAAGTTCCAATATCAAGGCTGTAGCCATCAAGTGGGTCATGGGCAAATCGTAATTATGCCGCCAGATGAACTGCACGACGGGCACTCTAAGCTCGAAAGTGGCTATGAAGTGAATGTATTTGCGATCGAGCCGCACCTACTCAGCGATCTTGCCGATCTTAGTCAAAATGGTCAAATAATCCGCTTTAATGAATTGATCATCTCCGATCCACAGATATTTTCACAACTTAGTAACTTGCATGCTCTTCTTCGCCGCGAGAACCTCAGCCAACTCACCAAAGATTGCCTTCCTTTTGAAGGATTTAATCAACTTTTTGATCGCTACGGATCACTCGCGAGGCAAAAAGTGGTTCCGCTTGGAAAACAGTCTTTGCATACCTTAAAAGATTACTTAATGGCGAATCTCGACCAAACAGTTCGTTTAGATGCACTATCAGAGCTCTGCCAACTGAGCCCCACGCAGTTTCAACGCCATTTCAAAGCGCAAACGGGGATGACTCCCTACGCTTGGTTTGCTCGCTTGCGATTAGAGCAAGGAATGAAACTACTCCAAGCAGGATGGTGTGGTACGGACGTCGCCTATCAAGTGGGCTTTTATGATCAGGCCCACTTTAGTAAAGCGTTTAAACAAACCTATGGCGTCTCGCCTTCGCAAGTGGCACGCTAATATCTCATACGTTGTGGTATTCAGTACTGCTAGTTTTTTACAAGCACTACCGAATAAGAATCACGACAATAGCTCATATCCACTATGTTTTGAGATGTGTTATGAATGAATCGACTATCCTTTTAACGCTTGCCAGTATCCACTTCATTGCCTTAATGAGCCCAGGTCCGGATTTTGCGCTTGTGGTACAAAATGCCACCCGTCATGGCCGTCAAACTGGCTTATACATTGCGCTTGGCTTATCAGTCGGTATTTTGCTGCATTCTTTATTCAGCCTAACGGGGGTGAGCTATTTAGTTCACCAGCATCCTCTGCTCTACTCCGTCTTACAATTGCTTGGGGGCAGCTATCTGTTGTATTTGGGTATCGGTGCACTGCGCGGCGTGATCGCGACGATCAAAAACCCACTTTCTGATCAGCCAAGCAAAAACAGTAATCTTGTGATCAGTAATAAACGTCAGGCGTTTACCAAGGGGTTCGCAACCAATATTCTCAACCCCAAAGCCTTAGTATTTTTTGTAAGTTTAATGTCGAGCCTTGTCCCAGTGGGCATGTCGGTGACAGGAAAAGGAATTGCTCTGGTGATTTTGTTTGGTTTGTCGCTACTCTGGTTTTCTAGCCTTGCATGGATGCTGTCAACGCAGCGCTTGCAAACAAGATTGCAGCAAGCTGGCATTTATATAGATGGTTTATGTGGTGTGGTATTTACCCTAGTTGGCAGCAGTATTTTAGTGCAAACCTTCCGCTCCTTTCTCGATAACTCTCTGATTTAAAAGCGTCGCACACTCGACATTTCTTTAATAGGAAACTCGACGACTATCTCCGTGGCTGCCAAGCTGAATAACCTTAGTTGGCAACATGGAGAGTCATCATGCAATGGACATTTAACCGACTCGTACTCTCGGGTCTTTTTCTTACTTCCCCTTTCACCTTCACTGGACAAGCCTTCGCTAACCAAGCTGCAGATTCGGTCGCACCAGAGCACAGCACTGGCATTGAGCAAAAGCAGCTGGTCAAAGCTAAAGATTATATGGTTACCGCTGCTAACCCACTGGCGACTCAAGCGGGTGCAGACGTACTTGAGCACGGCGGGAATGCGATAGATGCCATGGTCGCGGTGCAATTGATGCTTGGCTTAGTTGAACCCCAGTCATCAGGTATTGGTGGCGGTGCGTTCTTAGTGTATTGGGATAGCGAAAAGCAAAAACTGACCACTTACGACGGGCGTGAAACCGCCCCCCTCGCCGTAACGCCAAAGCTATTTTTAGATGAGAACGGTCAGCCATTGCAATTCTACGATGCCGTGGTTGGAGGACGCTCTGTCGCAACACCAGGCACCGTGAAACTATTGTGGGATACCCACCAGAAATACGGCAAGCTGGAATGGAAAAAGATCATTCAACCTGTTATCTCGCTTGCGGAGCAAGGATTCAAAGTCAGTCCTCGCCTAGCAAGCTTGATAGAAAAAGACGCCGAGCGTTTATCACGCTTTCCAGTCACAAAAGCCTATTTCTTTAACTCGGATGGCTCGCCAAAAACCGAAGGTACGCTATTAAAAAACCCTGAATACGCACAAACACTGAGTGCTATTGCTAAGCAAGGTGCTCAAGCCTTCTACCACGGGGATATCGCCAGAGACATTATCAAGACGGTACAAAACGCGCCGGGTAACCCCGGCGTATTAGCCCAACCCGACTTTGATACCTACCAAATCAGACAACGTGAGCCGGTTTGTGCAGCATACCAAAGCTATGACATTTGCGGCATGGGACCACCAAGCTCTGGCGCGCTCACCATTGGTCAGATTTTGGCGATCACTGAACAGTACGATCTCAAAGGCTGGGGGGCTAACAGCATTAAATCTTGGCAAGTACTCGCCGATGCATCGCGTCTAGCGTTTGCTGACCGTGGTAAATACATGGCAGACCAAGATTACGTGCCGATGCCAACGCAAGGCTTGCTTGATGAAAGCTACCTCCAGCAGCGAGCAGAGCTGATCCAAGTCGGCAAAGCACTAAGCAAAGTTGAAGCGGGCAATCCTCCGTGGTCGCACGCAATGAACTTAAGCATGGACGAGTCCATTGAACTCCCTTCCACCAGCCATTTCAATATCGTCGATAAGCAAGGCAATGTGGTTTCAATGACGACCACCATTGAGAATGCGTTTGGCTCGCGCTTAATGGTGCGTGGCTTCTTGCTCAATAATGAACTGACCGATTTCTCTTTCCGTACTCATAACGACGGAATCCCAATCGCCAACCGCATAGAACCAGGCAAGCGTCCACGATCTTCAATGGCCCCGACCATTATGATGAAAGATAACAAACCTTACATGGCGATAGGTTCTCCGGGTGGCAGTCGAATCATCGGTTACGTGGCGCAAACCATCATTGCCCACACGCAATGGGATATGAATATCCAACAAGCTATCAATCAACCACGATTACTCGACCGTTTTGGCACCTTAGATATTGAGCAAGGTACCGCTGCAGAAGGCTTACAGCCAGAGCTGGAGAAGATGGGCTTTAAAACCAATGTTCGTGATTTGAATTCTGGACTGCATGCGATACGCATCACAAAAGATGGACTAGAAGGTGCCGCAGATCCTCGTCGAGAAGGAGCAGCAATCGGCAAATAGGCCTGTTTTGCTCGACTCCTTGTGCGAGATCTCTCACAAGGAGTGGAGCAAACCTCTCTTTTTTAATGGTAAAACAGCCCACAAACAAACATAAACTATTGAATAATATAAATATGTTTATTTTTCAAACGCTTTTGATTGAGAAAAATGTGGGCTTCGACCATTGTTGAGAATCGTGAAGAGCGTAATATGAATCTTGTCGGAAGGATGTTGACACGGAACAGGAAACACCACGGATTTGGTGAACTTCAGGAAGAAGAAACGGGTATTCAGGATGAATAGTCGGGCATGGATTGCAAAACTGGACATTGAACGGAATCAATAGCAACTAGGACGGTTGCTACTAAGGACGGGAAATGGACACCTCTGGACGAGGAAAGGACTGAACATCAGGATGATGTCATGGACACCGCTCAGGGAACAAGTGATGAGAGCTAACGAGGATGGTTAGCAGACCAGGATAAGGTCAAGGACACCGCTAGGAAGGCGACGAAAGGATTAAGCTGAAGGAATGCAGCACGCTATCAAGGATTTGATGCATGGAGCACTTTTAGTAGCTGGATTGCTGCGAGTAAGACTATAACCCCGACGGGCGTAAGCCCTCGGGGTTTTTCTTTGTCTAAAGATAAGCGATTTAGACCAAGAGCCTTTTCGAATAGCGTCATTTAGCTCCCTATCTTTCAGCATTTTGTTGATTCCAAACAGCCAAAACAGAAAGAGCCACCGAAGCAGCTCTTATGTTCATTTTTTCACAAAGCCCTACAGCTTCTCCAGTCTCGCGTAAGCGGTGACTAACCATTTAATGCCTTCACCGTTGAAAGCAATCTGCACTCGGCTTTGTGGGCCACTGCCCTCAAAGTTGATGATCGTTCCTTCACCAAATTTCGGATGCATCACACGAGAACCTAGTGAAAAACCAGTCTCATTGAAGTTTTCTTTTACTGCGGTTTGGCTAAAACGTCCACTACTTGAAGGGCGACTCACTTGCGCCTTCATGCGCACTTCATCCAAACACGTTTCTGGTAATTCACGAATAAAGCGCGATGGTTTGTGGTATTTGTCCTGGCCATATAGGCGACGCATTTCCGCGTAAGTAATGTAGAGCTTTTGCATCGCGCGCGTCATGCCCACATAACACAGACGGCGCTCTTCTTCCAAACGCCCTGCCTCTTCAGCGGACATCTGGCTTGGGAACATACCTTCTTCCACACCGACCATGAATACCAATGGGAATTCCAAACCTTTCGCACTATGCAGCGTCATCAGTTGGACTGCATCTTCAAATTCGTCCGCCTGACCTTCGCCCGCTTCCAGAGCCGCATGCGTTAAAAATGCCGTCAGCAGAGACATTTCTTCCGCTTCTTCTGGTTTTTCGAATTGGCGAGTGGCGGTAACCAGCTCCTCCAAGTTTTCTATGCGAGCTTTAGACTTTTCGCCCTTCTCTTGCTCATACATCGCAAACAAACCCGAGTACTTGATCACGTGGTCCGTTTGCTCATGTAATGGCATTTCTAGTGTATCGTCTTCCAACGCGGTGATTAATTCGACAAAACGACTTAACGCACCAGCTGCTCGACCCGTTAATACTTGCTCATCGAGCATTGCCAGACTGGCTTCCCACATAGTGCACCCTCTATCACGAGCTGCACGACGGATAGTCTCTAGCGTCTTATCGCCCAGACCACGTGTTGGGGTATTCACGACACGTTCAAACGCGGCATCATCGTTGCGATTCGCCATCAAACGCAAGTAGCTCAACGCATCTCTGATTTCTTGACGCTCGAAGAATCGCATGCCTCCGTAAATACGGTACGGTAAGCCTGCCTGAATTAATGCTTCTTCCAAAACACGAGATTGCGCGTTGTTACGATACAGCATCGCAGCATCATTCAATGCGCCGCCATTCTCTTGCCACTCTTTGATTTTATTGACCGCAAAGCGCGCTTCGTCAAGCTCGTTATAAGCGCTGTAAACCGAGATCGGCTCTCCCACATTGCCATCCGTCCACAGCTCTTTACCCATGCGTTCAGTGTTGTTCGCAATCAAGGTATTGGACGCTTCAAGAATCGTCTTGGTCGAACGATAGTTTTGTTCGAGACGAATGGTGTTCACGCTCGGAAACTCCAGCGTGAACTTCTCAATGTTCTCGACTTTTGCACCGCGCCAACCATAAATTGACTGGTCGTCGTCACCAACAATCATCACGTGACAATCTGGGCCAGCCATCATGCGTAGCCAAGCGTATTGAATGTTGTTGGTGTCTTGGAATTCGTCAACCAAGATATGCTTAAAGCGTGCTTGGTAGTGTTCACGCACAAACTTGTTGTCACGCAGTAGCTCATGCGCGCGCAGCAAAATTTCTGCAAAGTCCACTAAGCCAGCACGATCACACGCTTCTTGGTAAGCGGTATACAGCTGCAAATAAGTTTTGGTCACTGGATCGTGATAAGCGTCGATATGCGATGGGCGTAACCCTTCGTCCTTCTTACCATTAATCCACCATGAAACTTGGCGTGCAGGCCACTGCTTTTCATCCAAGTTTTGTGCTTTGATCAAACGCTTTAACAAGCGCTGCTGATCATCGCTGTCTATGATTTGGAAATCTTCCGGTAGCTTGGCATCAAGATAGTGTGCACGCAAAATGCGGTGACAAATACCGTGGAAAGTCCCATTCCACATGCCAGATGCACTGCCCATCATCAACTCTTCAATACGACCACGCATTTCTGCTGCCGCTTTATTAGTGAAGGTGACCGACATGATCGAGAAAGGAGAAGCTTGCTCGACTGACATAAGCCAAGCGATACGGTGAACAAGAACGCGAGTCTTACCACTCCCTGCACCAGCAAGGACAAGTAAGTTTTCTAGAGGAGCTGCAACGGCTTCACGCTGTTTATCGTTTAGACCGTCGAGTAATAGAGATGGATCCATCATGATGAGCTACTGGTTATTTATACATAAAAACCGATTATAACCTAAACAGCTGGGTGCTGTTTAGACAAAACTTGATAAAAAATTCGCTGTTTTTTTAATCTTTCATTCAAAGAGTTAACGAAGGTAATCACTCCAAAACCATTCGCGAGAGTTATTTTTATGAAAGTTTTTCTGCCTCATCTCTATCTTTTAATTTAAGCAAGTGGATAAAGGTTGTACGCCAAACGGCGAATCGACTTGCCGAATGAAAGTAAAAGGAAATCACTCAGAGGAAATTATGATGAAAAAATCGAATCTTGCTGTTACTGCTGCTGTTACTGGCCTTCTTGCTCTTGGTGGCACCATGCTCACCGCAGCCCCTGCTGTCGCAGCAGAAAAAGAAAAGTGTTATGGCGTGGCGAAAGCCGGTAAAAATGACTGCGCAACGAAAAACAGCTCTTGCGCGGGCACCTCTAAAGAAGACAACCAAAAAGATGCTTTTGTTGTCGTTCCTAAAGGATTGTGTGACAAATTGGCTGGCGGTAGCACCAGCGGCTCATAACTCAACATCACAAGTTTCTGTGGGGCGCGTTGCACTTTAACCAACGCCCCAGTTACTCGCCAATCAGAAAAGGAGTTTCACGTGAAACATCACTCTTTCCATCCTCTTGCTGGCGTCGGATTACGCTCCCCTCATCTCGATTATTTTAGCCAACACAAACCTGAGCTGTCGTGGTTAGAAATCCACAGCGAGAACTACTTTCAGCCCAACTCAGTAGAGCACCATCAACTGCAAGCATTACGCGAGCACTACCAAATTAGTTGCCACGGTATTGGTTTGTCGCTGGGTTCGGTGGAACGTGTGAATCCGAAACATTTAGCGCAACTAAAAGCATTGATAAATACAGTTGACCCGCTCTTCGTCTCTGACCATTTAAGCTGGAGTGAAAATGGTGGTCACTACTTCAATGATCTACTTCCCTTGCCTTACACGGAAGAAGCGCTGCAAGTCTTCACTCGTAACGTGCTTGAAGTGCAAGAATACCTACAACGTGAAATCTTAATTGAGAACCCATCTAGTTATGTGAAGTTTCACCATTCAACCATCAGCGAATGGGATTTTCTTACCGAAGTGCAAAAGCGCACCGACTGTCGTTTATTACTCGACTTAAATAACGTATATGTTTCCGCCTTCAATCACGGTTTTGATTGCGACACATACCTAGATGCGATTCCAGCCGACAAAGTCGACGAGATTCATTTGGCAGGTTTCACTATTAAGCCGTTGGATAAAGGTGAGATTTGGATTGATACTCATAGCCGTCCCGTCAGTGATGAAGTATGGCAGCTGTTCGTCAGTTGGACACAAAAACACGGCCCTCGCCATACGCTGATTGAATGGGATTTGGATATTCCTGCACCAGAAATACTTCTTGGCGAAGCAGAAAAAGCATCCTCACTATTGCAGAAAAATCATTTAATTGACCAAAAGAGCAAAAGGAAAGCGTCATGAATCTTGCGACCTTGCAGAGTCAATTTGCTAAAGCCCTACATTATCAAGCGCTCGGTGAAGAATGCGACATTGTGAGTGACAAATTTACCGCAGATGAACGCATACAGATTTACCGCAATAACTTTATCATCAGCTTGAGTGAGGTATTGGCAGCGACCTACCCAATGGTTGAAGCCTTAGTTGGAAAAGAGTGCTTCGATCAAATTGCTCGCCAACACGTACTTTCTCACCCCTTAGCTGAAGGTAATGTCGTACATTATGGTGCTGGCTTTCAAGATACGATTATGCAGTTTAGTCAGGTCATGACCCAAGCCCCGTACACTCCTGAAGTCGCAAGGTTTGAATGGCATATGGACTTAGCTCGACAAATACAGAATGAGAAAGTCGAAAAACCAAATCGAATCCCTTTATCTGCACTTGCCCAAGTGACGGAAGAACAACAACCTCAATTGGTGTTTCATTTGCGCACTGGCAGTCGCAGCTTTGACTCAAACTACGCCGTATTTGATCTCTTTCATGCGATTCAACACCAAGAGTTTGAACAGCTCAATATCAATCAATTACAGCGAGGTGTCATCTCTATTCAAGCCAATGGAGAAGCTCAATGTCACGCACTCGATACCGATGTTTTTCAACTGCTGCAATGTTTAGAGCAGAAGCAGAGTTTGAGCGAAATACCCGAAGCTTTGCTCGTTCACCTTAATAGCATCATGGCACTCGATCTCGTTGACGGCTTTACATTGAAATCAATCTAAGGAGCACTCTATGACGAATACGGTTAAAAACTTAGTCAATCGGTACGACGACTTGATCAATACCTTACAAGCTGGCTTTGTCCCTTTACTACTTCTCTTTTGTCGTTTGTGGGTTGCATGGGTGTTCTTCAATTCAGGGTTAATCAAAGTTTCTTCTTGGGATAGCACGCTGTATCTATTCGAATTGGAATACCAAGTGCCACTTTTGCCTTGGGAGTTAGCGGCCTACATGGGAACGGCTGCCGAGTTGATTCTGCCAGTATTTTTAGCGTTGGGATTAATTACCCGCCCGATGGCTGCGATTCTATTTGTGTTTAATATCATAGCGGTCATCTCTTACCCGGTATTGTGGGAAAAAGGGTTCTATGACCATCAATTGTGGGGATTCATGATTTTAGTGGTCATCGTATGGGGACCGGGAGTTATCTCTATTGACCATGTTATAAAGAACAAGTTGACGTGATAAAAAAATCCCCGCAGTGGCGGGGATTTTTTATTGTTTATTTAAGTAAGCAAGAAGCTCATCAGCTGAGATGCCCTGTTGAGCAAGATCTTTTGCCAACAGCTCAACTTGTTCACCTTTGCGCGACTCAATCACTTGCTGGAATTGGTACACGATATCACGCAAAATTGGCAGAGGTACTTGTTTAGCCGCACTACGAATACGCTCGGAGCTTTGATTACCCAGCTCATTAAGCAACTTGCCAAACATCACCTTTTCTGGTGAATCTTCCATTTGCTCTAGAATACGAGCCATTTCATACGTGGTTAACGACATTACTTTTTGAGTTCCGTTATGGTGTCAGGAAAAGTCTGAACGACAAATATACACGCCTTACTTACATTGGAAAATACTAAATTACACTGATTTACGCTTTCGCAAAGCTTGAATGCCAGTTCTTACCTGCTTTTGTAAACAGAACCACCAACGCAGGCAATAGAACCCACATATGAATTGCGATCAGTGTTTGAGGTTCCAAAGATAAACGCTGCAACGTACCAACCAACAAACCAGAGCCACTCATTTGGAACAACCCAAGCAGTGCCGCAGCCGTACCCGCTTTGTCACCAAACGGTTCCAATGCTTTCCCTGCTGCTGCACCCAGAATGAATGCAAAACCCACTGATGACATGAAAATAGGTAGCATGAAAGAAAGCGCGGTATTCTGACCATTCATCACCAGCATAATCACACCTGCGAGACCCAGAGTCGAGATCCCCGCAACCAAAGTGTTGTGCGTGCCAACGCGCTCCATAAACTTAGGCGCAAGCATACAAGCCGCAATATTGATCACTGCATTTACACCAAACCAGAAGGTGAACTCATTCATCGACAACCCCATCCCTGTCATCAATACCGATGGCGCCGAGGTGACATACGCGAGAATAACCGCCATCGCCATTAAACACAGTGAAGCATGGAAGACAAAAGATGGCGTACTAAGCACTGCCCAATAACGGCTGAGCTTAAACACGGCTTGCTTTTCCGTTGATGGGTTGGTCTCTTTCATCATGAAAAACATCAATGATCCAGACACCACAGCAAAACCCGCCATAAAGCTAAAGTTAGCACGCCAGTCAAATTGCTGAGTTAACCAACTACCTAGAATTGGAGCTAATGCCGGAATAAAACAAATCGCGCCGTTAAGATAGCTGATCATTTTGCCGCTTTTTTCCGGGCCAAAGATATCGCGAACTGTTGCAAAGGCTGCTACCGATGTCGCACACGCACCTAAGCCTTGTAGCAGTCGGGAAACCAACATCCATTCAATATTTTGAGCACTCCACGCCAATAAAG
This sequence comes from Vibrio sp. 1CM7H, assembly GCF_023161645.1. Taxonomy (NCBI): domain Bacteria; kingdom Pseudomonadati; phylum Pseudomonadota; class Gammaproteobacteria; order Vibrionales; family Vibrionaceae; genus Vibrio; species Vibrio sp. 1CM7H. Next base: position 24,085 of record NZ_JALNTV010000016.1, read on the forward strand.
CGCTCATCGCATAGATAGTGATACCGCCCAATGCAACAGTTCGACGTCCGAGTTTATCTGCCAAAGGGCCAGCAAACAGTTGCCCTACACCCATCGCAAATAAGAACCAAGTGATCGTGTCTTGTGCTAGCGCATTATCGACCTGAAAAGTGGAAGCAATAAGAGGTAAAGCAGGTAGATAAATATCAATCGCAAGAGGACTGAAAAGAACCAAAAGGGTCAATAACGCCATCTGTTTTTTACTATTAGAAAACTGGCTAGGCACACAACACTCCGAATTGGATAAAGAACTTTGGATAGAGCTTAATCATCTGATGATATGAATGGAAATGATGTATAATCATGAGCATTATTCCTTAGAGGAAATTCACCGTGAACGTCGAAAAACTGGCTCGTATCGATTTAAATCTATTGGTCTGTTTTAAAGTTTTGATAGAAGAGTTAAATGTCACCCGAGCCGCCCACCGACTGTGCTTGAGTCAGTCTGCCGTGAGCAAATCACTGGCTAAACTGCGCATCCAATTTGATGACCCGCTTTTCACCCGAAACTCGCATGGATTAACACCAACACCGCGCGCTTTGTTTCTTAAACCGAAACTGGATCTGTTGATAAACCAGTTAGAAGTACTGACTCAACCAGAAGAGTTCTCTCCACAAAGCAGCGAATACCGTTTTCAAATAGCAGCGGTTGAAAGTGTTTACCCTCTGATTCTGCCTCATTTCTTACCGGCGATTTTTCAGCAAGCCCCTGGGGTGACGATCAGCACTCACCCTTGGTCCGATAATACTTTTAAAATGCTGCAACGTGGCGAGCTAGACTTAGGCTTAACTGGAAAAGATATCGATATTAATGATGCCAAGCTGACTCTGCTGCCACCCGATGACATATGCGAACTGGAAATTTATCGAGATCACCAGATGTGTATTATTCGCAAAAATCACCCAGCATTAAAACAGCCTTGGAACCTCGAAGCGTATCTCGCCCTGCGTCACGTACAAGTGCGTTGTGACGGCAACGACCGTTGGCTGTTAGATTATCGCCTTGCCGATATTGGAGCCGACCGCGATATTGCCGTCACCGTTCCGGACTTTAATAGTGCCGCAAGTTTATGTTCCTACACTGACTTTATTTTTACCGCCCCAAGCCATTTTGTGCAGCTCGCTGCTAAACAGCTTGATTTGGTCGTACTACCACTCCCGCTAGAATTTCCACCTATGGCTTACACTTTATTCTGGCACCGAGACAGAGAAAACGACCCTGCATTGGGTTGGCTACGTGCGATGATCACACAAAAAACCGATCACCTTAGATAAAAATACCGCTCTCAATTTGCGCTTAGCGGGTAAAATGAGTAGCTTAACTGTCGTAGTCCTTTTTGGCTCATCTATGGCCTAGTTGTACTCCGACTCAACCTAAGTCATTGCAAACTTGCGTTGATCATAAACTGCATGAAGCAGAAGGAAACAGCTCCCACACCTGAGCATGAAGGAGCGGTAATTTGAAGGAATAAAACAGATGCACAACGAAACCCTCAGCCGCGTGAATGCGATTCGCGAATGGCTTATACAACATAATATTGATGCCCTACTTGTCCCTCATGAAGACGAGTACTTGGGCGAATACGTACCAGCGCACAACGAGCGTTTACATTGGCTAACTGGTTTTACCGGTTCTGCTGGTGCTGCGGTAATCACCAAAGACGAAGCCGCTATCTTTGTTGATGGACGCTACACGGTACAAGTAACCAAGCAGGTTCCTGCTGATCTATTCGAATACCGCCACCTGATTGAAGAGCCTGCGCTAGATTGGATTAAAGACCACCTTGCAAATGGCGCGTCTGTGGCAATCGACCCTCGCATGCACAGCTCTGCTTGGCTAGACATGGCACAAGCAAAACTTGCAGGTGCACTTGAGCTTAAGATTCTAGACAGTAACCCAATTGATGAGCTGTGGCACGACCGCCCTGCTCCTGTGGTTTCTGACGTTCGCCTAATGGCAACAGAAGCGGTTGGTCAATCAAGTGAAAGTAAGCGCCAAGAAATCGCAGAGCTGGTGAAAAAAGCCGGCGCAGACAGCGCAGTGATCACAGCACTTGACTCTATCTGTTGGCTGCTTAACGTTCGTGGTCTAGATGTATCACGTCTACCAGTTCTGCTTTCTCACGCGATTCTGCATTCAGATTCAAGCGTGGAATACTTCCTAGATCCAGCTCGCCTACCTGCTGAGTTTGACGCTCACGTTGGTTCTGGCGTAACAGTTCATCACCCAGAAGCGTTACAAGCACGACTAGAAACTCTAACTGGCAAGAATGTACTGGTTGACCCTGCGACAAGTAACGCATGGTTTAAGTTGGTTCTACAAAATGCTGGCGCATCTGTGGTGAGTAAAGCTGACCCATGCCTAATGCCAAAAGCGGCGAAGAACGCAGTTGAAATCGCAGGGATGAAAGCATGTCATATCCGCGATGGCGTGGCGATGAGCAAGTTCCTATGTTGGTTAGATGCAGAAGTCGTTGCGGGTAACTTGCATAATGAAGCAACATTGGCTGACAAACTAGAAGCGTTCCGTAGCGAAGACCCGACGCTTATGGATCTTAGCTTCGATACTATTTCGGCAGCAGGTGGCAACGCGGCGATGTGTCACTACAACCACGAAAACCAAACTGAACCTGGCAAGCTAGAACTGAACACACTTTACCTAGTGGATTCAGGCGGTCAGTATCTCGATGGCACGACAGACATCACGCGTACCATCGCGATCGGTCAACCTTCTGCAGAAATGAAGAAGCAATTTACGTTGGCGCTGAAAGGTCATATTGGCGTTGCTCGAGCTCGTTTCCCGAAAGGCACACGTGGTTACCAAATCGATACGCTAGCTCGTCAGCACCTATGGGCAGAAGGCTACGATTACGATCACGGTACTGGTCACGGTGTTGGTCACTTCCTAAGTGTTCATGAAGGTCCAGCGAGCATTTCGAAGAAGCAAATCGACGTGCCTCTAACAGAAGGTATGGTGCTATCCAACGAGCCAGGTTACTACCGTGCAGATGCGTTTGGTATCCGTATTGAAAACCTAGAGCTTGTTGTTGAAACCCCAACTAACGGTGACTTCCCTGTTCTGTCATTTGAGTCGCTAACACGCTGTCCAATCGACAAGCGCAATATCAACGTTGATATGCTAACTCGTCCAGAACTTGCTTGGCTGAATGACTACCATCAGAAAGTATGGGATGAGATCAGCCCGCTAGTCGAAGGTGATGTGAAAGAGTGGCTTCGTCAAGCAACGCTACCTGTAGCACACAGCTAGAAGCTAGAAGCTAGAAGCTAGAAGCTAGAAGCTAGAAGCTAGAAGCTAGAAGCTAGAAGCTAAAAAAAAGTAGAGGGTTGATGTTTTGCATCAACCCTCTTTCTTTTCCTATGTTTCACGTGAAACATAACGATGACCAGTGGCTTTATTTGTTGCTTAACCAGAATACGCCGAGTGCCAGTCTCGCCATACTGGGTCAAAGCCTTTGGCTCTAATCATATCTTCCACAGAACTAGCACTTCGCTCATCACTGATCTCAAACTGCTCGAGTTCAACATCATCCATCGCATAACCACCCGGCTGAGTTTTCGATGCTGCAGATATACTGGTAATGCCTAAAGGCAATGAGTTGTCTCTAAACTTCGGTGACTCACGAGTCGATAATGACAACTCCACTTCTGGATTCAACAAACGATAAGCGCAAATCAACTGCACAAGCTGTTTATCCGTCATGACTGATTTTGGTTGGAGCGCGCCCTCACAAGGACGTAAACGTGGGAAAGAAATTGAGTAACGAGTCTGCCAATACGTGCGCTCAAGATAGTCCAAGTGCGCTGCCACATAAAAACAGTCGGTACGCCACTCTTCCAACCCTATCAATGCGCCAATACCGATCTTATCGATGCCCGCTTTTGCAAGACGATCGGGTGTATCCAATCGGTATTCGAAATCCATCTTATTGCCACGCAAATGGTGCTCGGCGTAAGTCGAAGGATGATACGTTTCTTGATAGACCATCACCGCATCCAAACCCAATGTCTTGAGCTCAGCGTATTCGTCTTGATCAAGTGGCTGTACTTCCATCGCCAAATAGTTAAAACGTTGCTTAATCATCGGCACCATTTCGCGGAAGTATTTCATGCCCACTTTGGTTTCGTGTTCACCAGTCACCAGCAATACGCTATCGAACTTCATGCGTTTAATGGCTTCAACTTCTGCAGCCACTTCGTCCCTATTCAAGGTACGACGCTTGATTCTATTCTCCATCGAGAAGCCACAATAAGTACAAGCATTGGCGCACAAGTTAGAAAGGTACAATGGAATATAAAGCGACATGGTATTACCAAAACGCTTGCGAGTTGCCGAGTATGACAGCTGCGCCATTTGCTCTAAGTACGCTTCAGCCGCTGGTGAAATTAGCGCTTTAAAGTCTTCCAAATCACGTTTGGGTTTATTCAATGCTCGCTCGACATCTTGTGCCGTTTTCGCGTAGATCGACATCGAAATGTCATCCCAATTAAGCTGCTTAAATTGTTCAACGAAGCTCATGTTTTCCTCGCTTAATAGCTAAACCCATCTAGGACTAAAGCTCATCTAGGAATGACGTCAGTGGACTCGACGCAATCGCATGAGAAACCTTACCAGCAAGTCCGGCTTCATAAGCCATACGTCCCGACTCTACCGCCAACTTAAATGCCTTCGCCATCGCAACGGGATCGTTCGAAGCTGCAATCGCGGTATTAACTAGCACGGCATCCGCGCCCATTTCCATCGCACGTGCCGCATGTGAAGGAGCACCAATACCCGCATCGACAACCACTGGAACATTAGCTTGGTCGATAATGATCTCTAGGAAATCGTGAGAAACTATCCCTTTATTGGAACCAATCGGCGCACCTAATGGCATGACTGCAGCACAGCCTACTTCTTCCAATCGTTTACACAGAACCGGGTCAGCATGACAATAAGGAAGCACAATGAAGCCTTCACGAACCAGTTGCTCAGCGGCTGCTAGTGTCTCAATAGGATCGGGCATCAAGTACTTCGGGTCTGGATGAATTTCCAGTTTTAACCAGTTAGTACCTAACGCTTCTCTCGCCAGTTGTGCAGCAAACACAGCATCTTTAGCATTCTTTGCACCTGAAGTGTTCGGCAATAAGTTCACCCCAGCTTGTACTAACGGCAGCAAAATATCGTCTTGTTGGTCGTTCACATCCACACGCTTCAACGCCATGGTCGCAAGTTGACAACCCGACACTTGAATCGCTTCTGCCATTAGTCGGCTGTTGGCAAACTTCCCTGTTCCTGTGAACAGTCTAGATTCGAATTGTTTATCACCAATTTTAAGCATCGACTTTAACCCCCTGCGATTGCTTGAAACAAAGAGATGCTATCTCCCTGTGAAAGAACTGTGCTAGCCCACTCACTGCGCGGCACAACATGGTTATTAATTGCAAAAACACAGCCCATTTCAGGCAGCGCAAATTGGCTAATGATTTGCTGTAGATTCGACTCACTGGCAACTTGATGTGACTGGTCATTGATGACAATCGTGATCACATCTAAGTCAGCATCGGTCACTTGTGTTGTTTGTTGTTCTGATAACGTCATTGCTTCCAACTCTCTTAATTCTGCCCATTATTCGTAAGCTAAATCTGAGCACACACTTGGCACTGTTTGTCTTTGCTTATCGCCATGGTTTGCCATTGCATTTTCAATCCATCAAACAGATGCAACTTTGCAGTCTCAACATGAAACTTTCCCGTCGCCAGTTTTTGAATTGCCGCTATCGCTTGGTAGTTACCAAGTGTGCCCACCACCGGACCGACGACACCGCTGTCACTGCATTTTTGCGTTTGCGGTAATTCATCGAACGGATACAAACAGCGGTAACAGGCTTTACTCTCCGCTCCTTGTTCACTTGGCGTTTGGTAATCAAAGACAGCAAATTGCCCTTGCCAACCAATTGCCGCCGCTGAGATGAGCGGCGTATCTTGCTCGAAACAAACTTGGTTAATGAGCTGGCGCGTTGGCATGTTATCGGTGCAGTCCAGCACCACATCCGCTAGCATCACCTCAAGCTGCAGCTGTGCTTTGTCTAATCGCTTATTGAGAGCACGAACTTGGACCATAGAATTAAGTTCAGTGAGTTGCTTTACAGTCGCTTCTGTTTTCGCAACTTGGAGGTCTTGTTCACGATAAATGATCTGACGCTGTAGGTTACTGCTATCAACGTCATCGTCATCGACCACAACCAATTTACCAACACCCGCTGATGCCAAGTACAAACTCGCTGCGCTCCCTAACCCACCACAACCGATGATCAGCACATGCGATTTGCTCAAACGCTCTTGCCCAATTTCGGCAATTTCAGGCAGAGCGAGTTGGCGCTGATAGCGAAGGAACTGCTTATCCGTGAGCATGCTCGCCTCTCTTGGTATCCGCCAATTCATTATTCTGATCAGTAAACGTTAGCTGTCTTTCCTTCATCAGTTGTGCGAAGAACTCGATGACGGACTGAGGTGATTCTGCCAACGTAATAGCACGCACAACTGCCAAACTAGAGACGCCCGTGCGCCAAACTTGGTCTGCATTAGATTGGTCAATACCACCAATCGCAACCGTCGGAAAGCCAAGCACATAGTCACTACCTACTTTGTCTTTTGAAGGACGGAAAGCAGCCTCTGTATTTGTATAAGGAATGCTATCAATCAACTTTTGATACAAAGCCAAGCGCACCAAACCTTGTGGTTTCGATGGCATCTGTTTAGTGGTGGTTGGGAAAATATGCCCTAGCGCGATGTAACTAGGATGAATTTGTACGATGCGCAGTAGCTCATAATAACCATGAGTAGAAAGACCAAGACGAATGCCGGCTTTGGTTAGCTGAGCCAAGTTCGATTCTTCTATGTCTTCTTGTCCTAGGTGAACGCCATAAGCGCCATGCTTGATTGCCAACTGCCAATAGTCATTGATGAACACTTGTGCTTGATACTGACGACCTAGCTCAATTGCTCGAATGATCTGTTGTTCTAAATCGGCTTGTTGTGGGTTCTTGATTCGCAGTTGAATAGTGTTGATGCCTAGTGGCAGTAGACGCTCAATCCAAGCAACATCATCAACGACTGGATAGAGCCCTAGACTTTGCTTAGTTAGAGTTGGGAAGTTAACACTCTCTCCTTGTGCTGACCAACCAACTTGAATACCTAGTCGGTTATCTTCCAGTACAGGTGTCGGGAAATCATCAAATTGGTTAGCCCACTGAGTTGATTGTCCCTCGTCAAGGTTGTCATTAAACAGTGTTTCACGTGAAACATTCGCCTGTTGAGTTAGCATTCCTCGAGCAAGTGTTAACGCATCTTCGATAGGAAAATCGAGTACTGTCAGCGTTACTATCCAAGCAAGGTGATGTTCGGGATCGAACATTGCGTTGAGTTTGGACTTAACAGAAAGCGCTCTTACTTCGTCGTTAATTGGGTGACGCCAGATATCAAGCTGAAGCACTTTCTCCTTTTGATCGGAAACTTGAGTATCAGCAATACCAATGTAAATCGCTTTCGACGGTTGCTTAGCACACGCTTCTACCGATAAAGCAGAGCGGTAATGGAACACAAATGAACTCTCATGCTCAGAGTTATGTCCATCAATAAGATCTGTCGTTATACGTGTGGTCTGTTGGTCGCGAACAAGCTGAATAGATTGAGTTGGGCTCACACCCAACTCAATGTCTTCGATGCTAAAACCCTGTTCTTTCGCCAACAACAAACATTGCTGAACTAAACCTGTCAGTTCAATCAATGATGACGGAATAAGGATTTTGCTCATTAGTCACTTACCTCGGCATGTGCTGCTGGGTGGTATAACTCAGAACCTGACTCTCTAAATTCTTGCGATTTCTGACGCATCCCCTCAAGAGGATCATCAAGCATTTTGATCGAGATAGCTTGGTCCGCAGCAACTTGCTCAGTATCTTTCGCGTATTCTCGAACCTCTTGCGAAATCTTCATCGAGCAGAACTTTGGTCCGCACATCGAACAGAAGTGAGCAACTTTTCCCGACTCTTGAGGCAAGGTTTCATCATGGAAAGCGCGAGCGGTTTCTGGGTCGAGTGACAAGTTGAATTGGTCTTCCCAGCGGAACTCGAAGCGAGCTTTAGAAAGCGCGTTATCACGAACTTGTGCGCCTGGATGCCCTTTCGCCAAATCAGCAGCATGAGCAGCAAGCTTGTAAGTGATCATGCCTACCTTCACGTCCTCTTTGTTTGGTAAGCCAAGATGCTCTTTAGGAGTTACATAACAGAGCATCGCACAGCCATACCAGCCAATCATGGCAGCGCCAATGCCTGAAGTAATATGGTCGTAACCAGGAGCAACGTCTGTCGTCAGTGGACCAAGGGTGTAGAACGGTGCTTCATGACAGTGCTCTAACTGCTCTTCCATATTCTCTTTGATCATATGCATTGGAACATGACCAGGACCTTCGATAATCACCTGTACGTCGTATTCCCACGCAATCTTGGTTAACTCACCAAGGGTACGAAGCTCAGCAAATTGCGCTTCGTCGTTCGCATCGGCAACCGAACCAGGACGCAGACCATCACCGAGAGATAGTGCGACATCATACTTAGCACAGATTTCACAGATCTCTCGGAAATGGGTGTATAAGAAGCTTTCTTGGTGATGCGCTAAACACCATTTCGCGATGATAGAACCACCACGAGAAACGATGCCAGTAACGCGCTTTGCAGTCATTGGCACATAGCGAAGTAGTAAACCGGCATGGATAGTGAAGTAATCAACGCCCTGCTCTGCTTGCTCAATCAGAGTATCGCGCATCACTTCCCAGTTAAGATTTTCGGCAACTCCATTCACTTTTTCCAGCGCTTGATACATAGGTACGGTACCGATCGGAACCGGGCTGTTACGCAGAATCCATTCTCGAGTTTCATGAATATTGCGACCTGTGGAGAGATCCATAACAGTATCGCCACCCCAGCGTGTCGCCCACACTAGCTTCTCAACCTCTTCCTCAATCGAAGACGTGACCGATGAGTTACCGATATTAGCGTTCACTTTGACCAAAAAGTTACGTCCAATGATCATTGGTTCGGATTCTGGGTGGTTGATATTAGAAGGGATAATCGCGCGACCTTCGGCAACTTCTTTTCGAACAAACTCGGCGGTAATGTCTTTTGGAAGATTCGCTCCAAAGCTTTGACCAGGATGCTGTTGATTCAGCACATCATCACGGTACTTGGAACGACCCATGTTTTCACGCAGCGCGATGAATTCCATTTCTGGGGTAATAATGCCTTTGCGAGCATAGTGCAGTTGAGTGACGCATTGCCCATCTTTGGCACGTCGAATACGTGGTAGATTACCGTAACGAAGATCGTCTAGTGTTTCGTCTTCTAAGCGTTCTTTGGTGTACACCGAGCTTACTTCATCGAGTAACTCTGTGTCACCACGCTCTTCAATCCAGCTTTCTCTTAGCTTTGGTAAGCCGCTATAAAGGTCAATATCGTAGTTCGGATCAGTATAAACACCTGACGTATCGTAGACTCGGACGGCTTCATTCGGCTCGAAAATAGGCGCTTCTTTTGTGCCACCAATCAGACTATCTGCTAGCGCTATTTCACGCATAGGTACACGAACATCTGGACGTGAACCTTCTACATATACTTTTGTGGAATTTGGGTACGGCTGTACCGAGAGTGTTTCAATAAACTGTTTTGCTTCCAGTCTCGCTTGTTTGCGACTCGACATAGCATTTTTCCTTGCTTTGTTATACTAGATAAAAAGTAATTGGATAAAAATGCTTGGCGGATAGATGCGACAAGAGGAGTCAAATTAAGGCTAAATAAAGCTTAAGTAATTTGCCTATAACAACATTCGACTATTTGATAGGTCAACCAGAAAGAACTCCGGTATAAATATCTTCTCTTGTTCCCTTCGCAGATTCTAATCTGATCAGGTTCAACGGATCCCGAATTAACGGTCTCAGCCTTATGGCACTCCGACAAGTGATATCAGTATATAAAAACGGCCTGGTTAAACCAAGCCGACCTGTTTAATTTTTAACTACTTTGCTAGCTGCGCATCAATAATTGGAAACCGATCCACGCAGCAGAGATGCTCAGCACCACATTTAATAAAATATTTAACCCCATCTTAAAAAACGCACCTTGCTGCATAAGTAAAACATTATCCATAGAAAAGGTGGAAAACGTCGTCAGTGCCCCTAAAAATCCCAAACCAATCACTTGTCGCCAAGGTTCTGTTGCCAACAGTTCATTGTCGAACGCAGCAATCAACAAGCCCATGATAAATGAACCAACCACATTAACAGTTAGCGTACCGTATGGAAAACCACGCCCCAATAAAATGACACACAGTTCAGATATCAAGTAACGAGAACACGCACCGAAAGCACCACCTAGTGCAATAAAACCAAGAATGGAAAACTGCCCCATAATTCCCCCAACACTATTGATGACGATATTGTAACCAAAACTAAAGCAATATTGATGGTGAAATTTTAGAATTCGACAACGTATTGCATTTAAAACACGCTGAGATTAAAAAAGTTACAGGAGTCACTTTACTTCAATATACCCCATCAAACCGGTTTTCATGTGCTCAATAACATGGCAGTGATACATCCAACGTCCAGGGTTGTTAGCAACAAAGGCAGCTTTGGCACTGCCATTTTTTCCAAGTAAAACCGTATCGGTATGGAACGGTTCGTCGAGTTTCTTCCCATCTAACTCAAGAACAGTAAATGTATGCCCATGAAGATGAATAGGATGATGATATTGAGTAACGTTCTTCAAATTGAAGATATAGGTTTTTCCAAGCTCCAATGTTGAAAGTGGCGCAGGGATATTATTTATGCTCATTCCCTCCCAAGCCCGTTTGTTCATCAGCCAGAATTTAGGTATCGCTTTGCCCGATTTATCGACGGGAGTGATCGCCCCCTCCCATTCAAACACATAATCGATTTGCTTCGCATTTTCCAAATCAAGATCAGGCACAGGGTTGAGAGGCAATAAAGGCAGTTTCTTGTTGCTTGGCAGGTCAGACTCAACAACTTCAAACTCACACAAAGAGAATGGGAAGCGCCCTTTCATTTGACGCACATAAACACGCTCTCCAGCCTTCGGAGCAATCAATCCGATATCCAATCTCATTCCCGGACCAATTTTGTGTTGAGTGAGCCTATAAGGCGTTTTAACTGGATTGCCATCGATAGCAATAACCCAAGCCTCTGTGCCTTCAATCGCGATCGGATAGGTAATGGTGTTATCGACATTAGCAATTCTTAATCGCGTAGTCGCGTTCTGCTCCAGCGTATAAACAGGCTCATGAATACCATTGACGCTACTCCACTCTCCTGGCGTTCCCATACGTGCACTCAAGCGCGGCACCATTAGGTTCTTCCACTGTCCTTGCTTGTCTAAATGCCAATGCTTGAGGACGACTTCATGCTCTTCATCAAACTGAACAGGCTCAGCCTCTTCAACAATTATTAGCCCAACCAACCCCATACCAAGCTGCTTAACGCAGTTCATGTGTGGGTGATACCAAAACGTACCTGCATCTGGCGGAATAAACTCATACGTAAAAGTCTCTCCGGGCATGATAGGAGCCTGGCTTAAAAACGGAACTCCATCCATTTCAATAGGAATCCTCAAGCCATGCCAATGAATCGTCGTCGGCTCTGATAGCTTATTGATGAAGTTGATTGTTACCTTTCCCCTTGTCGGCAACGAATTATCGGTGCAGGTATACGCCCATTAAAAGCTAATACCTCAGTATTGAAACCGGGCACTAGTTCAGCCGTAGAAGGCTCTGCAGTGATATCGTATATATACTGCCCCTGCTTATTAGTACTCCTAGATAGAGAGCATGCGGGTAGAACAGTAAGCGCGGAGATCGCTAAGGATGATTGAAGGAAGCGTCGACGAGATATATCCATACATAGTTACCCATTAATCCAGATCGGTTGAGTGTAACTAAATATAAATAATGATTCTCATTTATTGCTAACATTTCGGAGCACTTGGTTATAACGACTAGTCTAATAGGTTGGTGAGTAATAAATACTTACAAAGAGCAGCAGGCAGCAGAAAGGCATATAGGTGGGATGAGAGGACAAATGCATAGTGGCAAGTAGATACAAAAAAGGCTCTGACCTAAGTCAGAGCCTTGATATATGGCAGGGGTGGAGAGATTCGAACTCCCAACACGCGGATTTG
>NZ_JALNTV010000017.1:0-30546 GCF_023161645.1 Vibrio sp. 1CM7H
GTCTACGTTTCGCGATCCGTGAAGGTGGCCGTACAGTAGGTGCTGGTGTTGTTGCTAAGATCTTCGACTAATTCATAGCGAATTAGCGATGCTTTCGGAAAATCTTGAATTAGATTTGACGAACCAGTAGCAAAAAGGGCATCATTTGATGCCCTTTTTCTGCACTCAACATTATTTTTGCTGTTTTCTTGTTCAGAAGTGGGTTGGGCGCAGAGCAAGATTAAGCAAAGATGCTTAATCTTAAGAAGAGTACGCTGATTTTTTCAGCGATATGGAGTTTGCCCTGCAACAGCGGGGTTGTTGTCGTCTATATTAAGACTTGTAACAGGTTGGTTTTATGAAAGCAAATAATGCTGAAACTCCTGATAGCTCAAACGCAGCAGATACGTTTAAGTGGTTAGCCGCTTTCGTATTGGCAGCTGCCGCTGTTGTGGGTAATTACCTGTATGGTGAAATGTCTGTAGTGGTTCGTGCTGCAGGCGTTGTTGTTCTTATTGCAGCTGCCTTAGGCGTTGCAGCAACAACGACTAAAGGTAAAGCAGCGATCAGTTTTGCAAAAGAATCGCGTATGGAAGTACGTAAAGTTGTTTGGCCTACTCGCCAAGAAACCATGCAAACAACACTGATCGTTTTAGCTGTAAGTATTGTAATGGCTCTAGTGCTATGGGGTATTGACGGAATTATGGTTCGTCTAGTAGCTCTAGCAACTGGGGTATAGAGGGTTTTTATTCATGAGTGAAGCTCCAAAAAAACGCTGGTATGTGGTTCAAGCCTTCTCTGGATTTGAAGGTCGTGTAGCTCAATCTCTGCGCGAGCATATCAAAATGCACGGCATGGAAGAGCTATTCGGTGAAGTACTGGTTCCTACTGAAGAAGTAGTGGAAATGCGCGCGGGTCAGCGTCGCAAATCTGAGCGTAAGTTCTTCCCAGGTTACGTCCTTGTTCAGATGATTATGAACGATGAATCATGGCACCTAGTACGCAGTGTGCCGCGTGTCATGGGCTTCATTGGTGGTACCTCAGACCGTCCGGCACCTATCACGGATAAAGAGGCTGACGCGATTCTTAATCGTCTTGAGAAAGCGAGTGAAGCGCCTCGTCCACGTACAATGTACGAAGCGGGTGAAGTGGTACGTGTTAACGAAGGTCCATTTGCTGACTTCAACGGTACTGTTGAAGAAGTGGATTACGAGAAGAGCCGCCTGAAAGTGTCTGTCTCGATCTTTGGTCGTGCGACACCAGTTGAGCTTGAATTTGGTCAGGTTGAAAAGCTGGACTAAGACTCTTCGTTAAAGAGTATAAAAAATCACCTTTTTAGGGTTGTATAAGGCGCGGATTATGACTATAATTTCGCGCCTTTTTACTTCAAGTGAAGTAAAAAGTTTCTTACACAAACGGGGAGCTGATCCGCGATTAGCGTTTGTACCCAAACTTAGGAATTATCATGGCTAAGAAAGTTGAAGCTTACATCAAGCTACAAGTTGCTGCTGGTATGGCTAACCCTAGTCCACCAGTAGGTCCTGCACTAGGTCAACACGGTGTGAACATCATGGAATTCTGTAAAGCGTTCAACGCAAAAACAGAATCTATTGAGAAAGGTCTACCAACTCCAGTAGTTATCACAGTATACAGCGACCGTTCTTTCACGTTCGTAACTAAGACTCCACCTGCTGCAGTTCTTCTTAAGAAAGCTGCTGGCGTTAAGTCTGGTTCAGGTCGTCCAAACACTGAAAAAGTTGGTACTGTAACTGACGCTCAAATCCAAGAAATCGCAGAAACTAAAGCTGCTGATATGACTGGTGCTGACATCGAAGCGATGAAGCGTTCTATCGCTGGTACTGCTCGTTCAATGGGCCTAGTGGTAGAGGGTTAATAAGATGGCAAAACTAACTAAGCGCATGCGCGTAATCCGCGAAAAAGTTGACGTAACTAAAGAGTACGAAATCAACGAAGCTGTTGCTCTTCTTCAAGAACTAGCGACTGCGAAATTCGTTGAGTCTGTAGACGTTGCTGTTAACCTAGGCATTGATGCTCGTAAATCTGACCAGAACGTACGTGGTGCAACTGTACTACCTCACGGTACTGGCCGCGAAATCCGCGTTGCAGTGTTCACTCAAGGTGCTAACGCTGAAGCAGCTAAAGAAGCTGGCGCAGACATCGTAGGTATGGAAGATCTTGCTGAGCAAGTTAAGAAAGGCGAAATGAACTTTGACGTAGTTGTTGCTTCTCCAGATGCAATGCGCGTTGTAGGTCAACTAGGTACTATCCTAGGTCCTCGCGGTCTTATGCCAAACCCTAAAGTTGGTACTGTAACTCCTAACGTTGCTGAAGCGGTTAAAAACGCTAAAGCTGGTCAGGTTCGTTACCGTAACGACAAAAACGGCATCATCCACACTACTATCGGTAAAGCAAACTTCTCTGCTGAGCAGATCAAAGAGAACCTAGAAGCACTTCTAGTTGCTCTGAAGAAAGCTAAACCATCTTCAGCGAAAGGTACTTTCCTGAAGAAAGTAAGCATCTCTACTACTATGGGTGCTGGTGTTGCTGTTGATCAGGCTAGCCTGAACACTCAAGCATAATTTATTTGCTTAGGCGCAAAATTAGTGTATAATTTTGCGCCTAATATTTGTGGTTGGGGCTGAACTTTGGTTCTTTGAACTGTCTCCTAGTTCGAAATGAATTAAGACCCAGTCTCCGTCCAAGACCGTAGGTGTTTGTGTAAAAGCAAACTTAATTATCCTACGTAGATGGTGCCCGAACTGACAGAAAGCTCTATGTAATATAGTTAACTTTCTTCTGGGGAAGCACCTCAATAGCTCTCACTGTCGTGATGATAGTGAGTGGTGTAACGACAACCAGGAGTAAATCCAAGATGGCTTTAAACCTTCAAGACAAAAAAGCAATTGTTGCTGAAGTCAACGAAGCTGCCAGTGGTGCACTTTCTGCAGTTGTAGCTGATTCTCGTGGCGTTCAAGTTGGCGCGATGACTTCTCTACGTAAACAAGCTCGTGAAGCTGGCGTTTACATGAGAGTTGTTCGTAACACTCTTGCTCGTCGTGCGGTTGAAGGTACTGAGTACGAGTGTCTAACTGACACTTTCACTGGTCCTACACTAATCGCATTCTCTAATGAGCACCCAGGTGCTGCAGCGCGTCTTTTCAAAGACTTCGCTAAAGAGAACAAAGATTTCGAGATCAAAGCTGCTGCTTATGAAGGCGCTTTAACTGACGCTGAAGTACTAGCAACACTACCAACTTACGACGAAGCAATTGCACGCCTAATGATGTGCATGAAAGAAGCTTCGGCTGGCAAGCTGGCGCGTACTATCGCAGCTATCCGCGATCAAAAACAAGAAGCAGCGGCATAAGCCTTGCTTTTTACTGGTTGCTTAATAAACTTATTGTTGACTTAAAAGAGAATTGTTATGTCTATTACTAACGAGCAAATCCTAGACGCAGTTGCAGAAATGTCTGTAATGCAAGTTGTTGAACTAATCGAAGCAATGGAAGAGAAATTCGGTGTTTCTGCTGCTGCTGCTGTTGTAGCTGGCGGCGCTGCTGGCGGCGAAGCTGCTGCTGAGCAAACTGAATTCGACGTAATCCTAGAAGCTGCTGGCGGTAACAAAGTTGCTGTAATCAAAGCAGTACGTGGCGCAACTGGCCTAGGTCTTAAAGAAGCTAAAGCTCTTGTAGACGGCGCTCCAGCACCTCTTAAAGAAGGTGTTGAGAAAGCAGAAGCTGAAGCTCTTAAAGCTCAGCTAGAAGAAGCTGGTGCAACTGTTGCTGTTAAGTAATTATTGCATAGTTTCTTAGCCTAACGGCTAATTGGCTGGTGGTTTTTTAACCACCGGCCTTTTTGCGCTGTAGGGTATAGGCGAATTTTCCCGCTGTTTAAGCGCCTGATATCCATGCAAAAAACATTTCATTCTTACGAAATGAAATGTCACTACAGTAAACAGCTATATTAGTCACTGTCCCTTACCCCCCCCTTAAGTAACTAGGAGCGGGCGGACAGTTTGGGTCACTTATCAGCGAGCTGAGGAACCCCATGGTTTACTCTTATACCGAGAAAAAGCGCATCCGTAAGGACTTTGGTACTCGTCCACAAGTTTTGGACATTCCATACCTGCTATCGATCCAGCTCGATTCGTTCGACAAATTCATCGAACAGGATCCTGAAGGTCAATACGGTCTTGAAGCCGCTTTCCGTTCTGTATTCCCGATTCAGAGCTACAACGGCAATTCTGAGCTGCAATACGTTAGCTACCGTCTTGGTGAGCCAGTTTTTGACGTTAAAGAATGTCAAATCCGCGGTGTAACTTACTCAAAGCCACTACGTGTAAAACTACGCCTAGTTATCTTTGATAAAGACGCGCCAGCAGGTACTGTAAAAGACATTAAAGAACAAGAAGTCTACATGGGTGAAATTCCACTCATGACAGACAATGGTACCTTCGTAATTAACGGTACCGAGAGGGTTATCGTATCCCAGCTGCACCGAAGCCCAGGCGTGTTCTTCGACAGCGATAAGGGTAAGACCCACTCTTCAGGTAAAGTTTTATACAACGCACGTGTTATTCCTTACCGTGGTTCATGGCTTGATTTCGAGTTTGATCCTAAGGATAACTTGTACGTTCGTATCGACCGCCGTCGTAAGCTACCAGCATCGATCATTCTTCGTGCACTAGGTAAGTCGACAGAAGAAATCCTAGATCTCTTCTTCGAGAAAGTGAACTTCGAAGTGAAAGACCAAACTCTATTGATGGAGTTGGTTCCAGATCGTCTACGTGGTGAAACTGCGTCATTCGACATCGAAGCGAATGGTAAAGTTTACGTTGAGCAAGGTCGTCGCGTAACAGCTCGTCATATCCGCCAACTAGAAAAAGATGGTGTTGATCACATCGAAGTACCAGTTGAGTACATCGTAGGTAAAGTTGCATCAAAAGATTACATTAATGAAGCAACTGGCGAGATCATTGTTAACGCTAACCAGGAAATCAGCCTGGAAGCACTAGCGAACCTATCTCAGGCTGGTCACAAAGCGCTAGAAGTTCTATTTACGAACGATCTAGACCACGGTCCATTCATGTCAGAAACACTACGTATCGACAGCACGGTTGATCGTATTTCTGCATTGGTAGAAATCTACCGCATGATGCGCCCTGGTGAGCCGCCAACAAAAGAAGCTGCAGAAGCTCTATTCGAAAGCCTATTCTTCTCTGAAGAGCGTTACGATCTATCGACTGTTGGTCGTATGAAGTTCAACAGCTCTATCGGCCGTGAAGATGCTCAAGAGCAAGGTACACTTGATGAAACTGATATCATCGAAGTGATGAAGAAGCTGATCGCGATCCGTAACGGTAAGGGCGAAGTGGACGATATCGACCACCTAGGCAACCGTCGTATCCGTTCTGTAGGCGAAATGGCTGAGAACCAGTTCCGTGTAGGTCTAGTACGTGTTGAGCGTGCAGTTAAAGAGCGTCTAAGCCTAGGCGATCTTGACGCAATCATGCCTCAAGACTTGATCAACGCGAAGCCAATTTCTGCGGCAGTTAAAGAATTCTTTGGCTCTTCACAGCTTTCACAGTTCATGGACCAAAACAACCCGCTATCAGAAGTAACGCACAAGCGTCGTATTTCTGCATTGGGTCCTGGCGGTCTAACTCGTGAACGTGCTGGCTTCGAAGTACGTGACGTACACGTAACGCACTACGGTCGTCTATGTCCTATCGAAACGCCTGAAGGTCCAAACATCGGTCTGATCAACTCTCTATCTGCGTTTGCGCGTTGTAACGAGTACGGTTTCCTAGAGACACCATACCGTCGCGTTGTAGATGGCGTAGTAACAGACGAAGTAGATTACCTATCTGCAATCGAAGAAGGCCAATTCGTTATCGCTCAGGCGAACGCTAAGCTAAACGAAGATGGTACTTTTGCAGATGAGCTGATCACAGCTCGTCAGAAAGGTGAATCTGGTCTACACCCTCGTGAGCACGCTCAGTACATGGACGTTGCGACAAACCAGGTTGTATCTATCGCTGCATCGCTTATCCCGTTCCTAGAACACGATGATGCGAACCGTGCATTGATGGGTGCGAACATGCAACGTCAGGCAGTTCCAACACTGAAAGCTGACAAACCGCTTGTTGGTACTGGTATTGAACGTAACGTAGCCGTTGACTCAGGTGTAACTGCAGTTGCTAAACGTGGTGGTGTAATCCAGTCAGTAGATGCTTCTCGTATCGTTGTTAAAGTTAACGAAGAAGAGCTAGTACCAGGTGAAGCTGGTATCGACATCTACAACCTGACTAAATACACACGTTCTAACCAGAACACATGTATTAACCAGCGCCCATGTGTGATGCCAGGTGAGCCTGTATCACGCGGTGACGTTCTTGCTGATGGTCCTTCAACAGACCTTGGTGAACTTGCGCTTGGTCAAAACATGCGTATCGCGTTCATGCCTTGGAACGGTTACAACTTCGAAGACTCGATCTTAGTATCTGAGCGCGTAGTTCAAGAAGACCGCTTCACGACAATCCACATTCAAGAACTGACTTGTGTGGCGCGTGATACTAAGCTGGGCTCTGAAGAGATCACAGCTGATATTCCAAACGTAGGTGAATCTGCTCTGTCTAAACTAGACGAGTCAGGTATCGTTTACATCGGTGCTGAAGTTAAGGGTGGCGACATCCTAGTTGGTAAAGTAACACCTAAAGGTGAAACTCAGCTAACGCCTGAAGAGAAGCTACTACGTGCAATCTTCGGTGAAAAAGCATCTGACGTTAAAGATACTTCACTACGTGTACCTAACTCTGTATCAGGTACGATCATCGACGTTCAAGTCTTCACTCGCGATGGCGTAGAGAAAGACAAGCGTGCGCTTGAAATCGAACAAATGCAGCTTAAAGAAGCGAAGAAAGACCTAACTGAAGAATTCCAGATTCTTGAGGGCGGCCTTCTAAACCGTGTTAAAGCTGTATTGATTGAAGGCGGTTACTCTGAAGCGAAACTAGACACTACTGATCGTAAGAAGTGGCTAGAACTAACGCTAGAAGATGACGCACTACAAACTCAGCTTGAGCAACTTGCTGAGCAGTGGGACGAGCTAAAAGCTGACTTCGATAAGAAGTTCGAAACTAAACGTCGTAAGATCACTCAAGGTGATGATTTAGCACCTGGCGTACTGAAGATCGTTAAGGTTTACCTAGCGGTTAAACGTCGCATTCAGCCTGGTGATAAGATGGCGGGTCGTCACGGTAACAAGGGTGTAATCTCTAAGATCAACCCTGTTGAAGACATGCCATACGATGAAAAAGGTCAGCCTGTAGACATCGTACTTAACCCACTGGGTGTACCTTCGCGTATGAACATCGGTCAGATCCTAGAAGTACACTTAGGTCTGGCTGCGAAAGGTATCGGTGATAAGATCAACCAGATGGTTAAAGAGCAGCAAGAACTAGCGAAATTCCGTGAGTTCCTACAAAAAGTTTACGACCTAGGCGACACTCGCCAGAAAGTAGACATTGCTTCTCTATCTGATGATGAAGTACGTACTCTGATCAAGAACTTGCGTGGCGGTCTACCAATCGCGACTCCTGTATTTGATGGCGCTCCAGAAGAGTCAATCAAAGCACTTCTTGAGCTAGCAGATCTACCAACATCAGGTCAGCTAACGCTATTTGATGGTCGCACAGGTGATGCGTTTGAGCGTCCTGTAACTGTTGGTTACATGTACATGCTGAAACTGAACCACCTTGTTGATGACAAGATGCACGCTCGTTCAACTGGTTCGTACAGCCTAGTAACTCAGCAGCCACTAGGTGGTAAAGCTCAGTTCGGTGGTCAGCGTTTCGGTGAGATGGAAGTATGGGCACTAGAAGCATACGGTGCTGCTTACACGCTACAAGAAATGCTAACGGTTAAGTCGGATGACGTTAACGGCCGTACTAAGATGTACAAAAACATCGTAGACGGTAACCACAGCATGGAACCTGGCATGCCAGAATCGTTCAACGTACTGTTGAAAGAGATCCGCTCGCTAGGTATCAACATCGAGCTAGAAGACGAAGAGTAATCCTTTTCTCTCTTGATGAAAGTCGAGAGAATCAAAGCGATTATTTGGAAGAAGGTGCTCACTTTAGCGAGTGAGCTCCTTTTAACTCCTTACAGGAGCTGATTGTGAAAGACTTATTAAACTTTCTAAAAGCACAGCATAAGACCGAAGAATTTGATGCAATCAAAATCGGTCTATCTTCACCAGACATGATCCGTTCATGGTCTTTCGGTGAAGTTAAAAAACCTGAAACGATCAACTATCGTACGTTCAAACCTGAACGCGATGGTCTGTTCTGTGCGCGTATCTTTGGTCCAGTTAAAGACTACGAATGTCTTTGTGGTAAGTACAAGCGCCTGAAGCACCGTGGTGTTATCTGTGAGAAGTGTGGTGTAGAAGTTACACAAACTAAAGTTCGTCGTGACCGTATGGGCCACATTGAACTGGCTTCACCAGTAGCTCACATCTGGTTCCTAAAATCGCTACCGTCTCGTATCGGTCTACTGATGGATATCCCTCTACGTGATATCGAACGTGTTCTTTACTTCGAAATGTACGTAGTAACAGAACCAGGTATGACTGATCTAGAAAAAGGTCAGATGCTTACGGAAGAAGAGTATCTAGATCGTCTAGAAGAGTGGGGCGACGAGTTCACTGCTAAGATGGGTGCGGAAGCTATCAAGGACCTACTAGGTTCTATGGATATGCACGCTGAAGCAGAACAAATGCGTGAAGAGTTAGAGACAACAAACTCTGAAACTAAGCGTAAGAAAGTAACTAAGCGTCTTAAGCTGGTAGAAGCGTTCATCGCATCGGGTAACAACCCAGAGTGGATGATCCTAACAGTACTTCCAGTACTTCCGCCAGATCTACGTCCTCTAGTACCTCTAGATGGCGGTCGCTTTGCGACTTCTGATCTTAACGATCTATACCGTCGTGTGATCAACCGTAACAACCGTTTGAAGCGTCTTCTAGAGCTAGCTGCTCCGGACATCATCGTACGTAACGAAAAACGTATGCTGCAAGAGTCTGTTGATGCGCTACTAGATAACGGTCGTCGTGGTCGTGCGATCACAGGTTCTAACAAGCGTCCTCTGAAATCTCTTGCTGATATGATCAAGGGTAAACAAGGTCGTTTCCGTCAGAACCTTCTAGGTAAACGTGTAGACTACTCTGGCCGTTCTGTAATCACAGTAGGTCCATACCTTCGTCTACACCAGTGTGGTCTTCCTAAGAAGATGGCACTTGAGCTATTCAAACCATTCATCTACAGCAAGCTAGAGACTCGTGGTCTTGCGACTACAATCAAAGCTGCTAAGAAAATGG
Organism: Vibrio sp. 1CM7H; assembly: GCF_023161645.1. Lineage (NCBI taxonomy): Bacteria > Pseudomonadati > Pseudomonadota > Gammaproteobacteria > Vibrionales > Vibrionaceae > Vibrio > Vibrio sp. 1CM7H. The sequence goes on from NZ_JALNTV010000017.1 coordinate 9,382, forward strand.
TAGAGCGTGAAGAAGCGGTCGTTTGGGATATCCTAGACGAAGTAATCCGTGAACACCCAGTACTATTGAACCGTGCACCGACACTTCACCGTCTCGGTATCCAGGCGTTCGAACCAGTACTAATCGAAGGTAAAGCGATTCAGCTACACCCACTTGTATGTGCGGCGTACAACGCGGACTTCGATGGTGACCAAATGGCGGTTCACGTACCTCTAACTCTAGAGGCACAGCTTGAAGCTCGTACTCTGATGATGTCGACAAACAACATTCTGTCGCCAGCGTCAGGTGATCCGATAATCGTACCTTCTCAGGACGTTGTATTGGGTCTGTACTACATGACTCGTGAAAAGATCAACGTGAAAGGTGAAGGCATGTACCTTTCTGGCCCAGAAGAGGCTGAGAAAGCATACCGCACTAAACAAGCTGAGCTTCACGCACGCGTTAAAGTACGTATTACAGAAACCGTTGTAGACGAAGACGGCAACAGCACTACAGAAACCAAGATGGTAGACACCACTGTTGGTCGTGCAATGCTATGGCAAATCGTGCCAGCTGGTCTACCGTACAGCATCGTTAACCAAAAGCTAGGTAAGAAGCAAATCTCTAACCTACTTAACGAGGCGTACCGTAAACTAGGTCTGAAAGACACTGTAATCTTCGCTGACCAAATCATGTACACCGGTTTCGCATACGCGGCACTTTCTGGTGTGTCTGTTGGTATTGACGATATGGTTGTACCAGCAGCTAAGTACACTGAAATCGCAGAAGCGGAAGAAGAAGTACGTGAAATCCAGGAACAGTACCAATCAGGTCTTGTTACTGCGGGCGAACGCTACAACAAAGTTATCGATATCTGGGCATCGACCAACGACCGTGTTGCGAAAGCAATGATGGAAAACCTTTCATCTGAAACGGTAGTTAACCGTGACGGTGAAGAGGAACAGCAAGAGTCATTCAACAGCATCTACATGATGGCGGACTCGGGCGCTCGTGGTTCTGCAGCACAGATTCGTCAGCTTGCGGGTATGCGTGGTCTGATGGCGCGTCCAGATGGTTCAATCATCGAAACGCCGATCACAGCGAACTTTAAAGAAGGTCTAAACGTACTTCAGTACTTTATCTCAACGCACGGTGCTCGTAAGGGTCTTGCGGATACGGCACTGAAAACAGCGAACTCGGGTTACCTAACTCGTCGTCTGGTAGACGTTGCTCAAGATGTTGTTGTAACTGAACATGACTGTGGCACTCACGAGGGTGTTGACATGATGCCTCACATCGAGGGTGGTGATGTTAAAGTTGCACTTTCTGAGCTTGCTCTTGGTCGTGTTGTTGCTGAAGACGTACTAAAACCTGGCACTGAAGACGTTCTTATTCCACGTAACACCCTGATCGATGAGAAGTGGTGTCAAATCATGGAAGAGAACTCAGTAGACAGCATGAAAGTGCGCTCTGTAGTAACGTGTGATTCTGACTTCGGTTGTTGTGCACAGTGTTACGGTCGTGACCTAGCACGTGGCCACCTAGTGAACCAAGGTGAAGCAGTAGGTGTTATCGCTGCTCAGTCTATCGGTGAACCAGGTACACAGCTTACCATGCGTACGTTCCACATCGGTGGTGCGGCATCGACAGCAGCGGCAGAGAACAGTGTTCAAGTTAAGAACAACGGTTCTATCAAGCTACACAACGCTAAATCTGTACTAGCAGATGACGGTAAGATCGTTATCACTTCTCGTGCGACAGAGCTAACTATTATTGATGAGTTTGGTCGTACGAAAGAGAAACACAAACTGCCTTACGGTACGCTACTAAGCAAAGGCGATGGCGATACAGTTCAAGCTGGCGAAACAGTTGCAAACTGGGAAGCGCACACACTACCTATCATTACTGAGGTAGCAGGTCGAATCCAGTTTGTAGATATGATCGACGGCGTAACAGTATCTCGTCAAACTGATGACCTAACTGGTCTATCTTCAAGCGAAGTAACTGACCCAGCAGCTCGCCCTTCAGCAGGTAAAGATATGCGTCCAGCTATCAAACTTGTTGATGAGCAAGGTAACGATGTAATGATCCCTGGTACTGATATGCCAGCTCACTACTTCCTACCTGGTAAAGCGATTGTGAACATCGAAGATGGCGCAGCAGTAGGTGTTGGTGCGACACTAGCACGTATTCCTCAGAAGTCTGGCGGTAACAAAGATATCACCGGTGGTCTTCCACGAGTTGCTGACCTATTTGAAGCACGTAAGCCGAAAGAGCCTGCAATCCTTGCTGAGCACACAGGTACTGTGAGCTTCGGTAAAGAGACCAAAGGTAAACGTCGCCTAGTGATCACACGTGAAAGCGGTGAAGCTTACGAAGAGATGATTCCTAAGCATCGTCAGTTGAACGTATTCGAAGGTGAAAAAGTTGAACGTGGTGACGTGATCGCAGATGGTCCAGAGTCTCCACACGACATCCTACGTCTACGTGGCGTACACGCGGTAACGCAGTACATTGCTAACGAAGTACAGGAAGTTTACCGTCTACAAGGCGTTAAGATTAACGATAAGCACATTGAAACTATCGTTCGTCAGATGCTACGTAAGTGTACTATTACTCACTCTGGTGACTCTGAGTTCCTACCTGGTGAGCAGATTGAGTACTCACAAGTTAAGATTGCTAACCGTAACCTAGAAGCTGAAGGCAAAGAGCCTGCACGTTTCGAACGTGAACTACTAGGTATCACTAAAGCATCTCTAGCGACTGAGTCGTTCATCTCTGCGGCATCGTTCCAGGAGACAACTCGCGTACTAACAGAAGCAGCAGTTTCTGGTAAGCGTGACGACCTACGTGGTCTGAAAGAGAACGTAATTGTTGGTCGTCTGATCCCAGCTGGTACTGGTTTCGCATACCACCAAGAGCGTCAAGCTAAACGTTCTGAAGCGCAAGATGGTCCTTCTGCTGAGCAAGCAACGGACAACCTAGCGGCACTTCTAAACGCTGGTTTCTCTTCTGAAGAGTAAGCCATTTAACGAGTAATCATTAGAAGCTTAAGAAAAAAGGCACCTTCGGGTGCCTTTTTAGTTTTTATCCTGCCTTTTTCTTCGAGAGGGTTCTTAGAGAAGGTAATAGTGATAAGGCTAGAAACAAAAAAGACCGACGATGATCGTCAGTCTTTTCTATCCTTCAGTCTCTGAATATTCGCAAACACTAAGCCCCTGGGGGCATAGACAGACTTTCTGCGATCTGCTGTATCAGATAGTCCTCGACTTCAAATCGAGTCTCAAGAATTTCGCCAATGAGACACATATCAGAATCGAAATCATCTAATTCATCATCTTCAGTAACTTCTGAGTACTTATCGTTAAAGTTCAATAGTGGTTCAGTTGTCAGGACTATTTGACCATAAGTTTGATTGATTTCATTGGTCACGACAAAGCCAGTCGCTTTCCAGCGATCCATAACCATGTCATAGATTTTAAAATGGCCCTCGGAGATGTAATCAACGAGATGCTGACAGAAATCCTGCAATTCGGAAGGAGATGGGAGTTCAATAACATTGGTTTTCGAACAAGGTTGCAGTGCTGCAAGCTTACAATATTCAACAATCAGGGATTGTCTTGTCTCTAACCAGTGATCAATGACATCACTTGAGCCACCCCACTGGTCTTGTGTTTGTTTGAATTTTTTTAGCATGACCATGCCCTCATGATCTGATCGCCTGTTGGCGAACGTATCCTTTGCAAAGCAAAGTTAGTAAAGTTATTACAAACTCTTGTCCTTACTAGAATTTAGAGTGCGAATTTACTTAACGACAAACTCTAGTATGAAATTAGATTGCCAGTAAAATGAACGAACTTCAAGCAAAGGGATGGTGTAATGTTAAGAAAAGGTGATGTTAACCGCGCGATAAATGCATACTGGTGTGTTGTTGCAGGAAGTGAAATTTGGCTGGTGGATGGTGCTGTGCCTTTCGGGTCTGCAGAGCAGTTATCACTGCCTGAAGTGAGTGCAAGGACCATTGGTGAGTATTCAGGTTCGCCCGTCATGTGGCTTAATTTGTCTGATCTGGAGCATGATCTACCATTAGTCTCACTACGCGACTGCCTGCATTTTCCTGAGCCATTATTTATGTTGTTAAGTAAAGCGGTCCAGTATGGGCACATGACGCAAAGTCTGCGTTTTTGCCCACAGTGCGGTGGAAGAAACTTTCTTAATAATAACCAGTTAGCTATGCAGTGTGGCGAATGCCGTACTCTCCATTATCCTCGAATATTTCCATGTATTATCGTTGCTGTGCGTAAAGAGAATCAGATCTTATTGGCCCAACATCCTAGGCATCGAAATGGTATGTATACGGTTATTGCTGGCTTCTTAGAAGTCGGTGAGACATTAGAAGAGTGTGTGGCTCGAGAAATTCATGAAGAAACAGGAATTCTCGTTAAAAATATTCGTTACTTTGGCAGCCAGCCTTGGGCTTTCCCATCGAGTATGATGATGGGGTTTTTAGCTGACTATGAATCGGGAGAGTTAAGTCCAGACTACACTGAGCTGTCTGATGCACAATGGTTTGGTATTGACGAGATGCCGCCTGTTGCGCCTAAAGGAACGATTGCAAGAGCGCTTATCGAACAAACGCTACAAGATATTGATTCTAATTATCTGATAAATAGATAAAAAAAACCCTCCGAGAGGGAGGGGGTAAGTAAGATGTCGTTATGAGATGCTGAGTACTGGGTACTCAGTTTATAATTGTAGTTTTCGCTAGCGAACAAATTTTTAACACTGATACCGATTGGGTGCAAATTAAGCATTGATTTAAAAGTTAATAACTTGATCCAGGTTGCAAAGCACACAGCTATTGGACTTAAATCAGTGATAGAATACCCCCTTTCACAGAAAGCCTAACAGTTGGAATTACGGAATGACTGAATTAAAAAATGATCGTTATCTGCGTGCGCTTTTAAAAGAGCCGGTAGATTACACGCCAGTATGGATGATGCGCCAGGCAGGTCGTTACCTACCAGAATACAAAGCGACTCGTGCAGAAGCGGGTGATTTCATGTCTTTGTGTCGAAATGCAGAATTAGCATCCGAAGTGACACTTCAACCATTACGCCGTTTTCCTCTTGATGCCGCGATCTTATTCTCGGACATCTTAACGATTCCAGATGCAATGGGGCTTGGTTTACGTTTTGCTGCGGGCGAAGGACCTGTTTTTGATAACCCAATTACATGCAAAGCTGACGTGGAAAAAATTGGTTTGCCAGATCCAGAAGGTGAACTGCAATATGTAATGAACGCAGTACGTCAGATCCGTAAAGACCTTAAGGGTGAAGTGCCGTTAATTGGCTTCTCTGGTAGCCCGTGGACTCTTGCTACGTACATGATCGAAGGTGGCAGTTCTAAAGCCTTCACCAAGATCAAGAAAATGATGTACGCGGAACCACAAACTCTGCACTTACTTCTAGATAAGCTGGCAGACAGCGTTATCGAGTACCTAAACGCGCAAATTAAAGCAGGCGCGCAGTCGGTAATGGTATTTGACACATGGGGTGGCGTACTGACGCCTCGTGACTACAACCTGTTCTCACTGCAATACATGCACAAGATTGTAGATGGTCTGATTCGTGAAAACGATGGTCGTCGCGTGCCAGTCACACTGTTTACTAAGAATGGCGGTATGTGGCTTGAGCAAATCGCAGCAACGGGCTGTGATGCGGTTGGTCTAGACTGGACAATCAACATTGCAGACGCGAAAGCACGTATCGGTGATAAGGTGGCGCTGCAAGGTAACATGGACCCATCAATGCTTTACGCTTCGCCAGAGCGCATCCGTGAAGAAGTAGCGGATATCCTAGAAGGATTTGGTGATACGGGGACTGGCCATGTGTTCAATCTAGGTCACGGTATCCACTTGGATGTGCCGCCAGAAAACGCAGGCGTGTTTGTGGATGCGGTACACGAGTTATCTAAGCCATACCATAAGTAAGTTAGATTTTTTGAAATCAAATGCCGGCATTCAGTGCCGGTATTTTTTTACCTAAAATTCAGTTTTTCTATCTGAGACTCAAGGCTGTACAGCTCTAGTAGTATTTGGCCTACTATGATCTAATTGCTATTTAGTCTGTACGCTTATTTTTTAATTTTATTATAAACAATAGCTTATCGGTTTGTGTTTGTGTGCTCATTTTCTTGTACAGATACAAAAGCAATTAGATCATGGGTGACCTAAAGCATCGAGTGAACGCGTTTTTTAAGGTATGGCACGACTTCAGATTCAAACCAAGGATTCTTCTTTAACCACAATGTATTGCGTGGAGATGGGTGAGGGAGCGGGATAAAGTCCGGCTCCCAATCTTGCCATTGCTGAACGGTTTGCGTGAGCGTTTTGGGCTTATTGGTCAGGTAGTACTGTTGTGAATACTGACCAATCAGTAGAGTCAGCTCTATATTGGGCAGCTGCTCAAGAATCTTTTTATGCCAAGTGGGCGCACATTCTTTTCGAGGCGGTAAATCACCAGAGTTCCCTTTGCCTGGATAACAGAATCCCATTGGGACAATGGCAATTTTATTTGGGTCGTAGAAAACGTCTTTGTCGATATCGAGCCATTGGCGTAACCGATCGCCGCTTGGATCGTTCCAAGGTATCGAGGTTTTGTGCACACGCGTCCCCGGCGCTTGTCCGATGATTAGGATGCGTGCGTCTTTTGCGGCTTGTACGACAGGGTTTGCGCCCAAAGGTAAATTATCCGCGCAGATCTGGCAGGCCCTCACTTGCTGCAATAGCTCGTCTAACGACATTCTTAGTAACCCTTTTCGAAATCCACTTGATAATTTAATGAAAACCCATCGCGCCAGCGTAGATAGTTGTCAGCAAAAATCTCGATGACTTGCTCGGGAAAACTCAGCGCAGCAATGTGTGGAGTGATGGTGACTTGCGGAAGTTTCCAAAACGGATGTTCTACCGATAACGGTTCTTGCTCAAACACATCTAAGAAGGCGTGTTCTACCCAACGGTTTTTCAGAGCGAAGAGCAATCCAGCCTCATCCAGTACGTCGCCACGACCTACGTTAAACAATAATGCCTGACTTAGTTGGCTGAGTGTTTGACGATTGAGTAACTGTTGCGTCTCCGGTGTACTTGGTAGGGTATTCACAACAATGTCGGCTTGTTCTAATGCCTTACTTAGTTCACTGATATGAAAGGTCTGATGAAACTCACCACCTGAGGTCGGAATACCTGTGCGGTTCATACCGATGGTTTTTATTCCCATTGCTTTAGCGGCATTGCCCAAATAACACCCAATACTACCAGTACCGAGAATCACCATGGTTTTACTTTGTAATGATGTATAGAGGTGAGGCTGCCATCGTTTGTTTTGTTGTTGCTGGTGGTATCGGTTGAAGTGGCGGTAATGGGCAATACTGTAACCCAGCACATATTCGGCAATCAGTGGGCCAAAGATGCCTCGAACATTGGTCAGGGTGTAGTCCTGACGAAGGTTAGGTAGCATTAGTGCATTGACGCCGGCGAATGTCGATTGTACCCACCCAAGCTGTGAAAACTCGTCTAATCTATTGGATAGTAATGGCGGATCGGCAAGAACTATTTGAGCTTCCTCTGGCTTATCAGTGATGCTCAGATCTGGTAGCTTTCTCTCCGTCAATAACGTTTCGTAGGTGTCACGATGCTCTGAGAGCAGGAAAATCTGATTTGAATGCGGCATTAACTTTTTTCCCTGTGATGAATCAAGTACACTTTCGCTGTTTTTTTCTTCAATGATTGAGTGACTATGCTTAAGAATCCTCTTCAGGTTCGTTTAGAAAAACTAGAACCTTGGCAACAAATTACCTTTATGGCGTGTCTATGTGAACGCATGTATCCAAACTATGCGATGTTTTGTGAGAACACAGAATTTGCTGACCCGCGTGCTTACCGAGCGATTCTTGATAGTGTATGGGAAATTTTGACAGTTAAGAACGCGAAAATTAACTTCGAACGTCAATTAGAGAAGTTAGAAGAGTTGTTCCCAAGTGCGGATGAGTTCGATTTTTACGGGGTTTACCCAGCGATGGACGCGTGTCAGGGTTTGTCTACGTTACTGCATGGCCTATTGGATCGCGACTACCTTTTCGATTCAATGCTTAAAGTGAGCCAACAGTCGGTACAAACCGTTGCTGATCTAGAGCAAGCGCAAGGTGCAGAGCCAATCACCAACGACAATCAGAAAGAAAATGAAGCCGTATGTGAAGAATGGGACGTGCAGTGGGCTATTTTCCGTCCACTGCGTGAAGCGGTAGAGCGTGACATCAGCTTGATTAAAGATTTACGTGAAGAGTTACGTGAAGAAGGCGTGAGCAATATCGGTATCGCACTTTAATCGTTGAATAGATAGAAAAAAGGCATCCTAAATGGATGCCTTTTTGTTTGCGGCGTTTGAGCTGTTATGCCCAATGCTGATTACGATTCTTTAGAGTCTGGTTTTGTCACTTCTTGAGTTTCTGGCTCCTTGTTATGCTTCTCCAGTTCTTCCTCTTCTTCATCATCATCGCGGCTTTCGATTACGCCGTGCATCTCTTTCCAACTTTCCCAGCGTTGGTAAGCCAGCTCTTGCATGTCGGTACTTTTATCCGCTTCATCGATGATTTCTTCACCCACGAGGTGTTCAAAGATATCCTCCAACGTCACCAAGCCTTGCACAGTACCGTATTCGTCAACGACAAGTGCCAGCTGTAGGCGATGAGTCATCATCTGGTCAAACACTTTCGGTAAAGTCGTGTTGTTTAGCACCACTTGAATCGGGCGCATGATTGCTCCCAGTTGTTTCTGTCCACAACCTGATTGTTGTAGTTTGAACAACTCAAGGCGGTGCACAAAACCAATGATGTTGTCCTTTTGTTCGCTATAAACCAATGGACGTGAGAAAGGTGTATCCTTGTGTTTTTCTAGGAACTCATTGATGGTCATCGTGGCATCGATACGGAATACCACAGGACGTGGCGTCATAACCTGCGTTACAGGTACATCTTGGATGCCAAGCAAGTTGCTTAATATTTTTGATTCACCCTCGGCAAATTCACCGCTTTCACGTGCCAGAATCGCCATTGCAGACAGTTCATCACGCATTTTCGGAGCTTCGTGGTTACGAGCAAGACGCTTGGTGATTTGCTCTGAAAACCATACGAATGGCGTGAGCGCCCATACCATCCAACGTAATGCGACTGCCGCGGTTGGCGCCAATTGACGCCAGTAAGTTGCGCCAATTGTTTTCGGTACGATCTCTGAAAGTACCAAGATCGCCAGTGTGAGCACTGCCGAAAAGATACCTAACGCTTCGCTACCAAATACCACCGCAGCTTGTGCACCAGCAGTGGCCGCGCCGATGGTATGAGCAATGGTATTTAGAGTTAGAATGGATGCCAATGGTCGGTCGATATCTGATTTTAGCTTAGCCAGTTGCCCAGCTGCGGGATGCCCCTGTTGATTGAGCTGCGCAATGTAGCTCGGACTGATACTCAGCAGTACCGCCTCCAGCACCGAACAGATAAACGAAATGCCGATTGCAATAGAGATATAAATGGATAACAGCAGCATAGTTGCCCTTGAATGTAGTTTGATAATGGTTATTTGCAGCTATTATAACCGCAAAAGTGCCTTATAAATTGGTCCAAATACCTTGGAAAGCAAGGGTTTTCAGGGGGTATGTGGTAACAAATTGTGAGTTATTACTCATATTATGGCTAAAAGTACGTCAGAAAATCGAAAGATCGCTTACAAACCTTTGCCAGATGGGGCATTTATGTTTTAGAGTGAGACGAATTCGATAACCTATGAGAAGGGAAACCTAATGAACAAGACCCAATTAATCGACTTTATCGCAGAGAAAGCAGACCTATCAAAAGCACAAGCAAAAGCTGCTCTTGAAGCGACTCTTGATGGTGTAACTGGTGCACTTAAAGAGGGTGACCAAGTTCAACTAATTGGTTTTGGTACATTCAAAGTAAACCACCGCGCTGCACGTACTGGTCGTAACCCTAAGACTGGTGACGAGATTCAAATCGCAGCAGCTAACGTACCTGCATTCGTAGCAGGTAAAGCGCTGAAAGAATCAGTAAACTAAGTTAGAATGCACCGAGGTATCCTGCCTCGGTGCAACTTCATGAAAAAACATCTACTCGCTTCACTTCTCTTATCTAGCTTTACCCTTTTTGGCTGTTCGTCGGTTGAAACTCCTAATTTAGAACAATTCACTCACTTCTCTGGCGGCAAAGTTGCTGGAGACGCAAGTAGCTTGTACTGGATGACCGAGAAACTCACTCGCGTGAGTACGGCTGCTGATTACGTAACGATGGGGGATAATGGCTGGTTTCAAAGTGACTACCGTTGGGATGACGGTGAGCTTCGAGAGTTGATTCGAAAAGGTGAGCAAGTTGATACCAAGCAAGAGTTGGTGCCTTTTCAAATCCACATCCGTTTTAATAAAGATGGCGAAGCGGTTTACCAACAATATCGCGTTAATCGTAAAGTCTTACCACTTCAGCATGAACAATTAGAACGTTACAAGACAGAAGCGAATGATGTAGTGGCGTCGGTTAAGGCGCAGTCTCGTAACAGTCAGAGCCTCATTCAAGGTTATTGGAATGGCCAATCGTTTGAAACCTGCAAAGGTGAAGCGTTCTCGACACTCGAGTTTAATCAGACGTTGCCAAAATTTATTATCGAGCGTCTCTCATCTGTAGACAGTTACGTGGCTTTTGTCGGCAAGCAGTCACGAAATAAAGCAACGGTTGATGAACTGTTGATGCTCAATGATGATGACTTTGATTGTGTACCACGACCAGCATTACTCGCTGAGTAAGCTTGGTGAGACTTACTAACTGACAGAGTAATAAAAAAGGCGCTGAATGCGCCTTTTGTTTTTTAGCCAACTTAAGTTGTTTTTATTTTTCTTGCTCACGTGCAATCGCACGGTAGCCGATGTCACTGCGATGGAACATGCCGTCCCAACTGATCTGTTTTGCAAGCTCGTAAGCACGTTGCTGCGCTTCTGATACGCTATTGCCAAGTGCGGTTGCACAAAGAACACGACCGCCGTTTGTTACGATGTTGCCATCTTTATTGTCTGTACCCGCGTGGAAGACTTTCTCGCCTTCAATTTCAACTTGTGGCAGACCAGAGATCACATCGCCTTTGTTGTACGCTGCTGGGTAACCACCGGCTGCGAGTACGATACCAATCGATGCGCGCGGATCCCATTTTGATTCCACTTGATCCAGTTTTTGGTCAATCGCAGCCAAGCAAAGATCAACCAGATCCGATTCCATACGCATCATGATTGGTTGTGTCTCTGGATCACCGAAGCGGCAGTTGTACTCGATCACTTTAGGCGTACCATCTTTGTCGATCATCAGACCCGCGTATAGGAAACCTGTGTATGGGTTACCTTCAGACGCCATGCCACGTACCGTTGGGTAAATGACTTCTTCCATGATGCGGTTGTGAATTTCTGGTGTTACCACAGGAGCTGGCGAGTACGCGCCCATGCCACCAGTGTTAGGACCTGTATCTTTGTCACCTACGCGTTTGTGGTCTTGGCTGGTGGCCATTGGCAGAACGTTCTCACCATCCACCATCACGATGAAGCTTGCTTCTTCGCCATCTAGGAACTCTTCGATAACCACGCGGCTGCCTGCGTCACCAAATGCGTTGCCTGCTAGCATGTCTTTGATTGCGTCTTCGGCTTCTTCTAGCGTCATTGCCACAATCACGCCTTTACCAGCCGCAAGGCCGTCGGCTTTCACCACAATCGGCGCACCTTGCTCACGCACGTAAGCAAGCGCTGGTTCAATTTCTGTGAAGTTTGCGTATGCACCGGTTGGGATTTGGTGACGAGCAAGGAAGTCTTTAGTAAACGCTTTGGAGCCTTCAAGCTGCGCTGCGGCTTGGGTAGGGCCAAAGATTGGTAAGCCCGCTTCGCGGAACGCATCAACCACACCAATAACCAATGGTGCTTCTGGGCCAACGATAGTCAGTTCAATCGCCTTTTCTTTGGCGAAAGCAACAAGGCCAGCGATGTCTTCTACATCGATGTTTACGTTCTCTAGTTTTGGCTCTAGTGCCGTACCTGCGTTGCCTGGAGCAATGAAAATAGTCTCAACATTTGGGTTTTGCGCTGCTTTCCAGCCTAGCGCATGTTCACGACCGCCTGAACCAATGATTAAAACTCGCATATGAAAATCCTTAATCTTATAAATACTGTTTACTCAAAGTATTTGATGATGTGGCTAGGCTACAATTGAGCCCATCCCGGAAACATAGCCAGCTACGTAACCGGGGTGGGCGAAAGCAGCTAACGACGCCACAGTGCCAAATACGAAGAGGAAATTAGTGGCGGAAGTGACGCATACCCGTGAAGATCATCGCCATGCCGTGCTCATCTGCTGCTGCGATAACTTCGTCGTCACGCATAGAGCCACCTGGCTGAATTACGCACTTAATGCCGGCTTCTGCTGCGGCATCGATACCGTCGCGGAATGGGAAGAAAGCGTCAGATGCCATTACGCTACCGGCAACTTCTAAGCCTTCATCTGCGGCTTTGATGCCGGCAATTTTCGCTGAGTAAACGCGGCTCATTTGGCCTGCGCCTACACCGATAGTCATGTCGCTTTTCGCGTAAACGATCGCGTTAGATTTCACGTATTTCGCTACTTTCCAGCAGAATAGGGCGTCTTTTAGCTCTTCTTCTGTAGGTTGACGCTTAGAGACCACTTTAAGGTCATCCAGACTAACCATACCTTGGTCACGGTCTTGAACTAGCAGGCCGCCGTTAACGCGTTTAACGTCAAAGTCTGTTGTTTTAGTTGTCCACTCACCACACTCAAGTAGGCGAACGTTTTTCTTCGCTGCAACCACTTCAATCGCTTCCGCTGAAACAGAAGGTGCGATAATCACTTCAACGAATTGACGCTCAACGATAGCGCTAGCCGTTTTTGCATCTAGCTCTTGGTTGAATGCAATGATGCCGCCGAACGCTGACGTTGGGTCAGTTTGGTAAGCGCGGTTGTACGCTTCGAGGATGTCTTTACCTAGCGCAACGCCACATGGGTTGGCGTGTTTTACGATTACACATGCAGGTTCGTTGAACTCTTTCACACACTCAAGTGCTGCGTCCGTGTCTGCAATGTTGTTGTAAGAGAGGGCTTTACCTTGGATTTGGCGAGCAGTAGAAACAGACGCTTCTTGTGGGTTTGCTTCAACGTAGAATGCAGCTGCTTGGTGGCTGTTCTCACCGTAGCGCATGTCTTGCTTCTTCTCGAATTGCTGGTTGAAAGTACGTGGGAATTTAGACTCTTCATCACCTTCTTTGTTCTCACCGTAAGATGGAACCATGGTGCCGAAGTAGTTTGCGATCATGCCATCGTAAGCCGCAGTGTGTTCGAATGCTGCGATAGCAAGGTCGAAACGAGTCTCTAGTGTTAGAGATTTCTCGTTCTCGTCCATTTCAGCGATAACGCGGTCGTAATCATGAGCGTTCACAACGATAGTCACGTCTTTGTGGTTTTTCGCTGCAGAGCGAACCATCGTTGGGCCGCCGATATCGATGTTTTCAACCGCGTCAGCTAGTGTACAGCCTTCTTTTGCAACGGTTTCTGCGAATGGGTATAGGTTAACAACGACCATGTCGATTGGATTGATGCCATGTTTTGCCATCACGTCGTCATCTTGACCACGACGACCAAGTACACCACCGTGAACTTTCGGGTGAAGCGTTTTAACGCGGCCGTCCATCATTTCTGGGAAACCTGTGTAGTCAGAGACTTCTGTTACTGCGATGCCTTGTTCGGCAAGTAGGCGTGCTGTACCACCAGTAGATAGGATATCGACACCGCGCTCAGCAAGAGCTTGTGCAAACTCAACAATACCTGTTTTGTCTGATACGCTGATAAGCGCACGGCGAATAGGACGAGCGTTATTCATGCTTCCATTTTCCTCAAATTCACGGAGTTAAAGATGTTTGCCAAAAATGAACTTGTTTTTACCTCTTGGGGTAAAATATTGGCCAGTTTTGGTAAAGACCTTTGCCGGATGTTTTCTGGTTAGAAAACAGTCTCCACATTTGATGGCGCGTATTCTAACCAATTTATTACAAAAAAGCTCGCGCAATCGTTTGGCATCTCAAAAATAATTGTGAAAAAGAGGTTCTTTAGCTTTAAAAGTAACGAGATAGTTAATAGGGAAAGTTATGTTTCAGATAGGTGAACTGGCAAAACGTTGTGGTGTGACGGCAGATACGCTGCGTTTTTATGAGAAAAACGCGCTGATAAAGCCCGCAGGTCGAAGTGAATCAGGTTATCGTCTCTATAATGAAGAGAATCAAAAGCAGGTACACTTCATCCTTAAAGGTAAAGAGCTGGGCCTGAGCCTGGATGAGATTAAAGAGCTACTAGAAATCAAACTAGAAGCAACAGAACACAGCTGTGCAGAGGTTAAAGCTATTACTTCTGCTAAGTTAGAGCTGATTGATGGAAAAATTAACGAGCTAACGAAAATTCGTCGAGCTTTGAAGAAGATCAATGATGCTTGCTGCGGTCATACGGATGATGATGCTACTCATTGTTCTATCCTTGCAGCACTTGAGTAGTCTCATTTCTGCATCACTTAACTTAAGTTTGCATTTTTGGCGGCTTGCTTTTCTAGGTGCACGCCGTTTTCCCACCTATAATCTCGCCTTTAGTTACCTGTAGGAATTGACCATTGTTTGATTCCTGCCGTAGCGCTGTCTGTAGATACGAGAGTTTTCATACATGGTTGGAGTCTATTTTCAAATCAATGACTGGGTTTTAAGCGTTGATGAAAATAAGCTGTATCGACAAGATAGGGAAGTTACTGTTGAGCCACGCTTAATTAATCTTTTGCATTTCCTAGCGGAGCATGCGAATGAGGTGTTCAATCGTGAGGAATTGATCCAATACGTTTGGGCAGGGGCGATTGTGACCGATCAAGTGGTGACTCAGTCCATTTTTGAGTTACGTAAATTACTGCGTGACGGTCGGGAAGAAAATACCAGCTACGTCATTACAGTGCCGAAACGTGGTTACAAGCTGGTGGCGAATGTGACCCCAATGACACTCGAGGAATTCCTCGCAAGTCGTCATTGTGATTCAGAAAGTCTTCCTCCTATTGTTGATGAACCAGAAGAAGAGACTCCACCTATCGCACCTGCCGTCACCTTTCCTGCAGGCCCTCTGACTCGCGCGGTCTGTGAGATGTCTAAAGAGAAAAAGGCCCCTCCGAAAAAAAATAAAATCAGTCCGTGGCGCCTGGGGATCATGAACTTCATCTGGATCAGTGTTTTGGTTGTGGTGATGGGTGTGTTTACCTACAAGCAATCGGAAGTGCGTATTACTCAAGCCATCGATACTCACCTTATCGAATTCAAGTTTCAAGATAACTTCACGAGCGAAGGGTTAAGCTACGACTTGGCAGACGGGTTTGCCCAAAAGTTGATGTCCGACATTGCTCAAGTGAGCGATTACCGAGTCATGCTAAAGAAGACGTCGTTTACCTCGGGTATTGTGCCGGGCAAATCGGTTGTGGTGCGGGTTCGTGAAAATGAGGGTGGCAGCTTTTTAGAGGTGGAATATCGGAATAACTCATCTGAAAAGGTGTTGTTTAGTCGTCAATACGCGTTAACCAGCAGCCATTTAAAGACAGTGCTTCAACAAGCGTCGTTAGACTTGATGCAAGTTCTGAAAGTGCCGGATGCCAAGCTGAAATCCACGATGCTGGTGGCGGGAATGCCAATTAGCCCAGATGCTTTGGAGCTGTTTGTTCAAGCTAACCATTATCTCAATGTCTCGGATGCCAAGCAGTTTCGCCAAGGCGTCAACTTGATGGAAAACATTTTAGAAATTGAGCCAGATAACGCTTACGTTCAGGCAGAGTTATTAATTGCTTACCACGTGCAGAAAGTGCTTGATTCGTCTCTCGAACTAAAGAAAGGGCGAGTGCAACAACTCAGCGATGCGCTGGAAACCAACGTGAAAATGATGGTTGGGCCAATTCAACCGCGAATTTATGAAGCTTTAGCCCTGCACGAAACCATTATTGGTGACATGGCCTCAGCCAAGCAGCATCTTGGGCAGGCTTTGAGGTTACGTGATTCGGTGCTTTCTTATGTGATTCGTGGTAAACACGCTGAATTGGATGGTGATCTGGATTTGGCCAGTGAGTCTTACAGCGAAGCTTTCTATATTGATACGTCGGTTGAGACGTACCTGCTGTGCGAAAACTTGGTCTTCCCAAGTAACATGAAGGCGATTGATTACGCCATGTATCGCGCTGTTCACCCTTCTGTCGTTCGAATGCTTTAATTCTCTCGCACTCTACGTCAGTTTAATACTAGCCCCTCATTTTGGTGAGGGGCTTTTTTGTAGCTGTCGAAAAGTGAAAAGGGTGGGCGGTGGGGTAATGACTTACGAAGGAGCCAGTAACGCAAGCTTGCAACGGGAAGACATATCCGGTTTTCTTCTCTATCTCTATCTCTATCTCTATCTCTATCTCTATCTCTATCTCTATCTCTATCTCTATCTCTATCTCTATCTCTATTGATTGTATGGAGTGTCTGGCTGAGTTATGTGGCGAGAATGATTCTGATGCTTTCTTGGAGGCGAGATGAATATTGATGTGGGTCAAAAAGCGCGATCAGGGAGAGATTTATGGAATCAACAGTTCAGGGAATCAACCGTTCGGGGCGGGGAAGTTGATAGAGGTTGATAACTTTTGCCGCGATTACTAACGAGTTGATGAGAGTTTATCTATCGGTAGAAGGCTTGATGTTTTTCTTATAACTGCATGAATAATATAGTTTTATTTTTTTGTGTTTATCATGTTTATCTCAACTTGATGTTGATTAACTAATCATTTTATTGATAACGCCAAGTTTATTTTTTTCCCGATTTTTGGGCGTAGTCTTCACTTCGAAATTTAGCGAGGTCGAGCAGGTATCTACTTCATAGCATCTCGCTAATAACCGTTCAGTTTGAGTCACGTTGACTTGAGTAGAATAGATTTGGAGATGTTATGTCATCGAATACGAAAAAAATCGGCCTAATTGCCTGTACGGGTGTAGTAGCCGGTAACATGATGGGTAGTGGTATTGCACTGTTACCTTCTAGCCTAGCTTCAGTAGGCTCTGTTTCAATTTTCAGTTGGCTGATCTGTTTGATCGGTGCACTGAGCCTTGCGTTTGTTTACGCTCGTCTGGCAACCAAAAACCCTCAAGAAGGTGGTCCTATCGCTTACGCTGGCGAAGTTTCACCTGTCTTTGGTTTCCAAACGGGCGTGCTTTATTACCACGCGAACTGGATTGGTAACCTAGCTATTGCTATTACAGGTGTTTCTTACCTTTCAGTATTCTTCCCTGTGCTTAATGACCCAATCCCAGCAGGTATTGCGACGATTGCATCGGTATGGATCTTCACTTTCGTTAACCTACTTGGTGGTAGCTGGGTAAGCCGTCTATGTACGCTTGGTCTTGTTCTAATCCTCATTCCTGTTGTTGGTACAGCGGCGTTTGGTTGGACGCACTTCGACACTGCGCTATACAGCCAAAACTGGAACGTATCTGCGGGTACTGATAGCCATGCGATTGTGACTGCGGTTCTTATCTGTCTATGGTCATTCGTTGGTGTGGAATCAGCAGCAGTATCGACAGGTATGGTAGAAAATCCTAAACGTACTGTACCGCTAGCAACCATGCTGGGTACTGGTATCGCAGGTGTGATTTACATCCTATCAACTCAAATGATCAGCGGCATGTTCCCTGCTTCTGAAGTTGCGGCATCAGGTGCGCCATTTGCACTAGCAACCACTGAGCTATTCGGTAGCTGGACTGCACCATTCGTATCAGCATTCACAGCACTAGCATGTTTCACTTCGCTAGGTTCTTGGATGATGCTGGTGGGCGAGGCTGGTAAACGTGCAGCAAGCGATGGCAACTTCCCTAAAATCTACGGCGAAACTGACAAAAACGGTGTGCCTAAGAAAGGTCTAATCCTTGCGTCAATCAAGATGACAGCATTAATGGTTGTACTGATGTTCTTCAGCTCTAAAACAGCACACGCATCAGACCTGTTCAACCAGCTAACGACTGATGCAGTTCTACTAACTATGCTGCCTTACTTCTACTCAAGCATTAACTTGATTCGCTTCGAAGGTATGACAACACGCAACGGCTTCGTAATGCTGTTCTCTGGTGTGGCTTGTCTGTTCTGCTTCATCGCACTAGCAGGTGCAGAGGGCGGTACGCTAACAGCAACCTTCATCGTGTCTCTCGTTATCTTGATGTTCTACAGCAAAAAAGCAGGTCTTGCTCAGTACGTGAAAATGCACGCTGACGACATGCCTGCCCAAGCAAGCAACTAATCCCCAAAACGCTGGCACTACGATGCCAGCCCATAAAACCCAAATTCACGCGGCGCTCACCTTACTCATTGCCTGTAAATGGCAAAGAGCGCCCTCATTCGCCTTGGAGATGTCCAAATGAATATATTCGCTATCTTGAACCACATGGGTGTGTTCTTTAAAGAAGAGCCAGTTCGTCAACTTCACGCTGCTCTTGAGAAAGCGGGCTACGAAGTGGTTTACCCAGTAGATGATAAAGACTTGATCAAAATGATTGAGATGAACCCACGCATTTGCGGTGTGCTGTTCGACTGGGATAAATACTCACTAGAGCTATGTGAACGTATTAGCCAAATCAACGAAAAACTGCCTGTTCACGCATTTGCTAACGAACAGTCTACTCTAGACATTTCACTAACAGACCTACGTCTAAACGTGAGCTTCTTCGAGTACGCTTTAGGTATGGCTGACGACATCGCTATCAAAATCAACCAAGCGACTGAGGCATACAAAGATGCCATCATGCCTCCATTCACTAAAGCGCTATTCAAATACGTAGAAGAAGGTAAATACACCTTCTGTACTCCAGGTCACATGGGTGGTACTGCATTCCAGAAAAGCCCTGCTGGTAGTATCTTCTACGATTTTTACGGTCCAAACACATTCAAAGCGGACGTATCAATCTCAATGCCGGAGTTAGGTTCTCTACTAGACCACTCAGGTCCACATAAAGATGCAGAAGAATACATCGCACGTACATTCAATGCAGACAGCTCTTACATCGTAACGAACGGTACGTCTACATCGAACAAAATCGTAGGTATGTACTCAGCGCCTGCGGGCAGCACAGTACTGATTGACCGTAACTGTCACAAATCTCTGACTCACCTAATGATGATGAGTGACGTTACTCCAATCTACTTCCGCCCAACCCGTAACGCATACGGCATCCTTGGTGGTATTCCACAAAGCGAATTCAGCCGAGATGTCATTGCAGAGAAAGTGGCGAAAACACCAGGTGCAACAGCGCCAAGTTACGCAGTAGTGACTAACTCAACTTACGATGGCTTGTTGTACAACACACAATTCATCAAAGAGTC
The DNA here is from genome assembly GCF_023161645.1 of Vibrio sp. 1CM7H. Taxonomy (NCBI): domain Bacteria; kingdom Pseudomonadati; phylum Pseudomonadota; class Gammaproteobacteria; order Vibrionales; family Vibrionaceae; genus Vibrio; species Vibrio sp. 1CM7H. The sequence continues at coordinate 28,870 of NZ_JALNTV010000017.1, forward strand.
GCTAGACTGTAAACACATCCACTTCGACAGTGCTTGGGTGCCTTACACTAACTTCAACCCAATTTACGAAGGTAAATGTGGTATGAGTGGTGAAGCGATGCCAGGCAAAGTGTTCTACGAAACACAATCAACACACAAACTGTTGGCAGCGTTTTCACAAGCTTCAATGATTCACGTGAAAGGTGACTTTGATAAAGAGTCTTTCAACGAAGCATTCATGATGCACACTTCAACTTCACCTCAGTACGGCATTGTGGCTTCTACTGAAACTGCAGCGGCAATGATGCGCGGCAACACTGGTAAGAAGTTGATGCAAGACTCTATCGATCGCGCAATCCGCTTCCGTAAAGAGATCAAACGCCTAGAAGCAGAAAGTGACAGCTGGTTCTTCGATGTATGGCAACCAGAAAACATCGATACCACGGAATGTTGGAAACTAGACCCTAGCGACACATGGCACGGCTTCAAGAACATGGATGACAACCACATGTATCTTGATCCAATCAAAGTAACGCTACTAACTCCGGGGATGAATAAAGAAGGCGAACTAGAAGAATCAGGTATTCCTGCTTCGCTGGTGGCTAAATTCCTAGACGAGCGCGGCATCGTGGTAGAGAAAACAGGTCCATACAACTTGTTGTTCCTATTCTCAATCGGTATCGACAAATCAAAAGCAATGCAATTGCTACGCGGTCTGACTGAATTTAAACGTGGGTACGACTTGAACCTAACCATCAAGAGCTTCCTACCTTCGCTATATAATGAAGACCCAAGCTTCTATGAAGGCATGCGCGTTCAAGAATTAGCACAAGCGATTCACAACCTAACTAAGAAATACAATCTACCAGAGCTAATGTACAAAGCGTTCGATGTTCTTCCTGAAATGAAAGTAACACCACACGCAGCATGGCAAGAAGAGCTTCGCGGTAACGTAGAAGAAATCAAACTGGAAGAAATGGTTGGTCGCGTAAGTGCGAACATGATCCTTCCTTACCCTCCAGGTGTGCCACTAGTGCTTCCTGGTGAAATGGTGACTCAAGAGTCTCGCCCTGTGCTGGACTTCCTAGAGATGCTTTGTGAGATCGGTGCGCATTACCCAGGTTTCGAAACCGACATCCACGGTCTATACCAACAAAAAGATGGTAGCTACACCGTAAAAGTATTGAAGAACTAAGTTCCTCTCGAAGATGACGCCATTGGGAATGCAAGCATGCTCCACTCTTACGAGCTCAATGTGTCATCGAACAACCACGACATTTAGATATACCCCTAGCTAATCTGTCGTAAAAGAGAAGGGCAAGGATGCTCTGATCTTTTCATCTATATAGAAGAAGCAATTCCCAAGACTTCACCTGAAGTACCCCAAGTAAAAAGCAAAGACCAAAGAGCAGTTCGTTATCGTTCTGCTCTTTTTTTATCTTTTATACAGCAGGCAGAAAAGAAAAAGCGCGTTGAGCGAATATCATTTGCTTCAATTACATCAAATTTGAAGATCGTAATTCAGGTAGAAACGCCCTTTTTCTTGAGGAAAGATCCTTTTAAATGAGAGAAAATAGCCAAGATCGCTTGGTATACACACAAAGTGATTGCTATTTGTTCGGTTGAAAGTTTTTTTGCAAAAAACGCTTGTACTAATTTCTCAACTCCCTATACTGCGCATCCACCGACACGGAGTGA
>NZ_JALNTV010000018.1:0-11284 GCF_023161645.1 Vibrio sp. 1CM7H
GGGGTGGCTAACGAGACTTGAACTCGCGACAACCGGAATCACAATCCGGGGCTCTACCAACTGAGCTATAGCCACCACTGATTTTTTACCGATGTATCCTCCGAGGCAATGGTACGCCCGAAAGGATTCGAACCTTCGACCTTTGGCTCCGGAGGCCAACGCTCTATCCAACTGAGCTACGGGCGCATGCCCTATCGGCGGAGTGGAATAATACGGATATCACACTATGCCGTCTAGTACTTTTTTTACTTTTTTTATCGTTTGGTCTCTTTTTCGACAGTTATCTTCCTTTAAACTGAATTTTTGATGTGATTCACGCCCTGTCATGGATAACTTGTTGTTTATTGCAACAAGTTATCGGGATATAATCACCCATTATTTACATTGATTTAACAGCTGCAACCAAGTTGTCTAATCATTCTATGCCATTCAGTGGAATTTAGTGATTTCTCTGCTCGGCATTAATACTCTAACTATATAAATAGGTAAGTCACTTACCTCGGGAATGTGAAGTGGGTTTAATGGATATGTCTCGACAAATGATTAGCGTTTTGTTCACTGCCTTAACGTTTTCTACGGCAGCTTTAGCTTCTGACATCAGCCAAACTGAATACGATGCGATCGCAGAACGCATCCAACCTGTCGGTGATGTTTATCTAGCGGGTTCTGAGCCAGTGAAAGAAGAACCAACCGGTCCACGTGATGGCGCCACAGTTTATGGTACTTTTTGTATTGCTTGTCACGCATCTGGTGTAAACGGCGCACCTAAAACGGGTAATGCCGATGACTGGGCACCGCGTATTGCACAAGGCAAAGAGACGTTAGTGAAGCACGCATTAGAAGGCTTCAATGCGATGCCTGCCAAAGGAACCTGTATGGACTGTTCTGACGATGAAATCATCGCAGCAATCGACCACATGATTGAAGGTCTATAAGTAAAGACATCAACGAAAAAGGCTTGCCAACTGGCAAGCCTTTTTGTTTTTAGTCAGTGAACACAAGGTTACTCTACTTCTTAAACATTGCTCGAATATTGGCAATGTGTGCCTGACCTTTCGCCATACGCTCTTCTGCTGATACTGGCTTTTTATTCACTTCCCATTCAACGTCATCAAATGGCAGCTCATCCAAAAAGCGGCTTTGAGTCGGTTTGATCAACTCGCCGAACTGTCGACGCTCTTTGCACATAGTGAAAGTCAGTTCACGCTGCGCACGGGTAATGCCAACATACATCAGACGACGCTCTTCTTCGACGTTGTCTTCATCAATACTGGTTTGGTGCGGTAAAATACCTTCTTCAGACCCAATTAAGTATACATATGGAAACTCAAGGCCTTTTGATGCGTGCAGCGTCATCAGTTGTACTGCATCGCTGTCTTCATCTTCTTCGCCACGTTCCATCATGTCACGCAAGGTCAAACGCTGAACGACTTCTTTTAACGTTTTCTCTTCTTGATCGTAGTTGTCACCTTCTAGGTCCGCCACTATCCAGGAGTAAAGATCAGAAACGTTCTTCATTCGCATTTCAGCGGCTTTCGGGCTTGCTGAAGTTTCGTATAGCCAATCTTCATAATGGATATCGCGAACTAGCGAGCGAACCGCTTCGACGGTATCACCACGCTCAGCTTGGTCAGCAATCGCCACTAACCATTGGGTGAAACGACGTAAGTTTTCCAGACCGCGTCCCGTTAAGTGCTGTTCGAGCCCCATTTCAAAACTCGACTCAAACAGGCTCTTCCCACGCATATTGGCATAACTGCCTAGCTTTTCTAACGTTACTGGGCCAATTTCACGTCGTGGTGTATTCACAATACGTAAGAATGCATTGTCGTCATCTGGATTAACCAAAACACGCAAATACGCCATGATGTCTTTAATTTCTGCTCGTGCAAAAAACGAGGTGCCACCAGAAATTTTATACGGCACACGGTTTTGCATTAGAGACTTTTCAATTAAGCGTGATTGGTGGTTACCACGGTACAAAATTGCGTAATCACGATAGTCGGTTCGATTCAAGAATTTGTGTGCTATCAACTCCCCCGTGACACGCTCAGCCTCGTGCTCTTCATTTTTAGCCAACAACACTTTGAGTTTTTCACCGTCAGGAATTTCTGAAAATAAGGACTTCTCATAGACGTGAGGGTTGTTGGCTATCAAAATGTTGGCCGCACGCAGGATTCGACTCGTAGAGCGGTAATTTTGCTCCAACTTAATCAATCGCAAATTCGGGTAATCTTCCCCCAGCAAGACTAGGTTCTGAGGCTTCGCACCACGCCATGAATAAATGGACTGGTCATCATCTCCTACGACCGTCAATCGCCCACGTTCACCGACGATTAATTTCACCAACTCATATTGGCTCGTGTTGGTATCTTGGTACTCATCGACCAATAGATAGCGGATACGGTTCTGCCAACGTTGACGAACGTCTTCATGATTGCGCAAGAGTAAGACGGGCATCAAAATTAGGTCATCAAAATCGAGCGCGTTATAGGCTTTCATTTGCTTTTGGTACATATCAAAGCAGAACGCAAACAATTGTTGCTGCTCACCTTGCGCACGCGCTTTGGCTTGCTCTGGCGTCAACATGTCGTTTTTCCAATTGGAAATACAACTCAGAAGCTGACGTAGCAGATCTTTATCACCATCAAGCTGCTTTTCGGTAAGTTCCTTGAGTAGCGCCAGTTGGTCTTGGTCATCAAACAGTGAAAAGCCCGCTTTCAATCCTAAATGCTTGTATTCGCGTTTGATGATGTTTAATCCCAAGGTGTGGAACGTTGATACCATCAAACCTTTAGACTCTGCTTTCCCCAACGTTTGGCCGACACGTTCTTTCATTTCACGCGCCGCTTTGTTGGTAAACGTCACCGCTGCAATATTACGCGCTTTGTAGCCACATTGCTGAACCAGATAAGCGATTTTATTGGTAATAACACGAGTTTTGCCCGAGCCAGCACCAGCTAGCACTAGGCATGGACCAGACACGTATTTCACGGCTTCATCTTGACTAGGGTTCAGCTTCATAGAAATTCTCTGCGGGTGATAAATGTGGCGCCTATGATAAAGGGGTGGCCTCGTGAAAGCTACGCTGATTTCTTGTAATTTTCATACCAACAAGCGCAACATTCTGTTGCATAAAAGGCGGGTATTTGAGCTATAATGAATGAACGTTCATTCACTAGTGGTAGGATTATGAAGGATAACCCTGCTGTAGATAAGCGAGAACAAATCTTAGTCGCTGCAGAGCAACTCATTGCTGAATCGGGCTTTCAAGGGCTTTCCATGCAAAAGCTCGCCAATGAAGCAGGTGTCGCAGCAGGAACGATTTATCGTTATTTCTCAGATAAAGAACATCTTTTGGAGGAGTTACGCCTTAACGTTGCAAAGCGCGTCGCTACGGCTGTGCAACTGGGCGTGAGTGAAGAGATGCCTTTAAAACAGCGATATCGAACCATGTGGCTCAATATTTGGAATCTAGCGAGCTCGAATTTAAATGCGCTCAGCAATCGAGTTCAATATGAGTCTCTACCCTGTTCAAATAGTAGCAAAGCTCGGGAACTTGAAAGACAAATGTTTGCCCAAGTAGATCTTCTTTTTAATCAGGGGAAAGAAGAGGGCGTATTCAAGCCTCTCGATAACGAAGTGCTTTCTGGATTGAGTTTTGAGGCAAGTGTTGCGCTTGCTAGGAAACACGCTTTGGGATTTTATCAACTGGATAAGGCGGCATTAGAAGCTGCTATTGAAGCCAGTTGGGATGCAATTATTAAACACTAACTTGGAGTTCTTAATAGAATGAAAAAGTGGACTTTCTTTATGTTACTTATCGCCGTTCTCTTGTTCGGCAGCGTGATAGGTTTCAATTTATTTAAGCAACAAAAGATTGCTGAATACATGGCAAACCGTCCTGAACCTGAGTTCCCAGTAACCGTGACGGAAGTACAAGCGGTTGATTGGGTACCAGTGATCGAGGCTATCGGTTTTATCGAACCAAACCAAGGTGTGACGGTCGCAAACGAAACCAGTGGTGTTATCGACAAAATCGCATTTGATTCCGGCACTCAAGTCAAAGCAGGTCAGCCATTAGTACTGCTTGACTCTGACGTTGAGAAAGCGAATTTAAAGAGCTCGCAAGCCAAGTTGCCAGCAGCTGAAGCGAAATACAAACGCTACCAAGGGCTATTTAAAAAAGGCTCTATTTCTAAAGAAGCGTATGACGAAGCAGAAGCGAACTACTTCTCCTTAAAAGCGGACATTGAAAGCTTGAAAGCGACCATCGACCGACGCGAGATCAAAGCGCCATTTGATGGTGTAGTAGGTATTCGTAACGTGTACCTAGGTCAGTACCTACAAGCGGGTACCGATATTGTTCGCCTGGAAGACACCAGCGTGATGCGCTTACGCTTTACCGTGCCGCAAACCGATATTTCACGTATCAATATCGACCAAGAAGTGGATATCTTCGTGGATGCCTACCCAGATCAGCCTTTCAAAGGTTCAATTTCTGCAATTGAGCCTGCGGTTAACGTACAAAGTGGTTTGATTCAGGTTCAAGCAGATATCCCTAACAGTGATGGCAAACTGCGTAGTGGTATGTTCGCACGTGCAAACATCATTCTGCCTAAATTAGAAAATCAGGTCACTCTGCCTCAAACTGCGATCACGTTTACGCTATACGGCGACAATGTTTACATCGTAACGGAAGAAGATGGCGAGAAACGCGTTAAGCAGCATGTGGTAAAAGTTGGCGAACGCTCTAAAGATATCGCACACATTCTAGAAGGCGTGAAGCCAGGTGATGTAGTGGTGACATCGGGTCAAGTCCGTTTAAGTAACCACGCAAAAGTAAGCATTGTTGAAAGCGATGCAACTACCCCACCTGCTGAAACACCAATGCTTTAAGTTGGAGGCATCATGCGCTTTACAGATGTTTTTATAAAACGTCCAGTTTTAGCGGTATCGATCAGTTTTTTGATTGCATTGCTTGGTTTGCAAGCCGTGTTCAAAATGCAAGTTCGTGAATACCCTGAAATGACGAATACAGTGGTCACCGTGACCACCAGTTACTACGGTGCAAGTGCCAACTTGATCCAGGGCTTTATTACTCAGCCCTTGGAGCAAGCGGTGGCGCAAGCCGATAATATTGATTATATGACCTCGCAATCGGTGTTAGGTAAATCAACCATTACCGTCAACATGAAGTTGAATACCGACCCGAACGCGGCATTGGCTGACATCTTAGCGAAAACCAACTCGGTACGTTCCCAGCTTCCAAAAGAAGCTGAAGACCCGACTGTAACGATGTCGACTGGTTCAACTACCGCGGTATTGTATATTGGTTTTACCAGTGACGAGTTGTCTTCCAGCCAGATCACCGACTACCTTGAGCGTGTAATCAACCCACAGCTATTCACTGTAAATGGTGTATCAAAAGTCGACCTTTACGGTGGTATGAAATACGCGCTGCGCGTATGGCTAGATCCAGCAAAAATGGGCGCATTAAAGCTGACTGCAACGGATGTGATGAGCGTTCTTAACGCCAACAACTACCAATCTGCGACGGGTCAAGCGACGGGTGAGTTCGTGCTTTATAACGGCAGCGCGGATACTCAGGTATCAAACGTTGCTGAGCTTGAAGCGTTGGTCGTAAAAACGGGTGAAGGGGACGTTATTCGCTTAGGTGATATCGCGAAGGTAACACTTGAGAAGAGTCACGACGTTTACCGTGCAAGTGCAAACGGCCAAGAAGCCGTGGTTGCTGCAATCAACGCCGCGCCAAGTGCCAACCCAATCAACATCGCTGCTGATGTGCTTGAATTATTACCTCAACTTGAGCGCAACTTACCAAGTAACATCAAAATGAACGTGATGTACGACTCTACCATTGCGATCAACGAGTCAATTCACGAAGTAGTGAAAACGATTCTTGAAGCGGCACTTATCGTACTTGTAGTGATCACACTGTTCCTAGGTTCGTTCCGTGCGGTCATCATTCCTATCGTCACTATTCCACTCTCTTTGATTGGTGTAGCGATGGTTATGCAGGCAATGGGCTTCTCTTGGAACTTGATGACACTACTGGCGATGGTACTTGCCATCGGTCTGGTGGTGGATGACGCGATCGTGGTACTAGAAAACGTGGACCGTCATATCAAAGAGGGCGAATCACCATTCCGTGCAGCAATCATTGGTACGCGTGAAATTGCAGTGCCAGTTATTGCAATGACATTAACGCTAGGTGCGGTATACGCACCAATCGCGTTGATGGGCGGTATTACAGGCTCGTTGTTCAAAGAGTTCGCTTTAACGCTAGCAGGTTCGGTATTTGTGTCCGGTATCATCGCTTTAACGCTATCACCTATGATGTGTTCAAAGATGCTGAAGGCGAACGAAAAACCGAGCAAGTTTGAGCAAAAAGTTCATCATATCCTTGATGGCATGACCAATCGCTATGAGAAAATGCTTACAGCAGTCATGGCTCACCGTCCTGTTGTAATTGCATTTGCGATAATTGTATTTGCGAGCTTACCGATTCTGTTTAAGTTTATTCCTAGTGAGCTGGCGCCGTCCGAAGATAAAGGTGTAGTTGTTCTGATGGGTACCGCACCATCAAACGCGAACTTGGACTACATCCAAAACACCATGGATGACGTGAATAAGATTCTCTCTGATCAGCCAGAAGTAGAATACGCTCAGGTATTTAACGGTGTGCCGAACTCAAACCAAGCGTTTGGTCTAGCAACATTGAAGCCATGGAGTGAACGAGAAGCAAGTCAATCTGAAATCACAAAACGTGTGGGAGGCCTAGTTTCAAGTGTCCCAGGTATGTCTGTCACTGCGTTCCAAATGCCAGAACTGCCTGGTGCGGGCTCAGGCCTACCTGTCCAGTTTGTAATTACGACACCAAATAGCTTCGAAAGCTTGTTTACTATCGCTAGCGATATCCTGACCGATGTTGCAAGTAGTCCAATGTTTGTCTACTCCGATCTAGACCTGAACTACGATTCAGCAACCATGAAGATTAAGATCGATAAAGACAAAGCGGGTGCCTACGGTGTGACTATGCAAGACATAGGTATCACTCTCAGCACCATGATGGCAGATGGCTATGTAAACCGTATCGACCTTAACGGCCGATCATATGAAGTGATTCCTCAAGTTGAACGTAAATGGCGTCTAAACCCAGAGTCGATGAAGAACTACTATGTGCGTTCTGTTGATGGTAAAGCCGTCCCACTAAGCAGCTTGATTACGATTGATGTGATAGCAGAGCCTCGCTCTTTGCCACACTTCAACCAGCTAAACTCCGCGACGGTAGGTGCGGTGCCATCGCCTAACGTTGCTATGGGTGATGCAATTAACTGGTTTGAAGACATCGCACAAACCAAACTGCCTGCAGGCTATAACCACGATTACATGGGCGAATCTCGTCAGTTTGTGACAGAAGGTAGTGCCTTGTATGCAACCTTTGGTCTTGCACTTGCGATCATCTTCCTCGTTCTGGCGATTCAATTTGAATCACTCCGCGACCCTATTGTCATCATGGTATCTGTACCGCTAGCAATATGTGGTGCCTTGATCGCGTTGGCGTGGGGTACGGCCTCAATGAACATCTACTCGCAGGTTGGTTTGATCACGCTGGTCGGCCTGATCACCAAGCACGGTATCTTGATCTGTGAAGTAGCCAAAGAAGAGCAGTTACATAATAAACTGTCTCGTATTGATGCGGTGATGGAGGCTGCGAAAGTGCGTCTTCGCCCTATCCTAATGACAACCGCAGCAATGATCGCAGGTCTGATCCCGCTGATGTACGCTACCGGTGCAGGTGCCGCGCAACGTTTCAGTATCGGTATCGTCATCGTTGCTGGCCTTGCAATCGGTACATTGTTCACACTATTCGTACTACCTGTGATTTACAGCTACTTAGCTGAAAAACACAAACCACTGCCAGTATTTGTTGAAGACAAAGACTTGGAGAAGTTAGCACGAGTTGATGAAGCGAAAGCAGCACACCGTGAATTAGCGGATAACAGATAAGCTTTTAAGGCATTCAAAAAGGTCACTTCGGTGACCTTTTTTATTGCCGCTCTCTTTTTTGCCATCTAAATGGCGACTTTCACGTATCATTTACTTAAAATGAGGGCAAATCAAAAGGAGTTTTAGCCACTATGTTTGACCCAAAGAAATTAGAGCAAATTGCTAAACAGATTCACGACTCAATGCCTCAACCTGTAAAAGAGTTGGGCTCTGATGTTGATCAGAAGGTTCGCCAAGTAATCCAAGGCCAACTGAATAAGCTAGATGTAGTAAGCCGCGAAGAGTTTGATGTTCAAACTCAAGTTTTACTGCGCACGCGTCAAAAACTGACAGAAATGGAACAGAAATTGGCGGAGCTTGAAGAGAAGCTTGCAGAAAAATAAGTGTTAAAACGCTCCTCACAAAGGAGCGTTTTTCTTATCGGCGCGCAGATAAATCGGCTAAAAACAAAAAGGCTTGGTCAACGGCGACCAAGCCTTTTGATTAGATGTTGTGTTTTATTTTGTATTTACCACTCCAGTCTGCCTGGAGTTCATTTAATATTTTCTCCGCTTTGCAGCAAAGAAAATTAGCCACCAACCGCGATGCGCTTCATATCTGTCATATAACCACGTAGTTCTTCACCGATGTATTCTACAGGGTGGTTGCGGATTGTTTCATTCACAGCGATAAGAGTCGCGTTATCCACTTGGTTAGACGTTTCACCTAGACCTTTACCAATGACGTCTGTACTAACAGAAGGCATGAATTTTTCACGCAGTAGCGGCGTTGCTACATTAGCAAATAGGTAGTTACCATATTCAGCCGTATCAGAGATAACCACGTTCATCTCGTATAAACGCTTACGTGCGATAGTGTTTGCGATAAGTGGCAGCTCGTGTAGAGACTCGTAGTAAGCAGACTCATCGATGATGCCAGAAGCGGTCATTGCTTCGAATGCTAGCTCAACACCCGCACGAACCATAGCAACCATCAGGATACCGTTATCGAAGTACTCTTGCTCAGAGATTTCTACGTCAGTTTCTGGGTAGTTTTCGAAAGCAGTTTCACCCGTTTCTGCACGCCAGCCTAGTAGGTTCGCATCGTCGTTTGCCCAGTCAGCCATCATCGTGCTAGAGAAGTGACCTGTGATGATGTCATCCATGTGCTTGTTGTATAGCGGACGCATCAGCTCTTTTAGCTCTTCAGAAAGTTCAAATGCTTTCACTTTTGCAGGGTTCGTTAGGCGATCCATCATGTGAGTGATACCACCAAACTTCAGTGCTTCCGTGATCGTTTCCCAGCCGTATTGAAGAAGCTTGCCTGCGTAGCCAGGTTCGATACCGTCAGCAATCATCTTCTCGTAACATACGATAGAACCAGCCTGCAACATGCCACAAAGGATAGTTTGCTCACCCATTAGGTCAGATTTCACCTCAGCAACAAAAGAAGACTCTAGACAGCCTGCACGGTGACCACCTGTTGCTGCAGCCCAAGCTTTCGCGATATCCCAACCTTCACCTTTTGGGTCGTTCTCTGGGTGAACAGCGATAAGAGTTGGAACACCGAAACCACGCTTGTACTCTTCACGAACTTCCGTGCCCGGGCACTTAGGTGCAACCATTACTACTGTTAGGTCTTTACGGATTTGCATGCCCTCTTCAACAACGTTGAAGCCGTGTGAGTAACCTAGCGCTGCGCCTTCTTTCATTAGCGGCATTACCGTCTCAACAACGTTTGTGTGCTGCTTATCAGGAGTAAGGTTTACTACTAAGTCAGCTTGTGGAATTAGCGTTTCGTAGCTACCTACCTCAAAACCGTTGTCTTTTGCGTTTTTGAATGACTGGCGTTGCTCATCAATCGCTGCTTGGCGAAGCGCATAAGCAACGTCTAGACCAGAGTCACGCATATTCAGACCTTGGTTAAGACCTTGAGCACCACAACCTACGATGACCACTTTCTTGCCTTTTAAGTAATCCGCTTCTGAAGCAAATTCGCTACGGTCCATAAAGCGACAACGACCTAATTGGTCCAACTGCTCGCGCAAGTTTAAGGTATTGAAATAATTAGCCATCTGGGTGCTCCTTTAAGATTCTTCCATTGAGGTCGGTAATTGCCTTACCGAATAACTTCATACTAAAACAGACATTAAATTGCTTAAAGTGATATATTCACAATTAGTTATTGCAATTTGTGCAACATGGAAATGAAGATTTAATGAATATCAAAAGCCTGCAACTTTTTATTCATCTGTGTGAGAGTAAAAGTTTCGCTAAGACCGCAGCAGCGATGCATGTGAGTCCTTCAGCCTTGAGCAGACAAGTACAAAAGCTAGAGGAAGAAACTGGCCAACAATTATTTTTGCGGGACAATCGCAGTGTTGATTTAACGAGCCAAGGCAAAAAACTGGTTCCTGTCGCCTTAAAAATTCTTGGCGAATGGCAGCAGTACCAAAGTCACCTAAAGGGAGCAGAGGACGAGTTGAAAGGAGAAATCCGTCTCTTTTGTTCGGTTACTGCAAGCTACAGCCACCTGCCAGAGTTAATCTCTGATTTTCGTCTGCAGCATCCTTTTATCGAATTTAAGCTATCAACCGGCGATCCAGCTCAAGCGATCGACAAAATTCTAGCAGGTGAAGCCGATATTGCCATCTCAGCCAAATCTGAGCAGATGCCAAGCAAAATCGCATTTGAAACGATCAGTGAAATACCGCTTTCTGTCATCGCTCCTGTCGGCGTGAGTTCATTTGCGGAGGAGCTACAAAAAGAAAGACCAAACTGGTCAGTCATTCCATTCATTCTCCCAGAAGCAGGGACAGCAAGAGATAGAGCCAATACTTGGCTCAAACAAATGAAAATAAAGCCGAATATCTACGCGCAAACGTCAGGGCATGAAGCCATCGTAAGTATGGTTGCACTAGGATGCGGTGTAGGTATCGCACCTGATGTCGTGATCAACAATAGCCCGGTGAGAGAGAAGATAAATCGCTTAAAAGTGTTGCCAATTAAGCCTTTTGAACTTGGTGTCTGCTGCAACAAAAATCAGTTAGAGAATCCATTAGTGAAGGCTTTTTGGAAAGTAGCGGAGAGTAAATACATTACACCTTAACGATAGATGTTTTGAGTTCTGAGTGCTTAGGTAATTTTCAAAACCCAGAAACGCAAAAAAGCCCACTCTTTCGAGTGGGCTTTTTCAAATTTAAAGCCTGGCGATGTCCTACTCTCACATGGGGAAGCCCCACACTACCATCGGCGCTATTTCGTTTCACTTC
>NZ_JALNTV010000019.1:0-6247 GCF_023161645.1 Vibrio sp. 1CM7H
AAAGACAGGAACAGTACCGGAAAAGACAGGAAAAAATCCCTAGGCGTAACAAGCAGCAAAATGAATTTATATTATTGAATTGTAAGAGCCCTTACTGGATTCGTCCGGTAGGGGCTTTCTTATTTCTAGCCCAGTTAAATAAAGGAGTTTCTATGAACCAACCCAAAAACAGCAGGAAGAATGCAGAAGCTGATACATCTAAACCCACATTAGTAGACCATCCATTCTCTACCATTCTCAAAACAGGTGAAGCACCAAAACTAGGAGCTAAGGCCCAAGGAACGGTGCTCTACGAGATTGCTAAAAACAGCGAAGATAACCAACTCTACTTTCGAATTGCCGGACAAAGTGGCGGGGCCGGATTACATTCAAAACACTGGGTTCCACTTAACGAACTATTCCAGTTGATCGAATCTCAAGGTGATAACCCGTGGAAAAGTCAGGTCTATAAAGCCCTATATCCTTCAGGTTCAGCCAATAACCTAGGGTTTTGCGCCTCAATAGTTAGAGACTTAGGTCTAGCCCAAAAGTCCGAATCATCAATTTATCTCCACGTTCTAGGCGACGAATACCAACAGCTAAAAGCAGAGCTGTTAGCGCTCGCAGACAAGAAAACAAAATAGCCCTTCCATTTATCGTCGCTGACGTCGTACCGACGACGCCGACAGCAATCCATATCAAATTCTTCAATCAGTAAATCTAATAAGGAAATGTAGTAATGAAAAAACTACTAATCAGTGCGTTAGTTCTAGCTAGCTTTGGTGCATCAGCAGGTCTATTTAGTTCGGATACAGATGATGCAATCCAGACAATTAAAGAAGGTAGCCCAGATGGTTGCCCTTACGTAATAGGGGACATGATCGACTCGGCATTCACCAATGAAACATGGAAATCAGGTAGAACCAAATCGGGGCGAATCTTCGTTGATATTGAAGGTGATGTGAATTTCCGCAATCAAGAGCAGAAAGCATTTATGCAATTCGAAGTTGATGGTGATGAGTTCTGGCTCAACACATTGAAGCTAAATAACCAGTACCAAAGTCAGATGATGACTCGTAGCTTCGCAAATCATCTATGCGATTCAGTTAAGTAAGCTGGAGTATTAAATCGTTAAGGGTGATATCGAGAGGTATTGCCCTTCTTTACTTCCCAAAGGAGCAAACATGCAAAGCAGAACCTTTTCACAATCATCATCCCAGTCAAAAAAGAACACAGGTATTCGTGCGGCTAAAGTCGGTGCTGCTATTGGGGCTAGGTATGGTCCATATGGGGTATTAATCGGTGGTCTAGCTGGCTTTGTGATTGGTGTCGTCGCCGACGAGGTTATAGATGATTGACGGACAAGTTAGGTGAGCAGGGGAGAACCTCTGCTTTTTTTTGGGGGGGGGAGCTCGACAGCGACGACAGCCGCTGCCGTCGCGGCTAGAGATAAAAAGGTTAGCTTTCTCCTGAATTACGAGCTTGTTCATAGTCGTAGATAGATAGAGCCTCTCCCAAGTCGTACTTTTTGTCCCACTCAGTGAAGACTGCGCGTCGGCATTTCTTCTTTAACTCTAGCTTCTGTTCATCACTGTACATAGCGAAAGTCTTATTCTTTTTCAATGCTTTAACTTCACTGTTGTATCTTGCTTCTGTTTTTTCTTTTAGTTTTTCTTCCCAACGAACTTTATCCAGCCTGAATGGCAATTTAGCGTGTGTAGTTGAAATACCTTCGCTTTCCAGTTGAGATATTTTCAGTTCAACTGCAGCCATAAAATCAGTAAGAGTGATGCCATAGACCGAACAAAGATTACCTATGTGCAGTATGTTTACTATCACATCTCCATTTTCAATTTTCGCATAGGTAGCTTTAGTCATACCTAAGCGTTCTGCAATTTCATCTTGGTTGTAACTGTTCACAGCTTTTACTTGCTCCATATCTCCGCCAGAACGAATAAAGTCAAAACCAAACATTCTTAACTGCTTGATTAGTAGAGAAGTAATGGTTGCGTAGCTTGTTAGTTTTGGTATCTGAATGGTTGGCATCTGGATTCCCCATCTTAGTTTTTCTCGGAAATCTTATCACCTTGAACAAAACTAAAAAATACCTACCTTTCAGAAAAAATTAAAAATCTTAAATATTTTTTATTGAATAAAATTAAGAAAAGAGTATATTTTGAAAATAAATAAGAAATAGTGATAATTTCTCGCTCTTTAAAAATTTGGTAAAGGTCTAGCGTTTACGTCTGTGGTCAGTGTGAGTTGTTGTAATCAACATATAGGGGGCTAGCAGAAATGCTAAGCGAAATAAGAGATGAGGAACTGTTCCGCTCAGGAATGCTTCTAGCGAAAGCGAAACACATCTCAGCATGTAAACCAATAAAGAATAGGGTCAAAGCCGAGCGGTTGGAAGATTGGTTAAACCAATACAAATCCTTCGAACCTCCATCAGACTTCCTTACTACAAAACTGGAAGAACTGGTGGGAGATTCGGATGTACTCGGCGACAGCGACGACAGAGCTTACATAGAAAGCTGTGTTCTTCGCTATCAACGAGGCATACCGATACATATCGGTCGATTAATGAAATACCAACGAAGCTTAGAAAATGGTGAGGCGAATCTCCAGCACCTAATAGGTATGGGACTTCTCAGCATTGATGATGAGAACCGCATACAGGTGATGGGTGATCCTGCTTTTTTTCTCTCAGGTCCAGAGTTAACACTCTGGCCGAGGAATCCAGATGACACGTTGGTGATAGAAAGGCGCAAACTGAAAGAAGTCAAAGTAGATCTCGCTCAGCGAATGTACATGGCAATGATGTACGTTCGGTACAGAAATGTATTGCGGTTCAATGTTGATTTCCGAGGTAAGCATCATGAATGGCCTAACCCATTCGGATCTTCGACAGGTAGAGAAGCACCTAAGGGAGCATCATTCAACTACCTATCAAAAACTATACGCAATCATCTGCTTCACCCCAAAAAGGGCGACCAGATATTTGTGCTCGATTACTCATCTCAAGAGCCAGCATCGCTCGCTGCAATGTCAGGTGATCAGGAACTCTGGGAGGCGTACCAGAAGGGAGATCTTTATCTCGAGCTACAATCCAGATCTAAGCACTTCTCTGGGCTAGATCGAAGTAAGTTCAAGCGGCTATGCAACGCCCACCTTTATGGCATAACTCCTAGAGGAATATGCAGAGAGTATGGTATCAGCCCCTTAAAGGCAGCTATCTGGGATAGAGAGTTAAGAACTATGCTTCCTCAGGCCAATGCGTATCTAGATCAGAAAGTTAGAGAAGCAAGAAAGCAAGGTTATGCGGAGGTGTTCGGTTTTCGACGAACCGTCGACGCCGACACGAAAACTTCTACACTTCGCAATTTCTATGTCCAGGCAGTGTGTAGTTACATGCTGCGTAAGCTCTGCATCAAGCTAGAACAACTCAATATTCCACTCATTTTTGCAATTCATGACTGTATCGGCGTCCAGACCCATGCAACAGATTTAGAGACATATGCCTTAGCAGAAAAGGCGATGGCGGATGTGTCTGAGGAAGTGCTCGGAGAAGGCTACCGCCTACGGTGTGATTGTGAATATCACGTAATCAATAATCACTAACTAACAAATAAACAGGAGATAAACTATGGCGCTGAATATACGTACTAAAAAAGGGAAAAACAAAGCTGGACCGAAAACACCTTTTCAACTAATGGAGAGTCACCTTGCGGTGATGTTGACACAAGCATTAAAAGAGAACGAAGGCAAGCTCGGTGACAGCCTTGCACAAGCTATGCAAAACCTTCCTAATGCTGCGGTTGCGCTCGACAATTCTACGCCAGTTCTTGTAGTGGATGGTGGTACAACAAATTACAGCACGTCTCTAAACGGTCAAATTAGTCAGGCGGTTGTGGCTAAAGCTGCGCGCGCTGCTGGCGTAAAAGGTTTAACGGTAAAAAGTGTAGAGAAAGCACTGGAAACTGTCAGCCTAGACGCGGTTTTGGAGGGGGCAGATGCAGATGTGAACATCTTCAATGCTTACATTGACGTTGACAACAAAAGTAAAGGTGTTGCGCTTGATGCTCGTAGTAGCGACGGTCGAGGATTGGTTCTCGCTGGCGGTGAAGTTCTGCTTAGCGATAAAGAAACAGATATCACCTTCCGTTATGCCCCAAATAATGGACACCTCCAATATGTATCCGGCTGGGAGCAACAAGATATACCGTCTAAACTGCAAGAACTCTTTAGCAATCTAAGCTATGGCCAATTTGTAGCCATCATGGCGTATGCAGGTTTTATATTAAGTCACCCGAGAGCTGATGGGCTTACTTATCCGATTCTTTACCTTCATGGGAATGCTGGCTCTGGTAAAACGACAGTCGCCCGCTTAGTCGCTATGCTACTGGGACTAAATGGGACGAAAGTGAAGACTCAGCCTAAAGATATTCGTGATCTTATTGCTACCGCTTCCCACAACTACTTGTTGTGTTTCGATAACTGTGGTCGCATTAGTGACGAGTTGGCCAATGGTATGTGTAGCGTGGCAACGGGTGGCACCGTTGATGGTCGTAAACTCTATACGAATGTAGATTTGGTCGAAACGCTCCTTCACCAACCAATGATATTAACGGCGATTAAGTTCCCTAAACAATACGATTTATGCACTCGTTCAATATTCATCAAAGCGGGTAAACCACGAATTACCTACGCCAGTGACACAGAGATATACCAAAAGCTAAGTGCAATCCTCCCGTATGCCCAGTCGTGGCTGCTCAGTATGACCGCAAAAGCTATGGCAATGTTGGACGATGTTTCATCTATTGCCAAGTTCCGAGGTGGCGACTTCAATACATTTCTAGCAGCCTTCGAAACTGTATTGGGTATTACCGATCAATCAGTCCAGCAGGGTGTAAACAAAGCGCAGGAAGAAGCCCTGAATATGCAGGCTTTAGAACATGATGAGTTGTTGGCGAGCATTATAACTATCGTTCAGCAGGAGAAACTTTTTACTGGTGGTCCAACGCAGGTTCATAAAATGCTACATAGTGCCATCATGTCAGAAATGCGCCGTCTACCAAGCAACTGGCCTCAGAATGCGTCAGCTTTAAGTACTAAGCTTAACCGTATGAAAGAGCAGTTAGAAAAACATGGTGTCGAGGTTATCTCTGGTGGCACACGAGGTACTAACGGACGTAAGCTAACTCTTCGTGCAATCGAGAAAGCTCAGAATGTCGAAGACATAACCGCTCTCGAACCATCGTTCTCTGAGCCGCTGACGTATCCAGAATCAGATCCACTAGAAGTTAACCGCTCTGTTGAAGAGCTCCCAGAACTCGACCCGGCTGACATGGACGATGATTTTGACCCGTTGGATGACAGCGAGATGGACCGATTAATGGAAGAGTATGAGCGCGAAATAAGCGAACTTACTTCCCCTCCTAAATGGCATGAGATGACGCAAGCGGAATCTGATGCGGCTACATCTGCACTTCTTGGCTGACCCCGTCTCTAAATTACATTTTCTTAATCAGCCTTAGTGATGTTTCTAGAAAAGCATCGCACACAAAAGTTTATACCTTTAAATCAACGCTTCTGGGCTTGTATACATTCAAGCCTAGTGGCGAAGCATTAACTAATTTCGAGGAACTACCATGAAAAATATGACTCAAACGCAATCTATCCCAGAAGCAATTATGGATGAGATGAAGTTTTTAAAGGGGCTAATAGACAAAACGAACTTCAAGAGTGAGAAGCTAGATATTGAAATAGATAACACGGCTGAAGCCGTCTCTTTTCCTGAATATAACGGCTGTGCTGTGGGCATGGTTATCAACACAGGGAAATGTTTTTATAAGTTTGGAGAGGATGCCTGTAGCGGCGTTTATGACCTGATGAATATTATATCTACAGATTGGCAATCTAGTTCGACAGGTGGAACTACAGTACGCTTGAATTCGTCTGTTAAATGGCAGGGAGTCGCTCCAAGAACGTTTAGCTGTGAGTATGACCTAGCCTCAGAGGCAGGCATCCCACCATCAATATACGAGGCTTATGCGTATTTAAGCGCAAATTCAGAGCTTTCTAAAGGTGAGTTATTAGAGATTTTTGGAGGGGCAGTCTGCTCTTTAGCGTGCAACACTTTCTATTATGATTTCGACTGTGCAGACGACTTAGAAAGTTTTTACTTTGATGCTTACGCTGCATTTAACCGCGATTTAGCAACGATACAACATTAAGCCTCTCACTACTCAGACCTACACTACCGATG
>NZ_JALNTV010000001.1:0-1393341 GCF_023161645.1 Vibrio sp. 1CM7H
TGGTTGAAAGCACCGGTCTTGAAAACCGGCATACGTTAATAGCGTATCTAGGGTTCAAATCCCTATCTCTCCGCCACCTTTAAAAAACCGCTGTTCTTACAGCGGTTTTTTTGTATCTACTGTTTTTTATAGCTGTTATCGAAAACTTCTAATTGGCTTTTCTCCGGCCCTTTCTCTAAGTTCTTTAGCGTACTCACTTTGGGTTTAGTTTACGCAGTAATATCTTCAATCGAAGACATTTTCGTAGGTCATTTGGGCTTTAAGTAGAGCTTTGTTAAGTCTCAACGTGGGATGCTTAAAAGCATTTTGATAGAGTTTCAGTCTAAATACTGCTGATGTACTTGGAGAAAAAATGAAGCTACTTTACTGGTTAGATGAATGGCAAGCGCTTACTCAAAAAGAGCAAAATGCTGCTTTACCAATTTCTGGCTACGATTTACTTGATGATGTTTTTGTGAAGTATGAATTCGTCGATCTTAACAAGCCATTGTTGTTCACATTTTCTCCTTCCGGTACTGATGCTCAGGTACAAGACTTAACTCCGGATTTTTCTCCTTGGGGCTACGACCTCGGAATACAACAACAAGTAAATATTATTGCCTTTCAACATTTAGGTAAAAGCAATTGGTTCCGTAGCCGGAATTTGATTTTCTTTCTGGAGCAGTTGTCTGAGTTGCTTAAGCCTTTCAAATGTCGTTTGGGTTATGGGCAGAGCCGAGGTGGTTTTGCTATTGGCGCATTCGCTGACTTACTGAAGTTGGATCATCTTTTGTTGTTTTATCCTGTGAGCACAAAAAATAAAGCTTTAGTGCCTTGGGATGATCGGCCCAGCACTGAGCTTGCTCAGCAGTTTGCTTGGGAAAGCGGCTACCATGATCGAGATTTGGGCAATGCCAAAGGTTATATTATTTATGACCCATCCAATCGTATTGATCGTCTTCATGCTGAACGTTACCCAGAGCTAACTCATTTAAAAGTCGTCGGTATGGGGCACGGCACTCAATCCACACAATTAGATAAATTAGAATTTTTTAATCTGGTGGCGAAGGAGTTTGTTCGTCATCAAACCATAGATATTGACCAATTTAATAAGCAAATTCACGCTTTGTTTTAAAAGAGGACTGATATCAGAGTCCCCTGTAACCAGGGGGAGATGATCACACACTAAAAACTAGATTTTTAACACAATTGCTAGGCGCAATTTAGATGGAGGATTAATGAAGTTACTGTACTGGTTGGATGAATGGCTGGCTCTTTCTCGTGAAGAACAGCAAACCAGGCTACCGATGTCCGGGGAGGACTTACTTGATGATGTGTTTGTTAAGTATGAGTTTGTCGACCGAAATAAACCGCTGTTGTTCACCTTTTCCCCTGCTGGTACGAATCTACAAGTACAGGACTTACACTCAGACTTTGCGCCTTGGGGCTATCGATTAGCCCAGAAACAAAAAGTAAATATTATTTCTTTTCAGCACCTTGGGAAAAGTAACTGGTTTCGCAGCCGTAATTTGATTTTCTTTCTAGAGCAGTTATCGACATTACTTGAGCCTTTTGAATGCCGTTTAGGTTATGGCCTTAGCCGCGGTGGTTTTGCTATTGGCGCTTTTTCCAATCTATTAAAGTTGGATCAAGTATTGATGTTTCACCCGGTCAGTACAAAAAACAAAGTGCTAGTGCCATGGGATGACAGGCCAAGTACTGAACTTGCCCAACAATTTGATTGGGAAGGAAAGTACCACGACCTCGACCTTGGAGATGCAAAAGGTTACATCATTTATGATCCAACCAATGAAATCGACCGTCTTCACGCCAAACGCTACCCAGAGCTCACTCACTTGAGAGTCTTCGGTATGGGACATGGTACACACGCGACGTATTTGAATAAATTCGGTTTTTATAAGCAAGTGGCTGTAGACTTTATACGTTATCAGAAGATAGATATAGCGCAGTTTCGTCATCAGACTAAAACGCTGCGATTAAAAGAAGATTACTATCAGTGTCTTAACAAGGCGAATGCGAGTTCACAACATCGTTTGAGCCTACTGAGTACCGCTCATAATGTGCTAATTGAAGAAAAGAAAGAACATGTGAAGGAGCATCAAGCGCAAATCGATATTCAGCCACTTGTTGATATTGCGATGAAGCATGAGCATGACAATCCGCAAGATGCAGTACAACTTTTGGAAGTGGCTCAGCAGTTAGTTCCGAATGACCCCGTTGTGGAGCACAAGTTGCAGCAACTGTCGTAGCGTTGAGATGTAATGCAGACGGTATTGGTTGAAAATAGGTCCGTGGCTTTTGTCGCTGGCCTTTTTAGGAGCTTATGGGTTGATATTTCGATGACATTTAATGAAGCAGTACAAAATAAAAAGCCCAAGCAAATGCTTAGGCTCAACGAGTATTAATATGAGTTTAAAACTCTTTTGGCGCAAAGCCTGTCATGACATCGAGGCGAAGCTCTTTACCAACTTTTGTTAGTGGGTGAACGATTACTAAGCCGCGTACGCGTTTTTTCAGTTTGCCGATGTCCGCTTGTTCTGCTTTGGTGATTTCACGAGAGAATGGCATATCAAGTAAGCTTTTACGTTCTTTGTTCAGCTCATAGTTTTGCTTATGCTTTAACTGGTTAAGCTTTTTGGTTAGCTGTTCTACTTCATCCGTGAACTTTGTAATCATTTCGTGATCACCACGAGAACGTGCCGCATCAAGTTTACGTTGGCATGTATCTAAACGGTTGTGCAGCTTTTGAATATCAGTTTTTATGCTCATGGTAATTTGGCTCAAATTTTAAATAGTCGAGAAGTATAGCATAGCTGAGATCACACGCTCTACTATACTTCTCGATTGTCTGGCTTTAGTTAATCAGTTCATTGCCCGATACGTTACCAGAGAAAAAGGCTTCGACGTTATCGAGCGTAACTGAGGCAATATTATTAAGTGCTTCGTGAGTCAAGAATGCTTGGTGGCCAGTAAACAGCACGTTATGACAAGCCGATAAGCGACGGAAAACATCGTCTACGATGACATCGTTAGATTTATCTTGGAAGAACAAGTCTTTTTCATTGTCATACACGTCTAGACCAAGCGCGCCAATCTTACCTTGTTTCAAGGCTTCTATCGCCGCTAGTGAATCCAGCAACTCGCCTCGACTAGTGTTAATGATCATCACACCATCTTTCATTTGCGCGAAGGCTTTTTCGTTCAATAGGTGATAGTTTTCTTCACTCATTGGACAATGGAGAGAGATAATATCCGCATTAGCGTAGATTTCTTCAAGCGAACAGTAACGCGCTCCCATTTCTAGTGCTAATGGATTTTCGTAAGGGTCATAGCAAAGCAGCTCCATGCCAAGCCCTTTGAAGATACGCATCGTCGCGATACCAATCTTACCTGTACCAATGACACCAACGGTTTTCCCGTAAAAGTTAAAGCCAACTAGGCCCTCTAGCGAGAAGTTGGCGTCACGTGTACGTTGGTAGGCTTTGTGAAGGCGACGATTTAGGCACATCATCAAACCGACTGTGTGTTCAGCCACCGCTTCTGGTGAGTAAGCAGGAACTCGAACCACTTGTAAGCCAAGTTCTTTAGCAGCTTGTTGATCAACTTTATCAAAACCCGCGCAGCGCATGGCAATAAGCTTAGTTCCGCCTAGAGAAAGCTGTTTAAGAACGGGAGCTGAAAGGTCATCATTGACGAAAGCACACACGACATCGCAACCATGTGCCATTTTGGCGGTTTTTTCGGTTAGCCGGAAGTCGTGATAGTGGAATTCAAAATTTCGGTTATTTTTAATTTTATTAAAAGAGGCCTCGTCGTAGGATTTTGCACTAAAAAAAGCAATATTAATCATGGTTCCCTCTCAAAAAGTGCGGACTTTATAAATAAATATACTTATAAAGTAATGCAACTTAGGCGGAATGAATAGAGAAATCTTCTCTTTAACTTTTGCCATATCAAACAACGATAACGATCACGCCTTTCAATGAGTATTATCTTACGATTCTGCACTTGTGCGTTCATCCCTTTAGCTCCTGGGGTAATACAGGTTCTACCCTAGATACTGTTTGCTTTACGGGCGCTAACTGACTAGCATAATCGCTCTTTTCTTGTTCACTTTAGTTAGGTTAGGCGTTCCGGCAATGTCAGTGAAATGGTGCTCTATGTTCTTGTGTTGTGTGTTGGCTTCTGGCGTCCATGCAGCTGTAGATTTTGTTAAAGTCGACAAGTCAAAGCGTCGAATGTATTTAATGGAACAAGGCACAATACTAAAAGAATACCGCATTGCTTTAGGAGCGAACCCTAAAGGGCATAAACAAGAAGAGGGAGACAATCGTACACCTGAGGGCGAATACACCTTAGATTACGTCATAGAAGACTCGGCTTTTTATCGTTCTGTGCATATTAGCTACCCTGATGCGATTGATACGTTGGAAGCGAAGCGCCGAGGTGTGTCCCCAGGAGGGAACATCAAAATTCATGGTTTAAAAAACGGTGAGAGTCAGTTGCCGATTTATATCCAAAGCTTTGATTGGACCAATGGGTGTATTGCGATTACCAATGAAGAGATGGATGAATTTATCCAGCTTGTAGAGATGGGGACACCAATTCAGATTGAGTGGTAACGAAATGGTGCCTCTGAAGCTCAAGGTGGTATGTGCTATGGCATAAAGCGTTGTGGATGATCACTGAATATACCGTCTAACTGAGGTAGGTACTTCAGTTTGTTTGGATTGTTCACTGTATAACACATCACTTTGTAACCCGCCTGCTGGAGTTTGTTTATTTGGCGCGAGCGAACCCAGTTAATGTTTAGGTTGCAGCTATAGGCGTTAACTTCTTCCAAAAGGCGTTTATCTTTTCTCGTTAAGAATTCACTCAATACACCTAATCGATACTCATTGCAGTATTTATGCAGCGCTCTAATGACATCATGACTAAAACTGGAGAGTAGTACCTTCTCTTGCGGCATGGGACTTTTTGCTAGTACGTTGGCGAGAGCTTGTGCCACTTCTTCTGCTGGGTGGCGATCTACCTTAACTTCAATATTCAAGTTAAGCTTATGCTCAGTAGCTAAAGTGAGCAGGTCATCTAATGTCATGATTTTCTCACCTGAAAAATCTGCGCTGAACCAGCTACCAAAATCCAACGCCTTTAACTCTTCCAGCGTCAGTTCATCGACACGCCCTTGTCCATTACTGCATCGATTTATGGTGTGATCATGGCAAACCACTAAAACATTATCTTTGGTCGGTTGTACATCAACTTCAACCCAATTTAATCCGAGGTCAATGGCGGCCTGAACGCCCACTTTTGTATTTTCTGGGTATGAGCCAGCAACACCACGATGACCAATTACTAATGTTTCCATGTTCTTCATCTTCTGCTTTGTGATGAGCCGATTGTACTCGCTTTTTGCTTTGAAGATATACCTCAAGGTGCATGTTGTCAGATCGTCTTAATAAAAGCCAAATCGCCCATTCGTCAAGGTAGGTCGTTGGAAGCACTCCTGTCGAATCATGAACCAAAGTTGGACTTTTATTCTCCTGCCGCTCATTTTTAAAGAGCAAGGTAGTTGCGAGTGCATCATGGTTATCGGGAGAGAGAAATATGAAGATCGGTGTTATTGGTGCAGGAGCTGTTGGTGTAGGAGTATGTAATTACTTACTCACTCTGGGTGGTTTTAGTGAGCTTGTTCTACTTGATAAAAATTTAGAACGTGCCGAGGGTGAAGTGTTTGATTTTCGTCACACGATGGCACTGACTTTTTCAAAAAACACACGCATTATGCCGTCGGATGATTACTTAGATTTACTCGAAGCCTCTCTTGTTGTTATCACCGCTGGTACGCAGATTAAACAAGGACAAACTCGTTTAGATATTGCTGAGGTTAATGCTCAAATTGGAGTTGATATTGCGCGTCAAATAGAACGCGTAGCGCCAAATGCGGTGTTGATTGTTGTGTCAAACCCATGCGATATCGTGGCGCACTTTATTGTCACCAACACCGGTTTTGAGCCGAGTAAAGTTATTAGCAGTGGCTGTGTAGTTGATACCGCTCGTTTAATGAGTATTGTTGCTTGCCGTGTAGACCTAGACCCGAAGAACGTGTTTGGTTATGTATTAGGAGAGCATGGTAGCCATTGCTTTACTCCTAAGAGCTTAATTTCTATCGCTGGGCAACCGGCCGACTATTACTGCGATACCCATAACATTGAGAGAATTGATCCGCACGCACTTCTTGAGGCGGTGAAACAGGCGGGATACGAAATCTTTCGGCGTAAGCAGAACACCGTTCATGGCATTGCCGCCAGTGTCTTTCGAATCATTCAAGCCGTGACGATTAACGAACGATCGGTGTTGCCCGTCGGTACGATGATGTCGGGGCAATATGGTTTGCATGATGTTGTTCTCAGCCTACCTACGGTTATTGGAAAAAACGGAGCAAATTCAGTTCTGATGCATCCCTTCACTGAAGAGGAGCTTGTCACATTAAAAACGATCAGCACCCATTTAAAACACATCGTGGAAAATGTCGCTAAGCAGACGAAGCTAACGCCCTGATCTACCCTCATTATCAGGTGCTAGTTAGCTTAGCACTCCGGTCTACTGCTATAGAGCTATTTGTACTAAAGCCCTAGGATGTGTAGTTGTTTAATTTGTAAATGAGTAATAGAATGCGAACCATTTTTATTTGAATGGTGAGTGGTAATGTCTCGAGTTTTGATAGTGGATGATGACGTTCCTTTGTGTGAGCTATTAGAAGCAGTTTTGCAAGAGGAGGGCTATATTGTCTCTTCTGTACATTGCGGTGAAAGTGCTTTGCAATATATGGAAAAAACGCCGGTAGATCTTGTACTGCTTGATGTCATGTTACCAAACCTTAACGGCATGCAAGTTGCCCGTAGAATCTGTCAACGCTTCGCGACACCTATTCTAATGCTTACTGCTCTTAATGATGAAAACTCGATGCTTGATGGCTACCAAGCGGGAGCCGATCAGTACATAGGAAAGCCTTTTAATGTTGCTGAGCTTCTGATGCGCATCAAAGCGATTCTTCGTCGTGTTGGTTTAGAGCGCCAACGTCAGGCGATGTGCAGTACCGTTCAAACGATCAGTGAGCAGCTCAATAGCTTACCACTCACAAGCACGGAAGCCGAGTTACTGAGCTATCTAGTCAAAAACCAGGGTGTGGTGATTTCAAAAGCGGAACTCCAAACCGAAGTATTAAAGAAAGAGCTAAGCCCTTTTGACCGCAACCTTGATATGCACATCAGTAATATACGTCGCAAGCTAGTAGAAGCAGGGCTCTCTAAGCAACATATCAAAACCTTCCGTGGCAAAGGTTACAGCTACCTAGAGGCTGTAAACAATTAATGAAGCTCACGTGCCCACCTTTTATCGCGAAACGTAAAGACAGCTTAGCGTTTAAGTTGTTTAGTTATATGACTGCAATTGTGATAAGTATTTTGGTCGTACAAGCAATGGCGGAGCAAGCTCTCGTGAAAGCCATGCTAAAAGTGCCGGACAGTGTGCGAGAAGAAATGCTCGATCTTGCACATCAAGCCAATGTGCTGATTGAGCACGGAGACATGGATGAACTTGCTGACTGGGCGAACGCGCAAAACTTTTATCTGTTTGTGCTGAATGAGCACCAGCAACCCGTCACTCACCGTTTAATGCATCCACACTTCGAGTTCAAGCTTCAATTTAAAAGAAGTATTGATGATCAACTTGAGGGAAAGGTAAATCGCCCGATTATCAATATCCCTTTGGTTAAAGATAATAGCTTGGTGATTCAACTGCCACATCGACTGCATCCCGCACATGACTTCATTTTATATTTCTCTATTCTCAAAGTGGTGATTGCGGTAGTTATTTTGGCGTTGTTCTCATTGCTAATGGCACGTAACTTACAACAGCCGCTTGATCGCTTAAGAGAAGCAAGCAAAAAGCTATCTAACGGCGACTTTAATGTCAGTGTGGTGAAAGAGTTAAAATCGAATACGCGCGAGTTTAACGAGCTGGCGCAAGACTTCGACCACATGACACAGCAAATTCATTCTCTTGCCGAAAAGCAGCGATTGCTTATAAGAGATGTCTCCCACGAGCTCCGAACGCCGTTAGCAAGACAGAATTTAGTTCTACACCTTTTACGGAAGCGAGTTGGGGAGAACGAGCAAAGCTTGGTGACCAGGCTAGAAGACGAAGCTAAAGAGCTAAACCATTTGATAAGCGATATCTTGGAGTTCAGTCGCTTGGAAAATGCGCGTTTCGACAAAGGTGCGAAACGCCGTGATTTAGAGGTGTTGCTCGCACCGCAAGTAGAGCGGTGCAAAATCGATTTAAAACCAGAACAAACATTGTCATTCCGTTCAGAAGCAACATGCGCCAAAGCTTTTTGCGAAGAAACGCTCATCATTCGTTGTTTGAATAACCTTGTTGGAAATGCCATCAAATATTCAGGGCAAGCATCTCAGATAGAAGTTTCTCTGGCTAATCATGTCAAAGATGGGCAGCAATTGATTTCCATGTCTGTATCCGACAATGGGCCTGGTATTCCAGAGAACAAGTTGGTCGATATTTTTGACCCGTTTACTCGCTTAGATGCATCAAGAGATAAGAAGCTTGGCGGCTACGGCTTAGGTCTCGCGATTGTCAAAGAATCCATGCGCATTATGGGTGGATCAGTTACGGCGAAAAATCGTGAACAAGGAGGTCTGAGTGTTACTTTGGTGTTCAAGCAGTAAGTATGGTTAAGTCTTATTAATCGTGATTTTGATCACGTTATTGTAGCTCATCATCAGAGAGTACTTTACAAAAGTTTGCAAATGCAAAGAATGTAAATTTAATGCAAATGGTAATACTTATCACTTATATTCACCCGCGAAATAATTAAGAGGGAATCGCATTCAACAAGCATGTGACCCGAAAAATAATAATCGGAGTGAAAGGATATGTTTACTAAGAGCCATTTGGCGCTAGTGATCGGTGCGGTGTTAGCAACACCTGCAGTGGCGGACGTTCAAACAGACGAACATGTAGTTGTAGAAGGTCGAGAGTTCGGCTACAAGGCGGATACAAACAGTACAGCAATGCGCATGGAAATGACGCAACTGGAAACGCCAGGACAAGTAGCGGTTATCGATGAAACGGTAATTGATGAGCAGCGTGCAAGTACACTTGGTGAAGTGCTACGTAACGATGCAAGTGTTAGCGCGGGTGGTACAAGCCGTAACCGCGAACGTTTCTCTCTACGTGGTTTTGAACTTAGCAGTTCAGACGGTTTTCTTCGTGATGGCCGTCAACACTGGTCACACTACCGCCAGCCAATTGAGCTTTTAGAGCGTGTTGAAGTGCTTAAAGGCCCATCAGGTCTGCTATACGGTAAATCTGAGCCGGGTGGCTTGGTAAACATGGTTTCGAAAAAACCAACAACTCAAACACAAGCTAGTTTGAGTCAAGATCTAGGTTCGAATGATCACTCACGCACGGTGCTTGATGTGAGTGGCGCGCTAAATGATGCAGAGACACTGCGCGCGCGCGCAATTTTTGCCAAAGAAAGCTACGGCTCTTGGCGCAGCTACGGCGATGGTACCGAGCCAGAAACGGATCGTACGGTTGCGGGCCTAGTGGTTGAGTACGACATCACCGACAACTTTATGGTGTCAGCGCATTACGATCGCACGAAAGACGATGGTAGTGTGGATTCTGGTGCTTACATTGTGGATGGTAAAGCGGTTCGCGGTGACAAGCACATCTGGGATGCCCAGTGGTCAAAGATTGACAACGAAGTAGAAAACTACGGTATCGATATTAATGCTCAAGTGACTGACAATGTAAACGTAAAAGCGGGTTACAACCGTCAAGACTTTAAGCGTTTTGATGTAGAGTCTTACCCTAAGTTTGACAATTATGACAAAGACGGTGTGATTCGACACAAAGGGAATGATCGCTCCGATAATTGGGTATTTGATACTGCATATATAGATGTGACGACGGACTTTACTTTGTTCGGTACGGAAAACACGTTGTTAGTGGGCGCTAACTACTTAGATTACAGTTATGATCGCTTTATGGCATTTCATAATGAGGCGAGTATTGCGCCAGGAGAAACGGTGCCTAAGCCTGGCTATCGTAGTTCGAAGAAATCACCAACAACTGAGTACGATACTTGGGGTATCTACGCGCAAAACATGATGACTATTAACGAGTCTTGGCAAGTACTTGCAGGTGTTCGTTATGACGAAAAGCGTGATGATGACCTGACTGAAAACCAGGTTTCTCCAAAATTTGGTGTAATTTTCCACCCAGCGACGAATGGCTCGGTTTACGTTCAGTACTCTGAAAGCTTTATGCCGCAAGGTGAAGTCAGCAGTGGTCGTGGCAAAACTTACGTGAACGATGGCGAGAAGCTAGATGCAGAGCGCGGAATTTCTTATGAAATCGGTACGAAGTGGGAACTGTTTGATCAGCGCTTATTTGTATCAGGTGCTGTGTTTGATATCACATTAGAGAACATGTCGCTGGATGTTGAAAGTGGTAAAGATGCTAGTAATAAGGTTCTACATAAGAAAACTCAAGGTGGTGAGCAAGTTCACAAAGGTGCTGAGTTAATGGCTCAAGGTTTTGTGACCCCTGAGTTGTCGCTAACCGCTTCTGCAATGTACTTGGATGCAGAGCTTAAGAAGGCAGAAAGATATGAAGGCAACCGCCCTGTAGATGTGCCAGAGTTTTCAGCAAGTCTATGGTCTAGCTACAAAGTTCAAGACAACACTAACTTAAACCTCGGTTTGATTTATGAAGGTGATCGCTACGGTGATGCAAAGAACACCTTCAAGAAAGATGGCTACGCTCGCGTTGATATGGGCGTGTCATACAAACATAAGTACGATGAAAACTTGGATATCATTGCTCGATTCAATGTCGAGAACTTATTCGATACCGACTACTTCGCAGGTGGCGGTAGCACGAATAGCGAGCAAAAAGGTGCGAGTGGGGTTGTGGTTGGAGAAGACCGCAACTACATGGCAACAATCCAGTTCAAGTACTGATAACAATTTGATTATTAAAGGGGAAGGGTAGTCTTCCCCTTTGGTCGTTTTTGGAACACAGAAATATAACTCGTATGAATCTAATGAAATCAAGTATCGCTCTGTTGATATCATCGGTTTTGATTCCCGCTCACGCGGCGAACTTAAACGATGCACAAGCTGTGCAGAGTAAAACAAACCAGTCGTCGGCGGTAAGCCAAAAACGTATTGATGCAAGCGCAGAAAAATCACTTACTCTAGAAGCTGAAATTGAGCAGCTGCAAGAGGAAGTCGGTAACTTGAAGATTTATCGCGATCATCTTGCAAGCCTTGTTGAGAGCCAAAATCAAGAAGTTGATAGCTTGAACGAGCAAATTGAGCAGATTGCTCAAACTCGTCAAGGTGTCGTGCCTTTGATGTATCACATGCTTGAGGGCTTAAAAGTGCTCGTCGCTAACGACAAGCCTATACGCAAAGCGCAACGTGAGGAGCGAATTGCAAAGCTGGATTCCATGATGACGCGTGCAGACGTTGCGGATGCAGAGAAGTTTCGTCGTATTTTAGAAGCGTACCAAATTGAAATGGATTACGGCACCAAGCTTGGCGTTTACCAAGGCAAGATTAACCTGGGTGACAATGAAGCTGTGGAGGCGGACATTCTCTATTTAGGGCGTTTGTCTTTGGTAGCGCGTAGCTTATCTGGTGACACATTTTGGAGCTGGTCACAGCAACAACAAGTATGGCAACAAGTGGGTTCTGAGCAAAAATCAGAGCTAGATAAAGCGTTCGCTATGGCGAATAAACAGATCGCGCCGAGTATGTTAACTCTGCCAGTGTCGTTAACCGCTGCGGAGGGCAAATAAATGATGAAAAAATGGTTATCGGTTGCACTAATCTCGACAGCCGCATTAATGCCTCATACAACTGTTGCTAGTGATGCGTTGTTACAAAAGGCGCAGCAAGAAAATCGTCAACAGCAATCGCACAATGTCACGCGTGAATCAGGTTTTAAGAAAACAGAGCAAGAGCTACAGGCTATAAAGAATAAATTGGCCGCAGAGCGAGCGGCTCTTCAAGCAGAAGCGGACTCATTAAGTGTTACTTTCGGTGAAAACGAAGCGGAACTGGCGCAGCTAGAAGAAAAGCTACGTCTAGAAACCGGGAGCTTAGGTGAGCTATTTGGCGTCGTTCGCCAGAACGCAAAAGAGCTAGAGTCAGAGCTCAAGAGCTCTGTAACGGGTGTTGATGCAAACTCATATCAGAAAGATATCGATGCTATTGTTGCGGCTAAATCACTGCCAACGTTGACCCAACTTCAGGCGATGTGGCGCAGCATGGAAGAACAAATCAAAGCAAGTGGTGAGATGGCAAACGTCTCTTTCACACTGCTAAATGGCGAAGGTCGTGAACAAACGGTTAATGGTGTTCGTCTTGGTTCTATGGCGCTGCTGGATGACACTGGCTACGTTAAGTGGAATGGTCAACGCGGAGATGCGGTAAACTATCTTCGTCAGCCTGAAAGCGGTCCAACAGCGAATACTATTTCCTCTGGTGACATTGATGCGCTTGTCATTGACCCGTCACGCGGCATTCTTCTTGAGCAGCTCGCAAACTCACCGACTTTGGCTGATCGCCTAAATGCAGGCGGCGTTGTCGGTAAAATCATCCTTGGTTTATTAGCTATCGGCCTATTGATTGCGCTCGTACGTGGTGCATCTCTGATGATTTCGCGCCAGAAAATCATGAAGCAACTGAAAACTCCAGCACAGCCAGGAGACAACCCTTTAGGTCGTGTGCTTGCGGTGTATCAGAAAGATAAGCATCGCAGCGTAGAAGCGTTAGAGCTACGTCTTTTGGAAGCCGTTGTTGATGAGCAAACCCACTTAGAAAAAGGGTTGTCGATGCTGAAGCTTCTTGCTGCGCTGGCCCCTATGCTTGGTCTACTGGGCACGGTAACGGGTATGATCGAAACCTTCCAAGTCATCACTCAATTTGGTAATGGTGATCCGAAAGTAATGGCGGGTGGTATTTCGATGGCGCTTGTAACTACTGTACTTGGCCTTGTTTCAGCCATGCCATTGTTATTGGCGCACAACGTATTGAGCTCTCAAGCAGAAAATATTCGCAGTATCTTAGAAAAGCAAGGTATCGGTTTAGTTGCAGAACAAGCTGAGCGTGATATGCCGAGCAACAAGAGTCACTCTAACACCTTAGGGGAGAACGCAGCGTAATGGAGCAGATCCTACTCAACACATTGGGTTTGATCAGTGAGGATTGGGCCACAACTTTGATGAGCTTTATGCAGCAAGGTGGTCAAATCCTATGGTGGCTGGCTGCCGTCGTGGCGGTGTGCTGGCTGTTGGTTATGGAGCGGGTTATTTATCTCACAACGGTTTTCCCTGGGGTAAAGAAACAGCTTTGTGAGCAGTGGCAAGCAAGATCAGAGCACCACTCTTGGTACGCGCATCAAATCCGTGAAGGATGGATTGCAAAAGCGCAAATCGAACTGCGCCAAAACCTATCGACTATTAAGCTGCTTGTGGCGGTTTGCCCAATGCTAGGGTTGTTAGGGACGGTGACGGGCATGATTACGGTGTTTGACGTAATGGCATCGCAAGGCAGCAGCAATCCGAAATTGATGGCTTCTGGTATCTCACTTGCTACGCTGCCAACCATGGCGGGTATGGTAGCAGCGCTTGCGGGCATGTTTATTCATGCTCGCCTTAGCAAAGTGTGTGAACGAAAAGCTATCCAGTTAGAACAATCTTTAAGGAGTCAAAAGTGAGACTCGGACGCAGACCTAACCAACAAGATGAAGCTCAAGTCGATTTAACGTCGATGCTTGATATCGTCTTCATCATGTTGATCTTCTTCATTGTGACCAGTTCGTTTGTACGTGAGTCCGGTGTAGAAGTGAATCGCCCTCAGGCTTCTAATGTAGTAAGCCAAAAAGACGCGGGCATTTTTATCGCAGTAACGGCAGCGAATGATGTGTACATCGACAAACGAGTGGTTGATATTGAGCGTGTTGAGGCCTCTATTGAGCACCTGTTACTTGATCAACCTGATGCCTCGTTAGTTATCCAAGCTGACGAGCATGCTTACAATGGCACTGTCGTGAAAGTGATGGACGCTGCAAAGGCGGCGGGCGTGAAAAACATCGCATTGGCGGCGGAGAAACCTTAATGGGCAGGCTGTTACTTGCACTACCAGCATCATTGTTAATTTCTGTGAGCCTGTTTAGCTTTATGGCGTGGATGGTTGATAAAGGCAACCAGCGAGCGCCAGAAGCTTCGGAAGCGGTTCGTTTTGATATGGTGATGGTAGAGAATGAAGCAGACGTGCAGCGTCGTCAGCGTTCAGTGCCGGAGCAACCAGAACCACCCCAAGCGCCGGAGCCAATGGATCTGTCTCAAGCCGACACTCAAATGGAGCCAATGAGCCAGATGACGCCAGTCAGTGCTTTAGGTTTGAACACTGCCCTTGAAGGTATCGCGATCAGTGCACCAAACTTGAAGGGAACAATGGGCAACCAACAAGCACTGCCGTTGTATCGTGTTGATCCTCGATATCCAAGTAAGGCGCTGAAACGTAGAGTTGAAGGCTATGTCATTATGCGTTTCACGATCGATGCAACAGGACGACCAAAAGATATTGAAGTGATCGAGGCTGAGCCACAGCGTATGTTCGAAAGGGAAGCAATCCGTGCGCTTAAAAAATGGAAGTATCAGCCAAAAGTTGAGGATGGTGTGTCAATTGAGCAGTATGGACAAACCGCTAAAGTGGAGTTCAAGTTAGCCAAATGATGAAAAAATTCTTAATCGGTACGGTATTAAGCCTGAGTGCACTTTCAACCATTGCCAGTGAGTTAAGCCAATACACTGCCGCGAGAGTTCAACGAGCACACAACTTGGCTCAAGAGGAGAAACTAAAAGAAGCGATTTCATCTCTTGAAGCTATGGAGCTTTCTCGTGGATATGACCAAGCTTATGTCGCTCGAATGTTGGGTATTTTTTACTGGCAGAACGAGCAAACTCAAGCGGCGATTAAGCAACTTGAGTTGGCAGTCAATAGTGGGTTGCTACAAGATGAGCAAGCATGGCAAACCCGAAAAATGTTGGCAGATATACTGCTGAACGAGCAACGCTTTTCTAAGGCGTTACCTCATTACTATGCCCTGAGCAAAAACATTCCTAAAGGTCAAAAAGCGCATGAGCTATGGCTGCGTATTTCCCAATCTCATTATCAACTGAGTCAGTGGCAGAAAGTGCTTTCAGCAATGGCTCGTTATGAGAAGTTTGGTCAGCCAGACAAGCTTGGCGCATTGTCGATAAAGCTTTCTGCTGAGCTAGAACTGAAAAAGTGGAAGCCGGCAATCTCGACCATCAAACGCTTGATCGCGATTGAACCTGAGCGAATTGAATGGTGGCGTCAGCTTGTTGCTCTTTACCTGCGTGTTGATGACAACAAACGTGCTCTGGACTCTTTGGCGTTGGCAAAACTGAAAGGATTACAACTTAGCCAAGATGACTTAAAGCTGCTGGCACAATTGTACGCGAAACGAGGTATTCCTGAGAGAGCTGCGTTGGTGATGAACGAGCTAGAGGATGTAAACTCGAATAGTAAACTGAAAGCTCAGCAAGCGACGTATTGGCAAATGGCAAAAGAGTGGGAAGAGTCTATCGATAGTTGGCGTGTTGCTGCTCAGTTAGACCGACAGTATTACTGGAACTACTCTCAATTATTGGTGCAAGAAGGCCACTATAAAGATGCCCTTGCCGCGCTCGATAAGGTCAGCGGTCGTAAAGCGGATGTCGCACTTATCAAAACTCGCGCTTACTACAAGCTTAAGCGGTTTGACGATGCACTTGCTAATGCCAAAAGAGCGGATGAGATAAAACCGTCGAATCAGGCAAAAAGTTGGGTTAAGTATCTATCTCAGCTACGCAAAGTAGAATCGACGCAAAACTCATAGCGAACATTTTTATTAAATACCCGAGCTCAGTCTCGGGTATTTTTTGTCTAAAGTCATAAAAGCTATTTACTGTATGAGCTTTTCATAAAAAGCTAATGCATCAAATGGTCGGGAGAAAAAAGGGCTTTTCTCTATATATTCTTGATGTACCTTGCTCAGTGTTTCAAACTTTTCTCTCGATGTAGGTTCGATATGAAAAGTAAGGCTTTCAGTCGATTCTACAAGCTTTAATGTTGAAGTTCTTGAAGCGTTATTTTTTGCTATTAATAGATAATACGCTAGTTCTTGCTTCTCTTTTAATACACAAGCCTCAAAAGCTTTCTCGCTTAAAAACGGCAGAACAGGAGTTAATGCTTCTATATGCTTCTTTGAATACTCTAGGGTTTGTTTGTCAGGTGTATTCTGGTCTGCCATAGATTCGCACTGCTTTATTTTCGCACCATAATTATCGATAGATTGGCTTACGTTGTTAAACAAACTGGCTTCAAACTTTTCACTTGCGAAAGTGACACTTGAGAAAAGTGATAAGAGAATTATTACAACATTCTTGTTCATATTTTTCCTTCTGAACTGCACCATAGCGTTTGGCTAGCATCAGAAAATTTTCTCTATCTAACCCTACACTAACTTCTTAGCTTACCTTTTTAATCTAGCTTATCGATAGCTTTTAAGCTTTTCATTAAATATACATAAAGGCGCATTTTGGTGGAGTCTATCCCACTTTTTAGTATTGGAAATATCATTAAATTTTTAGTCATTAAAATCAATAGGGTTATTATCTAGAGGGTAAGCAATCGGTAACTCACATTGGCTCAAATAGTTACAACATGCGCCAGCCAAGCTGAATTGAAAAGGTAAACAATGTAAATTAAATGCCAATACGAATGATTATCACCTAAATTATGCCCCACATTTATTGGTGATGATTGTTTCTATGTTGCTTAAAAGCAAAGGTGTTCAAACTTGGGCTCGCCGCCTACATATCTATATTTCGATGGCTCTTCTCTTAGTTACGCTGTTTTTTGCAATAACTGGAATTACCCTCAATCGCCCCGAATTATTTGAACGCAGTGAACCTATCATTCAACAACATACTCTGACGGTTCCGCACTCAGTTCTATTCTCACATTCAGATACCTTTCAACCTAATCGTGAAGGGCTGGTGGCTTTCTTGACTAAAGAAACCGAGCTTCGCGGCACTCCCTCCGCACTAGATGTGTATACCGAAGTTGAGCAAGGTGAGTTGTTACTCGGAGAGCTGTCTATGGATTTTAAAGGCCCAGGTTATAACGCTACGGTCTTTATTGATATGACCACCGGTGCGGCAGAGGTTGAAACGACGCACTACGGTATTGTTGCGCTGCTGAACGATCTACATAAAGGACGCAACAGTGGTGGGATTTGGAAGTGGTTTATCGACGTCACTGCGCTTTTGATGGTGTTTTTTGTTCTAACAGGTGTGTGCTTATTACTGCCTAAGAAGAAGACGCTTAGAACGTCAATGCAATGGATGAGCTTTGGTACGTTACTGTCGCTCGTGATTTATTTTGTTGCTGTTCCATAACAGCTTTTTTAGAGAACACTTATGTTGAACACAGGAAGATTTTTCCGCCGTAATCACTTTTGTAAAGCCGCTTTGATCGCGGCTTTTGCTCCTTTCTCTCTTTCTGCGGCTCCTCTACCAGATAACGCGAAGATCGATTTCGAATTCGAACTTCCAAAGATAGACACTTCAATGTACGCACGCCCTTATGTGGCGGTGTGGGTTGA
This sequence comes from Vibrio sp. 1CM7H, assembly GCF_023161645.1. Taxonomy (NCBI): domain Bacteria; kingdom Pseudomonadati; phylum Pseudomonadota; class Gammaproteobacteria; order Vibrionales; family Vibrionaceae; genus Vibrio; species Vibrio sp. 1CM7H. Next base: position 17,776 of record NZ_JALNTV010000001.1, read on the forward strand.
AAATGACCAGCGTAAACCGGTTAAAACCATTCAGCTATGGGTAGGAAAAGACGAATGGCTAAAAGACCTGCGCAGCTGGTGGAGAAAAGCGGGTCGTTATGATCGTGAACTTGTTGATGCGGTGACGTCTGCAACGCGCCCTGCTGGACAGTACCGTTTTGTCTGGGACGGAACCAATGATGCAGGAAAGCGTTTGGAGCAAGGAAATTACACGTTGTACGTCGAAGTTGTTCGTGAACATGGTGGGCGAAACTACTTACGTCAAAAAATAACGCTAGCGGACAGTGAAGTGCGCTATGAGCTTAAACCAACACAAGAGACGGGTGTCATCACCGTCAATTATCAAGTTAAGTGATTAAAGGACAAACAATGAAAACCAAAATGAAAGCAGTGGCATTGGCGAGTGTAATGGCAATGGGATTGGCTGCAACAACCACCGCACAAGCGCATCCACGTTGGGTTCTGCCTTCTCACTTTACGGTTTCAAAAGAAGGCGGTGACTGGCTGACATTTGATGTTACTGCTTCTCACGGAACGTTTGTTTTTGATAAGCCTGCGGGTAGTGACCAAGCGTTCGTGGTGATGCCGGATGGCCGTTCTGAGCGTCCTAACTTTGTTGTTCGTGGCAAACGTCGTTCTATGTTTGATTTCTTTTTTACGGAAGAAGGCACGCACAAAGTCGCGATCAATAATCAGCCGAGCTACTACACCCAATACAAAGCGGGTCGTCGTGATACGGTGAAATGGGCGCGAGCAAACAAAGCTGAGCGTCATGATGTTCTTCCAGAACAGGCGCGTGATGTGGTTACTCAACTAAGCTACACCCGAGCAGAAAGCTACATTACGGTTGGTATGCCAACGGACAAAGCGTTGGAGATTGAAGGCAAAATGCTGGAGATGAAGCCGGTCACGCATCCATCGGACATCATTGAAGGTGAACCAGTCACTTTCCAGTTTTTCTTCAATGGTGAGCCACAAGAGGGCGTCACAGCGGAGATCACACGTGAAGGCACCATGTACCGAAACCATCAAGAACAAATCGATGTGGTGAGTGATGAAGATGGCAAAGTGATCTTCACGCCAGAGGTCGCAGGGCGCTACTTAATGAAAGCGAACTACAAAGGTGAATTAAAAGATAATCCATTGGCGGATAAAGCGAGTGCCAATGTTCACCTTACGTTTGAAACTCAACTTAACTAATCGAATTAGGCTCAGCAATCGCTGGGCCATTTTGGAATCATCATGAATAACACTTCTCTTCTCAAAGCTGCTTTGCTTTTTTCTGGATTTGCTTCTTTTCACGCTGCTGCACACTTCCCTCTGATGAGTTGTCACTTGGCGCAAGATAAAGTGATTTGTGAAGCGGGCTACTCGGATGGATCGACAGCGGTCGACTACGATGTCGAAATGTACGATTACGACGACAATCTGATCGCCAAAGAAAAAACAGATAAGCGTTCCATCGCAGAATTTACTCACCCTGAAACAGATTTCTATTTGGTATTTGATGCCGGACATGAAAGCCCGGTGGAAGTGGATATCGTTGAGCTGAAAGAGAAATGAGTGTACAGAAAGTTCGCCCCGATGATGGTAACCGAGAAGGAAAGTGGGTCGCACTGACTATCGCAGCGGTTCTCGGTTCTGCAGCCATACTTATGCCCTACCATCAGGTTGCGACTGAAAAGCCAGACATACAGGCTCATCAAGTTTTAATCACAGACTTACATCAAAACGAGTTGGGCTTGATCGCTGAACTTAAGCTTGCTCATGAAGAGATTCGTGATTTGCAGCTAGAAACTGGAACTTGGCCTGAGGTCTCTGACATGGAGGCGCTTTGGATTGCTCCATTCGTAAAAGACCAAAATTGGAAGCGCAAAGGGTCTCATCAGTGGAAACGAATCGATGCCGGAGTCTACATTGGCATGAAGAAAAATGCCCAAGGTTCTGCCTCTATGCTTCTGGATAGCCGTGGCTCTCAAGCTGATATTTGGTTTAGTGATTCTAGCCGATCGTTAAATGCGGAGGTACTAAGCGATCTAGCAAAACGCCGCCAGCATGGCTGGCAACAAATCGTTCTGTCAGATTCCTCTTCTTCCCATTCTCACGCCCATTAAGACAACATAATTGATAAGTACTATGATCAAACGCTCTCTTTTACGTCGTATTCTTACAGCCACCGTGTTATTGACGGTGTCTTCTACAGGCTTTGCTGCCGATAAACTCAGTATTGGTATTACGCTTCAACCTTATTACAGCTATGTCAAAGCTGTTGTTGATGACAAGGCGAACATCATTCCTCTGGTCGATGCTGGTTTTAACCCTCATAACTATTTACCGCAACCCAATGATCTTAAACGTTTGAATGAAATGGATGCGATAGTGATCAATGGTATTGGTCATGACGATTTTGCACTGAAAGTGATCAAAGCCTCTCAGCGTGATGATCTCGTGGTTATCGAAGCGAACAAAGAAGTGCCTCTGTTACCGGCGATGGGGCAGTCAGTTGGTCAAGGTGCAGTGAACCCTCACACCTTTGTTGGTCTATCGACCACTATTCAAAAGGTTTACACCATCGCGAGTGAGCTAAGTAAACTGGACCCAGACAACGCTACTTTTTATCGCCAAAATGCTCGTAAATATGCGAAAACTTTCCGCCTGATGAAGCGTGATGCAATGTTGTCTCTTGGTGAGTTGGACACGGCTGGTATGAAGGTGGCGACAACCCATAATGCTTACGGTTATATCCTTCAGGAATTTGGTGTTGACGTCGCAGCTGTTATTGAGCCTGCTCATGGTGTTGAACCAAGTGCCAGTCAGTTGCAGGAAACGATTGAGAAAATTCGTGAATCGGGTATTGATGTGCTGTTTTATGAGCTCAATATGCCGAACCGTTTTGTTGATACCATCGAAGAGGCGACTGGGGTGCAGCTTTATCGCTTTTCTCACATGACTCACGGTGAGTATGAGGCTGATAAAGTCGAACTTGAGATGCGAGATAACGTGGAAACGCTCATTGAGGCAATGAAGTTTGTTGCGAGCAAGCGAGCAGGGGAAAAGGCGTAATGACTGGACCTTCCGTTTCCTTAAGTAACGTGGGCCTAAAATACGCCGACAATATTATTTTGCAGAACATCAGCGCTGAATTCGAGAGCGCTAAATGCCACGTTATCATGGGGCCGAATGGTGGTGGGAAAACCTCTTTGCTTCGTTCGATACTTGGGCTAACACCATTTTCGGGAAACATTGCACTCAATTGGCCAGAGCAATCAGCTGCATCGGGTAAGATAGGATATGTACCACAAAAGGCGATGTTCGAGGCAAGCCTCCCGTTAACCGTGATGGATTTTGTGCTGCTTAATCAAACCCGTATCCCTCTATTTTGGCGACGTAAAACTAAACAAACTCAACATGCCCTGGCCCAGCTGGATCGCGTGGGCATGGCAACGCGTTGCGATCGTCGTATGGGGCAACTCTCTGGCGGTGAGCAACAGCGTGTTTTGTTTGCGCAAGCTTTACTGGATGAGCCCAATTTATTGGTTTTAGATGAACCTACAACTGGTATGGACGAGCAAGGTGTTCGGTATCTTGAAGGTTTGATTCATGAAGTCGTTGGAGAGGGCAAAACGGTACTGGCAGTACACCATGACGTGACCGCAGTGCGCCGTTTAGATGCGCAGGTCCATGTCGTAAATCGTCAAATTGTGGCGTCAGGTCACCATTCAGATGTGCTAAGCCCTGATCGTATAGAAACATTATTTAAGCACTACACAGCAAAAGTGGAGGCTGCATAATGGATTGGTTACGAGAGTTAGCGGTTAGCGGCGTTGAAGCTGGATGGTTAAGCGATAGCTTTTCTTATGCCTTCATGGTGAACGCAATTGTGGCTGCGTTGATATTAGGACCATTACTTGGTGGTCTTGGGACATTAGTCATCGCCAAGCGACTGGCTTTTTTCTCTGAAGCGGTTGGGCACGCTGCGCTTACCGGAATCGCGATTGGTGTGTTGCTCGGTGAGCCGCCAGAGAATCCGATCATCGGCTTGTTTAGCTTTTGTATGATTTTTGCGCTGTTGCTTCACTTTGTTCGTAATCGTACCAATGTACCTTACGATACACTGGTTGGGGTTTTTCTTGCACTAGCGTTAGCGGTTGGTGCTGCGCTGTTAATGTACGTCGCTCGTAAGATCAACATTCACATGTTGGAGAACGTGTTGTTTGGATCGATCTTGACTGTGACGGACAACGATATCCTTATTTTAGCGATCAGTTGTTTGATCATATTACTGCTTCTTATTCCAACGTTTAACCGCATTTTGCTGACTTGTATTAGCCCGGATATTGCACGTGTACGCGGCTTTAATACCAGCTTTTATGATTACTTATTTGTCATGATGATCACCTTGGTCACCATCGCCGCGGTAAAGATTATTGGCGCGGTATTGGTTGGTGCATTGCTACTGATTCCTGGTGCAACGGCTAGGTTATTGACTAAACGCATGGGCAGTTTCGTTCTCCTTTCTTCTTTATTGGCAACCATTGCGTGTTTAGTCGGAACCATACTGCCGATGGAGCTTGAGCTACCAGTGCCATCAGGCGCATCCATCATCATTGTTTCTGCGGCATTTTTCCTAACAGCAACGGTTTACCGAATTATCAAAAAAGCGTAACCCTTTTTATAAAGTAATGAACATGAAGATAAAAAAATTAGCGATAACTTTTGGTTTGGTTATAGCGACAACACTTCCATCGTTGGCAAGCGCCAAAGACATTTTAACCAGCACTCCCGTCACGTACATGTTGTCTGAGCAACTCATGAAAGGTACAGGGATAGAGACTCAGTATCTGCCTCCAAAGCGTTACGGCGTTGAGCGTCTTGAGAACTGGTTCGCAAATAAAGGTACAGAGCAAGTTAAGCAAGCGGGTCAAGCCGCGACGGTTGCTATTACTCTTGGTGCGATTTGGAAACAAGACCCGACTTATGTTTACGCTCGACAGGGCAACATTCACTTGATTGAAATCGATGCATCGCAGGCCATTTCTCCTAGAGCTCAAGGAGTTGCAGTACTGACATTGGAAAATGGGTCAACATCGAAGTACGCATGGCTTAACCCTACAAACTTAATCCGAATGGCGGGCATTGTTGGAGAGGATCTACAACGTGTATATCCTGAACACCAAAAGGCGATTCAAACGAATCAACAGGCTTTTATGCTCAATGTGCGTGAACTGATCAACCAACAACAGGCAGAGATCTTCGATAAAGGCATCGATTCAGTGGTACTGATGAGTGAGTCACTAGAGGACTTTGCCTCTGGCAACCAATTGTTTGTGGTTGGGCGCGAATTTAAGCCAGAACTCGAGTGGACAGAAGAAGACAAATTATCTTTAAAAGCTCAGTTTGAACAAGATAAAACGCTATGGTTAGTGACGGATAAACGACCGTCGAAAACCTTGACATCGCTTATTAAACCGAGTCGTATACTGCAAATTGATGTTATTGACCGCTGGGGCAGTAAGGGTATCAAAACTGAGAAGCCACTCGCACGTTGGGAGATGTGACACGTAAAAAGCCACAGATTTTATGATGGGGAATGAAAAGTTCCCTATTTTTTTGTGACTTAGTTCAAAACGTGAGCATTAATACCACTGGTTGCATAAGAAAGTGTTTGTTTCATTTCTATTTCATTACTACTTTGTTATGTGTTCGTTGCGATTGATTCGGATTTAATCTGTTTCTAAGCGAACCGGTACAAACAACTATACGGATGTTAACAATGAAAATGAAAACTCTAGCCGTTGCAGTGGCGGCACTAGCATGTGGTTCACAGGCCTTCGCAGCAGAAGTTTACAACAGCGATGGTACATCTTTATCGATCGGCGGTCACGTTTCAGTTGGCGTGGGTGAGTATTTCGAAGAAGAAGTAAAAGTTCACCAAGTCTCTCCACGTATTAACGTTGCGGGTAAGAAAGACATTGGCAACGGTATTACTATCGATGCTAAAGGCGAATGGGCGCTTAACTACCTAAATGGTGGTGAACAGTCATTCAAAACTCGTCTAGGTTACATCGGTGCAACTCACGAGCAGTACGGTCGCCTTGTTGCAGGTACTCAATGGTCACCTTACTACGATGTCGCTGGTGTTGCGGATCTACCAATCGCGTTTGCGAACGACTTTTTGTACGACAACCACGGCAACCTAGGCTCAGCTCGTGCTGATAAAATGCTTAGCTACCGTAAAGGTTTTGAATTTGGTGAAGGCTTTGCTTTCAACCTAGGTCTAGGTTGGCAAGGTGAGCAAACTTCAGACGCCGTAACTTACGAGCAACGTGGTCAAATTGCATTGAGCGGCTCTGTAGCTGGCTTTGGCTTGGGTTACGTATACAGCGGTGGTGATATTAAGGAGCAGAACCTAGGAACTAAAACAGCTGAATCACACCTATTCTCTGTAAACTACGGTCAATATGGTTCAGGTCTATACGCAGCGGTAGTATACGGTATGAACGAGTACTTCTACCAAATGCGTAAAGATACTTCTCAACTTGAAGCTCTTTTGGCATACGGCGTAAACGATTGGACATTCAGCGTTAACTACGAAGGCGTAGAAGACGAAGAAGACAACAAGACAGTTTCAAGCGAAACTGCGCTACAAGCAGAGTACGCTGTAACTCCTGCTTTCGTAACGTTTGCTGCTTACCAGTTTGACTTAGGTAACGATTACACTAGCGAAGAGAACGACTACTGGACTCTAGGTGCTCGTTACTACTTCTAATAAATAGGCCAGTTTCTACTGCCTAAACACATTTATTGTGTTAACGCCTACTCGTTGTGAGTAGGCGTTTTTCTTTCTGCTTTCCGTTGGCTATAAGAGACACTGGTAATGCTGTGCTTAGGTAACCCAACTCTCTGTTTAGAGAGCGCGTCTATAAAAAATGCCCGCAACTTGCGGGCATTTTTGTTGTTAGAGATGCAGTTCTATTAATACGCTTATTTTTTATCGAGTAAATCGAGGAAGAAGGCGTACTCTAACGCATCTTCTTTCAAGCGCTTAAATCGACCAGATGCGCCGCCGTGTCCGGCTTCCATATCGGTTTTGAACAACAAGACGTTATCGTCTGTCTTCATTTCACGAAGTTTGGCGACCCACTTCATTGGTTCAAAGTACTGTACTTGAGAGTCGTGCAAGCCAGTCGTTACCAACATGTTTGGGTAGTTTTGCGCCTTGATGTTGTCGTAAGGCGAGTAACTCAACATATAGTCATAGTATGTTTTGTTATTTGGGTTACCCCATTCATCATATTCATTGGTGGTCAATGGAATTGATTCATCGAGCATGGTGGTTACCACGTCCACAAACGGAACATGAGCGCCGATACCGCGATACAGTTCTGGTGCTTGGTTGATGACAGCCCCCATTAAGAGACCACCTGCAGAGCCACCAACAGCGAAGACTTTATCTTTCGCGCCATAGCCTTGTTCAACCAAACCTTTAGTCACATCAATAAAGTCGTTGAATGTGTTTTGCTTGGTGAGTTTTTTACCATCTTCATACCAAGGACGGCCAAGCATTTCAGATCCACGGATATGAGCGATGGCGTAAACAAAGCCGCGATCCAATAGACTTAAACGTGCCGAGCGGAAAGTTGGCTCAATGGTTGCTCCATAAGAGCCATAACCATATTGGTAGACTGGATTCGTACCATCCTTCTTAAATAAGTCTTTACGATACACCAAAGAAACGGGTACTTCTTTACCGTCACGGGCTGTGATCATAATGCGTTCTGATTGGTAATTGTCAGGATTAAAATCACCAAGTACAGGTGTTTGCTTCATGATTTCTGACTCGCCCGTTTTTAGATCGAAATCGTAGTAGGTTCCTGGAGTGGTTAAACTGCTGTAATAAATACGAACTTTCTCGTTATCCAGCTCTAGGTTACCTGTCAAATAGGCTGCAAACGCATCGTCATTAAATGTGAGGGGGAATTCTTTTCCTGTTGAGAGCTGACGTACAGTGACACTTGCTAGGCCGTTAGAGCGCTGCTCATAGACGAGGTGATCATCGAATAGCTCGAAGTCGACAAGTTGAGTGTTGTCGTCTGCGGCAATCACGTCTTGCCACTTAGAGCGATCGTGCATCTCTTCTTGCTTAACTTTCATCAAACGGAAGTTCACGGCTTGATAGTTGGTATAAATGTAATACCAATCGCCTAGCTTAGAAATGCTGTATTCAATGCCATTTTCACGAGGATAAAAAGGCTTCGCCTTTGCTTTAGGGTTGTTCGCATCGATGATGGAGACGCCGCTGGTTTCTGTACTGGAATGCCAGATATAAATATCTTCGCCATCTTTGCTTTTGCTTAGTGAGGTGTAATAGGCGCTGTCGGTTTCTTCAAAAATCAACTCATCACTGCTTTGTGGCGTGCCTATAACATGGCGATACACTTGGTAGCCCAGCAAGGTCTGTGGATCTTTTTTGATGTAGTAAAATGCGTTGTTATCGTTCTGCCATGCAATCGCGCTTGAGGCGCCTTCGATTTCATCTTGCAGGTAATTGCCTGTTGTCAGGTCTTTGATCTTAAGAGTGTAAACGCGGCGGCTTAATGTATCTTCGCCATACGCCAGTAAGTTTTCATTCGGACTGACGTACAAGCCGCCAATACTGAAGAACTCATGTTCTTTTGCAAGTTCATTGACATCTAAAATGACTTGCTTGTCTTTGCCTGCAAAATCTTTCGCTCGAAGATGAACTTCATACTCGTTATCTCCGGTCACTTCACTAGAGTAGAAGTAGTTGCCTTTACGCACAGGAACGGAGTTGTCGTCTTTTGCTATGCGACCTTTAATTTCTTCAAATAGCTCATTTTGAAGAGCTTCAGTGTGCTTGAGAACGGTTTCCGCATACTGATTTTCTTGCTCTAGGTGCTGCAAAATTTCCGGATCTTTACGTTCGTCGTCACGCATCCAGTAGTAGTTATCAACGCGAGTATCACCATGAATAGTCATCGCGTGAGGGACTTTTTTCGCAACCGGAGCTTGAGTTTGTTGAGCAACGATCTGTGATTGGGAGTATTGAGTCATGCTGGGAGTTCCTTGATTGCTGCATCCGGCGACAAGCGCGACCGAGACGGCCAACGTAGTTAAAGTGAAACGCATCTGTTTTTGTCCTTATTATACGCCCAAGTGGCCTCATCCTGAGGGCTGGGCTTTCATTTCGTTAGTGGTTTTCAGTTGTCCATTCTTTATTATGGGGTGTGCCGAAAAAGTGAGAATTCTCAATATTTCCGAGTTGGCTACTCAATTTGAAGGGAGCTGAAAACACATTGTGTAAGCAGCTGTTATTTTTAACAAATATCAATTCGAAAGTTAAATCATTCTCATCGGTAAATCGATATAGTGTGATATGAAAAAGGGACGCACTAGTTTAGTGTGTCCCTTTTGGATTTTGAACGTTAGTCGATAATGATCAGATGACTTGCGGCACTTCGTTTGAGTGGTTGTGCGCTCGATTTACCCACATGAGCCCAAGCATTGCAATTACCGACATTGCCATCATCAAAACACCTAGTGGCATCTGGTTATGCGCTGGAAATAGTGATGCAAGCAAGGTCGCAATACCTGCTCCCAAGTTTTGCATGCCACCCAATGTCGCGCCTGCTGTTCCTGCATGGTATGGGAATGGCGCAATTGCTCCGGTTGTTGCGGCTGGGAATAGGATACCCGCACCCAAAAAGTACACGGTTGCGCCACCAACCAGCGTTAACGCCGTGGTTAAACCAAACAAGCCAGGGATGAGCACAATAGCAGAGCCAACAAAAATCGATACCAAGCCAACATTTAAAGCACGACGCTCAGAGCGACGCTGCGCGATGTAGCTAGATAAGCCCGCACCCACCAAGTAACCAGGGATTGGCAAGATAAACAGCAAACTTACTGTGGTCGCTGGTAATGCCAATACACCACCTAGCAATACCCCAGCTGCTGCCTCGAACACACCTACGCCAGCAAACGTCGCAACTAGGCAGATCAAAAAGCCTTGGAAGCGGCGATCTGATAAAACGTGTTTGTAGCTTTTGGCTACTGGTTCGAACTTGCGTTTCTCTTTTGGTAGCGTCTCCATCATGCTGGTCATCATGGTAATCACCACTGCAATGCCAAACAGCGCTAAGAATAGGTAGCTAGAGCGCCAGCCAAACGCTTCGGTTAAGTAGCCGCCAAGCACGGGAGCCAACAATGGTGAGAAAATCACACACATGCTGATTAAGCTATTTGCTCTGTGTAGCTCAGAACCTTCAAAGCAGTCGCGAGTCAGAGTACGTGACATCGCACCACCGCAGCCAATACCTAAACCTTGGATGAAACTACCAATCAAGAACCATTCAAATTGGTGTGCAAAGAGCGCCACCAATGTACCTACGATGTAGATAAGTAGGCCTGCTATGATGATTGGCTTGCGACCTAAGCGGTCCGATAACGTACCGTACACGAATTGCGATAAGCCATATGGAATTAGGTAACAAGCCATCACAGCTTGAAGTGATGACGCAGACACCAAAAACTCACCCGCCATATGACCGATTGAAGGCACGTACATTGTTTGGGTCATTTGACCCACGGCAGTCAATATTGCGATTAAAAAGGTAAGTTTCGCTAATGGAAACGAAGCAGACATTTGCGTATCTCTCCAAAAAATTTAAGACGTAAAAACCCTTAGCGCTCTAATGCAGAGTGCCAACAGACTTTTGGTGTTACGGGGCTATTTGCGCGAGATATTAGTCTTTGCGTGTACAATTAGCAATCGAAAAGTGTGAAGTTGAGCAAGATAAAAATCTATAATATGCATTAGAAAAACTAATCTTTATTTGCATTCGGAAATAGGCTGCTTTTCTTTGTTGAATTACGTTAAATTTCTTATTTGTTGTGAATGTAAACTCACTTATAGGTCATTGGTTTTTATGGTTAAAATCGAGGGGAGAAGAATTGTTTTGGTTAGCCAGAGCAAGACATGGTTCGAACGAAGAAAAGACTGGAGAAGGCACCATGAACAAAAAGGGAGCCGAAGCTCCCTTAGAAATGATTATGTTTATTCGCGGCCAGATGCGTATGCGTAAAGCATTTCTAGCGCGATGGTTGCTCCTGCTAATGCGGTAACATCACTGTGGTCGTACGGAGGCGATACTTCTACAACATCCATACCCACAATATTCATACCGGCTAAGCCACGAATGATCTTCAGTGCTTTGTCTGAGTTCAAGCCACCACAAACGGGTGTACCTGTTCCTGGTGCGAAGGCTGGGTCCAAGCAGTCGATGTCAAAAGTAACATACACTGGCTTATCTGCGACGGTACGACGAATCTCTTCTAAGATCTCGTTCACCGACATGTCATTCGCCTGCATCGCATTAATCACATTAAAGCCGTGATCCTGCTGTTTGTATTCAGTACGAATACCGATTTGTACGGAGTTCTTCGCAGAGATCAAGCCTTCTTTCGGCGCATGGTAGAACATTGTACCGTGGTCGTATGAACTGCCATTTGCGTAGGTATCCGTATGAGCATCAAAGTGAATCAGAGCCATTTGACCATGATGCTTCGCGTAGGCACGCAGGATAGGCAGTGTGATGAAGTGGTCACCGCCCAATCCCAACATGGTTTTACCGCTTTTTAGAATTTCACTGGTTGCCGCCTCTAGACGGTAAGTGAAATCTTCCGCATCACCGCAATCGAACACGAGATCGCCCGCGTCGATCACTTTCAGCTTATCCAATACGTTGAAGTCCCACGGGAACTTCTTACCTTCCCATGCCAAGTTGACTGAGGCACGGCGAATCGCATCTGGCCCCATGCGCGCGCCAGGACGACCAGATGTAGCCATGTCCAGAGGAACCCCTAGCACCACAACGTCTGCGTCTGCCGATACCGGATTACGAATGTACGGTAGACGTAAAAACGACATAGAGTTGGAGTAAAGCGAATAATCGGTTTTAGTAAACAAATCATTCATATCAGAAGTCCTCTAAATAGGTGTATCCCGCTAGACCTTGTTCTAGTTCTGCTAGGATTTGTGCTTGTTCATTGGCTTCAACTCTTTGGGAAACCAATTGTTTGTAATTGTCACGAATCGCATCCACGTCGATATGAACGTAGCGCATCATGTCTTCTACACTATCACCTTCATTGATGTAACTGATCTCAAATTGACCGTATTCATCAACATTGACTACTGCACTGTGGGTGTCACCAAATAGGTTGTGCATGTCACCAAGGATTTCTTGGTATGCGCCTACTAGGAAAAAGCCCATTAGGTACGGTTTGTCTTTGCTCCAAGCTGGTACGGGTAGCGTGCTCTCGATGCCTTGACCATCAACGTAGTGATCGATCGCGCCATCAGAGTCACAGGTGATGTCCAACATTACCGCACGACGCTCTTCCGCATCGCCAAGACCAGAAAGTGGCAGAACAGGGAACACCTGATCAATACCCCAAGCATCTGGTAGAGATTGGAAGAGAGAAAAGTTCACGAAGAACTTATCTGCAAGACGTTCGTTCAACTCGTCCAGAATCGGACGGTGGAAGCGATTTTTAGTGCTCATCTTGCGGCTTAGTTCGAAGTAAATGCGCAGTGACAGTTGTTCTGCCCACGCACGTTGCTCCAAGTTAAGCACGCCAGTTGCGAATTGAGAGTGTACCTCTGCCAAATCACTTTGGGTATCGTTGTAGATCTCAATTAACGCGCGAGCGTCGGTACCATCTTGTAAGTTTTCCCAGTTTCGCCACATGTTTTGTAGCAATAGTGGAGCATCTGCGCCAAGTTCATGCACTTCTTCCGGTTGGTATGTTTCTGTACCAATTACGTTAGAAATCAACACAGCGTGGTGCGCTGTTAGTGAACGACCGGATTCAGAAATGATCACTGGCATCGGTTGTTCGTATTGCTGGCACACGTCGCCCACTGTGTTGACGATATTACGTGCGTACTCTGCAAGGCCGTAGTTCATCGAGTTCGATGATTGGCTGCGTGTGCCGTCGTAGTCGACTGCCAAACCGCCGCCTACATCGAAGTATTCGATGTTTGCACCCAGTGCGCGCAGTTCGCAGTAGAAACGTGCAGACTCATTCACACCATTACGTACATCACGGATGTTTGCCATCTGTGAACCAAGGTGGAAGTGAACCAGTTGCATCGCATCTAGGTTGCCTTCGCGTTTCAGACGATCAATAACGCTGAGCACTTGCGATGCAGACAAACCAAACTTCGATTTTTCACCGCCACTTGCTTGCCATTTCCCCGCACCTTGAGAGGCGAGGCGAATGCGCAAACCAAGGCGCGGTTTTACGCCCAAGCTTTTCGCTTCTTCTAGCACCAGATCCAGCTCAGAAAGCTTCTCTAGTACGATGAATACTTTGTGACCTAGCTTTTCACCGATCAGTGCAAGACGCACATACTCACGGTCTTTATAGCCGTTACACACGATCACGGAGCTGCCTTGTTGAGCCAATGCAAGTACTGCCAACAATTCTGGCTTGCTACCCGCTTCAAGACCAAGCTGTTTGGTTTCTAGTTGAGCTTGGCTCGCTAGAATTTCATCCACCACTTCACGTTGTTGGTTTACTTTAATTGGGTACACCAACAGGTATTTGTTTGGATATTGGTATTCTTCAATTGCTTGGTTGAAAGCGTGGCAAATTCCATGCACACGTTGGTGCACGATTTGCGGGAAGCGCACTAATACAGGCAGATTTAACTGCTTCGCTTCTAGCTCATTTACAATGGCACTGAAAGGGATTTGATGTGCACGATCACTACGAGGTGATACGTAAACCTCGCCTTGGTCATCAATACCGTAGAAACCTTGGCTCCAGTAGTGAACGTTGTAGTCCGCGCGGATGCGGTCTAATTTAGTTGCTTTTTCCAACTCTATTCTCACAAAAATGTACTTAAGTCCTTAATTAACTAGAAGGAAAAGTACAAAAAAGCAAATCATGAGGCATTAACCTCATACCCTGACACGAACTCCGTGTGCGCGCATTAACGGATAAAAGTGCCGCTGAGTCTAATGATTAAAATCTATCATCTCGATTATGATTTCTTGTCGTGCGCTGATGTGAACATTTGTTTACCAGAGCGTCCATTCAGCTGTTATAGTTGGTCTGACCAGCATGGAAGCGGTCATGAAAAATCTCACTCAAATAAGGACATATTTTGCAGCTGCACAGAATTCAGGGATACATTCAGACCATGTATCTCGCCGAATATCCCGATAAATTAATGTTGCTTGATGGTGCAAGTCGAGCAGATATCCCTCACCTTAAAGATTTTATTGAACATCAACTCCATCGTCCTTTTTCTGACCTAAAGTTGGTCGTTGTAACTCACATGCATCCAGACCACGCTGGTGGCGCACACAAACTGCGTGATTTAACTGGATGTAAGCTATTGGCCGCAAAGCGAGAGAGCCAATGGTATAGCGGTGTAGATGGTTGGCTAATGCATTTGACCGATTTGATGTTAGCGCGCTGGATGGCGAACCGGATGCGTAAACCAAAGCAAAACCTGTGGTATTCGCGCAAGTTAAAGCCCGATATCGAACTCATCGATGGAGAGTGTATTCCGGGGTTTGATGATTGGCAGGTACTAGAAACGCAGGGACATACCGATAGAGATTTGTCGGTTTATCATTCTGAACAAGATGTATTGTATGTGGCGGATTTGATGGTGCAGGTTAAGAAACACCTGATTGCGCCGTTTCCCATATTTCATCCAAACCAATATCGCCAATCATTAAAGCGTGTGTTTGAGATGGATCCGCAATGTTTGCTTTTGGCGCATGGGGGAGAGGTGACTTTTGATGAGAAAGCGTATCAGCACATTCTGCATACTGCGCCGACTAAGCCGATGACCCATTGGCGCGTCACAAAGGTTAAAGCTAAGGGCTTGTTGTTTGCGCTATTTAGTAGGAAGTAGACGAAGATAAAGCTAGACGAGTGATGCTCAACAAAAACGTTCGATCACTCATCTGAAGCTACGGGGTTAAGATGCCAATAAATGAGATTGGCTAGGGTCGACCAGCACTTTGTCTGCCATGCCCTGACGACCTAACAGCATCATGTAAGTCATTTTTTCACGGTTGGTCAACGTAATGTCGATTGGCCATTGTTTGTCACCCATGCGCAGCATGGTGGTGATAACGCAGCGATGCTCAAAGGTACCGTTTGAAGATTTCACTTTACGGTTTGCCTTTAGCTTCGCTGTGCAGCGAACCACTTGTTCTAAATGATAAACATCCGGGTGCAGATCGAATGCAACGTAAGACTGACCATCTTTTTCAAAGCAATCAATGTTATCTACATGCAATGAAGATGTTTGTGCGCCCGTATCAATGCGCGCTTCAAGGTGAGTAATCCCTAACTCAGGTAAGCAAATAGCTTCGGCGTTCCCAATGATCATTTTCTGATTCATAGTGTCATCCTAGCGATGAGTAATACGAGAGCCTACTAAGCAGGCTCTCACTCAAACAATTATCAACCTTTACCACGAGTACGGTTTGCGTGTGGTTTTGCGTTTTTCTCGATAAAGTCGAAAATCATACCAGCAACGTCTTTTTCTGTAGCGAGCTCGATACCTTCAAGACCTGGTGAAGAATTCACTTCCATTACCACGGGGCCGTTTTTAGATTGAAGGATATCTACACCGCATAGGTTTAACCCCATGACTTTTGCCGCGTTAATCGCAGTAGCGCGTTCTTCTTTGCTTAGTCGCACTAACTGTGCAGAGCCGCCGCGATGTAAGTTAGAGCGGAACTCGCCTTCTTTCGCTTGGCGCTTCATCGCTGCAATCACTTTATTACCGACAACAAAGCAACGTATGTCAGCGCCTTTAGCTTCTTCGATGAACTCTTGCACCATGATGTTTGCTTTCAACCCCATGAATGCTTCGATCACGCTTTCTGCTGCTTTGTTGGTTTCAGCAAGCACAACACCGATGCCTTGAGTTCCTTCTAGTAATTTAATCACTAGAGGTGCGCCACCAACATTTTTGATCACGTCCTGAATGTTATCAGGGTGGTGAGCAAAGCCAGTGCGCGGCAAGCCGATGCCTTTACGCGATAACAGTTGCAACGAGCGTAATTTGTCACGAGAGCGGCTGATCGCGACCGATTCGTTGACACAAAATGTGCCCATCATTTCAAACTGACGTACAACCGCGGTACCGTAGAATGTGATGGATGCACCGATGCGAGGAATCACAGCGTCGTATTGTGGCAATTCTTCACCCTTATAGCGGATCTTAGGGTTGTTGCTCGTAATGTCCATATAACAGTGCAGAGTATCGATGACGTCTACTTGATGTCCACGCTCTTCACCTGCCTGTTTTAGGCGCATGGTTGAATATAAATTCTCATTACGAGAGAGAATAGCAATACGCATGGCAATTCCTTAGTAAGTCAGTACCAAATTAAAAATATAAGTATAGAGTATAGAATGCAGCAGGTATGTGATATTTAGGTGATATTACCTACTGACTTCAACGATTTAGATGTGTGGTTGGACAACCACTTCGTTAGAGGTGCGCACCTTAGGTTTTTTTCTCGCGAGAAGAAAACGAAAAAAACTCGTTGTTACGACAAAAATAATTTGTTGAATCATCGGGCATTCCCTGCGTTGTAAGCTGGAAGTTGTCTGTGGGCTTTTTTAAGCAAACGGATTACAACGAGTTTAAAACGTTAGGCTATTCTGTAGTTTGTTTTGAGTTTGTGATGACGTCCAATAACACATCTTTAATTGTTTGATAGCGCAGTGGCAGAACACGACTGCGTTTGCGAACTAAAAATAACTCTTCACACACGGTGTTTTTCAGTTGTGCGATGTGCAAGGTATCTTTTTGTGGGAAGTTGTCGACAGCACTTTGAGGCAGCACGGTGAAGCCGAGTCCTTTACTCACAGGTAGTAAAATTTGGCTTAATTGATTCACGTAGCCGGATAATGGTAAATCGCTCATCTTAATTTCTTGGAGCTCTTGTTCCGCGCATTGGTCAAAAAACAGCGTCATGTAGTGCTTGGCATCAGGATGGGCAATGACACCACAGTCGTGCAAGAGTTGTGGTGTTATCTGCTTTTCGCGGTATTGATTAGG
Source organism: Vibrio sp. 1CM7H (assembly GCF_023161645.1). NCBI lineage: Bacteria > Pseudomonadati > Pseudomonadota > Gammaproteobacteria > Vibrionales > Vibrionaceae > Vibrio > Vibrio sp. 1CM7H. The sequence goes on from NZ_JALNTV010000001.1 coordinate 34,904, forward strand.
TAGGACTAAGCACAACTGCTCCTTACCAATTCTTTCACTGTGAAATAAACCTTTGTGAGGAACATCAGTTACGATACCAATATCAATGCTCCCTTCCGTTATTGCATTGAGAATCGAGTGATTGGGTGCGGCTTCTAAATGCAGCGATAAGCCTGGGTGCTGTTTTTGCTTTTCTAAAAGAGGGCCATACAGCATCAATGCCATTGCGCCAGAACAGGCCAGTTTACAGTGACCTGAAAATGCATCATCAAAACTGAGTTCTTCGAGCAACGCTTTCTCTCTTTCTTCTAACTCCAGCGCGTAGGCGTAAACAATCCGACCTTGCTCTGTTAATTCGAAGCTTTTGTTTTCACGTTTGATCAGCGCATGCTGACAACTTTGCTCTAACTTTTTGATGTGTTGGCTGACACCAGGTTGGGTCATAAAAAGTTTTTCTGCCGTTTGTGTGAAATGACCGACTTTAATCAATGTCTTAAATGTATGTAACCAAACAGGATTAAGCATAATGTGAGATTTGCTGTGAGCTTGCTGAAAGACGTAGAGAAAATGATAGCACGGCACGAAATAAATCGACGCAAGAGAATTAGGTGCCTAGCGAATAATAAATAGCAGACAAAATAAAACCCCGCCTGGTTTCCCAGACGGGGCTTATTCTCTTTCGCAGCAATCCGGCTACTATAGGTGCTCCCTGCATCTATCCTTGATTGTGGTTAAGTCCTTTAACCGAGTTCCTTGTTCATCGCCTTCCTAGCGGTGTCCATTCTTGCCTATCATCCTGACGGGCGAACTCTATCCTAGAGCTTAACTACGTCCTTGCTGATAACTCATCCTAAGCTACCAAATCTTCATCCTGAAGATACCTAGTCCATTAGGCTTTTTTCCTGTTCCCGCCAACATCCTGTCGACACAATCAGTATTGATGTTTTGCTGATTACTCTCAATTAGCTAGGTAAAAAAACTTTGGCAGTGAATATTGTTTGAAATAGTATAAGTTATAATTTTCAATGGTTTATGTTAATTTTTCGATTTTATCTTAGTCAGTGATGGTCGTTTTGCTTACATTGCTTGTGAGAGATGTCGCACAAGGTGTCGAGCAAATGTCCGAATTGGTGTCGTTTTCATCCTGTTTAAGAATTTGCTCAAGATCACAACTCGATTTGTAGCCGTAAAATTTAGCGATAGTGTTAGGTGGAATTTCCATTTCTTTGATGGTGAATGTTGCCCATTCATCACGTGTTTTGTGCAGGGCTTGGCGTAGCTTGACAGTGAAGTGACTCATGAAAGCCTCCTTAGTTATCTTGTCTTTCAAGGCAACAATAAGGAGCGTGACGACACAAAGTTGATAGTATGCCGCTTAATATCAATACTATTTCGGCGTGATGAAGATTAAGCTGGCAATACTGATATTATTTGAGCGTGAAACAATACTATTTTGTGGAGTAGCCAATGGCACACATCGAAAAAGTACCACAAAGACCAGGTTTTTCTTGGCGCTATCGTCGCATTGATGAGCCAGAAAAAGAGTACGATCTCCATTTTCACGATGATGTGTTTGAATTAGTCATCCATCGCCACTTCACTGGCAGTTTGCATATTGGTCATCACGAATTAGAAGTGACTCACAACCAAATGCTATTGATCGCTCCAGGTGTGCCTCACTCTATTCATTCCACATTGGTTGAGAGCAAGTGCGAGACTCATGTAATCTGGTTTAAGCGTGAGTGGATTGCCAATTTGATGTTCTATTGCGCAGAGCTTAGAAAGCTTGATCCGCTTTTAAAAGCGGCCAACAAAGGTGTGGTGTTTTCTGAGCGGACAGCTCAGCACGTTGTGGATCTTCTGCATGAGCTCATGACGTTTCCTGCAATGGAGCAACTCTCTAGATTTCTCCATGTTTTGTCTCTGATTGCTCACGATGAAGGAGCGAAAACACTGATGACTCACTCTTATTTATCGATGAGTGAACACGAATTACAGGAAAGAGAACGAGTGGCAAGTGTCAACGCGTATCTCGAACAGCACTTTGCTAGCAAAGTGACACTCGCGAACTTGGCGAACCATTTATCACTGAGTGACAGTGCGGTCACAAGATTGTTTCAAAAGCACTTTAAAGAGCCGTTTAGCCAACGCCTAATGAAATTGCGGATCAACCATGCCGCAGATTTGCTGCAATCAACGCCTTTGCCGATTGGAATTGTGTTTGAGAGAGTAGGGTATCGAAACCAAGCCCTGTTTAATCGTCACTTCAAAACGTATAAAGGGCTTACGCCACGCGAGTACCGCCAGCAATATCAGCAGCGAATCCAGCCTTAATTGGGTTGCACACAACTGCGATCACGAACGCGAAAAGAGTTGCTCGGTTGAAAGTGATGGGCAATTGATATCTTACTTGCAAAATTTTTCAGGAATCATTATTAAGATTCAGTGACAGATAATATAGGGAACTTGATTGCCATTTTTCTGTCATATCTGGTGAGTAAGTTAACCGTGTCAGAGAGATAATACGCCGTTTACTAGCCAAAGATGACTGCAAGAAATCGGTAATTATCATTATGTTGTGAAATTGGTCACGGTTAAATAATTGGTTCCCTTATAGATTTAAGGGGATTCGACCTTAGACAATAAGCTCCATAAGGAGCGTTACTTATATAAGATGAGGGATTTTACTATGAAAAAGACTAGAAGAGCTCAGCTACATCGTGTGCGTATTCAATACTGGAAAGACACGAAAGACGCACCAGCTAAAAAATCATAGTTAATGATACCTAAAGGCACGAGCTGGCAGTGGAACGCCGTTTCCCGCTGATTGCCAGCTCAAAAACGCCACAATCACATTCACTCCGCACAACCTCCCAGCACTCTACTTTTACTATCACACACTTCCAAAAGTAAAAAAGCCAGTCCGGAGACCAGCTTTTTATTATTGTTAGTATGACTCTGTTACTTACAGGTAGTTTGCGTCAACCAAGTCGCCAGCTTTTGCGCTTTTCACTTCTGGACGTGCTTCTAACCATGCAATAACTTGTGCTTTTTGCTCTTCAGTAGCACTGCCGTAACGGTCAGTAGAGCATAGGAAGCCTTCAAACAGTTCTAGACCACCGCCGCCGAAGCAAAGGCCAAGCCCATCAATGTAGTCGATAAAGTCATCAACGAATGCATCGTAACGGTCGAAGTCGTTGATGTCTGTTTCACAGCTGATCTCGAAACCTAGGATTGCGAACTCACCTAAGAACAGCTTTTTACGGATACGACGGCTCTTGTTATCGATCTTGTCTAATTTCATGATTATCTCTCGTAGATGATTTGAATTCGTACACCTTATACCTTCTATCACACTTTAGCCCAAGTAAAATCAGAATGAAGCGATACAGTTGGTGATTATGTGACCAAAACTTAATTGCTCAATTGGTAACGCTGCTGAGTTTGCTGCACTGCTGAAACACAAGTTTCATATGTTTTAAGCACTTTTGTCATTTTTCTTCTCCAAACTTCTTGCCGTTCAACTAATCACTTATTTATTAATTAAACTATAAGATCGGGAAAGTAAAAATGAGCAAGGAAACCTTTGACGCGACGCGTTATAACCAAAGTGAAAACAAACCATTTGAAGAAGTATTAGAAGCGAGCCTATCTCGACGCAGCATTCTAAAAGGTGGTTTAGGTATCAGTGCGATGACAGCGTTTGGTGCTTTCGGATTGGCTGGTTGTAATTCGTCTGACTCAGGAAGTACAGTAAGCAGTGGCTCGGGCGTATCTAAAGCCGTTCTTAACTTTGAATCTATCCCTGGCTCACTCACTGACGCCGTTTCAATTCCACAAGGCTACACCGCACAAGTATTGGTACCTTGGGGAACACCACTTAATGCACAAGGCAGCGCATGGCAAAATGATGGTACCAACACCAGTACCGATCAGTTAAATGCGCTAGGCATGCACCATGACGGCATGCATTTTTTCCCATTGAACGATAGCACCACAGATGGCTTGCTATGTATTAACCACGAGTATATTGATACATCAGCACTGCATCCAAACGGTCCGACGGTTGAAAATGGCGTACGTACCATTGTAGATGAAGTGCGTAAAGAGATTAACGCGCACGGTGTGTCAGTGGTTCGTATTCAGCTTGAAAATAACATGTGGAAGCTAGTCGATACTGATCCACTAAACCGCCGTTACACTGGTGCGACAGCAATGGACTTATCTGGCCCAGTGGCGCACACGTCACTAACCGTCACTCGTTTCTCGCCAGATGGTAGCCAAGCACGTGGTACGTTAAACAACTGTGGCAACGGCTATACGCCGTGGGGCACGTACTTAACGTGTGAAGAGAACTGGCCAGGTTACTTTGTTAATGCCGGGACTCGTACAGAAGAACAAGATCGCATTGGTGTTGATGACCAAAGCACACGCTACTTGTGGGAAACACTTGCAGGAAATGCAGAAGAGCGTCTCGATGAGTTCTCTCGTTTTAACGTGGCTCCAACAGGAGCAAGTGCAATGGATGATTACCGTAATGAAGCCAATGGTCACGGTTACATCGTCGAAATTGACCCTTACACGCAAAACTCGCGTGCGAAAAAGCGTACTGCACTAGGTCGTTTCCGTCACGAAGGCTGTACGTTTGGTAAGCTTGAAGAAGGCAAACCAGTGGTATTCTACTCTGGTCACGACTCTCGCTTTGAGTACCTATACAAATTTGAATCTGCGGCATCGTGGGATCCTGCAGATGCAAACTCGGAAAACCGCCTAGCGACAGGCGATAAGTACATGGACGAAGGCACACTGTATGTGGCGCGCTTCAATGAAGATAGCACAGGTACTTGGTTGCCGTTGACTCTTGATAGCGTAACAAAATCTGGTGGTACGTTAGCGGATCACTTTAACTCATTGGCTGAAATTATCATTAATACGGCAGGCGCGGCTGACCTCGTTGGGGCAACCCCAATGGATCGCCCAGAGTGGTGTACGGTTGATCCATTCACAGGCTCGGTTTACTTAACATTGACGAATAATACGCGCCGTACTGATGAAACCAATCCTGCGAACCCACGTTTGAACAATAAGTTTGGTCACGTTATTCGTTGGGATGAAGGGGCTTCAGCTACAGACTTTACTTGGGATATCTTTGTCTTTGGTTCGCCAGCAAATGGTGATGCAGATACCAACCGTTCTGGCCTGAATGAGCTAAACCAGTTTGCTAGCCCTGACGGATTAGCGTTTGATGGCCGTGGTATTTTGTGGATTCAGACCGATAACGGCGCAGATGAAGTTACGTCTTACACTAATGATCAAATGTTGGCCGTTGTGCCATCTAAGCTAACAGATGAGAATGGTGACCAAGCAGTGATTGGTGCGGATAACCAAGCGGAGCTTAAACGCTTCTTTGTTGGACCAAATGGTTGTGAAGTGACAGGCTTTACTATCAGCCCTGATTACAAATCATTGTTTGTGAATATTCAGCACCCAGGCAACTGGCCATACAGTGAAGATGCCGCCGAAGAAACGCCTGCTGGTGTTTCTGTGCGTCCACGAGCTGCGACGGTTGTCATTCGACGTGAAGACGGTGGAGAGATTGCAGTTTAATCTCTAAATGCATTAACACCTTAAAATTCAAGCCCTGCAAATGCAGGGCTTGATGGTTTAGGCGAATGCCCAGTCGCACTTTATATCCAGACAACAGGCTTAGCTTTTCAATGAACCGCCTGAAGTACGAATCACGTCTTGATACCAGTAGAAGCTCTTCTTGCGTTTACGTTCTAGCGTTCCTTGCCCATCATCATGACGATCGACATAAATATAACCGTAACGCTTGCTCATTTCGGCTGTTGAGTTAGCCACCAAGTCGATTGGCCCCCAGCTGGTGAAGCCCATCAACTCAACGCCATCAAGAATCGCTTCGTGTGCTTGAACCAAATGATCATTAAGGTATGAGATTCGATAATCGTCTTGGATTTCCCCGTTTTCATCGAATTCATCACGAGCGCCTAAGCCATTCTCGACGATAAATAGCGGTTTTTGGTAACGATCGTGAAGGAAGTTAAGCAAAACGCGCAGGCCTTTTGGATCGATCAACCAGCCCCATTGGCTCTTCTCAAGATATGGGTTTGGTACGCTATCGACGATGTTACCCACTTCCTTCTGTTTCGGGTCCGCACTTGCACAGCCACTTGCGTAGTAGCTGAATGAGATGAAATCGACACTTGCCGATGCGATCTCTTCTAAGTCGCCTTCTTCCATCTGAATTTCAATGCCATTTTCACGGAAGTAACGCTTCATGTAGCCAGGGTACTGACCACGTGTTTGTACATCACCGAAGAACAACCACTTGTTGTTTTCATGCATGGCGGCTAACACATCATCAGGGTTGCAGGTGTATGGGTAGTTGATTGCGCCAAGCAGCATGTTACCAATCTTGCCGTTTGGTACGATTTGCTGACACAGTTTTACCGCTTTCGCGTTTGCGACTAGCTGGTGGTGAATCGCTTGATAAATGTCTTGTTCACTGGCGTCTTCTTGCAAGCCCACTCCCGTAAATGGCGCATGCAGTGACATGTTGATTTCGTTGAACGTTAACCATAGCTTCACTTTGTCTTTGTAGCGTTCCAGCACGGTTTTAGCGTAACGCTCGAAAAACTCGATCACTCGACGATCGCCCCAACCACCATAATTCTCAACCAAGGCGTAAGGCATCTCGTAATGAGAAAGCGTCACAAATGGTTGCATATCGTGTTTGGCTAGCTCATCAAAAATTTTGTCGTAAAACGCCAGTCCTTCTTCGTTTGGCTCAAGCTCATCGCCATTAGGAAAAATACGACTCCAAGCGATGGACAAGCGCAGGCAGGTGAATCCCATCTCTTTAAACAGGGCAATATCTTCTGGATAGCGATTGTAGAAATCGATCGCAAGATCTTTGATGCCAGGCGTTCGTTCTTCACGCGTTTGATGCGGGCTTAGAATGCCGTTTGGCAACATATCTGATGTTGATAAACCTTTCCCCCCAAGGTTGTATGCCCCCTCTACCTGGTTTGCCGCAATGGCACCACCCCAAAGGAAATTATCTGGAAACTTAATCATGTTTCTCACTCTTTATATCTAGGAAATGTTTGTGGATTTATTGCTTGAGAATAGTGTAGGAGACATCTCGATACTTGTAGCGAGATCGTATTTTTATCAGTTCATCACCAAACGTCAGTAATGATAAACATTGAGATATAGGATGGTTGTTAATAATGCCAACCTAAGTGAATCTAGGTTGGCATTCGTATTCAAAACGTAAATGCTAAATTCGCCGCCGCGCCAAACTGGTTATCGCCAGCGTAAGACCCAGCGAGGTCTACACTGATCACATCAAAAGGACTGATGCCAATGCCACCTGTCACCGAGTTATCGAGATTATTTTCTAGGTCAACTTCATAACCAGCGCGGAGTTGCGCCCATCCCCAAGCATTCCCCTCGATACCAACTCGAATAAACTGGGTGTCATCGTCGAGCTCTTTAAAGCGCTTTTGTTTGGTGAGATCGGCGTCTAGGCTCAGAGCGACATAGTCCCCGACATAGCCGATACCAAGGGTCGCTTGTGGCGTGAGTTCGTAGGTATAGTTGCCTAGTTTTGTTTCTATATCTTGCTCGAAGACGTCTTTTAACGAGAGACCAGCTCTAAATGCGTTGTGATACCAAGCGACCCCAAGATCCATATTGAACGTGTTCTTTGATACTTCACTTTTGTCGTAATCCTCGATATCAAAGTCATCTAGTGTTGTACGCTGCGTATAGGTTTTAAGTTGTTGGTATTTGGGCGTAATACCAAATGCGAATTGCTGCCCACCTATCGTGTATGCGCGAGCTAAGGCAACGCCATATTCCGCACTACCGAAAGCCGCTAGGTCGACGGCAGAATTGAGGTATCGATCTGCGGTGTTTGTTGAATCTGAGATATCGGGTGCCGCAAGTATCTCCACATAACCAGCGCTAAAAAGGTTTACCGACATGTAGCGTGTCGGAATCGCAATCGCGAGGCTCAGACCTCCGTTAATGACGACTGGAGCACTCTTATCTAATTGATCGAGTAGTCGATTAAGTTCGGCTTCGTTCGCAGGTGTGGGAATGCCCTGAATACTATCGTAAAGGTCTTGAACATCATCAACGGCTGATAAAGCTTCATCCTCATCGTGAATATTGACGCCGAGAGCAGGAATGAGTAGGCCGATATCGTCATTTTCTCGATAGAGAGCGCCTAGGGCTGGGTTGTGTAGAGGAGCGGTTAAATAGTCAGCGGAAACGACGCCTGTATTTCCCATTCCGTGACTTCGAGCGTCTGCTGCGTAAGGTGCTGCAAAAGCGTGAGGTGATAAAATAAAAAGCGCCCCTGTTGCTGCTAAAGTTAGTTTTCTCATAACGCATCCATTCTTACTTTAAATAATTACTTATCAATAAATTAGATGGTGGGAGCTAAAACTTGGTGTCAACCACCAAAAATTGTGCTGATGAATAGCATGTGGCGATTCATCAAGTTAAGCGTAGGTTAGGCAACTCGCTTTATAAAGTTGATTAAGATTTATTGCTCTTTAATTGCGTGGAGAAAAGCTGGAGAGGTGGATGGCGTTGGATTAGCTACGATGAGGAGCGAGCTCAAACATTAAGGTGAAGGACATGCCTTTATCAGCGTTGAGCTGCGCACTGATTTTCCCTTGCATATCTCGCATATTGTTGGCGGTGATGGAAAGTCCTAACCCCAGTCCTTCACCAATTTTTTTACTGGTTTGGAAAGGCTCGAACATGGTATCGAGTTGGTCTGAAGGTACCCCACACCCATTATCACTTACCACGACCTCAACATTATCGGTAGTGGGTGTAACGGCAATCATTAACTGGGGATCTTGGGTCTCTTTCATCGCATCTAATGCGTTGGAAATTAGGTTGCCGAGCACTTGTTGTAGGCGTTGCTCTTCACCAATGATATTGGGTAAATCGTTGGGAATGCGTACCCGAACATCTACCTTCGCGAGTTGAGATTGATAGACGCGTAGCGTCTCTTCTAAAGCGTTTGTCAGCGATATCTCGTGCAGTGTTTCTGGTTTATTGTAGGCAAACGTTTTTAGCTGACTGGTCATGCTTGCCATGCGGTCAATCAACTTTTGAATTAACTTGTTATTGGCTTTCATCATGTCTGTTTGTCCACGTTCTGCTAGCAACTCGTTGGTGGTTAAAAGGGTACGCAGGCCAGTCAATGGTTGGTTTAACTCGTGGGTAATCGCGCTCGACATTCTGCCCAATGCTGCCATTTTGCTTGATTCAATCAATTGCTCTTGGGCTTGTTTTAAAGCTTGAGTTCGCTCTTCCACCCTTTGAGCTAGCTCTTGGTTAATCAGCTGCAGCGATTGTTCCGCTTTTTTACGTTTGCTAATGTCGATTAAGGTAGCAAGAAAATACTGCTCACCGTGCCATGGGAAGCTAGTGAGTGAAAAGAGTACAGGAAATACGCTGCCATCACTGCGTCGCGCCATGGTTTCTACAGCGCTAATCTCTGCCAGTTCCTTATGCTTTGGCAGATCTCTAAGCAAAGTGAGTGTGGTTGAATTTGAATTACCTGCATCAAATAACTCCCAAGCGAAGGTATGACGATTCACACTTTCAGGAAGACAAAAAAGGCGTTTTGCCATTGGGTTGAGGTCGAACAATAGACCTTGTTCGTCAATCAACAACAAACCAACATGTGTTTTATTGATCATCTGTTTAAGTCGGCGTTGCGATTCTTCTAGTAAGGCTTGAATACGCTGCTGATTGAGATGTTTTTGTCGACGCTGTAAACCAATGATCACCAATAGAATAAGGAGCAGGAGGAGCGCTGCGATGCTCCATCCAATGACACTAATCGTTTGCTGAACAGGCTTGGTCGGAATAAGGTAACTGACAAACCAGTTTAAGTCGTCCAGCTTTACTGTGTGTGCAAAGTAGCGCTGCTGATTGAGAGTCCAGAAATGAATCACCGTATTGTCATACAGCGTTTGAGTTTCGACTTTGACTTGGTTATTCGGTTCATTAAACCAGTCGGCGTTATAGTTTGTGCTGCTGGAGAGGAAGAAGCGTTGATGGCGATTTTGTAGCGTGATGATGTCTTGGCTGGTGATGGTCTGCTCCGTTAGCAAACTCAGGTTGATTTGAACAACAACGATGCCCGCTATCTCCAAACCATCAAAAATTGGTGCAGAGAGGTAGTAAAGCGGACTAGAACCTTTTGTTTTATTCACCAGTGAGACGCCTTCTCCCTGACGTTGTATTTGTTCGACAATTGCACGGCGGTCAGAGCGGCTGAACCGTTCATCGATCAGACTCGATACCAACACTTCTCCCGAGGTTGAAAGTATCAACCAACCCTCTGTATTCGCGGCTTTATCGAGCTGTGTCAGTTGTGCTTGAAGTGGCTCATAGTAGTTTAAATTGCCTTTCACAAACGCAATTGTTTCTGGGTTATTCGTGACGAGATAGGGAAGGTGATAGAAACGTTTTAATGCTCGGCGGACTTCACCAATGTAGTCGAGGAGTTTCTGTTGTGCTTCTTGTTGAGTTTGGACGCTCAGCCATTGATGGGCCACCTCTCGGCTAGCACCGTAGAAAAAGATCACCAGCGCACTGATCAATACGGCGGTTAGCCACATTTTCCCATTCTTAGTGCGCTGCATTCGGACTCCGTTTGGCTGAATATAGTTATCGTAGTTGGTAGTGAAAGAGTGCGCTTAACTGATTGGATGTTAAAGAATTGTGATTAAGAAGTGGGATCTAGCTCCTTTTCTATAGCATGGTTTTTGCTAACTTTAGCAAAGACTTCTATCACCGATCAGGCAGTAACTCATGACTTTTGACGACATTCCGCGTATCGCCCTAATTGAAGATGATGACATCGTTCGTCAAGCAACAAGCCAATGGCTGCAATTGGCGGGGTTTGACGTCACAGCTTTTAGCTCGGGGGAGGAAGGCAAAACCGCCATTCTGAACCAAGAGTTTGATGCGATAGTTAGTGATGTTCGTTTGCCAGATGTTGATGGAATTTCAATTTTAGAGAGCCTTATTGCGAATCACATTCCAACACCAATGATACTAATTACTGGTCATGGTGATGTGGATATGGCGGTGAATGCGCTACAAAACGGCGCGTTTGATTTTATTGAAAAACCTTTCCAGCCGGAGCGTTTGTCTCAACGTGTGACAGATGCGGTCGAGAGCCATCGCGCGCAAACATCGACGCTTCACCGCCAAGAGTATCTAGCTAGCGTGAGTGGTTTAGAAGAGGTGCTCATTGGTCAAAGTCGAGTGATGCAGCAATTACGCGAGCAAGTTGCGAAACTGGCGAAAATCGATACTAACGTGATCATTTACGGCGAAACAGGTTGTGGTAAAGAGCTGGTGGCGACCAGTTTACATAATGAAAGCCAAAGAAAACCTCATCACTTTGTGCCGATAAACTGTGGTGCGATTCCAGAACACCTTTTCGAGAGTGAGTTGTTTGGTCACGAAGCTGGGGCGTTCACTGGTGCAAACAAACGACGCATCGGCAAGTTGGAATACGCCGATAAAGGCACGTTGTTTTTTGACGAGATAGAAAGCATGCCGTTGTCGATGCAGGTGAAAGTGCTGCGAGCGCTTCAAGAGCATACTGTTGAAAGAGTGGGGGGGAATCAGCAGATCGGCGTTGATTTACGAGTGATCGCGGCGGCGAAAGAAGATCTCAATGATCATGAAGAGTTTCGGCAAGATTTATACTATCGGCTCAACGTCGCGCAGATTTATTTGCCGCCACTCAGGGAGAGAGAAGAAGATTCACTGATTTTGTTTGAGCACTTCACCTTGCAAACTAACCCTGAAACCCGACCATTGAGTGATGCCGACAGAAACGCAGTGCTTTCCTATGCTTGGCCTGGGAATGTTCGAGAGCTGCGAAACGTGGCTATGCGTTTTGCTTTGGATGAAACGGTATCCGTGATGGAAATTCTCTCTAGCCGTCCTTCGTCAACCACGGAGGAGACGCAAGTGGGTGTTCCACTGGTTATTCAATTACATAATTTTGAGCGCAAGGTGCTGCATGATTCATTGGTCAGGCATCACGGACGCATTAATGAGGTGATGCAGGAGTTGGATTTACCTCGTCGAACTTTGAATCAAAAGATGCAAAAGTTTGGTTTAAATCGTTCTGATTATACTTAACGCAATTTTTAAGCTGACTTACCGCTATGGGCGTCACAAATATGATTATGCGCTCTTTGAGGGAGTTGGGACAAACTTATAAGTTAGGCCTTTCCCTTCTCCAAACAAGGTGACTTGGTTTCTGCCCGTATGTTTAGAGCTATACAGCGCTTCGTCTGCTTCAGCAACGACCTCGTGAAGCGATTGTCCCTCAGATAACTCACTGATTCCAAAGCTCATGGTGATCTCATTTTCGAATGACTGCAGTGAGGCTTCTGTTTCTACCGCTAGGCGAATTTGCTCGGCAACAATTTTGGCTCGGTGTGCTTTTTCAAGTAAAACAATCATGAACTCATCACCACCAAATCGTACTGTGCAAGCTGACTCCGGGAGGTGTTTCTTAAAGATAGCGGCAATCGTAGCCATGACGGAATCGCCTACCGTATGGCCATAATGATCATTAATCGCTTTGAACTCGTCCATGTCGGTCATGATGATGCTTATTGATTGCTTCCGTTTGTGCGCTTGATTAACAAGGTTTGGAACAATTTCTTCCATCGCGCGACGATTATGAAGCCCTGTGAGGGCGTCTAAATGTGAGAGATCATTGATTGACTGTATCAAGCGGCCATTAATTAGCCACAACATGCTAAAGCTCATAGCGACAATCAGACAGATGCTAAGTAAAAACGTCATCTGGTGGATAAAACCTGCGGTCATAAAATTTGGCACTTCATTGGCGAAAGCGCTCCAAAGTGCTCTGAAGCCCATAAAAATACTGAAGCAAAAGAAGGAGCACGCCATCACTATGGTTGGGAGTTTTTGGTCTTGCTTGGTGCCTTTCAGCATGGCGATCCCACTAAAAAACGTAACGATGCAGATATAAACACTTAAGTAAATGATACGGCTTTTAATTGAATGGTCATGGAAGGTGAAATAATAGAACGAACCGCTGAAAATGGGCGTTAAAAAAGCGAGTGAGTGGGCCAGTTTTAGAGGGAATTGACGAAAAATGCTCACGCTGTAAAGCGTAAGCAAGAAGCCGATTAATATGAGCGTATTAGCTATGACGATGGTAAGCCAATCTGGTGCGGAGCCTCTAAATCCCAGTAAAAAAGGCCCAAAGCCAATAAATAACAGCGAGAGAGAAAAAGTCTTTAAGCCTTTGATTTTTTTCTGTGTGTATTGGTAACAAAGTAGACTGATTGAGTAAATGCAAGAGAACAGAATAACGATAAAGTTGAGCGTTCTGATGTCTAAATACTGATTGTCCATAAGCGCTCCACATCAATCCATAGTTCAGGCAACTCCTTTGCCTGATATCAATAAGCGAACTACATATTAACTTACTTATTGAGTGATGTCTTATGTTAAACGGCTATTCATTTATCAGCTCGAATTGTTCGGTTTGGTTGGTTTTCGTCGTAAACAGCAGACCAACAATCATCATAAATACGCTAGGCATAATCCAGCTAGCAAAGTCATTGTACAGAGGCATGTAATTACCCATCCACTCATTGGTGGAATCTGGCATATAACCTAGGATGTGCAGCGCATCAACACAACCAAACGTTAGAGCAGTGAATGCGGTCGCGACCACCATGATTTGCGACATCTTGTTACGCACTGGTGCCATGATCATCAATGCAATCGCTACTGGGTGAAGCGCCACAACCGCTGGCAATGTGATAGCCAATAGTTGCTCCAGACCTACGTTGGCGATCAAACCAGCCAATACCATGGTCGTGATAACGCAGCCTTTGTAGTTCACTTTGCTGAAAGTGTTGTCGTAGAACTCACTGCCTGCGGTGGTTACGCCGATAGCAGTAGTCAAACACGCCAATACCATCACGGCACCTAGTAATAGTGAGCCAAATGCACCGAAGTGGCTGAAGGTGAACGCCGTTAAGATGTCGCCACCATTACTGAACTCAGAACCCAAGTATGAGCTCGTCGAGCCAATGTAAGCCAATGAGATGTAAACAAATGCCATGGCAACGGCGTACATCAAAGCTGCGATTAGCGTGTATTTTGCGGTGGCTTTCGGACAATCCACCCCCATGCTGCGAATCGCTCGGAAGATGATCCAACCAAAACCGATAGAACCTAACGCATCCATGGTCATGTAGCCTTGCGTCAAGCCTTCAGCAAATGCGCCAGATACGTATGGTCCCGTTGCGGCAGTTAGCTCGCCGGTTGGGTAAATCAGAGCGGTCACAGACATGATCACTAAAATAGCCATCAATGCAGGGGTTAAGATCTTGCCTAGGTTGTCGACCAATTTGCCCGGGTATAGCGCAAACAAAATGGTGATAACACAGAAAGCAATTGTGAAAGGCACCAAAGCGGCATCACCAAACATTGGTGCAAAGCTAAATTGGTAAGCCACGGTAATCGCGCGTGGTATTACGAATGCAGGACCAATCACGATAAATACCATTACCCAAAAACTGGTCGCCAAAGGTTTAGGTAGGGCTGCGGTTAATTTATCTGAACCGTTTACGATAGCGACCATCACCAGTGCCATTGCAGGCAGACCTACGCCCGTTAAGAGGAAGCCAGACATCCCGCTCAGAAAGTTTTCACCTGCTTGGTAACCCAAAAATGGAGGGAAGATCAGGTTACCCGCGCCTAAGTACATGGCGAAAGTCATGAAGCCCAAAGCGGCGATATTGCGTGCGCTTAACATTGTTATTCCTCTTATGTTTCGCTTGGAAGAAACTGAAAGGAATGGGAGGAGTATGTGGTGTTCCCGTCAGCTTCTTCTCAAGCTGACAGAAAGTTTAGATATAGCCTGTCAGCTCTGAATCAGTTTCAGAGAGAGCAGGAGGATCGCAGCAGCAACGCCAGATGGGCGTTTTAAAGCGAATTGTAATTGCGCAGTTGCTGACATGGGTGATCCTTAATGACGAAAAAATACCAAGGAATAGGTTTGCCTTGGCGTGTTGTTACCCTAACGAACATGAGGCTATTGGCACAACCCCGAAGTAGAAAATAAGTTGATACGGTCAATGTTTGTTTCTGAGCTGGTGGATCGAACTGCTTTTTTAATTCAAAATTAGAATAAATGACTTATCAATTCTGTAACATGGCTTGTTTTGCTGTATTTTTGTGCTATTTGTAGTCGTTTAGGCTATAAACCTCCGCTGATAAAGTGAGCAGTTTAGAATGATGCGCTTTTTCTTCTTATTGTTAAGACGCTCATTAGTTGCAGTTCAATCCAAAATTGCATCGGCAAAATATTGCTTATCAGCCAATCGTGCATTTATTTTGTCTTGATCACATTTTATTAACCTTTTGCGCTCTAGGCGTGCAACCTCCTTCTCTTCAATGAGCAAGATCTTGCTCATTACTTTGCTATCAAATCAGCATGATTTTGCTCATTTTTGATGTCTTTCAGCGCTTAGTTCAATAAATACAAAGGGTTAAAAGTTGGCATTTCAATTGCTCTAGGGAATTTGTTGTTAATAAAGATTTAACATGATGTAAATCCCCAATCGTGAAACGACTACACGGAGAGTAATAATGAAAATGAATAAGCTGGTAAAAGCTTTGGCTGTCGCTGTGACTTCTTTTGGTATTGCGGCTAACGCTGCGGCAGAGGACCGTAGCTACATTCTTGCTACGGCATCGACAGGTGGTACTTACTACCCTGTGGGCGTAGCGTTGGCGACGTTAAGCAAAGTGAAATTGGCACCAAAGCACCACTTCTCCCTTTCTGCAATCAGCTCTGCGGGCTCTGGTGAAAACGTCAAACTGCTGAACGAGAACGAAGCACAGTTCGCGATCCTACAAGGTCTTTACGGTGCTTGGGCTTGGTCTGGTGAAGGTCCTTATGAGAAGAGCGGTCGCCAAGAGCAGCTGCGTTCGGTCTCTATGTTGTGGCAAAACGTTGAGCACTTTATTGTTCGCTCTGACCTAGCAAAAACGGGCACAGTGACTGACCTGAACAACCTAGATGGCAAGAAGTTCTCTATCGGTAAGAAGAACTCTGGTACTGAGAACTCGGGTCGCCAAATCATGAAAGGTCTGAAGGTCGACCCTGATAAATTCAATCTTGCTTACATGGGCTACGGCGGCAGCGCGAGCGCACTTCAAAACGGCACCATTGACGGCATGAACACGCCTGCAGGTGTACCTGTTGGTGCGGTCACTCAAGCTTTCGCTGCGTTGGGTAAAGACATTTCGATTCTTTCGTTTACTGACGAACAAATCAAAGAGGCGAACGGTAACTACAACCTATGGACGAAGTACGAGATCCCAGCGAACACGTACCCAGGCCTAGATAAGCCGATCACTACTATTGCACAGCCAAACTTCTTGGCTGTTCGTGAAGATATCTCGGAAGAAGACGTTTACCAACTAACCAAAGCGATCTACGAGAACCTGCCTTTCCTACAAGGTATCCACAAAGCAACAAAAGCAATGGCGATTGAGAAAGCGATCGCTGGCTTGCCTGTGCCTCTTCACCCAGGCGCGGCGCGTTACTACAAAGAAATGGGCATCGAAATCCCATCAGACCTAATGGCGAAATAACGCCTACTTGGCCCCGAGCTTCGGCTCGGGGCATTTTATCCCTACCGATTTCTAAGATGGAAAAAGCCGCCAGAGCTTGGAGTATGAGATGAGCGACTCAATAGAAAAGGAATTGCAGAAGTTTGAGCTGCCCACGCGCACTGATTTTCCGTGGGTAACCACCACAATCACAGTGTTTGGCGTGGTGTTGTCTGCTTTGCACATTTGGTTTAATACCTTATCGACGTTACCAGAGTTATGGATTTCCGCGACCCACTTTGCTGGCTTTGCGGTGATTTGTGCGCTTTGGTATCCGGCTCATATCTCCCTCAAGCAGAGTAAGATTGCACTCGGCATTGATGTGTTAATTGCCATGGGCGCGGTCGCATGTTTGCTCTACATTCCCTATGCCGAAGACGCGCTGTATGAACGTGGCGTGAAGTTCGTGACCAGCGATTGGGTCTTTGCCATCATGGCCATTTTGATTGTTATCGAACTGATCCGACGCACCATGGGTTGGTTTATTCCAGTGCTGATTGTGGTGTGTTTAAGCTACGTTGTGCTTTGGGGTAAGTGGGCGACAGGTATTTTCCACTTCCCAGGTTTGAGCATGGAAACCTTGCTCTACCGCAGCTTCTATTCTTCTGAGGGCATGTTTGGCTCTATCTCGCGCATCAGTTGGACTTTCGTATTCATGTTCATTCTGTTTGGTGCGTTTCTTGTGCGCTCTGGTGTTGGTGATTACATCATCAATGTGGCACGTGCTGCGGCTGGCAAAATCATTGGTGGTCCCGGTTTTATTGCGGTGATTGGCTCCGGTTTGATGGGCTCAGTATCGGGCTCTAGTGTGGCCAATACGGTTTCCACCGGTGTTATCAGTATTCCTTTAATGCAAAAAGCAGGTTTCCCTTCGCGCTTTGCGGCGGGGGTTGAAGCTGCGGCGTCGACAGGTGGTCAGTTGATGCCACCAGTGATGGGCGCGGGTGCTTTCATCATGGCGTCTTACACACAAATTCCTTATGTTGATATCATTGCGGTTTCTTTCATTCCTGCTCTTATCTATTTCTTGTCTGTGGCGTTCTTTGTGCGTATCGAAGCCAAACGCAGCGGGGTTCAAAAAATCACGACCAGCGATGAATCTCTATTAAAAGTGTTGATCAGCGGTTGGCACAACCTTATCCCGCTGGCGGTATTGGTTACTCTTTTGGTTCAAGGTTTTACACCGACTTACGCTGCGGGCTTGTCGATCATTTCTGTGGTGGTGGCTTCTTGGTTCTCGAAAGATCACAAGATGGGACCAAAAGCGATCATCGAAGCACTTTCACAAGGTGCGAAAAACATGGCGACAACTGCGGTATTGCTGGTGGGTATTGGTTTGGTGATCAACGTGATCAGTACAACGGGAATCGGCAACACGTTCTCATTGATGATCGACGGTTGGGCGAATGGCGACTTGTTCATCATGATCGTTCTGATTGCGCTCGCTTCTCTTGTTTTGGGGATGGGTTTACCCGTGACAGCGGCGTATATTGTATTGGGCACACTGTCTGCCCCTGCGCTTTACAAGTTGATTGCGGAAAACCAACTGCTTGAATTGATGGTGTCAGGTCAATTGCCTGAACAAGCAAAAGCGATCTTCATGTTGGCGGCGCCAGAAAAGCTGGAACTGCTTAATGCACCAATGGCGTTGGAAACCGCGAAAGAAATGGTGGCGCTAGTACCTGCGGACTTTATGGAAACTCTACTAGAGCAAAGTTTGGGTATAGAAGCGGTAGGTTTGGCATTGCTGGCTGCTCACCTCATCATCTTCTGGTTATCGCAAGACAGTAACGTAACACCCCCAGTGTGTTTGACCGCCTTTGCTGCGGCAACCATCGCGAAAACACCGCCAATGCGCACCGGTTTGATGGCGTGGAAAATCGCCAAAGGTTTGTATCTTGTACCGCTACTTATTGCCTATACAGGCTTGGTCAGTTGGGATGTGACGTCGGTGATTACCGTGGGCTTCTTTGCCATCATCGGTACCTATGCATTGATTGGTGCGATTGAAGGTTACTTGGAAGGTCCTCTAAACATTCTGACGCGTCTCTTGTTGGTAGTGGTGGGTACATTGCTGGTTTGGCACGACATCCCAATGTTGGTTCGTGTGGCAAGCTGCGCGGTATTTGTCGCGGTGTTCATTTACAGTGGTCGCAAGCTCAAATTGCAACAATCTCAACTATCGGTTTTATAAGAGGTCGTATGAAATCAGTCTATGACTACATCATTGTTGGTGGCGGTATCGTTGGCGTGTCGACGGCATGGCAACTGCAGCAACGTCACCCTGACAAATCCATTTTATTGGTTGAGAAAGAGTCCGGCTTTGCCAAGCATCAAACTGGACACAATAGCGGCGTGATTCATGCCGGGGTGTACTACGCGCCGGGCAGCTTAAAAGCCGATTTTTGTAAGCGTGGGGTAGAGCGAACCATTTCGTTCTGTGCTGAGCACGATATTCCGGTGGAGAACTGTGGCAAGTTGTTGGTTGCGACCAATGAGCAAGAAGTCGAACGTATGAATGCCCTTTATGAGCGCTGCCATGTCAACGGTATCGACGTAAAGCTACTCGATGAAGTTCAACTCAAACTGGCTGAACCAAACATCACAGGCTTGGGCGCGATTTATGTCAAAACCACCAGTATTGTCGATTATCGTTTGGTCACTGAGCAGATGGCGGAAGAGTTCCAAAAGCTCGGCGGGCAAATTAGCCTGAGAACCAAAGTGGTGGCTGCCGAAGAGAAGGACGAAGAAGTCCAACTGACCTGCATTTCAGACGGTCAAACCATGCAGCTCAATGCTAAGTTCTTGGTTACTTGCAGCGGCTTGATGGCGGATCGTATGACTAAGATGATGGGTATTCCGACCGATTTCCAAATCATCCCTTATCGTGGTGAATACTACCGCTTAGATAGCAAACACGACCAAGTGGTGAATCATCTTATTTATCCAATTCCAGACCCTGACTTGCCTTTCTTGGGTGTCCACCTCACTCGCATGATTGACGGCAGTGTGACCGTCGGTCCAAATGCGGTGCAAGGCTGGAAGCGAGAAGGGTACGACAAGGTTAATTTCAGCTTGCAAGATACCATGCAAATGCTCAGTTTCTCCGGTTTCTGGAAGGTGACACAAAAGCATCTAAAAACCGGACTGGATGAGTTTAAGAACTCGTGGTGGAAGCCGGGCTATATCAAGTTGGTCAACAAATATTGCCCCAGCATCAAGGTCGAAGATCTCAAACCATATCCTGCGGGTATTCGTGCGCAAGCAGTGTTATCCGATGGCACTTTGGTTCATGACTTTTTGTTTGCCGAGAGCGCAAGAAGCTTGCATGTTTGCAACGCCCCCTCTCCTGCAGCGACATCTGCAATGCCTATTGGAGAGTACATTTGCGATAAGGTGAATGAGAAGATGGAGGCGAAAACGGTATAAAACAAAGGCGACGTAACTGTCGCCTTTGCTATATTTGAAGCGAGGTTTTATGACTCGCCTTCTTTGGGGCAAAGTTCACCTTTCTTGGCGTGTCTTTCGATCATGTAATCGCCTCGGGCACTGTGCAGGACTATCGCGTTCCAGACTTGGCCATCTTGCAACTCGAACTCAAACGCATAATGGGTGCCGCCGACCATTTTCGTTCTCACCTCATGAATCGCTTTCAATTTATCATCGGCATTCATTTGATAAAGCACCATGTTGAGTGAGCGTCTGGCGTCAGGAGTTGCTTGAGCAACTTGCCAATGGCTCTGTTCGTTTGTTGCGGAGCAAATAGACCGCATTTTACTTTTCATGGCGGATGACATCTGCTTGTCTACGGCCAATGCATTTGGTGAAAACAGTAGACCTGTCAAAGGAATCAAAGTTGCCAGAATCTGCTTTAAGGTCATAAAAACACTCCGTTGTTTTACTCTTGCTTGAGTATAGACCTCAATGACTTCAGATGTGGTGCAGTAGACTCTTGGCCTACAATATCGCAGCTCGTATCAGCGAACTGACGATAAACAAGGCGACCACGCTTGCCAGCCAAATGCCAATGAACCACAAAATGGGTTTTAGTTTCATTAGTGATATCCCTCTCCACGTTTCATCTTACCGCGGAAAACCCAATACGAATAAGCCGTGTAGGCTATGATCAGAGGAAGTAATACCACCGCACCGGCAAGTAAAAATGCCAAACTTTTATCTGGCGCGGCGACGTCTTGATAAGTGAGTGCGAATGGGACCAAGTAAGGAAATGTACTGACACCGAAACCCATCGCGGAAACAAGAAACAGGCCGATGGCAAGTACATAGGCACGAACAGCTTTGTGGTCGAGTAAGGCTTTGAATAGCTGCCAAATGAGTGCCACTGCAATAATTGGTAAGATGAAAAACAGCAGCGAGTTTGGTAATGAGAACCAACGTTCAAAGACGATATGTTGGCTCAATGGCAACCACAAACTGGCGATGAATATACAGGCTACCATTGCTAGCCCCCATCGTCGCGCGACCACGTAGTAACGCCCCATCAGCTCTTCTGGAAGCTTGATTAATAACCAGCATGAACCAAGCAGAATATAAGCACAAACAAGCGCCAAGCCACAAAATACGCTAAATGGCGAAAGCCAATCAAACCATCCACCTGCGTATGCTCGTTCACTAACTTCTATACCTTGGAGCAGGGTTCCAAGCATAATGCCTTGCATCAATGCCGCGGTGAGTGAACCAATGAAAAAAGCGCTATCCCATAAAAACTTTCCGCGTTGTGTTCGGAAGCGATACTCAAAAGAAACCCCGCGCAGAATTAGCCCGAGCAGCATTAAAATCAGGGGAGCATAGAGTGCTGGCATAATGACCGCGTAGGCGAGGGGGAACACGGCAAAAAGCCCACCACCGCCAAGAACTAGCCAAGTTTCATTCCCATCCCAAACAGGAGCGATACTGTTCATCATCATGTCGCGCTCTTCATCGTCATTAGCGCTGAGGAATAGGATACCAATACCGAGATCAAAGCCATCTAACACGACATAAATCAGAACGGCGAGCCCAATCAAAGCGTACCAAATTAATGCGTAATCCATGAGTTAGCTCCTAGGTTAGATGGTTAGAATGTGTGATGGCATCGGTTTTCGTGCCATCAGGAAGTCGGCTGTCTAAGCCTTCTTCATAACGAGTTGGAGATTTGCGCATCAAACGCAGTAGGTAGAAGAAGCCTGCTCCAAAAACCACAAAGTAAACCACGATGAACGCCGTCAGGGAGACGCTCACCGCGGCGGCATCAATAGGCGATGCCGAATTGGCTGTGGTTAAAAGACCGTACACGGTGTAAGGCTGGCGACCGACTTCGGTGGTTATCCAGCCTGCTAAAACTGCAATGAACCCCGCTGGGGCAAACAGGACACAAATACGTTGAAGTGCCCTTGAATCAAAAAGTTTGCGACGTTTTCTTAGCCATAGGCTCCACAAACCAATAACAAGCATGCCAAAACCAAGCGCGACCATTACTCGGAAAGACCAGAAAACGATAGAGACAGGAGGGTGTTCCTCCTCTGGAAAAGCATCTAATCCCTTCACTTCACCGTTGAGGTCATGAGTTAAAATCAAACTACCGAGTTTGGGGATTTCCAGTGCGTATTCCATACGTTTTTCTTCATCGTTAGGGATACCGAAGAGGATCAATGGCGCGCCTTGGTGAGACTCATAGTGCCCTTCCATTGCGGCAACTTTGGCGGGTTGATGTTCAAGGGTGTTCAATCCATGCATGTCTCCAGCAACGATTTGAATTGGTGTCACGATGGCTGCCATCCACATTGCCATCGAGAACATAATTCTGGCTAGTGGATTATGGTTTGCTTTTAGTAAGTGATAAGCGGCAACGCCCGCTACAACAAAGGCGGTAGTGAGGTAAGCGGCGAGCAACATATGAACGAGCCGATAAGGGAAGGAAGGGTTGAAGACAATCGCCCACCAATCTTCTGGGATAAACTGTCCGGCTTCGTTGATACTGTAGCCCGTTGGTGTTTGCATCCAGCTATTGACCGAAAGTATCCAAAACGCAGACAAAAACGTCCCGAATGCAACAATACAAGTCGCTGTGAAGTGAAGCTTCTTGCCTACCTTATCCATACCGAAGAGCATCACGCCTAAAAACCCCGCTTCGAGGAAAAACGCAGTGAAAACTTCATATCCCATTAACGGGCCTAAGACTGGGCCTGTTTTGTCGGCAAATACGCTCCAGTTGGTCCCGAATTGATAGCTCAACACGATGCCACTTACCACACCCATACCAAAACTGATGGCAAAGATTTTGAGCCAGTATTTATATATCTGCATGTACTGTTTGTTGCCCGTTTTTAAGTACAAGCCCTCTAACACGGCGAGGTAACTTGCCAAACCAATCGTAAACGCTGGAAAAATGATGTGGAAAGAGACAGTAAAGGCAAATTGGAATCTGGCTAAATCGATGGCGAGTGTATCCATGGGCATTCCCTTTTAAGTTTCGAATTAACAGTTCGCCGAATTGGAAGAGATGAGGGAAGAGCGACGAACAAAATGGAATACGAAGAAGGAAGGCTAAGAGATTAAAAAACGATCGCTTTTTACGGCAGTGCGTACCATCTTTTAGATAAAGGAGGAGTTGTTATGAGCCTTAAACACTACTTTGAGAAAGCGACACCTAAGTTTGGCCCAGGTGGGAAGTATCACAAGTTCTATCCATTGTTCGAAGCTGTCGAAACCATTTTTTACACGCCTGGTAAGGTTAACCAGGGCATGACTCACGTTCGAGATAGCATCGATTTAAAACGTATTATGATCATGGTGTGGCTGGCGGTCTTCCCTGCCATGTTCTGGGGTATGTACAACATAGGTCAGCAGTCCAGCGATGCTTTGTTGTATGGAATGGATCAAGCCTCAGCTCAGCAAGCGCTGGCTTCTTCGTGGCAACTGAGTTGGGTATGGGGCTCGTTAGATGCGGTTTCACAAGCGGGGTGGGCAAGTAAAATGTGGCTTGGTGCTACTTATTTTCTACCCGTTTATGCGACGGTGTTTATCGTTGGTGGTTTCTGGGAAGTTCTGTTTGCTATTGTGCGAAAGCATGAGGTAAATGAAGGCTTTTTTGTCAGCTCTATACTCTTTGCGCTGATCCTTCCACCGACAATTCCACTGTGGCAAGCGGCTTTAGGTATCACTTTCGGTATTGTTGTGGCGAAGGAGATTTTCGGTGGTACGGGGCGAAACTTCTTAAACCCGGCACTAGCAGGGCGAGCCTTCTTGTACTTCGCTTATCCCGCTAACATGTCCGGTGGTGCCGTGTGGGTTGCGGCAGATGGTTACTCTGGCGCTACACCGCTGAGCCAATGGTATGAAGGTGGGCAAAGTGCCTTGATAAATAATATGACGGGGCAGCCAATTTCATGGGGAGATGCTTTTGTTGGTAACTTGCCAGGCTCGATGGGTGAAGTCTCCACGCTGTTGATTGCACTAACAGGCTTTATTCTTATCTTTATGAAGATAGCGTCGTGGCGAATCGTTGCAGGTGTGTTGGTTGGTTTAGTGGCGGCTTCATTATTATTGAATGCGATCGGTTCGGACTCTAACCCAATGTTCTCCATGCCGTTTTACTGGCACTTCGTGATTGGTGGGGTCGCGTTTGGTACCTTCTTTATGGCGACAGATCCTGTCTCGGCGGCTTTTACCAATGGCGGTAAATGGGCATACGGACTATTAATCGGTGTGATGACGATTTTTATCCGAGTGCTGAACCCAGCGTATCCAGAAGGCATCATGTTAGCGATTCTATTTGCTAACTTATTCGCGCCACTTTTC
The DNA here is from genome assembly GCF_023161645.1 of Vibrio sp. 1CM7H. Taxonomy (NCBI): domain Bacteria; kingdom Pseudomonadati; phylum Pseudomonadota; class Gammaproteobacteria; order Vibrionales; family Vibrionaceae; genus Vibrio; species Vibrio sp. 1CM7H. The sequence goes on from NZ_JALNTV010000001.1 coordinate 59,438, forward strand.
GATTATTTAGTCAAAGAAAGTAATATCAAACGCAGAATGAAAAGGGCGAGACCTTCTTAAAATGAGGGTGACTTCACTGAAAGTTGATTGAAAACTGCACTATATTGAAAAGGTCAGAAACATGGGGTTTCTGGCTTTTTATTTTTATCAGGAGGACGAAGACGATGAGAATAAAGGATATTCTCGATAGCCGTTTGGTGCTGTCGTTCTGGTACAACCTAGACTACTGCTTGTCTCTTCTTAGTAAAATCTCTTCTCGTTGATTTCCTCAATGCAATCGCATTGAAAAGCATTCTATCTATTTGTTTTTTAGTCTTACGTGATAGCGCGTAGGGCAATGCGTATAAGGAAATTAACAATGAAACGTATTCCAGAACCTTTCCGTATCAAAATGGTTGAGCCAATCAAAATGACGACTTTGGCAGACCGTGAAGTCGCGTTAAAAGAAGCGGGTTATAACCCATTTCTTCTTCGTAGTGATGATGTTTATATCGATTTGCTGACTGACTCTGGCACTGGTGCCATGAGTGATAATCAGTGGGCTGGCATCATGATGGGGGATGAATCCTATGCGGGGAGTCGAAATTACTACAACCTATGTGATGCAGTGGAGCACTTCTTTGGTTACAAGCTCACCGTGCCTGCGCACCAAGGGCGTGGTGCCGAGCAAATTTTGTTCCCAGCTTTGATTGAGCGTATGCGTCAAGTGCGTGGTGGTGAAACGCCAGTATTTATATCGAACTACCATTTTGATACCACAGCGGGTCACATTGAACTCAATGGCGGTAAAGCGATTAACGTGGTAACGGAAGAAGCATTCGACACCACTACGCCTTATGATTGGAAGGGCAACTTTGATATCGATAAGCTGGTGGCAACAATTGAAGCGCACGGTTCACATAACATTTGTGCGATTATCACCACGATTACTTGTAATAGTTCCGGTGGCCAGCCTGTGTCGATGGAAAACATGCGCAGCGTGTACGAAATCGCAACCAAGTACGATATTCCGGTGGTGATTGACTCGGCTCGTTACTGTGAGAACGCCTACTTTATTAAGCAGCGTGAAGAGGGGTACGAAGATAAATCGATTCTGGAAATCATTCGCGAGATGTATCAATACGGCGATATGTTGACGATGTCGGCTAAGAAAGACCCGATGGTAAACATTGGTGGTATGTGTTGTATTCGTGATCATAAAGAGTTGTTCCAAGCAGTGCAGACACGTTGTGTACCCATGGAAGGGTTTGTGACATACGGTGGTATGGCTGGGCGTGATATGGAAGCGCTCGCTCGAGGTTTGTATGAAGCGGCAGATGAAGATTTTCTTCACTACCGAATTAGCCAAGTTCAATACTTAGGTGAGCGCTTACGTGAAGGAGGTATTCCAATTCAATACCCAACGGGAGGTCACGCGGTGTTTGTGGATGCCGCTAAGATTTTGCCACACATTCCAGCGGATCAGTTCCCTGCGCAGGTATTGTGTAATGCTTTGTACTTGGAGGCGGGTATTCGAGCAGTAGAGATAGGATCGTTGCTGCTTGGTCGAGATCCGGAAACGGGTAAACAAAAAGCGTCAGAGCTTGAGTTGATGCGTTTGACCATTCCACGTCGTGTCTATACAAACGATCATATGGATTACATTGCGGATGCGATTATCGAACTGAAAAATCGTGCACATGAGTTAAAAGGGCTCACTTTCGAGTACGAGCCACCAGTGCTGCGCCACTTTACTGCTCGGTTTAAAGAAATCGATTAATTAAGGTTTGAATATAGAAAAACAAAAGGCCGCGAGTTTCGCGGCCTTTTTCGATTTGTTTCTTAGCGTTACAGTTACGCCAACTCTAATGTAATGCGAACGAACTGATCGTCCTGGTACTGCACTTCATAATTGAATGTACCACTGGCGTAAATGCTGCCAAGGAAAAGTGAGCGTTGACTCATTGGTCCACGGAACAGCATCGAAATAGGAGCGATTAGGGCGTTATTATCATCGAAGTGCTGATTTAAGTTCTCAGAAAGCACACACAGCAAACAGCCGTGTTGGTCGTGAGATAAGTCGACGTCTTCCGGTCGAGATAATAATACGGTAGTCCCCAACTTCTTCTCAATCTCGTTAATCAACAGCAAGTAGCTATCTAGATCAGGTTGAGGGTTACTTGGTTTATCTGCACCCACGCAACGTTCGAGTAACGCTTCCAGATTTCCGTTCTCGCCTTTTGCCTGTTGAGTCAAAGACTTTAACGGCTTTTTAATCAGCTTATAGCGATTACTCTTCAGTTTTGGCTTCAGCCATTTCTGCAGTAAGTCGTTACGCTCTTTAAGGGAGAGGCCATGTGAGGACGCGTGAATTTTAAAGTGCAGGTGCAATAAAGCGTGAACCGCAAGCTCACTCAGAAGTTGGTTAGCATCTGTAGACTGTCTTGCCTGCTTAGAACTTTGCATTACACTCGAACAAAATTAGGGAAGAAGGATAATGGTGCCGAGAGAGGGACTCGAACCCTCACACCAAAGGCACTAGCACCTCATGCTAGCGTGTCTACCAATTTCACCATCTCGGCATCATGATGCTCTGAATACTCAGAGGCCTCGAAAAGAAGCACCGCGAATTGTATAACCAAAATCCATCTGTTGGCGAGAGCAAAATGACGAATTTTGGATCTTTCGAGTTTGATTGCGTATTTATTGGTCACTTTTGCGTTTTTACCATCAAAGTCTGTCCTTATACCCTTACTTTTATTAACAGTATGACGACAAAAGAACGTTTTTGCCTAAATTTTGAACGCTTGAACGTTTGCGTAAATAAATGTGATGAATATCTCTTTTTGTTGGCTATACTTGCGTCCCGTTTAAGCGGGAATTAGGGTTTAGTTGTTCAGGACCCTTACCCATACAAGCCGTCACATGGAGCAGGCCAAGCAATACGCTCGCCAGCAGTGAATGACCCCACGGACCGGACCAGCTACGTTCAATTGCTTGTATAAGGTAAAAATAAGATGTCGAACTATTCGTTCTGTCTACATTCTGGATCTGAAGGCGAGTTATCACTCGCTGCGTTGTCCCTTTCTTCTGCCAATTCCTTTGGCTCTTTTTTCTTTTTCAACGTTCAGTAGGTCCAGCTCATGAGTGTTCTATTTAGTCTATTTGGTATTGTTGCACTGCTAGGTTGTGCTTTCCTACTTTCTGAGGGCCGTTCTTCCATTAATTGGAAAACCGTATCTCGCGCCTTGATGCTACAAATGGGATTTGCTGCCTTAGTGCTTTATTTCCCGTTAGGTCAGGCGGCGCTGGCGAGTTTAAGTAATGGTGTCGCGGGGCTACTCAGCTTTGCTGATGAGGGGATTAAATTCCTCTTTGGTGACCTCGCTTCTTCTGGCTTTATCTTCGCTATTCGTGTCCTTCCTATCATCATCTTCTTCAGTGCTCTTATCTCCGCCCTTTACTACTTGGGCATCATGCAAAAAGTGATTCAATTTATTGGCGGCGCTATCCAGAAGTTCTTGGGTACGAGTAAAGCAGAGTCTCTGGTTGCAACAGGTAACATTTTCTTATCTCAAGGCGAGTCCCCACTTCTTATTCGTCCATTTCTTTCGAACATGACTCGCTCTGAACTGTTTGCTGTGATGGCTGGTGGTATGGCTTCAGTGGCGGGTAGTGTGCTTGGTGGTTATGCCGGTTTAGGTGTCGACCTAAAATACTTGATTGCGGCAAGCTTTATGGCAGCTCCAGGTAGTTTGATGATGGCAAAAATCATTGTTCCTGAACGCCAAACGCCAAGCGATTACAACGATATTGAGCTAGATAAATCAGAAGAAAGCAACGTTATTGATGCGCTAGCAAGCGGTGCCATGGGCGGTATGAAAGTGGCCGTTGCTGTTGGTACCATGCTTATCGCTTTTGTTAGTGTTATCGCGATGGTGAACACGGGACTAGAAAACTTAGGTGACATACTTGGTTTCTCTGGTGTGACGCTACAAGCGATTTTTGGTTACTTGTTTGCACCTCTAGCGTGGTTGATTGGTGTGCCAAGCCACGAAATTCTTGCTGCGGGTTCATACATTGGTCAGAAAGTTGTGATGAACGAGTTTGTTGCGTTTATCGATTTTGTACAGCACAAAGCGACGCTGTCTGAGCATACTCAAGTCATCATCACTTTTGCGTTGTGTGGCTTTGCAAACATTGGCTCAATTGCGATTCAGCTGGGTTCTATCGGCGTGATGGCACCTGAGCGCCGCAAAGATGTAGCAAGTTTAGGCCTAAAAGCGGTTGCTGCTGGCACACTCGCTAACCTGATGAGTGCGTGTTTAGCGGGCATTTTCATCTCGCTCTAATTTAGATTGAAGATGCACACTAAAAACCCGCCTAAATGGCGGGTTTTATTATTTCTAAGGCTTAGGTATTAAGCCGTAGGGTATTGATTTAAAAGCGTCAGGGTGCTCTTGATAAGTTGGCGCTTTATGTACCCCTTTCCAATCGAGCAGCATGATGGCTAGCACGTTACGGTGCTCGCCGTACTTGAGATCAAAACTCCCATCGACCGATGGAATCATTCCTTTTTCAGCGTTGATTGCGTGACGAATGGCTTGGCGGGTTTTCTCGACGACCGGATCGTGATCCAAGCCTGCTAACAAAAACGAAATGCCGACTTCTGCAATTACGTCTTCTTTGGCGCGCAGTAGGATAGTGTCGATGTTGTTGCGAAAGTAATCATAAATCCATTGGTGTTTCTTTTCGCTTACTCGTTCTTGATAGTACTGTGAGTCGGCAAAGATGATGTGCGTCATACCATAGAGTTTATTCCAATACTGCTGCGCTGAAAGCATCTTATCTTTATCGTCAGGGTAGGTGTTACGGAAGGTTTGAGTGAATTCGTCGACCACATCTTGCTCGCCTAGCTGGCGAAGCCAGTAGACTTGGTTTGCGAGCTGAGCTGCCCACGCCTCTATCATTTCTTTGTCCGTAACGTAACGCGAGAAATCGTAGCGCCTCAGGATCTTTCTTAGCGTCTTGTCTTGCTTATGTTTCAGACCATATTCGTTTGCTCTTGCCATTGCGCCAAGCAAATCCACGCCAAGATAAAGATATTCAGGATGGTGTTTAGTGACGGTATAGCGTCGTTGCCCTCGCTCACTTTCTTTCTCTTGATACGCGGTCAGTCTTTGTGATGAATAAAGAATAATGTCTTCAGGTTCAACGACTTCATTAGCAAATCGGTTTAATCGGCTAGCTACTTGTGCCATGTCGGTCCAAACGGCAGCGTGATATTTCTCATCTAACGTCTGGCGGTACATGCGTAAGCCAAAGTGCCCCTCTTTAAACGCAGGTAAAGTGAACAGTTCCTGCTCGTAGGTACTACGAATCAACAGTGCTGATTGAGCATTATCTAGGAGCGGTATCTCTTCTTGTGATGCCTGAACAGCAAAGGTAAGTGAGCAAGAGAGTAAGACCGTTAAGCTAAGAGGTTTGATACGCATAAATCCATTCCCTATGAAGTCCTGAATCTAAACCTACCATCAATATTAATTAAGAATGTAAAAGCTGAGTCAATAGTTAAAAATCTGTCGAAAAGTCAGATTGATACGTTCACCTTTGGTTTTCGCGGTTTTTGGTACACAGTGTTTCCAGTGATGTTGGAGCTCGCCAGCCATAACCAGTAAGGAGCCGTGAGAAAGCTCATACTCAATCTCAGTTTTACAATGTAAATTTCTGAGCAAAAATCGACGTGTTTCACCTAAATTCAAAGAGGCGATAACCGGGTTTCTACCTAGCTCTGGTTCATTGTCTTGGTGCCAGCCCATCGAATCTTGGCCGTGTCGGTATAGGTTGGCAAGTACAGAGTTGAAGGCTACATCCGCAATCGACTCACAGCGCACTTTGAGCTGAGTTAACTCAGGAGTCCAAGGGTGAGGCTGCATGGTCAAGCCAGAGTAAGTATATGCTGCATCACCATGCCACGCTTGTAAACGAGGTTGAAGTACTGACTTGCCGAACATGGTAATGCGCTCTTGATGCCATGGCAGTGTTTCCAGAAGTTGGTCAAAGTAGTGATCCGCTTCTAGATGGCTAAGAAAGTAAGGATCGTAATAGAGTTTACCCCTTTCTACTTCTTGCCACTGAGTACCGCCAAATAAATCGCCTTGTTGATGCATCATCTCATACCTAAAACATAAAAAATTTTAATCACTGTTACCTTTCCGATTGGGATTGGTTATTCTTGTGATAATAAGAATTTTAACAATAAATAAAAATCTCGTAACGATATACGAGTTGTGGGGAGAAAATGCGTTATTTACCCAGAAAGCGATGCTATTTTGCATTGTTCTTCCTCAGTTTTTTCGCTTTATGCGTTGGGGTTATTGAGCTGTTGCATCGAAATCAGCAAGAGCTTCACCAAGAGCGAGTTCAAGTTGAGGCCAAAGAGCAACTTTCCACCCTCCGTTCCAATTTGGAAGCGGTACTTATGGCGGATATCTATAAAGCCAGTACCTTGGCGACACTCATTACTTTACTGCCTAAAAATCAAGAAGACGAATTGAACATTGCGGCTCACCGCATCCTGAGCAAAAGCAAACATATTACGATCATTGGCATTGCGAAGAATGATGTTATCAGTCATATATTTCCCCGCCAAGGTAATGAGCGTTTAATCGGCCTCGATTACCGAACGGTGCCACAGCAGTGGGTACAGGTGCAAAAAGCTAAAGATATACAAGAAATATTTATAGCAGGACCTGTCAACTTGATTCAAGGCGGCAAAGGCTTGATCGTGCGGGTTCCGGTTTTTCTTGATCCACCGTTGAACCAAGATTATTGGGGTGTGATCAGTGCGGTGATTAATTTTGATGCTCTGATGCGAGAAACTGGCGTGATCGATTTTTCTTATCGCTACCCTTTGATGATTCGTGGTTACGACAGTGGCGGTGCTTTTGGTGACGTTTTCTTTGGCGCACTGAGTGAAACCAAAAAGCCATACGCGAAAGAAATGGTTCATTTTCCTTATGGTGGGTGGAGTATGGTGGTTTTCTCCGGAGACAAACTCGACCGTCAAATTCCTTGGCATCAGCTTTATTTAGCAAGGCTTATCGGTTATCCCATTGTTTTTGCACTGAGCCTCGCGCTTATTGCGATTTATCGCTTGTACACCATTGCGGATGATAGAGCACTGCATGATGAACTGACGCACTTACCAAACCGTCGCTATTTTATGAAGTTTTACAAGCAGCAGTTTGAAATAGCGAAACGTTACAAAAAGCGTTACAGCTTCGCCTTAATCAATATAGATCTGGATAGGTTTAAACATATTAACGATACCTATGGTCATGACGCAGGCGACAAGGTCTTAGTCGCTACGGCTGAAAGAGTGAGAAGCTCTCTGCGTAAATCAGATATAGTGGCCCGAATGGGAGGTGATGAGTTTTTAGTTGTCGTTCATAACCCTGGGACGGAAGAAAATGTTCAGTCTCTGCTACAAAAGCTCAGGTTAGCTTTATGTTCGACGCCCGTGATTTACGATGAAGCGCTCATTTACCTGAGAACCAGCATTGGGTACGCGATATTTGATCCGGACATGTCATCTCCAGAGCAAATGATGAAAATAGCCGATGAGAGAATGTATCAACAAAAACATGGCGGATGAACCTGAGCCCAGTTTCAATCAGGACTTTGGAGCAGTGGTAAGGTTAAGAATCCGAAATCTCACCATCATTTGGGTATAAGAATATATGACTTTACATGTTAATAGACTCTTTGCTGAGAGAGTCATTATTAGCAGTGCATGAAGTGGCATATTTGCATGTTGTTGCATTTTGCAAATGCAGTTTGCGAAATTTATGGTCAATAAAGCAACGATATGCATCTGGATCTATTAAAAAACGGCCTTTTTAAAGTTGGCACGCATCGTGCTTTATCTAGAGTGACCCTTATTAAGCCGAGGGTCACCTAGCCAACTGACGTTGTTAGTGAATACACATTGTTCACAAGTATATACCGCCAATCACGATTATTGTGATTGGCGTTTTTTCTTTCTAGAGACCAATAATATTCACGTTGTCACCTGTCTCATCGGCTTCTCCGCACTTACTGTAACAACTAGGCTGCCTTGGACAAACGGCTCCTCTTGAGCAGATTAGCCTAGCTTGGGTTTGAATACCTCGTTCTATCCAATTGATGTTTAATATCTTAGCAATGGTTGTTAAGTCTTTTTTGATGTGGGGAGGAATGACACTACTTCCGCCGGAAGCGACACAAAGTGACTTCAGCTCTTCCGCAATAGAAACTGCATCACCACCTTGTGCAGAAATCGCAGGGTTTAAATCTATCCCCGCGCACAACACTCGGTTGTTCCCCGCAGGGTCAAATACGTTGACTGATTCACAACAGTAAATACGTGGCTCGTCGCCCACATTCAAAATCGAAATTTGCGCTGAACTGGTATCCAAAGGTTGGGCTAGACGTCTAAATACGGCCCAGTGTTGGCAAGGATCGTTCACTTTGCGCATATTACCCCAAGGAAGCGGGATGCCATTTCCACGATATACCGCTTTCAACTTGCCCGGACCATAGGCATCAAAGTAGTGCCAATGAGGGTACGGAGAAACCACGGTCATACGACGCATCGCAACGGAAGGAGAAACGCCGGCCTTTTTGTGAACATCAATTTCGTAACCGGAACGGTCAAGCAACTGACGAAATGGTACTTTGGGGCAAAGCAGGGCACCAGCAAAAAAGCTGGACTCAAAATCGCGCCAAGCTTGTAGGATATCTTGCGAGTTGAGCTCAGAGTTGGAAACTGGGCTGTCCATTTGCTCCCAGTTGTTTTGATGCCCAATAGATAAAACGTTATTCATTGCATCACTGCTATGGAGCACGCGATGGCCGATGTATACCGCCAAGTCATATTTCAGTCGGGTTGGGTAGTCGCGCATTCGTTTATTGAGGTAAATGGTGCCAGGTGGCTCCATGAAAGACGTAATCAACTGTTTGGCGCTGACGCCCAGTTCATCAATCACATCCTGTGGTGCTCGGTCTACCCAGCGAATATCCAACCCCATGCTTTTCGCAATATCTATCAGATCTTCTACCGATAGATTCAGGCGTTTCAAGCCGACCTCTTCGGCAGCGCGTTCTAAATCAGGAAAATGGTTTTGATGGTTCTCTTGGTGCGCACGGATCAACAAGTGGGCGAATTGACGTCCAGTAATACCCGTTTGAGACAACATCTCTGGAATCGCGATTTGGAGAATATCATTGGAGAACAAAAAGCTCGGTTCCAATGCCATACCATTGATACCGCCACGATTCCCTTTGTTGGGGGTAATGGCCTCTAATTCCGGTTCATCATCTAAAAACCACGCAGGATCTTTTTGAAAAACTTCCGCGATTACTTCGAGCATATCAATACTCGGAACGCGTTTTCCGCGCTCTATCATCGAAAGGTAAGATACCGACGGTGCGTACTCAGGATTGATCCTTACACAGCGTGCAGATAAATCCTCCATCGTTAAATGGTTGTTTTTCCTTAGGTTGCGAATTTTCGTACCTAGAAAATGGGACTGACGAATAAGGCTTTTTGACACAGACATTTTGTAAAATTCACATTGTAAAATTTTTGTTGTGAAATTGTAGTCAATATTTCGCTAGTCTACATAATAAGCAGGCAAGGAAATTAACCATCAACTTCACAGAATTGCCTGAAACTTAAACGAAGGAATTAAGTTTTTACTCTAGGACGAGTTTTTTTAAGTGCGAGGATATGACGATGAATATGCTGAACTTCGATAAAAAAGAGATGCAACAACAACGCCCATTTATCGCTGAAGCTGTATTTGCCGTCGAAGCGGTAAGTGCTGAGCAGCAGAGCGAGAAGCAAGTAAAAGCGAAGCAACTACTAGACCGCATGTTCCCATTGGAGAACGGGTCGCACCAAGATGTATCAAGTTACGTAATTGATTACCGCCATGTATTGGCTTACTTCAAAGACGGCACACACAGCGGCCTGAAAAGCCCAAAACACTTTGTGGCGTATACGGGTGAGAAAGAAGATCCAAAATCGATCTTGTTTAAAGACGATTCAGGTAACCACGTAGAAGTGCTATTTGGCTGTCACAAAGGCACCGGTTGTGTGGAGTTGATGGATATTGATGACATTCAACTGGAAACACGCACTACGTTTAATCCTGAACTAACGGGTAATGCGCCGACGGCGATGCGCCACTGGATCAGCCTAATCAAAGGCGACAAAAAAGGTAAGCCGATGGCATGCAGTGAAGATAAAGAATACACTGCGAAAAACGGTGACGACTATATTCTAAGCTACTGCTACAGTGTCGATTAAGATGTGAAGCGCCAGATAAATAGACCCCGCACTCAATAGTGCGGGTTTTTTATTCTATTTCGAAAAAGTCGGTCCTATTAACCAAGCTTACATAACAAATTGATTTAAATGGGCATCACGCGGTTACGACCGAGTTGTTTTGCCTCATAAAGTTGCTTATCGGCTTTATTGACCAGAGCTTCAGGTGTATCACCCACCTCATATTCTGCTACCCCAAAAGAAGCGGTAATGCTGTGAACTTGTGTACCAGAACGCTTATCTCTGATGCGCAGTTTTTCTATCATGCGGCGTAGTGTGTCTGCATATTGGCGAGCAATTCGCAGAGATTTATTGGGCACAATTAAGGCGAACTCTTCACCACCAAAACGATACGCGCATATTCCATCTCGACAGCTTTGTTGTAGTCGACGGGCAATGGCTTTTAGCACCGTATCGCCGAAAAGGTGGCCGTAATTGTCGTTAAATGACTTGAAATGGTCGATATCAAGCATGATCAAGGTCATTGCTTGATTTGATGCGATAAGCGAAGACAGATCTTTATCAAAAGCTCGACGGTTGTAAAGGTTGGATAGACCATCAAACAATGCGTCTTGCTGTACTTCAGCCAGCTGATTTTTGAGGCGAGAAATTTCTTCACTCGCATTAGTTAATTGGCTATTCAAAAACTTTGTCGAGTGACGAATTTCGTGTGACTCTGCGACAAGTTGACGAATCACCACCATCACTTCTTCAATACTTAAGCTGTTGTCTTCAACTTTTTCTAGCTTATTAAAACTTTTGTCTACCATTTCAGAAAAGGAAGAAGTATCTGAAAGTGTATCGCTCATCGAGCTGGACACTTCATGCAGCAGAACTTCTACATTGGTTCTAAGATCTTCAAGGCTTGTTTCTGCTTTACTGGCAACATAGTTGTTATAAAGCTGTTTATTGGTTGCAGGCGGGCAGATACCGTAGTTTTCTAACACCGTATCCAACTCAAAGTTGAGTTCAGGAATGGTCTTGTCAACGTAGGTATACCAAAGCGCATAGTTGGCTGGCGTGGCAGCAACATGATTTTTGATCATTAGTGGGACCGCTTTTTTCAAATTAGCGGTCGATTTTTTAAACTCGTCGGTCATTTCTGCGATGGTACTAGCAAAATGGAATTGGACTTAGATTAACGGATATTAACCAATATCGCTTTAATTTTTATCATTTTTGCATGGTTTATATAAAAAATGAGTGATTAAGACCGTTATCAATATCGCCAAATTTTAATTTTATAAAATCTTAGTATGAAACATGTGCAAACGATGTTTTGGTGTTAAGGGCTCTAAGATGACCAGCCAATTGGTTTAGTGAGATTGTCAGTAACCTAATGATCGTAAAGCCCTATTGCCCGTACAACAACGAGTGGAATAAAAGACTTAGCGCTTAGGCTATTTGCAACAAGAACGCGGGACTCCGAGTTTACAAAAAACGAGTTTACAAAAAGAGGGTGCGACTTGGATAAGAAAATAGGACTGTATTGGTTCACTAATGACCTGCGTTTGCATGACAACCCGCTGTTGGTAGACGCTTGTGCAGAAATGGATGAGTTAATTTGTTTGTATTGTCGCCCCTCGGTGACACCTTACTTGCAGCACTTTGCGCAGGAGACCTCTTTAGGGCGTGCGAAATTGCAGTTTCTCGAGGCATCGCTTAATGAACTTAATCAATCTTTAGCTAAATTGGGGCAACGATTATGGACGGTTGAACTGACGCCCTATCAAGCGATCAAATATGCCATCAGTCATTTCGGTATCACTCATATTTATGCTGATGCGTTTGCTGGTTCGGATGAGCAACAGGCACTAGAGCGTGCAATTGAAGACACTCCCCATGTGAACATAAAACAGCAAGCGATCCGCACTTTGTTGTGCGAAGAGCAGTTACCATTTGAATTAAGGCAACTGCCTGCGACCTTCACGAAATTTAGAAAGCAGGTCGAAGGTTTAGACCTCTCTCAGCCTTACGAGAGCGTTCATGCTTTACCGCCAGCACCTTCAGGTATGAATTTTCCTACCGCCACGACATATTACTTTGACACCAAACCAGCATTTGATGGCGGAGAGCTGAGCGGTCTTGAACATTGTCGACGCTATTTTGCTTCAAGTTTAGCGAGCGAATATAAACAGACGCGCAATGGGCTTGATGGGGTGGAGTATTCAACTAAATTTTCACCTTGGTTAGCTCATGGTTGCGTCTCTCCTACAATCATTTATGCCATGCTCAAACAATATGAGCGGAAGAACGGAGCAAATGATTCAACCTATTGGATCTATTTCGAGTTGTTGTGGCGGGAATACTTTTATTGGTACGCGAGAAAGTATCAACAGAAGTTGTTTCGATTTGGCGGTATCGCCAACCAGCCACCACTGACCAGTTTTTATGCGCAACGCTTTAAGCAGTGGAAGAAAGGCGAGACACCTTTTCCAATAGTTAACGCATGTATGCATCAGCTTAATAAAACGGGTTATATGTCTAACCGAGGGCGCCAACTGGTCGCGAGTTGTCTGGTTCATGAACTCGGACTCGACTGGCGCTACGGTGCTGCTTATTTTGAAACTCAGTTGATTGATTACGATGTCGGCTCTAATTGGGGCAACTGGCAGTATTTGGCTGGTGTTGGCGCTGACCCACGTGGCTCACGTCAGTTTAATCTAGAAAAGCAGACACAAACTTATGATCCAGATTTCTCATTTATCGACAAATGGCAGGGGAGATGCGTAGGCGTACATCTTGATAGTGTCGATATGGTGGATTGGCCGATTGCGCCAAAAAAAGAGAGCGGGAGATAACCAATGCATTACGAGACGGTTCGGCTCATTCTTGGTGACCAACTTAATAGCGAGCATTCGTGGTTTCAACGTGTAGACGACTCGGTGCTTTACCTTGTCGCTGAGTTAAAACAAGAAAATACTTACGTTACGCATCACATTCAAAAGGTGTGTGCTTTTTTCTCTGCGATGGCGAATTTTGCTAACGAGCTGCAGGAAGAAGGGCATCAAGTTTTGCACCTTACGTTGGATGACACACAATCTTTCGAGGATCTTGCGCAAGTCTTACAACACTACGTGAGTGAAGTTGGTGCAAGTAAGTTTGAATATCAACGCCCCGACGAATACCGTTTACTAGAGCAGTTAGCCAAACTAAAGCTTGATGGGGTCGTGATGCGCAGCGTCGATTCGGAACACTTTTTGTTACCGTTTGAGGAAATAGAATTGCAGTTTCCCCAAGGTAAACACATCATGATGGAGCACTTTTATCGCCGTATGCGTAAGCGTTTCAACATTTTGATGCAAGACGGTAAGCCTATTGGTGGAAAGTGGAACTACGACGCCAATAACCGAAATAAACTTAAAGCAAAAGACATTGAACAGCTGCCAAAGCCATTAATGTTTAGTCATGACGTCAGTGATATTGTCGAGCGCTTAGGTCGGCACAACATTCAAACCATAGGTAAATTAAATGGTGATTTACTTTGGCCAGTAAATCGCTCTCAAAGCTTGTCTTTACTCGCGCATTTTTGTCAGGTCTGTTTGCCACTGTTTGGTCGTTTTCAAGACGCCATGACAGGTCAGCACGATGCTAAATGGAGCTTGTATCACAGCCGGATTTCGTTCTCGCTGAACAGCAAGCTGCTGAATCCGCGAGAGGTGATTGACGCTTCACTAAAGGCATTTCATGCCAATGCCGACATAGACATTTCTCAGGTAGAAGGTTTTATTCGTCAGATCTTGGGATGGCGAGAGTACATCAGAGGCGTTTATTGGGCGAACATGCCTCATTACCCGAAAAAGAATGAACTGGAAGCGAGTAGAAAGCTGCCAGACTTCTTCTGGAACGGCGAAACCAAAATGGCCTGTATGCGAAACGCGATTGGCCAGTCTCTTGATTACGCTTACGCGCACCACATTCAGCGCTTGATGGTAACCGGTAACTTTTGTTTATTAACCGAGATCGACCCAGATCAAGTGGATGAATGGTATCTCGGTATCTACGTTGATGCGATTGAATGGGTAGAAATGCCCAATACGCGCGGTATGGCACTGTTTGCAGATGGTGGGATTGTTGGCACCAAACCGTATGCGGCGAGTGGCTCTTACATCAACAAAATGAGCGACTACTGTAAGGGTTGCCACTACGACAATAAGGCTAGGAGTGGAGAAGGCTCTTGTCCGTTCAACAGCTTATATTGGCGCTTTATGAACAAACACGACAAACGCTTAGCAACGAATCCACGTATTGGGATGATTTTCCGATCTTGGGACAATATGGAAGAGCGGCAACGCCAAGCGATATTAGATACCGCAGAGCACTATATGGAAAACTTGGAGAGCTTGTAATGGACATACTGATCGTTGGTGGAAATGGCGGCATTGGATTGGCGATGGTTCAACAAGCGCTAGTTCGCTTTCCTCAAGCTCGCGTGCATGCCACTTATCGTGAGCACCAACCAGATTGGCAACACCCAAATGTAGTTTGGCATCAAGTGGATGTATCTCAAGATGAGCAGGTGAAAGAGTTCAGTGAGCAAATTGAACATGTTGATTGGTTGGTGAACTGCGTTGGTATGTTGCACACCCAAGAGAAAGGCCCTGAGAAGAATCTTAGCTCGCTCGACGCAGACTTTTTTCAGCAAACCATCATGGTTAATACTTTGCCGAGTTTACTGTTGGCGAAATACTTCACGCCCAAGTTAAAACGCAGTGCCAACCCTAAGTTTGCGACCATTTCGGCCAAAGTTGGCAGTATTAGTGATAATCACTTAGGCGGTTGGTACAGCTATCGTGCATCGAAAGCCGCGTTAAATATGTTCCTCAAAACCATGTCGATTGAATGGCGGAGAATGGTCAAACACGGGACTGTACTCGCTCTTCACCCAGGCACAACAGATACGGCTTTGTCGGCACCTTTTCAAGCGAATGTACCTGAAGGAAAGCTGTTTAGCCCAGAGCGTGTCGCGCGAGACTTATGGGGATTGATTGACAAAGCGACCCCGCAGGATAGCGGGGCATTTTGGGCTTATGATGGTGCCTTGTTACCTTGGTGAAGCGCAGCTTATGGGCCACGTTACCTTGGAAAATAAGGCTAGCAGTGCGGCATAAAGTTTTTGTGGTTCTAACTTTTGACTGATTTGTTTCTTCGGCAGCGCTCAGAACAGTAAACGACTTCGTCCCAATTTCTTGCCCATTTCTTTCTCCAAGAAAATGGGCGATGGCAAACAGAGCAGATTTTTGTTGGTAATTGTGTTTTAAAACCTTTCATCTGGTCCTTCCCATTCACCATCGTATGCCCTTGAAGTTGAATGAATACGAACTAGTTATCAAAGAGATACAGATACTCTTCATACCCCTGCGTTTTCATTTCACTTACAGGTACAAATTTCATTGCCGCAGAGTTCATGCAGTAGCGTAATCCTGTCGGCTTCGGACCGTCTTTAAAAACATGACCAAGGTGAGAATCGCCAAACTTACTGCGAACTTCCGTTCTTGGATAAATCAGCTTGTAATCGGTTTTTTCAACGATGTAACCTGGGTTGATTGGCTTAGTGAAACTTGGCCAACCCGTCCCCGATTTGTATTTATCGGTAGAAGAAAACAACGGCTCACCAGTTACGATATCAACGTAAATCCCCGCTTCTTTGTTGTCCCAATATTCGTTGTCGAACGGACGTTCGGTGCCTTCTTCTTGCGTTACGTAGTATTGCAACTCCGTTAAGTTTGATTTGATCTCGGACTTAGCAGGCTTACTGTACGCTTTCACTTTCGATAGTAACTTTTTTTCTTCGATCAACTGACGAAGCGTTTTTGAGTTCTCTTTACGATCATCACCAAATACTTCATCCAAGTATTTATCTCGACCAGACGCATAGCGGTAATACTTATACTTTAAGCTGCTCTTTTTGTAGTAGTCTTGGTGATACTCTTCTGCGGGATAAAACTTTTCAAACTCGATCAATTCTGTTTTCAACGGTTTTGGATAGATCATCGCCTTGTCGATTTCCATTATAAACTGTTCTGCGATCTGCTTTTGTTCAGCGTTATGATAGAAAATAGCAGGGCGATACTGTGGGCCACGGTCGACAAAAGAGCCTTTATCGTCAGTAGGATCGATATGACGGAAAAAGTAGTCCAACACTTGCTCGTAACTAACCACTTTAGGATCGTACTTAACTTCGATCACTTCTATGTGACCTGATTTACCTGATGAAACTTGGCGATAAGTTGGGTTTTCAACATGACCACCAGAATAGCCTGATACGACATCGACTACGCCAGTTAACTGTTCCAAATCAGATTCTGTACACCAGAAACAGCCGCCAGCCAGTGTGGCGATTTCTGCATTCTCTGAAGTCTTCATCTTATCCATCGTATCGGCGGTGCCTGCTTTACTCAAAAGTAGAAACAAGACAGGAAGTGCGAAAGAGAATCCGACCAATAACTTAGATATATTCTTCATAGCTACCTCAACGTTGTTTTCCGTAGAAAGTGTGACTGAAATAAAAAGTGTTACGTATAGAGAAAGGCAACCGAGCGAAAAAATTACAGCAATGTTGAAAATTCCGTTGCCCTTTTATGCGAGAAAGCTAAAGTATCGACACGAAATACACCGCTTGATAGGGCAACGATGTCTTCAACGAGCGATGCTAAATGAGGTAAATCATGCAAGCAGAAGTTAAATGGGTAGAAGATTTTAAATTCCTTGGGCAATCTCAGTCGGGTCACTCCGTAGTGATGGATGGCAATGGCGGTGCAACGGCACCAAGCCCAATGGAAATGGTACTAATGGCCGCTGGTGGCTGTAGCTCTGTCGATGTTGTCGACGGTTTGAAAACGGCAGGACAAAAGGTCTTGTCTGTTAATGCCAAGCTAACCACAGAGCGTCGTGAAACCGCACCACGTATCTTTACGCAAGTGAATATCCACTTTGAAGTTTCAGGTGACGAGCTTGACCCAGAAGTCGTAGCAAAAGTGGCGGCTGACTCGCTAGAAAAATACTGCTCGGTTTGCTTAATGCTAGGTGAAGGTGTTGAGATGACCCACAGCTGGGAAATCGTGTAAGTCGACAGACTCCACAAAATATAAAAACAGGAAAGAGAAAAGTGCAGGCTTTTCTCTTTTTTTATTCCGCAATTCACGTACCGTGTGATTAATCTGAAAGTAGTAATTGCAGGTTTTAGGAGTCTCTCAGTGACAGAACTCGAAAAAATGATGTCTGGTCAAATCTTTGATGGCATGGACAAAGAAATTGACGCAATTAGAAGTCATGCTCTTCAAGCACTTAGAGCGCTCAATAACAATACCGACGAAAGTCAGCGCGACGAATTACAAAAACAGCTGTTTGGCAAAGCGGGTCTTTGCATTGTTCAAGCCCCTTTCCATTGCGAATTCGGTAAAACCATCGAAATCGGCGAAGAGACCTTTATCAACATGAACGTGGTCATGCTCGATGGTGCCAAAATTACCATCGGGAACCACGTGCTAATCGGTCCAAGCGTGCAATTGTATACGGCTTCTCATTCTGTTGATTACCGAAGTCGCCGACGTTGGGAGACGTTTTGTAAACCTATCACGATTGAAGATGATGTGTGGATTGGCGGTAACTCCGTCATTAACCAAGGTGTGACGATAGGTGCTCGCTCGGTGATTGCGGCGAACTCGGTCGTCAACCATGATGTGCCGCCAGATTGTCTATACGGAGGCACGCCAGCTAAGTTGATTCGTCGTCTCAACGAAGAAGAGTAAGAATCGATAGTGATGGTATGATGACTCGCTTTACAGGCATAAGAGAATCATGCCATCAGAAAGGGATAATTCGCCAAGGAGTCTAAGATGTCGAACAAGACAGAAGTCCTCATGTGCCCTACATGTGGGGTAGAAACGCATCATGTAGTGGTGTTAGTCAGAAAGAAAAGTGGCTTTGAAGGCGATAAAAATCGCAACAAGAAAGAGTTCATTGCTGGCTTTCTTAAAAGCGTAGTATTCGGCGCCTTCCTTGCTTCTATGGATGAATTTGAACGTCACTTGATCTGCGAAAACTGTGGTCATAAAACCATTCAACAGTAACTGATAGTCTTTCTTTCTCTGCATAAGTTCATAAGTGCGGTTTGAAGCACTGGTTATTCAAATCGCATTATCCTCTTTTAGTGCTTTTGCTCTTCTCATGTTCCTCTCTCAAAAGTGAGTCACATCAGTACGCATTTTAACCGCTTGGGTACAGGTAACTCACTGCTATGTATAATAAATTTCGGTGGGAAATACGTGTTTCAGCTCGATGTTTAATCTCTGTTCTATCGACACGTTTTGGGTCCGTAAACACTTAAATTTCGTTTGCTTTATGTTGCATGCAGTGCAATTGTGTGAATCTGGTCACGTTATTGTTTAATTCATAAAAAAATATTTAATGAATAGTAATTCACAAATATGCTGACCGTATGTGCTATTTAGTTTTGACTTATCTTTTGAGTATTCACTTGGTGAATGTTTTGTTGATTTTAGATTGACTGAAAGTTTGATTTTCTATTCAAACTTGTCAAGGGTTGAATATATATATTAGAAAACATGAATTTGATCTTGTTTCTATCTTTTGTTTTAAATGCGAAATTCATTATTAACAACGGATGGTTTTGATGATTTCTCTTATGTGTATCCCACCAATTTTAGAAATTGAAAATTAAACTTTCTCAATACAATAACGACTAAAATTAAACGGAATGATGTTCTTATATTTTTTGTATTTTAACTTATACATTTTCACTCATTCATTTTAACTGTTTTTGTTGATTTTAAGTTGTTGATAATAATTGTCTTTTAGCTTTTATTTTAATGGCGTTGCTTTGCTGCTTCTTTAATGTTGTGGTGAGTGGTTTTATTTATAAAAAGTCATTTTAAAGTACGTTTTTAAGCAAAGTAGAACGCGACAATACTCAGATAAATAGTATTAAAAAATTAAATAAGGATTTAACCATAAGAGTAATTTTATGGTTGATAGGTTTATTGGGGTTGATTATCTGAATTTTTATGGAATTTCATCCCAATAATCTGTTTGTCTTTAAGTTTATTCTAATAAACTTAATTCTCATGGAAGTTTCAAAACATGCAGCACACAACAAAGTGGATGATGACGCCGCTTGCAATGTTGTTGGGTACGCTGTTTTCAGCGCCATCATTCGCGGTGGAAACGAGTGTAATTGATAGCACTAGCACGCCTGAATCTACACAAAATGAAGGAGATGCGTCCTGTATTGTTTGTAAGTTTAGTGGGGCCGTTTACCTATCTTACGATACAAACATTTACGATAAAGACGACTACCGTTCTGTCCGCAATTTCTCGTGGGGAGGCGATCTCGTTTATTCCTTTTCGAGCGACACAAAAGCCTATTTTTCTACGGGTGGCTATCGTGCCCTAGAAGATGAAGTCGGCACCTACGCGACAGATTCGGTGTTGGGCTTGCAATACACGAACCTATATCGCTTTGGAGATACAGGGAAAATCGGCGTTGCGGGTCAGCTCACCATTCCAACTTCAGAAACATCTCGTAAAGATGAACTGCACACCGCGGTTCGTTTAGATGTGCCGATCTCTTTTTCAGCTTGGAGCGTCGATTTTTCGGTTTCGCCAAGACTGAGAAAAAATTTCCACGAATACAAAACCATGGGGGGACGCTCGCTGACTGAGTGGACTTACTCATTGTTTGCTGTTGCGGAAAAGTCGTGGGAATCGTTCGCAGTGGGGATCACGGCGTTAGGTGGTAACAGCATCAGTTATCAAGGTACGCGCAGAAGCAGTTGGCAGTATGAGGGGGCGTTGTACGGCACATACGAGTTTGATGAAAGCTGGTCATTGCAACTCGCGGCGTCATCAACGGGTTTCTATCAAGATGCAGAGCGAGGCACCTTGGGCAACATCGATTTGTTGGACCAAGAGAAAGCGTCTTACATCGCGACAGTGACTTACTCCTTCTAGGAAAATAACAACAATTAAGGATATCCAAATAATGTTTAAAAAATTGACTCTGGTGTCAGCAATAACGGCCGCACTTGCAGGCTGTGGCGCAGATGATCAGGCGTATGACTATGTCGAAAGAGATGCAAAAGAAGTCGCAGTAAAAGACCTTAAAGACGGTCGTTGGTTTTACGTTCCGACGACTGGTGCCGCTCCACGCTTTGCTCTGAACCAATTCCCATTCTTGCAAGGTTCACCTCGTTACGTTGAGCTTTGTTTTACCAAAGAAGGTCTGGAAGTTCGCAGTTACGATAAAAACTACCCAGACGCGCATCTAAGCAAAGATGCCAATAATTACTGCGGTGAAGAGAAATTTGTCGCAGACGACGACGGCGTTAACTTCGCGCAAGTGCTGACGATTCCGGGTGACTTTGCGGCGTATCGCTGTCAAGAAGACGCGCATGGTGATTGCACCAACAAAGAAGAAACCAATGAAGACGCAAGCCTAAACTACAAGAAGAAAACCCACTTCACTCCTCGTCCTGAAGATCTCGAAATTGCAGAATTCAATATGGAAGATCTGTATGGCATTACCGAGGGCATTGATGAAATTGGCGCACCACGATTGATCTCGTGGGACTTTGACCCTAACAACGGTCTTCTCAATTTCGAACTAGAGCGCACGTTCCGTATCGATTTAGATAATATTTCCGACTACATCAACTTTGCAACGAAAGCGAGTTTGGATGAAGCTCTTGTGGATGGCGCGTTTAAATCTCGGTTCTACTACTCGTTAGTGCACGAAAGTGAAGTGGCAACCGAAGGTTATCAACCGATCTTGTACCCAGTGGGTGATGAGAACGACATTGGTTTCTTCACCACGTCGACGAAAAAGCTTAACCCAGTCACGAATAAATACGACCGTGATGTGGTTTACCTCAATCGTTTCAACCCGAATCAAGGTTCTATCAAATACTACTTGAGCGATAACTTCTTTGAAGAGAAGAACAAGTTGTTCTTGGATGCAACGCTGCAATCGATCGACAAGATGAACCAAGCGCTGAATGTATTTGGGGCGGATGCAGGCAAGCCCGAAATCGAGATTGTGAACAAAACCAAAGCGGCTGGCATACACCCAGGAGATCTGCGTTACAACGTGATTAACCTGATTGACGAGCCTCTAGCGAACGGTCTGCTTGGCTACGGCCCGTCGGTTTCTAACCCGATGACGGGGGAAATCATCAAAGGCCACGTGAACCAATACGCAGGCGTTGCAAGAACGGGGGTACCTTTCTATTGGGATAACTTGGCGCGATTCTACAATCGTAATCAGCTGGACTTAGATGGATTGGATCCACTGCCGACTAATAGTGAAACGGTGAAAACAGAGGTCGAGGATAGAGTTGAAGCCCTCTCGACAATGGCAGCGATGGCGAGCCTGAAATCGGATGAAAACATTTATGCGCCTTTCGTATCAAAAGAAGACATCGTTTCTGGCAAGGCGGCGACAAAGAGCCCAACTCAGCTAATGAAAAACTTCAATGATGATATGGAGTTTGAAAAGGTGGTTGAAGCTGAAGAGAACCGTTTGTCTTTCTGGGCAGAGAACAACGTCTATCCAATCGAAGCGTCGTGGGTTTCTTCAACCAATAAGGCCATGTTGGACAACTTGAAGTTGGATGACGAGCGTTACTTTGAGATCAAACTCGATGACGCAGGTAACGAAGTATCGCGTCAGCTTAAGCGTTGGAAATACCTGCCAAAAGAGTTGCAAGTGAAAGCCGCAGATGCGATTACGGTTGCGACTTACAGCAATACGCTTGTTCACGAGCTTGGTCATAACATGGGTCTGCGCCATAATTTTAAAGGCTCAAATGACAAAGCGAACTACTACACGCTAGAGCAAGCGCATCAACTTGGTTTGAACAACATTCCTGCTTACAGTTCGACGATGGACTACGCACCAAGCATGTTGGATGAAACGCCAACTTGGGGTCTGTACGATATTGCGGCGTTTAAGTTTGGCTACGGTCGTAAAGTCGAGACGATTCAAGATTCTTCAGGTTCAGCTCCTGCACCTGTTGCGAAACCGTCAGACAGTGCGAGCGATGAAGACAAAGCGGCATACGCTCGTTACCTCGCTGATCAGCAAGCCTACCAACAAAGCTTTGCATACAAGTTTGGCAACAATCCAGACAACACATCGCTGATGGTGTGTTCTGAAGTGAAGGCATTAACGGGGAACGAGAAAGGCAAATCACTCTACAACTGTGACTTCAGCCGATTCGATACCGCCGCGTTGTCTGATGATCCTGAACTGAATGCGAAAACTCGTTATGGCGCACTTTACTACCTAGATAAAGTGAATGAAATTGAGCGTAAGTCTTACGATTTCTGTACCGATGGGAACGTTTCTCTAAACAGCGACTGTAACCGTTTTGACGAAGGTACAAACCTAGAAGAAATTGTTTCTTACGAGTGGCAGAACTATCTCGATAGCTATGATCGACGCAACTTGGAGTTATATGGAACGACGGGATTATTCTCGTCCGATTATCCTGGTTACTTAGTGCGCCGTTACATGGAAATGAGCGCTATCCGTGACAAGATGGAAGATCTTGAGCGCATTGATAACCTGTACACCAATTTGGGTTACACTTCGTCAACGGATAAGCCGGGTGATTTCTTATTGCGCATTGCTTCAAACCCTCAATACTGTAGCGAAGGCAAAGCCGATAACTCATGGTTCTGTGATTACGCGAATGGGGCGAAAAAATCCGCGGCGTTCTTCCTTGATATCTTGCGCACACCAGAGCATCAATGTGTGATAGAAAATGCGGCAGGCAACCAAAAAGTGATTTCTTTTGGTCAACTGTTAGACAACAACTCACACCAAATTCCGGCTGATTACGATCTTTCAACAGCCAGCTGTTTTGATGATTTGGCAGCACGCTTTATCGAAGATTCAGATGAGGGCTATATAGCTGTTGCGGAAACTGCGAATGGACGCTTCCTAAACTCAATTGGTAGCTTTGACCCTGATTATCCTTGGTCAAATGCGGTGTCTGTGTTGGGCAACTGGCCAGACAAAGCGTTGGCGAGCCACTTCTTAGCACGTCGATTCTCGAACCGTTTTACCGATGAGGTGAGCTTTGCATCGCTGCTTGATATCCCTGGGGTGCAAGCTGAATACGAAGACATCATGGGCAACATCGTGGCAAATGATGCGTTAAATACGCCAGTTAAATTGGTGGGTAAAGACGGTAAGGAATACACCAATCTAAAAGGTGTTACCGTGAACCTACACATCACTGAGCAAATGGAGTCCCTACCACCAATGCCTCGTGGTATTGCAAGATTCCTTGATATTGGTGCAGAAGGCCGCGGACGTGTTGGCGATGTCATCTTGAGAATGGGTGTGCGCCAAATGAAGTCTTACGACTACACAGTGAAGACTCGTGGTCAATCTCAGTTTGATACGTTTACGAAGCAGCAAGACCGCTACGGTATTATTGCGGGTGACAAGGTTGAGTTTGTTATCGACGGCGAGAAGTTTGTGGCAACAAAAGCAAACAAGCTGGCTTACGACTACGCAAATCAACTGGTGACGTCCAAAGGTTACGATCTAAAAACGTACCTAGATAGCTATGAGCCTGCAACACTTAACAAGGTTGCAGAGAGCATCGATAGCGCTTGGGGGCCATTCCGAACAGCGATTGTCCCAGCGTTCCACGATCCTGTATTGCTGCTGGATGCGCCAATGGTCAACGCAATGAAGCGAACCATTGATGCGGATATCGCGGCAGGTGTGCTGTCGTTTAGCCAGTCTTTCATCAACTTTACGACAGCGAATGTGACTTCTGGTGATTTGGTCATCGATGCAACTTCGGGCACATTGAGCTACAAAGGTGGTAAAGCGCACGATGAGCTGAAAGCGTTCGAAGCTTACACTGATGCGATGCTTTTGATTTACAACGATCACGCCGAAGACATGATGTTCGCGGTCGACAATGTGTACGCAGGGTACATGGCGTCTTCAGATGCTGACAAAGAACTTTGGCTGAAAGATCTCAATATGATTCAAGCGTATTTGCGTGGTGATATCGGCGCTGTGGCTGGTGATTACTACAAGATGCTTGATCGCCTACCAACTGCAGTGAGTTTCCAGTAAATAACTCTTAATTCACTCATACCAAGGCCTGCAGCAATGCAGGCCTTTTTAGTCATAGGATTGATGGAATTTAGGAGTGAAAGATGATCTGTCCGTCTTCTGTCATCACAAGTGTCGCTTTGCTTTGTTCGATAAGTTGGGCAGCATAAGAAGGGGTAACGGCCTGCATATCACCTTTAGATCGAAGAGTTAAAGACTCCCACGCTTGATCTCGATATTTCCCTGCTTGGGTGTATTGAATCAGTACTTTCATAGCTTCACGCTCCGGTGTGGTTGACGTGCTACTTAAGTTAACGATCTTAGGTTGGTTAAGCATCTGTTAAAAGTGAAACATTAGTTTAACCAAATGTGCCTTTCCAAATATCACGCATTGAGCAGAGCAATTTAGAATCCTTGTGATGGAGGGATGAAGAACACTCAATCTTTCGATTCATACTGCGCAATATAATGTTTGAGAGATTTGGTTTCCGCACTCTGAAACTCTTCATCGTGCATACGCAGTGCTTGTATACGGTCGAGGCGGAACTGGCGGTAGTCATCGCGCAATTCGCACCAGGCGACCAGCGTCCAGACTTTGCCCCAAAAGAACTGGCCTAACGGTTGGATTTTTCTCTCGGTCACCTGTCCGCTTTCATCTTGGTAATCCAAACTGACCTTAAACTGATGATCAATCGCGTGGCGCAGAAGCTGCCCTCGTTTGGCAGTTTCGGATTGGGTGTGATAATCGGGCACAATCAGCGGACAATCTTCCACTTGTTGTTTGAGCTTATCGGGCAATACCGAAAGTATTTTGGCGGACGCAGAATGAGACGCTTCGGCGAGTTCGGCATCCGACCAGGCTCGAACCATCCGCATACCCAGTTCAAGCGCCATCATCTCTTTTTCTGAGAACATCAAAGGCGGCAGATGAGAGCCCGCTTGCAACAGGTAGCCGACACCTGCTTCACCTTGAATAGGAACACCAGAACTAAGCAACGACTGAATATCGCGATAAATCGTACGTTCGCTGACTTCCATTCTTTCTGCGAGCTCTTTCGCTGTCACGGCGTAACGCTTTGCGCGCAAAAGCGTCAGTAGCTCAAACAGTCGTTCTGATTTGCTCATGATGTTCCTTATCTAGACCTACTGGTTGTTAGTGGTAGTGCGGCTGATTACTTCTCTAGCTCACTGCACATTTTTAAGTTGTGATGTTTAAGCTCGAAGCTTTCGCAGTCAATCATTGATAACAGAGGCTGAAATTCAGCGGCTTGCTTAAGCTGTTTTCCCGCCTGTTTTGCATCGTCCATTGAACGCCAGTAAATGATGTCTGTCCACACATCGTCCGTCGCTTCGTGACTGAGTGAGCGATACAAAAAGCCTGGCAGATTCTTCACAAACGTTTGTGACTGTTTGGCAGCGGCGATCACG
Source organism: Vibrio sp. 1CM7H (assembly GCF_023161645.1). NCBI lineage: Bacteria > Pseudomonadati > Pseudomonadota > Gammaproteobacteria > Vibrionales > Vibrionaceae > Vibrio > Vibrio sp. 1CM7H. The sequence goes on from NZ_JALNTV010000001.1 coordinate 85,318, forward strand.
TCTTGCTCTGTTGTGCCTGTGGTTAGACGAAATTGCACAGTTTCGATAACGGTTTCCATATTGTGATTCCTTATTGGTTTTGGCGGATTGCCTGTTGAGTTCCAAATAAGGTTACGCGGATGGAATGTCAGAACATGTCAGTAGTGAAATCTCACTCACTTATCATCAATATGGTTATTTTTCTGGGCTGTTGTAACGATCCCAGTAAGGTAAATCTGTGCCGAGTTTTTCGCTGATAAAATCGATAAAGGCTCTTACTTTCAACGGCATGTGCTTGCGCTCAGGAAAAACCGCATAAATGGCGTGTTCTGGTAGAGAATACTCTTCCATCACCGGTTTTAGATTTCCTGCAGCAAAGTCTCTTCCTGCAATAAACGTCGGCAGTTGCGCAATGCCCGAACCTCTTAACAGCAACTGGCGAATGGCTTCGCTGTTATTGACGATAAAGTTTCCTTTTGGAAGTACCTTGTATTCGCTGCCGTTGTTGATGAACATCCATTCGACGCCGCCACGGAAATAGGAGTAGCGCAGGCAGTTGTGACTGACTAAATCACTTGGTTTTTGTGGTGTGCCGAACTCCGCTAAGTAATCTGGCGAGGCACAAAGCACACTTTTACAAGGGGCGAGACGTTTTGCGATTAGATTGGAAGAGGTGAGTTCACCAATACGGATCCCCAAATCAAAACCGTCTTTAACCAAATCGACCATTTTGTCTTCGAGGTTTAAATCCACTTCAATTTTCGGGTAACGAGCGAGAAACTCGCTGATCAAAGGCGCGATATGCAGCACACCGAAAGACATCGGCACGGTAATTTTGAGCCGACCTTGTGGAGAGCCTTGCAGCTCCGATACCGCGTCCACGCCTTGCTGGGCTAGGTTGAGCGCTTGAGAGGCGTACTCAAAATAGCGTTCTCCCGCTTCGGTCAGGCTCAGCTTACGCGTGGTTCGGTTAAGGAGACGAATACCCAAATCGTCTTCTAGTTGGTTGATGCGTTTGCTTATCGCCGATTTCGTCAGATTCAGCTGTTTGGCCGCAAGGGAAAAGCTGCCGCATTCGACAACAGCAACAAAAACGGGCAGGGAGGCAATCGCGTTCACATCAATCTCCTATCATCGTGAAGCATTTATTGTTGAGCACAAGGATACAATTAATTTCCAATTATAGAGATTATCTTCAAGAAGAAAACAATCTAGACTATGCATCAGTATTACGACCTTGATTTTGGGAAGAAGAAAATGAAGTACGATTGGATCCTGTTTGACGCTGACGAAACCTTATTCCACTTTGATGCTTTCAAAGGTTTGCAGCTTATGTTTTCTCGCAAAGGCGTAGATTTTACTGAACAAGATTTTGCTCATTACCAAACCGTAAACAAACCGCTTTGGGTGGATTACCAAGACGGCAAAGTAACGGCAGATGAGCTAAAACATAACCGCTTTACCGAGTGGGCTGAGAAGTTGAATACCACAACAGCAGATCTCAATAGCGCATTTTTAGAAGCAATGGCCGATATTTGCAGTTTGTTGCCAGGTGCAAAAGAGCTGATGGAAGCGCTGCAAGGCAAAGCTAAAATGGGCATCATCACCAACGGTTTTACAGAGTTGCAAGCAATTCGCCTTGAGCGCACAGGGATGACTGAGTATTTCGATAAAGTGGTGATCTCTGAACAAGTGGGCGTAGCAAAACCGGACTTAGGTATTTTTGAATACGCGATGCAGCAAATGGGCAACCCATGCAAAACGCGCGTACTGATGGTGGGTGACAACCTGCATTCCGATATTCTTGGTGGCAATAACTTTGGTATTGAAACTTGCTGGTTAAATACCACAGGCGCAAGCGTCGATGAGCGTATCGCACCAAATTACACTGTTGAGTCTTTGAGTGAACTAAAGAACATTTTGGTGGCGTAACCGAATCGGGTATTATTCCGCAGTAACCCCCAGAAAAATCAAGGAATAACCATGTCAGACATCAAACAGTTAGACAGCAAAGTCGTTTACCAGAACAAGTGGATGACGGTGCGTGAGGACAAAATTTTACGTCCGAGCGGCGCAGAGGGCATCTATGGTGTGGTCGACAAACCTGATTGTGCTGCGATTCTGGCTATCGATAATGGGTTGATTCACTTGGTTCAGCAGTACCGTTACACCGTAGGTCAACGTTGTTGGGAGATCCCACAAGGGGCGTGGGAATCAAACCCAGATGCGGATCATCTTGAGCTTGCCAAAGGTGAGCTACGTGAAGAAACGGGCATGCAGGCGAGCGCAATGGCGTATGTCGGCGCGCAGTTTATCGCATACGGCTTTTTGAATCAGACATGTCACGTCTATTTCGCCAGTGACTTAACGGATGTGGGTAATCAACTAGACAGTGAAGAAGAGGATTTGATCACTCGCGCTTTTTCGGTTGAGGAGTTCGAACAGATGATGATCGACGGCACGATCAAAGATTGTGTCACTATCGCTGCTTATGGTTTGGCGAAGCTGAAGAAAGTCATTTAGTTATCCATGACGATTTTTTAATGAAAACAGCGGCCTAGTGCCGCTGTTTTTAGTTCGGGTGAGCTCGTTGAGCCATCGCTTACTCGTCGATTTTCTTACCTAAAATTTCTACTTTCGCTTTCTTGGTCACCCCCGCGACTTGTAGCGCTGTGCTGCCAACCGATTCATAGTTCAACTCGATCTTGTCTAATTTCGCGTTATCTTTCGTTGGTAGGCTTAAGCTTCTTGATGACATGCCTTTAGTCAGAACACCTAAACTGTCGAACGTCTTTTCCTGACCATCTTTCATGATGACTTTAACGCTTTTCAGATCGACCGTACCTTGCGTACATTTGATTTTGATGTGGCTGAAACGAGCGTTAGCAAATGGTGATAGTGGATTGACTGTGTCGGTTTCCGATTTAAAACTGACGGTTTTATCTGCAATCTTGTCCCAATCGCTGTCTCCAGCAACCGATTGGAAAGAGGCTACAGCCGCTAAAAGACAGAGCGCGATGGTGTTGAACAGTTTCATAGCTTTTCCTTACCTTAGGTTTAGATATTCTGTTTAATCAGTTCGATGACGTGTGTGACTTCGTCTTGAGTTAAAGCCGCTTCTTTCACGAATAAAATTTCGCCTTGTTTATTTTGTACGATAATCGCAGAACTTTCTTGCTGTAGATCCCAAGTTGTTGCTAATACGCCATTTTTGTCTAACACCATGGAAGACCAAGAGAATGTCTTTTTGCTGTCCTCTGCCGACGATTTTACAAATGTACCGGTCCCCCAAATGGCGTCTTCTTGGTTGATCACGGTTGTGGTCTGATACTGATCTTCAGGAAAGTGAGCGGCAGTGATTGCTGACATCAGCGGCGCGTTCATCTCTTTAGCTTTACTACGACCTGCAATGGCTTGTATCACACGGACTTTGCCTAACATCTGCTGAGTTGCCCAAGGTTGATAAGCCACATCGTCTCCTCGCAGCGTCATTTCGCCATAGGTATCAATGCTGACGGAAGGGGTGGTTTGACCGACAGAAAGGTTATGAGAGAAGGCGAGTGTCGGGGCGAGTGCGAGTAAGAGTGACAGAACAGATGGAGTTTTCATTGGGGGTTCCTGTAACGAAGTGAGGTTAGAGCGAATCAAATAAGGAGCAAATACGATGCCCCTTATCGGATTTGGCGATTAGTTAGAAAGTACAACGCGCGCATTTAGCGGTTGCAGCGGACGATTGTTTTGTCCCATGACTTCCATCAGTTTCGCGGCTTGATCTTTGGATAAGGTTTGAGTGTCTTTAAGCACAAACCAGCGCACACCTTCTGAACATGGTGGTGTGGTTAAAGAGCCGTTAAATCGATAGTAGTTTGCAGTTTTTGGCAGTAAGTCGTTAATCTCAAACGTATCTTTAAAGAACGTGGTTTGATTCTCTTGTGGGATTGCGTTGATCAGTTTAGACAGCGCTGCGTTTTGATCGCCTGCATCAAACATCACCGAAATTACCGCCAACTCGCCGTCTGCGTTGGCGTGTACAAAGTGCGCTTCAAGTGGATATTGGCGGCCTTTGATTTGGTTTTCTGAAGGTGTGTGGAAATGGAACTGTTGCAGCTCGAACGTCTCGCCATCGATGGTGAAGCTGTTACGTCCGTTCACTTGCGCTTGCAGCGTATGACCATTGTTGGTTAAACCAATGACCTGACCAGTGTACGAAAGGTTCAATGCTTCCAGTTTTGCATCGGCAGGGTTGTCGATGTTGATTGGGCTTTGGTTTTTTGTGGTAGCACAGTCTTTGGCGATTTCTCCCCAGTGCTCTGGCCCGTGTTTGTCATTGCCATAGCCCCATTCCGAAGCCTGAGCAGCGCTTAGAGTGAGAAGTGAGAGTGAAAAAGCAAGTAGTGTTTTGTTCATAATAATGTCTCTGTTCGGTCGCTTTGATAAGCGTTGTTACAAGGCAATGACCTAGAGGTTTGATCACTGCCTGACAAATTAGAAACGGTGGCTGAGTTGGGCACCAATTAGGAACGCATTTGAATGGGTCACGCCCGTCACCATCGGTGCAGGAACACCTTCATACGCGTACTCTTCTACGTTGACATCTTCACCAATCAAGTACGTCATGCCGATGTCAACCGTGGTATCTGATGACCATTGGTAAGAGGCCCCCGCGGATAACCAGTGACGGTTCGAATCTGGGATAGAAAGCGAAGTCAGCTCATCGACAGGTGTTTTGTCGAACATGTAACCCGTGCGAAGTGTCCAACGTTCATTGGCGTACCAAGTCGCACCGATGGAGTAGTGCGCGGAGTCTTGCCACTGAAAATCTTTTAGCAACTGATCATCAGCTTTCAAGCTGTCAAATGCTGACCAACCAATCCACTGCACAGAATAGTGCAGGGCAAATTTAGGTAAGACGCGGTGATAACCGGAAAACTCCGCAATATCCGGTAGCGGCATGGCAAGCGAGTCGTACGATTCGCCAGCAAAGTGGATGTCGCCCTTGGCATTAATGTTAGGGCTGTGTTTGTAGCTCAAACCTAAGCGATGACGTTCGTTAAACTCGTACATTATGCCAATGTTCGCGCCAAGCCCAATGCCGCCAGCTTCCACATCAAGTGCGTTGCCTTTTACGGATCCACAACGTTGTTCTAGTTCGTTTCCAAGGATGTTCCCACCAACGCAAACACCCACGTCCATGTCGCGGTACAGCTCACCAGAGCCGTAAATCACATCAATACCACCACCGATACTAAAACGGTCGTTCACCTTGTATGCCAAGCTTGCACCAAGGTTGACACTCGCTACGCTGGTGACACCGCCAAAAACAGGTGCGCCATAGTTTGGTTTAAACTCCATGTCGGTTCCGAAGTTGGAGTATGCCGATAAGCCTAGATACCAGTCGTCGTTGATAGGGTGAATAAAGTAAAAATTGGGTACAACGGCTGGTTGACCAACGCCATCGACGTCATCAATGTCGGTCACGGTTTGAGAGAAGGACGGGGTAATGTCAACTTGAGGGGACGGAGGAAAACCGCCCATACCAACATTGACATCTGCATTAATATTAGCTCGATGATATTGCGCATTTTTTACGGTAACGTCAGGTTTGACGTAAGTGACACCGAACGATAAGGCACTTTGTTTAAACAGCGTCATCGCTGCGGCGTTGCGGCTGACTACAGACGCATTATCACCAATGACGGCATCACCAGCAAAAGCACGACCAAGACCCGTCGCCGAATGTTCGTTAATTTGAAAACCACCGGCATACGCCGTCGAGGAGGCTAACCCGATTAATAAATAAATCGGTGAAAGAGTGAATTGTCGCTGCATGTTTTTCTCATGAATTAATTAGAAGTTGTATTGCAACGAAAATTAGTAAAATAAACAAATCTGACCAGTGTATTTAGGAGTAAAACTAACAGTGTGCTGACAATAAGTAAGTTTAACTTAATAAATATTTATTGTTGAATTTATTAATGCTTCATGGCGTGAATATAGTAGTTATTTTGCGTGTAAATTAAATCCTGAACCTCTATTTTTATTTTTTCGGTATTACTTCTCTATTTTTATTGTGCTGACTGTTCCCTAACAAATAGAGGGAAATCCAGCGATAAAGTGTCCGTGATGGAAACTCTGAGTCATTTGTATTTCCATTGCATCCCAACGTTGGTAGTTCGAATCAGCAAGAGAACTATCGTTTAAACCCACATGACACACTCCTCTCGGTCTTACCTGTGTTATGTGGGTATTTTTTATTTAACTTGTCACTTAACCCTTCTTTAAATTCAATAATAAAAAATGACCATGATGAAATTTAAATGGATTGCATGTTGAATAAGTTTAGATTTTACTGGTTTGCTGATATTTAAAAGTTTTGTTTATAATACTTATAACTTGAAATTTTGTATTTCAATTATTGTTCATCTATATTTAAATATAAATTAGACTCATGTATATGAAAACAAAATGGCCACGAAATATCGTGGCCATTTTTAATCATCAACGTATTTATGATGATTAAGAGTTTAACCTATAAGAAAGTCTTATTAAAAGCGAAACTCTTCTAAGTTATTGCTGCTTTCCAACATTTTTTCAGCAACATAACGATGCGTGGCTGTGGTTGGGTGAGTCACATCCCAGAACACAAACTTATCTGCGCCAGATGCCGCACACTCAGAGCGTAATGAATGGGTGTACATGTAATCCACAGAAGATGAGCGGTTGATGTCCAGACAAGGATCACTTGCATTCACGAACCCGTGTTCTTCTGGTGCCGAGGTTAACGTCTCAAACAGCGCGTGCGTATCAAACAATGAAATGTTGTAACCTTGAGCTTTATAGTACATCGCTTGTGCTTTGATGAACTCGTTCATTTTCAATACTTTCGCGCGAATCGTTTCAATTTCTTCCTGCGTTGAGTATTTGAACTGTGGTGCTTTGGTTGCGTCTGGCAGTGTCATCAACATGAAGTTCTTCGCGCCCGCGTCTGTTAGACGAATCAGAGCTTCAGCGTAATCCGCTTTTACTTCCGGCACGCTACGGTTGTAGTTCATGAAATCATTTAAACCAAACTCCAACGTAAACAATGTGTTTGCTGGGTTGTAGTTTTTCGCCAGTTTTGTGTAGGTCAAGTAAGAAGAAACTTGTTCGCCGACACCTGTTAGCGCAATGTATTGGTTCTCACCTGCTGCGCCGCCAACTGCCCAGTTATAAAGCGGTAAGTTTTTGGCTTTAGCCACGTATTCCGTCCAAACAAAACCGTTCGAGAAGTGACCTAAGAACCAGCTGTTTGGGTTAGGGAAGCGCCATTGGGAAGCGTTAAAGATGTTGCCTGTATCAGATAAGCTGTCGCCCAAAGCCACTACTTTGTTGATTTGATCTGGTTGCATTGCAGCATCATTGCTCCAGATCGTGTGGTTATAAGAATAGCGATTGTCAGCAGCAAAAAACGTAATGTCTGCGTTCTCGTTCGCCAGATCTAGTGTTTCTTCACAGCGCTGGCGAATCACGTTTTGTGAAGTGTTGGTGTAGAACATGTTTTTAAATGAAACAGAGCTCCACCAATAACCGTCGATAGTGAAGTCACTACCATCTTGGTTTTTTGCCCATTTCCAGTCGGTAGCCGCATCATCCTTAGAGTGGCTCGTACGATACCAGCAGCGAACGTAAGTATAGGTTTGATTTTCTTGCGTGCTGACCACTTCAGACGCAGAAACCATTTCTGGTGATAATGTTGGCTCCTCTGCAACGGCAGAGGCAAGCGGAAGTAATGCAGTTAATAGTGTGATTGTTTTTTTCATCATTCACTCTTCTTGTAATGGTTATGGTTCCGAATACGTGAATACGCTCGGCTATAACAGTATTTAGATGAGAATTTTTCTCACTAAACCTTCTAATTCTGAGTCAATACTCAAGACAGTCAACAACTAAATATTCAATATTTCAGTTTTGGCACCACGGTCAAAAAATCCATTCAGCATAGCAATCGATTAAATGTGTATTATTTAGAATAATTACTCACTAACATTAATTTAACATGCACTTTTTGTTAATTAAGTGATTGCTTTATAAGGTTTTGTTTATGCTTTTTGATGTTAACTAAAAATGTTTATTGAATGATCTTTTGTACAAAGTTGTATATTCATGAAACAAATTGTTTGGCATTTTTGGCCTATAAACTATAGCTGAAGCTCTCATGCAAACATCATGGTGATGACTTTTCATGGGAATATAGTGAATAAAAATTAGCTCAAATAAGGAATAGGGCAAATGCACTACACAACAAGTAAAAAACAAGGCTTATTTTCGTTGTCTGCCGTAGCGATAGCACTGACCACTTCTATGTCAGCGTTTGCGGCTCCACCAATGGGATTTGATGAATCTAAGTTACCGACGAAGTACATCGTCAAATTCAAAGAAGATGCAGTCAGCCGATCTTCAATGGGTGGTAACTCATTTTGGGGACCACGAATCGCGCAGGAGTCTGTTTTAGAACAGGTGAAGGCACGTAAGGTGGAAAAACTAGGTAATCGCGCCATTTACAGCGTTGAGTTGGATGGTGATGACTTAGAACCACTTCGTAATCGCAGTGATGTGGAATATGTCGAAGTCGATCCGCCTCGCTATTTGCTCAGCGAAACTACCCCGTGGGGTTATGAAGCGGTTAATGCTCAACAGTTAGACGACTTCAATGCTGGTAATCGCACTGTATGTATTATCGATTCAGGGTACGACATCTCGCACAACGACCTAAGCGGTAACCGTGTTGCAGGTACCAACGATAGTGGTACAGGATCATGGAGCGATCCGGGTAACAATAACGCCCACGGTACTCATGTTGCAGGTACTATCGCAGCGATTGCCAACACCGAAGGTGTGAAGGGTGTGATGCCAAACCAGAATGTAAATTTGCACATCGTGAAAGTATTTAACGAATCAGGTTGGGGTTACTCATCTGGGCTTGTTAAAGCGATCCAAACGTGTGCAGATAATGGTGCCAACGTTGTGAACATGAGTCTTGGTGGTAGTCAATCAAGCCGAACTGAGCAAAATGCACTGCAAAACATTTACGATCAAGGCGTTCTGCTAATCGCCGCAGCTGGTAATGACGGTAACACCGCACACAGCTACCCAGCTTCTTACGATTCAGTTATGTCTGTTGCTGCTGTCGATAACCAAAATGATCATGCGGCGTTCTCGCAATCTACTGATCAAGTTGAGATCTCTGGCCCAGGTGTGGCGATCTTATCAACGGTTACGGTAGGCGAAGGTAAACTTTCTGATATTACCTTGAATGGCGTAAGCCAATTTGATCGCGGTATTGTCCCTCACAATCGTTTGATCAATAACGGTTCTTCGTATGTGCCAGATCCAATCGCTGGTTCAGTAACAGCAATGCTAGATAGCTGTGATGTATCTGGCGGTAACTTTAACTGTGGTGATATGTCGGGCAAAATTTGTTTGACTGAGCGTATTGGCAACCAGTCTTCAGGTAACTACCCAGAAGTGGATGCAGTTCAGGCTTGTTACAATGCGGGTGCGCGAGCTGCAATCGTATACAGCAACTCTGAACTACCTGGTTTACAAAACCCATTCTTGGTAGACACAAACAACGCTTATCGTATGGTTTCGGTAACGGTTGATCGTGCATTTGGTCAAGAGCTGTTGGGGTATGTTGGTCAAGAAATTACGGTTTCAACCACCTCTGGTGAAGATTACGAGTACTACAATGGTACATCGATGGCAACACCTCATGTAACTGGCGTAGCAGGCTTGGTGTGGAGTTACCACCCAACGTGTACAGCAGCGCAAGTACGTAATGCCCTAGTTCAAACGGCAACAGACATTGATGTCGCTGGACGAGACAACCGCACAGGTCACGGCCTAGTGAATGCGGAAGCGGCGAAACTATTCTTGGATGCGGGCTGTAACGGTCCTGACGGTGGCGGTAGCTCTTCGGACTCTAGCTTCTCAAACACCAGCCCTGTTGCGATTCCTGACAACAAATCTTCTGGCGCAATCAGCGCAGTAGATGTCGATCGCTCTGGTGATTCAGGTACAGTAAGTATTGACGTTGATATTAGCCACACTTACATCGGTGACCTACGAGTGACGCTAACTTCACCTACTGGTGGAGAAGTCGTGCTTCACGATAATACTGGCGGCAGCGCTAACGATATCAAAGCCACTTTCCAAGCGGATTTCTCTGGTTTTGAATCACAAGGTTCTTGGGAACTAAAAGCGGTAGACAGTGCCAGAAGAGACACAGGCACAATCAACAGTTGGACTCTGACTTTTCAATAAGGAGTGGCTATGAAGAAGTTGACCTTACTTTCTTTGTCTGCGGTGAGTGCTACCGCACTATTGGCAATCGGACTAAGCTCGGCCAGCTTGGCGAACAATCAAGGATTTCCGCTCGTGGATGAACGTTCTGAACAAGCTGAGCAACAACCTACGCGTTACTTTGTTAAGTATCACAAAGGGAAAGAGAGCGAAGTGAGAGCGCTTCTTCGTCAACATAACCTTAAAGTGGTTGATGCGTTGGTGAAGCAACAGGTACTGGTGGTGAGCGGCGAACAAGCTGACGTCGATAAGCTATCTGGTAATGAATCCGTTGAATACACCGAGCAAGAACCAACGAGAAAGTTGTTGTCTCAATAAGATAGCCTCAATATGAAAAACGCCCCTCACGTGAGGGGCGTTTTGTTTGAGTGCTTTTCCTGCTAGAGCCTTTGAGAGATGAATGCCGACGAGCCTAATTCTGCATTCATAAGAATAAAAGCTTAGCGCACAATCAGGCCAAGTAGGATACCTACAATGCCGAAGTCAGCATCACTGAATGTTGTGTTTGCAAAGCCAAGATCACCCAGTACTGGCATTAGGAAGACAGGTAGGAAAGTAATCAGTAGACCTTGTGCAAACGCACCTAGAATTGCGCCGCGACGACCACCTGTTGCGTTACCAAATACACCCGCAGCCGCACCCACAAAGAAGTGTGGAACTACACCAGGGATAATCACAGTAAGCCCCATCACGTACAGCAGGAACATGCCCACTAGACCGGCTGCAAAGCTCGATAGGAAGCCCACCAATACCGCATTTGGTGCGTATGGGAACACAACCGGACAATCCAGTGCAGGTTTTGCGTTTGGAACCAGTTTGTCTGAGATGCCTTTAAATGCAGGAACGATTTCTGCGATAACCATACGTACACCTTGCAGGATAACGTACACACCACCTGCAAATGTGATGGATTGCATTAGCGCAAACATAGACCAATGTTTACCGCCACTGACTTCACGGACAAAATCACCGCCAGCGAACAAACACGTCACCACAAAGATGATGCCCATTGTGAACGAGATAGCCACTGGTGTATCACGTAGGAACAACAAGCTTTTAGGGACATTCATCTCTTCAGTAGAGTGTTCTTTGTTACCGAACTTGCTGCCAATAAAGCCAGCTAGCACGTAAGAAAGGGTAGAGAAGTGACCAATCGCAACGTCATCAGAACCTGTAACTTGCTTCATGTACTTGTGAGCGATCGCAGGGAAGAACACCATTACAGAACCCACAACCACAGAGCCAAGCGCGATCAGTGGAACACCTTTCATGCCGCTAGATGCCAGAATCGCTGCTACCATCATCGACATAAATAGTGTGTGGTGACCGGTTAGGAAGATGAATTTCCATGGCGTGAAGCGAGCGATCAAGATGTTCACTAACATACCGAAGAACATGATCATCGCCATCTCTTTACCAAACGCTTCTTGCGCGATAGAGACGATAGCTTCGTTGTTTGGAACCACGCCTGTAATGCCAAATGCGTGTTGGAAAATCGTCGCGAAGTCGCCTAGCGAGCTCACAACTAAGCCTGCACCTGCGCCAAGCACGATGAAACCAAGAATGGTTTTTACCGTGCCTTTAATGCACTCGGTGACTGGTTTTTTCTGGGCAATTAAGCCGATTAGAGCGATGAGACCGACCAGAACCGCTGGCTCTGATAGGACATCGTTCATTAAGAAACTGAAGAATTCCATAACGCCACCTTATAGAGCGCCAAGCTCTTGAAGTGCCACAGATAAACGCTCTTTCATTGCGACTTTGTCGACCATGTTATCAAGCGCTACGATACGTTGCTCAACGCCAAGTGCTTCCAACTGTTCTGCAATGTCTTTTGTGCCGATGAAAATGTCGCAACTTGTGCCTTTTGCTGAGCCAAGATCGATGTGATCCACAGCGGCATCGACGTTCAATTCTTTTACGATGCTTTTGATGCTCATTTCCATCATTAGGCTAGTACCAAGACCGTGACCGCAAACAACCATAATTTTCATAATTCAGACCTTTTCTTTTTTATAGGGGGTATACCCATTTGTGAATGGGGTATGTCAGGAGTAAAACTCAGTATTTGTCGATGATCGCAAGAACATCTTTTTTGCTTTGAGCGTTGCAGATGGCCTCTACATGCTCTTCATTCATAAACAATTCCGCCAGTTTCGAAATCGCATCAACGTGGCTATTACTGTCCGTTGCCGCTAGCGTGACCAGCATTTTTACTGGGTCATTTTCTTCAGAGTTAAAGTTGACGCCGTTTTGGATCACCGTGATCGCCAATGACAAGCGGTTAACGCCATCTTCAGGGCGAGCGTGTGGCATCGCCATGCCCGGACCTACCACGTAGTAAGGACCAAGCTCTTCGTGCGAGCGGTAAATTGCCTCAACGTAACTTGGTTCTATCGTGCCATTTTCAATCAAAGCTTCACAAGATTTGCTGATCGCATCTTTCCAGTCGGTTGCGTCAGAATGGATGCGAATGACATCAGAGGTAATCAGTTCACGTAGCATTGGAATGTTTCCGATTTGTTGTTTTGTTGCTGCGTACTTTATCGATCAATTTGCCATAAAAACCTGAGAGTGATCACAAATGGTAGCGCTATCTGATAGCGCTACCATTAATTGTGATAGCGCTATCATTTTTATCAGGCATCGAAGTTTCATGTGCTGGTGTTCGAGTTCTAATGCGCTAATATCAAAACCATTAAAGCGCTGTGATAAGATGTCGCAGCTGAAATTAGAGAACATTAAATAAAAACAATGAGCGAACCTCGCAAACGAAGAAGTACCGGCAATGTCACTTTGGCTGATGTCGCCAAACAAGCAGGCGTAGGCACTATGACGGTGTCGCGAGCATTACGAACGCCAGAGCTGGTATCCGATAAGCTGAGAGAAAAAATTCAACAAGTGGTTGATGAGCTCGGCTATATCCCGAACAAAGCCGCAGGGGCACTCGCATCTGCAGAAAGTTATTCCATCGCTCTTATCATTCCGTCACTGTTTGAAAAAGCATGCGCGCATTTCTTACCAAGCTTCCAACAGGCGTTAAACAAAGCGGGTTATCAATTATTACTGGGTTACAGCGACTACTCGATTGAGCAAGAAGAAAAGTTGCTTTCGACTTTTTTAGAGAGCCGTCCTGCGGGCGTGGTACTGTTTGGAAGTGAGCATAGTCAGCGAACGCATCAACTGTTAGAGGCATCAAATACGCCAGTGTTAGAGATTACCGAACTGAGCTCAAAGGCCAGTTATCTCAACATTGGCGTGGATCACTTTGAAGTGGGTAAGGCCTGTACCAGACACCTGATTGAACAAGGTTTTAAGAACGTTGGTTTTATTGGGGCGCGCGGGAATCACTCAACGTTGCAACGCCAGTTACACGGTTGGCAAAGTGCGATGATTGAAAACTATCTCACCCCAGATCATTTTCTAACGACTCATGAAGCGCCATCTTCACAATTGGGTGCGGAAGGATTGGCGAAGTTATTGCTGCGCGATTCAAGCTTGAATGCTTTGGTGTGTAGCCATGAGGAGATAGCAATTGGTGCGCTCTTTGAGTGCCATCGCCGCGTGCTCAAAGTCCCGACCGACATTGCCATTATTTGCCTTGAAGGCTCTTCTATGGGGGAGCACGCTTACCCAAGTTTGACATCGGCAGAATTTGATTACGAGCGCATGGGCACCAAGGCGGCAGAAAAGCTGTTGCATGCCATCAAAGGTGAGCCAGAAGAAAGACCAACCAGTATGGGCTTTAAGCTAAAGCGTCGAGCAAGTACTGCGATTAACTGACACCTCCGCTTTCCATAAATACAAAAAGCCTCTCAAGATGGAGAGGCTTTTTACATTCTGAATTCGCGAGCGAAAACTACGGACGTTCGCCCGCGGCTAGGCGTTGTTCGATATCTACGATCACCTCTGGCAGATCGGAGATGGTATCGATTAAGTAGTGAGGTGCACTCTTGATAAACTTCGCGCGTGCTTTTTCACGAGCTTTCTCTAAGGTTGCTTCGTCTGCGGCTTGGTATTCTTCAAATGTCAGACCCGCTTCGTTACCAGAAAGCAGCAGACCCACCGTCCACATGCCCGCATTGTGACCTTCAAAGATGCCTGGTGCTGAATCGTCCACTTTGACGCATGCTTTAACGTCGGTTACACCAAGCTCAATCACGTTTTTCAGTGCCATAAACGGCGCAGGGCGACCACCTTGGGGCAGATCGTCTGTCGCGACAACATAATCTGGTTGGTAGCCGTAATCCGCTGCAACTGGAATCAGTACGTCCATCACCTCACGCGGGTAACCCGAACAAGAACCGATCTTAATGCCTTTGTCTTTCAGACCGTTTACCACTTCAACTGCGTTGAGGATTGGTTCTGCGTGGTCAGCCACTTTTGCTTTTTGCAGAGGCATAAATGCCGCGTAGATAGTGTCGATGTCTTCGCTGGTCATTGAGCGACCAATCTTTTCATTCCAACGCTTATCAACCGTAGGAATACGACCCACAGCTTGGATGTGATCCCACTTACCAAGCCCCATTGGCTCACGTGCTTCTTCAAGGTCGATTTCAAAGTCAAAGCCTTGTTTGAACGCTTCCACAAAGATGCTGGTTGGCGCAAAAGAGCCGAAATCGACGATAGTGCCAGCCCAGTCAAAGATCACTGCTTGAATTGGTGATTTGTTCATGTTCAATCCTTTTTCTTACTTGCCAGAGCGCTTGCCAACACATTGGAACTGCGCTCTGGATAAATTGGTTTTGTCGAGGTTAGAAGTAGTTAAAGTCTTTACACACTTTGGCGATCGCTTCTTCGAAGATCGCCAATGCTTCTGTCAGTTGCTCGCGAGTGATGATCAGCGGTGGGCTGAGTTGAATCACGTTACCTTGCGATACCTTGAAGCTCACGCCGTTGTTGAGGCATTGGTACAGCACAGCTTCCGCTTCGTCATACGCGCGTTCTTTGGTTTCGTGGTCGGTGACCAGTTCAATGCCCCACAACATGCCGATGCCACGCACATCACCAATCACTGGGTACTTAGCTTTCATATCTAGCAGCTTTTCACGCATGAACTGGCTGTCGGCTTTGGCTTTATCTAGCAAGCCGTCTTGTTCAATAGCTTCCATGGTTGCCAGTGCTGCAGCACAACCGATAGGGCTTTTCTCATGAGTGTAATGACCCATTGAGATTTGCTCGGCGGTGTTGTATTTGTTTTTGGTTACCATGGCCGCGATAGGCACCAAGCCTCCGCCCAAACCTTTACCGATGCAGAGCATATCTGGCTCGATGTCGTAGGCTTGGTAGGTAAACCATTCACCGCTGCGACCCATGCCGTTAGGGATGTCGTCGATGATCAGCATGACATTGTGTTTGTCACAGATTTCACGGATGCGTTTCCAGTAGGCTTTGCTCGGCACTTGTACATCCGTGTTGCGAACCGCTTCTGCGATAAACGCGCCCACGCCACCTTCTTTTTCAATCACGTATTCAAGGTAGTCGGAGTAATGCACATCGCTGCCGTCCGCGACTGGGAAAGCGCCACGGTAAGGTACGGCTGGTGGAATGCGCTCAACACCTGCCATTAATGGCCCCATACCTTGGCGGAAACACGCTTCGCCGCCCACAGAGATGGCATCCAGCGATGCGCCGTGGAAGGAGTCCCACAGCGACACCACCTTGTAGTTGCCCGTGATATGGCGCGCTAGTTTAAGTGCCATGCCTACCGCTGATGTGCCGCCCGGAGCAAAAAGCACGCGGTTCAATTCGCCGCCACAGATTTGCGTGAGTTTTTCGGCGCATTCAATCGCGGTCTCGTTGGTAAAACGACGTGGTGAAAACGGCAGTTTGGCAATTTGCTCTTGCACTCGTTTAATCACATGCGGATGACCATAGCCCAACTGGTGGACGTTATTGCCATGGAAGTCCATGTACTTTTTGCCGGTGGCATCTTGGATGTAGATGCCTTCTGCTGCTTCCAAGGTATCTAAGCAAGGCGTTGACATGGCTTGATGAAGAAAGACCTCCGAATCACGCTTGAGTAATGCTTGCGTGCGTTCATCGTCCATCGATGCATTCCAAGCTTGGCGCGCTGGTGTCGTGTTGACATCGCCTTCGCTGCGGAAATGGGTCGGTTTGATATTCTGAGTCATAACGCTTTCTCAATCAGAAGGCTGCTTTACGCAACTTGCCAATACATTGCTTTTTCAATCGCACCGATTAAGCGCTCGATATCTGCTGGGTAAACTTCGCCAATGTTGCCGATACGGAAGCAATCTGCGTTCGATACCTTACCCGGATAAATCACGAAACCTTGCTCTTTTAAACGCGTGTAGAACGCTTTGAATTGGTAATCACTGTGAGTTGGAGAGTAGAAAGAGGTGATGATTGGCGAGTGAAGGTCATCACTCAGTAGTGGTTCGAAACCCAGAGAACGCATACCTGCAACCAGTGTTTTCTGGTTAGTTTGGTAGCGGTGATGACGAGCCTCAATGCCGCCTTCTTGTTCCAGCTCTAACAATGCTTGATAGAAAGCGCGAACCGTGTGCGTTGGAGACGTAAAACGCCATTTGCCGTGGTTCACTTCCATACAGTGCCACTGGTCGTAAAGATCAAGGCTCAAAGAACGAGCCTGACCTTGGCACTTTTCGAGCTCAGTTTGTTTTGCAATCACAAAGCCAAAGCCCGGCACGCCTTGAATACATTTGTTTGCAGAGCTGATCATAAAATCGATGCCTAGCTCTGCGATATCGATAGGAATGCCACCAAAGCTCGACATGGCATCGAGAATCACTACTTTACCGTGAGCTTTTGCCGCAGAAGCAAATGCCTCAATTGGGTTAAGCATGCCAGTGGTTGTCTCGCAATGAACAATCGCCACGTGTGTGATTGTAGGATCCGATGCCAATGCAGTTTCCACCTCGTTCAAGTGTGGCTGTGATGTTTCGCCTGGGGAAACTACATGGCATGGAATATTTAGGTAATCAGCGATCTGAGCGATACGCGCACCGTAAGCACCGTTGTCGACAATCAACAATTTTCCATTTTTGCCAATGGCGCTGCCAATCGTCGCTTCTACTGATGCAGTGCCGCTACCTTGCATTAGTACGCTGGTGTAGCCGTCTTGTTGAGTTGCCAGTTTTACAAGCTTAGTGCGGATCACCTCTACAATGTCTTTGTTGTATTCATCATCCCAAGTACACCAGTCTTTTAGCATGGCTTCACGTACCGTTTCAGAAGTAGATAGAGGACCTGGAGTCAGTAGTAGGTATTCGTTTTTCATCTCGATTTCCATCAGAATAGGCTAGTTGGTCTACACCAAATTTCGAGTTCACTCTAGCGAGGAAGAAAAGGGCAGTAAATAGGCGAATATCCAATTTCATAAAACTTTAATATCCAGAAAATGGCGGATCAATTGAACGATTATTCAGCGCAAATTTTCGTAAAACTGCCATTTAATGGTCATGATTTCGTCACAAAGGCTCAGTAGGGTGTATATCGTCAACTGGTACAGACCAAATGAAAACTTAGCCAAATTAACTGGAGAAAATGATGAAAAACCGTTTGATGAAAGGATCGCTGGCTGCACTTGTCTCTCTGCTAGCTACGAATGCAATGGCAGCACAGGAAGTCACGGTTTACACCGCTTTCGAAACTGACATTCTTGCGAAATACAAGTCTGCGTTTGAGAAAGATAACCCAGATATCAAGATTAAGTGGGTTCGCGATTCAACCGGTATCATGACGGCGAAATTGCTGGCAGAAAAGAACAACCCTCAAGCGGAAGTGGTTTGGGGGCTTGCTGGCTCGTCAATGGCACTGCTTAAAGATGAAGGTCTTCTTAAGCCTTACACACCAAAAGGTTTGGAAGAGCTGCATGCGAACCTAAACGACCCTCAATCAAACCAAGCTTGGTTTGGTAACGATGCGTTCTTTAACGCAGTTTGTTTCAACGAAGCGGTAGCGAAACAGCTTAATCTGCCTAAACCAACGTCTTGGGAAGACCTAACAAAGCCGGTTTACAAAGGTCACATAGCAATGCCTAACCCAGCTTCTTCAGGCACTGGCTACATGCAGGTTTCTGCTTGGCTACAAAACATGGGTGAAGATCAGGCATGGAACTACATGCGTGACTTAGACAAGAACATTGCACACTACACGCACTCGGGCTCTAAGCCATGTGTTCAAGCGGGTATGGGTGAAGTGGCTATCGGTATTTCGATGGCGAGCCGCGGCGCGAAGCTGAAAACACAAGGTGCACCACTAGCGGTTATCACGCCAAAAGGCATCGGCTGGGAATCAGAAGCCGTTGGTCTAGTAAAAGAGTCTGATGCAGCAAAGCGCGTTGTTGACTGGTCAATCTCTAAAGCAGCAAACGAGCTTTACGTAGAAATGTACCCAGTGGTTGCACATAAAGAAGTGAAAGCGACCGTTTCTAACTTCCCGAACGTTCAAGAGAACATGGCGAAGATGGACTTCGCGCAAATGGGTAGCAAGCGTGCAGAAATTCTAGCGGCATGGTCAGAGAAGTTTGACGCGAAATCAGAACCAAAGTCTTAATTGAATTTGCTTTGAGTTGAATGCTGAAATCCACCTCGGTTGAGGTGGATTTTTTGTTTTCCCTCTTATTTCAGAGTTCGCTACAATTAGATTCCTAGTCTCACCTAGGTTCGCTGGAATGACGGACTTGAGAAAGTTGGGTACTCCTATCCGCACTCACAACGTCATTCTCGAGAGTGAGGAAGGAGTGAGTCGGGAATCTCTAATTACCACTTGAACAAACCTCATTTTCCTTCATCTATTTGTCATCTTCTGGCTATAAATTTGTCATTGGAACGTAACACTCCAAAACTAAAGTTGGTATATACCATTTGGAGCGTGTGTTATGTCAACTAACCAACATTACCTAAATATTGAAAATGTAGTGAAGCAATTCGGACAGTTCACTGCATTAAAGAAAATCTCGCTAGCGATTGAAAAGGGCGAGTTCGTTTGTTTTCTTGGTCCTTCTGGCTGCGGTAAAACCACTCTATTACGTGCTATTGCAGGTTTAGACTTGCCAACGTCTGGTGCGATTTTTCAAAACGGTCAAGAGACCACATTCCTACCACCAGAGAAGCGCGATTTCGGTATCGTATTCCAGTCATATGCATTGTTCCCAAACCTAACTGTGCAAGAGAACATTGCGGTGGGTTTGAAAAACCAAGGTATGTCGACCAAAGAAGCGCTAGAGAAGGTGGACTACTGGTTAGAAACCATTGGTCTTCCAACCTCTGGCGAGAAATTCCCTAACCAACTTTCTGGTGGTCAACAGCAGCGTGTGGCACTCGCTCGCGCATTAGCGTTGTCTCCGGGTCTGCTGTTATTGGATGAGCCGCTGTCAGCGCTGGATGCAAAAGTACGTGTTCACTTACGTGACGAGATTTGTAAGCTGCAACGCAAGCTGGGCATTACCACCATCATGGTTACGCACGATCAGGATGAAGCGTTGTCGATGGCGGATCGTATCGTGGTAATGAACCATGGTGTGATTGAGCAAGTCGGCACACCTCAAGAGATCTACCAACAACCAGCAACGCGCTTTGTCGCTGAGTTTGTCGGCAGCATGAACTTTGTTGAAACCTCAGTCGCAACGGACTCCCAAATACGCATTGCCGAAACCTTGATGCCAGCGCCAAGCTTGACCAATCGTAAGATCCAACGTGGTGACCGCTTCGACCTTGCGGTGCGTCCTGAAAGCATCAAGTTCGTTGAAAACTACACCAACTCTTTACCTGTTCGAGTGACGGCAACCGAGTTTTTGGGGGCGTTTTTCCGCATTGATTGCGTATTGCAAAACGACAGCTCAATGAAAACCATCGTAGTGGATGTGCCTGTGGAAACGGTTCAAAAACTCAATATCAAGGCGGGCGATGTACGTTACATCCAGTTTGCTGAAGAAGGGCTGCATGGTTACGCCGTGCCCTCGGTTGATAAAGCGCTAGCAGCGTAGGTGTAAACATGGATGCGAAGACAATGACGATGAATAGCCTAACCACGCAAGACAAAGCAAAATCCCTACTCGGACGTGTCAGCCGCGACAACCTTGTGTTGTTCGGTTTGCTCGCTGGTTTGTCGACTATGATGGTGCTGTTCATCTTAATGCCGCTTTGGGCAATGTTGACCAAGAGTGTGCAAAATGCCAATGGCGAATTTGTCGGATTGGCAAACTTTGCGACGTACTTTTCTTCTTCAAGCTTGTGGGTGTCGGTGGGAAACACCTTCACTTTGGGCGTGATTGTGACCTCAGTAGTGGGTGTGCTTGCGTTTGGCTATGCCTACGCGCTGACTCGTTCATGTATGCCATTTAAAGGTTTGTTTCAAATCCTAGGTACCGCGCCAATCCTTGCGCCTTCGTTGTTGCCAGCGATCAGTTTGATCTTCCTTTTCGGTAATCAAGGCATTGCCAAAGAGATGTTGTTAGGAAACTCGGTTTACGGCGTGATTGGTATCTCTATGGGTTTGATTTTCTGGACCTTCCCTCATGCATTGATGATTTTGACCACTTCACTGCGTACTTCTGATGCCCGTTTGTATGAAGCTGCCCGCGCACTGAAAACATCACCCATCAAAACCTTCTTTATGGTGACGTTACCTGCGGCGAAATACGGTTTGATCAGTACGCTTATCGTCGTCTTTACACTGGTTATCACGGACTTTGGTGTGCCGAAAGTGATTGGTGGAAGCTACAACGTTCTGGCGACTGACATCTTCAAGCAAGTGGTGGGACAGCAAAACTTTGCCATGGGTGCGGTGACCAGCATTATGCTTCTATTCCCTGCGGTAATGGCGTTCGGCGCAGACCGCTGGGTACAGAAAAAGCAGAAGAGCTTATTCGACACACGCTCGGTACCTTATCAGCCAGAACCTAACAAAGCGCGCGACAGCATTTGTTTGGTTTACTGCAGTATCATTTCTATTGCAGTGTTGGCAGTGCTTGGCATGGCGGTGTATGGCTCGTTAGTTACGTTCTGGCCTTGGAACAAAACACTGACGCTAAACAACTACAACTTTGCTGAAATGAGCACTTACGGTTGGAGCCCATTCTTCAACTCGCTAACGCTGGCAGGTTGGACGGCAGTGATCGGTACAGCCATCATCTTTGTCGGTGCTTACTGCATTGAGAAAGGGCGTGCGTTTGGTCCAATTCGTCAGGTGATGCAAATGCTTAGCGTGGTGCCAATGGCGGTTCCGGGTATGGTGCTTGGCTTGGGTTACATCTTTTACTTCAATGATGCGAACAATCCTCTGAATGTGCTTTATGGCACCATGGCATTCTTGGTAATTAACACGGTAGTGCATTACTACACGGTGGGTCACATGACAGCCCTGACAGCACTAAAGCAGTTGCCATCGGAGATTGAAGCCACGGCGGCATCGGTGAAGCTTACTCAATACAAGTTGTTCTTTAAAGTGACATTACCTGTGTGTTTACCTGCGATTTTGGACATTGCAACTTACTTGTTTGTTAATGCATTGACCACCACTTCTGCGGTAGTATTCCTTTACTCAACCGATACGATTCCGGCTTCGGTCTCGATTCTGAATATGGACGATGCAGGTCAAACTGGCGCTGCTGCGGCAATGGCGGTGATGATCATGATGGCTGCCGCAATTGCGAAGATTGTTCAGATGACTTTGGGTAAATTGTTAGAGAATCGCACACAAGCTTGGCGCAAAAGATAAGGACACTTCGTGCAATACGTAAAAATTAAAGATTCGATTGTTGAACAGATTGAAGCGGGCATGCTATCGCCGCGTCAAAAACTGCCAGCAGAGCGTAAGTTGGCGGAATCGTTCGATACTACACGCGTCACTCTGCGTGAAGCTTTATCACTGCTGGAAGCAGAAGGTCGAATCTATCGCGAAGATCGCCGAGGTTGGTTTATCTCACCCGAGCCATTGCGTTACGACCCAACCCAAACGTTGAACTTCCCAAACATGGCAAAAGCGCAAAATCGCGTGCCAAAAACAGAAGTGATAGCCGCAAAAGGCACCTTGGCTAATAAATTGGCCGCTCGTTTGTTGGACCTTCAGCCGTTTTCAGACGTATTTCGTGTCGACCGCGTTCGTTACCTAGAAGAGCGTCCGGTGGTTTATGTAACGAACTACATTCGACCAGACATATTTCCCAACTTATTGTCTTATGATTTATCAAACTCGTTAACCGACATTTATCGTGAACACTACGGTGTGACGTATCAAAAAATTCGTTACCGAATTTCGACTAGTACTTTGTTGGGTGAGGTGGCACAGGCATTGCGCGCGACGTCTGGTACGCCTGCAATGGTGGTTGAACGTATCAACTACAACCAACATGGCGAGTTGATTGACTGTGACATCGAATACTGGCGTCATGATGCCATCAGCATCGAGTCTGTCGCAGAGCTGAATTAATCTCTGTTTGCTGGGCATCTGTCTAGTTGGCAGCGAGCAATTTATATCTCAAATTCAAAGGCTCCATATTGGGGCCTTTGTTGTACCCAAGCACCATGAGGATATCTAAATATCATAAACAGGAAAACGGAATGGATCTCTTGGCAATCGCACTCGTTGTATTGTCTGCGGTTATGCATGCTGGCTGGAATATTCTTGGTAAAAGCAACGCTGGTTCAGGGCTCGCGTTTACGATGGCGGCAAGTTTATCTGCTTGCCTTCTACTCACGCCCTACCTTATTTGGTATCTCTTTAACATTGGCTGGGCGACGTTGCCCAGCGTGTTTTGGGGAATGCTGTTTATCAGTGGTTTATCTCAAATCGTCTATTTGGTTGGTTTGATCGTGGCCTACAAGCACGCCGATGTGGGAGTGATTTATCCGATTGCGAGAGCACTTCCTGTAATGATGGTGGGCGCACTCACCGTCGCCTTAGGTTATGAGTTGAATGCTCAGCAGTGGTTGGGTTTCCTGCTTATTACTTTAGGTTGTGTCCTAGTTCCAGTGACCAGTTTTCGTCAAATTACTCTTGGGGAGTACCTGAATGTTGGTGTGTTTTGGGCCTTGATTGCGGCGTTTGGCACGACGGGTTACTCCGTTGTGGACAAGCAAGCACTGAATCTGCTAACTCAACAAACATCGACCATTCTTAACGACCACTATAGCGCGATTTTTTATCTAGGCGTGCAGTTTTGGGTTATGGGAGTACCGGTTTTATTGTGGTGTATTGTTTCGGGGAGTCAGCAAGAACTACAAACCGCTTGGATGATTCGCAAAAGTGCGAGCATGGCTGGCATCATGATGGCATCCACCTACGGCTTGGTGCTGTTTGCGATGACTATGACTGATAACGTCAGCCTTGTTGTGGCTTTGCGACAAATCAGCATTGTATTTGGTTTATTAATGGGCGTGTGGTTGTTGGCTGAAAAATGGTATTTCACGCGAGGCGTCGGGGTGCTGTTGATCCTGAGCGGAATCATTATGTCATTGAGCTCTGCTTGAGGTATAAGGCACCGATGTCGATTCGGTGCCTTGGCACAGCTAAATTTTTAAAATCGCAATTGTGCACCAAACATCACACCGCCAGAATCAAAATCGCTATTCTTGGCGTAGTTGTACTCCAAGTTCAAACCAAAGTGTTTATAGGCCCAAGCGACACCAGCGGCGGCCTCGCCTCCAAGGCTGGACTCATCATATTCTTTGCTCTGACCATTATTTTTAAATGTATAACTTAACGTGTAGTAAGTGACACCGCCTTTCCCGTAAAGCTCAAAGCCAGCTCCCAGAGGGTAACTTGCGTAACCGCTGAGTCGAGGTCCGCCATAACTGACATCGGTGATTTCTGTTAAGGGACTGATAAGTACGGAGCCAATGCCGTTAAATGCGCCCTTATAGCCGGCTTCAATACCAAAGTTGTGATCGAACATGTAACGGTAATATACATCACCAAGGAACATGTCACCTTTATCATGGCTATTGTTCACATCGTAACTAACATTACCGTAGCCTAAATTTGCTCCAACAACATGTTGGGTTGGTTGTGCATGAGCCGTTAAGGAAAGTGCGGACAGTAAGCATGCAACGGCGTACTTGTAAGACATAAAAACTCCGAATCATAAAATGAAAAAACAAAACGTCATGTGGTGCGTTGGGTTAACGTAGCCTTGTCATGAACTCCGCTTTGGTATTGTCTAACCATTCGTAACGACGTCGATACATCGAACGCTTAGAACGCGACATGCCTTCGATATCACGACGCGGAGCATTCACATCGAGTGAGTAGAAATGACGGTTGTATTCGGTGCCGCCCAACTCTTGCCAGAGTGCATCGTAATCCGTTTTGATTCGTCCTTTACTGTAGCGTCGTGCAGCATAAGTATGGGATTGTGTTTTTACCGCTAGAATCGTATTCACTTCCCAAATTTGCGCGAGTAAAGTGAGCAAACTCACCATCAAGCTTTTTGGTCTTTGCCCGTAAAGCTTACGAGTTAACTTTTTAATTTTCGCGTTGTTCTCTTCACTGCTGCGTGGCCCTTGTAAGCCGCCAATCATAATGCTGCGTCCAGATTCTATGTGGCCGAGAGTAAATGAGAGCGTATAGAAGTTGCCATCCTCCGCGCTGTGTAGCACTAGGCTCATGTCGCCTTCTTTTTGGTAACGCGCTTCGTACACCAATCGCACAGAGTACAATGTCTCGTCGATTTCAAATGATGTTAATGTTAAGCCAGTTGAATCGGTATAGATCTCTTCAATGGTCTGTTTAGAAAACAGCTCTGAAATGGTTTTGTAGTGATCAACCACTAGGTTTGAACGATCGAACGCTGAGTTATTTTTGATGATGTAGGGACGAAACGGTTTTTCTAAAAATCGGTGCGTACGTGCACAAAGCATCTCTAGCAATGACGATTCAATATTATCTGACAGATGCTTAAACGCTCGTTTGTAGTAAAGTGCGCGCAAGATGAACTTCGCTCTGTAGGTCCAAATTGGCTTATAGACATCAGCATAATCATCTGAGTAAATTAATTTGCTATGGTAAAAAATGGATTTGTTCGCGGTCATTTTCACTCCAGATTAACGTGTGCTCAACAGCCACAATTAAGAACCGACGGACGAGCAGCGAAGAACCCGAAAAAGGGGGAAATGCAAAGCACTACTAAAAGGGGAGGTTTTGCTGTGCCCGACGTTTATATAAGGTTTTGAACACTGTTCTTTTGTTGGGATTCTAAGAGAAAATTGACCTTAGGTATTGTATGGGTTGGTAAGGAAATGTCAGTTTGGAAGCCACTTTGAACGTTGTGATTACGAGGTAGAAAAATGCTCGTGTTGGCAGAGTATGATGCCGTGTTGCTAAGTTAAAGTGAAATGAGTTGAACAAGAATTGAACGTTATTTGAAATTATTTTGACGTGTTTCTGGTCTTTATACGTACCTTATAAATATCGAGCCAATTTAGGTCCGATATAAAGGTAAGTAAGGAGAGGTTTATGAAACGCTTAATGACTTTAGCAAGTATGATTGCTCTGACTGCTGCACCTTCTGTTGTTTTTGCTGGTGGCTATCAGTGGACAAACGATACCGAAACGATCCATGGTGATGTTATGGATAGCAAACAAGCGGCTTATGAAATGGGTCGTGACATGATTCAGAACTATCAAAGCAAATCACCAGGTCAGCTTCGTGACGAGTTTACAAGCCTTACAGAGTATGTTGATCGCCAGTCGTTTTCTATCACTGACTCAAAAGTCATGGTGAATGAGTTCTTGCAAAGTGACGGGCAAGTTGTATACCAGCCTATTCTCAATGTTCAATACGAGTACCGCATGCGTGAAACCGGTAAATACTAACCACTAAGACGGTCTCGATTTTCCGATAATTTATATCCTTGCTGTTTGTTTTGGGGAGCGCTGCTCCCCATTTTTGTATTCATTGATAGCGGAAACTTCCACTCTCTCAGCGCAACATTTGCTATCGCTCAGCGTTAGATATTCTTGCTCGTTGATTGTGCTCATCGTTTGTAAAGTGTTTACAGAAACGATGCAACGCACTAACAAGGATATCCGATGACACATAGTTCATACTGGTTCAAACAGGCCATTGAAGCTGAACAGCCAGAAATGCCGCAACCATTACATCAAAATATTGATACCGATGTTGCTATTGTCGGTGGTGGCTACACCGGACTTTGGACAGCGATTATGATTAAGCAGCAATCTCCTGAAAAACAGGTGGTTGTTATCGAAAAGGGGTTGTGTGGCAGTGGGGCATCTGGCGCGAATGGCGGCTGTATGCTGACATGGTCGACAAAGTTTCCGACGTTGAAACGGTTATTCGGTGAAGAACATGCTGTTTGGTTGGTAAAAGAGTCGGAACAAGCGGTGTTGGAGATTGACGACTTTTGTCAGCAATACAATATCGATGCGCAATTATCTTTAAAAGGGGTTTATTACACCGCAACCAATCAGGCTCAGAAAGGTGGAATGCAGCCAGTTGTCGACGAGTTACAACGGCTAGATGTGAACAGTTGGCGTCGTTGCTCGGTGAAGGAACTGCGTGCCAATGCGGGTTCACCTCGCCATATTGAAGGCTATCACTCTCCGGTTGCTGCTAACGTACAACCCGCCTTACTCGCGCGAGGGTTACGCCGTGTTGCTATTGATCTGGGTGTAGAAGTTTATGAGAACACGCCAATGACGCGTCTAGATTATGGAAAACCTGCCACCGTCTGTACACCTAAAGGAAACATTCAAGCGCAGCAGGTGGTGTTGGCATTAAATGCATGGATGGTGGAGCAGTTTAAACAGTTCAAAAACAGTATCGTGGTGGTCTCTTCCGACATGGTGATCACCAAGCCGCTTGGTGATACTTTGTCTCAATCTGGTTGGCAAGCGGGTTCGAGTGTGTTGGACTCACGCATCTTCGTACATTATTACCGAGATACGCCAGATGGCCGTTTGATGCTAGGCAAAGGCGGTAATCAGTTCTCTTTCAACAACCAAGTTGACGCGATGTTTAACAAGCCGACGCGTTATCAAACTCTACTAAAAAAATCATTCGACAACCTTTTTCCTCGCTTAAAAGGGGCTGAATTTGAGTACTCTTGGACTGGCGGTTCGGATCGTTCCGCAACTGGGTTTCCTTTTTTTGGCCAATTGGATGAGCAAAGTAATGTCTTTTACGGGTTTGGTTATTCAGGTAACGGCGTTGCCCAAACTCGAATGGGTGGAAAAATTTTATCGTCGTTGGTGTTAGGGCTAGATAACGAATGGACGCGAAGTGGTTTAGCGCAAGGACCGCTTGGGTATTTTCCACCAGAACCAATACGTTGGCTGGGAGCAATGATGGTACGAAATGCTGTTCGCCGAAAAGAGGAAGCGGAAGATAATGAGAAACATCCGTTTGTTTGGGATAAATGGCTAGCGAAACTCGCAGGACCAGCAGGCAAAGCGGATAAGCTCGACTAAACTGAAGACTTTAGCCACAAACGAGACAGTTTGCAGTGAAAGTCATTGGGGGGCGATGTAGCCTTGTGTTAGCCTCTGTCTTTCAAGCTCAGATTTAAAAGGTGAGTAATATAATGAAAGTATTCAGCAACTTCGATAGCGGCAGCATTCACGTAGTGAAAGCGGACGACAAAAATGACATCCAACTTAAAATCCCTAATGACAATATGTCAGAATTCTACCAGTGGTTCCATTTCCGTCTAGAAACCGAAGCCGAGCAGTCGCACACGATCAAACTGCTTGATTTGGCTAAGTCGGCTTATCCAGAAGGGTGGCAAGGTTATGATGTCGTAGCGTCTTACGACCGTGAAGAATGGTTCCGTATACCAGCAGAGTTCGATGGCGACACGCTGACTTTCACTGTTATCCCTGAGCGTAGCTCAATTTACTTCGCGTACTTTGCGCCTTACACATACGATCGTCATTTAGACTTGTTACACATGGCACAAAGCGCGCACCACTGCCAACTAGAAACACTAGGCCACACATTAGACGGCAATGACATGAGCTTGCTAACGTTTGGTGAGCCGGAAGAAGGCAAAAAGAAAATCTGGATGATTGCACGCCAACATCCGGGTGAAACCATGGCTGAATGGTTCATGGAAGGCATGATCCAACGTTTACTGGATGAAAATGACACGGTTGCGCGTGCATTACTGGAAAAAGCAGTGCTTTACGTGGTACCAAACATGAACCCAGACGGTGGTATTCGCGGCCACTTGCGTACGAACGCGGTAGGCGTGAACTTGAACCGTGAATGGCAAACTCCGTCTATGGAGAAAAGTCCAGAAGTCTACCTTGTTCGTCAACGTATGCTGGAAACGGGTGTTGACATGTTTTTAGATATCCATGGTGATGAAGCAATTCCTTACAACTTCGTCGCTGGCTCAGAAGGTATTCCTTCTTACGATGAAAATCTTGCCGCTTTAGAGGCATCATTTAAGCAAGCGCTACTGACTATTACACCTGAGTTCCAAGATGAGATTGGTTATGATAAAGATGAGCCGGGTAAAGCGAATTTGACGGTAGGCTCAAACTGGGTCGCGGAGCAGTTCAAATGCCTGTCGTACACGATCGAGATGCCATTTAAAGATAACAACAATCACCCAGATCCGCTTTATGGTTGGTCACCAGAACGCAGTGTATTATTTGGGCAAGATGTCTTAGCTGCAACGCTTACCGTGGCGGATAAAATCTAGTTCGATAACTTAACGTCTGTTCATTATTTCGAAAACAGCTCATTTTAAATGAGCTGTTTTTTTATGCCTTCGGTATCCATTCTCTCCTGTAAAAATTTGTTGCCATTCACAGGCTTAAATATCGATTCTTAAATTTGAGAATATGGGTTTTTATGGTGATTTGCGTCACAGAAAACTGGCTATTTTGTGATATTCTCCGCAACGAATTGACTATGGCTAAACCAACGCAACGAGACTTTATTTCTCGGTTGGGTATGCGGATGAAGCTCATGAATAGATGGTCTTGAGGTTATCTTTCTCCGTTTTACGTCATTG
This sequence comes from Vibrio sp. 1CM7H, assembly GCF_023161645.1. Lineage (NCBI taxonomy): Bacteria > Pseudomonadati > Pseudomonadota > Gammaproteobacteria > Vibrionales > Vibrionaceae > Vibrio > Vibrio sp. 1CM7H. The sequence goes on from NZ_JALNTV010000001.1 coordinate 114,609, forward strand.
GCGTTTGAATATCATTTTTTGATTCTTTCCTACGCTATTTAGCTATTTCTGTTCGAAGAAAAGAGAAAGTTACGGCTTCATATTTTACGGCAGTATGCTGCCTCGATGTGTTGCTTTGTGTACAAGAAAAAGGAAAAGAATAATGAAAAAAATCGCTATAGCAGTGGCTACTGTACTTGCTGGTGGTGTGATCTCAAACGTTGCACTTGCTGACACTTACATGGGCGGTAAAGTAGGTTACAACTCTCTAAATGATGCGTGTTACCTAAACGAACCTTGTGACGACGACAGTTTTGCAGCATCTATGCACCTGGGCTACAGCTTCAACGAGTACGTTGCAGCAGAGTACGGTGTTGATTACCTTGGTGACTTCACTGCAAACTTCAAAAAGCCGGGCCTAAACACCGTTGACGGTGATCTTTGGGCGTTGACGCTTGCTCCTAAATTCAACCTACCGCTAACGGATTCTTGGAATCTATTCGCGAAAGTTGGTGCTGCATACATGATGGCGGGTGACGAAAAAGATTTCGTACCAACAGGCTCTCTAGGTGCTGAGTACAAAATCAACTACAACTGGAGCCTACGTGCTGAATACCAACGTTACCAAGATATGTCTGATGACGTGATTGAAGATATGGATTCAGATTTCTTCGGTATTGGTTTTAACTACAAGTTCGGCTCTGAGCCAGTCGTTCAAGAAGAAGTGGTTGAGGAAGTAGTAGAAACACGCCCTGCAACACGTATTGTTGAGCATGTTTACCCTGCTCAAACAACAGCGACAGTACAATTCGACCTAGAAAGTGCAGAAGTGAAAGATGCATCGACCCTTTCTGGTACCGTTGATCTGATGAACACTTACCCACAAGCTCAAGTTGAGATCACGGGTTACAGTGATACGACGGGTTCTGCTGCGTACAACCAGCAACTTACAGAAAAACGCGCGAAAGCCGTTGCTGACGAGTTCCAAGCAAAAGGTATTGCGGCTGAGCGTATGACAGTGAAAGGTATGGGTGAAGCTAACCCAGTAGCAAGCAACGAAACACGTCAAGGTCGTCAAATGAACCGTCGTGTTGAAGTAGTTGTCCCAGCGTTTGAATACCAAACCACTGAGAAAGCAGAATAATTCCTGCTTGAGAGACAGTTCCAAAAGCCAGCGTGTATCACGCTGGCTTTTTTGATCCCGCTTAACAAACTCAGCACTTTCATCAATTTGTCATCACCAGTTCATACCATGGCTACTGAGTATTTGGGAGAGTGTTATGCAAAGTTTACCGCCGCTTAATTTGCTCCGAGCGTTTGAAGCCACGGCGCGATTACAGAGCTTCACTAAAGCCGCAGAGGAGCTCAATGTGACCCGTGCGGCCGTCAGTCAGCAGGTGAAATCGCTAGAGCTGCAGTTAAATGCAACATTATTCGAGCGCAAGGGCACGCACCTTACGCTGACCAGCTCAGCAAAAGAATACTGGCCTGTGGTTAACCATGTGCTTCAAACCTTATCAACCTCGACCCATCATTTATTTACTCGCCCACAGAACAAGCAAATTACCTTACATGTCGCCCACAGTTTTTGCTCACAATGGCTAATGCCAAGGCTGGCCGATTTTCAGCGTCAATTTCCAGATGTTTCCTTTAAGATCTCTACAACCGCGAATACGGTTCCAAACGCCAGTGCGATCGCAGATATAGAAATTATTAACGGAGATGGCGATTGGCAAGAACAACAAGCTATTCAGCTTACCCAAGAAAACTGGATCGTTGTAGCAAGCCCCGGCTTTATTCAGTTAAATCCGATTGATGACCTCACGAAGTTGTCTCAAACACCTAAAATTTGCACTGGGGGTTATCATGAATCTTGGCAGGTATGGTTTGCGTACCAAGGTTATCAAGGCAAGGTGAGCAAAGTGATAGCCGAATTTGAACATTCATTGCTTGCTATTCAAGCTGCAACCAATCAACTTGGTATATTGCTGGTGAGAGACTTTCTTGTTGAGGATGAGCTGCAACAGGGGATATTAGTGCAAATCGGAGATTGGGGTATGCCCAGCTCCGGCGCACACTATATGATGGTTAGAGCATCAGAAAAGTCACACGTAAACACCTTTGCCCAATGGTTAATACAAAGCCTTTGATGTTTTACGGTCTATTTTTACAGCGGTACTTATTCTTGCGATTTACCTAACAAAATGCGCGGTTTCTTATAGGGTCAGTCAACCTTCTCTAAAAGCTTTGAGTGTATGATGATCTAGCTTTACGTTATCTGATGCGCGCTTAATCCACACAGGATACTGTTATGGAAACAATGCAAGGCGGTAGAGAAAATGCCATCTATCGAAAAGGGAATTTGATATCTCGTCCTGCCAGTTATTGGACGATGACTATCCATCAGCTACTTACCTATCTTCATTCACGAGGCTTTACGGCATGCCCTAAAGCGGTTGGTATTGAAAAAGGAAAAGAGTGGGTTAGCTATGTCGAAGGAGAGACTTACAACTATCCATTGATTGGCAACATTGCTTCTGTTTCCGCGCTCCAATCTGCGGCAAAAATGTTACGCGATATGCACGATGCATCTGAGGGTTTCCTTAAGCAATATCAAAATGAAGCGCTGCACTGGATGCTGCCACCACGAACACCACAAGAGGTGATTTGTCATGGTGATTTCATGCCATATAACGTGGCACTCCGTGGAGAGTTTGTCGTTGGTGTGTTTGATTTTGATACGGCGCATCCTGCGCCAAGAGTTTGGGATGTCGCTTTTTCGGTCTATGGTTGGGCACCATTTAAAACCGATGAGCACGATAAAATGGGCTGTTTGGAGCAACAAATTCAGCGTGCAAAACTCTTCTGCGACGCTTATGGGTGTTCGAGATTGGAACGGGAAGAGCTGGTGGAGGTGATGACACATCGACTCTCCGCGTTAGTTGATTATATGAGAGGGGGCGCCGCTCAAGGTGATGATAGGTTTCAAGCGAACCTAGAAGATTGCCATCATACCGCTTACCTCAACGATATCGAGTACCTAAGAAAACATAGACAAGTAATCACCCTAGGACTTTTAGGTTAGGGCTGGGTGATATCTTTAATGACATTGAATAACCACTGGTTTATCGGGGCTTGCTGTTGTGATCGACGACAGCTCATCACGTAGCGAACATCAAGCTCTAACCCGCCAGGAAGCGCGATACTTCGGCAGCCCTTAGGCACATGTCCACTCATGGTTATACCAAAATGATCCGTTTGTAGGAGCACTTTTTGAATCATCGCAGGATGTTCAATTTCTACCTTAGGTGTGGTTCTGAACCCCATATGATTGAGCCTTTCCAACAACGGGTATCGGTAGTCGTTCCATCCCGGCGTTTTGAAAAGTAAAAAGGGGTAGTTTTCTAGCTCTTGGAAATGTTGAGCGGGATGCTCATCTCGAACAAAAAATACGGCTTTTCCTCGACCTAGTTCGTTTTGAATAATTGACTGCGGAAGATCCTCATCAAAATAATGAATCGCAATAGCGTTTTCACCCTCAGTTAATCGCTTTTTCGCGTCGCTCCCCCAACGTAAACAAGAGAACTTTGCTTTTGGGGCGTGTTTTAGTAATTCTAAGTAAAACTTGTCACCAAAGTAATCCCAAAACAATGTGTTCGCATAAATAGTGATCGAGCCGTCAAAATGAGCGGGTGAAAAACTCTGTGGTTTGATGGAATCAATACTGGTGAGGATTTGTTCAAAATGTGGCATGTTCGCTTCGACAAAAGCCGTCGGTTCAAAGCCATTTTTAGTCTGAATGAACAAAGGATCATCGAGCTGCGCTTTCATTTTTGTCAGGTTTTTGCTGATTGATCCTGATGTCTTTCCGAGTGAATCCGCCACCAATCGGACGCTACGTAACTCATACATCCGTTTTAATACCAATATGTTTTGAATGTCCAGATTAATGCTCATACATCGTCTCATTTATCTTCTGCCGAGAAATCATATCTCTGAATTTCTGAATAAAAGACAACGTTCGGTCAATTTAAGCATGCTGTCGTATCTTATGGTTTATTGAAGGCGACGGTGGGCAGCAAATAGGCTTGGTCATATCAATTTAGTGGTTTGGGTTTCCATTTGGTAAATGATGACTTTCCTCGTATGAACATGTTTCTGTTGTTACAGTTTTTTCATCGAAAGAAAGTAAGAACAAAAACAGAGGTGACGTATGAAAAAATTAATCGCACTTGGTTTGATGGTTTGCTCAACAAACATAGCATTAGCTGGCGATGGGTCATACACGGGCACGATTGATATGACGATGGCTACGAAAAATCAGGTCGACGTCGAGCGCGCAGATTCTCAACTGACGCTGAAAGGTCGAAATGAAACGGCTTATGGCGGGGTAATCATCCAAACGGATGCTGCTACACAAAAAATTGAACTTCGTGGTCGACGTGATTAATCGAACATGTTGTTGTTAAGAAAATGCCGAGAATATCGCGGCATTTTTTATATTTTGAGATAGGTAAATCATCAAACTCAGCTTTGAACTTCAACCCCAGCTTCGATCTCGACTGGTTGCGCTTGAGTATCGCTTTCTTTCGCCGCATCAAGCATCTTGCGAATAATGAGTGACGCTGCCATTGCGATAGCGACCATCACGACAGCAAGGACAGTGAGTAATTGGAAATAATCACCATATACGTTTTGTACAATGTCTTGTGTGATGGTCTGTCCTTTCTCTAACGCGATAGAGGTTGAGAATGCAGCACCAATAATACCGCTTAATGCGATTGCCACAGAAAATAGGCTAACAGAGAAGTTTTCGATGTGCTTCGGCGCGACGGAAAGAATAAACGCTACGACCATCGAACCCACGATGACTTCTGCAATCGCCTGGAAGAAGTGAATAGCGAGAAAGATTTCTGGCATGATCACGACATCTTCACCCACGGTAGTCACGGCAAACGTCAAGATACCAAACGCTATCGCGGTCAGTACAAATGCCAAGGCGATTTTTGTCGCGGTAGAGAGGTAGATATCGCGCTTTTCCAGCAACCCAAAAAAGCCAGCTACGATAGGACCACCAACCATACACCAAAGCGGGTTCATTGCCATTGCTGCTTCTGGTTCGAGCGGAATAAAACCAAATAGAGAGCCTTTTAATGTGTTGATAGCAACCATGTTCATCGAGGTCATCATTTGTCCGTAGTAAACAAAGAAACAGGTTGTCAGCAAGGTCACAATTAAGATGGTCCCCATCTTCAAAGACTCAGCTTTGCTTGCTTTAAGCATCAGAGATATGAAGTATGCGATCGCCGCCCCTCCGATGGTGTATACGATATTTTGGCCAATATCCATGTTTGAAAACATGAAAAATACCAACGCGATCATTGCCAATGAAATCAATGCAAAAAGTACCCAGTTTTTTAAACTTACGGTTTTTTGATCAAGCTCAGAGGCTACGCCAACAAGATCTTTGCGGAATACCAATAGCATGATCAATGCCGCTGCTGCCATAACAGCAGAGATGGTAAAACCGCCATTAAAGCCGATCACAAGGACAATCATTGGGAACAAATATTGACCTAAAAAGGCGCCAACATTATTCACTGAATAATTGATTGGGTATCCTTTTTCAAAATCTTCTTGTGATTTGAACGTTCGTTTATAGAGGCTAGGGTAAGAGGGTGACATCAGGCCGCGGCCGTAACTGGCGAGCGCAATACCACACATTGAAAGTGGAACGTTAGAAGCAGAAGCCCCCAACACGAGTAATACGTAACCGGATGCAAAAGCGAAATATGCGATAGAAAGTGAGCGATAAGCGCCTAAAAACTTATCTGCAATAAAGCCGCCCGCAATCGCGAAAAGTGGCCCGATCGCCGAAAAAGCACCAACGATCATCATCGTATCGGCTTCGTTGTAATTTAGATCCTCTAGAAAAAATCGAGTTAGACTTACTAATACACCGTAAAATGATAAGCCAAACATCATTTGGCAGAACATCATGGATTTATTTAGTTTATTCCACATAATTTTGTACTCACATTAGCGGAGAAAGGTAGGTATTGTTATTTCTATTAAATAGTAATGAAACGAAAGATTGAGTATTGAAATAATTGTCGCATAACGTGGAAATGCTGCACTATATTTTCTAATGCTTAGGTGGCTAAATACTAATGTGTTGTTCTAGATCAATTTGAATATAGTAGTGCTTAATTCTGTTTTTGTTTAATTTTGTTGTATTTATTACTGATTGGGGCTAAAGGGGGTTTTATAGGATTACTGGCAAATAAAAAGAGGTCTTGCGAGAAAGGAAATTGCTGACGAAGTGCATCGCCAGCAATGATATAGCGGGCTTATTTGACTATTCGCATGGCGGTGCCATATGAATGACGGCCAAGCCACCTAAGGAAGTTTCACGGTATTTTTTGTTCATATCTTTACCAGTTTGATACATGGTTTCGATAACTTTATCTAATGAAATAAGGCATTTGCTCGTGCGCTTTAATGCCATACGTGAGGCATTAATGGCTTTCATTGCGCCCATGGCATTTCTTTCAATGCAAGGCACTTGAACCAAGCCGCCGATCGGGTCACAAGTCATTCCTAATGAATGCTCCATCGCAATTTCCGCAGCAATACAAATCTGCTCGTTACTGCCGCCTCTGAGCGCCGTTAAACCAGCGGCTGCCATGGATGAAGAAACCCCGACCTCTCCCTGACAACCCACTTCGGCGCCGGAAATTGACGCGTTAGTTTTGTATAAGATGCCGATAGCGCCAGCGACTGCGAGAAAGTCTTTCAGCTGTTTAATATCAAGCTCTTTGATGAAGCGATGGTAGTACATCAATACCGCCGGAATAACCCCTGCAGCGCCATTAGTTGGAGAAGTAACGACTTGTCCTCCAGCTGCATTTTCTTCGCTAACCGCAAAGGCAAAGAGGTTAATCCAATCCATGATCTCCATTGGATCATTCTCAACTGCAGCGTTGGCTTCGAGCTTTTTCAAAAGGTTTGGTGCACGACGAGTGACATTGAGACCACCTTCTAAAATCCCTTCCGTATCGAAACCACGTTGCATGCAGAGCGACATCACTTTCCAAATTTGTTCTGCTCTTTGGCTAATTTCTTCATCTGAGCGGAATGCCAGTTCGTTTTGTAGAATCATACCTCCCAAACTAAAACCGTTAGTCTCGGCTTTTTCCAGCATCTCATCCGCTGATGTGAAAGGAAATGGTACCGCGACTTCATCTTGTTGCGTGCCGCTTTCTAGTTCGTCAGCGGTGGCGATGAATCCGCCTCCGATGGAATAATAAATTTCAAACGCCACTTGGTCTCCCGCAGCGTCTAGTGCAGTAATCGTCATTCCGTTTTCATGCAGGGGAAGGTTGTCACTATGAAAGACGATGTCATGGTCGTAGCTAAACTCAATCTGGTGCGTACCAGCGAGCAGCAGCGTGTTGTTGTCTATAGTATTTTGTAGCGCACTTTTAGCGCTACTCATTTTAATGGTATCGGGTTTATTTCCCATTAAACCAAGGACAGTGGCTCGGTCTGTGTGGTGCCCTCTACCAGTGAGCGATAATGAGCCATAAAGGTCCACTTGCACCCGATGCACTTTCGCCATAGAGTCGCTAACTAGTTGAGTGAAATGGAATCCGGCAAGCATAGGACCATTAGTGTGGGAGCTAGAAGGCCCGACACCAATCTTAAATATATCGAAAATCGACAGCATAATTGACTTCCTTTAGCAGTGAACCTTTATAAAGGTCTCTAGAACAGTGTTGTTAACTAGATGTTAAAGCCTGTAGGCCGGGAGTGAAAGAAGATTTTTGTAACACTGCCAACTAAGCGCGAGATTTTGAAATGAAGTTAGACAATGTGGTCATTGTTTTAGGTAAACGCCTCGTCAATAGCAGATTGACCGTTGAAGGGGTAACAAGAGTCGAAGCCTTATCTAATACGATTGCGTCATTGCCGACAGAGCGAACGGCGATTATTTTTTGTGGTGGATTAACGCAAGGTCAACGCATTTCTGAAGCAGATGCAATGTACAGTTATTTTAAATCTCTAAATGCGGTCGCTGTGCATCCGTTCCCTGAACATCAAGTACTTTTAGAAAATCGCTCTTTGAATACGTTTCAGAACATGCGTTACGCTTCTCGTGTTTTGTGTGATAGTGGTTTGTTCCAGTTATGGTCAGCGCGTCCGGTTGAGGTCACCTTGTTGTCGAATGACTACCACCTTGAGCGAATCATAGAAATCCAAACCTTGATGGATGAGCAGGGATTATTACGAGTACTAAAATCTGAGTGCGCATCCATGGGCGTTACTCTCAACTTACCATTGGATATCAACAAACATATCAGCGTACCATACCCACATAAAGGGCCTGTGGCGGCGGCATTTTTATTACTGGATGAACTCACGACTTACCGAGTTTATTTAGAAGGGGTCAAGCAGGGAGCATTTTTACGAGACTTATCGGTTGTCCGAAAGAAGCCGCTTATGATCGCGAGACATGCCATTCAGAAATTGCTCGCTTTACCACTCGATAAAGATAGTTTGCAACAGATTGAAGACATGAAAAAGGCCGTCGAAATGACGGCCTTGGATGAATCTGTAGGAGCTGCGGAACAAGCGTTAAGGATCGTTCATCCGATATTAACTGCATTGAACCGCCGCTTGGATCCTGAGTCTATTCACTAAGTTCGCGTTTTGTGCGGACTGCGCTCAATGCGATCAAACAGTAGCAAAGGAGTTCCATGCCTTCTTCCGAAATATTTTTAACATCACGGATGTAGTTCTCGTCCATCACTTGTTGCCAAAAACTGCCCATGCCATACAAGCGAGAGAAGACCAACAATAGCATCACGGCACCAATTAACAGTTTCATGTGGGGAACCGTTAAGATGGTCGCCATTTCGTTCATGGTACCTTTACCACCTTGGTAAGCTTTGGCGCAAGCCAGTGCGGTGACAGCGAGCGCAGGGAAAACCCAAGAACCATGACGAATCATGTCTGTCCAATAGTCTGTTTCACGAATAATGAGCACCGCGAAAAAGCCGGCAATCAAAATGGCCGCATGCTTTAGCTGAGGCTGTTGTTTAGATAGGCTAAAAAATGACCACGATGCAATCGCGAGCATCACAAGCTGGAGTGTTTCTGTTATGGAAAGCTCACCAAGGCTTGAACCCAACACGACATAATCAAGGCGAAGACTGAGGTTAACGAGAATACTGATAGCGACAATCATCAATGCGCTTAAACTCGATTTATAAATGATGCGCTTTGACTCTTCAGTAACAACGTTGCTTGGGGCTGACTCGGCTTCTTTTACTATTTGTGTTTTCATCTTGCTCACCTGTTCCAGAAAATGTGGAAGAAATGTGAATTAGTGTGATCTGTGTTTGGGATTTTATTGTCCAAGTGGAAAGTTATGTCAGAGAAATGTCAAGAATAGAACACTGTTCGATATAGTGTCGATATGCGGTAAAGTCAGAGGTATGTAAAAATGAAGTGAGAAAGTTTTGATAAATCAAATAAAAAAGGAGCCTAAAGGCTCCTAAGTGATAGAGGGAATCTGGCGTGTCGACAAAAAATTTTAGTAGTCGCCACTCTCACTTTCTTTATGATTGTCGCGATAGTATTCCCATTGCTCGACACGATTATCGTCAGACAGCACGCAGTAAGTCACACGTTCGCCATTTTCCGAAACGGTATCCAACTCACCACCTTGCTGAACACAGTAAACGGCTGCAGGATTTGCGACGGAGGTATACTCAGTCGAGCGAGTGGCACCTTCGTAAGTTGAACAACCAGCCAGTACCAACGTTGCAGCCATAGCCATCATTAAATTTGTCTTTTTCATTCTTTATCTCCGCATGGGGTGGGCGAGTATTGTATTGATTATAGGCAACTTTCAGAGATTATTGTCTTATCGATGTTAAAAGTAAGAGGGACGTATAAGAATTTAGATATTCTCATCTTTTACTGGTTATCACGTCACACTTCTATTTGTTGCGGATTGTTACGAAGGTTAGAACCGTTGCGTTCAAACCAATGTCTTGAACGCATTTGGACCGACAACGATGATTTAAAGCGTGAAGTTCGGTAATATGCGCGCAAAACATGACAGTGGTATTTTCGATGAGACACTTAAAATCGACCGTTCATCCGGACATTGAGCACTTGGACGACAAAATTATTTTCCAGCGCAATGCGGCACGCGCCATCGTACTAGATGGTGAAGATGTGTTGTTGCTCTATACAGAGCGTTACCATGACTACACTTTGCCTGGTGGTGGTATTGATGATGGTGAAGATGTGATTGCTGGACTAGTTCGTGAACTAGAAGAAGAAACCGGCGCGCAGAATATCCATGGTATTAAGCCTTTCGGGATCTTTGAGGAATTTCGTCCTTGGTACAAAGACGACGCTGACGTAATGCACATGGTGTCGTATTGCTATACATGTAAAATCGATCGTGAGTTAGGCGAAACGGCTTATGAAGACTATGAAGTTAAAAATGGAATGCGTCCAGTATGGATGAACATTCACGAAGCGATAGCGCACAATGAAAAGACCATGGCAGAAAGCCCGAAAAAAGGCATGAGCATCGAGCGCGAAACGTTTTTGCTTCAGTTGATTTCTAAAGAATTACTATAAATAACTTAGCTTGCCTCATAGTGACTTACCCACTCATTGTTCTGTTGATAGGTCAGCTTTTAAATCGATAAAAAAAGTCCGGACTCCCCCCCGGAACCCGGACTTATTCCAGACGCGCAAGCGAAGCGTCATCTTGATATTTTAAATTTGTTTCGAACTATGAAAACAATAGCTGTTTTACATTTAGTGTGTAAATAATTATTAGGTCCAACCATTGGTTTTCATGTTTTTTGCAAACGCAATGTGACGCATATCTACCCAATTGGCAAGCGCAATTTGGGTACCTTTTAATAAACCACTACTCTTTCTTATCTTTGAGATACCTTACCTCAACTTTTTTGCACACGTTTGCATAGAGATCACGAGTTTTCAAATTGGCCGAACACGATCTTGTAATTTTACGTTTTTCTGACATTGGATTTTGTCGTGATTTTTATCACAAATTGACCAACGGAGGTAGTGGACTAAAGTCGATCAGCGGTTGCGAAACCATCGGAGCATCTGAAGCAAATAAGAGTAAAGGTTGAAATGATGAGGATTGTAACTGACCGATATCTATCAACTTTTCCAGCGCGAAGAATCGACTAACGTATTGGCGAGTCTCTTTAGGTAGTGTGAGCTTCTGGAAGTCGTTACTGCCTGCTCGCTGAATAGCGCGTGCGACACGCCCTTCACCTGCATTGTAGGCCGCTAATGTCAGCGCCATGTTTTGATCGAATTTGTTGTATAAAAACGTCAGATACTTGAGTGCTGCAGCTGTGCTTGCTTCTGTATCAAAACGATCGTCTTGTTTTGTATCTACAGTCAACCCGAATCGTTGAGCTGTTGCTGGTATCAGTTGCCAAAGTCCGGCGGCGTTGGCATGAGAAACGGCTTTGGGGTTGTAAGAGGATTCCAACATTGGCACTAAGGCTAGACTCTTTGGTAAAGAGTGGCTTTGCAGTTGTTTGAAAATGTGATGAATTACCAGGCTGGATGAATCGAGACGTTTGGCAATTTGTGGCTTGTATGGGGCTAAAACTTGATATTGCGTTTGAATATCAGCTGGGCTTGGTTTCGCCTGACTGGTGATTGAAAGGCAGGATAGTAAGGCGATAAAAATAAAAAGGCCTACAGTACTCAGCCGAGATGGCGACTGAATCTGTAGGCAAGACGAACATCGTTTAGAACGATTTATCTTCATAAGTGTGTTGCACAGGTTGTTTGAGTTGACTGACCAACTCATGGAACGCCGCAGAGCTGTGGCCATTGCTCTGATTGTATTGTTGGCACTGACTTACCAACGTTTCCAATAGCGCCCATTGTTTTCTAGCTTGCATACCTATTTGGGCAGGCAAAGCATTGAAAATTCGTTTTACGCTGGCGTCATTACACGCTAACCCCAGCTCTCGCATACACTGGCTTCTATCACTGGCTGAGCGGCTAAGTTTATTGAGTATTGGCATTTGTTTCTGAACATTGTTGCTCAGTGCCTCACCATCAAACTTTAAGTACAACGTTTTTTGCTGTTGAAGCAAAGGGATAAGTTGTTGATAGAGCTTGATATCCTCAGGTATTGAGCGAATAAATTGTTGAATTCGCTGCGATACTGCGCTTGCCATGATCTCTTCCTAGTGTGTTATTACTCGTGACCTGTATGGAATTGCATGATCGCCTTTGATAGTGCTTTTGTATCTAGGCTAAGTTCGCCACGCGCTAATGCGTTACGTACTTGTTCTACTTTTTCCATATCAACATCAGGTAGTGATGCCATTTCAGCTTGAGCGCGATCTATCGCTACGGTATTCGCTTGAAATGCAGGCTCGTGTACCTTGCTCTGTTCGACGACGTCGACAGGCTGTTTGCTTGCTTGCTGTAATTTTGTTTGTGGGACATGACCGCCCGCGACTTTGTCGATTTTCATGCTGTGGTCCTCATCATCATGTTCTAAATTAAGTAGGCGGTTAGGATGTGATAAACATTAAATATTTTTTTGTACTCGAAATTCAGCGTTACTGACGAGAGCCAAAATTAAAAAATGTTACTCTGAGTCCAAAATCAAAATTGAGTATGAACCTGGTTTAACCCGGTTACGACAGCTCTAATGACCTTGCCAGAACTTAGGTTTTCTACTTCAATTTGTTGCCCTTTCGCACCATCTTCTAAGGCGACTCCTTTCGTGCTGGCGCTAAATCCATTTTTGCTCGCAATCACTATGACCTCATTGCCTTTTTCGATTAAAGGTGGAGCCGATAAATTGGATGGGTTGACCACTTGCCCTGCACGTAAACGGCGAGAGGTTTCTAAGCCTATTGCTTGTCCTGGGCGAGTATAAAAATCGTCTTGTCGCGAGATGGTGCGCGTTTCCAGTTTAACGTGCTTGGCAGTCACAACTTCATTTCGACCGACCGTGGTTGTGGCAACCAAGACAGGCAGTGTCAGAGAAGATTTTATCGTGACGTTAATTCGCCAGGGTGAAGCGATGTCATCGCAACTTACTGAGCGCTTAAGGTTTCCAACTGGCAACGCTTGATTGTCGCGACCAGTGATGACCAGAGGCGACTCACACTCAGGTAGGTGATTCGCCGAGCCTGGTACCCACATGTCGAAATCCAGTTGGTATTCTCCCCACTGGTTAGAGTGAGCATTTTGGGCCACTTCTTGTTTGAAATGCTCTGCTACAACAGATTTTATCTCCTCAACGCTTAGGGTTCTGCCAGAGGTGTTGGCGAAAGTTTGTCCTGGTACTAGAGCAAGCAGAGTTAGCATCAATGTTGAGGAAGTAAGCACTTTCCCCTTGCTTTTAATGCTTTCCGTGAGCCGGAAGTTTGGCTTCCATCCTTGTTTGTAAATCATTGATATATATAGCTATTTTTTATGGCACGCATCTTGTTTGTATGTTGACGTATTCGAGCCAACTGTAAGGAAGATGCATGGCGATCACATTTGAAAATGCTTTAGGTGTACATCCAGAGGCACTTAATTTTCGCGTTCAGCGTACCAAAGTCCTTGCCAGTAACCTAGCAAATGTTGACACCCCTGGGTATTTGGCGAAAGACCTAAGTTTCACCACCGTAATGAACCAGGTGGCTGCAGGCGGTGTGAACAAACCAGTGCCTAAGTTTCAGGTTCAGGCCCAATACTCGGTGCCTTACCAGAACAGCAAAGATGGCAACACTGTAGAACTGGGTGTTGAACAAGCGAAATTCACGCAAAACAACATGGACTTTCAAACTAGCCTGACGTTTCTCAACATGAAATTTAATGGCTTAACGAAAGCGATTGAGGGACGTTAATTATGTCATTCACTGATATTTACTCGATCACTGGATCCGCGATGACAGCACAAACTGTGCGTCTTAACACGGTCGCCAGTAACTTAGCTAATGCGGACGCGGTGTCTGCAAATCCAGATGACGCTTATAAAGCGCTGAAGCCCGTATTCGCGACTGTGTACCAAAAAGCGCAGTTGACAACGGAAAACGGGGTTTATCCCAATGCTGAAGTTCGCATTGTTGACGTTGTGAAAAATGCGGGAGAAGCCGAGAAACGCTTTGAGCCAAACAACCCGTTGGCCAATGGTGAAGGTTATGTGTATTACCCAGATATCGATGTCGTGGCTGAAATGGCAGACATGATGTCAGCGACACGTAGCTTCGAAACCAATGTTGAAGTGTTATCAAATGTGAAAAGTATGCAGCAAGGTCTGCTTAGATTAGGGCAGGGCAGTTAATGAGTCTCGCACAATATACACCTTTATCGTCTGATGCTCCGGTGAGCACTAAAGCAAAAGAGAACAATGGCATTGCACCAAACCCTAAAGATATGAACAGTGCTTCTTCATTAGAGAACGAATTCATTTCTTTGATGGTGGCGCAGATCCAAAACCAAGATCCACTTAACCCACTTGATGGCACGGAATACGTTGGTCAGTTGGCTCAATTCTCTCAAGTTCAAAGTACCGAGAATATGTCCAAGACAATGCAACAGAGCATGATTCTCCTCGACAACATGCAAGTGCTATCGACAGCGGGGCTCGTCGGACAAACTGTTTACGTCAACTCCAAAGAATTTGAGCTTGGTGAAGGCGTACAGAACGGAAAAATCGAACTCGCTCATAGCTCAAACCAAGTGACGTTAGTTGTGAAAGATGAGTTTGGTCAATCTACTAAAGTGCCATTAGGTGCTCACGGCAAAGGTGACGTCGACTTTTCAATTAATCCTGAAGAACTTGGTCTTAAACCAGGCAAATACTCAGTGGCAGTAGAAGTGCAAGAAGGGCAAGCAAGTCCAAATGTGCTCATGGCTGGCACTGTTGAGCAAGTGCGTATTCCAAATACTGGCGGCGCAGCATTAGTCAATGTCCATGGCGTTGGCAACGTTCCTTTCTATCAAATCACTCAGTTTGGTGCTTAACCAAATAGGGAAATCAGAGGTCTTTTTATGAGTTTTAACATCGCACTAAGTGGTCTGGACGCGACCAACACAGAGCTAAACACAATCAGTCACAACATTGCCAACGCATCAACGTATGGTTTTAAAGGTGGCCGCACAGAATTCTCCGCAGTATACAACGGCATGCAACCTGGTGGTGTAGAAGTCGCGTCAATTTCACAGAACTTCGACAAAGACGGCAGTATCTCAGGAACTGGCCGTGCGATGGACTTGGCGATCAACGGTGGCGGATTCTTTGTCACTAAAGACAACATGGGTCAAACGCTATACACGCGTTCAGGTGTATTCGCGACAGATAAAGATAACTTTGTTACAGCTAACAGTGGCGCAAAACTGCAAGGTTACAGTGTGGATAGCAACAACAACCTGATGACAGGCTCTGTGGGCAATATCCAAGTATCTACGTCATCACTGAATGCAAAAGCGACAGACGGTCTTGATTTTGTTGCAAACTTTGATGCAAGTGCGTCTGCCATTGATAAAACGGTAACGCCGTTTAATCCGGACGATCCAAACTCATTCAATTCGTCTTACACCACAAAAGTCTATGACTCGCTGGGTAACTCGCACACGGTAACCCAGTACTTCACTAAGACCGCTTCTAACTCTTGGGAAGTGAATGTTCAAGTGGATGGTGGCGCAACACCAGTGACAACGGTACCAGTAACGTTTGACAAAGACGGTTCGCTTTCTTCACCGACGGCTCCGTTTAATGTTTCATTCCCTGCGGCAGGCGCAAATGCGATGAGTGTCGACATTAACTTGAAAGGCAGCACGCAGTTTGGTGCGAAATTCGGCGTAAGTACTAACAGCCCGAACGGTTACACATCCGGTGAGCTTGCAGGAGTACGCGTTGAAGGTAATGGCATGGTTTACGCGACCTACACTAACGGCCAATCACAGCTGCAAGGTCAAGTTGTACTTGCAGACTTCGCCAACACACAAGGTTTAGCAAAAGTGAGTGGTACGGCATGGACTCAAAGCTTTAGCTCTGGTGCGCCAATCATGGGTGTCCCTGGTTCAGGTACGTTGGGTGATTTAACCCCAGGTGCGCTAGAAGGTTCTAACGTTGACCTAACCAGTGAGCTTGTGGCGCTTATGACCGCACAGCGTAACTACCAAGCAAACGCGAAAACCATCTCTACCAGCGACAAGCTAACTCAAGCTTTGTTTAACGCGGTGTAATGGGAGTTTTGCATGGATAGCTTGTTATTTACTGCAACGTCAGGTGCGAGTCGAGTTCTTAAGGCTCAGCACGTGCGTTCAAACAACTTATCAAACGCTGATACTGCTGGCTTTCGAGCGGATATGGAGCGCGTGCGCAGTGTAGAAATGCAAGGCCCAGGTTTTGATGGTCGCACTATGGTTGTGACCAACTCTGCCTCAACGCGTTTTGATTCTGGCGACATTATGAAAACGGGACGCCCGTTGGATGTCGCCATCATGGGTGAGGGTTATCTTGCTGTTGAAACTCCTGCGGGTAACGAAGCGTACACGCGAGCGGGCAATATCCAAGTCGACACTTTTGGTGCCATGACCATCAACGGTTTTCCTGTTCTTGGTGAAAATGGGCCTTTGGTTGTGCCTGATTATCAAAAGATTGAAATCAGCGAGCGTGGTCAAGTATCCGTGATTCCGCCAGGTGGTGGCGCAGAAATCGTCGCGGGAACGTTGAAGTTGGTTAAACCAGAAATGAACCAACTTCAAAAAGAGAGTGACAGCCTACTGCACAGTGTAGATGGCGTGCCATTCGCTGCCGATGAAACCGTGCAACTTTCTCCTGAGCACATCGAGGGCAGTAACGTATCTGCCATTGATGAGTTGATTAGCGTGATGTCGTTAACGCGTAACTTCGAGATGCAAGTTCGCATGATGAAAACGGCCGAGACGTTGGCACAAGCTGGTAATAAATTAATGGCGGCGAGATAAGTCTCGCCCCGCAAGGAGTAATAAAAAATGCATTCAGCATTATGGGTAAGTAAAACAGGCATGGCAGCGCAGGACACGAAGATGACTGCCATTTCTAACAACCTAGCGAACGTAAATACAGTTGGCTTTAAGCGTGACCGAGTTGTATTCGAAGACCTTTTCTACAGCATTCAGCGTCAACCTGGTGCTCAAGTAGACCAAGTTAACGAGTTGCCAAGTGGTATTCAGCTAGGTAGCGGTGTTCGCGTAGTTGGCACGCAAAAAGTGTTTACGCAAGGTAACACTCAAAATACAACACAAGAGTTGGACCTTGCCGTTATGGGACAGGGTTTCTTTCAAATCGAAAACTCGGATGGACAGATCATGTACACACGTAATGGTCAGTTCCATGTCAACTCTGAAGGCTTGATGGTTAACAGTCAAGGCTTGCCGTTAGAGCCACAAATTCAGATCCCAGATAATGCCTCTTCATTCTCTGTTGGTGTTGATGGCACGGTAACAACAACGACGGCGGACGATCCAACGCCACAGCAGCTTGGTCAAATCACTCTCGCAAAATTCATTAACCCAGCAGGCTTAGAGGCCGTGGGTGGTAACTTGTTCCGTGAAACGGAAGCCAGCGGCCCGGCAGATGAACTGATTGCTGGTGAAGATGGCGCAGGCCTCATCAAGCAAGGTGCATTGGAAGGTTCAAACGTACAAGTAGTGGAAGAGATGGTCGACATGATCACGACTCAACGTGCGTATGAGATGAATGCGAAAGTGGTCTCTGCTGCAGATGACATGCTGAAGTTTGTTTCGCAATCAATGTAAGTATGAAATTGGTGATGATGAAGGAAAAAGCAATGAAATGGCTTTCTAAGAGTTGGGCAGTAGCCGCCGTGTTGCTGGTGGGATGTGCCGGCCGTCAGGAATTTATTCCGCCTGAGCCAAATGCCGAGGAATACGCACCACCAACGCTCGATTACACGTTGCCGGAAACCCAGTCTGGTAGCCTTTATCGTCACCAATACACGATGACCCTGTTTCAGGATCGTCGTGCTTACCGAGTTGGCGATGTGTTAACGGTTCAACTATCAGAAGAAACCTCATCGAGCAAAAAAGCGGGTACTAAGTTTGGCAAAAGCTCAGCGGTTAATTTCGCGGCGCCGACCATAGGAACGAAAACGTTCGATGAGTTAGGGGTTAGTGTCGATGGCAGCCGCAACTTTGATGGCAGTGCTTCAAGCTCACAGGGCAATAAGCTGCAAGGTGCAATCACCGTAACGGTACACGAGGTGTTACCTAATGGTGTATTGCGTATCAGTGGCGAAAAATGGCTGCGCCTAAACCAGGGAGATGAGTTTATTCGTCTCACTGGCATTGTTCGTGTGGATGATATTAATCGCAGCAACCAAGTTTCTTCTCAACGAATTGCTGATGCACGAATTACTTACGCAGGTCGCGGAGCTCTGGCTGACAGCAACGCAGCCGGATGGCTAACTCAATTCTTCAACAGCCCATGGGTACCTTTCTAATGAAGACAATGCAATCTTTCTTTACGTCTTTCCTATTGGTGTTGACCTTGGGATTACCAACCACTTCACATGCTGAAGTGGAAATTCCGATCATGGACTTGGTCGATGTACGCGGCATTCGAGAAAACCAATTGGTTGGTTATGGTTTGGTGGTTGGCTTAGCTGGCCAGGGTGACCGAAACCAAGTGAAGTTTACTTCTCAATCTATTACCAACATGCTCCGTCAGTTTGGGGTTCAAATTGATGACAGTATGAACCCTAAGCTACGAAATGTGGCTTCTGTGAGCGTGACAGCAACCGTTGATCCAATGGCGGGCCCTGGACAAACTTTGGACGTGGTCGTGTCTTCAATTGGTGACGCGAAAAGCCTCCGTGGCGGTACGCTATTGTTGACGCCTTTACGCGGTATTGATGGTGAAGTGTATGCCATTGCACAAGGAAACGTCGTGGTGGGCGGTTTATCAGCAGAAGGGCGAAGTGGCTCCAAAGTCGAAGTTAATACACCAACGGCAGGTCGCGTCCCGAATGGTGCGACGTTAGAGAGAGAAATCAAAACTGATTTCAACCAGCGTGATGAAGTCACCTTAAACCTGCGTAAACCAAGTTTCACAACGGCAAAAAATATCGCGCGTGAAATCAACAACACTTTTGGGCCTAACGTTGCTGTTGCGATCAATAAAGCGCGCATTGATATGCGTGCACCAAAAGATACCCAACAGCGCGTAGTGATGATGTCGATGCTTGAAGAAATGAGCGTCGTGGAAGGCCGCAAGCCGGCTCGAATTGTCTTTAACTCTCGTACGGGAACGGTCGTGATCGGTAAGAGTGTCAAAGTGAGTGAGGCAGCAGTGAGCCATGGCAACTTAACCGTGCGAATTTCTGAATCACAACAAGTCAGTCAGCCAAATGCGTTTGCAAATGGCGATACGAAAGTCGTTAACCAAACGGATCTTGATGTGAACGAAGATTTAGCTCAAATGGTAATTTGGCCTCCAGGCACGGAGCTCAACACTATTGTGACTGCGGTAAACAGCTTAGGTGCCACACCTACTGACTTGATGTCTATCCTGCAAGCACTGAGCGAAGCGGGTGCATTGAACGCTGAATTGGTCGTGATTTAAGGAGTTAAGGATGAAACTAGACAGTACCAATGAACAAACTCAACTGAATTCGATGCTGTATCACGACAACAGCGCACTTGCCAACATCAAGCAGAGTCGAGATCAGGAAGGCGCGCTTGAAGTAGTGGCGGGTCAATTTGAGGCGATGTTTTTACAAATGGTGCTGCGTCAAATGCGCAGCAGCAGCGATGTTCTAGCGGATAAAGACAGCCCGTTTGCAAGCCAGCAGCAAGGTGTTTTCCGCGATATGTACGATGGGCAACTGGCAATGGAACTGGCAAAAAAGCAGAGCTCCGGCATTGCCAATATGCTCATCCAGCAACTTAGCCCCTCTATGCGCGAAGTCGCCTTTGATGCTGCGCGTAACATCTCATCTGCAAACGATGGTAAAGGTGCGAATTCTGAATCTATCTCACAGCTTGATGCTAACGAGATTGAGGGGAACTCAAGCTTATTTAATACCGCCTCTCAAGCCGTCGCCTCTGTAAAACAGGTGCTCGGTGAGGCCGGTATGACTACCGCGTTTTCTCAGCCGTTGATCAGGAAAATGGAGCTGTAAATGAACCTAGTTAATATTGCCCTTTCAGGTTTAGGCGCGAACCGCGTGGCCTTAGACGTAACGGCACAAAACGTGGCGAACGTGAATACTGTGGGCTACAGCCGTCAACAAGCGTTGATGGCATCAGTTGATGACGGAAAAGCTAACCGCTTAAGCCCTGGTTTAGGGGTAGAGGTCACCAGCATTCGCCGCGTTACAGACCAATTTCTGATTAAGCAAACGTGGTCCACTAACAGTATGGCGGCGTACGCTTCTGGCTACACCAGCAACATGAGCCAATTGGAAAATACGCTAGGGGCCGATGGCTTCAGTATTTCTGCTGGTTTGGACTCTCTAAACGCTGCGCTTAACGATGCTACGGTTAAGCCTGAGTCGATCCCTTACCGTCAACAAATCATCAACGAATCTGAAGCGTTGGCGCGCCGCTTTAATACGTTGACCGAGTCTTTGCACAACCAACATAAAGATATGAGCGACCAGCGTAATGCGGCACTCAACCACGCGAATAGCCTCATGGAAAACATCGCGAAGGTAAACAAGCAGCTGGTTGAAATGCAAGGAACAGGCGGCAACCCATCGCAACTTATGGATGAACGAGATAAATTGATCGGCGAGTTATCTCAAACCATCGAAATCAGAACAACAGAACAGCCTGACGGCAGTGTTCAGGTAACGCTGACCTCTGGTCAGCCACTTGTGATGGGCACGGACCATGGCAAACTCGCAGCCGTTCCAGATCCTAGTGACCCTTACGTAGCAGACTTACACGTAACATTCTCAAGCCAAAGTTTTGCGATTGGTGACTCTCTTGGTGGCAAATTAGGTGCGATTAACGATTATCAAACCGATGTATTAAAACCAAACCAATTGGCTTTGAATGACATGGCGAAAGCATTAGCGGATGAATACAACGCTGTGCTCGCTACTGGACAAGATTTAAATGGTAACCCAGGTAAACCATTGTTCAGCTACGACCCTGCCAACCCAGCGGCAAGTTTGGATATCACTGAGTTGACTCCAGGTGAGCTTGCGTTTTCAAGTGATGGTACGCCAGGTAATGCGGATGTATTGCAGTCGTTGATTAATTTAAGCAACAAGCCTGTTTCTGTGACTGGCTATGGCTCAGTGAGTTTGAATGACGCATTCAGTTCTATGGTGGGTCAAACCGCGATTAAAGCACGCCAAGCAGACGCCGATTACCAAGCTAAGTTAGCCATGAACAAGCAAGCACATGCGGCTCGTGACAATGTGAGTGCCGTTAACAGTGATGAAGAAGCGGCTAACTTAATGACGTTTGCTAATGCACACAATGCCAACATGAAAGTGATCAGCACAGCGAATCAGCTGTTCGATTCTGTATTGCAGTTATTCTAAAGGAAACCCAGATGCGAATCAGTGACAATCAATTTAGCCAAATGATGCTGCAAAGCCTGCAAGGTAACAATGCAGGTCTGGGGCACGTGCTACAACAAATGACGACAGGTGAGCGTCTAACTAAACTATCTGACGATCCAATGGCATCGATTAAGCTGCTTAATTTGGATCGTGAAAACAGCGCCATCGCCCAATATCAAAACAATATCGCAAACGTCAAAACCACGCTTTCGAGTCAAGAAACACATTTAGACTCAGTGAAAGAGAGCCTAATGAGCATGCGTGATATTGCATTATGGGGCGCGAATGGCTCACTGACTGATCAAGACCGTACCGGTATGATCACGGAGTTAAAGAGCTATCGTGATTCAATTGAGTCGTCTTTCAATGCTCAGGATGAAGAAGGGCACTACCTATTTTCAGGCACCAAAACTGACACCCCTGCTATAAACAGTGCAAGCGGTAGTTATGTCATCGAGGGCAACAGCGATAAACGTGTCGTGACGATTGCGAAAGGCGTAACGATGGATTCCAACATGACGGCAAAGGACATTTTGGACCTTGGTGGCGGCAAAAACGTACTGGATCAAATTAATAATCTAATTACAGAATTTGAGAACCCGAGTCCGAATTTCCAAGCTGAAGTGGACGCAAGCCTGAGTGCCATTGATGATACGTTGGCAAGCGTACTTGGCACGATGACGGAGATTGGTGGCCGACACAATAACCTAGATTTGGTTGGCGGTGCTCATGGTGAGAATAAACTGTTCGTCGATAAAGTATCAGGTGACCTCTCAGCTCTGGATTACGGTGAAGCATCGGTACGCTTGAGCAATTACATGGCGGCTTTGCAAGCAACGCAAGCGAGCTATGTAAAGATCAATGATCTATCGTTGTTTGACCGTCTATAAGGTTAGGAAGTTCTTTTATGGTAATGAGTACAGTAGAGGTTAGACCCCATAGCATACGCTTGGGTGGGCAAGAACAAGCCTCTATCATGCCGACCCGTTCTGCAGACTCAAGTACTGCAATTAAACCGCGCCCGGCGCAAGTTCAGGCTGACACTGCGTCAGCCTACTCTGTCTCTGGGATTCAACTGACCCAAGGTCAGCAGCAAGCGACGGCAGTGCAGATCGCATCGAAATCGTTGCAGGTGATTGGCAAAGAGCTGACTCAAATTAAACGTGGTTTGACGCAAGCGGTGAATCAAGGCGTGCAAAATGTACCTGGCTTGCAGGATACATTGGTTCGTTCTAAAGCCACCATTCAGAACGTTGTGGAGCATGCTCGGTTCGACGGCCAGAAAGTGCTCAACAACGAACTGCATTTAAAGCTAGATAAAGCAGACATTCGTCGCTTTTCTATTCCTGGCTTGAACGTGCATCGCTTAAGTGACAAGGCTGAGCAAATTCGTTTGGATTTCCCTCAGGGTCAAGCGGTAATGATTCAGTTCGATGGACAAGCCGATGGTGCTCGAACTGTCAAAATGCTTGACCGAAGCTTGATTGCTTTAGGGATGCGTGCCTCATTAGCTGACGATGGCAGCATTTTATTTGAAGCCAGAGACAACGCTTATCAGCAAATGCAGCAGAAAGTGATGGTCACGGGCGAAGGGCACCGTTTTCCTGCGGGCCAGCCGAACGTTCTAAATCTAAAGTCAGAGCCAGATGGTATTGCAGAACTTGGGTTTGATTTGGCGTCACGCGATGGTATGAAACAGACGATTGCCAAAGTGAACCAGCACCTAAGACAAGTGCAAACGAGCTTGCAGGAAGCGAAAGCATTTCATGGAGAGTTGAATACTCAAATGCGCTCAATTCAAAATAAAACCGCGCAGCTTTCTGTGGATGATGTGAATGCAAAACTGGATGGTTTTGTGCAGAAGTCTGGTGAGTTTACCTCGACTTTTCAAGCGTTGAATGCACAAGCAAACGTGCGTCGTCATACGGTTGTTGCGTTGCTAAAATAACGAACACTCCAATGATTCCCGGCTTTGCATCGCTATCGCCCCCCAATAACGAGAACGGTGCATTGTCGGGAATCTCTCTTTAATTCGTTTATGGTTCGAGTGCTTTTGCCACCGAGCGATTCAATTTCTGGAATAACCACCCAAGCGCGATTAAAGATGCTCCTAAACCTAAGAAGCTGATTGCTCTCCAGAACCCATCCAGAGAACTAACATCCCATAAGAATACTTTGAGTGCGACAAAAGCTAAAACCACTAGACCCACGCGCTGCATCATCAACCCTCTGTGTGTCACACCGCGCCAAGTAAGCAATCCACCCACGAGCAAACCTGCTACTGAATAACTGAACAGTTCTGCCATGCTGGTCGGTTGGTACAACATCATGGATGTGGTTTGCCAGAATTGACGGATAGACATACCTAACCAAATAGCAGCAAGTGCAAAGCCTAGGCTAGCAACCGCAAATCGATGAACCTGTAACGTATTCCAGCCTCTAAAGGTTGCGATAAGTAGGATGCAAGCTGGCAGCAACCAGCCGACGCTTAGCATATTAATGACGGGAAGAGCTTGGGCTGAGACGTTGTCAGTCACCAATGGCGACTCTGCCGTATTAAGCAAAATTATCAGCAATGCGAAGGCACACCAAAGCAGGTAGCTGTAGGCTTCATAGATGCGGATTAAGCGTTGTGCAAATTGGCTACGGTAGCTGTACACCAAACCCATAACCAACGCTTGGTTAGCAAAAACGATGGCGCTTGTGAAATCAAGGTGTCCCAAATAGCCGTACTGCCCAGTTAACCAGTAGTTGGTTTGGGTGAATAGCGCCATTAAGAATACATGCAAAAATGCACCTTCAAACCAGTTGGTCAGTTCGAGGTCCACTTGCTTTAGCGTTGATCGAGCATAGAGCAGGATGATGAGAGACGGTAGGTAACTCACAATAACCCAAGCCCAATGTCCTGCTTCTACGGGTTGCCATTCAGGGATGAAGGGTAAAAGTGTGAGGCGGATGACCAGTATCCCCATCGCCACTTTAATCGCCCAACTTGCGGGGCGAAATAACCCTGATTGCGTCTGCAACGCCATTACCGCAACTTGTATCGAGATTGCTGTCGTCAACCAGGTATCGCTTAACCAAACAAAGGCGATGCCTACGATTAAAGCGTGCATGACGGCAGAACATTCCAATGCTAGCGAATGTAAGCGCTGACCAAGTACAACGTAATAAACGGTCACCAATGCGCAGAATGCAGTCCAGTGCCACAGGTAGCCTTGCATAAATTCGTCGACATAAAACAACGTAATCAAACTCATTGCTGGAGCCAGTACCAACAGAAGTACGCCGCTAAGTTGCGATCGGTCACTGAGTGACTGGCAATAAGTTCGACAGCAGATCAGTGCAATACTGGTGGCCAATGCGAGTAAGATACTGGCACCATGTTCTGGCATATACAAAGCGTCAAACGCGACAGTGAGGACAACAAGTGCGGTCGCAGAGACCAATATGGAAGGCAAAAATACGCGCAATGACCAACCTGTGCGAACCGCTGGGAGCCATACTGTCGCAACGAGTAGCGCATAACAGTACACCATGTGCAGTGTGTCCAATTCTGGCATTCTGGTGACAGCCGAAAAGGTCAATAACGCAATCGCGAGAGAGGTAGCGGTCGGCGGATTTGTCCACTTATTCTGGCAGTGATGATAACGAGGATTGAGTGTCCAACCCAGTCTTGGAACGGCGAAAATAAGATAAAGAGTAATGGAGAGATAAATAGCCAGCCAAGAAAAAAGCGTCTCAAGCGGCATGCTTTCAATGAGCAACAGCATCCAAACAACATGTGGAAGCGCGATGCTTGGAGAAATCCATGCACTACGCACTTTTTGCATTAGCAATGTTGCCGCGACCGAGATCGCGCTGATATACCCAGCTAATAAGAAGTAATTAGGCTCGCTTCCACCAATCCATAACGGTGCGGTATATCCACCAATCAGACCAAGCACCGCCATTAACGGCCCTTGCTGTAAAGATAGAGCCAAGCTACAAAATGCAGCAGCGGCTAAGATGATAAGCGAGACACTAGGCGTCAGCATTTGATAAACAACAAACGCAAAGATAACCGTGCAGTAAATGCCAGTTAGCCCTGTTCCGGTAACGGCGGCAGGCACATAAGTAAAGCCTTGGGCTCGTGTTGCTCGTTGAGGATTTTGTTGTTCTTTGCGGTGGAACCATTCGCCAACAAGCACCATAAGTAACGAGAGTACAAACGCAAAGGACACACGCATAAGTGGCGAAAACTCAATGTGACTACCAATAACTTGTACGAGATACCCCCCACCAATTAGCATTGCCAGCGCGCCCACCCAAACCAACCAGTTTTCTTGAATGTTGCTAAACAGACTCTGCACTCTACTTGGCAATATAGACTCTTGTTCTTGACTAAAAACGTCCAGTTGAACTTCGCTTGCCTGGTACTGAGCTTGATGTGTTGTGTTTGGATAAGATGCTCGGTCGGTAATCGGGTCATGCTCCTTAGAGGATGAGGAGTTTGCCTTTTTTGTTACCTCTTCAACGCTGGATTGTTGGCGCGTTGGTTGGTTCGAGTCCTTATTTATACTGACTCGCAATGATGTTACCTCTTCACGAAGTTTGGTTAGCTCTTTTTCTAAAAGTGCTGCTCGGTTGGCGGCTTTCACTCCGATGAGGATGGCGAGCAACGCCATGAACAGTGCTAGTATTACGTACAATCCATTTCTCCTTGCGTACATCGCGTGACACACGATTCTTAACTTTGAGCACGTACGCTAAAGCTTAGCCCAAGCGCTTTGCCTTAGCTTCATATAGTGCTAGGTTCCGCGCTTTCTTTAAGAATCATTCTACATAATGAAACTCAATGCGTAATGATGAATTCGACGAAGCGACATACTTGTGTGTCACTTTAAGATCTGATGAACAGAAATGAGTCGTTAAGTCATTGGGGTTCAACTATATTCATAATTCTGATGCGATACCCAAGTGACCTCAAAAATGTGCATTTCAGAGGCATGCTGTCGAATAGTCGAAGGTAAGCCGTTTAGTCTGCATGCCAAGTCATGCTTATTGAACCGCACGCCGAGGTTATTTGGGTATAGCGCATTCACGCGAAAAAAGACAAAACAGGTAATGATTAATGCAAGTGGGTAATGAAGCGCTGGTTCTATCAGCGGTTGGGGTCATTGGTTTAGGTTGTCAGTGGTTGGCATGGCGATTGCGCTTACCAGCGATTTTATTTTTGCTGCTAGCTGGGTTGATTGTCGGGCCATTTATGCAGTGGTTAAATCCAGATGAGATTTTAGGGAATTTGCTCTTTCCGTTGGTTTCATTGGCGGTTGCGGTGATTCTTTTCGAAGGCAGCTTGACCCTAAACTTTAAAGAAATTCGCGGTGTGAGTGGCTCAGTCTGGAGTATCGTTTCCATCGGGGCCATCATTTCGTGGGCAGCAACCAGTATTGCGACGCACTATTTCCTCGGTTTTACTTGGGAGCTCGCCATGTTGTTCGGCAGCTTAACCGTGGTAACAGGTCCGACGGTGATCGTGCCACTTCTTCGGACGGTAAGACCCAACAGTACGCTTGCCAATATTTTGCGTTGGGAGGGGATCTTGATTGATCCACTCGGTGCGCTTTTTGTTGTGATGGTTTATGAGTTCATCGTATCGCACAGCGCGATAAATAGCGTCGAAGTGTTCGGGACGCTCATTGCCGTGGGCGTCATTCTTGGTGCGGCCTCCGGCGCAGCAGTCGCAACGATTATGCGCCGTGCGTGGCTACCGGAATACTTGCAGCCATTTGCGGTTTTGATGATCGTGCTCGGCGTATTTTCCGTCTCCAACCATATTGAGTCTGAAGCCGGATTACTAACGGTTACTGTAATGGGTATGTGGCTTGCCAACGCAAAGGGCATCAATATTCAACAAATTCTGCACTTTAAAGAGCACTTGACCATATTGCTGATCACCGGCCTATTTATTTTCCTTGCTGCACGCATCAGCTTGGATGATTTTGCTGCGCTGGGCAGTGGCGCGTTATTGCTGTTTGTATTTATGCAGTTGGTGTCGCGTCCGTTGTCGATTTTCCTCTCAACCATCCGCAGTAACTTGAGACTTAAAGATAAACTGTTCCTGTCTTGGGTTGCACCGCGCGGTATTGTCGCTGCCTCCATTTCGTCTCTTTTCGCGATCAAATTGACCGAATACGGTATTGATGAAGCGATTTTACTGGTTCCTATGACCTTCATGGTGATCATCGGAACGGTTGTTTTACAAAGTGCAACGGCACGTCCTGTCGCATTGATGTTGGGCGTCGCGGAGCCAGCGCCACGCGGCTTCTTGTTGATTGGTGCTAACCGAGTAGCAAGAGAAATTGGTCAAGCGTTGGCACGCTATGACCGCCGTATATTGATGACCGATTCTAACTGGGAGTACATCAGTCAAGTTCGTATGTTGGGGCTGGATTACTACTACGGGAATCCGATTTCTAGTCACGCAGATGACAATTTGAACCTGATAGGGGTGGGACAAGTCGTTGCATTAACGCCTGACCAGCATTTCAACATTATGGCTTGCATGCAATTTGTCGACGAGTTTGGTGAAGATAAAGTTCACTGCTTGCAAAAAGTGAAAACCAACGGCAATGGTAGCGAGAAGCACTCCGTGGCTCAGGAGTACCACGGTAAATTGCTGATGGGCGGTAACGTAAGCTATACGCAGCTGGCCAGTTTATTGAGCCGCGGTGCAGAGATAAAACACACGAAATTGAGCGACAACTTTACGTATCAAGACTACTTAGCGCACCACAAAGGGAACTCGGTAGTACCGTTGTTCCACGTTGAAGAAAAAGGGAAAATTCAATTCTGTGATGACCCTGAGCAGTTTGCTCCAACCACCACAAGCACCGTTGTGTCTCTGATTCTGTCAGAAAGCGCAAAGTAAATTAGAGAAGTATGCGGCCCATTTTTATCGTGGTGTCTCGCACTCTGATTACTTCAACTTGGAGAAACACTCGCCTGCTTGTTTAAAACAGAAGGCGAGTTTCTCTTCCTATAATGTCAGAGTAAGTCGTGATTCATTACTGGTTTCGGAAAAGTAATCTCGTGAATTCAGAAAATTCGCATTGACGTTACTGATAAGGATCGCAATACTGCGCGACTGTTTTACTTTAGGGTGACATTATGACTCCGCAAACTAACCGAAAAGATTTACATCTAGACGCTGTTTTACATCATGACATGAGCATGAAGCATAAAACGGCGGGCTTTGAGTCTGTCGAGTTTGAACACTGCGCGCTGCCAGAATGTGACTTTCAGGCGATTGACCTGTCGACAGAGTTTCTTGGCCACCGATTGGCGCTGCCGTTTTTGATTAGCTCGATGACAGGTGGAGCGAAAGACGCTGAAGTGATCAATTGTCGTTTGGCTGAAGCCGCCAGTGAATTAGGCATTGCGATGGGCGTGGGGTCGCAGCGTATTAGCTTAGAAGAGCGCCAACACGCAGGTCTAGGTAAAACCATTCGTGATTTAGCCAAAGATGTGCCGCTTTATTCCAACCTTGGAGCCGCTCAGTTGCGCGACAAAGGTAAACTTGATAATGCGCAGCGTGCGGTTGAATCCATTCAAGCGGATGCGTTGTTTGTACACGTAAACCCAATGCAGGAAGCGTTTCAGAAAAATGGCGACCATAATTGGATTGGGGTCTTACACGCTATCGAGCAGCTTAAATCTCGCGTGAATGTTCCGATCATTATCAAAGAAGTCGGTTTTGGTATAAGTGGTCACGTTGCGCAGCGATTGGTTGACGCCGGTGTGGATGCCATTGATGTAGCGGGCGCGGGTGGCACAAGTTGGAGCGCGGTTGAAGGTTATTGCCAAGATAACCCGAAAATGCAGCGTGCAGCCGAGCTTTTCCGCGATTGGGGTATCCCGACGGCAAAATGTTTGACTCAAATACGAGCACAGCATCCTACATTACCTTTGATCGCCTCAGGTGGTGTGCATAACGGACTTGAAGCGGCGAAAGCCATACATTTGGGCGCCAATCTCGTTGGGCAAGCGGGCGCAGTCTTGAAAGCGGCTACCATAAGCACTCAAGCGGTGGTCGAGCACTTTGAGCAAATGGCGTTAGAGTTACGTTTAGCATGTTTTGGCACGGGTTCTTCTAAGATCAGCGCATTAACGCAAGCGCGCTGCTTATAGGTGTTTATGGTGTCATTTACGCAGCTTGGCTCAATAATTTTTCGGTGTCTTAACACGTAGACTGATAATTTCGTTATAGTTGATATAAAAGTCACTTCAACAAGTGACTGCTTAGTTCAGACCGTTGAATGGGCATTTGTTGGAGCGATTGAGTTTTATTTTAATATTGTTTGCAACTGGAACCTTAAATTTATGAAAAAACTAGTCATGCTGATGTTGGCGGCTTCTGCTTTAACCGCTTGTAGTGATGAAGTGGGCACTGAAGGCTGGTGTAACGACATGCGCGATAAGCCAAAAACAGAATGGACAGCAGACAACGCAGTAGACTTTGCGAAGCACTGTGTTCTTCAAGATGGTGTGGGCAGCGAGCAATGGTGTGAGAACCTGAAAGATAAGCCAAAAGGTGACTGGAGTGCAAACGAAGCCACCAGCTTTACTAAGCACTGCATTTTCTAAGCACTACACTTTCTCAACACGGCGTCTCTTATTAAGAGCGATGACTGTGTTAGACAAAATATTAAGAAAACACCAAGCGTCTTGCTTGGTGTTTTTGTATCGACAATAGCTTGAGCTCTCATGTGCTGAGCACACCTATCTTTCCTCTGAATAGAGTGTTTTACATTTTCGTTTCATTTTTGAAAACCTGTATTACCTGCCTTTAATTTTTCGCATTGCAGTGGCAAGGTGTCGGTGTATTCGTCTAATTCAATTAGATTCATAACAAAAAGGGACTCAAATGGAAGTACTCAAAGGCTCATGTCTGTGTGGTAAGGTGAAATTGGAAGTGGCAGATGAATTCAAGTACATGGGAAATTGCCATTGCTCGGAATGTCGAAAATTTACTGGCTCTGACTATTCATCGGTGGGCGGTATTACTCTAGATAAGTTGCTCATTATCCAAGGAAAAGAGGATATTCAAACTTATCAGAAAAGCGAAAATACCATGTTATGTTTTTGTCGCCATTGCGGGTCGAGCCTGTATTCGAAAAAGAACAATGGGATTGTCAATATTCGCCTAGGGGTCTTGGATGATGCACCATCCCACAAGCCAAATTTCCATATTTTTGTCGCGTCCAAAGCGCCGTGGCTTGAGATATCGGATAACCTGACTCAGTTTGAGGCCGGGCCCAAATAGAGTAGTAGCGGAAGAGAATTATTTAGTAACAGAGGGCGTTGCAATAAGTCTGCAACGCCCTCTGTGCTTTTATTTTTGAAATTAGAACAGAGATGATTATTTGGCGTCTTGCAGTTCTTCTAAGCCACCTGCATTGTGCAGATTCGTGAACCCTTGCGATTGCAAATATTGATACGCTTTACCAGAGCGATTACCACTGCGGCAGTACAATACGATCGCTTGATCTTTATCGACGTCTTGGAAATGTTTATCAAGCTCAGATAGAGGGAAATTGACCGCATTGTCTACATGCCCCTCAGAGAACTCTTGCGGCGTGCGTACATCGACAATCATTGCGCCTTTCTCAATCAGTTGCCACCCTTGCTCAGCACGCTCAGAAGCCGCCACGTTGGGAGAAAGCAAGCCAACGCACAATGTTGCAAGAAACAGAGATACGACCTTTTTCATTGTTTGATTATCCTTTTTAAGAGTATGTAACCACTCTAGATTTGATTGAACACATTTTCCATCATAAAGAGGTTTTAAGTGGTCGTGAATGTCAAAAGTTTCGATAGAAGATTTTATTCAATTCAATAAAAAATTTTTATGAAATCCACCTCTTGAACTCCAATTTTTCGACCTTATTATTCTCATCGAAAGCGAGCGGTCGACTCGCAAATCCATCTTGATGTTTATTCTGTCTTTTATTTTTGGTTCCAAGTAGGAGGCACTTAAAAATGAAAATTCGTCCTTTAAATGACAAGCTAATTGTTGAAAGACAAGAGGTGGACAATAAATCTGAAGGGGGAATCGTTTTAACTTCTCAGTCGGTTAAAAAATCAAACCGCGGGAAAGTCATTGCTGTTGGTTTAGGTAAACGCCTTGAAAATGGCGAACGCGCTGCGATGGAAGTCAAAGTGGGCGACCAAATCATTTTCAATGACGGTTACGGCGTGAAAACCGAGAAAATTGACGGCGCAGAATACTTGATTCTGTCCGAATCTGATGTGTTAGCAATCGTTGAGTAATTATTTTTGTAGTAGTTTTTTGAGGAGATAATTATGGCTGCAAAAGACGTATTATTTGCTAATGACGCACGTCAAAAAATGCTGAAAGGTGTGAACTTACTGGCGGATGCAGTAAAAGTGACACTAGGCCCTAAAGGCCGCAACGTTGTGCTTGATAAATCTTACGGCGCGCCAACCATTACCAAAGATGGTGTGTCTGTAGCGAAAGAAATCGAACTGAAAGACAAGTTCGAAAACATGGGCGCACAAATGGTGAAACAAGTGGCGTCCAAAGCGAATGATGAAGCGGGTGACGGTACAACGACGGCTACTGTACTGGCGCAATCTTTCATCAACGAAGGTCTTAAAGCGGTAGCTTCTGGCATGAACCCAATGGACCTAAAACGTGGTATCGACAAAGCCACTGAAGCGGCGGTTGAGAAACTACGTGAAATGTCTAAGCCATGCAGCGACAAAGAATCCATCACCCAAGTGGGTAGCATTTCTGCAAACAGCGATCGCGCGATCGGTGAAATCATTGCAGAAGCGATGGAAAAAGTGGGTCGCAATGGCGTGATTACGGTTGAAGAAGGCCAAGGTCTAGACAACGAATTGTCTGTGGTTGAAGGTATGCAATTCGACCGCGGTTACTTGTCGCCATACTTCATCACTAACCAAGAAAATGGCAGCGTAGAGCTAGACAACCCTTACATCCTATTGGTGGACAAAAAAGTCAGCAGCATCCGCGAGCTATTGCCAGTGCTAGAAGAAGTGGCGAAATCTTCTCGCTCACTATTGATCATTGCTGAAGATATCGAAGGTGAAGCGCTAGCGACATTGGTTGTGAACAACATGCGCGGCATCGTGCGTGCGACTGCGGTGAAAGCACCTGGTTTTGGTGACAACCGTAAAGCGATGATGGAAGACATTGCGGTACTAACCGCAGGTACGGTCATCTCTGAAGAAATCGGCCTAGAACTCGAAAAAGCAACGCTAGAGCAACTAGGTAGCGCGAAGAAAGTGACCATCACCAAAGACACAACAACTATTGTGGGTGGCGCAGCAGAAGCAAGCGCGATTGCTGATCGTGTGGCTTCGATTGAAAAACAAATCGAAACAACCACTTCTCAATACGACAAAGACAAGCTTCAACAACGTGTTGCGAAGCTTTCTGGCGGCGTAGCGGTGATCAAGATCGGCGCTGCAACCGAAGTTGAGATGAAAGAGAAGAAAGACCGCGTGGACGATGCGCTACACGCTACTCGCGCAGCGGTTGAAGAAGGTATTGTTGCTGGTGGTGGTGTTGCCCTAACTAAGATCGCGAAAGAATTGGCGGATCTAAAAGGCGACAACGATGACCAAAACGTGGGTATCCGAGTTGCGCTACGTGCGATGGAAGAGCCTCTCCGTCAAATCGCAACCAACGCAGGTGACGAAGCTTCAGTCGTAGCGAATGCTGTCAAAGCGGGTGATGCCGATTACGGTTACAACGCTGCAACAGGTGAATACGGCAGCATGATCGAAATGGGTATCTTGGACCCTGCGAAAGTAACACGTTCAGCGCTTCAATTCGCGGCGTCTGTTGCTGGCTTGATGATCACGACTGAAGCGATGATCACCAACCACGTTGAAGACAAAGAACTTGATATCTAACGTTATCAATCGTTAGTGATTAAGTAGGCGTTAAAACAACAATAACATTGCAAAACCTAAGCGGGCTCGCTTGAGCCCGCGAATCAGTCATTTGAGGTAAGTGTTATGACCCGTTTACCTGCGTTTTCTTTCTCAATATCTGAGCCGAGCGGTAATGAAGCTTCGTCAACGTGGCCGACGGCTATTCACTTCCCCCTCGTTCCAGCTGGGCCAGAGTTTTCGATCGAAAATGCTCTGCCTAAACGTCCGACAGTGACAATATTCACTATCGATTTGTCTCAGTTATTTAAAGGGGACGCACGGGTCATTCATTAACTGCATCGAAACAGCCAGCGTAAGTTGGCTGTTTTTTTTTCATTTCTGGGTGTAGGTCAAATTATTGATAATGTGAATCGTTTTCGTTTGATTGTTGCTACTTGTTCAATGTGTTAGCTTGATTTGGGACTGTTCCCAAGTAAGGTAATAAAATAATGAATAAGAAAATACTGCTTCCCTTAATGTTAGGGATTTCCGCTACTGCCGTTGCTTCTGATAACAAGGTTGTAGAAAGTGTCTTGATTGATGACATCGCGCTAGAAGGTTACGTGAAAAAAAGCTATGAGGTCGTGATGCAAAGCGAGCCTGAGCTTTTCCCGTACGCGTTTCGTGGTAGCCGTGTGCAAATGAAGTTACTGGTTGAGTTATTCCATAATTCAAAGAACGACAAAAAAGCGGCTCGCGTGATCACTCTAGGGAATGGTTATGTACCAGGTAATCCGGGTGTAAAACACACTTACGATGCTGCGATTGTGGATCGCTTTACTCAAAACTACCCAGTCGAGTTCGACTACAGTATCTATCAAGCTGGTGGCACGCCGGTATTTAGTGAGGATTACTCACCGCAAAACGAAGCTAATGATGTTTCCGTATCGACAACCACGGTTGCTCCGTCTATCGGCTTAACCGCGACTGCAACACCGGGCTCGACACCAAGTTTTTCTGGCTCGTTGACGACCGACCTGGGTGTGGCTTATACGTCTCGCTACTCAAGTAAGGATTACGTCACCGCAGCCAAACCAAAGGCGTCCATGGAACGCGGTATGGGCGTTAAGTGGACCACCTCTCTTAGCCAAATTTACACCAACGATTACCAGTACTACGGTAAATGGGCGGGTGTTTACCACTACACAGGTTGTTCAAACGAGAACCTATTACCAGAAGAGAACTTGCCGCGTTTGATCTACGGTTTCAAACCGAAATTCCAGTACGTGTTCACACCAGAATTTGAGCGCGGAGAAGAGCCAAAAACGGAGATGATCGCACGAGCTGGCATGAAAGAAGTTGAAGAAGGTTTCTCTCGCAATGCGTGTAACTGGTACGATCAAGGCACAACGAGCCACTACACTGAGGCACAAATTCGCTTCACGATTGATTGGGATAAGCTCACCGTTATCACTCAATAAACGTTTCACTTATCAGACCGAAGGTTTGTGGATTGTAATGCGGCTCTAGTAGCCGCATTTTTTGTGTTCAAACTCTGACCGCAAGCGTGTTAAGCCTTTAAGCCCAGCATCGCGCCGAAAATGACCAAACCCGCCCCACATGCTTGATTGAGTCGATGCTTAATCTTCAACAAGAAGGCTTGTAATTGGGGGGACGTGAATAAAACTGCAACGATAGAAAACCAAATGCCGTGCAGCGCAATCATATAAATCCCGTAAAACAAGGCGATATGTTGCTGACTAGAATCGGGAGAAATCACTTGGCTAAAAATACTCAGAAAAAATAGCATCGTCTTAGGATTGAGTAAATTACACAGAAATCCCTGCATGAAAAATCGCCACATTGAATACTCGCTCTGTTGAATGGTTTCTGAGTTTGGCGCAGGCTGCGAGGAGAATATTCCTTTAATCCCAAGGTAGATAAGATAAGCAGCCCCAAGATAGCGCACGAGATTAAACAACCATTCATTTTGTGAAATTAAGTAACTGATTCCTAGCATGGAGTAAGCGATGTGGATGCTTATCGCCATGCTGATACCAATCGCACTGTACACGCCAGCTTCTCGTCCTTGATTTAAGCTGTTTCTTAATACCAAAACAAAGTCTGCGCCAGGGCTAATAACAATAAGCACCCCCAATAGCGCAAGAGTTACAAATTCCATATCGGTTTCCTGTTTGAATGATGAAGTCTGTGATGTAGCGGAATTGTAGGCGTCTTTGTTACTGACTATAATCGAAAAATATTCCCATATTGGTGAGAAAAACTCACAGATGCGTCACCTAAAATCTTTCTATGTCTTCCACGTTGCGGCGAGCTCTTCAAGCTACACTGAAGCGGCTGACAAACTGAACATCACCCACGGAGCAGTGAGTAAGCAGATCAAGCAACTTGAGCGATATCTGTCGCAACCTTTGTTTTTGAAAGAGGGTAGGAAAGCCGTGTTGACGGCAGAAGGAGAATTACTCAAGACATACACAAAAACGGCATTCCAAACGCTAGAAACAGGCGTGAATACACTCATTCAAGAAAAGCATCAGCATCTTGAAGTGTCTTGTGAACCGACATTAACCATGCGTTGGTTGATGCCAAGGCTTGCTGCGTTTAATGATGAACACCGTGCTGATGTTCGTTTGTCGACGGCTGGAGGCCCGGTAACATTAGGATCGACAGGGCTTTCGATGGCGATTCGTCGAGACGATTTTGCTCAGCAGCACGATTACAACAAAACCATTCTTGTGGAAGAGTGGGTGGGGCCAGTATTTTCTCCTGAGTATTGGCAATCCATTCAAGACGATTTGGATGCAGTTCGATTGTTGAATAGCCAAACTAGACCACATGCTTGGGCGGATTGGCAGCAATCAACACGTTGTGAAACCTTCAACGGCAGCACTTAGCAATCATTTGCGCATTTTTATTTTTGCATACAAGCCGCGGTGGATGGCTTAGGCGCGGCGATGGGATCGTATCCTTTTGTTATGGACGATATTAAGCGCGGTAATTTGGTCGCGCCATTTGGTTTTGTGCTATCAGGTTGCAATTATGTTTTATTGAGCCAAGATAAAAAGCGTACAGAACTCGAACATAAATTCATCACGTGGTTACAAACGCAAATGGTAGAGTGTGTAACACTGCCATCGCAGCAAAATACGCAAGGCGAATAGAAGGCGCAGAGCGTGATTACGTCAGTCAGTTTGGTGGAAAAGGGCTTAGGAAATTGGAAATGGAAAACCTCAATATTGTTGAAATCAAATCATTTGTTCCAGCGAAAGATTACGCGCTCTCAAAACGTTTTTATGAGGCGATAGGCTTTGATATGGCGTCAGACTTCGGTGATGTGGCGTACTTCTCTCAAGGCAGCTGCGCGTTTCTTTTACAGAATTTTTATGAGCCAGAACACGGCAACAACTTCATGATGCACTTGCTCGTAGAAGACGCAGAAAGCTGGCATCAGCACTTATCCAAAGTGGGCCATGAGGAATTTGGCTCGCGTTTGACTGAGCTGGTCGAGCAACCTTGGGGTATGCGCGAATGTTGTTTGTTTGACCCTAGTGGCGTTTTATGGCGAATCGGTCAGAACATGAATACTGACTAACGCCAGTCCTCTTTTCATCACATCTATATCGCGCAGGTATTGATATCTCGATACCTGCGCGTTTTGTTTTTTGCTTAACCTTGCCAACGTTTCTCGC
Source organism: Vibrio sp. 1CM7H (assembly GCF_023161645.1). NCBI lineage: Bacteria > Pseudomonadati > Pseudomonadota > Gammaproteobacteria > Vibrionales > Vibrionaceae > Vibrio > Vibrio sp. 1CM7H. Next base: position 151,822 of record NZ_JALNTV010000001.1, read on the forward strand.
GCACTCACGCCTTTTTCGAGGTGGTGTGTGATGGACTGACCCCAAAAAGCTCCTCAAGCAGCATGGCTTTGAGTTCCGCCCTGACTTCTGTCCCTCCGATTAACGCCAAAAGTGCGAGTCCACCTGGTATGAGAATCACCATCAATATGGGTCTTAAAATATAAGAAAAGCAGAATATGGTCGGCAAGAAAATCAATCCTTGGCCTAGTTTTTTTAATACGTACATGAGCGATTCCTTTTGTTTTTATATAAAAATTGAGCGTGCTCATTTTTATAATTGAGCGCGCTCAATTTGTCAATATCAGCCGCTCAAGGTATCATCCTTTCAGGCTCATTAAGCAGATACATCAATGACGAAGCGACAACAAACCAGAGACAAAATCCTAAAAGCCGCGTGGGCATCTTTTGCTCAGAATGGCTATGACATGACGACCACAAGGCAGATTGCGAGAGAAGCAGGAGTCGCCGATGGTACGGTGTTCAGCCACTTCCCGACCAAACTGTCGATTTTGCGCGAAGGGATGCTGACGCAACTGCAACAGATCAGCCAAGAGACGCTAGTCAGTGTGGAAGGTAAGACAGCTATCGACATTGGTTTGGCGCTGACGGAGAAATACTATCGCTACTATTTTGCGAACGTCGAGCTGAGCCGAGCCTTGTTGAAAGAGGTGATTTGGGATTTGGATTATTATCAGTCGTTTAACCAAGCTTTGTTTCAATCTGTAAAGGGAAGCTGCGTCCTTGAGGGAAAAATACCGCTGATTTTTGACTGCTATTTTATGACGTTAATCTCGCACTTGAGCCGTGCAGAACCGGATGTTGAAGCGGCACTTGAAGAGCTTCATGCTAAGTTTCAGCAAATCATTGCGACTGCATAACATGGCCCCAACGCAGGATCTGAAAGAATATACTGCATGTCATTTTATTTGCTGGACTCCCATTTTCTCGTTTCAGTGGGCGTCTCACCAAATAGCCGCTTGTAGCTTTGACTGAACTGCCCGAGATGAAAAAAACCAAAGTCAAAAGCGATTTCTGCAATTGTTCGATTATCTTCAGGGCTTTGTAGCACTCTACGTACTTGATTCAGCCGCATTCGATGTATGAACTGCTTTGGCGAAGTATTACAGCAATGTTCAAAGGTGTACTGTAGTGTTCGGCGACTGACGTGCACAGCGTCACACAGTTCACTGACGGTGATCGGAGTTCTGTAATCTAAGTTGTGTAGCTGTTGCTTTATGCGGCGCATCACATGTTGACGATGAGAGATTGATATCGGGTGGCTCGTCTGCAGTGAACTGAGTGAGAACAACTCCAGCACAACATCTTTTAAGATTGCTTGATGTGTGGTTTCAGACCATCTTGGCTCGGCGGAACCAAGTAACGTGCCTAAGTAGTATTTAAGTTGTTGAATGTGTTTTTCCGTCAAACCCGTTAAGTGTAATGTGTTGTTTTGGATGCTCCCAAGCTCAAGTTGATTTTCTATGATGTGAACGAAGTTTTTGTCGAGCACTATTCCATAGATAGAGAACAGTTCCGGTGTCATTAACTCAAAATCAGCGCCACCTTGCCTAAGCAAAAGCTGGCTTGAATTAAACTGACTGTGATTTAGGTGTAGCGGCCTATTTTCCGCACTCAAGCCCAACCAAATACCTCCCTCTTCAACCCTGCATTGCTGTCTTAGTGAGCGGTTACTGTCTTCACGAAATACATGAAAATTGGGAAATCGTCGTTCTCGAATTTGACCTAAAAATCGACCATCGCTGAGTTGGTCATATTCCTGTTGCCAGTTTATCAGACTCGCAGCTTGTTGGTTTGCATCCTTAGTGTGATGGATGCACAGCATTGGTGCAGTTTGGGGCATTTGGTTACTCATCCTTGTGATGCTCATTCCTTTTTTGTGAGTCATGTTGGAGCAGTGTTTACATAACTCGTTGTTTATTATTGGTTTATAAATGTTGCCAGTTTTTGATAACGCTACGGAACACATTTGGCAATACTTTCTTAAAGCTTATTGATAGTTCAGCAAAAAGCGAACCAAATAGTGAAGAGGAAGAGCAATGACGGCAACTTATCGTCGGCAACAAGGCAGTAAAGTCTATACCTTTAAGTCATTAGCTGACTTGATGGCGAAAGCGACACCGGAGCGCTCAGGCGATGCGTTAGCTGGGGTTTGTGCTCATTCAGCGGCAGAACGTGTAGTCGCACAAATGGCGCTGTCTGAGTTACCACTTAAAACGTTTCTTAACGAGGCGGTTATTCCATACGAAAGCGACGATATCACTCGCCTAATTATCGATACGCATGACCTTGAAGCCTTTAAACCGATTGAGCACTTGACGGTCGGAGATTTTCGAAATTGGCTGCTGAGTGAAGAAGCAGATGGTGTAACGTTGGCTAAAATTCGTCAAGGTTTAACGCCAGAAATGGTGGCTGCAGTCAGTAAGATCATGCGCAACCAGGATTTGATTCTCGTTGCTAAAAAATGCCAAGTTGTCACGGCTTTTCGGAATACGATTGGTTTGCCGAGTCGCCTGTCTACTCGTTTACAGCCGAATCATCCCACTGATTCTCTCAATGGTATCGCAGCGACCATTTTTGATGGTCTGATGTACGGAAATGGCGACGCGGTTATCGGTATCAATCCGGCAACAGATAATGTGCCTCAAGCTATCAAGTTAATGAACTTAATGGATGAGGTGATTCAACACTATCAAATACCGACTCAGTCTTGTGTGTTAACTCATGTCACGAACACGATCGAAGCCATTGAAATGGGTGCACCAGTCGATCTCGTTTTTCAGTCGATAGGAGGCACGCAAGGAACGAATGATACATTCGGAATAGACTTATCGATTTTGAAAGAGGCCCATGAAGCGGCATTGTCTTTGAATCGAGGTAGCGTAGGAAACAATGTGATGTATTTTGAAACCGGACAAGGTACAGCGTTGTCTGCGAATGCATTTCATGGGGTCGATCAACAGACTTGCGAAGCTCGTGCTTATGCTGTCGCGAAACAGTTCGATCCTTTGTTGGTTAATACAGTCGTTGGGTTCATTGGCCCAGAGTACCTGTTTGATGGCAAACAGATCATTCGTGCTGGGCTTGAAGATCATTTCTGTGGGAAGCTGCTTGGTTTACCTATGGGTTGCGACATCTGTTACACCAATCATGCCTATGCCGATCAGAATGACATGGATAACTTGCTGACACTATTAGGTGTTGCCGAGTGCTCTTTCATCATGGGTATTCCAGGGTCTGATGACATCATGCTCAACTATCAAACTACCTCATTTCACGATGCCCTTTACGCAAGGAAAGTACTCGGTCTGAAGCCAGCTCCAGAGTTTGAACAATGGTTAATGGAGATGCAGATTTTCGAGAGCGTGCAAGACGTTCGGTTAAGTGAGCAAATCTCTCGCTCGTTTTCGGGAGCAATTAATCAACTGAATAAGGGGTATTCTCATGGGTAAAGTGATCACCATTTCTCTGTCCACACAAGACGAGTCTGAAGTTGTCACACACAACCCTTGGGGCAAGTTACGCGACTTCACCTCTGCTCGGATCGCTCTGGGTCGCAGCGGAAACAGTGTACCAACCAACGAGTTACTCTCATTTCAGCTGGATCATGCCCAAGCTATGGATGCAGTGCATTGCAGTTTGAATATTGAGTCTCTCGTTGCTGGTTTATCTGACTCTTACTCGATTCTTGAAAATACCTTAGAGCCTCCAGTGGTAGTGAGCAGTCAAGTGAGTGATCGGCTTATGTACCTGCAAAGGCCCGACTTAGGAAGGCAGCTCGATGAATCTTCTTGGCAAACGCTCAACTCGATAGCAAATGAGCATAACACTGACATTGATCTTGCGATGGTTATTGCTGATGGACTTTCTTCCGTCGCAATTCAAAACCATGCCGTGCCTGTTGTTACACGATTGATTTCTCTTTTAAGCGCTGATGATGAACATCAATGGAAATTCGCGCCTATCACAATCGTAAAGCAAGGAAGAGTGGCGGTAGGGGATGATGTTGGTGAATGTTTTAACGCTAAGGCCGTGCTGGTTTTAATTGGAGAGAGGCCAGGTTTAACTTCTCCGGATAGCATGGGTATGTATCTCACTTGGGGGGCTAAACGAGGCTCTAAAGATTCCCAAAGAAACTGCATTTCCAATGTGCGCCCTCAGGGGCTCAATTATGACGATGCCTGTGAACGCGCATTTTACTTGCTCAAGGAGGCTCGAAAATTACAACTGTCAGGAGTGAACCTGAAAGATCGCTCAGATATCAATGAGCCAGGTGGCGCAAGCGTTGAAGATAAACACAGCGACAACTTTTTAATTTCATCAAAGTAGAAGGATTTACTATGTCTAAACATCAGGAGTACTTGGCCAAAAGGCAGCTAAAAAGAGGCACCGCAGGTTGGATTTTACTTGCTGGCTTAGGTGTCTCGTATGTTATATCTGGTGACTTCGCCGGTTGGAACTTTGGCATCGCTCAAGCAGGATGGGGAGGCTTTCTTATTGCTGCTATCGCGATGGCAGTAATGTATTTCACGCTAGTATTGTCTTTAGCTGAAATGTCTGCGGCGATTCCTGCTGCGGGTGGTGGTTACAGCTTCGCAAGACAGGCGATGGGGCCGACAGGCGGCTTTTTCACTGGCTTATCAGTTTTGATTGAATATGCGCTCGCGCCTGCTGCGATAGTGATTTTTATTGGCTCTGCAGTAAATGAATTGGTTGGTATCGATGGCCCTGTTGTTTACGCACTTTTCTACGCCGTCTTTATCGCTATTCACATGGCAGGGGTTGGCGAAGCTCTCAAAGTAATGATGGTCATCAGCGGTTTGGCTGTGCTAGCTATTCTAATCACTGCTGCTGTGCTTATTGGTCACTTTGATGTGAACAACTTATTCGATATTGCTCCGGTGACGGCTCAGGCAACAGAAATCTTGCCGTTTGGATGGTATGGCGTATGGGCGGCGTTGCCATTTGCGATGTGGTTATTTCTTGCGGTTGAAGGTGTGCCTTTAGCGGCAGAGGAGGCAAAAAATCCGGCGAAAGATGTTCCAAAAGGCATCATTGGTGCGATGCTGTTTTTATTGCTAACCGCAACTCTGGTGGTCGTTCTTTTGGCTGGTGCGGTTGGTTCAAAGGTCATAGGCGATAGCGCTGTGCCATTAGTTGACGCGCTGAAGCTTACAGGCAATTCAACGGTAGCAATGGCCGTGAACCTACTTGGATTGGCAGGCCTTATCGCGTCTTTCTTTTCTATCATTTATGGTTACAGTCGCTTGGTGTTTGCGCTTTCCCGCGCGGGTTATTTACCGCAAACTTTGTCACTAACCAGTGACAAAAAAGTGCCTTCTCGTGCGCTTTTGGTTCCGGGCGTTTTTGGGTTCTTGGTTTCCCTTACGGGAGAGGGGGACTTAATCTTGGCGATGGCAGTTGTCGGTGCGACGGTATCGTACGCATTAATGTCCTTGAGCCATATTTTATTGCGAATTAAACAGCCGGAGTTAGCTCGCCCATATAAAACGCCTGGCGGGGTAATCACTTCGAGTATTTCTCTGGTGCTTTCTTTGATCGCAATGACAGGTGTTTATGCTTTTGATCCCTCAGCCTTTTTTATGACAATGGGATTGTTTCTTATCGGTGGTGTTTATTATGGTTTATACAGCCGCAACAAATTGGTGGCAGCAACTGCCGAAGAAGAGTTTGCCATGCTGTCGGTTGCAGAATTAGAGCTTGAATCAGATGTAGCACGATAGCCATTTCAATTATTGTTCGCCACTACATCAAGGGAGCCATGTGCTCCCTTTGTCATTTCTATCAAAAGTGCATAGCGCACAAATGCATCACTTTAACTTTATAAGTGGTTAATCATGTGAAAGTCTAGTCTGGATAACTATGGCGCAGAGCCATCACAGGTAAAGGTTAAGTTTTCAAGGAAAGATCATGATAAACAAGGTATTTAATACACTTTTGGGAACAGAGTTACCGATTATTCAAGCCCCAATGGCTGGCGTGCAAGATAGCCAAATGGCCATTGCTGTGAGTAATGTTGGCGGGCTTGGCTCGTTACCTTGTGGAATGTTGAATAAAGACGCCATCGTTAAAGAACTTCAACTTATTCAACAGGCGACCAATCGACCGTTCAACCTCAACTTCTTTTGCCATGAAATGCCGAAATACGACGCTAACAAGCACGAAGAGTGGCAAAAAACGCTGCAACCGTATTTTGCTGAAGTTGGTGCAACCGTACAGGCTCAGCCAAACGCACCGACAAGGATGCCTTTCAATCATGATATTGCTGACGCGATTGAACCATTTGCACCACCAGTAATCAGTTTCCACTTTGGTTTGCCTGCCGATGACTTGTTAGCGCGAATTAGAGGCTGGGGAGGGAAGATCCTTTCGACAGCGACCACTGTGGATGAAGCACTGTGGCTGGAAGCAAAAGGCGTTGACGGCATTATTGCTCAAGGCTTGGAGGCTGGTGGACACCGAGGAATGTTTTTATCAGATGATTTATCTACTCAATTAGGCTTGATGGCGTTGTTACCGCAAATCGTCAAGCGTGTGAATTTACCTGTTATTGCAGCAGGAGGAATCGCCGATAAAAGCGGTGTTGCAGCCGCGCTAAAGTTAGGAGCAAGTGCCGTGCAGGTTGGCAGCGCCTATTTGTTGTGTGATGAGGCAAAAACCTCGCCTTTACATCGATATGCGATTGCCAGTGAGCGCGCGCAGCATACGGCGGTGACTAATGTTTTCTCGGGCAGGCCAGCACGAGGCATTGTGAATCGCGCGATGTCGGAGCTAGGCTACATCTGTGAGTCTGCGCCGAAATTCCCATATGCTTCCATTGAAATGACTCAGTTAAGAGCGCTTATGGAGAAGCAAAACCGAGATGAATTTACGCCGTTGTGGTGCGGACAAAATTCGTCGGGTTGCAAGGAAGTTTCGGCAGCAGAAATGACACTGTCATTAGTGGAAGGGATTGATTTGAGCTTGTGTTCCTCAGACTGATTTGGCCTGAGGAACACATTTCAAGTGAAGGTTATTGAGGCGCTTTCATCGCTTCAGATTGCTCGTCCGTCATCACGAAGTGCAACTCGCCACCCGGTTTGAACTCGGAATGGTCGAAGAAGAAGCCGTTATCCAAAGCTTTGCCATTGATGGTGACAGACTTAATGTACATGTTGTCATCGGCGTTGTTCTCTGTGGTGATGGTGAACGTGCCGCCTTTCACCGGAATCACTGCTTTGTCGAATAGCGGACGACCCACAGTGTAGATAGGCTCTGCCGCGTTCACTTGGTAGAAGCCTAGTGCAGACATCACATACCAAGCAGACATCGCACCTACGTCTTCGTTACCAATGACGCCTTCTGGCGCTGCAAAGTACATGTCATCAAGAATGTGGTCGACGACTTGTTGCGTCTTCCATGGTTCTGCGGTCCAGTTGAATAGGTAAGGAATGTGGTGTGAAGGCTCGTTACCAAACGCAACTTGACCAATCAAACCAGACATATCCGGTGTTTCTGTGCCTTGGCTTTCTGCGGTGAAGGTGGCTTCTAGGTTCTTCTGGAACTCAGCATCGCCACCCATGATGGTCTTCAAGCCTGCGATGTCATGCGGCACAAACCAAGTCCACTGCCATGCGTTACCTTCGGTGTAGTTGCCTGTCTCGTGTTCTGTGCCGTATGGGTCGAATGGCGTCATGAAGGTTTCATCAATCATCACTGGGCGCATAAAGCCCGTCACGCCATGTTCTGCGTATTCCGTTGGGTTGTAATCGAAGTATTTTTTGTAGCCTTTTGAGCGTTCAAGGTATTGCTCTTCCGCTTGAGTATCACCGGCTGCTTTGGCAATTTGTGCTATAGCCCAATCGTAGAACGCGTTTTCTAGACCGTAAGAAACAGACTCAACCGTGTAGTCTTCAAAGACTGGTTCACCATCGATACGTTGGATGGCAGGCGTGAAGCCGTTTTTCTCAATGTAATCGATGTGCTTGGTTAAAGTGCGATCCAAGACGCCTTGATCCCAATCGGCTTGCAGTGCTGGGTAGTTCTCATAAGTTGAAGAGTCGATCGCGGCTTTCAGCGCCAGCTCTTTCTCTTGTTGAGTAAACTCTTCTGGGAACTTGGTCATCGCATCCGCAATCACTGCTACCGCTGGGTAACCGACCATGGTGCCTGTCTCGTCACCTAAGTGCTCCCATTTCGGCAGCAAGCCGCTTTCTGTGTACTTCTGAACTAGGTTCTTCGCGTATTGCACCGCGCGGGTTGGCTCAGTGATGGTTTTTAGTGGGTGTAATGCACGTTGGGTATCCCATAGAGAGTAAACCGAGAAGTTTGGTTGCTCTTCTGTTGCTTGACCGTAAGCGATGGAGTATTCCCCTTCGCCTTCACGAATTGAGCCTTTACCCATGCCACGGAATCGACCATCTACGTCTTGATGCACCATAGGTGCAATTTTGGTGTGGTAAAGCGCAGTGTAGAAGATCTCTTTTTGATCTTCCGTGCCCCCTTCAATTGAGAAGTTGAGTGCTTTTGCCCATTTCTCACGCGCGTTGTTGCGCGCAGTATCGAAAGAGACATTCGCTTCGGCATCGTAGTTGTTTTCTGCGCCTTGTGGGTCAACCGCAGATAACGCCACTTGCGCATTCAACTCTTGTGAGCCTTCATCTTCAAATTCGATGTAGGCAGTGACGTCCGCTTTGACACGCTTAACTGGATTACCTTGGTCATCGTAAATCAACTCAGAAACGTGCTCTGCCGATAGACCGTCAACAGGCTTACCATTGGCAAGGATGTAGACGTCTTTGATCTTCTTATCGAAAGTCGCATAGAAGAAGATTTTTTGGTTTTTCGCCCAGCCAGAGAAGTGCGCTGCATCGCGCTCGCCCGTGATGGTATGGCCGTCTTCGCTCACCGTTAGTTTGTTACGCAAAGAGGTTGAACCCCAGTCACTGTTGAGGATGGAGTTGAGGTCAATCTTCAGACGTTGTGGTTGACCTTGCGGATAGGTGTAACGATGGAAGCCGACACGTTCAGAAGCTGTAAGCTCAGCTTTGATACCGTTCTCTGCAATTTTCACCGAGTAGTAACCCGCTTCTGCCACTTCTGAGGTTTTGTCCATCTTGACCGAAATCGCTTCGCGGTAATCGTCGCTGTCTTCGATGTACTTAGCTTTGTCTTCGGTAAACGGCAGGAACAGAATGTCACCTAAGCCGCCCATACCCGTGCCGGATAGGTGAGTGTGTGAAAAGCCAAATAGAGTCTTTTTATCGAAGTGGTAACCTGATGAAGAGTGCCAGCCGATCAGCTCGGTATCTGGAGAAAGTTGCACCATGCCTTCTGGCACAACAGGACCCGGGAATGTGTGTCCGTTAAAGCCGGTACCAATGAATGGGTCGACGTATTTTAGGTTGGAAGTATCGACGCTTGGTGAGGTGTTATCGTCGTCATCGTTGCAGCCAGCCAAACCAATAACACTTGCAATCACAGCGGTGGCGATAGCGGTTTTCGTAAAGTTCATAATCTTGATTCCTTAGGCAGGAAGCGCGTCACTTCCTGCCACTGAGTTAATCTATCTGCTTATTCTTTAAACACGAATTACATAAAACGTTACTGAGCTTGAAGCGCTTCTTGCTTGTCACCCGTCATGACGAAGTGAAGCTCGCCGCCCGCTTTGATTTCGCTGTGTTTGAAGGTGAAGTTGGCATCTAGCGGTTTGCCGTTGATGGTTACGGACTTCACGTACTTGTTGTGTGGGCTGTTGTTGTCTGCGATGACTGTGAACTCGCCGCCTTCCACTGGAATGGTGATTTCATCAAACATAGGACGACCGATGGTGTAGACCGGATCCGCAGGCGTCACTTGGTAGAAGCCCATTGCCGACATCAAGTACCAAGAGCTCATCTGACCCACGTCTTCGTTGCCAATCAAGCCAGTTGGCTCGCTGGTGTACATCTCTGACATGATGCGGTCTAGGTACTCTTGCGCTTTCCATGGCTCATCCGTTAGCGCATATAGGTAAGGAATGTGGTGCGATGGCTCGTTACCGTGCATGTACTGACCGATGTAACCCGTTAGGTCTGGTAGCTCTTCGCCTGTGTTTGAAGAACGCGCATTGAATAGCTCGTCCAAGTCTTCACGGAAGGCTTTCTCTGGCGTGGTGTCTTTGCCTTGCGCCAAGTCTGCTTGGTAGATTTCTTGTTTCAGGCGATTGAAATCGTGCATTGGTTGGAACTTCCATTGCCACGCGTTCCCTTCGGTGTAGGCAAACTCGTCCACGTAGTAAGGGTCGAATGGTAGCAGTGGGCATTTCTCTTTCATCACACCTGAGCCTTCAGGCCATTCAACCATTTCACACTCATCCAAACGCTCTTCATCAATCGGTTGGTTGAACTCCAAAGGCGGTTTGTTTGGTGATGAGCTCAGCGGGTGGTTTTTCGGGCGTAAAAAGCCCGTCTCTGCATCCCAATGGTTAAGCCAGTTGTCGGCACGAGCCATAAACTCTTCTTGCAGTTTTACATCGCCAGCCATGCGTGCGATTTCGGCCATTGCCCAGTCACCATATGCAAACTCAAGCGTGTAAGACGCACTGTTCCAGTAACCGTGATGAACAAAGCCGTTTTCTTCGTACACTTTCACTTGCACAACGTTTGCTGCGCCGATGTTGTTGTCTTCCGTCCAATCAGGGAATTCAGACGCCTCGTGGTAACGCACCGTAAACTCAGCCGCTTCTTTGGCAAGTTGTGGGTCGATGTCTAAGCCTTTCGCCATCGCGTCAGCAATGATAGAAACCGCAGGGAAGCCGATCATAGTGCCCGTGTAATGGCTGTGCAGTTCCCATTTCGGCAAGATGCCACCGTCTTCGTATTTACGAATCAGGTCGTTGGCAAACTCTTCGGCACGTTCTGGGTCGATGATGGTTTTCAGTGGATGCGCAGCGCGGAAGGTATCCCACATGGAGTACACAGAGTAGTTTGGTGTGTCGCCCGCGTCTTTTTGAATGCGAGTACGCATCGCAGGGTATTGACCGTCGACATCTTGGAAAATCATTGGCGCGATAGAAGCGTGGTAAAGCGCGGTGTAGAAGATCTCTTTCTGATCTTCCGTGCCACCAGATACCATCATGCGGCTAAGTTCTTGGTGCCATGCGTCGTTGGCTTGAGCGCGCGCAGTATCAAATGACACACCTTTCGCTTCTGCTTCTAGGTTCTTCTCCGCACCTTCTGTGCCTGTTGGTGACAAGCCTACTTGGATTTCTAACGGTGTTGATGATGGTGCGAATTCTAGGTAAGCGATGGTTTTCACTGCGTCGATGTTGTCGTTGTTTACATCGATTTCCGTTTCTGTGCCGTCAACCAAAGCAATGGCTTTGACGATAGGTTGGTTGAAGGTGGCGTAGAAGTACACGTGTTGGTTGTTCGCCCAGCCATTCGAGCTACGTAAACCGCGAATGGTGTAAGCGTCGATAAACTCCAAATCGCCCTTCATGGTGCGGTTGTTGAAATGACCTTTGTTGAGAGTGTGGTCTAAATCGAACTTGATGTGTGGCGTAGTGCCTTCTTTGAAGGTGTAGCGGTGGAAGCCAACACGTTGGGTGGTGGTTAGCTCGGCTTTGATTTCGCCTTTGTTCAGTTCAACCGCGTAGTAGCCCGCTTCTGCAGTTTCGTTGTCTTTATCGAAGGTATTGAAAACGGCGTTTTCTTTCTTGGTAAAAGGCAGAACTAAGATGTCACCAAGGTCGGTAATGCCTGTGCCAGAAAGGTGAGTGTGGGAGAAGCCATACACTGGGATTTCAGTCAGTTTGCCGTGGTCGAAGTAACCTGCGGCAGAGCCCCAGCCTTCCATTTCGGTATCAGGAGAAAGTTGCACTAAACCGTAAGGCACAACCGCCCCTGGGAAGGTGTGACCATCTGCGCCTGTACCAATCAATGGGTTGACGTATTGGGTTAGCGTAGTGTCGAGGGAAGGAGTACCAGAGTTGCTGTTGTCGTCGTCACTGTTACAACCAGCAAGACCAAACATGGCAGCAAGTATAGCGGTAGAGATAAGGGTTCTTTTTAGTTTCATTTTTATGGTTCCACTGAAGTGAAGTTTTTTAGGGGGCTAGATGCCCCCTTTCGTTATTTGGATAGGTGTCGACTACTGCGCTTTCATCGCTTCAGATTTGTCTGAAGTCATGACGAAATGCAGCTCACCACCGTCTTTCAAATCGCTGTGCGCGAAGCTGAAGTTGTCACTCAATTGTTTGCCGTTGATGGTCACCGACTTAACGTAGATGCTCTCTTGGCTGTTGTTTTCTGAGGTGATGGTGAATTTACCGTCTGCGACTGGAATCACGGCTTTGTCGAACAGAGGACGACCGATGGTGTAACTTGCTTCGCCCGGTGTGACTTGGTAGAAGCCCAATGCAGACATCACATACCACGCCGACATCTGACCGACGTCTTCGTTACCGATCAGACCTTCATGCGTTGGGTGGTAGAACTCGTTCATCGCTTGGTCGACGATTTCTTGTGTCTTCCAAGGTTCCGCCGTCCAGTTGTATAGGTAAGGCACGTGGTGATCAGGCTCGTTACCCATCACGAACTGACCAATGTAGCCCGACATGTCGTGTGATTGGCTCGTATCGGCGTTGGAGTCCGCATTAAACAGCGCATTCAAGTTAGCGAGGAATGCCGCTTTGCCTTGTTCGGTTACATCTTCTGGAAGAGAGAAGTCAGTACGGTCGATGTGCTCGCCACCCATCACGTTGGCTAGACCGTTCAAGTTGTGTGGTGCAAACCATGTCCATTGCCACGTGTTGCCTTCGGTGAAGTCTTCACCACGGTGCTCGGCGCGGTAAGGCCAGAACACGTCACTTTCGTTGAGTGCTTTGCGGTCTTTACAGGCGTTGTAGTCCATACCTTCTGGGATAGACAGCGCCATGTTCTCGTCCAAACATTCTGCTTTCAGGTTGTTTGCCCAAACCTTGCTGCCGCTGTTCATGTAAGCCGGACGCATAAAGCCTGTCGCACCCAATGCGTTGCCTTTGGTGTCTTGCAGTTTGCCGTATTGCTCTGGGTTGTAATCGAAGTAGTTCTTGAACGATTCAGAGCGTGCCATGTAGCGGTCGTACTGCTGGTCGTTGCCCGCAAGTTTAGCGATCTGAGCGATACACCAGTCGTAGTAAGCGTTCTCAAGACCGTAAGAGACCGATTCGTTCACGAGCTCGTCGTATTTGTCGACTTTCAAGCCTTCCACGTAACCCGGTTTGTCGCCAGAATCCGGTGCCCATTTGGTATTGGCTGGAATAAAGCCGACGTCTTCTTGGTAGTCGTTATGACGTGTCATGACCGTGAAGCGTTTGTCACCGTTCCAAGCATCTTGGTAAGGCACCCAGCTTTCAGTTTTACCAAGGTTGAAGTTGACCGTTTCGTCAGCGGCTTTTAATGCCAAATCAAACTCAGCAGCGGTAAAGGCTTCTGGGTGTTTGACCATGATATCGGCGATAACTGAGACTGCAGGATGACCGACCATTTCACCAGTGTAATCCGAGTGCAGTTCCCATTTTGGCAGCACGCCACCCGTTTGGTATTTGTTCAATAGATCGCGTGCGTGTTCAATCGCGCGATCTTTATCGATGATAGTTTTCAGTGGGTGTGCCGCGCGGAAGGTATCCCACATTGAGTACACTGAGTAGTTCACTAAGCCATCTTCTGCTTGGTGCACTTTGCCATCCATGCCACGGTATTTGCCATCCACGTCTTGGTATAGGAATGGAGCAACAAACGTACGGTAGAGCGAGGTGTAGAACATGGTCTTGTCGGCTTTGTTGCCGCCTTCCAGTTCAAACTCGCCAAGGATGTTTTCCCAAGCCACGCGGTTTTGTTGTACGACGTTGTCGAAGTCCCAGCCGTTAGTGTCTGCTTCTAGGTTTTTCAGTGCGCCGTCAACGCCAGTGCCAGAAATCGCTACCTTGACCACCAATGGCTCATCGCTCTTGCCAAAGTTCAAATGCGTCATGACATCGTTTGCGCGTTTTGCCAAACGTTCTGGATCAGGTTCTGGTTCGCCCGGCATTGGTTTGTGTTCTGCGTAGCCACGGTAATCTTCTAAGCCGACTTCGGTAGCGTCAGTTGGGGTGAGTTTGCTTTCAGAAGCCAGCTTGGTGTACAGGTTCTCTTCAATGATTGGATCAGAGAATTCTGCCGCGAAGAACACGGTTTGCCATTGACCCCATTCGTTTGACGTACGCGCGCCTACGACTGTGGTGTCGTTTACGCGTTTGTAGTAGATGCTGCGAGAGTGGTTGCCGTATTGCTCCAACAGTTCGTGTTGCAGGTCGATACGAACTTTGCGGTCTTCGCCCGGTTTGAAAGTGTAACGTTGGAACGCCACGCGGTCGGTTGCTGAAAGCTCGGCTTTTACGCCAGTTTCTACCAGGTCAACCGAGTAGTAACCAACTTCTGCCACTTCCGAGCTTTTATCCATGGTCACGGCGTCGGTATTAAAGCCTGTGTACGGCAAGAAGGCGAAGTCGTTTAAATCACCTTTACCTGCGCCGGAAATGTGGGTCATTGAGAAGCCAGAAAGCAGGCTGTGCACAGGATCGTATTCAACAGGCGAGCCTTTACCATTCCAACCGTTTGGATCGAAGTTATCTGGTGAAGGTTGAATCATACCTTCTGGCATAACTGGAGAAGGGTTAACGTTGCCAAGACCTTTAGTGCCGATCAAGGTATCAACGAATTCCAAAGTAGGGGTAGAGATAACTGGAGTTTCTGGAGCAGAGTCGCTGCCACAACCAGCAAGACCAAGCATGGCGGTTAACACTGCAGTAGAGAGTAGGGTTCTTTTTAGTTTCATTGTTTTTATTCCACGAGAAAAGGGGACACGAGGTCCCCTCAAAATCATTATTCGCCTAGGTTGGCTTGCATTGCTTCAGACTTGTCTGCTGTCATCACGAAGTGCAGTTCGCCGCCTGCTTTGAATTCGCTGTGCTGGAAGGTGTTGTACACATCCAGAGGCTTACCGTTGATGGTCACTTCTTTGATGTACATGTTGTCTGGACCGTTGTTCTCAGCCGTTACCGTGAAGGTGCCAGAACCAATGTCTACCGTCGCTTTGTCGAAGATTGGACGACCGATGCTGTAGGTTGGATCGGTTGGCGAGATTTGGTAGAAGCCCAGTGCTGACATCAAGTACCACGCCGACATTTGACCTACGTCTTCGTTACCGATGATGCCGTCTGGCGTCGGTTTGTAGAACTGGTCGTAAACTTGGTCTAGGTATTCCTGCGCCTTGTAAGACTCTTCAGTACGGTTGTACAAGTAGATGACGTGGTGCGAAGGCTCATTACCGTGAATGTACTGACCGATGTAGCCTGTCATGTCTTGGTGTGCTTCGCCGCCATTTGGATCGGCAGTAAATAGGTTGTTCAGCTTGTCGTTCAGACCTTGCGTGCCGCCCATGATTTCAGTCAGCTTGTCCAAGTCTTGCATGAACGCCCATTGCCACTGCCACGCGTTGCCTTCTGTGTAGTAGAACGCGTCAGACTTGTAAGGGTCGAAGTCAGTTGAAGCGTATTTCAGCGCACATGGGTCGCCTTCTTTCAGTTCTGTCGGTACGAAGAAGCCCGTGCCGTCTGCGTTACCTGCTTTCGCATCCCAGTGTTTCAAAGAGTTGTAAGAACGAGCTTTGAACTCTTCATACGCGTCCATATCGCCAGCGGCTTTTGCCATTTCTGCGATCGTCCAATCGTAGAATGAGAATTCCAACGAGTACGATACTGAGTTCCAGTTCGGGTAACGAACGCACTGTTCTTTCTCGTGGTAGTTCAACTGACCTGCCATAAGTGAGCTTAGGATGTCGTCATGAATCTGTGGGTATTCATGCGGGGTGTAGCGAGCTGATTTCACTGAAGCGGTGTAAGCCTGCTCTGCATCAATCAAGCCTTTGGTTACCGCATCGCCTAGAATTGCTGCCGATGGGTAGCCGATCATGGTGCCGGTTTCTGAGCCGTGACCTTCCCATTTCGGTAATAGACCAAACTCGTCGTTGGATTTACGAATCAAGTCTTTTACGTATAGCGTTGCTTGGTCTGGGTCGATGATGGTCCACATTGGGTGAACCGCGCGGAACGTATCCCACGTTGAGTAAATCGAGTAGTTTGGTGTGTCGCCATCTTTCAGTGTGCGCACTGTGCCAAGCATATCCACGTATTGACCATCCACATCGTAGAACTCGATTGGTGCGATCATCATGTGGTACATGCCAGTGTAGAAGTTGGTTTTCTCTGCGTCTGTGCCACCTTCAACTTTGATTTTCGCTAGCTTCTCAGCCCACGCGTATTCTGCGTCTTCTTTTACTTTTGCTAGGTCGAAACTTGGTGCTTCCGCTTCTAAGTTTTTCTGTGCGCCTTGCCAGTTAACTGGAGAGATACCGACGCGGATTTCAATTGGCTCTTCGCCTGTGCCGAAGTTTAGGTAAGCGGTCAGATCATCGCCTGAGTAAACCGCACCATTACGCATTTCGCGCGTTGGCTCTAGATCTTGTTCGCCCAACAGTGCTTTCGCGATTGGTTGGTTGAATTTCGCGTAGAAGAAGATGTCTTGACCTTGGTGATCTTGCCCTTGGAACCAGCCAGTTGAGGTTTTACGACCGCGAATGGTGTATTCGTCCACCACTTCTACTTTGTTCTTCAAAGACTTGCCGTTGTTGTTCATTAGGGTATGACCCAAATCGAACTTCACGTTACGGTCCGCGCCATCTTCAAAGGTGTATTTGTGCAAACCAACGCGTTTAGTTGCGCTCAGTTCCACTTCGATTTGACCTTGGTTTAGTTTGGTTTTGTAGTAGCCTGCGCTTGCTTCTTCATTGGCTTTGTCGAAAGAGTTAAGTTGTGTGTTCGCCATTTCTGCGTATGGCAGAACCAAGATGTCGCCTAAGTCCGTTGCGCCTGTACCTGAAAGGTGAGTATGGGAGAAGCCGTACAGCGGAACGTCAGTGTTAACTACTTCGCCAGTTTCGTAGTTGGATGAATCCCAGTAGCCAGATGCCGAGTGCCAAGGGTTAAGTCCTGATTCATGGTCTGTGTTAGAACCGATGAAAGTATCTGGAGACAGTTGAACCATACCTACCGGTACCGTCGCGCCCGGGAATGTATGACCAGAAGCTGCTGTGCCGATCATAGGATCGACGTATTTCAATACCGCAAGATCAACAATTGGATCGCCCGGCAGTGAAGAGGAAGAATCGTTGTCGCTGTTACAGCCAGCCAAGCCACCCGTCAGACCAACCAGGATAGCCAAAGAGATAAGATTACGTTTAAACATGTGCATACCGTTTTGTCGTTATTCGTATATAAAAGTGTTTATAAGAGACTGTTTATAAAGGACTGCTTATAAAATTTGATTGTAGGGATAGCCGGGAGATGCGCTCCCCCGGCTGAGTTGTCACTATTGGGATTAACGAGAACCTGCTGGCATCTCGTCTTCATGCAAGAACTCACCGATGCCTTGTGCTGGTGGAAGATCTTGCTCTAGAGAGCCCCAACGTTGATTTGGTTTGTCGCCCATCACGAACTCCAACTCACCGCCGTACATGATTTCGTCATGAGTCAGGTAAGTACGGTTGAAGTCTTTGCCGTTGTAGCGAGCCGATTGAATGAAGATGTTTTCGCGGCTAACGTTCTTCGCGGTCACCGTGAACTTCTGGTTGTTGCCGACATCGATAGACGCGCTTTCAAACAGCGGAGTACCGATTTCGTAGATGCCAGAAGAAGCGTTCACTGGATAGAAGCCAAGTGCACGGAACACGAACCACGCAGAGAGCGTACCGAAGTCGTCGTTACCACAAATGCCGTCAGCGGTGTTCTTGTAGCAAATGTTGGTTGCTGCGGCGATGGCTGCCTGACCTTTCCAAGGTTGACCGACGTAGTTGTACAAGTAAGGAACGTGGATATCTGGTTCGTTACCTTGAACGTGCTGACCAACGTTACCTGTGTTGAACACTGGGAATTGGTTGTCGCCTGCGTTGCGATCTGGGTAGGTTGACCAGTACTCATCCAAGCGAGCTGCGAACAAGTCACCGCGTTCTGCTTCAGGGTTTTGTGTCTTGTCGAATCGTGTCATCAGGTCAATCAAGCCATGAATGTCGTGCTGAATACTGAACGAGTATTGCCAGCCGTTAGACTCAGAGAATGCCCAGTTGAACATGTCGGGACGCCAGTCTTTACCTACTGCGCGACCGGTGATTGGGTCTACCCAACCTGCATCGATAAACTCGCCATCGTAGTCACGGGCTTTGAACCAACCTTGGTATTGCTTACCGCCGAAGTCGAACTGCGCTTGCCAGTTTTTAGAACGGTTAGCGAACTCGGTGTAGCGTGGATCTTCTTCACCAAATACTTCTTTGATCGATTGCGCGATTGCCCAGTCGTTCATTGAGTATTCAAGCGAGTAAGATGCTGTCCAAGAGTCTTTAAATGGTGAGTGACTGCCGTAAGAATCTGGTGGAGTATCGTGCAATTGCGCTGGCACGTAACCTTGTTCTTCGTACTCTTTGATCCATGCCACGCCTTGGCTCGTTGCGGCGCGCGCGTCAGTGATCATTGCTTCAACTAAGCGCTCTTTGACGTCTTTGCGTTCAGCTTCTGTGAAGCCAAGATCAATCATGCGTTTTTCTAGTGAGCCTTTCGACAACACATCATGAATCACAGGCGTTGAGTGCATGCCCATCATCATGCCGGTTTCGTTGCCTTTGAATGTCCACTCAGGCAGGCGACCTTTGCGCACGTTGCCTTTGTCATCCACCCATTCTTCTTCGGCGTAAGACAGCATAGACAGAACCACGTCGGCTAGGCGGTCAGGCTCAAGAATCGAAGATAGTGGTTGAACTGCGCGGTAGGTATCCCACAACGAGAAAGTGTCGTAGCGCGTGAAGTCTGCTTTGCCATCTTTGTTGGCATCGGCAGTGCGGATTGACTCTTTCAGCGTATCAATCTTATCGCCCCGAGGTGTGTTGCCATCTGGGTAAGCGTTACGACCTTGGTGAACTTGGCGGTAGCGACCATCTAAGTCAGAGTGAATGGTTTGACCTAGGTACGAGTGGTACATCGCGGTGTAGAAGGTTTGTTTGTAATCTTCGTCGCCAGAGACTTGGATCTTGCCGAGTTCGTCTTCCCATTTCTTCGTTGCCGCTTCGCGTACTTGGTCGAAGTTCATGCCCGCAACTTCAGTCATGTTAAGAGAAGCACCAGACTTGCCGTTCTCGCCGATCTCAACGTTTGATAGCGCTAATTTCGCTTCAACCGTTAAGCCGTCTTTGGATGTGTCGAACTCTACGTAAGCGCGTGCGTATTGATACTTGCCACGTGTTTCGTTACCGATTTCTGTAATGCCTTCTGGCACGTCCATGTAACGACCTTGCTCTTTATCGTAGTAAGCAAAACGAACGTTTTTGATTGGTTGGTCGAATTCCATCACGAAGAATTCTTTTTGGCTTGGTGCCCAACCATCTGAGAAACGGTGACCTTCAAGGCGGTTATTGTCTTTGTCCCATTTCAAGTAAGAATCTGAGGTGTAGTCCCAGTTAATTTTGAAGCCGGTGTTCACGATGATTTCTGATTTCTCATCACGAGGGAAGGTGTAGCGGTGTACACCAACGCGATCAGACGCCGTCAACTCGGCTTTGATGTCGTAATCCAATAGCTCGACTTTGTAGTAGCCTGCCGTAGCTTGCTCGTCACGATGTTGGAAGCGAGACGCTTCTAGGTTTAGCGTTGCCGAACCTTCATCAATCATGTAATCCGAACGCGAGTTGATTGGCATGACGAGAATGTCGTTCAAGTCGCCAGCACCTGCTCCGGAAAGGTGGGTATGAGAGAAACCGGAAGTACGTGCGTCGTGGTAGTAGTAGCCTGAAATGTATTCCCAGCCGTTAGAACCGTTGTTTGGAGAAAGCTGCACCATGCCGTGTGGTGTGGTTGCACCAGGGTAGGTGTTGCCTAGGTTACCTGTGCCGATGAATGGGTTGACGTAGCGTGTTACGTCCATATCGGCGAAATCTACCGGGATGTGAACACCCATGTCGATTTCAGGTGTTTCTGGGTTTGGCTTGTCATCACAGTCGCCATCGCCAACTGGAGGACATACTGGCTTGCCGCCGTCAGGAATATCCGGCAGTGCAGGGTTGGTGTCACCGCCTTCATAAATGTTGGTTGTGTCGTCGTTACAGCCAGTCAGACCGACTAGACCACTTAAAACTGCGCAAGCGAGTAGGGAAGGTTTGAATTTCATTTTTAAAGCCTTGTAAATTGTAGGGTTATATAATTAAAAAATCAGGGGTATTACTAAAACTTAAAAACTTGAAATAGAGCCCTTTGGGGGAAAGGGCTCTTAGGGGGAGGAGCTTAAGGTTTAAGCTTTCACAAGAGTCGCTGCGTTACGCATCGCTTCTTTCGTTGAACACTCAACAACGTTTGCTTTTGCAAAGCGGTGAGCGTCTTTTACTTGGATATCGTGAGCTAGAATAACCAGCTTCGCGTTTGCTACATCTAGGTCAGTGATACGGTTCTGGATACCGTTTTGACCTTGAGTTTCTACTTTGATTTTCAGACCCGCTGCCGCACCTGCTTTCTCTAGTGCTTTTGCTGCCATGAATGTGTGTGCTACGCCAGATGGGCAACATGTTACTGCTACGATGTCGTACTCGCCTTCGCCTGCTGCTGGAGCCGCTTGAGCTTGTGCTGGTGCTGCTTCTGCGATTTCTTCTTCAGCGACTGGTTTCCAGAAGCCAACGATAACTGCTGTTGTTAGTGAGCCTAGTGCGATACCCACAACGTACATTGGGATGTTGCTTGATACAGGTGCTGTGATTAGACCGCCCCATGGTGCGTGTAGTAGTACGTCTGTTAGGAAGCCGAACACACAGCCAACGATACCACCAGCAACGATTGAAGGAAGAACGCGTACAGGGTCGTTTGCTGCGAATGGGATAGCACCTTCAGAGATACCGATAGAACCCATGATTGCTGCTGCTTTACCTGCTTCTTGCTCTTGCTTAGTGAACTTCTTCTTGAATAGGAATGTTGCTAGTGCCATACCTAGAGGAGGCGTACAGATTGCGATACCAACACCACCCATTAGCCATGGTTGAGTATCAACTTGAGTTTGAGCGAATAGCGTTGCTACTTTGTTGATTGGACCGCCCATATCGAATGCAGTCATACCACCAAGAATCGTACCTAGAACCACTTTAGAAGCGCCAGCCATAGAAGCTAGGAATTCGTTCATAGAAGCCATGAAGATCTTGATTGGCTCACCGATACCCCATAGAACGATACCTGCAGAGATAAGCGTACCAACAAGTGGGTAGATGAAGTAAGCGCCCAACGCAGTCATGTTAGCAGAAAGAGGGATCTTCTTAAGTTGTAGAACTACACCACCAGCGATAAAGCCAGCGACGATACAACCTAGGAAGCCGCCACCCATGTCAGCCATGATGCCAGAAGAGATCATCGCTGGCGCTAGTGCTGGTTTGTCTGCAATTGAGTAACCGATGAAGCCACCAAGAATAATTGGGAACAACACCAGACCTTTAATACCGATATTAGAAATATCAGCCAATAACCCGTCTGCAGGAACCGCACCTTTACCGGATGCCATTACCGCCAGAGCCAGTAGTACACCACCCGCAACGATAAATGGAAGCATGTGAGAAGTACCGAATAAAAGGTGACCTTTCATGGTACTTAGGAGTTTTTTGAAATCGCTATTATTGCTAGCTTGAGCTGTGATTGTACTCATAATTTCACGCCTTATGAATTAATTAAAATATTTAGTATTTGGTTTTCGTCTTTTGCGTTATGAATATCTTCAATAAACTCTTCGCTAAATTTTCCGAATAATTCTTGAAGAACATAAATATGGTGGTCGGCACCGTTATCTGGTGAAGCAATCATGAAGAATACGGTTGGTTTGACTCCCTCTTCGTCGCCATACTCGATGCCTTCGCGCTTTACGCCAACAGCGATTGCAGGCTCTGTCACCGCTTTGCTTTTTGCGTGTGGGTAAGCGATGCCGTCCATTGAAGTCACGCTCAATGCTTCACGTGCTTCGATGTCGGTTAAAAAAGCCTCTTTGCTGCTGATTCGATTATTTTCGAATAGCATTTGCGCTAGCTCTTCAAAGACTTCTTTTTTATTATTTGCTTGAAGGTTGCCTTTAATTAAATTGACGTTTGTTAGTTCTGTAATCATTTTGTGACTCATTGGTACTGAAGTAATGAGTCAAATTTAATTAATGAAGTGGTTTTCGGAAATAGTAAAAAAAAACCAATAACTATACTTTTGTATCACTCAATCTTAAGTGTGATAGCCGTCATTAATAATGCGGAATATTATAAAATTTATTATGTGATTTATATTCCAGTTATTTTGAAATAAATAACTGGACATGAAAATGAACTGGAGGAGGATCAATAGCCCTGGTTAGGATGCAAAAAGAGGCGTTGCGCCTCTTAGTTTGAGATAATAGAAACAGTGATAAAAGCTGGCCATTAATTTCTATATTTATGCAGCAAATCTAACGGGATATGGCAGTAGTCGTTTGGAAAGCGCGTGAGTCGGTCTTGGTGCTCATCATCACTTGGCACGTAGTTTGTGAGTGGCAGCACTTCTACGGCGATTTTATCGGCATCCGGTCTTGCTGCGATAAACGCTTTAGCAATAGTTAGGTGTTGCTCGTTTTGGCTATAAACACCGGTACGGTACTTTTCACCTACGTCTTCACCTTGCTTGTTAACGCTGTGCGGGTCGATGATCTCAAACAGATACCCCATCAAAGTTTCAACCGAAACCAGCTCAGGGTCGAATTGGGTTTTCACGCATTCTGCGTAACCATCGTATTCGGATTGAGTGTTATCCGTCGTGCCATTTGCTCGTCCTGCTTCGGTGCTGATTACGCCGGGAAGGTGGCGCATAAATTCTTGAACGCCCCAAAGGCAGCCGCCTGCGAAGTAAATCTCTTCCATCATTTTATCCTGTAAAACTTTGCGCCATTATGGACATCACTTTCGCTCAAACACAACTCCAACCATAGATTTAATGACTCATCGATGAGCAGTTCGGACATAAAACAGGAACAACTCGGTGATGATTTGCTCTCTTTTTTGTGCTGCTTTTCCTCGTTAGATTGAGCGCAGTTAAGAGCTAAGGGGAATCCTAATGAAAATTGAACATATCGCGATTTGGACAGAACGTTTGGAAGAGTTAAAAGCCTTCTATGAGAAATATTTTAACGCGGTGTCTAACGATAAATACCACAACCCAACTAAGCAGTTTTCATCTTACTTTCTTTCGTTTGAAAGTGGAGCGCGATTGGAGTTAATGTCGATGGAAGGTGTGACCGCTTGTGAAAAATCTCATGCGATGCAGGTAACAGGATTAGCACACTTTGCCTTCGCTTTAGTATCAGAGCAGGCGGTGGATCAATTAACCAAAACCTTAGTAGATGATGGCTACCAATGGATCGACGGTCCGAGACAAACGGGTGATGGTTACTACGAAAGCTGCGTATTAGATCCGGATGGCAACCGTCTAGAGCTTACGGTGTAACGCGACTTAGCTTATTTCTATCGTTCACAGGCTGCTTTCATATGAAAGTGTTCGGGCGTATACTGCAAGCTCATTAATAAGGAGTGAGCCTGTGAACCCAAGACAAAATGAAATCCTGCAATTAGTGAATGATCGTAAACGCGTTCAAGTCACGGAGCTTTCTGACATTATCGGCGTGTCGGGCGTGACCATCAGGCAGGATTTGAATTTTCTGGAGCAACAGGGCTATCTAAAGCGCGTACACGGCGCAGCTACCGCATTGCAAAGTGATGATATTGATACCCGATTAGAAGTCCGTTTCGATATTAAACAATCACTTGCAAATAAAGCGGCGGACTTGGTATCACCAAACGAAACCGTATTGATCGAGGGCGGCAGTGCTAATGCGCTCTTGGCTCGCACTTTAGCTGAACGCGGCGATGTGACCATCATTACCCCATCGGCGTACATCGCCCATCTCATCCGTAACACCTCAGCTAACATCATCTTGCTTGGTGGTGTGTATCAGCATCAAGGTGAGAGCCTCGTTGGCCCGCTCACCAAACTCTGTATTGAGAACATTCACTTCAGCACGGCTTTCTTGGGTATCGACGGATTTCACCAAGACACTGGTTTTACTAGCCGAGACATGATGCGTGCCGACATCGCAGAGGCCATTCTGGCAAAGAATAGACGTAACATCGTACTGACGGACTCCAGTAAATTTGGACAGATTTATCCTTCTTCAATTGGCAATACCAACGAAATATCGGTGTTGTTAACTGACAAAGCCGCTCCGAAAAGCGACCTTGAGCAAATCAAAAAGCTAGGTGTGGAAGTGTTGTTGGGGTAAGTACTAATGGCTCTCCGACCATACTGCGAATTCATTTCCACTTGGTTCGGTGAAGTGGAATCGGCAGCCGCCGGGAAATTCGAAAATAGGGCGGATAATTTTTCCACCATGCTGCTCAACTTTTATCTGCGTGGCCTGAATATCTGAGCTATAAAACACTAAAAGTGCGCCACCATTTGCGGTTTGGTTTACAAACTCAGATTTGAAGAATCCGCCATCTAACCCTTGTCCTGAAAATGCAGAGTATTCAGGACCATAATCGATAAAAGTCCAGTCAAAGGTACGCTCGAAAAATTGTTTTGTAGCGTTAATATTGGTGGAACCAAATTCGACGTAATTCAATTTTTCATGTTGATGCATAGTGAAATCCTTCTCGGTTACTATCGTCTCTAGGCGAATTTTTCTACGATGATGTCATCCGCTTTTTCGACAAATAATGCGCCTTGATCCTTGAGCTCTGTAAGCACATTTTCAACATTATCAGGCAGTACAGCGCGAGTTGAAGCAAGGTTGACCACCACATTGTAGCCAAGATTCAGTGCTTGCATGACGGATTTCTTCACACAAAAATCTAGCGCGAGACCACCGATCACTAGGGTATCAATCCCGTTGAACTTTAGAAATTCATGTGCACCTGTCGTTTTAGTATCGGCAATATCATGGAAGAAAATACCGTAAGGATGCGCATCAGGATCCATGCCTTTATTAACTTGAAAATCATAGTCCAAAACAGGTGGTAAACCGTCTAAAAGTTCAGAACCTGTTGTGCCAAGTACACAATGGCGGTTCCATTTTATATCCACATTGGGTAGACCGACGGGTTCAAGCATGTTGGCTGGTGTTTCGGCATCCCATTTTGCTTTTGGTGGGTGTAAGTCACGACTGACCAGTTTTAATCGGCCTTTGGCATGATTACTCAGAAGCTCCGGTACGATTTCCAACGCACCTGCAACGGGCAGTTCATTTGGACATAACTCGCTAAAGCCTTTCTCTGGATCAACGTCGATCACTGCTGTAGTTTGATAGTTTACTCGAACAGTCATGGCAGACTCCTTGTCTGTCTGATTGCCTGCGTTTATCCACGCAAACAGTTTTGAAAAAAGGTTACTTCGTCGCTGGTCAGCGTATATACCATTGCGGGTTTTCCACCTTTGCCTTTGTTGGTAGAAGCGACTTTATTGGTGGGCTTTAGTACGCCTGAATCTATCAAGCGGCGCTTAATCGTCATTCGGCTAATATCAATACCAAACTCTTGATAAGCAGAAATGATGTCGGCAACCAAAAACTCTTTGTCTAATGCAAACAAAAGAACCGATGTGTATTCAATGGATGCACGAAGCTTCTGCCACGCTTTTTCAATGGTTTTTTGATGGTCAAACGCGAGAGTCTCTTCTCCATTGAGTATAGCTTGTAGCGAAAACCATTTAAGTTGGCACTCTGGTACACCTGCATTGTTGATTTGCTCTACATTGTTACGATCGACTAAGGCGTAGTGCGTAATGTTTAAGCTCCAGTCTTCTGGATCACGTTTGGGATCGCCGTCGATAAAAGCTTCACTAAAGTGACGAGGGTAGGTATGGATTTTCTCGCGGCAAATTCGGCGACGCGCCGCCTCAAAGTTTTCATCGGCCGGGCGTCCTCCTTCACTGGTTAAGTCTTTATCAAAGACAAATCCGCCCGGTAGTGCCCAGACTCCATGGTATGGCCGATTTGGATTTGAACGTTTAATCAACAACACTTCCAATCCCTTATCGGCACAGCCAGATAGCCTGAATGGAATAATGTCGACAGATACGATCATGGTTGGGTCCTAATATTGATTTGTAAGTAATCTAGCGCATAACAAGTGGTCAATCAATGGGTAAGTAACGAGTTGTGCGAAACGTTTTTGGTAGTGCTTCATAGTACGCCTTGAGTATAAATCTACGAATAAATCTGACTTATTCACAATCTGTGTGCGAATTCTAGACAGAAAAACCTTATAAAAATGAGTGGTTAGTAACAAAAGTTGACAAACTATAGATGGGTGTTTATTGTTTACGCAAATTAGTTAGTAACAAAAAGTTATATACCCAGGAAGGGCGTGTAGAAGGGCACCTAATGACCACCAAACTATTTTCTTCCCGCATCATTCAAAGCGCTTTGGATTTTGATGTCTACAAAGTCAATATGATGAGCGCAGTAACAGCGCTTTACCCTGATGCGATGGTGTCATACAAATTTATTGTGCGTAGCGAGGAAGATCTCTCTGAACTGCTACCAGAGGTAAAAGCAGAAGTTCTTAAACTGCAAGACATTCAATTTACGCAAGAAGAAATCGAATACATCAAGCGTGTCGCGCCTTACCTGAATCCTGATTTTGTTGATGCATTGCGCCATTTCCGGTTTAACCCGCAAAGCGATGTCTCTTTCCACAATAAAGCCATGGCCGATGGCTCAAGCCAGTTACGCATTACTATCAATGGTTTGTGGCGAGATACTATTTTGTACGAAACGATCATCATGAGCATCGTGTCTGAAGTTCGTAGCCGTCAGCGTTGGTCAGATATCCCTGTAGCGCAATTTACCACCGTTTTAGAAGAAAAAGTTCGGTACCTAAAATCCGAACTAAAACGTCGTAACATCACTAACTTTAAGTTTTCTGATATGTCGACGCGTCGACGTTTTTCCTTTCAAGCTCAGCGCACCATGCTGGAGTATTTGTGCCAGGAAGTGCCGGAATGTTTGACAGGAACAAGCAACTACCACTTAGCAAAAGAACTGAATTTAACGCCTATCGGTACCGTTGCTCATGAATGGTTTATGGGCCATCAAGCTCTGGTGAATGTGCGAGATTCGCAAAAAGTGGCTTTGCAACGTTGGCAAAAAATGTTTAACGGTGCACTAGGTATTGCACTGACCGACACGATTGGTATTGATGCCTTCCTTAAAGACTTTGATGAAGAGCTAAGTAACGCGTATTTCGGTGTACGTCACGATAGTGGTTGCCCTTATAGCTGGGGTGAAAAAATGATTGCACACTATCAGTCGCTTAATATAGACCCGTTAACAAAAACACTGGTGTTTACCGACGGACTTAACTTCGAACAAGCGTTAGATATTTGCGAGTATTTCCAAGGACGTATTCAGGTGAGTTTCGGTATCGGTACTTTTCTTGCGAACGATATGGGTGATTATGTCAATAAAGAGGGTGAAGCCTACCAGCCACTTTCTATCGTGATCAAAATGGTCACGTGCAATGGTTCACCAGTCGCAAAAATCAGTGACGAACCTGAGAAAGCCATGTGTGAAGATATCTTCTTTTTGATGAACCTCAAGCGCCGCTTCGAGCAACCTCTTGATTTAAATGAGTGTCGTAAACTGATTGATCGTCTAGAAACTGAAGGTCAAAACTATCTCATCGACGCGTAGGCGTTATCCCCCCTTCTTGATAAGCACCCTCTATCGTTACGACAAATTTATATAGACAAACGTAGAGGGTGATTTCGTTATAGTAATACGCAGAAGTAACCAGATACAGCGTAGGAAAGCACTCGAAAATAAGGTTGTTTTTTTGATGTGCTATGTGCCTATGATTGGTGTAAATCGATACGTTACAGCATCGTGGAAGGTGTATTTCCATCAGACACTAAACTCAGTCTAATCACGTAGTTTATTCCCATGTACCATGAGGTCACTCGGGTATAGACGTCTATCTGCTTTTATGACTTTGGGCTTCGCGTAATTGCTTGAATCAGGAGTCAAAATGAACCTAGTAGTACATTTGCAAAAGAAAGCGATCCGAAAATATGGCTATGAGATGGCCACTCGTCAAGCATGGAAATGTGGCATCAAGGCAAATCTTGTTAAGCGCGTGATCGGCCTTTTTAAAGGACAAATTGTGTGTGTGGTTGAAGGTTGTCGCGCAGAGTGTTCTTCTCCTCTTAATAACCCCCTTCACGAAGATGACAAGCAAGGGCGATATGTGTTTGTTGGCGGTGTATGCTGGGAACCAAACAACATTATTGCTCCTGGTTTTCCTGACTTTATGTTTATGCACGTGCGTAACCTGAGTCACCGTCATAAGTATTTAACGGATGACGAACTGTTTTTAAGCTTGGCTTAAAAATAAGCCTCATAGGTTAATCTAGCCTAACCATAATCAGTAATGATACGGTTTTAGCTTAGTTGACATTCTGTTGAGTGTTTCTTGACGTACCTTTTATAAAACAGTGTTTCTTTACTCGTTAATGACAGAGGGTTTGTTTTCGCCTGATGTGATTTCCTAATTGCGATTTACTATACCGCTCATCAAAGCAAACCATACTGGGATGTAAATCATGAATATGAAATCTATCGCAATTGCAACGGCAGTTGTTGCTGTACTAGCAGGCTGTAAAGACAAAACGCCACCAGCTCCAACCCAAGCAAACATTACTTTGGTTGAAGCGGTGACTGAAACTGTGAAAAATCCACACCAAGTATGTAAAGACGTGGTAGTAACGGAGCAAGTTGCTCCTACGGATGATAATAAAATAATTGGTACGGTCGGCGGCGCAGCAGCTGGCGCGGCATTGGGTAACCAAATCGGTGGCGGCTCAGGTAAAGTGATTGCAACTGCAGCTGGTACGATCGCTGGTGCATTAACGGGTCGTAAGATTCAGGAGAACGTGCAACAAGGCGATGTAGTGACAACGACGAAAAAGCAGTGCCACACAGAATACACAACATCTGAAAAAGTAGTGGGTTACGATGTCACTTATGAAGTTTCAGGTGCGCCAACGACGGTTCGCTTAGCGAGCAAGCCAGCGACAAAAACGTTCCCAATTCAAGATGGCAAAGTTGTTCTTCCGCAATAACTAGCTCCTCAACCGAAGTAATTAACAAGCCCTTTTATCTTTGAGATGAAAGGGCTTTTTCACATAAGCGGTGTTTTCATCTATTTTCCCGCGGGAATGTGCAGCCAGAATTACCAGCTAATTTCAGCGTTCGATACAATCACTTTTCGAAAAGTACGAACGGAAAAAACATGGAAGATTTTTACCTGACCGATCGCGGTTTAGCTGGTTATTTCGAAGCGCAATGGTTCGACAAGTTCATCGAAGATAAGCAGATTGAGACGATAACCAGTCGCTCAAAACAAGTCCCACTCTCTTTTTTGTCATCACCTCACTGCTCCCAAGTTGCTGATTTTATTGCGCAGATGGCACTTGAGAGCGGCGTTCAGCCGTATTCCCTACTTGAGGTTGGCGCGGCGCTGGGAAGAAACTATTATGAGTTAGTGCAACGCTTACCTAACCTTAAAGAAGCGACGCTTGTGGAGCCTTCAAATAGGTTGATGGATGGCTTGAAGCAACTATTAATAGAAGAACAACGAGTCGAGCTAACTTATCTTCACGATGTGAACACCTTAAACGCTTTAGAGGTAGAGAATAGAGATATCGTACAGAAATGTGCTCATGTTGATTTGACGCTGATTAACCAACCTTTTGAGCACGATACTCTCCAGTCTAGCTTTGATTTAGTCGTATGTTTGAACGTGGTTGATCAATGTGAGTCGCCACTTAGCGTGATCAACGCTCTAAAAGAAGCCACCAAGGTTGGCGGGTTGATGGTTGTCTCTTGCACTTATCAGTGGAACGCGAAACACATCAAAAATGAAGACGAAGCGGTCGATGATATAAAAGAGTACTTTGCTGAAGGTTGGCGTTTAGTATCGGAAGCCGATCATGAATATCGCATCCGGTTTAATGATCGTTTTGCAAGGCAGTTTTTATCTCATGTGGTCGCTTACATCAGAATGGATTAGAGCCACATAAAAAAACCGAGTACTTACGACTCGGTTTTTTTAGTCTTTGAGATAGAGCGCGATTTTAAGTAACGTGCGCCTCTTTTTGTTCTCGCTCTTGCTGAGCTTGCAGCTTTTTCTTGCGACGTTCTCGTTTAGAAAGCCAAACCAGCGGCACAACAATCATTATTGTTCCTATAGCCATAAATATATCTGGCACTTCTCCAAACCAAATCAATCCCACAAACACGGCACCAATTAAGCCACTGTATTCAGCGCTGGCAATTTTGTTGCTATCGATCGAGCGGTAAGCGATGACACATGTTGCTGCATAAATCATGATGAACAAACTTGAGCCAGCAGCAACAGGGAAAGCACTCCAGTCCCAAGGTTCTGCTTCGATCAGAACAAGCAAGAAGGCTACTGGAATACCTGCCAAGTTTGTCATCAATAACGTTTGCATGACGGACTGATTTTTTGGCAGTTTTCGAATGAGCAAGTTATTGATTGCCAGGGTAATAGCCACAACTAAAGCCGAAATCGCTGCCCAGTCGATTTGATCTGGACGAATGATGACCAACACACCGGCAAAGCCCATTATCGCAGCGGCGACCGATTGCTTAGATAACTGTTCTCCAAAAAAGATTGCTGCAAGCGGCAACATGATCAATGGCGCGGCGTAGAAGATTGCGTTCGCAGTTGCGAGCGGTAAAGATGAAATCGCCAAAACCATAAATATAGCACCAAGCAACCACACGTGAGCGCGGACAGCATGCCATTTAAATCCTTCAAGAAAATGAGTCTTTTTTGTCAGCAAGCAGACAGGCAGTAGGAAAAGCACTGCGGAAATTTGTCGGAAAAAGACAAACTGAAAAATAGGCACTTCATTTCCGACACTTTTAATTAAAGAGTCCGAAAGCACCGCAATGAGATTCCCAACAATTAATAGCAGCATAGCTGCGCCGACCGATGTAACTTTCACTTATTTCCTCTCCTCTTTCTTTGCCAAAGAGTAGGTGATGTCATAGGATGAAGTGAAGTGATATTTATTAGTTTAAGTATGAGATTTATAGATAATGAAATTGCCACCACTCAGAGCGGTTCACTGTTTTGAATCTGTCGCTCGAAACTCTAGCTTTTCGCTTGCGGCTGAAGAGCTCAATGTGACGCAAAGTGCCGTTAGTCATCAGATACGATTATTGGAAGATTATTTGGGCGAGTCATTATTTATTCGTCAAGGAAGAAAGCTCTCTTTATCGGATACTGGTGCTCGTTATTTAGAGGATATTAGCCCGGCAATTAGCTCTATTGCGATGGCCAGCCAAAAGGTGAGAGAAGGGGACAAAGGCAGCATACGTTTAGCGATTTATAGCTCGCTTGCCGTAAAGTGGCTTATTCCGCGTTTGTCTGATTTTAAGCGGTTACATCCGGAAATCGATCTGACACTCAATATGGTTGTTGGTGATCCTGAGCAGACAGATAGCGTTGGTGATTGTTTTATCACGGTAGAGAAGCCAAAGCGCAACTATATGTCGGTGAAGTTATACGCGGAAACGCTGTATCCGGTATGCAGCCATAAAATTTGGAAAGAGTTACAAGATCAACCCATTCCAGAAGCGCTTTGGCGATATCCTATTTTGTCAACAGACTCTATTTATCGTGAGAGAGGAAAAGACTGGGCAGAGTGGTGCAGAGCGGGTGGTTACACTTTGCCGAAAGATGTCGATGTTCAACATTTTAGTCATATGTTGCTGGCAATTGAGGCTGCACGTTATGACCAAGGCATCGCATTTGCGAATGATTTTATGCTCAATGAAAGAGATAAAGCGCATGATTTGGTGTATATCCCTTCTCATGGATTAGAGACGGGGGACAGCTTTTATTTTATTCATAAAAAGAGCCGAGCCAAGCAGGCGGAAATTATCAAACTCACTAATTGGTTGAAGCAACAGTGCTTGTGAAATGACTAAATTGTCATGATTAAGAAAGAAAGTGGCAAAGTTGTGTTTAAATATTTCATGTTTTATTGAGTTTTTATTCATTAACATCAACTTGGTTTTGAAACCGAGTGAAATGGATAGCATGACGTGCTTAAGGATGGGCAAAACACAACCTCAATAATTAACAGGCAGTGAAATACAATGTTTAAAAAAACATGGCTAATGACAGCCCTTCTAGCAACATGTTCTGTTGCAAACGCAGCTCCTTACGTTGGTGTATCTGTAGGTCAAGCATCGTTTGGTGATGTAAACGGTTCACTCAGCGCTGGTGGAAATACCGCAACTACTAAGCTTAAACTTGAAGATGATTCAAGCCTGTCAGGTAAAGTATTTGGTGGTTACAAGTTCAACGAATACATTTCTCTAGAAGCAGCCATTGGTGGCTACGATGCTTTAGACGGCAAAGTTGTCACAGTTGGCGATATGAAGTTTTTAGCCATCCAACCAAAAGCGACGTTGCCAATCGGTGACCATTTTAATCTTTTTGCGAAAGCAGGCCTTTCCTATTTTAATGCTGAAGTAAAAGTGAGTAATGCGGTTTTAGGCGGCAGTACTGGCCATACCACGCTTTCTGATAGCACGGTTACTGGCATGTACGGTTTAGGTGCTGAATTTGCTATTACCAAAAACTTTGCACTGCAGGTTGAGTGGGAGTACATGATGCCTGAGCTAGAAGTATCAAAAGGAGCGTATGGCAAAGGAACCGTTGATACTGAAATCAATGTATTCTCAGTAGGTATGAACTACCGCTTCTAAGAATAAGTATTTAGTGCTCTCTGGGCGTAGCAAACGTTTTTGACTTCTGTTGGTCGAGCTAAGCCCGAGCTTTAAATTTGCTTAGATATAGCATAGTAAGTTTAGTTGTTAAGCTTACTATGCTATTTTTTTGCTTTGGAAAAACGCTTAGGAAGCCTTGTGAACGATGTCAATCTTAGGTATCTGGATCTACTGTTAAAGCACTTTGAACCTCATCAATATCACTTTGTTACGCTGTCGGAGCTTGAAGTGGTAATTTGTACGTCAAGGCGCAATGTTTCTATTGTGATGAAAAAGCTTGCCACCTACGGTTGGGTAGATTGGAAACCTGCAATTGGCAGAAGTAACGCCAGCCGCCTGAATATTACTATTTCCCTTCAACAAGCGATGACCGAATTTTTGGTAGAGGAGCTTGGTCGGGGAAGAATGAACTCGATAACAAAACTTATCGATTGGTTTGGCCAAAGTGCTGTCAGGGCGCTGACGATTGCCTCTGAAAAAGTGAACCAGTTGAATGAGTCAAATAATGCTATTTTGATCTCCTCTTATCCTTGGGTGTCTAAGGTCGATCCTGCGAATACTTATCGTCATACTGAACTGCATGTGGCGAAAAGTGTTTATGATGTTTTGCTGACTCAAAATTCCAATGGTGGCATTGAGCCTTCGCTAGCACATGAGTGGAAAATGGAAGGCAATGTGATGATGTTATGGTTGAGACCTGGAATATATCGTCACGATGGCGAACTTCTTAGCATACAAGATGTTGTTTGGAGCATAGAAAGACTTAAGGAAATAAAAGGACCAGTACACGAGCTCTGGCAATGCATTGACAGTGTGGTTGCCGAAACATCGAGCTGCTTAAAAATTACATTGAAACATCCGAACATGTTTTTTCCATACATACTAACCACTCCTCACGCTTCTATTCTTTGTCGAGATGTTGTTTCTTTCGGCTCGGGTTATTCGTACCACATAGGTACTGGACCATTTAAAATTAGTGGTTGGAACCAAGAGAGTATGCTTCTTCAAGCACACAAAGAATATTTTTCATCGCGTGCATTGTTAGACCAAATTACGCTGTCTCATGGTGATGTTAAGGCCCTGAATATGTTGAGTTTTAACCAAACATCTGATCACGTTGAAGTGGAAAAAATCAGTGCATTTTCATATTTGACCTATCGGGAGCGCGCGGACTCTAATCTTGCAAAAGAAGACTGGCATCAACTCGCCGATTACATCAATGCGCAAAAGAGAATCTATGAGGCGCACAGTGCCATTGACAGTATTCAGTTAGCGACCCAAGAGCACGATTTACTAATAGCAGAGGCTGTTGTGACGCCTAAGCTACAAGGTAAAGTAGCGCTAGCTGAGCCAGTCTGGACGATACCGAGTTTAATTCGTCACTCTGAGTGGTTGCACCGTGTGATTCGGGCGACGGGATTAGAGCTGGAGATCGTCATTATTGATGATATTAGTTTTCCTGAAGTCGCATCACATCGAGCGGACTTGCTTTTCCTTGAAGAAGTATTGGAAGCGCCGTTTGAATATGGTGTATTTGAATGGTTATCGATAGCAACAGGGCTGCGTTTTAGCTTTGATCAAAGCCAGATGTTGATCCATCGAGAAAACCTTCGCGATGCCATGACAAATGCTCAATCTTTACAATCTCTTTTAGGCGTAGAAAAAGCGTTACGAGAGCAGTACCTTTATTTGCCTTTATTTGTTGGTTATGAAGAGGTGACAAAAACACAGCAAGTGCGCGGTGTTCAGGTGGAAAATACGGGTTACAGCGATTTGCATCGTCTCTGGATCGCTCACTCTAACTAGCATATTTCGATACGGGCATAAGAGTATGAATACATAAAGCCATCGCAATGATGGCTTTATGTGGAATGTAGAGTTAGAAGTTGTACGACACACTCGCACCAACAACCCATTGGTTTGCACTATCAACAATCGAGGAATCGCTGATACCGCTGCCTAGGCGAGTGTATTGTGTCATTTGGCTCACTTGCCAGTTATCGTTGATTGGCATCACTAGCTTGTAGCCTAAACCATAGCTTACTGTTGAATCACCTTTGTACGCTTTGCGGTTTGCATTTGCTTCGCGTTGTTTTACGCCAAAGTAGTAATCTACGTAGTCTTCACTTTGATAAGTTAGGTTAGCAAAAGGAACAAAATCAACACTACCGAAGTTCATAATGTGGAAGTAAGTCGCACCCGCTACGTAACCTTTGTAAGCACCACTGATATCATGTTGAAGGTATGTTGAAATCACATTGTGTTGATCTAACGTAAAGTCAGTGTTCAAACCTAAATCGACAGCAAAGCGACGTTTATCCGTGCCTTTCAGGCTCTTTGCAATATCACCGTCACGCATTACACCACTGCCAACAAGGTAAGCACTCATGTTGATTAATTCATTGGTGTTACCGAAGAAGCGGTAGTTAATGCCACTTAGATCGGCGTTAAAGTCGTCACCATGGTAACCGCCATTTAGAATTGGAGCTGTATTGTATTTTTGATCTTTGAAAAGATCGCTGCCATGAGCCACTCCGACTTCCGCGTTCCAGCCACCTTCATTGTTGTAGATGTTACCGTTACGAATATAAGTATCACCAGCAACCGCTGAACCAGCAGCAGTCAGAGTTAGTAGTGCAATTAATGTCTTTTTCATCATTTTTCCGAGTTGTTCTGATTCGTTTTGAACACTGTACAAAATGAAGTTGTAAGCCTCTATCAGCAAAGCGTATGGAAATGTAATGAACCATCAGGATAAGAAGCGGAATGTAAGATCATAGGAGTAAGATAAGAAAGGCAACCGCCGTCGATGGAAAGAAAAATCCGAGCTGGGGTAGCTCGGATTTAGATTATTTATCAGGTATCGATACTAACTTATTGTTGTTTCGTTAAGTTGTATAACGGTGCTAGGTCACCTGTTACTTTTTCGCCATTCATGTCTAGCTTCATAAGTACATTTTCACCAACAAAGTATTGGTTTGGCGCATCTTCGTTTGTCAACGTTACGATGCTGCCGTTTGCATCCCAAGTGAATTGGCCTTCAGACTTTGACTGACCGTCTTCTTTGTCTTGGTAGCTTTCTTCAAGTACGTAAGTGCCATCTTGATTTAGTGTGATGGTCATGTCGATACCTGAACAATCCGCACATGGAAGCGTACCTTTGTATGTGCCGTTCCAGTCAAGGGCATTTTGTGCGTTATGCTCAGAGTCTACAAATGTTTCTTCAGTGATGACTTGTTCTTCTGCTACTGGCAGCGTGTCAATTGTCTCTGTAGTAACTTCTGCGCTAGTAGTGACTTCAGTTTCTGTCGCTTGAGGTACTTCAACTGC
Source organism: Vibrio sp. 1CM7H (assembly GCF_023161645.1). Lineage (NCBI taxonomy): Bacteria > Pseudomonadati > Pseudomonadota > Gammaproteobacteria > Vibrionales > Vibrionaceae > Vibrio > Vibrio sp. 1CM7H. The sequence goes on from NZ_JALNTV010000001.1 coordinate 188,133, forward strand.
GCTTGTTTCGGCAGGTTTCTCATCTTGACAGCCTGCAAGAATGATTACCGCGCCTGTTAGTGCCAACATTGTTTTTTTCATCTTATCCCTCTTTAAATCAAGATTTTGTATGAGAGTAATAGTAGACATTTATCAGGTATTTGCGTCATCAAAAAGCAATAGAATGATCTATCTATGTCAATAAAACCGAATATGAGCATGAAATTGTCAGGAAAATCAGAACAATGTAAATGTTGATTGGGATATCAAGCTTGAGTCTACAAATAAATATCTAGAGGGGTGGGGGGCAGAGATAGTGAAAACAGCCCACATTGCTGTGAGCTGTTTTATTAAATCAGTTAAGAGGCCTTATCGATGTTTGAACGCGAGGTGCTTCGTTTTGTGCTGTCTTCATAAGCGAATAGATCAGCAACAGTACGACGCTCTAGTTCACCTTTCAAATGACCATGCTCATCGACAACGGGCAGTGAGTATTCGCACGACATGGTTTCAGTCAATATTTGCTCAATGGCTGAATGGGGAGAGATGATAGGCACTTCTTCATAGATATCATCATCCCAGCTTGGGGGGTGAGCTAACTTCGTCGCGTCTAGTAACCCTTGTTGCGTTATCACGCCTTGATAGCCTGAATCGGTTACATGATAAGCATAATCACGTTTTACACGTTTCATCTCACTGAGCGCTTCTTCAATGGTTTTAGCGGCAATGCGATATGAAGGTGGCTGCATCACAGTCTCAACCGTCAATGCTCGCGCTCTATTGACGTCTTTTACAAAGGCTTCAACGTACTCATCGGCAGGATGCAGCAATATTTCGTCTGGTGAACCTTGTTGGACAAGCTCACCGTCTTTAAGGATCGCAATGCGATCGCCAAGGCGCAATGCTTCATCTAAGTCGTGAGTAATAAAAACAATCGTTTTGTGTAACTGCTGTTGCAGTTCTATTAACTGATCCTGCATTTCGCTTCGAATCAGTGGGTCCAGCGCTGAAAATGCCTCGTCCATCAACAGTATTTCGGCGTCGGTAGCCAGTGCCCGTGCAAGGCCCACACGCTGTTGCTGACCACCTGATAGCTGAGCGGGGTATTGGTTCTCATAACCCGTTAATCCAACGGTATCCAACCATTCGTTTGCTTTTTCTAAGCGCGCTTCTTTACTTATTCCTTGAATTTCCAAACCGTAAGCGATGTTGTCGATAACAGTGCGATGAGGCAATAAGCCAAAACGTTGAAACACCATCGACATCTTATGACGACGAAACTGCTCTAACTCCTTGTTAGAAAGCTGCATGACATCTACCCCTTCCACCAAAATCTGTCCCATGGTTGGATCGATTAGGCGATTGAAGTGGCGAATCATGGTGGACTTACCTGAACCGGATAAACCCATGATGACGAAAATCTCGCCCTTTTTAATTTGGAGGTTGATGTCTTTTAGCCCGACCGTGTGCCCCGTTTCCGCCAACACGTGTTCTTTACTATGTCCCAACTTGACGCGCTCAATCACGCTGTTGGGTTTGGGGCCGAAGATTTTATACAGACCGCTGATTTCGATAAGTGGACTAGTCATGCTTTAAATCTCCTAGATGGGCTTGAGTGCGTTTCGCATACGCTTGTGAAGCGCGGTCGAAAAGAATCGCTAGGGCGACAATGGCTAGACCATTTAAAAGACCAAGAGTGAAATATTGATTGGTAATCGACTTAAGAACGGGCTGGCCCAAACCTTTTACCCCAATCATCGATGCGATGACAACCATCGACAGTGCCATCATTATCGTTTGGTTGATTCCCGCCATGATGGTTGGCATTGCGAGCGGAAGTTGGACCCCCAAAAGCCGCTGTTTACTGCTGGCACCAAATGCGGTTGCGGCTTCCAACACTTCTTTATCCACCAAACGAATACCCAAATTAGTTAAACGAATAACAGGTGGAATCGCGTAGATTACTACTGCGATGAGGCCAGGAATTTTGCCTATCCCGAGTAACATAACAACTGGGATGAGGTACACAAATGCCGGCATGGTCTGCATGACGTCGAGTAATGGTGTCACAACTGACTGAATACGATTAGAGCGCGCCATGGCGATGCCGATAGGGATCCCGAGTGTGATTGCCAGCATGGTACACACCGTGATAATACTGAGCGTGCGCATTGTGTCTTCCCACATGCCGAAGTAGCCAATCAGGATAAGTGAGCCAAAACATGCGATGGCCAGTTTCCAAGAGCGACTAGCGGCATAAACGAGGGCGGTGCAGACGCCTAAAACAATGACCCAAGGTGTTGAAATAAGCAGTTTTTCAAACCAGACAAGAAATGAAAGGAGCGGATCAAAGAGAGACTCGATAAGTTCACCATATTCACGAGAGAAATCTCGGTAGGCGCCATCGAGTGTTTTGCGAATCGCTCTAAGATCAGAGCGATCCATTTCTGGGAATTCGCTGAGCCAATTCGAGTCAGACATATTTACTTCCTTTTCTGATATATCTAGGTGCCCTCAAGAGACGTGATTCAGCAAGAATGGCTGGGATCGTAGACCAAGTAATGATTGGTGGTTCGATAGGTCCTCCATCTATTGTTTTACCCTTTAGGCTCATTTCAATGCAGTCGACCTGCACTTTATAGTTACTTAGGGAGACACTCTTTTAATAAAATAATCATTAGTGTTCAAATGAATGATTTGATCGGATTATAGTTTTTCTTCTCCAATAAAATGAATACATTAGCGCGTATTTGTATGAAAAGTCTGCGCAAACTAACGTTTTTATTATCTAGATAATTAGAATTGATCTTTTTGCTCGTTTGTCACCAAAGTTTGTCAATTCTTAGATGTCTAATTAATCCTGATGTCTTACGTATTTATCGTGTCGATTTTTGCAAACTTAGTTTATTGGCATATGCTAAAAATGTTATTGGCATATGCCAGTTTAAGGCGTAATTTGACCCTGTGTTTTCGAGGGATAATGATGGCAAGACCAAAGATAGAAAGACGAATATGCGGACGTGCTGCACACCATTGTTTCAAGCCCAATGGCGTGCCATTTCATCAGTTGGAGCAAGTCGCCATATTACCAGAAGAGCTAGAAGCACTGCGTTTGGCCGATTTAGAGGGGCTTAGCCAGCAGCAAGCTGCTGATCAGATGGGCGTCTCTAGACAAACTTTTGGTAACACAGTAAAAAGTGCAAGATTGAAAGTCGCAAAAAGTTTAGTTGAAGGTCATGCATTAGTTTTTCCGGATGAGGAGTCAAACTTATGATTTATGCTATTCCTAATGATGGTGAGCGGGTGGCAAACCACTTTGTTAAAGCACCATATATTGCTATTTATTCTGATACTGACGGTATGCTAAAAAACTTAGCGAACATTGCTTCGATGCCACAAGCAGGTTGCAATGCGAAGTCTCAATTAATTCAGTCTCTGCAAGAGTACAATGTGGATGCTGTACTTGTACGAAATATCGGTGAACGCGCACTAGCCAAATTACTTCGTAGTGGCACGCAAGTATTCAGGCTTTCTACCCGTAGCTCATTGGAAGATGTACTTGCGGTTCCAAGAGAGCCTCTCATTGAGCCGTCTCAAGGTCGTCCCTCAAACAATCATAAGAAAAATGCTCACAAGCCAAAAGGCGGTTGCGGTTCCTGCGGTTGTGGTGGCAAAAAATCCAAACTCTCCTTGCTGGCAAGACCGAAAGCACCAACAGGGCTACTTAAAGTGACATCTCGCCCTGCTATACTTAGGCTAAAGACGATGGCTAATAAGGCAGGTTAATATGGTTTGGTTATTTACCTTTCTTGGTTTTCTCGCAATCATTTTGTTGATGTCGCTTGGCGTCATTTTCCACAACAAGCGTATTCAAGGGAGTTGTGGCGGATTGAATAATGTCGGTGTTGATAAGGTGTGCAATTGTGAAACCTCTTGTGCCGAGCCTGAAAGACGTTTGTATCAAATATCCGAACCTAATTCGTCATCTGAGCGCTAAGATCTTTTGCCCATTTCGGTAAGGTTTGTTTAAACCAGTCAATGTATTTACTGGTCTGAGGGTTCTGTCTCGAGACCAGTATATTCACCACTTCTACCACCATCCACGTTTTAGCTATTGCAATCGTTCTTGCTAAATTACTCGCATCGCCTTGCTTTGCCGTCTTGGTATAGGTATGCGCCACACCAAGATAATCTTCGAATGTGCCCATGCCTTTGACTAGTGGCGCTAAATCTATCGCGATATGCCCTGTCGAAAAACGTTCCCAGTCGAACAGCACCAAATCGCCATTATCTCGTCGCCCCCAGTTCCCGGCATTGGTGTCTCCAGAGATCAAATTTTTGGCGTTGAAAAGCGGGCCGGATTGCTCTTGTAGCTGATAAAAGAACCGCTCTGTTTTTGCGTCTAGTTTGAGCGTGCTTAAAGCCTGGGAAGTGGCTGGTTGTGTCCACTGATGAGGATGATAAACACCATTTGATGTCGGAGATAGTCTATGTATTTTAGCTAGTTGTTCTATCACGCGCGGCTCTTCAAGCAGGAATTCTTGATTGACAGAGTGCGGGATATACTCGATTCGTAACGTATTTTGTTGGTGATCGTAATCAATGAGCTCAGGTACAAGAATGCCAAGTTCATTGAATGGTTTAGCCTGGTGTTGATAAAAAGCGACCTCAACCTGTTCTACCTGTTGCTTTTCAATGAATGAAATGCCGTGTTTTTCTACCAGATAAACTTTGGCACTGCCCATCTGGTTAAGCTCTTGCTTTGACATGAGACATCCTGTCTTTTGATGGTGGAACCTTCACTTACCTTAAACGCGAAAGGTGTGTGCTCCAAGAATACTTAAAGAGAACATTGAAACAAAATAATGCAATGGTTTGAGTATAAAATTGTCGCTAGTGTCTAAATTTTACACAGTGGCTTTTACGCATCGTTAACCACGTTCTACGCTTAATATTCGATTTAAACAAGGAGAACCAATATGGCTGTAATAAAGCAGGATATTCCAAATCGTGTAACGGTTTATCATGACAATGTCGATCAAGAACAAGAGCTGAAAAATGCGATGCTGCCAGAGAAACCGCGCTACTTTAACGGTGCTCCGACTTACAAAGCGAACAGCATCGAAGAGTTTGAAAATAAAATCAGTCAGATCGGTTTGTCTCTCGATAAATAAATTTTAATTTACCTAAAATCGCCCTCATTTTGAGGGCGCTTTTTTATTTGATTGATTTGAATCGTAGGGAATTAACCTTGTTGAGCACTGCCTTGGCAGACCTGTTTTTGCACTGCTGGTGGCGCGGGCTCGTAATGGCTTAAGGTCATACTAAAGCTGCCTTCACCACCAGTGATGGAGCGTAATCGACGAGCGTAATCTTGCAGCTCATTTACTGGTGACTTGGCTCTGAGTAAGGTGAAGCTGCTGTCGATTGGCTCGGTGCCTTCGATCAAGCCTCGGTTTCCAGATAAATCACCAGAAACATCGCCAACGTTCGCGGTTGGGATGTGCAGTTCCATCTGGACAATGGGTTCTAGCACAATAGGATCGGCGTTGTTAATCGCATCTAAAAAGGCTTTCTTACCTGCGATGACAAACGCAATTTCTTTCGAATCGACGGAGTGATATTTACCGTCATAAACGGTGACTTCCACATCCTTAATTGGATTGCCAGAAATCGCGCCTTCCTCTAACGCTTGCAAAATACCTTTTTCAACAGCAGGAATAAGCGCGGTTGGAATGGCGCCACCCACCACTTTGTTGATGAACTTAAATCCAGCGCCACGTTCGAGTGGATGAACCTTCAATTGCACTTCACCAAACTGGCCTGCACCGCCACTTTGTTTTTTGTGTCGATAATGCCCTTCGGCAGGCTTGGTGATGGTTTCAAAGTATTCTACGCTTGGTTGGCAGGTTTCGACGTCCAGTTTGTACACGTTCGCCATCTTTTCTAATGCGACTTTGAGGTGAAACTCCCCTTGGCCGCTGATGATGGTTTCGTTGGTGCGAGCGCGATGTTCGATGCGCAGCGAAGGATCTTCACTGGCGATTTTATTCAGTACATCGCCTAATTTTTGCTCATCTCCACGCTTAAGAGGCTTCAAGCACAAAGAATACATGGAGTCAGGAAGGTCCAACGTTTTGAGTTGAACACCATCTTCTTCGTGAGAGTCATGAACGATCGAATCGAATTCGAGATCATCCACTTTGGCTAAAACGCAGAAGTCGCCCGCAAGCGCACGAGGGATCTCGGTTCTATCTTTGCCCTGCAGTTGATATAAGTGCCCAACTTTAAATGCCTTGTTGCTTTCGCCAATATAAAGCTGGCTGCCCGCATTGATTTCACCCTGATACACACGTAAGTAGGCAAGTTTTCCCATATATGGGTCGACGCTGACTTTGTACACGTGTGCGACGGTGTGCTCTAAAGTTTCGCAATTTACTTTGATTTTTTTGCCGTTCTTTTCCAATAGAGGAGGGTTACCTTCGTTTGGCATGGGCATGATCTCCGCCAAGGTACGAAGCAGAAGCTCGACGCCCGCGCCGGTTTGTGCTGAGACAAAACAGACCGGAATCACATGTCCAGTTCTCAGTGCTTCTTCAAATGGATCATGCAGTTGCTCTGCGGTGAGTTCGGAACCTTGTTCCAGATACAGTTCCATCAGTTCTTCATCGACTTCGATAACTTGGTCAATCAAGGTCTCATGAGCTTCATCTACCGTCGCAAGTAAGGTTTCTCGTCCCAGTTCTGGTTCGAAATAGCAGTCAACTACAGATTCCCCGTCAGCCGAAGGTAAGTTGATCGGCAAGCAGTGGTCCCCAAAATGCTCAACGATGTTCTCCATCAATCTTTCTAACTGACTACCGTGGTTATCGAGCTTATTGATGATGATCATCTGACATTTTTGCTGCTCTTTAGCAAAGGTGAATAAGCGATCGGAAGTTTGGTTTAGTGGGGTTTGAGGGTCGATGACAAGGGCGGATGTTTCAACGGCAGGAAAGACGCTGATCGTACGGCCAAGTAACTCGTTTTGTCCCGGAGTGTCGATGATATTGAGCCGATGTTTATTCCAGCGCAGTGCGACTGGCGTTGCTTCAATGCTGTGTTGATATTGGATGGATTGAGGGTCGAAGTCGGTAACGGTATCGCCTTTTTCTACGCTGCCTAAATGGTGAGTGGCATCGCAGGTGAAGAGCAGTTTTTCTATCAGCGTGGTTTTACCGGTCCCGGTTTGGCCGACGAAAGCGATATTGCGTATTTTGTTTATAGGCATAGAGCCTCCTTGCAAGATGGCGTGAAAAACCTACGAATTGCTAGGAAGTGGGTTGTTAGAGAAACCCACGCACTGCATTGGAGTAGGGCGGGATTACCGCCTATTCGTCTTCCATGTCATTTTCCGGATGACTCGATGCATAAGACCACCTTCTTGGACTACTGTAATCTTAGCATGCCGTAATAACCGTATAATTTATGTGACTTATTTCATGATGGGGCTGATTGTTTTTTAATCGAGATCATAAACTCAGAGGTTCTGACTTTTCGATCAAAACCTCTGGATTGTTTAGGCTATTTGGAAAGAACGATTTCGCCGTCGCGATAAACTAAGCTCGGCGTTACATCTTGTCCGAGCAACACCGGGCCATCAAGATCGACAACGCTCGCCTGAGCAGCAATAGGTAACGCAGCTCGCATTGCCAGCGACGTCCCCAACATACAACCGGACATGAGGCTAAAACCGAGTTCTTTTGCATCGCCGGCCAGCAATAATGCTTCACTGAGCCCGCCCGTTTTATCTAGCTTAATGTTCACCATTTCATATTTTCCAACCAGCTGATGCAATTGCTCTCTGGTGTGACAACTTTCATCGGCGCAAAGTGGAATGTGGTGCGGAATGCTGGCGAGTACGTCGTCGCAGTCTTGTGGCAACGGTTGCTCGATCATGGTGATATTAAACGGTTCGAGTTGAGCAAATACCGTAGCGAGGTCGAGGTTTTGCCATGCTTCATTCGCATCTAAGACAATTTGCGTGTGCGGTGCGGCGTCACGCACTGCTGCAACGCGCTCAATCACGTGTTCACCATCCAGTTTTACCTTAAGCAGTTTTGCGCTTTGGCTAAGGTAAGCTTGCGCCTGTTTTGCCATCGCTTGCGGCGTATCGATAGAAACCGTCATCGTCGTCACAATCGCCTCAGGTAACGTAAAGAGGTCGTGAACTTGTTGCTTGTGGCTCAAAAGCGCAAGAAGATGCCAAAGGGCGCAATCCAACGCATTTCTTGCCGCTCCTGCGGGCAATAATGATTGAAGCTGGCTTTTGAGAGCCATCACATCAGCGTTACCTTTGGCGTACAAACTTTGCAGTTCATGCGCGGCGTGAGAAATCGCCTTAATTACCGATTCAACTGATTCACCATAACGAGGGTATGGCGTGCATTCTCCTTGGGCGATCATGCCTCGGTGTTCAATTGTCACGCGGACTACGTGGCACTCTGTCCGACTGCCGCGAGAGATGCGAAATGGTGTCGCCATAGCAATCGTGACGGGTTCTACATGAATTTTCATCTCACTAGTTTTCCCTAAACCGCAGTTATTTTCTAAACCGTAAATGTTTCTTAAATCGTAAGGAGCCTATCTGCAACCGCATCTACGCCAAAACGCACAGGGTCGGTGACGGGCACCCGATATTTGTCGCTCCAATCCTGGCATAACTGGGCAGCATCTTCTTCGCTGATCGCCGAAGTGTTTAAGCAAATACCCACTAATTGAGCTTTTGGATTTGTGAGGCGAGCAGCGGCCAGATTTGCTTCTATCGTTTGTTCAATGGTTGGCAAGCTCGCATGTGGTAAGTTGCGGATGTGCGGGCGACCAATCTCATGGCACAGTACCAGAGCGTCCGCTTGTGCGCCGTGAAGTAAGCCCAAACTTACGCCAGCAAACGAAGGGTTAAATAACGAACCTTGCCCTTCGATGATGTCCCAATCGTGGTCGGTGAAGTCGGGGCTGATCGCTTCTACTGCGCCGGAGATAAAATCGGCAACTACGGCATCAATTGAAATGCCACTGCCTGCGATGAGAATTCCGGTTTGACCCGTTGCTTTGAACTCTGCGCGACAGTTTTTACGCTTTAATGCATGCTCAATGGCAAGAGCAGAGTACATTTTGCCCACGGAGCAATCTGTCCCTACAGTAAGTACTCGCTTGCCTGCGCGAGCTTTGCCATTACCGACCTTGAGCGGGACATCATAATGGCGAACATCATACAGTTTGGTTAATCCGCGTTGTTCTAGAGCGGCAAGAGGAGCAAATTCCGTCAAACGTTGGTGCATGCCCGATGCAATTTCAAATCCCATTTCTGCCGCTTCAAGTAAGGTAGCTTGCCAAGCTTCGGGAATGACTCCCCCCGGATTTGCTGTGCCAAGCACCAGCGTTTTTGCTCCTTGCTGCTGCGCTTGTTGTAGTGTCATGTCGGTTAACCCAAATGATACGGTTTCTGGCGTCAGGCGGATTTGGCCAAGACAAATCTCAGGTCGCCATTGGTAAATGCCACGCGCGGTTTTTGCTGCGAGTGGATCGGTTACATCGCCAAGAAAGAGTAGGTAAGGTTGAGCAATTTGCATGATGGTTCCCTTCGTCATCGTTATTGCTCATTAATGTAGCCAGACTGATTTAGGAAACCGAATGCTTATTTGTTAGGCAGGTATAACTTCAAGTTATACCTTTAAACCATCTGTTGTTTTAGGGCGGTGATAAATTGCTTTGTCGCAATGGATTGAGGTGTGTGCTCTGCGAATAAAATAGAGACAGAGAAGGACATGTTTGGCTCTAAAGCATGCACGGAGACGGCATCATCTTGGCGATATTGTTTTGTGGTCCATGGGTCTACAATGGCGAACCCTGCTTGGTGTTTCACCAGTTCAGCCGCCGCGGAGTAGCTGCGTACGGAGATGGCATGTTGATAATGCTCGTCACGCGCCGACAAGGTTTGATGCAACAATAAGCCCAAAGGGTCTCGGCTATCTAAACCGATAATGGGTAAATCGTGACTGATGAGTTCTTCTAAAATAGCGACTTTTTCTGCGGGTATCGCTGCGCTTTTAGGAGCGATCAGTGCTAAGTTTTCTTTCAATAACACGTGCCCCATGATCGCTGGTGGTGTTTCTTCACCGAACGCGATGGCGACATCCAATTCATGTTTCAGCAACCCAGAGCACAGTTCATCGCGATTGGCCGTTAATAGCTCAAAGGAGATGCCGTGCTCTTTCGACAACAACGCGACAGTCGGCGCTAACAAGTGTGCGGCCAAAACAGGCGGAGCACCAACTCGTAAATGTTGAGTTCCCTGTTTGACTTTGTTGGTCAGAGAACGAAATTGTCCGAGTTGTTGATAGACTTTTTCTGCCTCTGGCAATAAGGCTTTGGCTTCTTGAGTGGGAACGAGACGACCTTTTACACGCTCAAATAAAGCGAAGCTCAGTTGTTGCTCTGTATGGGCGAGAACTCGAGTGACATTGGGTTGGGAAACGTGCAGTAAGCGAGCCGCACCAGACACCGTTCCTGCTTGCATAATGGCGTAAAAGACTTCCAATTGCCTTAAGTTCACTGCGATTTCCCTCTGCTCATGTTTGTCACCTCAGAATACCCAACCTTGCTGATGAGCGATAGAGGCAAAAGTGCTGGTGTAAAAAATAGGAAGACGATGTTGGTTGCCTTCCTATCTCGCTTTTTCAATTTCTCAACTTCTCAATTTCTATGCTTCACTTTGCTGCTGCATGAAGGGGCAAGTCGTTAAACGGCTCGACGTCTCGGCTGAGTAATCCCATCAATACCACCGCTAACACCATGACAACAGCTGCTATTGCAAAACCGTATTGTGTTAGCTCGTAATGACTCAACATCGCGATTAATACATAACTGAGAGATTGAATGGTGGTGGAAAACATGCTGATGCCGCCATCAACACGACCACGTTGATGAACCGCTACGGTGTGATGCATCCAGTTGACTCTCGCAATGCGATTTAGCGCGTTAAACACACCAAACAGAGCTGTAAACAATAAGATGGTCAGCGGGCTTATCGCAAAACTCATTCCGATAAACGCCAGAGATACCATGACCATCGAAGCAAACATAATGTGGCTATGGGAGGCACGGCTTAGCACTTTGGTGACAATAAAGCCGGTTAGCAACGAGCCGAGGCCAAAACTGATGTTGAACCCTGCAAACCAATCGCCAGAGATGCCTTGTTCAGAAAACCAAATCGGCACCAATTTGCTCAAATACGTCAATGCAGGATAAGAGAGGCAAGAGAGCAGAATAAAGCCATAAAAGCGGGGTTCGAGACGGAATATTTGTTGGCTCTCTTTGAGTTGTGCGATGAAAGCGACAGATTTTGATGCTCTTAATTGTTGGGTATACGGCGTCAGAATATAAAACATCGCCGCCAAAGCGGATGCGCTGGCTGCAAACAAAGCAAACTCTTTCATTCCCCACATTTCAAGCAAAACAATACCAAACGCACCAGCTCCTAGGGTCGTGGATTGCATTACAATTTCTTGCTGACCCGAAATTTTTGCGTATTCGTGATGCTGATAATTTTCTTGGGTGAAGGCGTTGTTGGTCGTCCATGCAAAGTTACTCGAAACCCAATACACCAATTGCGCAAAGGCCAGCAGCCAGTGGGACTCAACCCTCAACCAATAAGCAATGAACACCACCAAAGCCATGCCCGATTGAATCCATTGATTGAGCACGAGGAGTGCTTTGCGTGAGTGTCGGTCAACTAAAGTGGAAAAGAAAGGCGTTGCCAGAAAAGAAATCGCGGTGCAGCTCAGAGAAACTAAAGCGACGAATGTGCCCATTTGGGGCTCGGAAAGCATGACCCATGGCAGTGCCATCATAAACAAGCCAGATGAGGTACTGTCAAAGAAGCGGCCAGCTAAGTACGGCTGAGTTTTATTTTTCATTATGTTTGCCTCAAGCTCCCGATGGATTTCAAAACGTTGGCTTATAACGGTGCTGTGTTTGTCAACCAACTTGTTCATTCCGAACGCATTATTTCGAGACCATCTGGGTTTAGCGTTAATTAAGATGGTGCAACTTTAAAACCTCAAGTAAACTTGAGGTAAAGCATTTTTTAACAAAATTGATACACAGGGAGTCAAGGATGGAAATCAGCGTAGGAGAAGTGGCAAAACGTTCCGGAGTGAAAGTCTCTGCCCTGCATTTTTATGAACAAAAAGGACTGATTTCGAGTTGGAGAAATCAAGGCAATCAGCGCCGCTACCACCGTAGCGTTTTGCGCCGTGTCGCGGTGATTAAAGCGGCTCAGCAAGTTGGGTTATCGTTAGAAGAAATCAAACATGCGCTAGATGAGCTGCCGAAACATCAAGCGCCAAACAAACAGCAATGGGAAGTCATGGCGAGCCATTGGCATGAACAGTTGGAGCAAAAAATTCAAAAGCTCAAAGCCCTGCAAAACGATTTGGGCGGATGCATTGGCTGCGGGTGTTTGTCGTTAGAAACCTGCGCGCTGCGAAACCCAGAAGATGTGTTAGGCAAAGACCACTCGGGTTCTAACTTAACGTTAGAAGAGTAGGTGCTATTCCTATTCTTTGTCGAAACTGTCCACCACAATTGCACCCATTGACGCCGGCATTGTGATGACGATGACCCGTTTTATCGCAACCAAAGGCTCATTCATTAGTGGCAGCTTATCAAGACAGAAAAGAACTAACGCCACCACAACGGCCGCAATGAGGTACGCGATAACCACACGAAAAATAAAAATGGATACGCGATTTTTTATGTGGCTTTGGAACACGCTTTGATAGGCGAAAAAACTGAGGAAAATGACAGAAAGGCTTAACAGCATGAGCAGGTTTGCCATTGGCAAGCTTTCACCTAGTCGCCACGCCTCTTCAGAAAAAGAGATGGGTACGGCGAGGGCAAAAGCGCCAACCAACACTTGGCTGGCGTCTTCTAAGTTAAAGTGACTACTCATGCTGCTCATTCCATTATTCGTTTGCTAGGTGTAAGAGCTTTTCAAAGCGCTCGTTACCATGCAGCAATTCGAGGTCTCGCTCTTCGGCAAGCAAGTCACGAATAGATGGGCTGTATTCAATAGCGCGTTCCAAGTCTTCAATGGCTTGCTCTTCAATGCCAAGACGAGAGTATGCACAAGCGCGTTGATACAGTGCAGGACCATTGGTGTAATCGACTTCAAGTACGCGGTTACAGATGCTTAGTGCCCAGTGGTATTCGTTGATTTCCATCGCGGCGTCTGCTTTGTAAGTCAACGCTTCTAAATCACCTGGGCGAATCAGCAAGATCTCATCATAGATTTCAATACGTTGCTCTGGTGTTTGTGAGCTTTGCGCACGCAACCATAAGTTATGGATCTCGTTGATTTTCTCAATTTCTTTATTGTTTTCACTGATAATGCGAGTTTTGCGTTTTAAATCTCGCTCAAGGGCGACAAATTTCTTCTCGTATTCTTGGGCGATCTTTTCTAATCGTTTATCCGCCATCTCTTTGGTGTTGTGTTTAAACTCACGCAGAGATTGCCAGCCTACAAAGGCGATCAGCGATGCGACACCTGCGATGATGTAGAAGAAGTAGGTTACGGTCACGTTGGCATAGTTCAACGATTTATCCGCAACCGTCAGCTCGCGGTCGGTGATCTCTGTGATCATTCGTTTTTCTAGGCTCTGATAGTCCTGACGCAGTGCTTTTAGCTCATCTAAAATATAGCGTTCCATTAATGGTCTATCTAACAGATCCGATTCTGAATACTTTTCGTCCGATGCCATTGTCGGCAAGGCAAGTATCAGCGAGAAAAAAATACCAATAAATAAGCGCATAAAACGTCCTTTCACGAGAAGAGTACAGATAGACCATGCAACAATAGCAAATAGCACAAACGTTTAGCAAAGTTATTACAAAAGAAATAATTGTCGTCTACGTAAAAGTCATATTCTTGTTGTTTTTCAGTTTGTTCCTGGTGGTTATTTGCCGTGATATCTTTTATCCTCCTTGCGAATTTATGATTAATGGAGTGAGCATGGACGCGCGAGCTAAGGATTACTTAGAGCAGTATCTAAAATTATTATCACCAGAACAAAGAGCAGCCGTACCATCAGTTAGTGCTGACTATTATTGTGCCGATGAATACAACGCGAATTTATGCGCAGACTTGGTTCGTATTGGACAGAAAACTGCATCGTGCAGTTTGGAGCTTTGGTATCGAGAGCATGGCGAAACCATGCCACAAGTGGGCCATTTACAAGTCGTCACGAATTGGAACGGTGACCCCGTTTGTGTGATACGAATTACTGATGTCAGCACATGCAAATATGAGGATGTAACCGCAGAGTTTGCCTACGCAGAAGGCGAAGGTGATAGAACCTTAAACTGGTGGCGTGACGCGCATACTGCATTTTTTAACGCTGAATGCGATGAGTTGAATATAGATTGGCATGAGAAACGTACGCTAGTTTTGGAGCGTTTTGAAGTGGTGTATCCAGTCAATTAATCGCTGATAGCAGCACTGATTTGAAGTGCTGCTTTCTTGAGAGACCGCTTTTAGCGCTTGCGAGCGGTCACACTAAATATGTGCCAGTGTTTTGGGCTTCCGACTACCGTGGTTCCGTCTTCATCTCTTTCATTCAATGAAATGAGTTCGTAATCCGCGAATAAACTTTCCACTTCCTTTTTCGTTAATGCGGTAATGTTCGGATGCATTTCTGATGCAACCCAGGAGTCTTTTACTCCTAAGAAATCACCGCAAAAGATACCGCCAGGTTGTAAGGCACTGTTTATTTTGGTCCAAACTTGCTCAAAGCTTTCGTCCGGGCAAAAGAACAAACTGGCATTCGCGATAACCAGGCTGCATTGAGGGTAGTCAAACTCAGTAAAACAGCACTGTGAAAGTGAGAAACGCTTGTGGCCTTCAAAGCGTGTTAAACAAGTTTTTACTGCATCTTCATGGCTATCAAATGCGTGAACGTTAAACCCCTGCTCGAGGAGGAAATGACTGTCTCGACCTATTCCGCAGCCAATATCAAGAGCGACTTTGCTCTCGAGTTTCAGTAGGTTTACGGCATTTTCTACGTTTGGGCGGTGAGGTTGGTTTAAAATTTTCTGATAGTACTCGTTCCATTGTGCTGACATTGAACTTCCTTGTATTTATTGTGTTTCCCCAAATCTAGTGTCCATTCTTGTATTGCTTTATCGGGGAGGTTTTGACACATTGGCAATTGTTATAGCTGATCTTCAATTGGCAATATGCCGGAGAACCAAGCGCCCATTTTTCGCCATACTCCGGCCTCTGGTTCAGAATCATATTCTTTGCCTGTTTTTATGTCAGTCCAGACAATGTCTCCGTCGCGCAGAGTTAAGGCATAGGCGTTATTCGACAATTGATTCGGCAGTTGTTCTAGAAACATTTGCACATATTCTGGCTGTTCGATAACAACGGCCATTTCGGTATTCAAAGCGGCTGAACGTGGATCCCAGTTCATCGAGCCAACAAACAGAGTTTTGTCATCAATCGTCATTGCTTTTGCGTGTAAACTTGCTCTGCTGCTCCCCGTGAGGCTCCACTTGCTTTTGAGTTTCGCGCTCGCTTTTACTTCCCATAGTTTGACCCCAGCTTCGAGTAGGTCTGTTCGATATTTTGCGTACCAACCATGCACGGCAAACACGTCGTTAGAGGCGAGACTATTGGTCACAATCGTGATATCAACGCCTCGCTTGGCCGCGTTACTCAATGCTTGTGTGCCGACTTCGGTTGGGACGAAATAGGGGGAGATAAGAACAAATGAATGTTCAACACTTTTAACCAGCTCCGTTAAATTATCAATAAGTTGGCTCTCTCGGGTCGCAACTTTATCGGGTAAGTCAAACCATACTTTTGCTTCTCCCCAGTAGAGCTTGAGATTGCCTTGTTTGAGAGCTTGGTACATATCCAGTTTAGTGAAGTCATAACGGCCGGTTGAGAACTTTTCCTCTAGCTGGAGTTTGTCGACCTGCTTTTGAATCGCCAGGTCGGTAATTTGCTGTGAGTCCGGTGTTATCCATTCCATTGGTATCGCATAGGCGCTATTCCAATAGAGGTCGAACTGATCTGCAGTTTGTTGTACCGCCTCACCATAGAGCAGTAGATCAAAATCACCAAATTCGACTTGTGATTCAAAAGAAAAGTACTCATTGCCGATATTCCTACCCCCGACAATGGCAGAAACACTGTCTGCAATCAGAGATTTATTGTGCATACGGCGATTAAGACGTTCAAAGTCACTGGCAAGTGCGAACCAGCGGGAGTCGCGATACTGATGCGGATTGAATAAGCGGATTTCGATATTAGGATGTGCATTGAGGGCAGCCATCACGTCATCGTTTCGCTTTTGCATGTCGTCAAGCAAAAGCCTTACTCGGACTCCACGCTTTGCAGCTTCATACAAGCGCCACGTTATTAGCTGACTCGTTTCGTCACCACGGTAAATATAGTATTGAAGATCAAGGCTTTTTTGTGCGGACTCGATTAGAGAGGTGCGAGCAAGAAGGGCATCGTGTCCTTGATTTAAAGGAGAAAAGCCAGTGATTGACTTTGGGTCTTTCCCGTAAGCTTCAAAGTACTGTGCAAGCACAGAGTCACCTTGATACCCAAGTTGGAAGCTAGTGGATTTTTCACTGGGATCGTTCAATGACACGGATGAACATGCCGATAAAATTGTGAATAAAGAAGGGAAGAGCAGCTTAGCGAGTGTATGTAACAAAGTACATTTCCTTGTCTTACAGAGTGTTACTTATCAGAAATTATAGACCTAAGTTGCCGCAGCGTGCATCCAACAAGGTTGGATAACGGGCTATTAATCAATGAATTGTCATGTTCTCGGGATTAAGTTCACCTTTTTGAACGCAGATAATCATTTATTTTAATTATGATTGTGTCTGAATTGGTCATAATCACTAATATCTGGTGATTATGACCAATAGCACACTGGTTAAAATAGTTGAGTAATAATAACTATTTGAATTTTAATAAATAAATGCCTGGCACGTCCCTTGCTATTTAAAAGAAGAGTTAAGTCAGGGCAACTTGCGAAGTTGGTTAATTTTTTGTTAATTTTATTAACTTTGAATTGGCAATAACTCTGTAGTTAGCAACCGAAAAAGCAAGGTACGCGCTGCTTTGACGTCTATTCAAATGTAATTCCCTCACCATCATGCTTACAGGGAGTCAAAGATTTAATAAAAGCATGGTGATGAAAACAACAATAAAAAAGGATTTTCGATGTTAGCAAAACCCGTATTACGTTGGCTTTTACCTTTCGTTGTCGTTGGTGGCTCTTATGCAGGATATGCCGCAATCGCCGCGACAGCTCCGGAAAAAGAGTCAACTAAAGATGCCATTACAGAGCCTACCGTTCAGGCTTCTTCTCTTTTTCCTACCGATCATAAAGTGGTGATAACCAGCCATGGTGAGTTAGTCCCTTTTGAAAAAACACACCTTTCCGCGCAAGTCAGTGGTGAAGTGATAAGTTGGCACCCTAATTTTGTAACGGGTGGGATCGTGAAACGAGGAGAAGTGCTGTTCACGATTGAAAGTGACAACTACGAAGCGTCGGTTTTGCAAGCCGAAGCCAATTTAGCTAGCGCACGTGCGAGCTTGATTGAGGAGCAAGCCAAAGCGGAAGTAGCAAAACGCCAGGCTAAGAGACTGAGCGATAAGCAAGTGACAGACCTGTATTTACGTAAGCCTCACGTTTTGAGCGCGCAAGCGCAAGTGAAGTCGGCTCAAGCAGCACTCAAACGAGCAAAAAGAGATTTAGAAAATTGCAAAGTCGTTGCACCTTACGATGCGCTGGTTGTTGAGCGTGATATTGGTGTTGGTCAATTTGTTACATCTGGCTCTCGAGTTGCCACGCTAAACAACATTGAAGTGGCGGAGGTGCACGTACCAATTGCCGGTTTTGATAGTGCATTTTTACCCGAATCCATTGGTGAGCTCACTGCGACAGTAACGCAGCAAGGTGTGTTTTCTACCACTAGAGAAGGTCGAGTGGTTCGTGATTTAGGCATGATTGATAGCGCTACCCGAATGATTAACATGGTCATTCAAATCGCTGACCCATATGGTATTGATAATCAGCAGCCTCCAATTAAATTTGGCTCCTACGTTGAAGTGAGCTTCACAGGTAAGGAGCTAAAGCATATCTATCGCCTGCCACAGGAATTAGTCAAAAATCGCACGGTATGGGTAGTGAATGGTGAGAATCAACTTCAACCTCGGACGGTAACGGTCTTGAGAGCAGAAGGTGAGTTTTTACTCGTGGGGGAAGGTTTAGAGCAAAGTGATAAGCTGGTACTTACCTTGCCGGAGTACCCTCAAAAAGGCATGGCGGTACAAATCGCAAAAAAGAGTGACGACTCCGAAACCGTCGTACAGTAAGTAGGAGTTTGTCATGGAAGATACTAAACAAAAGGGCTTAATTGCTTATTTTGCGAATAACCCCGTCGCTGCCAACCTTTTGATGGTGTTCATCATCATCATGGGGGTGGTGAGTTTTCTCTTTATTCAAAGGCAGATGTTTCCGAACATTGAGGTGAACTACATTGATGTTCGTGCGACTTATCCTGGCGCTTCTCCTCAAGAAATTGAAGAAAGCATTCTCGTTAAGGTTGAGGAATCGATTAAAGATGTCACCGGGATTAAAAAAACGGTCTCAACGGCCTCTAGAGGTAGCGCGTATGTCTCTATCGAGGTAGACGTTAATGCTGATATCAAGCGTGTCTTGGATGATGTAAATCAACGCATTGATACTTTATCCAACTTACCTGCCGGTATGGAACCGATCAATGTCTACCAAGTTGAGTGGCGCCAAGATGTAATCGAAATGGGGTTAGTTGGGGACCGACCGCTTGAAGAGCTCAAACCCATTGCTAAGCAAGTCGAGGATGAATTACTTCAACTCAAAAATGTCATGTTGGTGTATTTGAGTGCACCAGAGGAAGAGATAGCGATTGAAGTTGATCCACTCGTTCTTCGTAAATACGACTTGACGTTGAGCGATATCAGCAGCGCGATCAGTCGTTATTCTGCCAACTTTTCTGCGGGCGAAGTCAAAACAAACTCAGGGATGATCGCAGTAAGGATTGAAAATCAGTACTACCGTGGTGATGAATTTAGGAATATTCCTGTAAAGCTTGGCGCAAATGGTGCGAAGGTTTTACTGCAAGATATCGCCACGATCAAAGATGGCTTTACGGAAGAAGAGCGCTACTTTGAATACTCAGGGCAAAATGCGATCTATATGTCTGTTGAAGCGACTCGTGATCAGAACATTATCCCTGTTGCCGAGTCTGTTCGTAATTATATCGAAGCAAAAAATAAGACATTGCCGCAGGACGTTAAGCTCAAAGTCTTAGTGGATACGACCTATTATTTAAATGGTCGTCTCGACATGATGTTGAAAAACTTGCTGCAAGGCGCAGCTCTAGTGGCGATTATGCTGACCATTTTCTTGCGCTTTCGCTTGGCAATGTGGGTAATGATTGGGCTGCCAGTGTGTTTTCTTGGCGCGGTGATGATGATGCCTGTATTAGGGATCACGGTAAACATCGTATCTCTTTTTGCCTTCATTATGGTGCTCGGTATTGTGGTCGATGACGCCATCGTGATGGGAGAGAGCGCCTACAGCGAAATTGAAGAAAAAGGCGGTGGCGTCGAAAATGTGGTTCGCGGTGTCAAACGTGTTGCCACGCCAGCTACTTTTGGCGTTTTAACCACAATTGCCGTGTTTGCCCCTTTCTTGTTGTCTAGCGGTATTGACAGTGCTTTCTTCTATGGTATCGCGGGTGTTGTGATTCTTTGTTTGATCTTCAGTTTGATTGAATCAAAGTTAATCCTTCCTGCTCACCTCGCACATACCCACTTTAAGCCAGTTAAACCTGGTGGCTGGCGTGACCGATTTAACCAACGTTTTTTTGGCTTTGTAAACGGTACGTATCGTAACTTTGTAACGACATGTACGCATTGGCGCTGGACCGTGTTTGCTGTGTTTTGCGGTTTACTGCTGATCAGTGCGGCTTTGGTCAACGCGAATTATGTTCGGGTGATCCCTAACCCTAAAGTGCCTACTGATTATCCTGCGATCACTATTGAAATGAACGATACCGTTTCAAGTGAGCAAACAATCAGCGCTCTTAAGACCATCGAACGTGTGATGCAAAAAATTGAATCAGAGACCATCGCAGAACATGGTCAAGGCATGATTCGTGATGTGCTTTCGTACAACCGAAGCCGCACCGAAGGCCGTGTTTTAGTGCCATTGGTTGATGAGGAATTACGCCCGTTCAACACATTTGAACTTGCTCGACGTTGGCGTGAAGCTATGCCAGTTATTCCTGGAATGAAGAGCATCAAAATCCGCGAGCAGAGCGCGGGTGGCGGTGACAGAGATGAGTTTGGTTACTTGCTGTTTGGTTCTAATATTAATGAATTGAACGAGGCTGGGCGTTACTTGATAGAGCGTTTACAGCAGGAAGAAGGGTTATACGATATTTCATCTTCTATTGATTCAGGAAGCAAAGAAGTGCTCCTTTCTCTTGCGCCTGTAGCGTACGATCTCGGACTGGATCTCACCATGATCGCAGAGCAAGTGGGTGGCAGCTTCTACGGTGGTGAAGCACAGCGTCTTATTCGTGATGGTGAAGAAATCAAAGTTATGGTGCGTTACCCGCAACTGACACGTGAAGCATTTTCATCATTACGTTACGCTGTGATTACCACGCCAGCAGGTAAGAAGGTCATGCTGGGTGATGTGGTGAAGATCAACGAGCAGCCGGGCGTGAGTAGCATTCGACGTGAAGGCGGGTATCAAACCGTTTATGTCTATGGTTCGATAGACGAAGAATTGGTTGAACCTCAAGAAGTCGTGAAGGTCATCGACGACAATATCTTACCGGACATGAAGCAAGTCTTCCCGAGTGTGAAAACGGAATTGGGTGGTGATATTGAAGAGCAAGCAGCGCAGCGTAATGAACAGATTCTGTTCTTTATTGCAGGCATGATCATCGTCTACATCTTGTTAGCCGTACCATTAAAAAGTTATACCCAACCTTTGATTGTAATGTCAGTCATTCCATTTAGTCTGACGGGGGCGATTTGGGGCCACTTCTGGCTAGGTTTGGATATCAGTATGATGTCGACATTTGGTTTGATCGCCGCTGCTGGCGTGGTTATCAACGACTCTCTAGTTATGACAGATTACGTAAACCAAGTGAGAGAAAAGGGTATGAACATCAAACAAGCGGTGGTTGAAGCGGGCTGTGCACGCTTTCGAGCGATCACGCTCACCTCCATAACGACGTTTGCGGGTGTATTGCCGATTATGTTTGAAACGAGCTTGCAGGCGCGTTTTGTCATACCAATGGCTGTAGCTTTGGGCTTTGCGGTGTTGTACGCAACGGTTCTGACTTTAGTGCTGGTGCCTTGTTTGTATTTAATGCTTGAAGATATTAAAAATATTTTCAGATCGATTAAGGGGTTTATTCATCGCTTTATCAATCGTTTCAGAAAGTCGCCAGTGACGTCGAGCGTTGAAGTAAATATATAGAGTTAACAAGCTTGATGTTAACGATTAGGAGCAGCCTTCGGGCTGCTTTTTTATTTCTGTATTTTGATTCAAAGCAGTTCTAGAGTGGGTTGTTACGTAATTTATTCGATGAAAGAACAGCGAGAAAATCTCCTGATAAGTTATTCTTTTTATGAATGCTTTTGTGTCTTTAATTTACTTGGTTAATTTAACACTTGGTTAGCGAAATTTACCAGATGGAGATAATGATGAATATATGGATTCATTTAAGTTATTGAAAAATAACAAAATAAAAGTTGGCATCGTATGTGCAATATATACATTGTAACTAAAACGAACTGCTAATCCTCAAGGAGCTTATTATGAAAAGCGTATTTCTATCTACTCTAAGTCTTATTGTTGTAATGTCATCACCAATCGCTGCTGCTAACACTTTAGACAAAGAGGAGTGGAGCTCAGATTTACGTCAGGACTTTTCTGAAATGAAGCATGAAGCTGTAGCAGATATTCAGCAAATGAATATGGATGCCATCCACGCACGCGATGAGCGTATCGTGAAAAACATTAAAGATGAGCAAGAACCGTTAGTAAAGGTAACGTGCCACAAAGAGAAAGCAAGCAAGTCATAACCGCCGATAAAGAGACTAACAGACGAAAATGAATCCAATATGAGTTCAGTGCTAGTTAGCAGTAAGCACTGACCTTGTTGCTCTACTTGCCAGCCTTTTAAGGCTGGCTTTTTTGTTTTTACTACCAGACCAATAAAGCTGGAAGAAAAAAGCCCGCAAAGAATTTCCTCTGCGGGCGTAATAAAGGGCACCAAATTGGGTGTCTATTCATTTTGGAGGTGGTCGAACGTCCATATAAAACTGACAATAGGCTTGGTGAGAGGCTTACCACCAGCGCGACCAACGGAGCTAAAGTTAACATTGTTGCAATGATTGTTAAAATGTTAATTCTTCAATCAATGTTTTCATTATCGTTAGTCTGGATTGTGAATATGTTGTTCTATTGTTCCTGGAATGCTTGACTGTCGAATTTGAATGCATCATGAGATATAGATGACCCTTTCTTTATCCGTTTTGGTTATATGAATCTTGTCATATCACACTGCTAAATCTTCATTATTTTTAATAATTTGACATTAGTTGCGCCATTTTGTTACTGAAGTGTTTTAGTTTTCGATGGTCTCAAATTTGAGTTCACGTATAACCAGACAATTAAAGGGAAAGAGCAGCAGTTCGCTGCCCTTTATTGCTATAAAGACCGAAGGCTAATTCCAACGTAATAGCGTCCAATGTGATCGATTCGCGTGTTCTTTGAGGCGTGGGCATGGATTTACAAGGTAGGTGTAATCTGCATATTCACATAAAGGCAAATCGTTGATTGAATCGGTATAGAAGTGTATTTCGGAATAAGGCTCAGGCTTATTTTCTAGCCACTGTTTTAATCGCGTGACTTTGCCTTCACGATAACTAGGGACACCGTCGATTTCAGCAGTATAACGGTTGTTTTTCTCGATTAAATCAATTCCGAGTGCGGTTGGAATATTAAGACGGCGACCAACGGCTTCCACCAAAAAAGTGACGCTGGCAGAGATGATAACCATATCTATACCATCACGAGACAGTTGCTCAATCAGGGTTTTGGCTTGAGGGAACTGTTTAGGCAAAATATGGCTTTCAACACATTCTTCAACCAAGGCGTTTACTTCTTCAATCGGCATGTTTTCTAGTGGCTTCATGGAGAACGCTAGGTAATCTTCCATGTCCATTTTGCCTTCAGAGTACAAGGCCATTAGACGCTGATCTTCCTTAATAAATAAAGGATCAGTCGCGATGCCTCTCTCAACCATAAACTCGTTCCAAATCATTGCGCAGTCAGCGTTTATTAGGGTTTCATCCATATCAAAAACATACAAAGGTTTGGACATGTTTAGGCTCTCACTGGTTGAATTTCGTTTAGGTTAAAGAGTAGCTCTAGTTGGCTGCCATTCGCTAGTAAGCGTTCTGAAGAGCGGTTAAGCAAGTCAACAGTGAGCTCACACTCTTCAACGTTCACTTGATAGCGAATAACATTACCTAGAAGCTGGTGGCTGGTGATCGTACCTACTTGTGGCGCTGAGATGTGGCTATCATATTGACGACCTTGCTCTTTTACATATATAGACTCTGGGCGAATCGCTACTTTCCATTCGGTATCAATGTTGAAGAGTTGCTTGGCTTTATTGGCCTCTACAAGGTTGTAGTGCCCCATGAAACCGGCCACAAACTCGTTAGCAGGATGAGTATAAATTTCTTCAGGTGTTCCTGCTTGAACAATTTCCCCTTTACTCATTAGGAAGATACGATCAGACATAATCATCGCCTCTTCTTGGTCATGAGTTACGAAGATAGTGGTGAGATTCATTTCTTTCTGAATATCTCGGATTTGCTGACGAAGATGTTTGCGGATTTTGGCATCAAGCGCAGAAAGTGGTTCATCAAGCAATAATATGCGAGGTTTCACCACCAACGCTCGAGCGAGTGCGACACGCTGGCGCTGACCGCCAGAAAGTTGATGCGGATAGTGTTTTTCTTTACCAGCCAGATCCACCAGTTTGATGACTTTAGCCACTTCACGTCGAATATCATCATTCGCAAGCTTTTTCATTTTTAAGCCAAATGCAATGTTGCCTTCGACGGTCATATTGGGAAACAGCGCATACGATTGAAAGACCATCCCAATACCACGCTCTTGCGGGACTTGATGCGTGATATCTTCTCCGTTTACCCAAATCTCGCCGCCATCGACAGGGTTAAGCCCTGCAAGGCTGCGAAGTAGCGTCGATTTACCACAACCGCTAGGGCCCAAAAGCGTAATGAATTCACCTTGCTCGATGTTAAAGTGAATGTCCTCAAATACGGTGTTATCACCAAAACGTTTAGTCAGATTTTTCGCTGTTACGTAGCTCATTGTTTGACTCCTCGGCTGAAACGACTTGCCAACCAAGTCAGGAAAAAAATAAATAGGAAGTAGGTCATCACTAAGGCAGACGTGAAGTGGCCGCTTGTCTGACGCATGTTATACAAGTAGATTTGCAGGGTTTCATAACGTGTGCCGACCAAAATATTGGCGAACACAAACTCTCCCAGTAGAAATGAAAATGAAAGGAAAAGCGATGCCATCAGCCCTTTCTTGAGGTTAGGTAAAATGACCATCAAGAACGCTTTGGTTGTGCTTGCCCCTAGTAAGTGTGCCGCGTCCATTAAATCATTGAGGTTAATAGCTTCGAAGCTATTTGAAATTGCACGATACATGAACGGTAACGCGATGGTGAAGTAAGTGCCTATTAAAATCCAAGGGGTACCGATAAGAGATATTTCACTGTCAGCATAAAGTTGAAGCAAGCCGACGGACGACACGACTGGTGGTACAGCGAATGGTAGCAAAATCAATACGTTCATGAGCTTATCGAGCTTCGGAAAGTAGTAAAACACCACGAATATCGCTGGCAGAACCAGAATCACACTGAGGGTTAGCGAAGCAATACAAATAAACAGCGAACGCCCAAACGCTTGCAAAAAGCGTGGGTCGGTCAGCAATTTAACGTACCAATCAAAAGTGAAACCATCCGGAAGCACCGTGGCGCCCCAGCGTGATGAAAGCGAATAGACAAAGGTCGCTAAAATCGGGATGAGCATGATCCCAACAATGGAATAAACCACTGTTTTATGGAATCGTGTATTAACGTTGTGCATGACTACTTCCTACCTGCATAGCTTTTCGAAATGAGCCATTGGTTAATCACTGTGATAAAGGCAAGTAACGCCATTAGAATCACCGAAATCGCAGCGGCGAGATTAGGTTCAAGGAACAGATCTCCCGATACCAGACTCGCGATTCGAATTGTGATGACGTTATAGTTACCGGAGGTCAACGCATAAACACTCGCATATGCGCCAATCGCGTTGGCTATTAAGATAATAAAGGTACCGAATAAGGCTGGTGAGAGCACTGGCAGAGCGACTTTCGCCCAATACTGCGATGTTTTGGCTCCCAATAGCGCAGCAGCTGCTTGCCAATCATCACTCAACGCGTCGAACGCAGGGTAGAGCAACAACACCGCCAGCGGGATTTGGAAGTAGATGTAAATGGCCAGCAGGCCCCATTTACCATAAAGGTCGAAATCACCGAGTAAGCCATACTGCTTGAGCAAAAGGGTAATCGCTCCATTGGTGCCCAAAATAATAATAAAAGCGAATGACAGAGGTACGCCTGCAAAGTTGCTGCTCATGTTCGTAAACGCAATCACACCGTCGCGGACTTTAGAATCGACTCTGCGTAGAGAAGAGACCAACAAAGTCGCAATGGCTAAGCCAAAAATGCTCGACCACACAGCTAACCACAAGCTGTTGCCAAACGCCTGCATCATAAAGGCGGAGTCGAGCACTTCAATGTAGTTATCTAAGGCAAACTCGCTATCGTAGATAAAGCTGTTTAACAGTACCCAAATCATCGGTGCGAGTTGAAATAGGTAGAAAAACAGCGCGAAAGGCACTAACCAAATGGCTGGCTTAAAGCGCTTTAACCAAGTGCTTGCCAAATTTGAGCGTGATTCGCTAGAGCTTGGGGAGAGGACAGAACTGCTCATAGTGCTAACAATTCCTGAGTGTATGGCTTCGTGTGGTCAAGGTTTAGCAATTGACAAACGGTGCCACAAATATCAGTTTGCTTAATATGACAATCTTGATGGGTAAACTTATCACCAATGACAAACAGGGGAACTTCTCGCTCTTCAGGTAAAATCCCACCGTGAGAAAGATCGTTGTTCATGCCATGATCGCTGGTCACAATGATTTGATACCCATCAGCAAGCCATTGTTCGATGTAGTTGGAAAGAATAATGTCTGCACCTCGCGCACAATTGCGGTATTGGCGAGAGTCTAGGCCAAACTTATGTCCTGTATCGTCGATATTCATCGGATGGATCAGTAAGAAATCAGGTTTATAGTTGCGACGTAAATACTCTGCATCCAGGAACAAGGCTTCATCAGGATAATGATCCCAATAGTAAAAGCAGCCGTGTTGGATATTCAAGGTTTCATCATGTGTGAAACGATCGCGAACAGGTTCAAATGGTGCGCGATTATAAAGCTCACTTACCCAGTGGTAGGCAGCCGCAGCGGTCACTTTGCCTTGGGCTTTTGCCAGACTGAAAATGGAATCGTGTTTGGATAGACGAACGATATTGTTGTTTACGATGCCGCTTTCTACAGGGCTAACGCCCGTTAAAATGCACTCATAAAGTGGGCGAGACATAGAGGGCAGCTCACACTGCACAGGATAAAGCGTTGCGCGAGTTTCTTGTTGGGAACGACTTTGTTCTAGAAGACCATTGAGGTAGCCCATGCAATCACGGGCTACCTGATAGTTCAGTCCATCTAGAACAACAAGGATGACCTTATTGCTCATAACGACTTACTCTTATTGCTGGTGGATTAAGACACTTTCTTGCCATTGACGTGGCAGCTTACGCGCGGACTTTTCCCAAGCTGAGAAGTCAGTCACTGGGTGAACATTGCTGTATTGGTCGTTAGCAATTAGCTTGTCTTGCACTGCTTGAGGCAGTGTGATGTTGGTGCGGATTGGACGCGCATAACCTTCTGCTAAGTTGATTTGCCCTTGATCGCTGAAGATGTACTCACGAGCAAGCTTTGCTGCATTAGGGTTCTTCGCATATTTATTGATTATGGTTGTATAACCAGAAATCACAGAGCCATCTTGAGGAATGCTCACTGTAAAGCGGTCGCGGTCAATTTTGTCGCGATAGTTCAACGCATTGAAGTCCCACATGATCGCCACTTCCACTTCGCCTTTTTCTAAGTTGGCGATGTTCGGATCGGTAAATGAAAGACGACCTTGCTTCGCGAGTTCAGAAAAGAACTTGAGCGCAGGCTTGAGGTTGGATTCGTCCCCACCGTTGGCGAACGCTGCGGCGAGAACCGCGTTGTTTGCCTGTGCTGCTACGCCGACGTCACCTACGGTCACTTTGTAGTCGCCTTTTAATAGGTCATCCCACGTTTTTGGCGCGTCTTTTACGAGGTTATTGTTGGAGATAAAAGAAATAGTGCCAGTGTAAGCAAGTGCCCAATGACCATCTTTGTCTTTTGCCCAATCTGGAATGTCATTCCAAGTTGTTGGTTTGTATGGCTGAGTGACGCCTTTTTTAACCGCTACACGTGCGAAGGCAAAACCTACGTCACCAATGTCTGCGGTCGCGTTTTTCTTCTCAGCTTCGAATTTTGCGATTTCTTGAGCCGAGCTCATATCTGTGTCTTGGTGCTTAAGGTTGTAGTTTGACTTTAAATCAGCCCAAGTGTCTTTCCAGTTCGCCCAACTGTCAGGCATACCTACACTGTAAACCGCCCCTTCTTTTTGTGCTGCGGTAACCAATGACTCAATATCGGCTTCTTTCGCTACTGTTGGTGCTGCAAGCGTTACCGCGATGATTGCCGCTGGTGCAGTAATTGAACGACTTAGCAAAGTTTTCATTGTCTCCATCCTTCTGGACTAGGTCAGTAAGTTCGCTTTGTATGCTATGGATGGAATGTGACGATTTAGCGCAAGTAATTTGACAGTTTTTATGAATTTCTATGGCACTTATATTTCATACGCTCAATATGTGTTCTGTTGATTAATGTCATATTTTTGTTACGTAAACGCCTTATGTTATTCGTCAAATTATCGTTGGACTAGATCAGAATGAGAGCGACAGGCACCGGAGAATTTGGTACCCAATTAGGAAAAATTAGAAGCAGCTTAAAGCAGCAGATTCTTTCCGGCATCATGTCGGAAGGACAAAAATTGCCATCAGAAAGAGAGCTCAGTGAACTATTTTCTACGACTCGAATCACTATCAAAGATGCATTGGTGTCTTTAGAAACTGAAGGTCTGATCTACCGAGAAGAGCGTCGTGGCTGGTATGTATCTCCGGAGCGTATCTGTTACAACCCGTTGTCTCGTTCTCACTTCCATCAAATGATTCGAGAGCAGCATCGTATTGCAGAAACCAAGTTACTCAACGTAAGAAGTGAAATGGCTGCAGGTGAATATGCAAAATCGTTAGAGGTGGAGCGAATTACCCCAATTTATGTGATTGAACGGTTACGTTTTATTGATGGGCGAGCGGTATTGTTTGTTGAAAATATACTCAAATCAGCACTGTTTGAAGGTATATTGTCCGAGAACCTCATCATGTCACTGACAGGTATTTATCGTGAGAAGTATGGCTACGAGACAAAGCGCTCTCGTTTTGATGTGATTCCAACGTCAGCACCTGCTCATGTCGCTAAAGCGTTGAACTTGGCTGAAGGACAGCCGGTTCTGAAAATTCGTCGAGTAAACTACAAACAAGATGGCAAATTAATGGACTGCGAATTCGAGTATTGGCGTCCAGATGCAGTGATGATTCGCATTGATAGCGTAGGATAAAGTGCAGAATTAAAAAGAGCCCAATGAAGGGCTCTTTTTCGCATATTGGTTAGAGAGGCGGTTTAAACTAGGCCTTGCTCTTTTGCCATTTTACTTGCGATGCCAGGCGCTTTCCAAATGCTTGGCAGCAAAATGAAAGACACAGGCACGGCGGTAATTACAATGAAAGACTGCAATGCAGAAATACCACCAGAGCCCATTGAGATAAGCGCAATAGCGACAATACCCATCATCAAGCCCCAGAATGAGCGAATCACTGCGTTTGGTTCTGTTGAGCCCGTCATTACTACACTGATTGTGTAAGTCATTGAGTCACCCGTCGTCACGATAAATGTTGTCGTTAAGATCAGGAACAGAACCGAAATGATCATTGGGTAAGGTAATTCACCGGTAATCGCTAGCAGTGCTGCAGGCAAGTTAAAGCCTTCAAACGCAGATGAAATCAAACCAGGGTTATCAAGTTCAAACGCAAGGCCACTGCCACCAACGATACTAAACCAGAAGCAAGTAATCAGCGGTGCCGCGATGCTAATAGACATGATTAATTGGCGAATTGTACGACCACGAGAGATACGAGCAATAAAGATCGCCATCATTGGGCCATAACCGATAAACCAACCCCAGAAGAATACTGTCCACCAGCTTAGCCAGCCCGTATCACCACGGTAAAGCGCCATTGGGAAGAAGTTATCTACCATGCGACCAACGCCTTGTACATAGCCATCAACAATAAAGCTTGTCGGTCCAAAGAACAGGATGTAACCAATTAACAGCACAGACAAAATAATGTTGTAACGACTGACGATTTGAATACCTTTGCTCAAACCGCTTAGTGCGGAAAGGGTATACATCAGGATCGCTGCCATGATAACCATGCTTTGAGTTACGAACGTATCTGGCAGGCCAAACAATGAGTTTAGCGCGTAGCTAATTTGTAAACCTAAGAAGCCAATAGGGCCGATTGTTCCTGCTGCTACGGCAATAATGCTACATGCGTCAGCAACATCACCAATCCAGCCTTTAATGGCTTTATCGCCAAACACAGGGTAAAGCAGAGTACGCGGCTTAAGAGGCAGGCCTTTATCGTAATGCAAGTGCATTAAGACAATGGAAGATAAACCACCAAGGATCGCCCAAGCTAAGAAGCCCCAGTGCATAAAAGACTGAGATAGAGCATTGATTGCGGCAGTTTTCGGTGAAGCTTCACCGTATAAAGGTGGGGCAGTCACAAAGTGCGCGATAGGCTCAGCAGCGGCCCAGAACACACCACCACCTGCAAGTAGAGTACAGAGTACGATTGACAACCACTTAAAGTTATCAATATCAGGTTTCGCTAGACCACCTAGACGCACATAACCAGTGCGACCAAACGCAAGAGCCAAACCAATAAGGAAATTCAGAAGAAGCAGTACTTGCCAGTAAGCTCCGAAATATTTAGTAGCAAAGCCGAAGCCGGTGTTAACCATTGCGGTTAGAGAGTCGGTATTCGTTAGGGCAAGTAAAACGAATAGAGTGAGGAAGCTACCACTTAACCAAAAGACAGGATTGGTGAGTTCGAGGCGCTTGAGCAGAGATGGGGGATGAATAGCAGAATAGTCAGCATCCTGAATAGGCGCTGTGTGGGAGGCGGCATTCGTCATATTTGACATAATTACTTCGCTTTTTAGGGCTATGAAGCCGTGCATTTCCCCTCACATCGTTTCGACGAAAAGTGTGAGGATGTTCAAAAAGCCGATGATGTTAACATGTCGAAGTTGCAAATATAACCTTAGATTTCGATTAATTTTTAACAGGTTAGCCAAGTTGCTGATTTTTGGGTAGAGATCAAAGGAAAGTGTTTTTACGTGAAGTGCACCGCATTTCGTATGTAAATAACATTTCCCTTGTTTTTGCATGGATTACTCAGGATTACATTGAGCAAACATGTTTCTTCTCCAAACTGAGGTTTACTCAATGGCTCACTTCGAACTTAATGGACAGTGGTTACTTACCTCGCCACAGCGTCCCGATATTGAAATTCCAATGTCTATTCCGGGCGATAATATTTCGGCGCTTTTACAAGCAGAGAGCATTCCGGATCCTTATTTTGCCGATAATGAAAACAAAGTTCGTTGGATTGAAGAGTGTGAGTGGCATATCTCGCGTGAGTTTGAAGTCGACGCGTTTACGTTGTCTGCCAAGCAAATTTGGATGACGCTAACTCGTGTCGATACCTTGGCAACCTTCTATATTAATGGTGAGTTAGCACTAACTTGCAGCAACATGTTTACTCAACAACGAGTTGATATCAAACCTTATTTAAAACAGGGCATAAATACTGTTCTTGTTCAATTCGCCAGAGTCGATATAGAAGGTGTGGAACGTGCTAAAAAATTGCCTTTCCCAATCCCTTCTGCAATGGGAAATAATCAAATTCCGCACATGAATTTGATCCGAAAAACGCAATGTCATTCCGGATGGGACTGGGGTATTTGCTTGATGGTATCGGGTATTTACGACCCCATTCAAATCGACATTGTGAATGAGCTTTGGCTCAAAGGCTTCTCGACAGAGCAGCAATGGCAAGCCGATGAGAGTGTGTTTCTTGATGTAGTAGTTGAAGTGGAAACGGACAGTCAACGCCATGAACTGATTGTTGAATTTAATGGTGAGCGTCAATGTATTCAAACAAAAGGAAGTGGCCACTATCACTGCCAGTTCCACATTTCGGAGCCTCAACGCTGGTGGCCATCAGGTTATGGCGAAGCTTATCTTTACCCCATTACCATTTCTTGCAGAGAGCAAAAGTTAACGCGCAACGTTGGTTTGCGTCAGTTAACCCTAAATAACCAAGCTGATGAACATGGCTCTGCGATGGAATTTATCATCAATGGCGTACCAATTAATGCCAAAGGCGCCAACTGGATCCCTATTGACGCAATGCCGGGGCGAGAATGCGAAACACGTTATCGCAACCTTTTGCAAAGTGCGGTTGATGCTAACATGAATATGATACGTGTGTGGGGTGGAGGTCAGTACGAGAGCGAGAGCTTTTACAATCTGTGTGATGAGCTCGGCTTGTTAGTGTGGCAAGACATGATGTTCGCATGTTCACTGTACCCATCTGATAATGACTTCTTAAAAGAGGTCGAAGATGAGCTTCGATACCAAATTCCGAGGCTTAAGGAGCACCCATCAATAGCACTTTGGTGTGGTGATAATGAAGTGATTGGAGCTATTGGTTGGTACGAAGAATCTAAGCACAATAAAGTCAAATACACGGTTAACTACGATCGCCTCAACCGCATGATTGAGCAGGTGATTACTGAGCACGATAGCGCTCGTCGTTTCTGGCCAAGTTCCCCGTGTAATGGTGAACTGGATTTCGGTGACGCGTGGCATGATGATAGTAAAGGTGATATGCACTTTTGGGACGTTTGGCATTCAGGAAAATCATTCAATGCCTACCTTGACGTGAATCCTCGTTTTTGCTCTGAGTTTGGTTTTCAATCTTGGCCATCTTTTGCAGAAGTTAAGCAGTTTGTCCCGGAGCAAGATTGGAATATCACGTCCCTAACCTTTGAACAACATCAGAAGAATCCTCGTGGTAACAGTATCATCACAGAGATGTTCACGCGTTATTTCCGTTTTCCCTCTGGATTCGAGAACATGCTGTATTTAAGCCAAGTTCAGCAGGCAATCGCGATCAAAACTGCGTGCGATCATTGGCGTGCCATTTCTCCAGTTTGTCGCGGCATGCTGTATTGGCAACTCAACGACAACTGGCCTGTCAGTTCTTGGTCTAGCTTGGAATACAGTGGTCGTTGGAAGCAGTTGCACTACCATGCAAAACGCTTTTTTGCGCCGCAGTATTTGGTATTTTCCGAGCATACAGGCAAGTTGAGCCTGCATTTGCTCAATGATGCCAAAGAGCCCGCAAGCGTCAACGCACTGCTCAAGTGGGTAGATTGGCAAGGGGAAGAAAAGCAATGTTGGAGCTTAGAACAAACGGTCATAGCAGACAGCAATACGATTTTGTGGCAATTGGATGAATCGGTTGAGAAGGATGAGCTTACGTCAGGCTTCTTCTATGTTGAAGCGCAAATCGGTGAAGACAGAATAAGCAACACATGGTTTTGCACTCATGAGCTGAAAACTTTGCCTATGGCAAAAGCCAATATTGATGTCTCTATTGAAGGAAGCCAAATTACATTGATTTCTGACAAGCCTGCGTTTTTTGTTCATTTGGAAAGTGATGTTGATGGCAGGTTCAGTGACTCCAGTTTTACTCTGCTGACCAACGTTCCAATGACGGTTGAGTATTTAGGTGATGATGTTTTCGGCATGCAACAGTCGTTGAGGGTATACCACCTTAATGATTAAAACGGGCATAGAGCATCTATATGCTGATATCTGAGAAGGGGGCCTTTGCTCCCTTTTTAGTTACCAAGTATCCGTTATTAAGCTCAGGTTGAGACAGAAGTTTATTTAAGTTTCTGATGAATACGGTAGCCAACAACAAAACCTATGTAGAATAGCGCTGCGAGAGTAAGCATTGCCGTCGCGTACGCCAGTAGGCTGTTTAACCCTAAACCAAAAGCCAGAGTGAAGGCGATACCATGAATGGCTTCCGCAGGGATTCGGTACCAAGCAGCGTGGACGGAAGATCCGAAGAGGATAAAGGTACTAAGTAAGACAATCGTGCCGCCTATAAAGCCGACCCATCTGCTGTTGTTCATGTTGTAATCTCAGGTGTTACCGAGGTAACGTAACAAAATATTTCAGAGCCTGTATTATACAACCGAGAGAGGGTATAGGTGGTAGAAATATTTGCCTCACAAACAAAGAGGCCATCTAAGTGGCCTCTTTTTAACCGATTTAACGGCATCCGTTATGGCGCAAAGGTGTGAGGCTTGTAAGAAACCTAACCTTTGGCATTCGTTTGGGGTTGTGCTTCTGGTTGTAGCGTCCAATCACCACCAAGCGATTTGTAGAGCGCAATCGTAGCGTGTGCGGTTTGTAACTTTGCCGCGACTCGCTGATCTTGCATCATGCGTTGCTGACGTTGCGTATCCAAAACCGACAAATGATCAATTAAGCCAGCGCGGTACAGTGACTTGGCTTTGTTGACGGCGTTATTGGTGGCTTTCAATGCCTCATCGATTCGGCGCTGATTTTCTTGGCTGCGACCATAAGCAAACAGCGAGGATTCGGTTTCTGCCAAAGCTGCCTCTACCGTATGTTGATAAGACAATGTCGCCGAATCAAAACGCGCTTGGTTGATGGCTTCAATCGCCTCGCCACGACCCCCATCGAACAAGTTCCAGCTTACGCCTGCCGCACCCATCCAACCGAAAGAATCGCTACTGAAGAGATCGTCAAAGCTTGACGCCGACAACCCCGGAGCGCCCGTCAAAAAGAACTTCGGATATTGATCAGCAACGCTTGCTGCTAACTCTTCATTGAGCGCGGCCATTTCGCGCTCGGCTAAGCGAATATCGGTACGACGCTTCAACAGATCGGAAGGTAAACCGACCGGCACCATGTCTTGCATGACAGGTACACTATGTTGCTTAGACAGACGGATTTCGACTTGCGTTAGCGGCTCGCCAAGCAGCACCGCTAAACGATGTTTGTGCGCTTGTTGTGCAATCTCTAACTGCGGAACGAGCGATTCCATCGCCGCAAGCGTGGCCTTCGCTTGGGCTAAATCGAGAGCAGAACCGTAGCCGCTGCGCACGACTTTTCCGACGAGGTCGAGTGTGCGTCGTTGATCTTCTAAGTTCGACTTTGCTAATTCAAGGCGCTCACTCGCACCTTGGTATTGCAAGTAGTTGTGAATCAAATCCGCTGTGATCACCGTGTTCAAGCCGCTTTGATAGATCTGAGCTTGTTCGAGACGAATATGCGCCGCGTTCGCTTGGCGGTCAATGCGCCCAAACAGATCAACTTCCCAAGCGATACTCGCGCCTGCAAATACGCCATCGTGTTGATTATCCATTAGGGTGACGTTACCAATTTGAGGTGGTAGACCCGGCACGGCATCACTGAGTGGATTCAATATCGGACCGAGTGAAGAGTCATTTTTACTGAACTGATAGTTCATGTAACCCGCACCGAGACTAATAGTCGGCACCTTGAATGACTCCACCATGGTTTTATAGTTGTTGGCCATTTTCACCCGCTCGGCCGCCACTTTCAGCGGAATGTTTTGGCTCTGCATGTCTTGAACCATTTGATTCAGCACCGGATCGTGAAACTTAGTCCACCAAAACTCAACGTGTTGTGAATCGGTACTCAACCCTGCATTTTCGGCGTTCAAGTAGGTTTCTGCCATGCTGGTGGTCGGTGCTTGGTAGTCTGGCCCCACTGCACAGCCCGCTAAACTTAGGGCTAGAACGACAGGCGTTAGAATGAATTTTTTCACGATGACGCCTCCTCTAGCTCAGCGTTGGTTTGTATGGATGGTGCTTTTTCTTTATAAGCAAGGCGATACAGTGCCGGCATGACAAACAGTGACAATATGGTTGCGGCCGCCAAGCCTCCGATGATGGTTGCCGCCATTTGGTCAAACAGCAGATCTGACAGCAGCGGGATCATGCCGAGCGCGGTCGTTAACGCACCCATAGAAATGGCCATAGTACGGTTGACCGTGGCTTCTTTGATCGCGTCAGACAAGCTCTTGCCATTTGTGCGTTCGAGCTCAATTTGATCCATTAGTACGATGCCATTTTTGATGATCATCCCGGTTAGTGTGA
The DNA here is from genome assembly GCF_023161645.1 of Vibrio sp. 1CM7H. Classification (NCBI taxonomy): domain Bacteria; kingdom Pseudomonadati; phylum Pseudomonadota; class Gammaproteobacteria; order Vibrionales; family Vibrionaceae; genus Vibrio; species Vibrio sp. 1CM7H. Next base: position 223,912 of record NZ_JALNTV010000001.1, read on the forward strand.
TAGCTCCGATCAGCGCCATAAAGCCAAATGGTTTATCGAATCCAAGCAGAGCAAACACAGCCCCTGATGCTGCCAGTGGTAGCGTTGCGAGGATGATGATTGGTTGCTTAAAGCCGTTGAACATCGCGACTAAAATGATCACCATGATCAGCATTGCTTTTGGTTGCTGCTTCATGATGTCGGTGACCGCTTTGTCTTCATCGTAATATTCGCCTCCCCATTCCATGCTGTAACCCGCCGGAAGTTGGATAGCTTCAACCTGATCTTTAATGGCATTTCTTACATTCGCTGGTGTGGAGTCTCGGCTCACACCCGCTTGAACCGTGATGGTTTTCACGCGGTCTCGTCGCCAAATCATGCTCTCTTCGGTGACCAGTTCGAATCCATCCACCACTTGACCAAGTGGAACGCTGTTAAAGCCAAGTAGCGAGCGCACAGGTAGCGTTTCTAGTGACGCCATGTTTTGCGATGTGCCACGTAACTGAATTGGAATCAGCTCATCATTCAGGTTCATTTGTCCGAGCGGCATGCCGTCTGATGCGCGTTTTAGCGCGAAAGCGACATCGGCGCGGTTAATTCCTGCTTGACGCATTTTGTCTTGGTTTAGAATCGGCTTGAGCACTTTGCTTTCTTGGCGCCAATCATCGCGAATGTATTTTGCATCAGGGTTTGAAGCAAAAATCGTTTTCGCTTCCGCCGCTAGTTGATGTAATACGGTTTCATCCGGACCAGAAAAACGCACCTCAACCGCGAACTTATCTTTGGTTGCTAGCTTCAGCGCTCGGAAGCGAGGTTCGGCATCCGGAAACGCCTCTTTCAGCCAATCATCGCCACGCGTTACCAAGTGACTGATGCTCTCGTAGTCTTTGGTGTTGATCAGAATCTGCCCGTAGGCAGGGTCGAGCGGCTCAGGCTCTACCGTTACCGAGAAGCGAGGTGCACTGGTGCCGACATAGCTAGAGATACTTTCCACTTCTGGTTGTGCGACCAACCATTCTTCAACTTTGCGCATGTCTGCCGAGGTTTGTTCAATCTTGGCACCATTGGGTAGCCAGTAATCGAGAAACACAATTGAGCGATCCGACTGAGGAATAAAGTTCACGGCCACATACGGGATTGCCACGGCGGTGACTAAAATCAACGGAACCAAAGCGGCTAATGCTTTACGCGGGTTGTCCACCGTCCAGAATACCAACTGTTTATAACGGCTCGGTTTGGTCTCTTCTCTGTTAGCTTTGGGCTTGATGAACATCCACGCCATTAATACCGTAAACGTCATCGCGACGATCCATGAAAGCAACAGTGACGATGCCACAATGTAGAACACAGAGCTTGCAAACTCGGCGGAGTCGGTTTTGGAGAACAACACTGGGCTTGCGCCCATAATCGCGATGACAGTTGCGCCTAAAAGTGGCACGGCGGTTTCTTTGACGGAATCAATCGCGGCGCGAGTTCGCTCGATACCTTTGTTGAGCTTGGCGATCATCATATCGGTGATCACAATGGCGTTATCCACCAACATGCCCAGTGCGAGGATAAACGTACCTAGCGAGACACGGTGCAAATCGATGCTGGCGATGTTCATGTATACAAGCGTGAGCAAAATAGTCAGGAGCAAGCTTGCGCCAACGATGGTTGCACTCTTAAAGCCCATGAAAACCAACAACACCACAAAAACAATCGCGACACTTTCAAGCAGGTTGCCAACAAAGTCGTCGATAGACTTTTGTACTTCTTCAGGTTGATAAGCAACGGTCGAGATGTCGACACCCAGCGGCAGCGTTGCCTGGTAGTTAGCGATGATGTCTTGAATCGTATCGCCAAGTGACACCACGTTAATGCCTTGAACTGGACTCACCGCCAAGGTGACAGCGGGCTCTCCGTTGTAGCGGTTTTCTGCCAATGCTGGTGTTTGATAACCCATGGTGATGTCGGCGATGTCACCAAGACGAATCAACCCCGAGCCAAACTCGCCGGTGCCACCATTGATGATTAAATTGCGAATGTCTTCTAGAGACTGAAACTCACTGGTTTGCGCAATACGAATACGCTCTGTACCGGCATCGAATTTTCCCGCTTCGAACGTGCTGTTTTGTGTGCTCAGTTGGTTCCAAACTTGTGCGATCGACAAACCATATTGAGCCAAGCGCTCGTCTGGCATATCGATGTGTACAACGCGAGGTTGAACGCCGTGTAGCTCGATCTTTTTGATGCCGTCGACGGCTTTGATTTGGCGTTGCAGCTCTTCGGCGTAGCGACGCAACTCTTCTGGTGTAGCATCTGTGCTGTGGATAGAGAAAAGCATGCCGTAGACTTCAGAGAACTCGTCTTGTACTACGCTGATCTGCGCACTGGAAGGCAGCTGCAGTTTTACATCGTCCACTTTGCGTCTCAACAAGTCCCATTCCTGCGGAAGTGCTTTGGAATTAAGGCTCTCTTTGAGGTCAACAAAGACCATAGACAAACCGGGGCGAGACAATGAGCGCAAGCGATCCAACTCCGCCATTTCCTGCAATTTAGTTTCCACGGTATCGGTGACTTGGTGTTCGACTTCTTCGGCAGATGCACCCGGATAAAGGGTCACGACTACCGCAGTTTTTACTGTAAAGCTCGGGTCTTCTAACTTGCCTAAGTCGAAGTAAGAATAGATGCCAGCGATCACGCTCAATACGATAAAGAACAGAACGAACTTACGTTGGCGAATCGCGAATTCAGCTAAATTGATCATGGATACGCACCTACAACGTCTTGATAGTCAGGTTTGGGGCGGCATCGCCCTCGCTCAGATAATGGCTACCGCTGATCACCACATAATCGCCATGCTCAAAACTTCCGGTCACACACGCTTGGTATGCGTCGATAGAGTCAAGATTGACCGGCTCTGAATGAATAACCGCATCACGAACCACATTCACGTGCAGAGTTTGTTTCTCCCCCAAAATTGCAGAATAAGGGAAGCAATGGCTTGAGTTGCTGGTGTTGAGAGCGGTATTTACCGTGACTGCTTTACCGTTGAATAGCGCACTGGAAATCGAATCGATGTCTAGCGTGACGGTATAGGTTTGTTTGAGCAGGTGCTTTTTCGGCGCGATTTCTGCAACGGTTGCTCGGTAGGATTGCTCCGAATCATACCAAGTCAACGATGCTGGCTGACCTAGTGCGAATTGCGCAATCATATTTTCCGGCACGTCGATGTCGACTTCCCAGCTGCCTTCTTGCTGAATTGACACAACACTGCCGCCCGGCAAGGTTTGTTCATGTGGATCAACAGAAACGTCGGCAACAATGCCAGTGAATGGTGCACGTAGAGTGGTGTAACGTAGGGCATCTTTTGCACGTTGGATGTTTTTCTCAACCACTTTGACGGCAGAGACGCTACGTTCGTAGCTGCTGATGGCTCGATCTAAGTTTACGCTGGCAATGGCATCATCAGAAGTTGCTTGTTTTACGCGCTTTAACTCGGCTTTCGCGAGTTTGTGTGCTGATTGCGCTTCTAACATGCGCGCTTGTAATTCTTCTAGTGAGACTTGGTAATCGTGCTTGTCCAGCGTGGCAATGACTTGGCCTTTTTCTACCACGCTGCCTTTATTTACGAACACGCTTTCCACGGTGCCAGGTACACGAAAAGAGAGTGAGGCGGTTTCTTTTGCTTTTACGATCCCGCTGAATGATTTGTTGAGTTCTTCATTCCTTTCATTGACTTCAATCACTTGAATGGGTCTGGATGCGCTTGGCTCCTCAACCTGGGGTTGAGCTTGATTACAGCCGAGTAGAGAGAGCGCGATAGTGCTCAGCGCAGCGGTTTTGATTTGATGATTCATAAGATGGCTCCATAATTTCGGCGCCATCTTATAATTCACAGATGTTCAGATAATCATGCGTACGCATGATTCAATGTCACAAAATTTATGACAATAAATGTAAACTACAAAAGTTTTGGTATTTTATTGCACAAGTGTTCAATAAGTAACCGGCTAGCTTGGTTCAGCGTTTTCGGCTTAGGGTAGAGCAACCACCCCGTTTCTTCTGTGACGGCATATTGAGACAATACTTGCACCAATGCACCGGATTCGAGCTCATTTTTTACCAACAGTTTTGGGATATAACTAATGCCGCGGTCAAGCACTGTGGAGCTTTTGATAAAGCCGATGTTGTTGGAAATGAGTTTCGGTTTGAGCGCTACGTTTTGTTCCTGAAAATGCCAAAGGTTGTCGACATTGCCATTTGGCCAACGAAAACAAATGCACTGATGATCGCTCAACTCTTCTAATGTGGCTGGTGTGCCGTGAGTTTGAAGATAGTTCGGTGAGGCAACGACACATCGGTCTAGCGTTAAGATCTTTCTGGCGACAATGTCTGAATCAAACAGCATGCCGCCGTGCAGCGCGATGTCCAACCCCTGCTGAAACATATCAATAAAGCCATTGTTGATATTGCGAATGTCGAGCTCAACCTGCGGATATTGATCCTGAAATTCAAACAAAATGGGTTGAAGAGGTTCATAGGTTTCTGGCAGAAGGCCAAGTTTGATTTTGCCTCTGACTTCGATGCTTTCGTTACTGGCTTGCTGGTTTGCCGAATCAAGCAAGGTGAGCACTTTTTGCAGATCTTGGTAGTAGGCATCGCCTTTGTTTGTCAGCGAAAGGCTGCGAGTGGTGCGGTGAAAAAGTTGCGTTCCGAGGTAACGTTCCAGTTCTCCAATGCGTCGGCTAACATTTGCTCGTGGTAAGTCCAAAGCATTGGCTGCCGCTGTAAAGCTGCCAAGTTGGACGACTTTGGTGAACAGTTTTAGATCGTCAATTTTCACTCTTGAACTCCATACTCTTTGAGCGCCGTGCTAAACCCTGACACTCTAGAGTATTGATGTGTGGTATACAAAACTTATTATTAATTATCGAAATATAAATAAGGACTTCAACATGTTGAGATTTATACAACGTCGCCGCATTAAGAAAGTAATTAAGCTAATGAGTACCAGATTGGTGGTGGGATATGGCAGTCGTGAGTACTTTTCCGTCGGTCAGGTAAAGACGAGCACCAGTGAGTTAAGCACGTGCCAACAAAAAATTGCGTTGGCGTTGTACGCGAATCCGCAAGAACTTGATTTGGAAAACCAACCCGAGTTGCAAGCCATCCGCTCTGATGTGGCGCATGACTTCTTTGCTGGTGCTGATTATACCGCTCAAGATGTGCTTAATTTATTCGGTGCTGGTGGCTGGAAAGGCGGCCGAATGGAAGATGGAATGTCTCATCATTTTGGTATGCACAGCCGATACTAGAGCGAGCTAACCGTCAGTTAACTCGCTATATCACTTTGCCTTGTGAGGTGTCATTCCGATGCTTTGTTAAGCGGTACGCTTTACGAGGCAGAAGTGCTTTTTACCGCGTTGTAGTAACCAGTATTGGTCAAACAGTGGGAAGCTTAAACTCGGGTTATCAGCCGACACTTTTTCACCGTTTACACTGATGGCGTTGTTGCTGATGTGTTCGCGCGCAACACGTTTCGAGCTTGCTAAACCCGACTCAATCAATAGCTCAACCAAATCTTGTTGTGCACTCTCAATGCTTGGTAAACCATCCAATTCCAACTGTTTTAATTCACCCAAACTCAGTTGTTGCACATTACCGCTGAACAGTGCTTGAGTGATGCGCTCGGCACTAGATAGGCCGTCTTCGCCATGAACAAATCGCGTCATTTCTTCAGCGAGAATACGTTGTGCTTGTGGCTTGCCTTGGCTTGCTTGGTCTTGCGCTTCAATGCTGGCAATTTCTTCGCAGCTCAAGAACGTGTAGTAACGCAAGAAGTGGTAAACGTCGGCGTCTTCTGCGCCAAGCCAGAACTGGTAGAAGGCGTAAGGTGAGGTTTTGCTAGGATCTAGCCACACTGCGCCGCCTTCGGTTTTGCCAAATTTGGTGCCATCGGATTTGGTGATCAGTGGCAGAGTTAAGCCAAATACTTGCTCACCATTTTGACGACGAGTTAAATCGATCCCGCTGACGATGTTTCCCCATTGGTCATTGCCACCGATTTGCAAACGACAATCGTATTGACGGTTTAGCTCGGCAAAATCGTACGATTGCAGCAGAGCGTAGCTAAATTCGGTAAAAGAGATGCCTTGATCAGGGCGTTGCAAGCGTTGCTTTACCGACTCCCGGTTGATCATGGTATTGATCGAGAAGTGCTTACCTACATCACGGAAGAAGTCGATGACGTTGATCGCTTTCATCCAGTCAGCATTGTTCACCATGATCATTGGCTTGGTCAGTTGGTGATTCATCAACTGCTGAATTTGATTAGAAAGATCGTTAACCCAACCTGAGACGATTTCTGAAGAATTCAGGCTGCGCTCGGTCGCTTTAAAGCTCGGGTCGCCAATCATGCCCGTTGCACCGCCAATCAAGGCAACAGCTTGGTGTCCCGCATCTTGAAAGCGCTTAAGCATAATCAAAGGCACAAGGTGGCCGATGTGCAAGCTGCCTGCTGTAGGATCGAAGCCGCAGTAAACGGTTTGTGGCCGTGAGAGAAGTGTCTGAATTTCTTCCAAATCGCTGGCCTGCGCAATCAAGCCACGATCTTGTAAATCTTGCAGTAATGGTGTCATCATTCTTTTTGTCTGTCTTAGTGGTTGTTGTATTCAGACTAAAACGCGACACCTTTTGTCGATATATCCCTTAAGGGACAGTTTTTTATCTTGAATGGAGAATAAGGTGATTGAGGAAAAGCTGGAATAACTCACTCAATGAAGACACATTTAACTGCGAGTAAATGCGTTTTCGATGATTTTTGACCGTGCCTTGCACTAAGTGTAACCGCGCGGCAATTTCTTTGGTGTCAAACCCTTGAGCGAGGAGTGAAGCCACCTCTTGCTCGCGACGAGTGAGTGATTCTACGCCAAATGTTGCTAAAGCTTGCTCAATGGCCAATCGCATACTGCCAGAATAAGCACTCTGGGCAAAAACAGGCTCAGAAAAGGTAAACTCCGTTTGTTTCCAGTGCTGCTGACAAAGCGATTGGATTATCGGGAAGTAGGGCTTTAATTTATTGATTTGCTGTTGAGAAAAGTATTTTCCATCATTCATATACCCGAAGTACAGCATGACCCAACGGCCAGGTTCGACTTCGACTAGCATGCTCAGTTCGTCTTTCCACCCTGTCTGATGGTAGAACTGTTCGCAGTAGGAAGTAAAATCAACGCCTTTGCGTGCTACGTCTTTGAGCGTAAATACGCCTTGTTGCTTTGTCTCGTTTAGTTTGAGAAAAAAAGGGTCATTTTGAAATGAGTCAGTAAGGTAGCGTTGAAAAAGTAACTCTCGCTCGTTCTCAATCGAGTCGTAGAGATAAATAGGATGTTTACCTTCTCGATAACCTAAAATAACCGCGCAATCAAAATGAAAAAGAGTGCGAATGACACGCATAAGCTTAGGAGTAAAGTTAGGCGTATTAAGAGCAGAAATTGCTTCTGCCAGCAGATTATTAAAGTTATTGTCAGGCATGGGATACCGAATCGCAGATGGTTTTGGGCAAGCATAACGAAAAGCCATCCAACGAGAAAGGGAAGTCACCATCTTCTGGTAACTTCCCATGAGAAAGTTGCACAAGTACTCAGTTTTGAGGAGTCATAGCTGCGTTAACTTATTGATAAGGATGCATAACAACCGTTCTGTTTAAGCGATTAGTTGCTATGCGTTACTGCGAGTTGGTGAGCTCTTCGTTAACCCAATATTTAGAACCAGACACGTTGGCATCGATGAGCAAGCCTTTTGCATTCAACTGATAAACGGCGACGCCACTGTTAAATTGCTTTGAAAGTTGCTCTGAGTCTTCGCCAGCTACAGCAGAGGCTTCACTGGTCGCTTCCCATCCTTCGTTGACGAACGTATCAAAGTCTTCTTTGCTCTCAAACAGAATCACTTGTTGGTAAAACTTGCCGCCAGCCCCAAGTGCGACGCCCAAACCAAACATATTCATATAAGTGCGTTTTTCTGTTTCCTTATTTATTGCGACACCTGACCCTGAGTTGGTGTGAAACAACAAAGACAATTTACGAGAATCAAAGACCGCGTAGCCGTAAGCGTTGTCGTAAATGGCTTTGGCCTCCGGCTTTTCATTAAACAACTTGAGCAAAGCACTATCCGCCATTAAGTCTACGGCTTGGCGAGCTTCTTCTGGCGTGTCGCCTTCCATCAGTTCATCAATTTTCTTGTCGGCTGCATCTATCCATTCTTTGCTTTTCTCGATACTAGCTTCTGTCCACTCGCCTGCGGTATTGATTGCTTCCTCGGACCAATTAGTGAAATCTTGCCACGCTTGCTTTGAAAAGGCTTTGGTATCGTCCCAAGCATCTTGCGCAGTATCAGAAACCGCTTCGCCTAGCTCAGACATTTTGTTGGAAATATCATCCCAATCTGCGTAAGCGGGAGATGCTAGGAGCATCAATGTGGTAATGAGTGCGATAGACTTTTTCATCAAATTCTCTCTGGAGTTGTCGATACATCTTCATTCTAGGTCATCAGACTTTGATAATGAAATTGACTAAATGGCGATCTTGAGAGAGGAATCACGAACTGATTGCGAAATGACGTATGAATAACAAAGCCCTCACAAGGGGAGTGTGAGGGCTTGAGTTTTTAGCGCGTTACTTGCTGCTAACTTTACCGAGCTGTAACCAAGTATCGATAACGGTGTCTGGGTTTAGTGAAACAGAGCTGATGCCTTGCTCCATCAACCATTCCGCCAAATCTTCATGATCTGATGGGCCCTGACCACAAATACCCACGTACTTGCCAGCTTTGGTTGCTGCGTCAATTGCCATTTTCAGCATGATTTTCACCGCCGCGTTACGCTCATCAAATAGGTGAGCAACGTCGCCAGAGTCACGGTCCAGACCAAGCGTTAGCTGAGTCATGTCGTTTGAACCAATCGAGAAGCCATCAAAGTACTTCAAGAACTCATCGGCAAGTACCGCGTTGGATGGCAGTTCACACATCATGATGACTTTAAGACCTTGGTCGCCACGGCGCAGATCAAACTTCGCTAGCAAATCAATCACTGATGCAGCTTCGCTTGGTGTACGCACGAATGGAATCATGATTTCAACGTTTTTCAGACCCATTTCGTTACGAACGCGCTTGATAGCTTGAGTTTCTAACTCGAAGCAATCTTCAAACACTGGAGAAATGTAACGAGACGCACCACGGAAGCCAAGCATTGGGTTTTCTTCATGCGGTTCGTAGGCTTTACCACCAACCAAGTTGCTGTATTCGTTCGACTTAAAGTCAGACATACGAACGATGACGCGTTTTGGCCAGAAAGCAGAAGCGATAGTCGCGATGCCTTCAGTCAGTTTGCTTACGTAGAAATCGATAGGATCTTTGTAACCACGAATGCGCTGTTTGATTTCTGCTTTTAGCTCATCGCTTTGCGCATCAAAGTTAAGTAATGCTTTCGGGTGAATACCGATCATCTTGTTGATGATGAACTCTAGACGAGCAAGGCCAACACCTTCGTTTGGAATCTGAGCAAAGTCGAATGCGCGATCTGGGTTGCCCACATTCATCATCACTTTGGTCGGCAGCAGTGGCAGTTCATCAACAGAAGAGCGTTTTACATCAAACTCAAGTTCACCTTGGTAAACGTAACCCGTTTCGCCTTCTGCACAAGATACGGTCACTGTTGCGCCATCAGTCAGTTTGCTTGTCGCATCGCCACAGCCAACGATTGCAGGAATACCAAGTTCACGAGCAATGATTGCTGCGTGACAAGTACGTCCGCCACGGTTGGTAACAATAGCAGAAGCTTTCTTCATCACTGGTTCCCAGTCTGGATCAGTCATGTCTGTAACCAACACATCACCTTCTTGAACCAATGACATTTGGTCCAGAGAGTCAACCAAACGTACTGCACCTTTACCGATACGTTGACCGATTGCACGACCTTCAATCAAAACATCTGCTTTGTTTTGTAGCTCGTAGCGCTCAATCACATTTTGTTCCGTTTGTGAACATACGGTTTCAGGACGCGCTTGAACAATGTACAGCTTGCCGTCGATGCCATCTTTTGCCCACTCAATGTCCATTGGACGCTGGTAGTGCTTCTCGATGATCATCGCTTGTTTGGCGAGCTCTTTGATCTCTTCGTCGTTCAATGAGAACGTGTTGCGCTCTTCATCAGAAGTGTCAACGATATCAACTTGTTTGCCGATCTCTTGGTTGTCAGAGTAGATCATTTTGATCAACTTAGAACCAAATGTTTTCTTAACGATCGGGTGCTCACCTGCTTCAAGCATTGGCTTATGAACGTAGAATTCATCAGGGTTTACTGCGCCTTGAACGACCATTTCACCTAGGCCCCATGAAGAGGTGATGAAGACAACTTGGTCGAAACCAGACTCAGTATCAAGCGTAAACATTACACCCGAAGAAGCTTTGTCTGAACGCACCATACGTTGGATACCCGCAGATAGCGAGATACCACGGTGGTCGAAACCTTGGTGTACACGGTAAGAGATCGCACGGTCGTTAAATAGAGAAGCGTAAACGTGCTTAGTTGCTTCTAGTACTGCGTCGATGCCTTTCACGTTCAAAAACGTTTCTTGCTGACCAGCAAAAGAGGCATCAGGCAGGTCTTCTGCCGTAGCAGATGAACGAACTGCGACTGAAAGCTCAGGGTTGCCTTCAATCAGTTCTTGGTAGTTTTCACGGATTTCTTGTTCAAGGTCCGCAGGGAAAGGGGCCTCTAATACCCATTGACGGATGGTTGCACCTGTCTTACGCAGAGCTTCCACATCCTCAACGTCTAGTTCATCAAGTAATTGGTGAATACGCTCATCCAAACCTTCGTGGTCAAGGAATTGGTTAAACGCGTATGAGGTTGTCGCAAAACCATTTGGTACAGAAACGCCTGCGTTCGCTAGGTTAGAAACCATTTCGCCAAGTGAAGCATTCTTACCGCCGACTTTGTCGACATCATCCATGGATAGGCCATTGAACCAGAGGGTGTTCTTTTGCATGTCTTTCTCCAGAAACATTGCAGCTTAGTAGGGGGACTTAAATCGCTCTAAACAATCGCATGTTGGCTGTTATTACACTTTGACCATATATTGCTTCATTTAGATTGATATCAAAGGCAAACGATTACGTTCCGGCTGAAAAAAATTCAAAAGAATTTTTAAAGCTGTGGTGAACCTAACTGAAAGCCAAACTGATTTATTAATATTATGTTTACCATCCTACTCAAAAGATTTTGAAAAATTAAACAGAAATGCAAATAAATAACCAAAGTCGTGATGTGTTCTATGTTTCTGACGGTACGGCGATAACATGTGAGACATTAGGGCATGTTGTTCTCGGTCAATTTCCGTTCATTCCTAACGAAAAAACCTTTCCGTTCGTAGAAAGCCAGGACAAAGTTGCTGACGTTGTAAAAGAAATTGAAACTTCCTACCAACGCAATGGCGTCAAACCTCTGGTGTTTTTCTCTATCGTGGTGCCAGACGTACGTGAAATGCTGTTGGAAGCGCCTGCATACAGCTACGATGTGTTGGAAAGCATTGTACAGAAAGTGCAAGACGACATTCAGATGGCACCAAAACCCAAGTTGCAGCGTTCTCGCAGTGTGGGGAAAGATTCCGATACCTATTTCGACCGTATCGCGGCCATTGAATATACATTGGCGCATGATGATGGCATCACGCTAAAAGGGTTGGAGCAAGCCGATATCATCCTGCTGGGAGTATCGCGCAGCGGGAAAACCCCCACCAGCCTATATATGGCGATGCAGTTTGGTTTGCGTGTCGTGAACTATCCATTTATCGCGGAAGACGTGAAGATGATGCGTTTGTTGCCTGAGTTTGAGATCCATCGTCATAAATTGTTCGGGCTTACTATCGACCCTGAACGTTTGACTGAAATCCGTGAGAATCGTTTGTCTGGAAGTGATTACGCCAGTACTGAGCAGTGTAAGTTGGAGCTAGACACCGTAGAGGCGTTGTTTAGAAGAGAAGCGATCCCATATATCAATACGTCCTCTCTCTCTGTGGAAGAGATCACAACGCGTATTCTTGAAAAAGCAGGGATGAAACGCCGTTTGTTTGGTTAACCAGGGGCGCCAACATCGTCGTGTGCAAGAGGAGGCGAGTAACACCTCCTCTTGTGCATCTAAAGATGCCTTACACAGAATTAATAGTATTGGAACATCTTTTGGATGTCTTGATAGTTTTTGGTTTGAGTAAGTGACAGCATCAGTAAGATACGTGCTTTTTGTGGGTTTAGAGTGCCTGAGGCAACAAAGCCATATTTTTCGTCATCAATTTCAGCATCCAAAGTGGTTGAGCCGCTAGGCGTTCGGGAGCTCCTTACAACAACAACGCCATCTTTGCTCGCTTTTTCCAGCTCATCAAAGACCGTGTGGTACAAGTTACCATTACCAACACCAGCACTTACAATACCGTCAAACTTGGCATCAACAAAGGCTTTGACTGGTAAGCTCGACGCATTTGCATAGTTATAAACAATACCTACTTTAGGTAGTGTGTTAAGTTTTGATACATCGAATGGTGTTTCTGTGGTGTGTTTACGCTCTGGGCTTCGTTGATATTTGGCATCGCTATTATGAATGTAACCGATAGGGCCAAAGTTAGGTGACTGGAAAGTACTGACGGAAGTGGTGTTTGTTTTAGTTACGTCTCGCGCATCGAATATAGTGTCATTCATCGCGACTAACACGCCGCGCCCTTCAGAATCTTCATCGGTGGCTGTCACGACGGCGTTGTATAAATTAACTGGGCCATCAGCACTCATTGCGGTGGAAGGACGCATTGCACCGACAATCACGACTGGTTTTTTGCTCTTGACGGTCAGATCAAGGAAGTAAGCGGTTTCTTCTAACGTATCGGTACCATGCGTGATGACGATACCGTCAACATCATCTTGAGCGAGCAGTTCGTTGACGCGTTTGGCTAATTTAAGCCATACCTCATCATTCATATCTTGTGAACCGATACTGACCACTTGCTCTCCAGAAATATCGGCAATGTTGGTCATGCTAGGTACCGCAGAAATCAATGATTCGACACCGACTTTACCTGCGGTGTAGTTTGACTCTGTCGCAGATTGACCTGCGCCTGCTATGGTGCCGCCAGTGGCAAGAATTTTAATGTTCGGAAGATCGGATTGCGCAAAAGAGAACGAACTGATGCATAAACCGAGAGTTATCGTACTGAGGCGGAAAAGATTTTTCGTCATGGGAATCACCTGCTGTTAGGTTGGATGTTGGGGAACTCATCTATCCTAAAAACAGCGGGTTAGATTTTTTGAGCACTAGTTCAACAAATTGCAGATGAAGATCGTGATCAAGCAATCAGTTAAAGAACATTAATTCAAACAATTAACTTAAATAACGTGCTTCTTTAACAAGTGAGATGTACTAATAACGTGCACAATGCGTTATATGCTCTAATCTATTGATTGATAAATAAAGAGGGAAGGTAGGCGCGATTAGGTTACTAAACACGAATTGAGAAGTGCAATTTCTTCAAAGTTTACAGTGTAAAAAAAAGCGGCTTTACCCCGGAACAGATAAAAGCCGCTTGCCAATGATGTGTTAATTCACATCTTATCGCATAATCATTTGTTCACGGCCTGGACCCACAGACACCATTTTTACTGGTACGCCCATCAGTTCTTCAATGCGTAGAACGTACTTCTGTGCTGCTACTGGTAGCTCTTCAAACTTACGACAACCTGTGATGTCTTCGCTCCAGCTTTCCATTTTCTCGTAGATTGGTGCTAGTGCTGCCGTTTGAGGCCAGATTGGGTTTTCGCTGTGGTCGCCTTCGTAGCCAACACAGATTTTCAGATCGTTAAGACCAGTCAAACAGTCTACTTTAGTTAGCGCAATTTCAGTTGCTGCTTGCAGTTCAACGCCGTTCTTCGTAGCGACAGCGTCGAAGTAGCCCATATCGCGCGGACGACCTGTAGTTGCACCGAACTCGCCTGCAAGTTCACGAAAAGCGTCTTGCTCTTCCATTGCCGTGATCAACGTACCAGTACCTACTGATGAGCTGAATGCTTTTGCAACCGCAATAACGCGCTCAGGACGAAGTGCTGGAAGACCACTGCCGATACCCGCATACATTGATACAACGTTAGAAGATGTTGTCCAAGGGTACTCACCGTAAACAAGGTCACGACCCGCGCCAAGCTGTGCTTCGAACAATAGTGTTTTGTCTTTTGCTTGTAGCTCTTTTAGAGGAAGCGTTACGTTGCAAATTGAATCGCGCCAAGGTGCAGACACTTCTAGCAACCAGTTCGCCATTTCTTCAGCGGTTTGTTCAAACTCGAACGTCGGGTAGAGCGCACGCAGTTGCGGAAGTTTCCAATCCATCATGAATTGAAGGCGTTCAACCAATACTTCTGGTTGCTTCAACCAACCAACAAGGATGCCTTTCTTCATTACGCGGTCACCGTACGCAGGTGCAATACCTTGACGAGTTGAACCGTATGCTTTGTCGCCTAAACGCTGTTCTTCTAGCGTATCTTCTAGTGCGTGTAGAGGTAGACACAGTGTTGCGCGATCAGAGACGCACATATTCACTTTTACACCCGCTTCTTCAACTTCCGCAATCTCCTGAGACAGCAACGCAGGGCTGATAACCATACCCGGACCTAACACTGCCAAACAGTCTGGGTTGAATACGCCACTTGGTAGCTGGTGCAGCTTAAACGTACCTAGATCGTTAACCACGGTGTGACCCGCGTTGTTACCACCTTGGAAACGAATGCTCGCAGAAGCTTGCTCTGCCAAAAAGTCAACGATGCGGCCTTTGCCTTCATCACCCCAGTTTGCACCCACAACAACGATAGACGACATAATTTAATCTCCAAAAACAGATGCAAAAATCTTAAGGCGTTCGCCATAATAAGAGAAATTAATTATACTCATTAACTTGATAAGAATCTCATATCGGAATTGGCAATGTTAGATTTGAACTGGCTGCGAACCTTCGTAACTCTTGCAGAGGTAAAGCATTTCGGCAAAACAGCGACGGAACTGCACATGACGCAACCGAACGTCAGCTTGCATATCAAGCAGTTGGAGCAGGCCACGCGCACTAAATTGATTGAGCGAAATCCTGTGCAGTTGACGCAAGCGGGAAAGCGTTTGTTAGATACGGCGCAGCGGATGCTTAATGAGCTGCAAATTTGCCAATCGGATCTCAATGCCATCAACGATCTTACGCAGGGAACGCTTTCTATTGCTGCGAGCGATATCGTTTCACGTTTACTGCTTATCAAACCGTTCCAGCAATTCAAAAGTGAATACCCGGGTATCGACTTGGCATTGTTCAATACCACGTCTTCTCAAGCGGTGGATTTGGTGAAAAGTGCGCGTGCCGATATTGGCTTTGTTATCGCACAAAAAGAGAGTCAACCGTTGCATTTTACGCCTCTCACGCAAATTCACTGGTGTGCGTTTGGCGATAACATTTTTGAGTGGCAGGACAATCGAAAAGAGAGCCAGACGCTGATTCTGCTAGGGCACGACACGCGAACCCGTGAGCTGATAGATGCATCTTTACCTGAGTTAAATCTGCCTAAGCATCGTGTGATGGAAGTGGGCAGTGTGGAAGCACAAATCGATTGGGCAGAAGCAGGATTTGGGACCGCCATTGTGCCGGATTTCTCTCTTGATCCGAGGTTAACGCTTTCCCGAGAGATCACGCCTTTGCCTAGTTTTCCAAACACCGATTTCGGCTACATTGTGCGCCAAAATCAGGTACTCTCCAAAGCCGCCAAACAGCTACTCACTTGGGTTGGAGAGAATGTGTCAGTGGTGGGAGAGTAACGGATGAAAGATGACGACATTATTGTTTCGCTTCCCTCTCTGATTCATCGCATTGGCGGTGAGAATGCTAAACGCATTAAAGTCATTGCGGCGGATTGCGGGTGTGACGTTAAGCGAGTTAGGCGCTCTCGTCATTGGCAAGTTTCTGGAGAAGCTTTGAACTTAAAAGCGTTACTTGATCAGCTAAAAGCAGGGCAGTGTGAAGAGCTAAGGTTTGTGATGAATAAGTTGGAGAAAGGGTTATCCGTTCATCAGGACAAACTGGAACCGTTGGAAGAAAAACTGATTCGGTTGGTGGTGCAAAACCCAAATATCACCTTGGCGGAGTTAATGACAGAAACACACTGTACGATTGCACAAGCCAGAGCAGCTCGGTTTGAAGCGGAAATGCTCTAGCGTAGAATTTTTATTTACTCATTCTAGCAGCCAATGTTACGGTGCTGGCTATTACTAAAAATTAAGGCCATTTTTTATCATGGATATTTGGAAGCTCCTCCTTTTTATTCCCGCTTGCTTTGCTCTGAATATGACTCCAGGCCCAAACAACTTATTGGCAATGAATAATGCGCGTTGTTACGGTTTTCGTGCCGCGTTTGTCGCTAGTTTAGGGCGTATTACGGCATTTTCTGGCATGATCGCGTTGTCTGCCTCTGGGCTGGCAGTGATTTTGTACACATCAGAAATGCTGTTTTTAGCGTTAAAGCTGGTGGGTGCGTTGTATCTATTGTGGATTGCATTCAACCTTTGGCGTTCGGAATCGAGCCCGATCTCTGAGTTAACTAACTCACGCAACTATGCAGGGCTTGCGAAACAAGAGTTTACGCTTGCCGCCGGTAACCCGAAGGCGATTCTTATTTTTACTGCATTTTTGCCGCAGTTTGTAGACGTGAACGCCAACGTTCAAGAGCAGTTTTTTGCCCTTGGCTCCACGTTTTTGATTTTAGAAATGGTCGCCATTTCAATTTACGCGATTTTTGGTTTGTACCTTAGACATTGGTTCTCAAATCCAAAAATGGCGAAACGTTTTAATCGCGGATGTTCGCTGTTTTTAGCCGCATCTGGTGTGAATTTGCTACTAAGTAAGCAATAACGCACATCATTTCTGTAGCGTATTTTTCTATTAAAAAAGAGCCGCTGATGTTATATCAGCGGCTCATTTCGTTGATGCATCTATTGTTTGTTGTTACCACATCAAGTCATCTGGCACGACGAAATCTGCGTATGGGTCGTCTTCTGCTGGAATGTCCGATTCTGGTTCTTTCTGTTCGATGATGACGGATTCATCACGTTGAGCAATTTTATTCGCTACTCCGCGTGGAATGACAACGTAGCTTTCACCGACAATCGCAATGGCTAGAATGCCTTTAATCAACTGTTCACGGATGAGAGCATCAACATACAGTGACTTAACCAAGGTGCCATGGGTGAAGTTGTACTTAATATCGCCATCTTTTAAGTCGATCTTGTTCATCTCAATCAATTGATTGATTTGCGCTTTGATCTCTTTGTTCAAACGCTCGGCATTTTGCTGTTCGCTCAATTGTTTATCACGCTCTAACTGTTGGCGTTTATTCTCTTCAACCGCCGCTTTTACTTCGCGTGCTTGAACGCGTGATTTTTTAGAGCCTTTCTTCGCTTTCTTTAGTTTCTTTTCATTAACTAAGCCAGCTTTCAGCATTTGTTCTTGAAGGGTAAGTTTTGCCATGTTTCATCCAGTTAGTGCGCAATTTTGTGCATTTTAGCGAGTCCTTATCAGCAAGGAAAGGGCGATGATGACACGTCGGAGAAATTATCGGACTCAAGCAAACGCAATGCGTCCCAAAGCATCACTTGGTTGGAGCTTAGTACAGGAATACCAAAGCGGCTTGAGAAATAAGGCAGTAGATGCATGACTCGCATGTTCGTGCATGAAATAAATACCGCGTCCACAGTGCAATCAATCGACTCAAGCAGCTGCGCTAAGGCATTTTCTACGTCTTGCCCTCCAATGGTTGGGATATGGGGATCGTAGTCGAGATTGAAATACCCAAAGGCCAGAACGTCAATGCCATGTTCGGTCATGGACTCATAAAGTGGGTGATTGACGTCATTGGTATACGGCGTCAGCATAACGATTCTTTTAGCTTTATGGTGTTCAAGCGCTCTCAGTGCGGCTTGCCAAGGGTTAGTTGTTATGGCTTCGGGTCTCTCTTGACGAATTAAATCAGTGATTTGATCGGAGCCAATGAGCACACTAGCTGACGTACAGCCAAACGCCATGACGTTGATTGGCCACATTGGCACGATGGTGCGTACACACTCGCGGATACTGTTTTGCATATCTGTTAAGTGCAGAGGATCGACAGTACCTGTGGTGAGAAAGCGTGAAGTGTATAAGCGAACATCTGCGGGTAAATGCTCGCGCCATTCGTTTTCTAGCACATAGTCGGTCGCGAGTTGAATGAGTCCGATTGAACGTTGATAAGCGGATACATCCGCCGAAAACTCAAACTGAGTGGTTAAAGATTGAAACGTACAGAGCTCTGGCATGTTACGGCCCTCAAAAAGTGCGGTGGTTGCCCACCGCCAAAGTCACAGGGAATAAGTTACATCGTGGATTGAATGCTGGTGAGTTGTTGAGCGGTATAGTCAGCGATTGCGGTGTCTTGAACGCCAGTTCCCGTTAAATCACATACCGAAACATCGTCAACACGCCTTGAGTAGGGGTGCTTGCCGCAAATGATGTCGCCAAGTTCGACTAGGCTACGGGTGAGCGGTTTGTCTACACCACGTAATTCGCCAAGTGATTCTGACTGACTGATTCGATCGACCACCAGATGCTCAGCGTTTAGGATCACTGAGGTGGCAAGCTCACGTTTATGAGGGCTGTCTGAACCCATAGCGATCACGTGTGCTCCTGATGGGATATCTTCCCAATTCAGCAAAGGTTCTTTTGATGGTGTTGTCGTGACAATAATGTCGGCTTCTTGGCATGCTTGCTGGATAGAGGAGTGTACGGATACGGATAGATCGTATCGTTGCTCCATGCGTTGTTTGTAAGCCTGCGATTTTGTGTTGTCTCTTGCCCAGATGTTCACTTGGGAGATTGGCCTAACTAATTTTATTGCAGCGACTTGGAGTTCTGCTTGAAGCCCACTGCCAATAACCGTAATTTTGGATGCTTCTGAGTTCGACAGGTATTTCGCGGAGATAGCGCCAGCGAGAGCAGTACGAATGTCGGTTAGATACCCTTCGTCAAACAATACGCTATCAACCAGCCCTGTTTTCGCGCTAAAGAGCACCATCAAACCATTTAGGCTGGGTAGTCCTAGTTTTGGGTTATCAAAAAATCCTGGGCTGATTTTTATCGCGAAGCGCTCATTACCTTTGATATGCGCCGTTTTTACATCCACTTCGCCGTTATGCTCTTCAATTGCCATGCTAAGAATCGGAGGCATAGTGACGTTGCCTTGCCCAAGCGCTTTGAAGCCATTTTCCACGGCCGCTAACGCATTAAGATCTAACTGAGTCACTTGCTCTATCTGAGATTTATTATAGATTTTCATTCGCACGACCTCGGTTACTCTTTGACTTGGCGGCCAATTTTTAATGCCGTCTCAAAAGTGTCTGATGAGACGTTTTTTCCACTGAGCACCAAAACGACTTTCTTACCGCGTAAGTCCAGTTGATGCTGGTGAATGGCGGCAAGCCCCACTGCGGCCGCGCCTTCTACGGCAAATTTTTCTGCATCGAAAATATCTGCCATGCCTTTGGCGATGCTGTGTTCACTGACTAAAAACGCTTTATCCATGACTTCTTGCACGAGTTTGAAGGTATAGCGATTGTCTAAACCTATGCCGCCACCTAAGCTGTCAGCAAACGATTCGTGCTCTTCAACTTGTACTGGTTTTCCTGCTTTAATGCTTTCTACCATCGCTGCGCCTTTGTCCATGGAAACGCCATACACGTTCACTTTGCTGCTATTTGATTTTGCGGCTAAGCCAATACCACCAATCAATCCGCCGCCAGATAACCCGGCGAAAATGACGTCGACATCAGGAAGATCTTCAATGATTTCTAGCCCAATGGTCCCTTGTCCGGCGATGATGTCTGGGTGTTCGAATGGTGAGAGATAGGTCATCGACTCTTCTTCTGTTAGCCTCAATGCTTCTCGCTCCGCGTCGTCTTGAGCTTGACCAACTATTCGAACTTCTGCGCCTAATGCTTTAATTGCGTCGACTTTGTTTTGTGGCACTAAATTGGACATACAAATCACGGTGCGGACTCCTAGTCGTTGCCCAGCATAAGCCACGGCACGGCCGTGGTTACCAGTAGAGCAAGTGACGACGCCATGTTGTTTTTGTTCCTCATTCAGTTTGTTCATGGCATGAGTCGCTCCACGCAATTTAAAAGCACCAATAGGTTGTAGTGTTTCCAGTTTTAACCAAATTTCACATTGATATTGTTGCGATAACCGTGGTGAGTGAAGTAATGGTGTGCGACTGACTAATCCGTTAATCGCTTTCTTTGCGGCAAAGATTGCTTGTGTTTCCATGTAGTACGTCTCTTAGGACCGCCCCCTCTAATTTGGTCAGAGGGGGCGGTAATCATTGGTAGGTTTGTGAGTTGGTTAATTCGCGGCTATTTTGGCTGCCACTGTTTAGACGTGACGAGGTTATCCATCACTTTATTGACCGCTTGGTGCGCTTTGTCGACAATAGTGTCGATGTCATTACGATTCGCGATAAGCGGTGGAGCAAAGCCGAGGATGTCACCATGTGGCATGGCGCGAGCGATTAAGCCTTGCTCTAAACAGGCCGCCGCGATTTGCGGACCCACTTTCAAGTTTGGATCAAAGTGTGCTCGGCGGAGTTTGTCTGAAGAAAACTCCAACGCATGCAACAAGCCAACGCCACGAGTATCACCGATCAATGGATGATCGTTAAACGTCTCTGCCATACGTTGCTGCAAGTAAGCGCCGACCTCGGCTGCGTTTTGCACCAAGCCTTCACGTTCAATGATATCGAGGTTGCAGTTCGCGGCTGCCGCTCCCATTGGGTGACCGGAGTAGGTATAACCGTGTCCGATAGCGCCCCATTGGTCGGTGCCGTTTTCTAGCACACTCCAAACTCGTTCACCGACGATCACGCCAGACAACGGTTGATACGCTGAGGTTAACCCTTTCGCTACCGTGATGAGATCCGGTTTCATGTCGTAGTGCAGTGAGCCAAAATCGGAGCCGAGGCGACCAAAGCCACAGACAACTTCATCCGCAATCAAGAGTACATCGTATTTGTCGAGTACTTTGCGAATCGCCTGCCAGTATCCTTCTGGTGGTGGCACAATACCGCCAGTACCGAGCACTGGTTCCGCAATCATCGCTGCTACCGTTTCTGGGCCTTCTTCCAAGATCATTGCTTCGAGTTGATCCGCACAATATTGAGAGAATTCAAGCTCAGACATGCTCTCGTCTTCACGGCGATAGTAATACGGCGCCATGGTGTGCTTGATGCGCTCAAGCGGTAAATCAAAATGAGCGTGGAATAGAGGCAGCCCTGTCATTGAACCCGAAGCGATACTTGAGCCATGGTAGCCGCGGTCACGGGAGATAATTTTTTTCTTCTCTGGTAGACCACGGGCATTGTTGTAATACCACACCAACTTAAGTTGAGTTTCGTTCGCATCGCTGCCCGACATGCCGTAGTAGACTTTACTCATGCCTTCAGGGGCCATTTTGATGATGCGATCTGATAGTGTCACTAGTGCTTCGTTCGTATGACCGACGTAAGTGTGGTAGTACGCCAGCTCTTTGGCTTGTTCATAAATAGCATCGGCCATTTCAGTCCTGCCATAGCCAATGTTCACACAATACAACCCGGCAAAGCCGTCTATCAGCTCGATGCCTTCTGAATCGGTGATGCGTATTCCGCTTCCGCTCGAGATAATTCTTCCCGAAAGCTCCCCAGCCGCATACTGCTTCAGGTGGGTTGAGGCATGAAATACTCTCTGACGGTCGATCTCTAAAAGTTGTTTGGTTTTGTTGCTCATGATCCTTCTCCTCGAATAATTGGATATCCATATTTCGTGCCTTAACTGCCACTGACGGTTGGTAAAGCGCCTAAGCAGCAGTATTTGATTTCACTGTATTCTTCAAAGCCGTGGCGACTGCCTTCTCGTCCAAGCCCTGACTGTTTCACACCGCCAAATGGGATAGGGTGGCCAGTCATCTTGACGGAGTTCACGCTCACCATGCCAAATTCCAAACCACGCATGCAGCGCCAAATTTGGTGAATATCGTGACCATAAACATAGGCAGCTAATCCGTACTCAGTGTCGTTGCTCATTTCAATCACGGTATCTAAGTCTTGGTAAGGCAACACGCCTGCCACAGGACAAAAATTCTCTTCGCGATACACCGTCATATCAGGGGTGACATCGGCCAGCAATGTCGGCGCAAAGAAGTTTTCGCCTGGTACGGGCTGGTGGTATCCCGCTACCAATCGCGCGCCTTTGTCGAGTGCGTCACGCACCAAATCATGCGCTTTATCCGCCGCAGCGCGATTGATCAGCGGCCCCATGGTGGTTTTTTCATCTAAACCATTGCCTAAAACGATGTGGCTCATTTCTTTGGCAAACGCTTCCAAAAACGCTTCGTACTTATCTTCGGGGACGAAAATACGGTTTGCGGCCAAGCAGTCTTGTCCTGCAGTTTGAAACTTGGCATCCACGGCGGCTTTGGCTGCTTGCTCGACATCCATATCTGGCAGCACGATGAAAGGGGCATTACCGCCGAGCTCCATACTGCACTTCTTCACGGTTTGTGCCGCGTCACGCAGCAGCAACTTACCCACTCGAGTTGAACCTGTGAACGAGAGCGCTTTGACTTTATCGGAGTGACACAAAGTTTGTGACACCATCACCGCATCGCCAGTAATCACGTTAAATACACCAGGTGGAAAGCCGGCTCGGTCTGCTAATTCTGCCAAGGCCAATGCGGAGAAAGGCGTTTCGCTGGCAGGTTTGATGAGCACCGGACAGCCTATCGCTAATGCTGCGGCGGCTTTACGGGTGACCATTGCATTAGGAAAATTCCATGGTGTAATCAGTGCTGCGACACCAATCGGTTCGCGTACCGTCGATAGCTGCGCATTCGGAATATGACTTGGGATGGTTTCGCCATAACTGCGGCGTGCTTCCTCTGCAAACCAACGAACAAAGGATGCGCCGTAGTCGATTTCACCCAAAGCATCACCTAATGTTTTGCCTTGTTCCATAACCATCAAACGAGTAAGATCTTGTTTTGATTCTAAAATCAGATCGTGCCAACGCATGAGAATTTCAGCGCGCTCTTCTGCTTGCATTTTTCGCCATTGACGAAAGGCTTGGTCGGCTTCATCAATCGCTTGATAGAGTTGTTGCTGAGATAGCTTGGTGATGTAGCCTATGACCGTCCCATCCGCTGGATTATCCACCGGATGAAATTGGTCACCACTTACCCATTTGCCATTTACGTACGCTAAACCTCTCACCAAACGTACGTCTTTCATTATCGCCATCATGTCGTGTGAGGCTTTTAATTCCTCAGCATGTAAGCTGTGCAGTGCTGTCATGAGTCCTTCTCCCAGCGTCGTTGTCCATAGTTAAACTGTAATGGAGAAGTGACCGAAATAATTTCTGATGCCGAGGTTTAAACCATCAAAACTTTCTTTTCCACACCATCAGATATGGTGATTTTTCTGGTCGTCTTTTAAGCGTGTTTTCCCTTTTAGAACAAGGCGTTTTGGTTCACTTCTAATGTGCCTGCATCACGTTTGATTGTTTTCGTCACGATGTAAGTAAAGTAGCGCTCAATGCCCACTTCTGACTCTAACCAGTTGTCGATAAGCCGCTGATATTGATCAATATCTTCCGACTGAATTTTGAGTATGTAATCGACACCGCCGCCTGTGGCATAACAATCAGTGACTTCTGGTGAGTGTTGAACCAGTTGCTCGAAACGTTTGAATGCTTGGGCGCTGTGCTCTTTGAGCGTAACTTCAACCATGACTGACGTTCGTTTGAACAAAACATCGGTATTTACTTTTGCCCCGTAGCCTTCAATGATGCCTGCTTCTTCCAGTTTTTTGACTCGCTCCCAGCAAGGGCTCACAGATAGGTTAATGGCCTCGGCAAGGTGAGATTTGGTAATACGGCCATTGTCATGAAGTATTTGTAGAATTTTTACGTCGTAGCGATCGAGGCGCATAATTGGTCTCCCTGTAAAATACCAATCAGTTCAGAATAGTTGATGACTGGTCAACCGCTATAAGGTGGCCCGAAGGCCACTCCTTTTTCTGTTATTGATTGAACTCTTGTTCCAGTGAGCTCAGCACCGCTTTACCGCTGTCGCCTGTAAGCTCGATGTATTTGTCCCGCATTGGCATAGAGGCTTGTTCAAATGCTGCACGTTCGTCACTGTCGAGTTTGATCATCTGCATATCTGGTTTGGCTTGCTTAATTTGATCAAGACGTTTTTGGTTAAACTCATCCTGTTTTTCAAATATAAAGTCAGTCATACCAGCGATGACTTTATTGACCTGATCTTGGCGGGCTTGTGGGAGGGTCTCGAACCAACTGTTGTTGGTAATGACAGTCGTAGTAAATTGTTGCTGTCCTGCCCAGATCATGTAGTCGTTCACTTCGTAGAACTTCATTTCTTCGATAGCAAAAACGGGGTTTACTTGACCATCGATCATTTTAAGTTGCAGAGCACCATAGACCTCTGAGTAGGGTAAAGGCGTAGGGTCGGCTCCAAACGATTTATAAGCCTCAACCAGCATTGGCGATGCCATCACGCGCATTTTGAAGTTATCAAAATCTTTTGGAGAACGAATCTCACGGTTGGTCGTCCACACCATTTCACCTTCTGGATACATAGTGAGAAGTTTGAGGTTTTTCTGTTCTAGCTTTCCGCCGAGTGTGTCATAGATAGTAGGGCTTGAACTCAGCACTTTTTTATTCACATCATTGTCTTGCGACAAAAGGTAAGGGATGGAGAAAACCTGCATTTCGGGCACGAATGAACCAAAAATACCTGGCGATGCGTTGGTAAATTGGATAATACCGTTCGCAGTAAGCTCGGTAAGATCTTCTGACTGACCCAATGTACCGTATGGATAGACTTCCACTGTGACGTCGCCATCGGTTGCATTTTCGATGCGCTTTTTAAACTCTTGCGCATAAGCATCTTGCACCGAGCCTTTGACTTCTTCTAGAGCGAATTTCCACGTCTCTGCATAAACATTGCTGGTGGCAAAGCTGGCAGCGATCAGTACGGCACTCGTTAGGTAGCTGTGTTTCATCGGATTCATCCATTTCTTCCTTAATCAGTTTGTGAGTCAATTCACCAACGGCAGGTGATACACCAGACCCGATGTTGTGTCGTGTTTAGGGCGTGTTGACCTTTCGAGCTGATTTTTGCAGCGATTTGTGGGTGGCCTGCATAAAAAGCCGATAACGCAGTAGAAATGAACCACAAAGGCTGCCCGAAGGGTTCGAGCTAGGCGCCCCCGCAAAAATCGTTTTATGCTTTGTTGAAGACCATTTGCTTAGAATGACTAGGCTGCATAGTCTTCGCCGCGCCTAAAACGATTTTACCTCGAACAAAATTTAACCGCGAAAGGTCAATACGCCCTAGTAAGAGTTAGTTTAATTCGCCACAGTCTTCGGCAATTACGGCGACCGTGTCACCAATGTTGACCATGGCAGGGAAACGACGTGCAGCAAAAATCCCACTGCGCAGCGCTTTGTATTCGATTGGGTCGCTCCCTGTACGCTCGGTTGAATAGATTCTTGCCAGTACATCGTCTTGTTTGATGGTATCGCCAAGCTCAAATAAGTATTCGGTGATACCGTTGTGCTGGCTTTGCACGTAGCAACTTGCATCGGGCATATCAAGCAGCCTGGTTGGCAGGGTTGGTTTTTCGTAATCACCTGATAAGTTGCCCGAAAAACGCAAGAAGTTACGAATACCTCGGTCGGCATAAGCGATGGTTTCTGGAGTGCTGGTTCCGCCACCTCTGAGCTCTGTGGTGACGAAGATTTTGCCTTGAGATTCCACTGCGGTGTCGTACAGGCTGGTGGCGTCCATTTCGAGCAAGATCATGGTGTAAGGTGCGCCAAACAGCTTTGCACCTAAGATGCATGCTTCTTCTTGATCGAGGTTGTCGAGGCGATGGGCTGCGGCGAAAGGCACGATGTCTAACGTTTTACCACCTGAATGAATGTCTAACGCAAAATCGCACATGGGTACTAAGTAACGAGTAAAGTAATCCGCGATTTTTTCGGTCACTGAGCCTACAGGGTTTCCGGGAAAGCTGCGATTTAAATTCCCTTTATCGATAGACGATGTGCGCGAGGCATTTTGTACCGCAGGTAAGTTCATCATTGGCACAATAATGACGCGACCTTGTATTTGCTCTGCTTGCAGCGAGTTTGCCAATTTTAGCAGGCTGGTGATGCCTTCGTATTCATCACCGTGATTACCGCCAGTAAGCAGCGCCGTTGGCCCGTGACCATTTTTTATCACGGTGATAGGTATCATGATGCTTCCCCAAGCGGAGTCATCATGGGAATAGGGCAGCGCTAAAAAGCCGTGCTGCACGCCTTCTCGGTCAAAGTCTACGGTGGCTGTGATCGAGCTCTTTTGCATATCGAGTCCTTTTTGTTCTTAAGCCCAGTTCAACAGAACTTACGGTTTGAAAAGTTAGTGTTTAACAAATAAGTGGCGTGGGAAATCACACAGTGTTTTTGCACCATCACGGGTGATCACAATGCTTTCGGTGGTTTCTAACCCCCAATCTTCAAACCATAGCCCCGGCATAAAGTGGAATGTCATGCCTTCTTTTAATACGGTTTTATCGGTGTCTCGCAAGCTCATGGTTCGTTCGCCCCAGTCAGGAGGGTAGCTCAGACCAATTGGGTAACCACATCGGGCGCCTTCACGTGAGAATCCTGCTTTATCGAGGACTTGGTTCAATGCGTTGGCGATGTCGGCGCAAGTATTGCCTGGTCTTGCGACTTCTAAGCCTGCTTCGAGACCTAAAGTTAATGCTTCATCTGCACGTTTGAATTTGTCGTCCGGTTCTCCAAGAAAAATAGTGCGAGAGAGTGGGCAATGGTAACGGCGATGTGCCCCAGCGATTTCGAAAAAAGTACCTTCGCCTTTTTTGAAAGGTCTATCGTCCCACGTTAGGTGAGGTGCAGAAGCATCAGAACCAGATGGCAAAAGCGGCACGATCGCGGTGTAATCGCCAAAGTGATCTTCATGCCCAAGTACTGCTTGGCGGTTAATCTCGGCGACAAGGTGATGTTTAGGCAATCCTGGCTCGATCATATCGAACGCGACGCGATGCATATTTTCAACAATGCGAGCTGCGCGGTACATATAAGCCAGTTCTTGATCAGATTTAACGGCGCGACACCAATTGACTAGCCCGGTTGCATCGAGAAGTTGAGCATTCGGCAAGTGCGTGGTGAGTGACTCGTAAGCGGTGGCACTAAAGTAATAGTTATCTTTTTCCACCCCGATACGGCCGCGATCCCAAAGACGCGGGGCGAGTACCGCTTCTACCAGAAAATCCATTGGGTGTAATGGTGGGTTCATTACATAATGGTCTGGGTAGTAGGTGATATTTTCTGCCGACATATACGCAGTTCTGTATGCCCCATTGGCATCTTGGCAGCGCCCAAACCAAACAGGCTCGCCAGATGATCCTACAACGACACATTGTGGGACATAAAAAGACCAACCGTCATAACCTGTCAGCCATGCCATGTTAGAAGGATCGTGAATGATAAGGACATCCAACTCTCGTTCTTCCATCGACTGCCGAACTTTTGTTAATCGGTCCTGGAATTCATCCAGTGTAAAATGCAAAGCAACGCCTCTCATATTTTCTCCTTGTTAAAAATCCGACGCCTTATGGGCCTTCGGAGACGTTGAGGTATTTCTACCTTCCACCAGGTCAGCCAGACCTGCGTTTAAAAACTATTGCAACTCACCACTGCGGCTGGGTTTGGATTAAACGATGCCATTTAACATGTTTGTTGAATCTATATTTCTCATGTCAATCATTACAATTGTGGCTCATTTTTGTGCATTACACCGCATTTGATGGCTAAAAACTCGCCATTTGTTAAATTGAAGTTACAATGAGCATTAAAAATGAATCAATTAAAATATTGTGTCATGACAATTTCTTTGAACCCGATCATTCGCCCAGGCACCGCTAAGTACATCTCCATTGGCAATTATCTTGTCGAATGTGTCCGCAGTGGTTACCTAAAACCCGGTACTCGACTGCCCACACATCGTGAGTTTGCGGAGCAAATTGGCGTGAGCGTACAAACCGTCAGTCATGCATATGGTTATGCAGAGAAAAAGGGTGCGCTCGAGTCTTGGGTGGGAAACGGTACGTTTGTAAAATCAGGCTTTGTGGATGAAAGCACGGACACGGAGTTCATGCTGACGCAAGAGATGAAAGAAACGCCGGATGAAATTGATATGTCGATCGCTCATCCGGTAGTAACCGATCGCCACATTACGCTTTTTAATCAGGCGTTAATGGAAATTGCTGGGCAAACAAACAATCGCAGTTTGATCAGTAAAGCAAAGCCAGTAACAGGTCAGCCTCATCATATTGAGTCCGGAGCGCGATTTCTCAGTAGCCAAGGGTTAGACGTTGGTACCGATCAAATATTACTCACAAACGGTGCATGCCATGGCTTGACCTTGGCTTTAAGCACCGTTGTTGAACACGGTGATTTAGTCGCTTGTGGCCACTTAGTCGATCATGGCTTGATCTCTCGCTCGAGAATGCTTGGATTTAAGTTACAGCCGCTTGAGATGGATGAGTTTGGTATCACGCCGGATGCATTTGAATGGGCATGTAAACACAAACCAATCAAGGCGCTGTGTTGCACACCGAGCATGGCCAATCCGAATAGTGCGCATATGGATATTTCGCGCCGAGAGGCGATAGCAAATATTGCGAAGCAGTATGAGATCTACGTGATTGAAGATGACGTGTATGGGGCACTAGAGCCCAATCGTGTCCCACCTCTCGCCGCACTGTTACCCGAGCAGGCTTTTTATGTCACCAGTTTAACCAAAGTCGTAGCGCCAGGTATGCGTACGGGCTATTTAACGGTCCCACGTCATTTTTTGCAGCATGCGATTGGCCGTTTAGCAGCGACGAGTTGGTCTGCGACCCCGTTACCGTTTGAAGTCGCTCATTTGTGGATCGAAAACGGTACATTAAATCGACTTATTCGATTTCAAGTCAATGAATTTGCCAAGCGCCAGCGAATAGCAAAAGCCACCTTAGAAGGGCATGTTTATAGCTCACACCCGAATGGTCAGCACATTTGGTTGAGGTTACCCGAGCAGTGGAGCAGTGATGATCTGGTCGCTTCGGCTAAGCGTTCTGGGGTGCAGATCACGGGGTATAAACCTTTTGTTCTCGATACTAATCAGCCAATGCCTTACGTGCGAATCAGTTTGGGAGCAGAGACTAATCGAGGCTACATCAAGCATGGGTTATCTGTGATTGCAGAAATTCTCGATACAAACCCTCCAACCTCTCACTTTTTGGTCTGAGCAGTATGCTCTGACCAATTTTTTCTGCGAAAGCGCCAAGTTCAGAAAATCTTTCTTATTCACCTGATTGACTTGATTGTCATGAAAAAGATAACGTTTCATTAACATTTTTGTTGATCAGGAGCAGCGCGGATGAAAGGGATTTTTCAGTGGCTAGATAAATATATACAGAAAGCGGAGGCGGCACTGCTCATTGGCTCGGTGCTTCTTATTGCGTTGAACTCAATTGCTAACGTGTTAGGGCGCTACCTCTTTAGCCAAAGCATCTACTTTTCGGAAGAACTCAATTATTTCCTCATTATCGCCGTCACGTTTATTGGTTGCAGTTATGCTGCCCGCCAATCTCGCCATATCCGTATGACGGCATTTACCGATATGCTTCCAAAGCGTATACAAACTTTAGCCAACGGCATTATTTATTTACTCACCGCCGCATTGGTGGCGGTGCTAACTTGGTATTCGTGGCAATACATTGGCAAGGTGAGCCAAATGGGGCGTCTTTCTCCTGCAATGCAAGTACCTCTGAGCTGGGTGTACTTAATCGCACCGATTGGCCTTTTCTTTAGCACGGTTCAGTTCGCGCGTGTGGGTGGTCGCCATATCAAACGTTTCATAACGCTGACAAAGCGTTCACGCTCATCTCGACCAGATGGCATCGGCTCTGCCACTAAGCAGGAGAAAGCGCTATGACGACCGCTCTTGTTGCAACGATGATCACGTTGTTGGCTTTTGGCTTTCCGATGTTGGTACCGCTATTAGCGGCGACCATGTTGGGATTTATTGTTTTTCTTGGCTTGGGACCAGATTTTATGATCCAGCAAATGCTTGCTGGCATCAAACCCGCTGCGTTGATCGCAGTACCGATGTTTATTCTCGCGGCAGAAATTATTACCCGAGGCGTCGCAGCAACGCGCTTGCTAGATGTCGCAATGGCGTTTGTTGGGCACGTTCGTGGCGGTCTGGCGATCACCTCATCGCTTAGCTGTGCGATGTTTGGTGCGGTATCGGGGTCTACACAAGCCACCGTTGTTTCTGTTGGCTCTATTATGCGACCGAAAATGTTGGAGTATGGTTACAAAGACAGTTTTGCTCTGGCTTTGATTATTAACGCCTCTGACTTAGCGCTCCTTATTCCACCGAGTATCGGTATGATCATCTATGGTGTGGTGTCTGGAACATCGGTTGCTGAGCTGTTTATTGCTGGTATTGGACCGGCGATCGTGATTTTATTGATGTTTTCTGTCTACTGTTATTTTTATGCAGGTAAAAGCTCTGTAGAAAATGCCCCGCGAGCCAGCTGGAAAGAACGTTGGACCACAATACGTAAAGCGGTTTTACCATTTGGTTTTCCGATCATTACTGTTGGCGGTATTTATGCTGGAGTATTTAGCCCTACCGAAGCGGCGTCGGTTTCGGTGTTGTACGCTGTGTTATTAGAAATGGTTATCTTCCGTAAAGTGAAATGGAAGGAGCTTGGCGAAATCGCGCTTTCTACGGGCATGGTTACCGCGGTGGTATTTATCTTAGTCGCAGCAGGGGCTGCTTTTTCTTGGGTAATTTCATTTGCCCAGATCCCGCAAGAATTGTTGGGTATGATCGGGATTAATGATCTTTCGCAGACCGAGTTACTGGTCGTTATTTCAATTGCGTTCTTTATTGGTTGTATGTTCGTTGATCCAATCGTAGTGATGCTGATTTTGATCCCTATCTTTGCACCTGTGATTAAGTCCTCTGGCATTGACCCAGTACTGGTCGGCACCATCGTGACCTTGCAAGCTGCGATAGGTTCTGCAACGCCGCCATTCGGTTGTGATATTTTTACCGCGATTGCCGTGTTTAAACGTCCTTATGTAGAAGTGATTCGCGGCACACCACCGTTTGTGTTCATCTTGCTTTTGGTCTCTGTGATGCTGATTTTCTTCCCTTCGATTTCGCTTGCGCTGCGCGATCTTGCTTTCCGTTAGCAATTCACTTAATCCATTCAGCCGCTGTACATCAGCGGCTTTTTCTTTTCTTCAAACTGGGATATTTATCCATCCCTTCCTAAACCAAAGTCGCCCATGCACATAAACAGATTGGCTGAAGGCATGCACAAAATTGCTATCTCCATTTATCTATGAGAGTGATAACAGCCTGCACACTAATTCCTAAGTAGTATCTGCGTCATCGTGAGAACAAAGGATTAGTCCCTATGTACAAATATAAATTACCTGTCCTTGAGAAGATCGGCTTTGGCGCCGGTGACATGGCAGTCAACGTGGTGATTTCATCAATGATGTTAATCATCACCTTCTTCTATACGGATATTTTTGGTATCAAACCCGAAGATTTAGCCATGCTATTCATCGTGGTTCGATTGATTGACGCGGTGACCGACCCACTAATGGGCATGATTACCGATAAATTTACCTCTCGTTGGGGTCGCTACCGTCAATACCTACTCTTTCTAGCGATCCCTTTCGGTATCTCGGTTTACCTCGCGTTCAGCACACCTGATGGTGATTACAACACCAAGCTGGTTTACGCCTACGCGACCTACATTCTTGTCACCGTGATGTTTACTGCCGTGACGATTCCGTACATCTCACTAATCAGTGTGATGACCGATGACCCGAAAGAGCGCCTGTCTGCAAACGGCTATCGCTTATTCTTCGCCAAAATCGCGGCGTTTCTTGTCACCATCATCGTACCGCAGTTATCAGCGGCTTGGGGTCAAGACAACATCCAATTGGGTTACCAATATTCGATGGGTCTAATGGGACTGATGGGCACACTGCTGTTCTTGTTCTGTTTCGCGACCACCAAAGAGCGTATCGAACACGTGGTCGATAAAAAATCGTTTAAAGACCAAGTCAAACTGCTGATGAAAAACGACCAGTGGTTGGTACTGTGCGCGGTATGTGTAACGGGCACTATCGGCTACGTAATCCGTGGTTCTGTCGCTGCGTACTACGCCAAGTATTACCTTGGTGGCGACGCGGGTACGATTTCCGCGTTTCTCGCAACAGGTGTAAGTGCGGCGATTCTGGCGATGGTTGCCTCAACGTGGATCACGAAGAAGTACTGCAAAATTAAACTGTTCCGCTACAGCCAAGTCGCGGTGCTACTGCTTAGCGCGATGCTGTACTTGTTTGTCGGTCGCGAAGACTTGGCGCTGGCTTTCGTGTTGTATTTCTTGGTGTCGTTCGTGGTGGATCTGCATGCTCCAGTATTCTGGTCAGCGATTGCAGAAGCTGTCGACTACGGCGCGTACAAAACGGGTCAACGCGTATCTGGGCTGGCGTTTGGCGGTATCTCATTTAGCCAAAAATTGGGCATGGGTATTGGCGGCGCGGTCGTCGGTTGGCTACTCACCTTCTTCAACTACGTACCAAATGAAGCGCAGTCAGATTACGCCCTAACAGGTATCGCGCTGATGCTAACGGTTATCCCTGGCTTGTTCCACTTCTTGATGGGCTCATTGATGTTCAAATACAAAGTGACCGACAAGTACTACCAAGCAATGACAGCGACCAACATCCTAGAAGAAGAGAAAAATCTAAGCGATGTTCAATCTTCAAAACCTCAATCACGTTACGCAAATTAAGGTAAGCAGTATGACTGATTTCGTAAATCCCATTATCGAGCAACGTGCCGACCCGCACATCTACAAACACACGGACGGCTACTACTATTTCACCGCTTCGGTACCGGAATATGATCGCATTGAGATTCGTCGAGCAAAGACCATTGCTGAGCTCGACACCATCAGCGAACTAATCAACGCATGGTACCAACCCGATACAGGCCCGTACAGTGACTTAATCTGGGCGCCAGAGCTGCACTTTATCGACAACGCTTGGTATGTCTACTTTGCCGCCGCGCCATCAAGAGAAATCATCGATGGTTTGTTCCAGCACCGCATGTACGCGATTTCTAATTCGAACCCGAATCCAATCACGCCGGAATGGACATTCGAAGGACAAATCGACACTGGCATGGATACGTTCTGTTTGGATGCGACTTCATTCAGCCACAACGGCGTTAACTACTATGTTTGGGCGCAAAAGGACAACAACATTGGCGGCAACTCTAACTTGTACATTGCGGAGTTAGAAACACCGACCAAACTACGTACGGCGCCACAGTGCCTGACCATTCCAGAGTTTGAGTGGGAGCAAATCGGCTTTTGGGTTAATGAAGGGCCGTCGGTTATCCACCGTCACGGTAAATTCTGGATGACTTATTCCGCCAGCGCGACCGACGAAAACTACTGCATGGGCCTGCTCTACGCGGATGAAAACAGTGACTTGCTTGACCCGAAAAGCTGGGTAAAAGCCAAGCAACCCGTGTTTAAAACTAACTGGGAGAAAAAGGTTTACGGGCCGGGCCACAATAGCTTTACCGTCGATGAACAAGGCCACGACTTGCTGGTGTATCACGCGCGCGATTACACCGAAATTGAGGGCGACCCACTTTGGGATCCGAACCGCCACACACGCATCAAACGCCTCATCTGGAAAGACGGTTTTCCTATCTTCGGCGAAGCGATTTAACCCTGCTATCTCAGTACCTGCAATTCGCGGGTACTGTGTTTTTGAAAGGAGCCTTTATGCCCAACAACATCATTCCACCCGACTCGATCAAAGCCGCTATCGAGCGTGATATCTTCACTGATGGAGAACCTGCTAAGGTTCATATTTTACGCAATCATCACGGCATGACGGCCACGTTTATGGACATCGGTGCCACATGGCTAAGCTGCCAACTTCCCACGCCTTCAGGTCAGCGAGAAGTTCTGCTCGGCATGACATCGCTGCGCGATTATCAGTCTCATTCGGCATTTTTAGGTGCGACCATCGGCCGCTTTGCCAATCGCATCGCCAAAGGGAAATTCAGCTTAAACGGACAAACGTATTCTATTACCCGTAACGATAACGGCAACAGCCTACACGGTGGTATTGAAGGTTTTGATAAGCGCCGCTGGTTGGTGAAAGCCAAAAGCGACTCTCACATTACGTACTGTTTAATGTCTCCAGATGGTGACCAAGGATTCCCGGGAAACCTCACCGCTGAAGTCGCGTATACGCTGACGGAAAACAACCAATTGTGCATCGAATACTCGGCGATTTGCGACCAAGACTGCCCGATCAACCTGACCAACCATGCCTACTTTAATTTAGATGGCGCCGAGTCAGGCAAAACCATTCTCGACCATGAATTGCAACTGCGAGCCAACGAATATCTGCCTACTGATGAAGAGCTTATCCCGACAGGCAAACTCAAAGCGGTGCAAGAAAGCAGTTTTGACTTCAATACCGCACAGCGAATCGGAGCGCGTTTACTGGAAGATGAAGACCAAAAGCTGGCCAAAGGCTATGACCACGCATTTACTTTGCCAGAGGAGCTGACTGACGGCGCAAGCACGATCGCTCGGCTGATTAGCTCGGATAAACAGGTGGTGATGTCTGTGTTTACCGACAAACCGGCGATTCAGTTCTATAGCGGTAACTTCTTGGCAGGAACACCTTCACGCACTGGTGAATATCAAGATTATCAAGGGTTGGCGCTTGAAACTCAGTTCTTACCGGACTGCCCTAACCATCCAGAATGGCCAGAAACGAACAAACGCTTTATTACCCAAAAGTCGTTCTATCAGCACCAAACCAGCTACCAGTTTACAACCCATCACAGCAAGTAATCACAAATGACTCGGGCAGGTGAAATTCCTGCCCGATCACGCTTACATCACTTTCTCACGATAGAGTTTCGGGCTTAGACCCGCTTTGTTCTTGAACACGCGTGAAAAATAGAGCGGGTCAGAATAACCAATCAAGCGAGAGATTTGGTTGATGGAGTAGTTCGACGTGACTAGCAACTGCTTGGCACGACTGATGCGTTGATCATCTCGCCATTGGGTAATCGTCATGCCGACTTCATCGCGGAACAAATGCCCTAAGCGAGATGGTGATAAACAGACTAACTCCGCCAATTTTTCATTACTGAAATCTTCGTTGAGGTGCTTGGCCATGTAGTTCAAGACCTCGGTGATACGTGGATCTACGCGCTTCTTAATCAGATTAGGCTGGTTCATCTTGCATCGAATCAGTAACTGCTCTAACAAGTTGAGCGTCAGTTCATCGCTGTATGGCTCGTCCTGTTTGCTCAGCTCTTCTATCTGCTTAAACAGCAGCTCAAGCTTTTCTTGATCGTCAATGTGCACGCCTTTTGTGATAAACACACCGTTGATACAGTTTTCCCACTTAAGACGGTTGATCCAATATGCGCGAGGACGAAAATAAATCCAGCGGTGGTACCAATCCTCCGCCTCTTCTGAGCGGTGATAATAGTGCGGTACGCCGGTCGGAAAGAGCAATAAATCACCTTCGTTGACCGTAAAGGACTCATCACCGTGGAACACGGTACCCTGCCCTTTAACCGTCAGGTTGATGATAAAGCCCTTCATCCCATTCGGACGGTCTATCACAAAGTCTAGATCGTTGCCTTTTGAGATCGGCGTTAAACCCGCAACCAAATGAGCATTGAAGTCATATCCAGGTTTCAATGGATCGTTTTGCATTCTCTCTTCCGTATGACAGCATTAACAAGTGCCGCAAAAGTCGTGCGGCAAAAAAGTAAATCAAAGTGGGAAGAGTTGTTTGAGTAATTGTGCTAACCCTTCGCCATGGTTATCGGTCGTGGTCACTCTATCGGCGTGACGCTTAACACCTTCATCGGCGTGCAACATCACTACACCACAACCTGCCATGCTCAACATGGATACATCATTATAGTTGTCACCAACCGCAACCGCCTGCTCGATATCAAGTTGCAGTGTGGCGAGGTAGTCTTTCAACGCTTGACCTTTGCTGTGGCCTTTCATCGCCAAATCCACGCGATTCTCGCCAGAGAACGAACCAGAAAAGTGCTCAACAATCGCAGGTTCCTGCATAAAGGTATGAAAGTTATCATCGTCACCCTGAACCACGAACTTCCAAACCTCAGTCGCTAACTCCAGTTCGTGGCGAAAGTCTTCGATTTGGTAAATATTAGGTCTTTTCTCAATCGGATAGCTCATCGCCCAACGTTGTAGCGGGATCATGTAAGGCATCGGATTTTGCTGTAAGTACGCCATGCCAGACTCGGTATACATCACCATTCTTAGCGCGTGCTGATTGGCTAAGCTTAAGAAGTCTTTCGCCAAAGATTTAGGAATCGGCATGCTGGTTTCAACCGTATCCGACGCATAGTCATAACGATACACGCCATTACAGCAGATGATTGGCGTATCAATGCCAAGCTCTTCGTAGTAAGGCTTGGCCGCCGTATGATGACGCCCAGTCACCACCATCACGTGATATTTTTTCGCTAGCTGCTGCACACACTCGATAACCCAAGGGTTCAACGTGTGGTCGTCTCTGAGCGTGGTTCCATCAAGGTCTAGTGCAAGCACTTGGTATGACATAATTGTTCCTTTTGGCATCCGCATAAAGATCCAATTTTACTCGATTATTCCGCGCAAGAACGAAATAAGTAACGAAAACGAGGGGTTGAGGGAATAGTTCAAGTCATTGGGGGAAAGAAGGTACGAAGTGCGGAAGTAGATTGGAGAAAACGCCTATTCAACTGAACTCGTCAGCCAAATAGGCGTTGGCGTGTTGTTAGATACCGCTGCTAAAACGGTAGAACAGGCTGTTATGTTTTAGCTCTGTTTTGAAGTCACGAATGGTGGTGTTCTTATCAATCACAACCAGCTCGATACCCGCAAATTCAGCGAAGTCTTCCAACATATCCAAGGTGACGTTTTGCGTGTATACGCTATGGTGCGCGCCACCAGCATGAATCCACGCCGCTGCAGAAACTTCTAGATTTGGTTTCGGTTCCCAAAGTGCGTGTGCCACTGGCAAGTTTGGTAGCTCTGATGGTGGCGTCACGGTATCAATTTCGTTCACCAACAAGCGGTAACGGTTACCCAGGTCAATCAAGGTCGCCACTAATGCAGGGCCAGCTTTGGCACTGAAAATTGCGCGAGCCACATCGTCGGTTTTACCAATAGTATGACGATGGATTTCAATCGATGGTTTGTCAGCCGCAATAGTCGGACACACTTCCAACATATGCGCGCCCAGCACTTGTCCTTCACCGGTTAGGTTGTAGGTGTAGTCTTCCATGAAAGACGTACCGCCTGACAAACCTTGACCCATGGTTTTGATGATGCGTGTCAGTGCGGCTGTTTTCCAGTCACCTTCGCCGCCGTAGCCGTAGCCTTTTTCCATTAAACGTTGCGTTGCAAGTCCAGGCAGGTTAGTCAAACCCGTCAGGTTTTCGAACGTGTTGACAAACGCCATGCAGCCACGCTCTTGCAGGAAGGTTTCCATTCCGAGTTCAAGACGCGCTTCGTTCTTAAGAATTTCTAGCTGTTCCGGCGTTTCAAAGATCTCAGGTGCGATTTGATACGTGGCGCGGTACTCTTCTAGCAGAGCGTTGATCGCGCTGTCTTCCACTTGGTTGACAACTTCTGATAGTTCACCCAAACCGTAAGCATGCACTTCAAAACCAAACTCGATTTGCGCGCTGACTTTGTTGCCTTCTGTTACCGCAACTTGGCGCATGTTGTCGCCAAAACGAGCAACGCGTAGGGTGTGGCTTTCGTGCCAGCCAATCGCTGCGCGGCACCAGTGGTCAAGCTGCTTGCGTACCGACGCTTTTTGCCAGTGACCAACGATAACGCGGCGATCCAAACCAAGACGCGTGCCGATAAAGCCAAATTCACGGTCACCGTGCGCACTTTGGTTTAAGTTCATGTAGTTCATATCGATGCTTTCCCAAGGCAACGCTTCGCTAAACTGGGTATGCAAATGAACGAACGGTTTGTTGAGTTGCTTAAGACCTGAAATCCACATTTTTGCTGGCGAGAAAGTATGCATCCATAGCACCACACCCAGACAGTTTTCGTCGTTGTTCGCTTGTTGGCAAACGCTCACGATCTCTTCTGGCGACTTCACCGTCTCTTTACAAACAATCGACACACACACATCGTTGCTCTGGTTAAAGCCTGCAACGATCTCTTCGCTGTTCTTTGCCACTTGCTCCAATACTTTAGGACCGTAAAGGTGCTGTGAACCTGTGATAAACCATACAGATTTGTTTGTTAAATCTTTCATAAGTGCCTCTGTTATTCTGTGTCGCATGGTCGCCTCGCCAATTGGCCAGGCGACGATTGTTGGTTACTTTTGTCCGTAATACGCGTCTTTACCGTGCTTGCGCAGGTAGTGCTTATCCAGCAAAGTCTGTGGAATCGGCAACGTGCTCGGATTGATGGTCAGGGTGCGGAACGCCATTTTGGCGACTTCTTCCACCACCACCGCGTTATGTACGGCGTTGTGCGGATCGGTTCCCCAAGTAAATGGTGCGTGCTCGCGAACCAAGATGCCGGGAATCGCCATCGGGTCACCCTCACCAATCGTTTCGACGATCACTTTGCCAGTATTCAGCTCGTAATCGCTTTCAATCTCTTGTTGAGTCAAAGCGCGCGCGCATGGAATATGGCCGTAGAAATAGTCCGCGTGGGTGGTGCCAAACGCAGGAATCGCCGCGCCTGCTTGAGCCCATGAAGTCGCATAAGACGAATGGGTATGC
Organism: Vibrio sp. 1CM7H; assembly: GCF_023161645.1. Lineage (NCBI taxonomy): Bacteria > Pseudomonadati > Pseudomonadota > Gammaproteobacteria > Vibrionales > Vibrionaceae > Vibrio > Vibrio sp. 1CM7H. The sequence goes on from NZ_JALNTV010000001.1 coordinate 262,992, forward strand.
ACCACACCGCCCAATTGAGGAAAAGCGCGGTACAGCTCTAGGTGTGTTGCGGTATCCGAAGAGGGTTTCAGAGTGCCTTGAACCACCGAGCCATCCAAGTCGACGATCACCATATTCTCTGGACAAAGATCTTCGTAGGCAACGCCGCTTGGCTTAATCACCACCAAGCCAGACTTGCGGTCGATACCGGAGACGTTGCCCCAGGTAAACGTCACCAACTTATGAACTTGCAAGTCCATATTGGCGCGCCAAACTTGCTCTCTGAGCTCAGGGAGTAGCAGCGGATTTGAGATCACGTCCTGCATGCTTATGCCTCCTTCTGTTGGTCAGTCAAGGTTTCAATGTGCTGACCTAGTTGTGAGTACGCCTGATGACGGCCTTGATAAAAATCCGCACGGCGTTGAACTGGGGTGTATACGTGTCGGATTGGGCTCGCCATTGCCGCCTGCGCTTCGCTCACACTGGCATACGCATCCGCAGCAACAGCCGCGAAGATAGCCGCACCCAAGGCGCAACACTGGTCGGATTCCACCACGGCGATGTCACGTCCCATCACGTCGGCACAGGTCTGCATCACCAGTGGTGATTTCTGCGCAATCCCGCCTATCGCCAACACGCGATTCACGTCGACGCCTTGGGTGGTCATGCAATCCATGATCGCCTTGGCACCGTGAGCGGTAGATTCCACGAGGCTGTAGAAAATGTCAGGCGCTGAGCTACCAAGGTTTAATCCACTCACCACGCCTTTCAAACGCTGGTTGGTATTTGGTGTTCTGCGACCGTTGTGCCAGTCGAGGCTGAGTGGTGAATGCTCCGTTTGTGGGTGTTCAATCGCCGCATCGGCCAGCATTGGGATCAGGACATTGTCGAGGTTGTCGAGCAGGTGCTGGTCTTCAGGGTGCTTAGCCACCCATTGTTGGATTGGCCACATCAATAAGCGTTTGTACCACGCATAAACATCACCAAATGCCGATTGACCCGCTTCGAGCGCCACCAGTTGAGGAAGCGCGCTGCCTTTCACTTGGCCGCAAATCCCTTCGATGGTTTTATCACCCAGTTGCTGTGGGTCAACCATCAAAATGTCGCAGGTAGAAGTGCCGATCACTTTCACTAGGTCGTGCTCGCCCGCACCCGCGCCGACTGCGCCCATGTGGCAGTCAAATTCACCGATAGCGACTGCGATACCTTCCGGTAAGCCAAAGCGCTCAGCCCATTCTGCCGACAGCAGCCCGGCTTGTTGGTCTGAGGTATATACGCGGTCAAACATACCCTCGCGAATACCGTCCAGAGTTGGTGAGATTGCGGATAGAAATGCTTGCGACGGCAGACCGTTCCACTCATCATGCCAAAGCGCTTTGTGCCCCGCCGCACAGATACCACGACGCAGATCATTCGGTGCTTGGTTGCCGGAGATTAATGCCGGAATCCAGTCACATAACTCGACCCAGGTGTAAGCTCGCTCAGCGACTTTTGCGTCCTGCTCGCCGATCCATGCGGCTTTCGCCCAGAACCATTCTGACGAGTAAATGCCGCCGACATAACGGGTGTAATCAGGGAAATCACCGCTGTGCGCAAGCTGGTTGATACGCTCCGCTTTTTGAATCGAGGTGTGGTCTTTCCACAAAATGAACATCGCGTTCGGATTGTGTTCAAACTCTGGCAACAGCGCCAGTACATTGCCGTCTTTGTCCACTGGCGCAGGGGTTGAACCTGTGGTGTCGACGCCGATACCCACAACGCTTTGTCGTACTTGTTCTGATACTTGTGCCAGCGTCTCTTTGACTGCGGCTGTCATCGCTTCGATGTAGTCGCGAGGGTGTTGGCGAAACTGCGACATCGCCGCGTGACAATATTGTCCTTCCATCCAGCGCGGATAGTATTGAACGCCACACGCCACTTCCTGACCTGTGGTTGTATTTACTAATAAAGCGCGAACAGAATCAGAGCCGAAGTCCAGACCAATCGTATATTTTTCAACACTCATAACTGCCTACCAATGATTGAAAGTGAAGGTTTGTTTTCATTTATTTAATCGGAGCAGCGTGGGGAGCACCATTCAGGCATCGGCTAAATATATAGACAATATCGCTAGGCAGTTAAGAGTGCTATTTCGATCGGTTTAATAAGGGCTTGCTGGATAGCGTTAGAAAGCATAAGAAATAGCGAGCATATAAACGTTTGCTAAACCTAGAAAACAAGCTCTTTAAAACACTATTTCCTTTATAAAACAATAAGTAACAGAAATACATCTTCAAAATAATCGTTCTGAAAAAGTTGCTATATGAATGGATAAAATCGCTATAAATTTTTCACGTGATCGAGTTCGCTTTATTTCAGATTCACATTCCTAAACTAACGCCATTCCAACGTGAAAAATTCAAAGGGTAACTAATTATGGAAAATGTGCAGGCGATATCGCCACCAGTACAAAAAGATGGGTTAACGATCCGCGAAAGGATGGGATACGGATTCGGTGATGCTGGCGGTACAGTCATTACTGGTTTGATTTCTAACTTCTTAACCTTTTTCTACACCGACATTTTTGGTTTAACACCGGCGATCGTTGGTACCATTTTCGTCGTGCTGCGCATCTTTGACGCCGTTACCGACCCTTTAGTTGGCGTGATTGCCGATAAAACAGAAACCAAACACGGCAAGTTCCGCCCATTTATCTTATGGACCGCGGTGCCGCTAGCGCTAATCTGTATTATGACCTTTACCGTCCCAGATCTTTCTTACGGCTGGAAAGTGTTCTACGCGATTGTCACTTACTTTGGTTTGTCGCTACTTTACACCCTTAACAACGTCCCTTATTGCGCGCTGATCACTCGCATCACGGATAATCCAGCGGAAGTGATCTCTTGCCAGTCTTATCGCTTTGCCATTTCAGGCGTCGCTGGTTTTGCTGTTTCGGCTGGTCTTCCATTCTTGGTGACTTACTTTGGTGAAGGCGACCAAGCGCTAGGCTACCAGGTTGGCGTGGGTATTCTCGCATTTGCGGCAATGCTGATGATCCTTTTCTGCTTCTTCAATACTAAAGAACATATCAAAGCAAAAACAACCAAGTTTGACTTGAAGAAGAACCTGAAAAACATCCGTCAAAACGACCAATTGATCCTCACTTTCATCATGTCGCTACTGCTGATCACCATCTTCAACACCAAAGGCGGCGCGGCGATGTACTTTATCACTTACGTGCTGAATGAAGGCGGGACTTACGTATCATGGTTCTTTGGTCTGGCGACGCTTGGCGGCATCATCGGCGCGTTGATTCTTCCTTACTTCACCCAGCGTTTTAAAGTGCGTGACATCTACTTTGCGATTAACGCAATCCTAGCCGTAGCTCACTTTGTAGTGTACTTCGTACCGGGAGACAGCCCGACTCTATGGCTTGGCCTCGTCTTTATCTGCTGTGTGGTGTTTGGTTTTGCCCTACCGCTGCACTTCACTATGGTGGCGTTTGCCGACGAATACGGCGTATTCAAAACTGGGGTCAGAACATCAGGCATGAACTTCGCGTTCAACCTCTTCTTTATCAAACTCGCTTGGGCGCTATCTGGTCTTATCATCAGCGGCGTATTGGTTGCGGTGTCTTACTCTGCTGGTGCAGAGAACCAAACGCCGCTTTCGCTACAAGGTATCTCGCTACTTTCAACCATCATCCCAGGCGTACTGCATTTACTCCTTGCTCTGACAGTGAAGCGTTTCTTTGTCGATAAAGAACTGCTTTCCAGCTTAGCAATGAAAAAATTAGAAACTGGTCAAGCATCTATTTAATGGGTTTTATCATGAAAATGACTTCCATCAAGCCACTTGAAATCGCATTACAAAATATTGATATTCAAGACTCCTTTTGGCTTAACTATCAAAAATTAGTGAAAGACGTTGTGATTCCGTATCAATGGGATGCGCTGAATGACAACATCGAAGGTGCAGAGCCAAGCCACGCGATCGATAACTACGCAATTGCAGCAGGCCTACAAGATGGTGAATTCCACGGCATGGTTTTCCAAGACAGTGATGTAACCAAATGGCTGGAATCCGCGGCGTACATCTTAGCGAAAAATCCAGATCCGGCGTTGGAAAAAACCATTGATGACATCGTCGATTTACTCGCTAAAGTGCAAGATGACAACGGCTACCTAAACACGTATTTCACGATCAAAGAACCAGAGAATCGCTGGAAAGACCTATGTGAATGCCACGAGTTGTATTGTGCAGGGCATTTGTTTGAGGCGGCAGTGGCTTACTATCAAGCGACGGGCAAAGATAAGCTGCTCAACATCTCTTGCAAATTTGCCGACCACATTGCCGACACCTTTGGTCCTGAAGAAGGTCAAATTCAAGGTTATCCGGGCCACCCAGAGATCGAACTGGCGTTAATGCGCCTATACGAAGTGACGGGCAACCAACGTTACTCTGATCTAACAGACTTCTTTATTGAGCAGCGTGGCAAAGAACAAGATCCACATTTCTACGATCAAGAACAAGCCAAGCGTGACGGTGGCTACCATTACAACGACCACGGCCCGTCTTGGATGATCAAAGACAAAACCTACAGCCAAGCGCACAAACACTTGAGCGAACAAAAAGAAGCGATTGGTCACGCGGTTCGATTTGTCTACTTGTTGGCGGGTGTAGCTCATCTGGCGCGTCTATCGAAAGACCAAGAGAAGTTCAATTGGTGTAAGGACTTGTGGCGTAACGTCATCGACAAACAGATGTACATTACTGGCGCGATTGGTTCTCAAAGCCGTGGCGAAGCATTCACCACCGATTACGATTTACCAAACGACACCGCGTATACCGAGACCTGTGCATCGGTAGGTTTGCTGATGTTTGCCAACCGCATGCTGCAAATCGAGAGCGACGGCGAGTACGGCGACATTATGGAGCGCGCGCTGTACAACACCATCCTTGCGGGCATGGCGCTAGACGGCAAACACTTCTTCTACGTCAATCCGCTGGAAGTTACGCCGAAAGTGATTCATGCCAACCACAAATACGACCACGTCAAACCGGTACGTCAGGCATGGTTTGGCTGTTCATGCTGTCCGACCAACGTCGCTCGTACACTGGCATCTTTGGGTCAGTACATTTTCACCGTCAAAGAAGATGTGGCGCTGGTGAACCTGTTTATCTCCAATCAAGCCAAACTGGAGCTAAACCAGCAACCGATCACGCTGAGCATTGACGCCAATATCCCGCAAAGCGATAAAGTGTCGATCAGCGTAACAGACGCCAACCAAGTCAGCGGTTCGATTGCGGTGCGCGTGCCAAGCTGGTGTGCCAATATGGGCGCGACGCTCAATGGCAGAGCCATCGACGTCAAAGCCAACAGCAAAAAGGGATACCTGTACATCACCAACACTTGGAATAGCGGCGATAAGATTGAAGTAACGCTGCCGATGGAAGCGTTTTTTATCCAAGCGAATCCGTTGCTGAGCGTCAACTTTGGTAAAGTCGCGGTGCAGCGTGGACCTTTCGTTTACTGTATTGAGCAAGCGGACAACGGCGAAGCGTTGCACACCATTAAGGTTGACGCCAAATCTGGCCTGAAAGAGGTGGAAGGCGAAGGATTATTTGCTGGTAGCGTATTGCTGAAAGCGAGCGGCTCTAAAGTGGTTATCCAAGACGCGCCTCAGCAAGCGTTGTACCACCAATATCCGTACACGCCGCAAGAGCAAACTTGCGATATCACCTTGATTCCTTACTACGCGTGGGCCAACCGTGGGGAAGGTGAAATGCGAGTTTGGATAAACGAAAAGTAACCCGCCAATTTAAACATTAACCAAAAAAGACGCCTCAATGGCGTCTTTTTATTTGCGTGAGTAAGTGGCTACTCACTGCTGTTGTCTTGTCTCCATTGGCTAGGCGACTTTCCTGTCCAACTGCGAAAGTGGCGGCTGAATACCGCAGTTTCTGCATAACCCAGTTGCAACGCGATATCGGTAATACTCTGAATATTCTCACTTAAACGCTGCTCGGCGAAATCCTGACGCACTTGCTGCAACAGCTGTCGATAACTCGTGCTCTGCTGCTTTAACTTGCTTTGCAGCATTCTCGGATGCAGGTCTAATGCTCTTGCAACGCGCTCCACGCTGCATTCTCCCGTCGACAACAAACGACCAATCATATTCGCTGCTTGATCACTCAGATTGTTAGGATAACGGGTTTGTAAATACTTGAGGTGCTGCTGAAAGTGGCGACCCAGTGCGTCTTCGTCTTGGTGATTCTTAGCGTTGAGCAGGTTGGCTTTGAGCAATACACCGTCAAACTTATCACCAAAACGCAGTTTGTTCTGTTGGGCAAACTTGCTTTGCTCTACTTCCAATGTTGCGTGTTGAGTCAAATGTAGCGCGAAGTGGCTTGCTTCAATATCGAGCAAACTGGCGATAAACATGGCTAAATGTGACACACTGAGCTGCATCAACTGCGCAATACCGCGGTCACTATTCACATCAATATTGAGCGACAATCGTACCCAATCATCTTGTGGCGTCATGTTGAGAGTAACGCCTGACGAATGCAGATAGAGATAATCATTCACCCGCGCCAATGCATCACCGACCGTTTCAGCACGAGAAACCAGCATCGGCAAATCGCCTAAACTTTGCAGGTTTTGGCGCTCGGCGAGTAACGCACCAAACAACGGTTGCTTACAACGAGCAGCCGCTTCTTCCAGTAATTCAGCCAACCTAGGGTAGGCGAGATAGGTATCGGGATCGCGAAACTGCGCGGCAGACAGGCCAACAGCGGCCATTATCTCTTGCGGATTCTGACCTAATTCTGAAACCAAGCTATCAAATTTATCGGCAGCGCCACTTCGTACGATATACATGTCTCGATTTTAAAATGTTAACAAGTTGTAAATCGCAATATATCAAATTTACTTCGTAAAAGGTCAAGTGAGTTTCTGTGAGTTGATCTAAGTTACATTTCGATAACAACAACGCATGGATGAGAAGCTGTATGGAACTTATCAATAAAACTGCCATCGTGACTGGCGCTGCGGGTGGAATTGGGCAAGCTATTATTGCAAAGCTAAGAGAGCAAGGAGCCAAAGTGCTTGCTGTCGATATTTCAGAGCAATCACTGCAAATGTACGCAAGTTTTGGCTCTAAGCAGTTGGAAACCTTTGTTGCGGACGTCACCGATTACCAACAAGTCGAAGCCATGGTGAGGTACGCGGTCGAACAATTTGGCTCACTTGACATCATGGTCAACAATGCAGGTATCGGCGCACCGAAACCTCTGCTTGAACATGATCCTATCGCCGACTTTGAGCCTATCTCTAAAGTCAACCAAAACGGCGTTTACTATGGCATTCTCGCCGCTGGACGACAATTCCAAGCGCAAGGGACACCGGGCGTGATCCTCAATACCTCTTCCGTTTACGCCCAAATGGCCTCCGAGATGACGTTTACCTACAACGTCAGTAAAGCCGCAGTCGATATGATGACCAAATGCGCCGCTCTAGAGTTAGCGCCTCTGGATATTCGTGTGTGTGCCGTCGCTCCGGGACGTGTCGATACTCCGATGTTAAGGCAATACGAAGAGATCGGCTTGTGGAACCACATCCGCAAAGAACAGATGCGCCAAAACTTCACGCAACCAGAAGAGATTGCCAACGTGGTAGCGTTTCTTGTCAGCGAGAAAGCCAACTGTATCAACGGCTGCACCATTAGCGCATCTGACGGTTTCGAGAATTTTAAGTACCCGCTCATGGGATAGATGGAATAGGCGAGCACGCCAAATTACAGCAATAGTGAGGATGTAAGTTATGTCATTACCAGAAGTTATTCAGCATCAAGATTTCCTATTAACTCTTAATACTAATGAAGAGTCGATCATTAAAGACGCGCTACCGGGTGTTGATGTTTACCCGCTGTTTCTTGACCCAGAAAATGGTACGTGGGTGATTCGCGCCAAGTTCAAACCGGGTATCACTCTGCCTAAGCACTTCCATACTGGTGTGGTGCATTTCTATACACTGAGTGGCGCGTGGCACTACATCGAGTATCCAGACCAAGTCCAAACCGCTGGTAGCTACTTATATGAGCCGGGCGGTTCGATTCATACCTTTCACTGTCCAGAAGAGTCGGGTGGCGCAGATGGCTTTATGGTGATCCAAGGTGCGAACATTAACTTTGACGAAGAGGGTAACTTTATCAACATCATGGATGCAGGTTGGATTGAGCAAGTGGTGGTTGCCGCTGCCAAAGCGCAAGGCTTCACTGCGCGCTATATCAAACCGGGTGCGATTGCTGCCCTGAGTGATGAGCTAGCGGAGTAACCCCATGCAACAGATGAACAGTATCGTAATGCAGGATGGTAGTGTCCGCCTGAAGCAAGTCGAAATCCCCAAACCCGCAGCGGGACAAGTCTTGGTTCGTAGTCTCGCCTGTGGGATTTGTGGCTCCGACCTACACATTACTCGACACGCGGAAGAGGTGTTTGATGTATTCTACCAGCTCGGGTTGATGCCTGATGAAGTAGGTGAGCACGCTCAAGTGATGTTGGGACATGAATTCTGTGCGGAAATTGTCGAATACGGTGCCGATACGCAGCAAACGTTGCCTGTCGGTAGCCGAGTCACCTCTGTGCCGATGTTGCTCAGCCAAAATGGCGCAGGCGTTGGTGTCACTCCGGGTACTTACGGCGCTTACTCTGAGTATTTCCTACTTGATGAAGCGCTCCTACTGCCAGTGCCCGACGAAATACCGTCTGAAGCGGCAGCGTTAACCGAGCCGCTGGCGGTCGGTTTGCATGCGGTCAATCGCAGTGAAATCGAAACGGAAGATACAGCGCTGGTTGTCGGTTGCGGCCCTATAGGGCTGGCGGTGATTGCAGCGCTCAAACAACGCGGTGTGAGCAACATTCTTGCGGTCGATCTTCAGGAAGAGAAGCTGCAACTTGCCAGCGAGTTTGGCGCAAATCGATTGATCAACCCGACCAAGGAGGACGAGATCGCCGTCGGGGCACAGTATGGAATGAATTCACGTTTGGTCATCTATGAGTGTGTTGGCAAACATACTTTAATTGATGATTTCATGCGCCGTGCTCCTGCTCGAGCACGAATCGTTGTATCAGGCATTCATACGGCTCCAGCAACCATTAACTACGCGTACGCGACGGTAAAAGAGCTCGATTTGAGATTCTCTTACTACTACCAACCGCAAGAGTTTGAGCAATGCCTTCAAGCGATTGCCGAACACAAGTTGCCTTGGCAGAAAATGCTTACAGCCAAAGTGGGAATCGATGGTGTGGAAGACGCGTTTAGACAGTTAATGACGCCAAATGATTACATCAAAGTGGTGATCGAGCCTTGGCGCAGCGGCGCGTTAGAAGTGATTTAACTCTTAGCCAGATTAAGCTAGCTAAAACCAATTTTAGTTTGGTGACAGCCCCAACCGTAGCAGCTAGGTTGGGGCTTTTTTTGTTAGGCCTGTTCTGCGTATTCCTGTTGCAGAGCAGGGTAATCGGTGTAGCCTCGTTCGTTTCCGCCAAACAACGTTGAGCCATCGAGTTCTGCCAACGGATGGTGATGTTGCAAGCGAGAGACTAAGTCTGGGTTTGCTACGAATGGTCGTCCGAATGCGACAAGATCCGCGTAGCCTTTCTCTAATACTTCGTTTGCTCGTTGAGGATCGTAGCGACCTGCGACAATGATAGCGTTGCGAAAGCGCTTTCTAAGTTCGATTCGAAACGTCTCGGGAATCGTTGGTGCATCGGCCCAATCGGCCTCGGACAAGTGCAAGTAGGCAATGTCGCGCTCCTGTAGCTGTTTTGATGCTTCCAAGATTGTTGGCACGATATCTGGGCAGTCCATATCTTTAAACGTAATGAATGGTGCCAATCTCACTCCAACTCGATGCGCACCAACAGCGGCGATAACTGCATCCACTACTTCGATAAGAAAACGGATACGATTTTCTCGTGAACCGCCGTAGTTGTCTGTTCGATGGTTTGAGTTGGTTCTTAAGAACTGATCGATCAGATACCCATTCCCGCCGTGGATTTCTACACCATCAAAACCCGATTCAATGGCGCGTTTGGCTGCGTTCGCGAAATCACCGACAACTCGGTTGATATCCGCTTGTGTCATGGCGCGTGGCTCAACACAATCGACCATATTGCCGTTGCCTTGTTCATCCGCAATCCAAACTTGCGTCTCTACCGGAGCGAGCGCAGATGGCGCGATAGGCTGTTCACCATTTTGGAATGTTGGGTGAGACACTCTGCCCACATGCCATAGCTGACAAAACATCGCTGCGCCTTGTGATTTGACCGCTTGGGTCACACCTTGCCAGCCCGCCACTTGCGCATCGGTGTAAACGCCAGGTGTGAACGAATAGCCTTGAGAATCGTCCGAAATTTGTGTGGCTTCGGAAATGATCAGCCCGGCAGAAGCGCGCTGTTGATAATACGTTGCCATCATCTCATTCGGGATGTTGCCCGGCTGAGTGGTGCGTGCGCGAGTCATTGGTGCCATGACAATACGGTTTTGTAGTGACAACGCTTTCAATTGAGCTGGTTCAAACAGCTTATTTGTTCTTTGTTTCATGATGCGCTCCTTAGATAAGTACTGGCACGTTGGTCGCTTTACGAGCGGTTGCCATCCAGTGAAGTACGGCTGGATCCCATTGCACTTCGGGCGCACTGAAAAAACCACGTAGAATGGAGAACATAATGGCCTGATCAACCAGTGACGTTTGCTTTTCTGAACTTAGGTTGAGCAAGGGTTTGGTTTGTTCTATCAAAGCGGCGACTTCTTTCGCAATCGCAGGTGTATCGTTAATCAAAGCTTCAAAATTTAACGCTTCGGTTTCCTTTTTTGCACGCCATGCTTGTTTAGCGGTTTCTGTTGCAAATTCCGGTAACGTCATGTTTGACCAACGCGGATACCCGACTTTTTGTAGCGGTAAAAACGCTTGTTTTTGCCAGTCTAAAACCGCTGTTGAGGGTTGGCTGTTCTCGCTGGAAGATGCCAGCTCAAGGAAGTAGTTGATGATGTCTAAGCTTTCCGCCATGGCTTCACCATCGCCTTTGATCAAAAGAGGAACTTGTTTTGTGCCGATGATGTTTGTGGTGGTGCTCTCGTCGTCATAAGCAATGTTGATGACGTCGAGCTGAATATTCAGCATGCCTGCAACAAAACGGACGCGGGCGCTAAAGGGGCAATGTTCATAAATGTACAGTTTCATTTTTTGTTTCCTATCTCTGGCTGGGCAGGGCGTGTTGTTGTGCGTTGAACAGTATTACGGCGTTTAACTTTGCCCTGTCACATAACGTTCTGGGTCTAAACAATGTCGATAGGGTCAGTATATGGATTCGACTTAATTTGATAATTGGGTAATATCTGAATTGATTATTCAGTTTTTCCAAATAATAAGGGCGCGAAGATGGATAAGTTTTCGGATATGACGTTGTTTGTCAGCATCGTTAAACATCAAGGTCTGGCAGCGGCGGGAAGGGAGTTAGGTTTATCTCCGGCGACGGTAACGGCAAGACTGCAAGCGATAGAAGAACGCTATGGCGTAAAGCTGCTCAACCGAAGCACACGCCACGTATCACTCACGGACGCAGGGGCAATGTACCATCAAGCTTGTCTGAACATCATTGATAGCGTGAAAGAGACGGAAAACTTGCTGCAAACGGGTATTTCGGAAGTGCGCGGAACGTTGAAAATTTCAGCTCCACGAGATATTGGCAAACAAATTATTTCGCCGATGGTGTCGGCTTTTTCTGAGCAATATCCGGATGTGACGCCTTATCTTTATCTTAATGACAATTTATCGAACTTGGCTGAATCGGGGCTCGATTTGGTGATTCGTTACGGTGAGTTAGCGGACAGTAATCTCATCTCGCGCAAGCTGGCATCGAGTCAACGTGTGCTGTGCGCGTCACCTGATTATTTGGCGAAGCAAGGTGTCCCAAACCGCCCACAAGATCTCGCGGCTCATCGCTGCTTAGCCATGGTGCGCAGCAATGAAGAATTAAAAACGTGGCATTTTAAAGATGAAGAGTCTCACCAAACGATCACGGTCACGCCAAAGCGATTTTCTGATGATGGTGAAGTGATTCGACAATGGGCGTTGGACGGTGCGGGGATTGCGTTGAAATCGATTTTAGATATTCAGCAAGACCTAAAACAACAACGTTTAGTAACGGTTTTGGATGGGTATATGAAAAACTTCAGCGCCTTTTCGCAAGGCGCAGAAGCGGATCTGCACGTCATTTATCAAAGCCGCCAATATCAAGCGAAAAGAGTTCGCCTGTTTTTGGACTTTCTAGTTGAGCAATTTAGCGCGCTGAGTGATGCCAGCAATCAGATCTAGATGCGATTCCGAGGTTTCTCGTCGGTGGCGATAAATCCCGACGGTGCCAGGGTTTGGTTCGTTTACCATGGTTAAGCATCGTAAGCCAAAGGATTCCAAATACGGTTGCAGATGGCGGGTATAAGACATCACCGCGACGCTTTCTTTCAGTACATCAATACTGGCGAGCAGAGAATCCACTTCGTAAGTCGGTCTGTCATCCAGTTGCTGCCTTTCGCGTTCATTTTGTTTCGGGATTGGGTTATCGATGACGTGAGAGAATTTCTTAGCGTCATAAGTGACCGAAAGAGCGGGGTATTCGTGCAGCATTTCTTCGGTGACGGTTTTCCCTAGAAGTGGGTGGTTTGGGGAAACAAAATAGGCATCAACCGTTTGAAATAGTGGAATAAACGTAACATCGCATTTAGACGACAAGCCGACAATCTCGTGGCCGATGAAGAATTCAATCTGTTCGTTGATTAATGAATCCATCAAGCCTAAGTGGTTGCCAAATTCGACGTGCGTAGATGCCGATGGCTGCTTGGCCAGATGTTCATTGAGTGCTTGTTTGACGAACAGCGGCCACCACGCATCGCCAGTACCCATTTTAATTTTTCCGACTTGGTACTGTTTCCGTTCATCAATGCTTTGCATCATTTGGTTGTATTCATGCTGCATTGCGTTGCTATGGCGATAGAGGATGCGCCCGTATTCGGTCAACACCATGCCATTAGGGTGACGTTCAAACAGCGTCACGCCGAGATTCTCTTCCAGCTTCTTTAAATTGCTTGTTACCGTTGGCTGGCTTAACCCTGCCATTCTTGCCGCAGCACTGATGCTTTGGCAGCGTGCAACCAGTAAAAATTGCTGCAGAGATTTGTCCATTTTCTTTCCCCTTTAATAACGAGGGGTATTTTGCACAATTTCATTTATAAATCACAAATCTGTAATCTCATTTGATTGAAATTATGCGCATTTCATAGATCTACATCACTGTTGGGGTTTGACGTATAGATGTTATCTATAGCTCGCTCCTGACTTCCTATTTTCCCCTCAAAAGGGTGTTCTTTAGACTGTCGCCAAAACAACAATCTAAGGGATGAACATGAAACCGAGTTTTATTGCGCTTGCTGTCGCGTCTTGTATTGGTCTTGCTGGATGTGGATCAGATTCTTCTGATGCGCCTGTGCCGGTCGACAAACCAATTATTTCAGCCGACTTATATTTACGTGGTTTAAATGGGGATTGGGGCACGGCAGAGCATGCCAAGCTAAACTATTTGGGTAATAACGAGTACGAAACCGTACTGCGCGTCGCTCGAGGTAGCAATCAGTTCAAGATTGCTGATCCGGGTTGGCAGATCCAATACACCTATTTTGAGGAGCCCGCGGCGTTCGATAAAGCTCAGGAGTACCTGCCAAAACCAGACACGAATGAAGCGTGTATGAACGATGATTGTAACTCTGAGATCACGTTTGAAGACAAAGGGTATTACAAGTTTTCTGTGAGCTTTGCCGATGAAAGTCGCGCGACAATGACTGTGACGAAAGCAACGCAAGAAGAAGCGGAAAAATACTACTCTGATGCGATTCTCGACCCTGCAATGGTGCATGAAGGGCATCAGAATAAAGAAGTGAAACTGTTCGCCAATTACGATGACTCGAGTGATACCGTGATTTTTTCGGTGAAAGATCCTAAAGCTGAGCTGCGTGAATTTGGTATTTCAACGACGACAGAATTGCGTGATGCGCTCGACCAAGGCTTAGTGATTAATGAGCAAACAGGGCCGCGAGTGCTATCGGGTGATGTCGCGTTTGACGCGTTGTTTGCGTTGACGATGAAAGAGCTAGACCAGCTTGCCGTTTCTGAAATCAAAGACGGCAATTACAACTACAACAACCCAATCAAAGCGGAAGTTTTTGAGACGGGCGCGAAGTGGCATTACGTATGGACGCGTGATTTGGCGTACGCAGCAGACCTTTCGCTTGCATTGATGAATCCAACTCGCGTGCAAAATGGTCTTAACTTTAAATTGTCTGCTTTCCGCGATACGACTGATCAGCAATATGATGGCGAGCAGATTGTGCAAGACACGGGCACTGGCGGCAGCTGGCCAATCAGTACCGACCGCACGACTTGGGCGCTTGGTGCAGAACGCTTACTTTCGGCATTGGATGGAGAAGAGTACAACCAGTTTGCTGAGCGCGCATATAAAGCCATCAGTAATACACTTGAAGCCGATCGCCTGGCGGCTTTTGATGCGAAGTCCGGTTTATACACTGGCGAACAATCCTTCCTCGATTGGCGTGAGCAAACTTACTCAACGTGGACGCCAAACGATGTCAATGCGATTGGGAGCAGTAAAGCGTTATCGACAAACGTGGTTCACTACCGCGCGATTCAGCTCGCGGCTAAGTTGGCAGAGAAGTACGATTCAACCAACGCGGTCAAATACACCGATTGGGCTGAGCAGTTAAAAACCGCTATCAACGAGCAGTTTTGGAATGCCGAACGCGGTATGTACGTAAGCTATTTGTTTGATAATGGCAAAGACATCGCGGTCGACAAATACGACATGTTGGGCGAAGCACTTGCGATCATCAGTGGCGTGGCAAGTGATGCGCAGGCGAAACAAATCATGGCCAATTACCCACACAGTGAGTTTGGCGTGCCGGTTTATTTCCCTCAACAACCGGATGTGCCTGTGTACCATAACCGCGCAATTTGGCCATTTGTTACCGCGTACAGCTTGCGCGCCGCGCATCAAACACAAAACGTGGCTGCGGCGAACAATGCCATTCAATCGTTGGTTCGTGGTACAGCGACCAATTTATCCAACATGGAAAACTTAGAGTGGCTTTCTGGTAAGTCATTCATCATCCATAGTGATCATGGCGAAGATCCGAGCTTGGATGGCCCAGTGATTAACTCTCAGCGTCAGCTTTGGTCTGTGGGTGGCTACTTGAACATGGTGGTAGAGACCCTATTTGGCATCCATACCGAAACAGGTAAGTTGGAAGTGAAGCCATTTATCACAAGTTGGGTGCGCAATAACTTGTTGGCTCAGTCTGAACAAATCACGTTGGAAAACTTTGCCTTCAAAGGAAAGAACTACTCGGTAACGATTGACTTGCCTGAAGTAAGCAAAGATGAAACAGGCTACTACCCAGTTGAAAATGTCACGATGGACGAAGAGGGGCATTTCCACGTGACACTGGGCGCGCTTGTGAATGTAGATAGCAGCATTACTTTAGTTTCTGGTGTGAAACCGTATGTGAGTGAAGACAGCCGCGTTTATTCTCCGCAAGAGCCAAAACTGGTAGTAAAAAGCGTTGATAATTCGGTTTCGATTGACGTGACGAGCAAGTACAACGTGAACTTGTATCGCAATGGCGAGCTGATTCAAAAGAACGTGATTGCTCAATCTTATTCCGATACGCCAACAGGTTTTGCTTGTTATTTGGCTGAAAGCATTAACGATAAAGGCTTCCGTTCTAACCCAAGCCAACCAGTTTGTGTCGGTGAAGAGAGCCGCATCAAACTTGCTGGCGAATATCAGCCACTCAAAGACAATGTCTCAGTGGTTACGGTGAGCAAAGACAGTGGCATCGTAAAGGGTGCAGAGTCGTTTACAGCTCCTGTAACGGGCACTTACCAGTTCGATGCTTGGTACAACAATAACCTAGGGCAACTTAATACTGGCATTACGAACACCGTGAAATTGTTAGAGGTATTGGATGATGCAGGTAAAGTGGTTGGTCAAGGTTACTTGCAGATGGGCCATATTGGTGAAAACCAAGGTATGCGTTACTCAACGCCAATTGAAGTGGCGTTGGAGCAGGGGAAAACCTATCAGATCGCGCTGAAGGACCACTTCAATATGAGTTACCTCACATCGAATGAAACCTACATCTACGCTGGTGGTATTGAGGGTGAAAAGAACGAAGCTCAAATCGCAGATATTCGAATCACACCTTTAATGTAGGCTGTTTTAACAAAGCTGCGTTCTAAAAACTGTGTTCTAAGAAAAACAAAGCCGCTGAGATTATCAGCGGCTTTGTTGTATTTGCTATCGGAGGCCGTTTACAGGTTAGTTTGCAGTTTGCGGACGAGGCTTACGGCGCTGACCTGACGGTTTGTTTCCTGCAGGCTTAGCATTGTTTGGCTTGCGGTTACCTGACGGTTTACCAGCGTTGCCACTCTTACTACCGTTTGGTTTATTTCCATTCGGTTTATTGCCATTTGGCTTGTTGCCGTTAGGTTTACGGTCATCTGGTTTACTGTGTGCACGACCTTGGCCTTCACGGTTACCTTTAGGCTTGCCCGCACCACCTTGATTGGTGCTGTTTTTGTTGCCGTTGTTACCACCGTTGAAGCGACGTTTAGGTTTGTTTGCACCATTGCCTGCTTTCTTTTCGGTTGCTGGAGCGTTTTCACCCGCAGCATTTGGCGCTTTTGGTTTTTTCGGCTTCTTAGGTTTTTTTGGTTTGATTGGTCGAGTATCCAGTTTAGATTCTGGCACTACATTGGTTGGCGCAAAACCTTCCAACTCTTTACGTGGTAGCACTTCTTGAATCAAACGTTCAATCGCAAACAGCTCAGATGCTTCTAGCGCACACACCAGTGAAATCGCTTTACCTACTTCGCCAGCACGGCCAGTTCGACCAATACGGTGAACGTAGTCTTCTGCCACTTTAGGTAGTTCAAAGTTCACCACTTGCGGCAATTGAGGAATATCGATACCGCGTGCAGCAATGTCCGTCGCGACCAACACACGAATTTCACCCGATTTAAAATCCGCCAGTGCTTTGGTACGCGCGCCTTGGCTCTTGTTGCCGTGGATGGCAGCAGCAGGTAGGTTTTGTTCTATAAGGAACTTCGCCAGACGGTTTGCGCCGTGTTTCGTTTTCGTAAACACCAGCACTTGCTTCCAATCGCCGTCTTTGATCAATTTAACCAACATCGGTGCTTTCTTCTTCACGTCTGCTGGGTAGATGCTTTGCTCAACCGTTCTCGCTGTCGAGTTTGCCGGGTTAACGGAAATCTCAACCGGGTTGTTCACCAAGCCTTTCGCAAGGTCGCGGATTTCATCCGAGAAAGTCGCCGAGAAAAGTAGGTTCTGACGTTGTTTTGGTAGCAGGGCTAGGATTTTGCGAATGTCGCGGATAAAGCCCATATCCAACATGCGGTCTGCTTCATCCAGTACCAGAACTTCCAGTTGGTCGAACTTCACCGCATTTTGGTTGTACAAATCCATTAGGCGGCCTGGTGTCGCGACCAACACATCCGCACCTTTGCGAAGACGCTGCATTTGCGGGTTGATCTTCACACCGCCAAAAACAACCGCACTGCTTAGTGGAAGATGACGGCCGTACATAAATACGTTTTCTTGCACCTGAGCCGCAAGCTCACGTGTTGGCGTCAGGATAAGTGCACGAACTTGGTTAGCACGAACGCGAGGGCCGTTCGATAAACGCTCAAGAATCGGTAGCGTAAAGCCTGCAGTTTTACCTGTACCAGTCTGCGCTGCTGCCATTACGTCTTTCCCTTCCAAAATAGCAGGAATTGCTTTTGCCTGAATTGGCGAAGGGGTGTCGTAGCCTTTTTCTTGAATAGCTTTAAGGATTGGAGCAGATAGACCTAAAGAGGTAAAACCCATATGTATGATTCTCAATTGTAGAGTTAGATAACAACGCGCCGAAAACAAATCGGTACGAAAAGTGCGACATTCTGAGGCTTTTACGCGCTGGCTTCAACTAATTCTGTTATGGATAAATATTTGAACCGGATCTCATTTCTTTTTTGAACAAAAAAGAGCATAGAAAAGTGACGTAGATTCATTCTGTAGTTTGAATGTGTTACGTGTTCTTTCGGAAAAAACAGCGAGACAAATGGTGATTATTAATCACTCAAACGGCTTAAAAGTACTTGTTTGATAAATAATCAGAATGATTGAATGTTATTCAGTGTTTTGCCACTCAATTTTAATGGAAATTAGTTAGTAAAGTATTACCAAGTCTCAGATTTGATACATGTCGGTGTGGTTAAATGCTGAGCAGAAAGGAATCGACTGATATAAAACAATGAGCTTGATGTGAATGCAAGGATCTCATTCAGCATCAAATCGCACTATTATCCCAGCTTGCTAACAAAGGTTGTACTATGCGCTTTGCTATCCGATTTCTCTACTCACGGCCTCCTTCACACTTTATTCAGAGATCTTTCTGCTTTTACTGCCTGAGTTAAAGCTCTCTAAATATTTGTTCTATTGTTGTATTTAACGGTGGCAAGGCTTGTCTACCTAGAGTGCTTTGTTACTGCAAGTTCTATATTTCTGATGTTATGAATTAATTTTGTGGTTGTGAGAACTAATAAAATGTCGTCAATAAATAACAATTTCTACTGGGTTGGTGAACAGCCTGTCAGTGAGTTAGCTGAAGATATGGTTTTGGTTAATCATATTGATGAGGTGGCAACGGGACTCGGTGGCATGGTGTGTATTGCTTATCAAGATCCACACCAAATAGATACCGCGCTGAAAGCGTTTTATCAGGAGAAAGGGCGTTGGTCTTGGGCGGTTTATGTCTCCGTGGAAACCCCTTATTCTCGATGCGTTACCGACGGTGTATTTGAAGTTAGAGAATCAATAAAAATTTGGCGATCTATTCAAAATAAGCTCGATGCCATTGATGAACCGGAAGTGTTAGACCCTTTGATTGGTTGGCTTGGGGTCAATCGTCAGCGAAGAGTGACTGCTTTAAAAAGTTTAGAGTCTATGTCGGTTTATTCGTACCCAATCATCGATATGTTGTTTCCTGATATTTATTCGACTTATCGATACGTGCTCTCAGAGCAAGGTCGCGGAGTATTAGAAGCGGAAGTACTGATCGATAGAATTCGTGTTTGTTCTCATTGCAACAGCGGACACTTGAATTATGTAGAGGTGTGCCCGGATTGCAGCAGCATCGATATCGACTCTCAAAGCTCTTTGCACTGTTTCACTTGTGGCCATGTTGGTGAACAACACAGCTTTCAGCGCCGTGGAAAGCTCGAGTGCCCTAAATGTTTGACCCAGCTGCGCCATATCGGCGTTGATTATGACCGCCCGCTTGAAAACCACGTTTGTAATAGTTGCTCCAGTTTATTTGTTGAAGCGGCGACGATCAGTCAATGTTTAAGTTGTGACTCAAAGATCAAAGTTGAAGAGCTTGTTGTCCGTAAAATTTACCAATATCGACTTGGTGAAGTGGGTGAATACATTTTCCAACACGGTAAGTCCATTCAAGCTCCTGAACTATCGATCAAAGGCAAAGTGGAAGTCAGCTTTTTCCAAAATTTGCTTGCATGGTTAAATAAAGTCGCGCTGAGGCACAAAGAACAGCACCTTCTACTTGGACTGCATTTACCGACGATCGATGAATACGGTAAGCAATATGGCGATGCAAAATTATTCTCATTGATGGATCAACTGACGCGTCGTCTTAGCGGCTTGTTTAGAGATACCGATATCTGTTGCCAGTACAAACAGGATGTGCTGCTTGTCCTAATGCCAAATACGACCAACGCGAGCCTGTCCATTTTACAGCAAAAATTATCGGATCTGGGTGAGCTTGTTGAAGACGAAGAGTTTGAGTTGGATGTCTTTGCTTGGGACCTGCCCGATCCGATCATTGAAGACGGTGTTTCTGTTTGGATGGAATCGCTGATGGGTGAGATTTATGCTGCAAGATAGTCTCGTTCTGCTCGACTATCTTCGAGGCATGCTACTTCACAATGAAGAGTTATGGCTATTGCTGTTTCCTGTCATGATCATTATCGAGCTACCTCTATATTTGCTGGTGCTAACAGGGATATTTCGTTGGTCATATGCGCAAGAAGATCCAGAATTAAAGCGGTTTCCTTCAGTGAGTTTCGTTATTACTTGTTATGGTGAAGGTGACGCGATTGGGATCACTATCGATACGTTAGTTGAGCAAGTTTACCCAGGTCATATTGAAGTACTTGCTGTGGTTGATGGGGCGGTACAAAACCAAGATACCTATCAAGCCGCGTTAAATGGTGAGAAAAAGCATGCAGGCGTTCGTAATCGTAAAGTGCGCGTGTTGCCCAAATGGCAACGAGGAGGCCGGGTTTCAACACTGAATGCCGGCTTATCAATGGCTAGTGGTGAAATCGTCATTAACGTGGATGGAGATACGTCTTTCGATAACGACATGGTCTTCACCATGATGAAACAGTTTGCGGATAAAAATGTGATTGCGAGCGGTGGTGCGTTAAGAGTTCGCAACCACAACGCCAACTTGTTGACCAAAATGCAATCCTTGGAGTACATGCTGTCAATGCAAGCCGGTAAAACGGGGATGGCGACATGGGGAGTGCTCAATAACATTTCTGGCGCCTTCGGAGCGTTTCGTAAGAACCTGCTTAAGCAAGTGGGGGGCTGGGATACGCATACCGCAGAAGATCTCGACTTAACCATGCGCTTGAAGCAATACAAACGTCGTTACCCTGATAATAAATTGGCCTTTTCGACGCACTCCATCGGCCATACTGATGTGCCAGATACGTTGAAAGGTTTGGTATTGCAGCGGCTGCGTTGGGATGGCGATTTATTGTTTTTGTTTTTGCGTAAACACAATGAAGGGTTGTCTCCACGGTTACTTGGTTGGGGAAACTTCTTATTCACTTTGGCTTATGGCGTGATTCAAAACGTTTTATTGCCGCTGCTTGTGGTGATATTTAGCGTGTACATGGTGATTGTCTATCCACTTAAATTTGTATTGGCGTTGATGCTAATGCTCTATTTTGTCTACCTCTTTTTATCTGCTCTGATTTTTGTTGTCTACATTGGGCTTGTATCAGAGAGAAAAAAAGAGGATTTGAAGTCAGCGAAATGGTTATTTCTTTACCCTGTCTACCAGTTTTTCATGCGTTTGATTACCGCTTTCTCAATGGTTAATGAAGTTGTGAGGAGAAGTCATGAAGAGTCGAGTATGGCACCTTGGTGGGTATTGAAGCGAGGTAAAAAGTTTTAGTATGAAAGTTAACTTTCACTTAGATAAGAAAAACAAACCGCAGTCTGAGAACGGGATGAAAGTCGTCTACGGACAGGCAAAGCGTGGCGGTTATCGTCTCCGTTGGTACTTGATTTTAGCGATTGTAATCAGTCCGCTTTTGTTTATGGCTTATTACTTGTTTAGAACGCAAGTGTTAGTGACGGCGCCTGCTATTATCACGTCACATCCACTTACGGTGACGGCAACTCGCTCTGCGATTGTTGGGCCAGTGCCTGTGAATGTCGGTACGGAAGTGACTCAGGATCAAGCGCTGCTGTTGTTAAAAGATAATGCGTTGAATAAAGAGATTGATTTCATTAAAGATGAGCTGGTGAAACTGTCTAAAAATCAGGTGCAAAGTACTGATGAGCTATACAAAAGTGCTATTGAAAGCTCAGCCGAAGGCTTGAAGAAGGTCCGTGATATTCAGAAAAAATACGACCTTTACAGAAAGAAAGGGCAAGTGTCTGAGGTGGATTACGCGGCTATTGTGAGTGTGAATAACTCACTGAGCAATCAGTTAAGCAGTCAGAAAATTGCTTATGTGGATGCGATGCGTAACTTGGAAGAGTTAGAGTTGGCTGGTCCAGTGACACAAGAGTATCGTTCTTTAATGCGTGAGCTGGTAGTAAAGCGTGCTCAACAAGAAGATCTCACCTTCCGTTCTCCTATGGACGGTCGTGTACTCGATATTCATGTGCATGAGGGGCAAAATGTATCGGAAAATACGCCATTGCTCACGATTGCTCGCAACGTGACACCTGAAATTACGGCTTTTCTAAATCCTAAATACCTCGAATACAGCAATATGGAAACCAAAGCAAAAGTCGTATTTCCTGATGGTCGAAAGTTTAATGCGACGGTATCGAAGCCGGTTGAGGTTGTGAACAAATTGCCTTCGGAACTTCAAAGCCCATTTGAAGGGCAGCCTGCCTATTTAAAAGTCACACTGAGCTTTGATGAGCCGTTGGAAAAAAGTCGATGGATTGAAGGGGTCGAAGTGGAAGTTCGCTTTTAACGTTGGTTGATTGAGTAGGAAAGGAGCGAAAAGCTCCTTTCCTTTTGGTTGTTAACGCGCCTTTAGTGGCCTTTAGCATGCATTAAAAACGCGCTAGTCAGTTGCTGAAAGAGTGAATCTATCGAGAGGCGGTCGGATATATGATTGAAGAGCGGTGTGTGGACATCGCCACGAATATCATCGCTGTGACCACAAAGCTGATTACACATTCGTACTGGTTCGACAATCTTCTCGACGTCGGCATCAATCAGAATGCATGCTTGTGACAATACCACTTGTCCGCCGCCTTTTTTAAGTAAAACACGCTGCGCGGTTCCCACGACTTTTTGCCCGCCAATGTTGAGGTTGTACTCGCCATCGCAGTAGGAATAAGGCGTAGCATGAACATCCACTTTCACGCCGAGCTGTTTAAAGAAAACCGTTAATATCGCACATAAATCGAGATACGCTTTCTTGATGTCGTAAGGCTCACCGTCTGGCCAGTGATAGATGTGGGATAGATTAATAATACCCGGTACTTGAGGGACGGGGGCACCACCAGTTTTACGGGAAAAGAGTTTCCAGCCAGACGCATTTAACGCATGTTCTAACTCGTTAGAAATAGGCCACTTTTTACCTGCGGGAAGCACGAGCGTCGGGCTTTTTACTTGCCAAAGTAATAGCACTTGCGAGAGTTGGTTGGACTGAACTTGTTTAATGAGCTCATCTTCTTTTTCAAATGCATCAGCGACTTCCGTAGCCGTATAGCGAATTAGCTTGTTTTTAGAAACCAAACTCTATTCCTCATCCGTATATTATCGCTACTGTTTTATCTTAGATGCCATGTGATTACTAGCGGTATACGCTGCCTTTAGAGTTTTCTTCGCTTCCATTATTTCTATTTAAAGGGGCGATAGAAATATTTTGTTGGTCATCACATAAGCAATTCATAAAATCCGCCATCTAAATAATTTTTAGGCGATATGACTATGAAAAAGCGAGTGATGTGTCTTGCGTTAGCGGCATCATTGACGGGATGTGTGACGTTCCCGACCCAAGAATCTGAGCAAGTCCAAGTGCTTTGGGACAACGTGAATGCGATTGAAAACTGTGAGCTAATGGGAACGGTAATTGGCTCGGAAGGGCACTTTTATGATTATTGGCTGCACGCAGATAAAGACATGGTTTGGGGTACGTTAAACCAAATGCGCATCAAAGCGGCAGATTTGGGCGCAGATACATTGTATTTATATGAGCCGTTGGACTTCTCCACATCGGTTACCATGTTTGCCAATGCTTATAAGTGCAAACAGCCATAATTTTACTTTTCCGAAAGCAAAGACAGGCGAAATGTGCCTGTCTTTGCTCTTGCTGCCAAACAACAAGTTTACGTCTGTGCGCGTTGTGATGAGCACTTTTCAGCTAATTTACATTCGCTGTAGCCACAGCCGTCGTGTCAGAAAACGACAGCGTGAAGTCTTGTTCGGTATTTAATACTTTGGCTGGGAACTCTAAGCTTAACTGTGCGTGTGGTGCGACTTCTGACGCGATACTGGTGACGAATTTTCGGGTTTCACCCGGAGAGATTGACAAGTTGTTTCCCCCTCGTGATGAGAGCTCTGCGATTCCCATGGTTTCAAGCGTATTACCCGCAGTATCTGCTAAGTTCAATAAAGACTCCGATTTATACACTAGCTCTCCGCTTTCGGTGCGATAGGCATTAAACGTGTTGAAGTTTGGCTGTAATGAACCTTGTGAACCGACGTTAGTGACGGAAAACGTCACATTAGAGCCATCAAAATTCTCGACTTTCACCAACACGTTACCGTCTTGGTAACGAGCTGCTGCGGCAGCACTGGCTTGCTGTTTCTGTCTCTGTTGTTCTTTCTCGATGTTGCTTAACTGTTCCTGCTCGCTAGCAATTCTATTTTCTGCCATGGCGTAGGATTGATCCACCATTGCTAACAAAGCGGGGATTGAATACAACGTGAGACCTTCCAAATGGTCAAAGTCGATTTTGGCATGCTGAGTAAGTTCGTGGTTCGAGAACTGGCAGTAACCATCAATCAAGCTAACAAATGCGACTTCAAAAGTACCTTGTAATCGGCTCACTTCCTGTGCGGCTTTTTCCAAATCTGAGCGTACTTTTCTGATCTCTTCCAATGTCTTTTGTGGCAAACGTCCATTGGGTGACACGTCGTTGGAAACCGAGACCAGTGCTTCGGTCACAAATGGATTGTTTTCGGCTGGAATCACCGTGGTGATGCGGTTGGATTTAGTGATGTCTTCGCCCAGTAAAACCATCATTTTTTGCGATACGGCAGTTGTGTTGCCCGCTAAAACATCACTACAGTTTGGAGACGTATTCGCATACGTGGCGAATGCGGTAAAAAGTGAAAAGATAACGGACCAGCCAGTGGCGACGAGTCCTGTCGTGGTTCGAGTGTTCATCCTGATAACCCCTCTGTCATTTGGTGCGATTCACTGACGTAATTGCCAATCAAAAGATTGGCTCGCGACATTCAGAATGGTTCTGGTCAATCCTTCGTAGTGGGTATGCCCGCAGATGCTTTCTAGTCGTTTTCTCAATCGCTAAGCCACGACTGAGTAAAGTGTCTGAAATTGAGAACATTAATGCTGCGAAGTTGATGTCTTTTGTTTGAAAGATAGACGTAACTTTTCTAACCATCAAATACGTGATTAGGTTCTCATTTTTATATGAGTGAGAGGATCAAGAGAAAACAGGCACTTACTGTAGAGAGTTGATTTGAGAGAAAAATATAAATTTTTTTGGGGAACTTTTTTGATGCTGCCTTTGAGACTTTTTCGAATCTCAAAGGCAGATTCTAACGCATGCGCTTAATTACAAAGCGTTGAGTACATCCGCAAGTCGAGTGACAGCAGTCGTCAGTTCTTCTGGTGTTGCATTGGTAAAGTTAAGACGCAGAGCGGCTTTTACCTTTGAACCTTCCGGATAAAATACCGGGCTTGGCACTACAGCAACCCAGTTTGCGAGAAGGGTCTTCGCAAGTTCGAACGTGTCACATTCTGGAATTTCTACCCAGACAAACATACCACCATCGACAGGTTTGAGTACGCAACTTTCCGGCAGCTGTTTTTGCAGCTCAGTAAACATGACATCGTAACGCGATTTGTAAAGCGCACAGATGGTTGAAATGTGCGTTTCGAAGTTGTCATGTTGCAGTAGACCATGCAGCAAAGCTTGCATAGGAATACTAGAGTGCAGATCGGCACCTTGTTTGATTTTGATGAGTGGCTCAAGGTAACTGCGTTTGCCCGTTACCACACCAATACGCAAGCCTGGTGAGGCGATTTTGGAGAAAGAGCGCAACACGATGGAGTGCTGCGGGCAGAAATCCGAAACCAGCGGCAGTGCTTCACCAGAAAAACGCAGCTCGCGGTATGGTGCGTCTTCAATGAATGCCACGTCGTATTGGATACAAAGCTCGGCAACTTTTTGGCGAGTCTCTAGCGCCCAGCATACGCCCGTTGGGTTGTGAAAATCGGGCACGGCGTAGAACATTTTTGGTTGCTGCGTGGCAAAGCATTGCTCGAGTTCTTCAAGGTTTGGGCCACACTCGGTTTGTGAAACGGTCACGATGTTGGCTTGCACTAAACCGAATACTTGCATAGCACCAAGGTAGCTTGGTGCTTCCATCACCACTTTATCGCCCGGATTCACGTACGCACGCGCAATCAAATCTAGCCCTTGCTGAGAACCCGTTGTGATCATCGCCAAATGAGATTCTGGTAACTGATAATAATCGGTCAAAAAGTTAAGTAGCGGTGCGTAGCCTGCTGTTGCGCCATATTGAAATACCTCTGGCATGTTCGCGAGGTTTTCGAGCGTCGGTTTCATTAAGTCGATCGGGAAGGTTTTTTCGTCCGGTAAGCCACCCGCAAGAGAAATGACGTTCTTATCGCTCGCTGCTGCGAGGATCTCTCGAATGTAGGATGACTTAGTTTGTTGTAATGACTGTGCGATTTCCATGTGCTGTGCTTCTCGTAATTGTCTTTTTTATGTCAGAAATAGTATAGGTAAATTGCCAAGCTTAGTGTGTCCATTTATGCTGTTAAACGTGTCCATTTATGCTATTTAAGCAAAAGTTTACTCCGTGAGTCATCAACAAGTTTCCAGAATCAATGACGTGCTGTTTTACATTCATCAGGACATTAGCAGAGATTTATCAGCTAAAGAGCTAGCAGATGTAGCAGCCTATTCTGAGCAACACTTCCATCGTATTTTTAAAGATGTGGTAGGGGAGTCTGTCCATCAATATATCCGCCGCACAAGAATGGAATACGCCGCCAATCAACTGATGTTTGATACCAGCTCGTCGGTGTTAGACATTGCTAACAAGTGCGGTTTTAGCTCGGTATCTTCTTTTAGCCGAGCGTTTAAAGCGACGTTCGCTATGTCACCTGGTGCGTGGCGAAAGCATGATTTACAAGTCGCAGAAAAACCGTATTTGAAGGATCCGGAAGTGGCTGCGGGTTATCATCGTGTTGCGAAACGCGAGTTGCCAGAACCTAAAATTATGGAGGTTCCACAACGCTTTGCGGCGTATGTTCGACATGAGGGCTATAACCGTTCCATTCGCAATGCGTGGCTGATTTTGAAAGCGTGGGCAAGTTCAGAGAATCGGGACTTTTCGGTTCAATACGGCTTGCATCACTCCAACCCTGCTTGGGTAGAACTCGACAAGTGTCGCTATGTGGCTTGTATGGAGATTGATACGCCGCTCAAAGTGCGTGGCGTCGTGAATCAAATGACCATCCCAGGCGGTTTACATGCCGTCTTTCGCTTAACGGGCGTATATGGTGAGCTTCTTCCTCAACTGAGTATGGTATTAGAGAAGTGGTTGCCTAACTCTGGCTTTAAACAGCGTTCTACGCCCGCTTATGTCCATTATCATAAAAATCACTTTCTCAGCCACGATGAGGCGTTTGAGCTGGATTTCTATCTACCCATTAGCTTCTTCTAAGGATGAAAACGAACGTATTATCGTGTGAGTCGATTTGTGGTGAGCAAAGAGCTGACCAAGAACGCCATGAAGAAAAGGCAGAGCTTGTGCTGACTCTGCCATTTCTAGGGGATCTTAAAAGTTTGCGTCTGTATTAGTACCAACGGATACGTTAAGTCCGCTAGTTGATTGATAAATGCTGAAAGTTTCGCCAGCGACAATACCTTCTTCAGAATCGTCATTTGCCGTACAGGTATAACCGACCGAGTAAGTACCAGGTTCTACAAAACCGAATTCGTACTCGTAATTTGCATCATCAACGTCTTGAACCACGTTCGCTGCTGCGATTGGCATTGCTTGGCCTTCTGCGCCGGCAAATGGCCCCATGTTTTCTTCAGCGATATTTCCTTGATATAAGTAGACCGCGTGCGCATATCCATTTGCGCTTGGGGTATCCGTTTCGCAGCTTTGATAGGTCAATGTTGCGACATCACCCTGAATCTCCCCCGTTGTAACCGTGTTAATTAAAGTGACGGAGGTGCGTTGAATGCTGTAGCCTTCGTTTTTGCCTGTTCCGTCTTTTAAGCCACGGCGCAGATCAAATTCAACTACGAACTCATTATTGTCAGGGTTGACTGCAAAGGTGTTGTTAAAAAACAGTACTCCAGAGTCAGGATCCTTTCCGACACCTTGTGGGCAAGCACCATCACCTTTGACGGTCAGTGGGATTTGATTTCCTGTCGCTTCGTCAATCACATACGATGGGTAGTTTGGATGATCGCCATCATTAGCAAACACGCAGAGTTTATAATTACCAGTTGGTATCAGTTCATCATCCACCAATTCCTGCGCGTCACTGCCTTGGAAGTTGAGTAAGTTAACACTTAGTGAGAGTGGATCTTCACCTTCGGGAAGGGGGTTACCATCTTCGTCGACCAGATTGCCTTCTTCGTCTGTTTTATACACATCGAATACTTGTGGTGTGCCACCATCCAGAGGAAGAAATGCAACTTTGTTATATGTGATCACCACTTCTGATACGTCATCAATAGGGGCATCTGATACAGACAAAGTAACAGGAGTCATTGTACTGACAGAGTCACTGTCTGAATTACAGCCAATAAGTGCAACGGCTATTGATGCACTGATTAGGCCAATTTTCATGCTGTTCATTAGATGTACCTTTTTATGAGAAGTGTATTAAATGTAGCCGATTATTGACAAAGTACAGAATAACAACGAGCGGAGTTACCGGGTGGAAAACAGTGACGAACCATCATTAAGACGTTCAGTAAAAGTGTGCTCAAATCGACGATATTGTGCTCAATGAAGTGCTATGGTTAAGAATGTGTCGCTCAAAAAATGAGCGGAGATATACATCAATAACTCTAGCCAAGAGGTCTCTATGTTAGGTGAAAATCACTCATTAACTCATGAATTCCCAGAACATTTGGATACCATTACTCAGCTTGCCGAAAACGATGCATCATTTGCTGAAACCGTTAAAAACTACAATGCTTTAGATAAGGAAATCCGCGTACTAGAACTGCAAGGAAGCCCGATTGATGATCACGAAATGAACGTGTTAAAACATAATCGAGCTGAGCTCAAAGATTGGCTCCACTCGAGAATTATGGGCTCTTAGCGACGCAATGATCATCGGCTCGTAATCTACGAGCCGATTTTAGTTTCAAGGGACGATGCCAAGTATTCCAACATTAGGATTGCTGAGCAGGAGCTTGGAGTGGCAGGTGGCCTGTTTTTACCCAAATGACCGTTTCTTGCTCTACAAAAGGAAAGTGCTCACTCATATGTGGACTGCGTATCCAAGAGTAGGGAGGATAGGTTCCTAGCTCGTCTTTAAATTCCCCCGATAACACAAAAATTTCTTCACCACCAAAGTGACGGTGTGCTTGAAACTTCTCGCCTTTCGGCCATTTAACCAATGCGACATGTTCATGCTCAAAATCATGCAATGGCATGACTTTCAGCCCACCGATGCCAGGTAACCAATTCGCTTCGTTCGTGTTGATGCGAACTGTTTCAAGATCATCAGAATTGAATTGATTTAGTTTAACTAAAATCACACAGCCTTCTTTGCTATAGGGCGCATGTTGACTTCCAGGAGGGTTACGCAAGTAGGTTCCAGCAGGGTAGTCACCATCTTCGTCAGAGAACACTCCTTCGAGCACTAATATTTCTTCTCCGTGAGGATGAGGATGAGTCGAAAAGTGCGAGTTTGGCTCATACTTCACTACGCTGGTGGTGTGCCCTGATTCTTTGGCTTCTCTTTCCAAAGGTTTACGCCACACGCCTTTGGAAGGGCTGGCGATCCACACCTGTTCACCTGTTTCTATCACGATTCTTTTCGAGAAATCCATATTCAACATACTGAAATTCCGTTACTTATCTAATGATTGACTCTCAATAGTATACGTATAAAAAACATCAATTGATTCACTTGTTGATAGTCAAAATCAGGGATTGAATACGAGCTAGCAGTCGGAACCGAGTTAAATTTCTGCTTGTGTAATGATAATTGTTATATTATAACATCGCAAAATTAAATGTTATAACATAACAAAAGGAAAGAAGTAGTGAATAAGAAATTGGTTTCTCTCGCGATCGGTAGCATTTTTGCGTCCCCTGTTTTTGCCGATACATTATCGAACCCACAGATTGGTGTTGTTGTTGATGGCTACTACCAAGATGGTCAACGTCATAATTCTGAGCGCGAAGAGGGCTTTGGCCTAGGCCATACGGAATTGAACTTATCATCAAATATTGACGACAAGTTTCACGGTGCGTTGACCGCTGTTCTTGAAAGTCATGGCGATGAGACAGAATTAGAGCTTGAAGAAGCATTCATCGAAACTTTGGTATTGCCATACGGTGTAAACGTGCGAGCGGGCCGATTCCTATCTGACTTCGGTTACCTCAACAATCAACACATGCACACTGACAGTTTCGTTGAACGCCCAATTGCTTACCGTACTTTCCTTGGTTCGCATTACTATGATGACGGTGTACGCGCAAACATCGTTCTGCCAACCGATCTTTACGTGAAGTTTGGTGTAGAAGCATTAAGCGGCAACAAGATGTCTTCTGTTGAAGGTGGCTCTAAAGTTGGTGTTTACACGACAACGATGAAGCTTGGTAATGATTTCTCTGAATCTTCCAGTTGGCAGTTTGGTTTAAGCTACCTGCGTAACGAAAATGGCAAAGTTAAAGAATTCGAAGATCACGACCATGGTCACGAAGAAGAACATGACCACAGCCACGCTGCGGCTGTAACGGGTGCGAACCTATACGGCGCAGATTTTGTGTGGAAGTGGGCACCAGATGGTAACTACAAGTACAGCAACTTCACGCTATCTGCGGAATACATGTTGTTAGACGGTGTAGTAGACAGCAAATACAAGAACGATGCAGAGTCACCAGACAACCTAAGCGCATACTATGTTTCGGGCGTTTACCGCTTCAACCCAAGTTGGTCTGCAGGCCTACGTTACGGCGAAGCAGAAAGTTATGATGGCCACGCACACGGCGATCACATGCATTTCACAGCACTGAATGATAAAGAGATGGATGCGATGATCGCATGGGATTCTTCTCATTTCGGTACGATCCGTGCGCAATTCACTCGCATTGATAACCAAGACAGCGAAACAGACAACGTGTTTACTCTACAATACGTAATGACATTTGGAGCGCACGGTGCACATGCGTTCTAAACTTGCGATAAGTAAATGCAGTTTAGTGATGGTGGCGGCGGGATCTGCCATCATCTCTTCGCCTGCTTTGGCTCTCAACATTTTCGTTTGTGAGCCTGAATGGAAAGCTTTTCTTGAAAGTCATGCCCCAAACGCCACCATTTACTCAGCAACCACGGCTAAGCAAGATCCGCATTATGTTCAAGCTCGTCCGTCTTTGATTGCCAAGATGCGCCAAGCTGACATGGCGATGTGCTCTGGCGCTGAGTTGGAGGTAGGTTGGTTGCCGATGCTTCAAAATCGAAGTGGCAATAGTGCCGTTCAAAATGGTGCTCAAAGCATGATTTATGCGACCGATTTCGTGCGTATGTTGGACTCTCATGATCATGTTGACCGCAGCATGGGGGACATTCATGCGCACGGAAACCCACATGTTCAATTTGCGGCAAATGACATGATTCCATTATCTCGCAAAGTAACGGAGCGCTTAAAAGCGATTGATCCCGACAACGCACAAAGTTACCAAGTTAATGGTATGAAGTTTCGCGCGCAGTGGCAAAAAAAGCTCAATGAATGGGAACAAAAAGCTCAACCATTACAGGGGAAACGGGTCGTTGGATATCACTCCACCTACCGATACTTGTTTGATTGGCTAGGTATGGTTCAAGTCGCGGATCTTGAACCGAAACCGGGGATATCGCCAACGACCTCACATCTGCAATCTTTAACTCAATTGGATGCCAAACAGTTTGACGCTATTGTGTTTTCATCTCATCAAGATCAACGTCCGGCGATGTGGTTACAGCAACAAACGGATAAGCCTGTAGCGCAGTTACCTTTGACGGTCTCAAAACAGCAAAGTTTAGATGATCTCTATGATGAGGTGATCACTGATCTGCTCGCCACGTTGGTATCACCCAGTTCAGTGAAATTTTAATTATGGGTGAATACCTTTGGTTGGCGCCAGCCGTTCTGTGCGGATTAATTGCGCTAGTTGGGAATGTTGTGCTTGGGCAGCAAGTCTTACAGCGGCAGATCATTTTTATCGATCTGGCGGTTGCTCAGGTCGCAGCATTGGGAGCAGCGCTAAGTAACTATTGGCTGAACTCTTCTTCTTGGTATGCTGGTTCTCCTTGGCTATCCGAATCATGGCTTGGCAGCATGCTTGGTCCTTGGATGATGTCTTTGGTGCTTTGTGGTGTTATTGCTGCGCTTGAAAAGCGTAAACATCCTCACCTAGAACCGATGATCGGCAGCTTGTTTGTTGTGTCCGCTTCATTGGCAGTATTACTGGTTAGCAAAGACCCACACGGTGCCGATTTTATTCAAGGGATCTTGAATGGCCAGCTACTATGGTCAACATGGCAAGATGTTTGGCCTTTGGCTGCAATTACGGGGGCAATGTTATTGCTGCTAACGCTGAAACCGGAGTTTATGCATGGTAGCGGTTTTTACCTCATCTTCGCTATTTTGATGCCTATCACCGTCAAACTGACAGGAATTTACTTGGAGTTTGCCTTGCTTGTGATTCCAGCTTTGTGCGCCGCAAGTCTTAAAGGTAGACGTTTTTTAATCGCCAGTTTAGGTATCGGAACAATTGGTATTCTGCTGGGGATAGCAGCTTCTGCAAAGTATGATTTACCGAGCGGTGCGACGATTGTTATTACGTTGTTTATCATCGGAGTGATATTTAACCTGCTCCCACCGTTCAAAAGGCACGTCTTGTTAGAGGCAAAGCATTAACACGGCACTTACTCAAAAGCACCACTGGCGTCATTGGTGCTTTTTTCTCTTTTCTTCAAAGGCTTAGGACTCCCCATCGTATTTCTATCTTGATTCGAGGAATAATACGGGCTGAAACATCATCAAGTTGTCTTGATTCATTCACACCCTACTTCCAGAATATTCCTATAGTTTCATTATCTAAATAAACCCCTTTGCGTATGAGAAGCACAGAGCCACATAACGATAAGCGCTTAGGAGCAAGCAAGATTTGTACTCTCAACATTTAAGGAAGACCAAGATGAAAGACGAAAAAGTCGCCGTCGTTACAGGGGCTGCTCGCGGTATAGGGCAGGCCATTTGCGAACAATTACTCGAAGATGGATTTCACGTCGTGGGGCTAGATATCTCGCTTGTGGAGTGGAGTCAGTCGCCAAACCTTTCAAGTTATCAAGTGAATCTCTGTGAGGCCGCAGCGGTAAGTGAAGTGGTCGACCGCATCGTCGCGAAACATCAACGCATTGATGTTCTGGTCAACAACGCCGGGATAACGAGAGATGCACTGCTGCCAGACATGTTAGAGCAAGACTGGGACATCGTTATCGAAGTGAACCTAAAAGCGGTGTTTTTACTCACCCAGCGCGTTGCACCTGTCATGCTAGAGCAAGGCGCAGGCAGTATTGTCAGTATTTCGTCTATCGTGGGAACGGATGGCAATATTGGTCAAAGTAATTATGGCGCGAGTAAAGGTGGCGTGATAGCGATGAGCAAAGGCTGGGCGAAAGAGTTAGCAAGAAAAGGCGCTCAAATCCGAGTCAACTGTGTTGCTCCAGGTTTTATCGCTACCGACATGACAAAGAGCTTGCCTGAAAAAGTCATTCAAATGATGGAAAGTAAAACGCCTCTGGGACGCATGGGCTCGGCGCAAGACATTGCCAATGGCGTTGCGTTTCTAGCGTCTGATAAAAGTGCGTTTATAACCGGACAAGTGCTCAAGATTGATGGTGGGTTGGTGTTATAGCTCGCTAATCAAAATCTCAAATAACAAACGCCCTTTACTTATGTGAAGGGCGTTTTTGTTGGGTAACGCTATTCGGGCTTTTGACACGTTCACTTTATTCGTTTCGCACTGCCGGATTTGTATGATTAAGTATAGAGTTAGAACACGTAATTCATTCTGGCATCGTTCTCAGTTATTAACCTAGCAATTTAGCTAATCAAAAATATTAACTTCGAAATAGAATAACTATTGAGGTATTAAAGTATGATTTTATTGCCCATGATATTGTTTTAAATGATAATGCCACTAAATAATTAACTTTGAATACTCACTATGTACTTAAAAACTGTACTGTTTAGCGCGTCAACTCTTCTTATTTTGGGCTGTAACTCCGAATCAACTAACCCATCTACTGAAGAAAGCGGATGGATAGTTGTAAGCTCTCACTCCGAGCCAAGAAAACATCAGGTAATTTACGAAAAACATAGCAGGAAAGGTCTAAGTCTTGCCACTAACGTTCCGGATCTTGACCTGCCTTTAACTTACCAATTGGCGAACCAAATTATTGAGGTCAAAGAAGAGCTTACATTTGGTGAAAATATTGATGGGAACCGCCTAACTTGGAAAGCTATTGGCAATTCTAAACTTAGAGAAAACCAAGTCCACTACGGAGTTAATAAAGATTACTCAGCTTCTAATGAAGGTATTGCTATCGGCTATGTTAACTTTGAGTCGAGGTTTGAGGCTGAAGGAAAGCTTGGAATCGAAAAGTTATTCATTGCGATGTATGACGATGTCAAGAGTGTCAAATTTTACTCTGGATGGGATAGTTCTAAAATATCTTGTTACCAAAATACGTTTGATGAAGACTTAGCTTGTTACGGTGAAATTTTAATTAACGACGATATAGTTCATGTTTTTGATAAATATCTGCCGTATGAATATGTAAACATGGTTTACGACACCGTTATGTCCAAAGGTCGAGAAGAGATAATTGAGGCAGATTTTCAACATCAAATTAAATACTTACTAGTCGCCAAAGAGAATAACGTTGAGATGCATTAGACTACATTAGCTTGATTACTTTTTGGTAATGAGTGGCCTTTCGAAACCGATGTGACCATGAGCAAGATTATTGGATTTTACAAAACTCATTTATGTTCAAAAAATGAGTTTTGTAGATATTAAAATGCATGGAGCCAATGCTCTCACTGATTCTATGAAGTTTTTTGTGCGCTCTAACCACAAGACAATCTATAAAAGACGTTGAGCCAACGTCTCTGCCACAATGCCACCTGTTAATAAGGCTGAATTTCAATGCCTGTTTCTCATTACCATTCAAATGTGCGCTGGTTAATGATTTTTCTGTAATTAACACAATTGAACGTGATAGAAGTAACAAAATCGCTTCCTTGCGGTAACGTTCCCGAAATTTTTATATATTATCGCCTTCATTGATACAAGTGGTAGAGACGCTCTGTATCTGAGCGCTCTGAAATTCAGGCTTTAGATGGACATTTAAAGTCACCATAAGTTTGCAATTTTGCTTGGGAACGTTTGCAGGTAACCTAAGTATAAATTTACGTGAGACTATGGAAATGAAACTACACACTTTGACGATGGCAGTAGCGCTTGGGCTGATTACTGCACCTGCATTCGCAACAACAGATGTTGACGCTCTTGAAAAGCGAATTAATGAATTAGAACAGAGACTTGAACAAACAGAAAAAGTATCCACAGAAGCAAATGAGAAAGCCTCAAGCTTTGAGTTTCATGGTTACGCTCGTTCCGGGCTGCTCATTAATGATGATCTGAATGGTGCAGTGGGTACTGGTCCTTACATGACGGCAGCTGGTGCTATTGGCGCTCCAATTGGACGATTAGGGGTTGAGGATGATCATTATGTGGAAGCAAACCTTATTCACAAACGCTTTGCAGATGATGGTTCCAGCGCATTGTTCCGAATCATGCTGGCAGATAGTACGGAAACCAATAACGAATGGACAGCGAGTGAGAGTCAATTAAACGTTCGTCAGGTATATGCTGAGCTAAACAAGTTGAGCATGTTCTCTGAATCAAGTGCGTTTGCTGACGCAACGTTTTGGGCAGGTAAACGATTTGACCGTGATAACTTTGACATTCACTTCTTTGACTCGGATATCGTTTTCCTCTCTGGTACTGGTGCAGGTGTGTATGACGTCCAAATGAGCGATTCATGGAAAGCAAACTTCTCGATCTATGGTCGTGATTTTGGTGAGATTGATAGCTCGTCAACTGATGTTGAAAACTATATCGCGACAATGAACAACCGCTTTGGTAATTGGCAATTGATGCTGAGCGGCATGACGTCTGCTGATAACAATGATCGGGTAGAGGGTGCAGCGGACAAAGGTTTACATGCGATGTTTGCTTACCATGGCGATAACTTCTTTGGCATGAGTGAAGGCTTCTCTAAAACCGGTATTTTGATGGGTGATGGACTGGGTGTGGAACTTAAAGGCATTGGTTCAAACGGTGATTTGCTAGAAGACGCAAAAGCCGTACGCTTGTTCAGTTATGGTGTAACACGCATCGGCGACAACTGGCGTGTAGCACCTGCGTTGCTAGCAGAACACAGCCAAGATCGCTTTGCTAAAAATGATGAATTTACGTGGGCATCGTTCAACATCCGCTTAGCACAAGAGTTTACGCAAAACTTTGAGATGGTTTATGAAGGCTCATACCAATACATGGACCTAGACAATGCGATTGATAAAGCAAGTGGCAGTTTTTACAAAGCGACAATTGCACCAACGCTTAAGATGTCTACCGCAGCAGGTTTCTTTGACCGTCCGGAGCTACGTTTTGCAGTTAGCTACGTTGATTGGAGCGAAGACTTGAATGGCTACTCGATTAGCCAGGATGCGGGCGCTGCAACGATGGGTGATGGTGGTGAAGTTCTGTTTGCACTGCAAATGGAAACTTGGTTCTAAAGGGCTCTAACCGACAAAGAGTAATAAGAAAAGCGCCAACTGATTTCAGTTGGCGCTTTTTCATTAACAGGACTGACGCTCAATTGTTTTGAAGGTTAGTACCATCTTACTCATTTCAAAACTTCTGTTGGCGATTCTATCTAGTAACAGTTTCGCACCATTTTCCCCTGCTTTATCAAATGCATAGTTAAATGTTGATAAGGTTGGGGTGCACACTGATGCGAGCTCATCATCACCAACTCCTAGCACTAAAACGTCTTTACCCGGTGTTAATCCGAGTTCTTGAATCGCTCTCATCGCACCGATAGCAATACGGTCTGTCGCACAGAACAAGCCATCTAGCTTAGGGTTCTTTGTTAAGTGTTGTTTTGCCAATGAATAGCCAGAATCGATTGTAAAGTCACCACGAGCATGAAAGGCGAGCTCAAAACCATGGTGTTGCAGGGCTTGAACAAATCCTTCAGAGCGTTGTTTATCTACCGCGATATCGTCACCTTGCACGCCAATAAACCCCATAGTTTGGCAACCTTTTGCAACTAGTCTATTTCCCGCTTCAAACCCCACTCGTGCGTCATCA
Source organism: Vibrio sp. 1CM7H (assembly GCF_023161645.1). Taxonomy (NCBI): domain Bacteria; kingdom Pseudomonadati; phylum Pseudomonadota; class Gammaproteobacteria; order Vibrionales; family Vibrionaceae; genus Vibrio; species Vibrio sp. 1CM7H. The sequence goes on from NZ_JALNTV010000001.1 coordinate 300,334, forward strand.
TGAATGATGCTTGGAATATTAAACATGGAACCATCTTGACCGACGAGCACAACTGGGACCGCTGAGTTTTGAATTGCTTTTACCAGCTTGGAATCGAGGTGGGTGGCGTAAAGAATGATCCCTTCAACCCGTTTTTGGTTAAAGATCTGAATGTATTCCAGTTCTTTTTCGTGGGCTTGGTGAGTGCTAGCAAGTAAGACATGTTTCCCAGCTTTTTCAAGGACATCGGTTAATCCATCGACACCTTGGGATGTGGCATGAGAGGAAACCCGAGGAACAATGACACCAACCAGATTGGTCTTTTGAGATTTTAGATCTTTAGCGACTTGGTTCGGCACATAGCCACACTCCGCTACTGCTTGGCGGACCTTCTGTTTTGTCGCTTCTTTTACGCCATACTCATCGTTTATAACCCGTGACACTGTTGATTTTGATACGCCAGCCAGACGGGCGACATCATGCAGACTCGCCATTGTTCCTATCCATTCTGTTTTTCGTTTTTGGGATTGTTTGCAAAGAGAAGATGAAAAGCTCTTTGATAAGTAGCGATTCTAACTTCCTATACTGCTCTTAGGGAGAGAATTTGACGATCATTCTCACATTCTCTCTGCTTTATCTTTGATCATTTGGTTTTATTGAGCAAAAATCTATTTTGCAAACGTTCCCGAAAATTTCGCAAGCTCAGATAATAATCCAATGGGGTATGAAATGAATTATCCGGCAGTAGCAAAAGAGTTGTTAACTCTATTAGGTGGTAAAAGCAACATCACCGCACTTGCGCATTGTGCGACACGCTTACGCCTTGCCGTTGCAGATGAGCAAAAAATAGATGAACAAGCGATTGATAGCCTTGAAGGGGTAAAAGGGCAGTTCAAAGTTGCGGGTCAGTACCAAATCATTTTTGGATCAGGCATCGTAAACCAAGTTTATGCAGAAATGGCGAAGTTGACGGGGATGAGTGAAATGTCCACCAACGACGTTGCGTCTGCTGGCGCAGAGAAACAAAACATCGTTCAGCGCGCGGTGAAAGGGCTGTCTGATATTTTCGTCCCAATCATTCCAGCAATCGTCGCTGGCGGTTTGTTGATGGGTATCTATAACCTATTGACTGCTCAAGGCTTGTTTATTGATGGCAAATCTTTGATTGATGCCAACCCAGGACTGACAGACTTGGCGAACATGATCAACACGTTTGCGAACGCTCCGTTTGTTTACCTGCCTATTCTGCTGGCATTTTCAGCCAGTAAGAAGTTTGGCGGCAACCCTTATTTAGGGGCGGCGCTAGGTATGTTGATGGTCCACCCAGAATTACTTAACGGGTGGGGCTTCGGGGGGGCTGCGGTATCTGGCAACATTCCGGTTTGGAATATTCTTGGCTTTGAAATTCAAAAAGTGGGCTACCAAGGTTCGGTGTTACCGGTTTTGGTATCGGCATTCATTCTTGCGAAGGTTGAGTTGGGTCTGCGCAAGGTTATTCCTTCGGTTTTAGATAACCTTTTAACGCCGCTACTTGCGATTTTCATCACGGGTTTATTGACGTTTACTGTCGTCGGTCCATTCACGCGTGATATCGGTTTCCTATTGGGGGATGGTCTGAACTGGCTATACAACACAGCTGGCTTTGTTGGTGGTGCGGTATTTGGTCTTATCTATGCTCCGTTTGTTATTACCGGTATGCATCACAGCTTCATTGCGATTGAAACGCAACTTCTTGCGGATATTGCGATGACAGGCGGCACCTTTATCTTTCCTATTGCGGCGATGTCTAACGTTTCTCAAGGTGCTGCAGCGTTGGCGGTAGGCGTGATGAGTAAAGATAAGAAGATGAAAGGTATTGCGATTCCATCGGGTGTCACGGGTTTGCTGGGTATTACAGAACCAGCCATGTTTGGTGTTAACTTAAAACTACGTTACCCATTTATTGCGGCAGTTTGCGCTGCGGCGTTATCAAGTGCGTTCATCACAATGTTTAATGTGAAAGCTCAGGCATTAGGGGCAGCTGGTCTTCCAGGCATCATTTCCATCACGCCGGATAAGATTGGTTACTACATCGCGGGTATGGTGATCGCGTTCTTGACCGCATTTGTTCTCACCATTGTTCTTGGTATGCGTGACCGCGCTAAAGTCGGTAAAAAAGCAGCGGCTTAATCTGAACTCCTTAAGGGTGGAGTCCCCCAAAATCCACTTCTTTTCCTAAATGTTTGGGGTGCTAGCCAAGCACTAATGGCTTGGCTAGCCTTTTTCAATTTTTACTTGGTAGTGAAGGTGTTCAACACGTTGGGCTATCAGGGCTTTAATTTTAAGGTAAGCAAGATGAATCAAGTGTGGGTAACTGGTGATGCTGTTGTCGATCTAATACCGGAATCTGAGACTTCTTTACTCAAATGTCCCGGTGGTGCACCAGCGAATGTCGCCGTAGCAATTGCTCGTCTATCTGGTAAGAGTGCGTTTTTTGGACGTGTGGGGGATGACCCATTTGGTCGCTTCATGCAATCAACTCTGGATCAAGAGGGCGTGTGCACGGAGTTTCTCGTTAAAGATCCTGAGCAAAGAACATCAACAGTGGTGGTGGATTTAGATGATCAAGGTGAACGCAGCTTTACATTTATGGTGAAACCGAGCGCAGATCAGTTTATGTCTGTTGAAGACATCCCTAACTTTAAGCAAGGTGACTGGCTGCATGTTTGTTCGATTTCACTGGCAAATGAGCCAAGTAGAAGCAGCACATTTGAGGCGATCAAAAGAGCAAAAGCCGCTGGTGGTTTCATTAGCTTTGACCCTAACTTGCGTGATGAAGTGTGGCAAGATCAATCAGAAATCCAAGCTGTCGTGATGAAGGCTGTAGCGATGGCTGATGTGGTTAAGTTCTCTGAAGAAGAGCTTTTGTTCTTAACTGACTCAACATCGATGGCGCAAGGTTTACAACAAATAGCCGCTTTGAATATTGCTTTGGTCTTGGTGACACAAGGTGCGAAAGGTGTTTGGCGAGTCTTTGAAAGTCAGAATGAGCTGATCACAGGTCAAGCCGTTAGTCCGATTGATACCACAGGTGCGGGTGATGCTTTTGTCGGAGGGTTACTGGCATGTCTGTCTCAACATGACGATTGGAAAAATCATCCTGTTGTTAGCTCTGCGATTCAATGGGCAAATGGCTGTGGCGCATTAGCGACGACGCAAAAAGGCGCAATGACTGCGCTTCCGACCCAGACAGAATTGCTGCAATTTATTGGGCAATGATCTCCAGATCCAATTTCAGTTGAGAAAAATTATGAGCTTAAACAACCGTTGGACTGTAGAGCAAAGATATCGCCGACTTGAGCAAATCCCTCAGTGTGATATCGAAGAAATGACACTTTTACGTCAGCAAGATAAAGGCTTTCCTAGTTTTCATATCGCCCCTAGATTTGGGCTGTTAAATGACCCAAATGGGTTGTGCTATTTCAATGGTGAGCACCACATCTTTTACCAGTGGACGCCAGTGGGACCAGTCCATGGAATGAAGTATTGGTATCACCTTTCTACTAAAGACTTCATCCATTTTACTGATCATGGCGTAGGTCTTCATCCTGACCAAGACTACGATTCACATGGTGTCTATTCGGGCGGCGCTTTGGTGGAAAACAACAAGGCTTTGCTGTTTTTTACTGGCAACAAGCGTGACCAAAATTGGAATCGAATCCCAACACAGTGTTTTGCCACCATGGATTCAGACGGCAACATTGAAAAGCACGGTGTGGTCATTGAGAACGAACATTACACGGAGCACTTTCGTGATCCAAAAGTTTGGAAGAAAGGCGACGACTATTTGATGGTGGTGGGTGCTCAAACCAAAACTGAGCATGGCTCAATGGCGCTTTATCAAAGCAAAGATTTGAAAACGTGGCAGCATAAAGGTCCTATCAAGACCAAGTTTTCTGACCTTGGGTACATGTGGGAGTGTCCTGATTTCTTTGAGATTAATGGTCAATCGGTGATGCTGTTTTCTCCACAGGGTGTGAGCAGTAGTAATCCTTATGATTTCAAAAACATCTATTCTGTCGCGTATATCGTGGGTGATCAGTTGAACCTAGAGTCGATGACTTTAGAAAACCACCAAGATATTTTACAGCCAGATTATGGGTTTGATTTCTACGCCCCCCAAACCTATTTAGATGAGAGTGGGCGTCGCATTCTTATTGCATGGATAGGGTTGCCAGAAATCGACACACCATCGGTCACACACCAGTGGGCAGGAATGTTGTCTCTTCCTAGAGAACTAACGTTGAAAGATGGTTTTCTTGTTCAAACTCCACTCCCTGAGCTGGAGAGTTTAAGAAAAGAAGAGGTGGTCTTTGCACAATCCCATACATTGGAAAGCACCAGTTGTTTGATACAATTAGACCTTGAGGGCGATGGCTTTGAACTTGAGCTGACTAACCTCAAAGGTGACAACATCGTCTTTAGTGCGACAGAGCACGAGTTTATGCTGGACCGTCGTCACATGTCTCATTTGTACGCAGAAGAATTTGGTGGCATTCGAAAAGCACCAAGATTGGACGCTAAGCAGACGATTGATATATATATCGACAACTCTGTCATCGAGATTTTTATTAATGGTGGTAAACACACGATGACCAGTCGTTTCTTTATTGATGACCTCAACAAGGTAACGTTGAAAGGGTTGGAGCAAGCAAGGCTTTTCCCTTTGAAAGGCATCACTGGTTTGTTTGAATCAGCTAAGTAACGGTTTCGATTACAAAGATATTAAAACGCCCTTCATTGACTCAGTGAAGGGCGTTTTTCTTTTTAACTATCTAGCCTAACTATCTTTCATGCACGTAAGTGGTTTGAACTAAGGTATCCAAAACAACTTCACTCTTGGTGACTGTAAAGTTAAGCGGTTGTTCTAAATCACCAAACAGAGATGCGCCGCCGAGTTGTGCTTACTCATTATTGTTAGCATCTCGAACCTAACTCACATTAACACAACTTTTTTCCTTATAGCGTGAAAGAAAATCCCATAACCAAAGGTTCTAATTAAGTGAAAGGTCAGGACTTTTATTTGAAGATTCCGGCCTAATATCTTGGGTATGCCCATTTATCGAATGCGGTGGGTTACTTCATCATGCTTGCTGGCGCACTGAGTTTGCCAGTTTGATAATGCATTCAAACACAATAAGGGATAACAATGGCTAACGAATACATTCCACCAAAAGTTTGGACAAACGATAACGAAAACGGTGGCCAGTGGGCGAGCATTAACCGCCCGGACTCAGGCGCTCGTCATGAGCAAGAATTGCCTGTTGGGGAACACCCATTCCAACTTTATTCCATGGGGACTCCAAACGGCCAGAAAGTAACAATCATGTTTGAAGAGCTTCTGGCGGCAGGCGTAAAAGAAGCAGAATATGATGCATACCTGATCAAGATTGGTGACGGCGACCAGTTTGGTTCTGGTTTTGTTGCTGTGAACCCGAACTCGAAAATTCCGGCACTGGTTGACCGTTCAGGTTCTGAGCCAGTGAACGTGTTTGAATCAGGTAACATCCTGTTCTACCTAGCAGAGAAGTTTGGTCACTTTCTACCAAAAGAAGGCGCTAAGCGTGCTGAGGTAATGAACTGGTTATTCTGGCTGCAAGGTTCTGCGCCATACCTAGGCGGTGGTTTTGGTCACTTCTACGCGTACGCACCAGAGAAGTTCGAGTACCCAATCAACCGTTTTACAATGGAAGCAAAACGTCAGTTAGATGTATTAGACAAGCGCCTCGCAAACAATGAATTCCTAGGAGGCGATGAGTACAGTATCGCAGACATCGCTACTTGGCCATGGTACGGCAATTTGGTATTGGGTCGCGCGTATGATGCTGCGGAGTTCTTAGATGCGGAGAGTTACAAAAACGTTGTACGTTGGGCGAAAGCGATTGATGAGCGAGAAGCTGTCCAGCGTGGTCGTATTGTGAATCGCTCATGGGGAGAAGAGTGGGAGCAGTTACCTGAACGTCACAGCGCAGAAGATATTGATAAGGTATTGAAGCTTAAACCATAAGCAATCTTGGCTCAGTCACTTCAAGTAAGTTTGTTTTCATCCGAACTCATACTCCAAAACTGATCAAATCCATAGCGCATCTTACTAGATGCGCTACTTTTATTTGAATTGTAACCCCGTTGAGGATTATTCAATCTATAGATAGTTCTTTGCTTCTATTTGTCGTTTTCATATTCAACAAGCCCTCTGCATTTCTATTAACTATTAGCTGATGATATTCTAAAAATTTATACTTTAGATAACCTTAAATTTATAACTTAATTTTATATCTAGTATAAATAAACTTAATGATAATTAATCTTTGACATAACCTTTTATTTTGTGTGGAATGTGCAGGTTAATCTATTTAAATTAAAATTTATAGATAAATAAAATTTAAATAATTTACTGAATTCTACATCTAGCTTTGAGCAATGTTTAATTACAACTGCTTATACCATGAAAGAGGATATGTATAATGTCGTCGTTTGATTCGTACTGGGTTGGGGTACGTGAAAGAATTGCTATACAAACTGAAGGTAACCGAAATTTAAAGTCTTTAGTGATAAAAAAGCAGAGAGTGAACTTAAATAACAGTGGCTTATCTTTTCGTGCTAAAGCCGGATGCCTTATCCCTCATTGTTACACTCAGTTTACTGATGACGATACAAACTCAAAGGCATCGAAAAAAGCCTCCCTTAGTTTTAAGAAAGGGAAATTATACTTTTCTCCTGTCTAGTAATAGATAATATTTAGGTTATATATAAATTGAATTTTTATTTTTATCTGAAATTCTGACAATAAATTATTATGTTGTTATGACCGAGATGAAGCATTGGTTAGTCAATTATTAGTTCGGATTATTAATTGAATTGTAGATTTTCTTAGTTGCCCCTAGTTAGATAGTGATAAAATTTTTAGCTATCTTTTCTCGTACAAGCTTAGTTTTAGATCTGGCTTGTACGGTTTTTTCTCTGAACACTAATTACATAGCATAACGGCATGATTTCTCGCCTCTTGTCTCATCTTTCTAGACGAAAGCTCTACCTACCTCTCATTATTCTCGACAAACATTGAGTAAAAGTAACTAATCGTAACAAGGTGGCTGTAACTGAGCGCCGTTTCAATATACTCGCTCTTTACCTAGGTAACCCTGCGCTTTGAATTCATTCGGGTACCGTTTGTAAGCCTTAAATGCTACTAAGATAAGATGTCATGATGAGAAAAAGTACTATATTAAACACAGTGTTAATTACAGGGTTCGCTGCTGTATCTTCGTTGGCTTATGCAGCACCAACCGTTGTGCCAAATGCACCGGAACTCAGTTCTCGTGGCTATGTTTTGATGGACTTTCACACTGGGAAAGTGCTGGTTGAACGTGATGCACATAAACGGCTAAATCCTGCGAGCTTAACGAAGTTAATGACGGCTTATGTGGCTGGTCAAGAAATTAACGCAGGTAATATTACTTTGGATGATGAGGTCGTCATTAGCCGAAATGCTTGGGCAAAAAACTTCCCAGATTCCTCAAAGATGTTTATTGAAGTCAATACTTCCGTTTCTTTATCTGACTTATACCGTGGCCTGGTTGTTCAATCAGGTAATGATGCTAGTGTGGCCATTGCTGAACATGTCGCAGGTAGTGAATCAGGGTTTGTAAGCTTGATGAATAGTTGGGCTGCTAAGCTTGAATTAAATAACACAGCTTTCACCAACCCTCATGGTCTAGACAGTGACGGTTTATATTCAACACCTTATGACATTGCCAAGTTGGGTCAAGCTATTATTCGTGACTTACCTGACATCTACCCACTGTATAGCGAAACCTCGTTTACCTACAACGGCATTACGCAATATAACCGCAATGGCTTGCTTCGTGATCGCAGTATGAATGTCGATGGCATGAAAACTGGTTATACAAGCGGTGCTGGTTATAGTCTAGCGACTTCAGCGACTCAAGGTGACATGCGTTTAATTGCTGTTGTGATGGGAGCAAAAAGTGAGAATATCCGTGAATCCGAAAGCAAACAACTGCTAAGTTATGGCTTCCGCTTTTACGATACGGTAATGCCAACCGAGGCAGGAACGGAAGTTGCGAACGCTCGAGTTTGGATGGGAGAACAAGATGAGCTTAAAGTAGGCGTGGCCAATGACGTTTATCTCACTTTACCAAAAGGGGATGTGAAAAAGCTACAAGCTGAAGTTGAATATAATGGCGATTTGGTAGCGCCAATTTCTGAGCAACAAGTGGTTGGTAAAGTGCTTTACAAAGTCGAAGGTAAAGTTGTGAATGAAGCCGAACTTGTTGCGTTGGAATCAGTGGAAGAAGGCAGCTTATTCAAGCGAATTTTAGACTGGTTTAAGCAATTGGTCGCGAGTTGGCTCTAAAAAACAGCTAACTTCTGCCATTATCACTCTATCTTGTTATTGTTCTATTAAATCAATTTACTAAGGCGGCCAACGTGGTCGCCTTACTTTTTTGGAATACTCGTTGCGCTAAAACATCGAACCTTCTCGTATGGGTCTATTTTCGCCTAATTAGAAGCGTTTTTGTGTTTTTGAGTGCGAGAGAAAAGAAACTAGAACAAAAATGGAGTGACACGTGCACAAGATTTTATCTTTGACATTGATTTTATCGCTCATGGGCTGCGCTATGCCTTACCAGCAGCAGGTCGATAGTGGCCAATGTGTTGGAGTAATGACCTCTCAGGATGCGTATGGTTATTTAAACCCAAACCATTACACGATGCAGGTACTCGCGCTAAAGCAAGAAAAAGATGTGAAAGATTACATTCGTTATATCGATCCTAAGCATCCGGTTTGGGTTAACTGGAAAAACAGCCGAGGCACGCGTTGGTATACGGTAACTGTTGGCGATTTTAAAACGAAACAGGATGCCTACAATGCGCTTTCTTCACTGCCGAGCCGCGTAAAGCAATCATCCCCATTTGTGCTGACTTTTGCGGAAATGCAGCGTAAGCAACAAACGAGTGTTGTGAGAATGCGTTAGCCAACAAAAAACGGAAGCGATGGCTTCCGTTTTTGTATCTAAGGGTAAGCTTAAAGCGCCGCTAAAATCGTTTCTGCTTTGCTTGCTTCAAACTCTTTTGGTTCTTCAACGTTAAGTTTGGTCACAATGCCGTTTTCAATGATCATGGCGTAGCGTTGTGAGCGAATACCACCAAAGCCGCCGGTATCCATTTCAAGACCCAATGCTTTAGTAAAGCTTGCGTCGCCATCACCCAACATCAGGATTTCTGAAGCGTTTTGAGCTTCGCCCCAAGCTTGCATCACAAATGCATCGTTTACAGAAACACACGCAATTAAATCAACACCTTTTGCTTTCAACTCGTCGGCTAATACCACATAGCCTGGTAGGTGAGCTTCCGAGCACGTTGGGGTGAATGCGCCAGGTACAGCGAAGAGTACGACTTTCTTGTTTGCAAACAGCTCAGTAACGTCGTGGTTAACCATACCATTGGCAGTCAATTCGCTTAGAGTCGCAACTGGTAGAGCTTGGCCTTGTTGAATCATGATTTTATTCCTTTTTGTGTGCTAGTTTAGCTTTCTCAGTCTAGCGCTTATAAATGCGGTTAACCACAGAGCTTTTGTAAGGTTTTAACACCTAAGTGTTTGACCCAAGATGTAGCACTGATGGCTTTATTACAACGCTTCATGCTGACTTACGTATTGACTAACGAGATGGCGATACTTCGCTTTCAACTCATTATCGATGAAGCTAGCATCAATCGCATTCATTGTGAATTGAGCTAGTTCATTCTTACTCATTGGGTGTGCGTTGTTGACGGCTAAAAAGTTATCTGTCATGTAACCACCAAAGTATACCGGATCGTCCGAATTAATTGTCACAGCGACCCCTTTGCGCAGTAGCTCGACAATATTGTGATCTTTCATATCGTCAAATACACACAATTTAAGGTTCGATAATGGACATACCGTCAGTGGCATTTTGCTTTCAATTAACGACTCGACTAATGCTTCATCCTCAACACAGCGAACACCATGATCCACGCGGCTGACGTGAAGCATTTCAATTGCATCGGTAATGTTTTGTGCCGGACCTTCTTCACCTGCGTGAGCAACAGTCAGTAAGCCTGCTTCTACTGCTTGTTTAAATACTCGTTTGAACTTAGCTGGTGGATGGCCTTGTTCTGAAGAATCTAGACCGACACCAATGATCTTATCACGGTGTTTCAGAACGGCTTGCAGAGTCTCCATGGCGCTTTCTTCTGAAAGGTGACGGAGAAAACACGCAATGATTTGTGAAGTAATGCCGAGCTTCTCGTGCCCATCTTGTAGTGCGCGAGCGATCCCGTGGATAACGGTGTCAAAGTCAATACCGCGCTCTGTATGCGTTTGTGGGTCAAAAAAGATTTCGGTATGAATAACGTTATCCGCTTTACAGTGCAGTAAGTATTCCCAAGTGAGATCGTAAAAGTCTTGCTCTTTACGCAAAACATCCGCCCCTTGGTAATAAAGGTCAAGGAATGACTGTAAGTCTTCGAACTGATACGCGCTGCGCAGTTCACTCGGAGAAGAGTAAGGGATCTCGATGCCGTTTCGTTTCGCTAATTTGAATAAGAGTTCTGGTTCAAGTGAACCTTCGATATGTAAGTGCAGCTCTACTTTTGGAAGACCTTGAATAAATGCGTTCATATTCCACCTTATGTGTATTGTGGATGCAGTTACTCTAAGAATAGGTATAGATAGGAATAAATCGAACGCTATCACAAAGAGTAAGACCCACGATGATCTCAACTCTTCGTAATCAGCACTTTGCGGGAACTGGTAGAGACCCCCAAACCATATCATTGGGGTTATACGAAGCAAACGAGGCGATTATACGCAAAATTCTCAATTTGGCTATACGCAAATAACCTAGTTGTCAGTAGTCGAAGGATTTTTCTAAGAAAAGTAACTGGCAACCGTATAAGTCACTTGGGTATAGAGGAGCAAATTGGTTTTGAGCGTGAACGAGGCTTATCGTGTTGTTATAAGCGAGGAAAAGAGTGAGGCTTCGTTTGAGCAAAGGTAGGTGGCGGTACCTTGCACAACGATGGAGCAGAGAGAGAATTGAGAGAGTCAAGGATAGCTTATAGATCAAATAACTTGTCAAATTCTCTTTGTTCCATAATGTCTTCTATACGGCGTCGCGTTTTTTGTTTTACCGCCGCCGCGTTTTGCTCAGACTCTTTTTTGTCTTTTTCTGCTTGCTTCTTACTTTTTCTAGCCATTGGATACCTTCCAAATTAGTTGCATCATTCATTAATGCATGAAAACTGAATTAGTTAACAGTAAAACTTCCTAACTTTGAACCTGAATCACAGAGAATAGTTCCAGATTGCGTTTTCTCACAATATTCAAAATCGATCATGTAGCTATGAGAATGAAGCTTAGGTAATACGTGCCTTCGTAAAATATCACCATTTAATTGATGTATTTTAGCGTTCCAAGAGGTGTGAGGTTGTTCTAGATTAAATTCAATTTCTAACATTTATTCTCCTGTTTCTTAGTGATTTTGTCTTTGTTAAGTAATTGATACCAATGCCTTTGACGGCCTGTTCTTTTTGAGGACATGATTTTTCCTATAAATATAAATAATAAATTAAGCAGTACTATCCTATTTATTTTAGGTAGCACAAAGCAATGCCTGATATTAGGCTGAGTGATTAAAGTGAGAATATTTTTGAAGGAGAGAGATTTGGTGCAGCATGGGCATGCTACACCAAGAAAAGCAGTCTTATAGAGGAGTTACTTCAGTCGCTTGAGGACCTTTTTTACCTTGCTCTACGTTGAAGCTTACTTTCTGACCTTCAGTCAGTGTTTTGAAACCGTCAGAAACGATAGCGTTGAAGTGTACGAATACATCTTGACCACCGTTGTCTTGAGATAGGAAGCCAAAGCCTTTAGTTTCGTTAAACCATTTTACTGAGCCGTTTACTTTAGACATAAAAATACCTTTGAATTAAACATTAAAATTTGAATTTGTTTTGTGGATCTTTTCTAAGCTATTGAATGTTCAATCAAGAGGAAGTTGTACGCAGGTGTCTGAATTGGGGGATTCAAGATTTTACTGAGAGGAAACTTAAACTAAATGTTGCATTAACAGCTCTCTTCTAAGAGCCAAGGCCTACTATACACCTTGTTTAGGAAATAGCTACACTTATTTTTAAATATATGTCGACAGCTTGGATAAGTGGGCTGTTCGAAAAATTTGAATAAGTAGCTCAAATAGCAAGGCTCATGATTATTTTTCTTCAATCTAAAATAGAACCATATCGATAGCCATGGCTGAACATGCGGTTTGCAAGCGGCCACAAAGGTAAACGAGGAGAAATAGTATGAGCACATTCAGAGAAATTCGTCAGCTTATTCAATCACAACCCACTGCTGATGGTGACGGAGTGAAAATTCGTCGAGTAGCAGGGTTTAATCATGCGAGTTTTTCTCCATTTTTGATGATGGATGAACTTAAGTCTGACGACCGTGCTGATTATGTGGGTGGCTTTCCTCCTCATCCGCATCGCGGCATCGAGACGCTTACTTATATGTTGAAAGGTCATTTCCAGCATCGTGACCACATGGATAATGTTGGTGAGCTTCGTTCTGGTGGCGCTCAATGGATGGCGGCAGGAAGAGGCGTCATTCATAGTGAGATGCCTATTATGCAGGAAGGTGAATTGCATGGTTTCCAAATTTGGATAAACCAGCCTGCGAAAAATAAGATGTCACCGGCTCAATATCATGACTTTCAACCTGAAACGATAACGGAATTCGAAACTCAAAGCTCGGGTGTTGTACGCTTGATTGCTGGTCATCTGACTATAAACAACGAACGTATTCAGGGGCCTTTAACAGAAACAGGTGTTGCTGCCACAGTAGCCGATTGGAGAGCGATGGTTGGTCACGCTTTGAATTTGACCACGGAGCAAGACCACAACATGATGATCTACGTTTATAAAGGTCGTGTTCAGTTAAAAGATCGTGAGATCAATCAAGGCGAAATGGCGATTCTATCGAAAGGTGAATGGGTTGAATTACAAGCCGAAAAGGAGAGTGGTGCTCTGATTTTTATTGGCGAACCAATCAATGAACCAGTGGTTCACTATGGCCCTTTTGTAATGAATAGCATGGAAGAAATAGAACAAGCAATCCAAGACTACAATTCAGGATTGTTTGAAACCTACTAGCGTCAACATCCTAACTCCCTTTTCTGTGAGTAGCGCAGTTATCAACAGTTTTGAGCCTGACTATTGGGCTCGACCAGAAGCAAATACGATAATCCACTGCCATCGAATTTGCGTTAGCCACGTCTAATCCACGTGGCTTTTTTCTACTTCTGATTCCATCGCATGATGGCTTCTTTTCCTGCTTCAATACCTAACTCATAAGCTTGGCGCAATGGTGCTGGCGAGCGACTCAATCGTTTTAATTTAAATGATTCAGGAGGACAAACTTGGATGATTTCGACTCCCGATGGTGGATTGTCGAGCAGTGCTAACGTTTGATTGTAGCGAACTTCACGCGTCAACATCGGCTCAATTAATCCTGGCGTTTCTTTCAACATCCGTTTGGTTAGTGCGCTGAACTTTCCTTTCGGCTTTTGGTAGCTAGAGGGTTGACTGCGTAAAACCATAATCTTTTTGGCTCCTCGCTTTATTGCTTCTGCGACAGGAAGTGCATCAGAAACCCCGCCATCAACGTATCGGGTGCCGTTCAGTAAGACACCATTTCGGTAAAGTACGGGAAGTGCGCTGCTGGCTTTCATTGTTTCTGCGAGCTCGTCGACATTAGGAGTATGGTACTCGGCTTGGCCATTGTCTTGACGTGTTACGCCTAAAAAGAAAGGTCTCGAATCCGCTTTTAGTGCGGATTTGTCGATACCAAGCTCTTCGAGAGTGACGTTCCACATCCAATCTAAGTTCATCATATCGCCGCCACGTAGAATCTGAGATGGTGAGATGAATTCTTTCCTTAAACTGTAATCGAGATAGATTTTTAAGTTGCGCCCGGGCATTTTAGCTAAATACGCCGCCAAGTTACTTGCGCCCGCCGATACGCCCCAAAAGCTATCAAATGGAGAGAAATCGTTAGCGAGAAAATGATCGAGTATGCCGCAAGAAAATACACCTCGCATCGCACCACCTTCGACAATCAACGCACGCTCTCCTACTTGTTCCATCACTGTGTTCCATTCTTTACCTATTGGATGAATAGAATGCAGCTTAACGCATAACGGTTTTATACCCAAGTGGTCCTAAGTGCTAGGGCATCTCCTTAAGTAAAAGAAAAGGGCATCGATGGATGCCCTTTTTATATTAAGCCTAGGGAGTTACAGGTTATTGAGCAGCTCATTTAGTGAAAGCGCACTGAATAAATATGTCACTCCCACACAGAAAGCGGCGCCTGTAATTCCGATACTGATCGTTGTTGTAATTAAAAGAAGTGTCATCTTAGACATACAAGATCAAACTCCTTTTTTATATTTAAGTGGGGCGTTGTGCGTCTGGTTATCGTTTTGAATCATGATGCAAGCGCCCTAAGTTTATTGTTCTAATAAAAGTGATGATCACTTGTCAAAAAAGCAGATAAATAGCACCCAAACTGTCGTTAATGCGAGCAGCGGAGTGAATACTTTCTGTATAGAGGCGCCATCGGTTAGGTTGTAGATTTTGATGGATTCGTTATAGAACGCCCGCTTGAACGCCTTAAAAGAAATATCATTTTTCACATGAGATTGTTCATAGTGTAGGTGTGCTGCGTCTGATAGTTGGTATTCTAAGTCTTGGAGTTCGTACTCTTTGTTAAGAAATGCCTCCCAAGCCGAAAGACGGGCTATCGTTTTTGGAGATTGATTACCCTTTAACTTCTCTAGACGTTTGGCATAAGCAGCTTGATATTTATCCACGGTGTATTCCTGTCTGAATAGACGTTGAGTTAGAACATTTGTAAAAAGAAAAACGAGCAAAAAAGGGGCTTTACGTTCTATGTCTGTGATAAATGCTAAGGAGCTCAATGGTCTATTTCTCTGATGTCGCGAATAATATTGATTGAACTTAAATGCGACAAACAAAATAATTTACTCAAGATAACAACGAATATTTGTTGCCTTTTAAAGAAAAGCGATAGTGATGCGAAGTGGTGGCTTTGATCGGGAAGAAACCCGCTTTCGTAACGGCTTGCGTTTACTGAGAAAAAGTAAACGCTGGAACTATCGCTGGATTGGTGTGAGTTATTTATCGTCAAAAATCATTAATATCAACTATGCTTATAGTTCGACTTTTCGTAAATGAACTCAATTTAGATGAGCGGAAATAATACTGATTTTTGAGCGTGGGTGAGCTTGGAGGGTTAAGCTAATCCATTGATTAATAAAAAAGTAAAGTAGTACAGAGCTAGGGTGAACTTCAACTTAAAGGTGACGGTATGGATATACAATCAACCATTATTGAATATGCGATAGCGATAATAGGCTTACTTTTGACGGGAGTTGCCCTCTGAGCACGATTGCCCAGAGGATAGAAAGTATACTGGCTGTTTGTTAGCGGTTGATATTGTACCGAGCCATTGCAGCTTCTTCTGACGACACAACCGTTTTACCAATTGGTGCGAGTGAAATAACCGCAAGCTTCAGGTGTTGGAGTGCAAACGGAATACCAATGATGGTTACAAAACACGCTGCGGCGGAAAGTACGTGACCGATTGCTAACCAAAGACCTGCAAAGACAAACCAAAGGACGTTGCCGATAACGCCTAGAGGGCTCGTACCAATGTCCATTTCATTGGTCAATTCATCGCGTGAAATGGCTTCTTTTCCGAATGGGAAAAAGGAAAAATTACCCATAACGATACACGCACGCCCCCAAGGTATTCCGATGATGCTAATAAAGGCTAAGATGCCGAAAAACCACCACAGCAACCCCATAAATACGCCACCAAATACAAACCAAATGATGTTACCGAGTGTTCTCATTCTATTTCCTTTACTCTTGAATGTGATGATGCTGGTTCCTGAGGGTATAGTAATGTAAAACTAGAACCACTCCGTTAATAAACGTGATCCGTTCCCTCATTCGCTTGCTTGATAGAATAGCCGCATAAGTATTAACAGAGAATGAATGACTCTCTGAAGCTACGTTTGTTTTAGTATAGAGCGTAATACTCGATTAAGCACATAGCCAAGAATTAAGCTACCTAGAGGTAACTTTCTCGATATATTGACAAATTTGCTCTGCTAACTGATGGCTAGCAATGTTGCGTTTCACTACTTCACTAGCGATTTTTCCAGATTCAACGACGTTAAACCAGTCGAGCAACATCGCATGGAAACCTTTGCTCGTCAGCATTGGCGTCCAATCTTTCAAATGGATTTTTTGCTCTTGGTTCGCTTGCCATCGTTTCCCTTCAACGAAAGAGTCGAATTCCACTGCTTTGTTAGCATAACAAGCTTGAACGCGCTCCATAGTCACACCGAAGTGACGATTCATCGAAGCGTGGAGTAAAGTATCTCCGTGTTGCCACTGAATGTCTAAACGCGCCAATTGGGCACCCTCAAGTTGATGCGTTATGTAAGCCTCTTTTAAATCGGTCTTGGCTGTCACGTTAATACTGTCTAATGGGTGAATAAAATCATCAAATATAAAGGTACGAATATCGCCTGGTAGTTGGTGACGGTTCTTTTCCCAGCGTAGCGATTTTAGGTCAGAAATGTTGCCTTGCTGTACCTCTGGCATGTGTTGGTTGTAAAGCGGAATATGACGTCGGTTGAAGCCCACATAAAGTGGTTGTTTTTCTTTTTCGGCAATATCGTACAGTTTTTCCACGTCATCAGCATTGTCCGCTAATGGTTTGTCGACAAAGGTTGGGATTCCATGTTGCAAAAAGAATGCTGCGATTTGAGGATGTACGCTTGTTGCCGCATGAATCATGACAGCATCTACGCCAAAGTGCAGAAGCTGCTGGTAGTCTTGACAGGTCTCTGAGATTCGATATTGCTTAGCCAGACTCTCAAGTGCATTTGCGTTGCGGGTACAAAATACAAGTTCGATATTTGGAAGCTGAGTGATAACGGGAAGGTATGCTTTCTGAGCAATATCTCCTAAACCAATAATACCAATTTTCATCCTAGTCCTTATTTCGATGTATGGATGGCAGGTTGTAGTATAACGCTTGGCAAGCTGATGAGTTTAAATGCCTTGTTAGAAAAGAGCCTGACTCACATTTTGAGTCAGGCTTTGTTGGTCCACTTAGGAAGTCGTGCGGCAATCTTTGAATATATCCAACTTGCCGTCGTAGGCTTGGGTTTGTACATCCATAACGCCTAATAAAGAGTGGAACACGTTATCATGTGAGTACTGGCCTGCCTTTTGCGCTTCATTCGACAAACAGTCGGTGTTTATTTGTTTCACTTGCTTAAAGCCGGAAGATAGCCACATGAGCAAAGGAACACGTTTTTGGAAGTCTGGTGCAAGGCCGTAAGGCATGCCATGTAAGAACAATCCGTTTTCGCCTAATGATTCACCATGATCCGATACGTAGATGAGAGCGGTATTATATTGAGAC
The DNA here is from genome assembly GCF_023161645.1 of Vibrio sp. 1CM7H. Classification (NCBI taxonomy): domain Bacteria; kingdom Pseudomonadati; phylum Pseudomonadota; class Gammaproteobacteria; order Vibrionales; family Vibrionaceae; genus Vibrio; species Vibrio sp. 1CM7H. The sequence continues at coordinate 317,921 of NZ_JALNTV010000001.1, forward strand.
TCTAATGCTTTGAGTTTGTTGATGGTTTGTGCCAACACAAGATCAGTGTAGCGTATCGTATTGTCGTACGTATTCACGATTTGTTCGACGCTACAGTTTTCTATATCTGCACGTGGGCAGTCTGGTTTGAAAAACGCTTTGTCTCTAGGATAACGCTGGAAGTAGGTAGGACCATGGCTTCCTATAAGGTGCATGGCGACAACGCGATTGCCGTGCATATCCGCAACTTCTTGATCAAAGTGATCTAACAGCGCCATATCGTAACAGGTTTGACCGTTACACAGAGGACTTGCTTGCTTTCGGTTCACTTCAATTTTCTTGATCTTGTGGGCGACTTCTTTGTCTCCGCCATCATTTTCTTTCCAGATGAGGTCAACTCCAGCGCGCTGCATGATGTCGAGAGCATTATCTTGGTTATCTGCCTTGGTCCGTTCAAACTCGCTTCGCGTGAGCTGAGAAAACATGCAAGGCACAGATACTGCAGTTGCAGTGCCACAAGACGCAACCTCTTGAAATGAAATCACATCCAGCTTACTGGTGTAAGGGTTTGTCTCTCGCTTATAGCCATTGAGTTGGTAGTTCTGTGTTCGAGCGGTTTCTCCGACAACAAACACCAGTAGTGTCGGCTTGTTCTGTGCTTGCTTTACTGCGCTATCTGACTGCTTTGCATCGATTCCAATCTCGCGATACGGCTCTGGCGTGGTGAAGTATTTCTCCTTTACATACCCAGTCGTGCTGTAAACGAATTGAGTGGGAATAATGATTTTTTTCAGATAGCTGTTATTGCGACCGACAGATGCATAGTCTTGGTAGTAAACACTGGCAATAACAGCAATTACTGCAAGAGATGACAACATCGACACCAACTTCGTGAGAGAAAAATACAGCAATTGGTGGCGCTGAGATTGCAACTTGACCTTATAGACAATCATCGCAGGGACGCCCCCCATAAGTAGCGTCCAGATTACAGAATAAGCACTCAGGTAAGAGCTTGCCTCGCTCGAATCGGTTTCAGCAATATTAGCAATCATTCCAGAATCGAAAAGCGTGCCATAGTTGTAACTTGCGTAGCTCACCATACTCGAAATTATGAGCAAAATAATAAAGAATGGCTTTCCAACCCAAGGCCAACTAAATAAGTTAAAAAGGAAATTGAGCGCGGCAAGAAAGAAAATGGGTATCGTAATAATAAAACCAATTTTGACATTATCTAGGCTTGAAAAAATACCATTCAGCTCTTTGTAAATAGGAATGTTTACAACCAGCGCGAAATAGAGTGCCAACAAGAAAGTAAAGGTAACGTACGAGATACCTTTTTGTTGCAAATTATGTGTCTTCATAAGTAAATGTCTTGAATCAAAATTAGAGCAAGAACGAAGCCCAAACAAAAAGGGCAAGAGTGAGCGCAACAAATACTGCAGCCGAGCCGATATCTTTGGCTCTACCACTGAGCTCGTGCCAGTCATCGCTAACACGGTCGACAACCGCTTCTACGGCGGAATTAATAAGTTCGACGATCAGGACCAATAACAGGCTACTGATCATCAGTACTCTTTCAAATGTGGTGACTGGAAGGAAAAAAGCACAGACGGAAAGCACTAAGGCTAGAATCAATTCTTGTCTGAAGGCGGCTTCGTATTTCCATGCGGCTTTCAATCCCTGAAATGAATAGCCGGTCGCATCCATGACACGGCGTAGACCTGTTTTACCTGGCTTCAAAATATGACCTTACTACAGCTTAATAATTTAGATTGTGCATCTATCCAAACGATGAAATGAGACTAATCGTTCTTGCGTGAAACATTTGTGAATGGCATTCATCACACAACGATATAGGGTTTGAATAAGAAAAAAGAGTTGAATTAATCAAGGTCGTAGACGGTATAGCCTTTATTCTGAAGGCATTTTCGCAGTACAAGAGATTGTGTTTTGGTGGAGTCATTGCTTCCACTCAACGCTCCGGCCCCTGCTCCTACAGCACCGCCTGCAGCGGCACCCACAGCAGCCCCACCTATCCCGCTTTCTAGCGCTCCAGCTGCTGCCCCAATTAGTGCACCTGTAACTGCGCCATTAGCGGCTTCAGATTTTGCAGCTTCCGTTTTGTCTACGTTGTCCGCATACCCTTGGCAATAAAGAAAATCTTGTTCATATTTAGCAGGATCAACATTAGTCATGTCGACAACAGGCTTTTGATTATAAGTACAAGCGCTAAGAGTAGAGGCAAGCGTCATAACCAGAATAAAAGGTTTGTACATGAGTATTATCCATTTGTTCTGTGAATTTATGGATTAAATGTACACTGTTTTATTGTTGGGCTCTGTCGCTGGAGTGTATTGAAGTGTCGTCTTCTGTAAAGGAGGAAAGACGTTAACTTAACTGTCTGATTTTGGAAGACGAAGTGTGAAGCAAGCACCACCAAGTGGGCTATGAGAAATCGAAACCTCACCATGTTGAAGTTCCATTATCTGCCTGACGATCGCCAAACCAAGCCCAAATCCACTCGTGTTTTTGTTTCGGGACTCATCGGCGCTATAAAATGCTTCAAAAAGGTGAGGCCAATGCTGCTCTTCTATACCTATACCATCATCATGTACATGGATTAAGCAGCTTTGCTGATCACTTTTTATCTCAACCATAATTTGAGTATTTGCATATCGCATTGCATTGCGTAGCAGATTATCCAAGGCACGTTTTAGCAGTTTTGGATCGGCGAATGCGCGCGCGTTTTCAGAGTTTGTTTCATTGAGTGAGATTGATAATTTGGTCTCTTTTTGCCATCTCTGTTTTAACTCATTAACTAACTTGGCGAGCGCTACGTTTTCTGTTTGCAACGCCGTATCTGGGCGTTCCATTTTGGCGTAATAAAGCAGCTCTTCAACCATGTCTTCCATCTCGTCAATGTCCTCGACGATACTACGTACATGCTTTTTCTGTTGTTCGGTTAATGTAGAGTCCGATAACAAGTCAGCTTGCCACTGTAAACGAAAAATAGGAGTGCGTAATTCATGCGCAACTGCATTGGTCAGCATTTTATTGCTAGTGATCAGGCGAGAAACTTTGTCAGCCATCGTATTAAAGCTTTTGTTCAGTGTCCCAACGGATTTGGCGCTTGAGGTGCTTGCTCGTGCTTTGAAGTTGCCTGAAGCAAACTCGACCGTGACTCTTTCTAACTCACGAATTCGACGACTCAAAAACCAGATCAGCAGTATGCAATACAGAGCAAATCCGGCTAAAAAGAATAACCATACAATGTTGTCATCAAAGTTAATCGCCTGAATAACTGAGCTATCCGGATCATCGATCATTTTGAAAATAGGGGTGTCCGCATCTAGGCGGAACCATATATCCCTTTCTTCGTCGTAAGCCACGTTAACAGAGGTGTCACTTTCAAATGCTTTTCTGATGTCCTCTGGAAGTTCTTCGAGCGTGTGAGGAATCAACAAGCGATGGCTGGACGTGGCAAATTGCTCAAGCTGTTGTTGAGTGTATTCTAGTCCGTGCTCTTCGTAGATAGGATAGATAAGATCGTGGAAAGCTTGACCTTCTTGCTCTTGTAGCAGGTAATCGTAATCTGTGTTGATCTCATAGACCAAGAATTCGTAACCCCACAAACTCACCATAAATAGAATGATAAGACCGACAAAGCTTTCCAGATAAATCCGTCTCATTATTCATTCCATGCATCAGGCATAAATAGGTAGCCTTTGCCGCGAACCGTGATGATTTTTTGTGGAGAGCAAGAGGCATCGCCTAATTTTTTTCTCAATGTCACAATACGGTTGTCAATGGTGCGATCTGTACCGTCGTACTCAATACCACGTAGTGTTTTCGTTAACCACTCACGTGAGAGTGTTTTTTCTGCGTGTGTTGCGAGAACCCATAATAAATCGAACTCACCGTCAGTCAGCGCAATTTCTTCCTGGTTCATGACGCATGATTTACGTAATCGGTTTAAACACAGCACTCCAATTTGTAGACCGTTTTCGGACTCGGTAGAGGCTGCCTCTTTTCTTCTCAATAGCATGCGAATGCGCGCCAGTAGCACGCGAGGTTTGATTGGCTTGGTAACAAAGTCATCGGCGCCAATTTCTAATGCGGCGACGTGATCGAAGTCGTCATCACTCGCTGTCAGCATCAACACTTTGCCTTTGTAGCATTCACGGATTTGACGACATACGCTCAGGCCGTCTTGTCCAGGTAGCATCAAATCTAACAAAACCACGTCTGGCTGTGTGTCAATAATCGCTTCCGGTGCGTCTGTCCCGTTGTCGATACATTTGACCTGGAAACCTTGTTCAACAAAATACTCTCCCAGCATAGCTTGTAATTTGGGATCGTCTTCCACAATGATTAAAGATGGTTTGACTTGTTGTGCGTTCATTTGAGTGATGTATACAATATTTAATATCACTGGAACTTAAACAAATTTACGAATTATTTCAAATAAAGCTTTCTCAGAATAAGGTTATCGGATGAGTTGATTCGATAAATACCCCAAGTAATGATTCAAACTTAATCATTAATCACATTATGAAGTGTCTAAAAAAGGCGCAACTGTTGCGCCTTAATATGGAATATTAGAGTGAACTTACGTTTTATTCGGTGGTGCACACGACACTGTTGTCGCTGCCAAAAGCATTGGGAACATAAGCGTCGGCTTGAGGGTCGTTTTCCCACTTTGCATCATTGAGCAAGTAGCGGAACTGAACATTCTGCTCTTTAGGTAAGCGCGTTTTAAATTTAAATTGACGGCTTTTCTTCATTAATTTCATCGGTTCTGGCTGCCAGTTGTTAAAATCCCCAGCAATATGAATGGAGTCCCACTGGTCTTTATCTAGCTCGAACGTGACTTCAACTTCATCTTTTGTCTTAAAGAATCTCTTTTTAAGCATTGATCTTTCCTTGTTCGTACAAAAACTGTTCTAACTATTACTCGTGTTTCATAACGATTTCAAGTTTTATCGAATTGTCGCTGGTATCAGGTGAAGAACTATCTAAATGATGAATAGCTTAATCGCTATGAGTTCTTGTGAGAGGGGAGCGGTATTGAGAAGCCTCAAGGGTAAGGAACCGTTAACGTACCAAGTTTTTAGGCGAGGCGGAACTCAGAGTCCGTATCTTGAAGTCAAACCGTTATCATGTATTATCTTAAATCACCATTTTTGTTGATGTAGCTATGTTGAAGTTTAACCGCACATTGTTGACCGCGATAGTTTGTTTAGCCGCTATGCTTTTGAGCAGTGTCGCTCCTATGGCGAAGGCTTCAGCCCCGGTGAAAACAATTGAAGTACGCGATATTATTGTTCAACAGGCTGCTCTGCACAAACAACTTGGCGTCAATGACGACTGCGTAGAGTCACATCACGATGGGTCAACTATCAATAAGGTGCAACAGTCTCACACGAGTTGTAGCTCTTCCTGCATGGTCAAAATTCCCGCCAACTTATCTCAAAACGACTTACTGCTTCTTCCTTACAGCCTTGCATTGATTGATAGGCCTTTAGTCGAAAAAGTAGTGACAGTGATCACCAAGCTTTATCGTCCTCCGATTGTTTAATTCCTCATCTCAAATTACTTGGGGTTTTCCCCTTTTTACCAAATGAAATGATTTGGCATTTGAATGCCACAAGGAAATAAACAATGAAAAAACTACTTGCCTTATGTAGTGCACTTTTACTGACTTTTACCGCTCACGCAGCGCAATTTGAAGAAGGGAAGCACTACAAAGTTCTGGATGTTAAGAAAGCATCGAAACCTGTTGTGACGGAATTCTTTTCTTTTTATTGCCCACATTGCTACAAGTTTGAGTCGCTTATTGAGCGTTTAAAACCTGCTCTGCCAAAAGAGGCAAAGTTTGAAAAGGTACATGTGGGGTTCATGGGCGGAGATATGGCGATTCCGATGGCCAAGTCCTACGCGACGATGGTATCGCTCGGGGTTGAAGATACAATGATTCCTGCCATGTTTGCCCAAATTCATCAAAAGCGACAAGCGCCAAAAGATGACGCTGAGCTGAAACAGCTCTTCGTTGATAATGGCGTAGAAGGTAAGAAGTTTGATGCCGCTTACAATAGCTTTGCCGTAAACTCAATGCAGAAAGGCTTTGACAAACAATTTGCAGCCAGCACGTTAAGAGGGGTTCCAGGTGTGGTTGTGAACAATAAATACATTGTTTTGGCCAACGAAATTCGTACTTACGACGAGTACAATCAATTAGTTAATTACTTATTGACGCTGTAACTATAAATAGCATTGATGCTTAAAAATGGCGACGATAGAGTCGCCATTTTTTATGCTTATCACTTTCGCATTATCTAAGAACGCTTGTACATGCTTGAGTCGGAACACTAGTCATAAATATGGCATGCGGATAAAACAAGCTAGCAGCAGTGATTGCAACATTACATGGCTGAGCAATCGTAGTTTTAATCACATTGGTAAGCACGGCGCCTGTATTATTTACTGTTTGAGCGGCGGCTTGTTGTGCCTGGTAAGACACGCAACCTGTCGTTGCATTGATCATCGCAGTGCTAAACAAAAGTTTGCGAAAAAACATATTCATATCCTTTGTGAATGCTTTGAAATACTTATATGTGGATTGATTCATAAATAAAACAAAACAGTGTTCAAAATATGTGTGCATTCACGAAATGAACATTGTTTTATAAAAAGACGTTTTTTTGTGATCTTAGCACTGGACAGACCAGGCTATGAAACTAAAGCCAATCCGTGCATTACGATTACGCTGAAGGTCAGCTTGCTCCTCATTCCTTGATATCCCTTGGGCTCGGCGTCTTGTTCGACTTTCCTCACGAGTTTTTCTGCATACCAAATAGCAAGATACCCAATTGCTAAGAGTAGGGTAGCGACCGCGTAATGTTTGTGACCCTGCAGTAATGCGCCCCAAGCAAGTAAGACAAAAAGGTTGCTGAGAATTAATATATTTCTGCTAAGGCGGTGGTAGTAATGCTCAATGCCGTTACCCCAAAGGATGCCGGATAAAAAACTTAATATAACGGCGCTGTATGCGATGAAAAATTGCTGGCCACTTAAATTGAACAGTGAGATGTCAGTGAAAATTAGCCCTAAACTAAACACAAATGGAACCAGGCCTAAGTAACCGAGTTGTAGCATGGTTGAGCGTGTTGTCATGGTCGTCACCTTACAATTGTTGCTCTATCATATTGGTAAGCGTAGTACTTGTCGGTGATGTGGAGCTTGGAAAAGTGGCAATAACTTTGCCTTCAGAGCTAATTAGAAACTTATAGAAGTTCCATTTTGGTTTGATGCCAGCTTGGTTAGTAATCTCGCTGAATACGGGGTTTGCATCTACGCCTAATACTGAGGAGCGAGCCATCATTGGAAAGGTGACCCCGTAATCGAGATAACAGACTTTCGCTGTGTTTGTTTCGCTTCCTCTGTCCTGTCGGAAGTCATTACTCGGGAAACCAATGACGGTGAAGTTTTGCTCTTTGTAAGTTTGGTAGAGGGTTTCTAACTGCTCGAACTGAGGAGTGAAGCCGCACTGGCTTGCTGTATTGACGACCAGAAGCGTCTTTCCCTTAAAGCTTTCGCATAGGTCGACTTCTTCTGTTGAATTTAACAACCTTTGCTTACCTTGAAGAATATCAGGGCACTCAGATGCGAGAGCAAGCGAACTCATGGAGATAAAGCCAACGAGAGCGACGAGTTTCAGTAATCCTTTCATGGTGTTGTTCCCTTTGTTTTCAATAAGTATAACTACTCAAGTGCAAAGAGGATCGATCAAAAAAGCCGCACAAATGCGCGGCTTCTTTCAGAGCTGGGATTTAATTATGCCAGTTTTAATTCGAACTGGTTGCGGTACATCACCATGTCTTCAATCGTCAGCACTGGCATGTTGTGCAGGCGACCAAACGCAACGATCTCTGGTGCTTTTGCCATCGTGCCATCTGGGTTGGTCACTTCACATAGTACGCCAGCGGGTTGAAGCCCTGCCATTTGCATCAGGTCAATCGTACCTTCTGTGTGACCACGGCGAGTCATTACACCACCTGGACGTGCGCGCAGAGGGAATACGTGGCCCGGGCGAGCAAGATCTTCAGGTTTCGCATGCGGGTTTGCCGCCGTTTTAATGGTCGTCACGCGATCTGCTGCTGAAACCCCCGTTGTTACACCAACTTTCGCTTCAATAGAAACCGTAAATGCAGTTTGATTCGCGCTGTTGTTGTTTACCACCATTGGAGGCAGTTCCAGTTTGTCTGCTTGAGCGTCTGTTAAACATAAACAAACGATGCCGCTACATTCGCGGATCATCAACGCCATTTGCTCGTTGGTGAGGTGCTCGACTGAATAAATGATATCGCCTTCGTTTTCGCGATCTTCATCATCAAGAAGAAGTACGCCACGGCCTTCTTTTAGAGCGATAAGTGCGTTTTCAACGCGAGTAATTGGGTCGCCGAATTCGGCAAGTAGTGATGACTGATTCATGGTTAACTCCTAAATATCACCAGAATCAGGGCGGTATGAGAGATCGTCGTAAAATACGATCAAAAAGAAGCGCACCAGCATTCAACGCGATCTTACTCGCGATACTGGTGTATTCTTATTCTCTTTCATCCGGACTGTAACCGTCGGCTCTGGCATCTCACCAGATCTGCTGACCTCGACGAATCGAGCGCTCGCGGGCTCACTTGAAAAAGTATACCGCCGGTGGGGAATTTCGCCCCGCCCTGAGAACAATTAAAAATGTGCCACTTCATTCAAGTTGTGAGGAAGTGGAGCTAGGATAGTACTGCGAACTGAATAGCTTGGAAAGTCGATTCCATCTGTATGATGGAAAAGTGTGCTATCGACGGAAATAATCTGTGCGAATAAAGTGATCAATCTGCTGCGGCACGAAGGTGTTGTAAATCAGACTCGTATGCGTTTGCTTCACTTCGATATGATCTTGCATACCGTCCAGTCTTGTCTCTTCTACGGTAACCGTACCGTCCGACATGGTGTTGTCATTACGGATCAACAATGGGCGAGCGCCAATCGGCATCGTTCCTGCGATACTGCCGAGTTTTTGCGGAAAAGCCCACGCATCATCATGTTTGTTTAATCCGTGATGTGGTGAGTTTCCTAAAATTGCACCCAATCCGAGATCTTGAATCCGACCTACTATGGACGCGCCTTTAAGAGGTGAACCGATAGCGACAACATGAGAGATTAAGCTAGTGGTTGGTTTTCTGTTGGCGAGATAGCGCTTAATCATTAAACCTCCCAAGCTGTGCCCCACGAGCACGTTTGCGGTCAGTGGATTAAGCGAATGGTCGATAGAATCAAACAGTGAAGATTCATCGATAGCAACAGTGTTATAGCTGAGTACTTGCGTTTCGTATCCGAGTTTTCTCAGCTTTTGGCTAAGAGGCTGCATGACCAGCCCATGCATATAAAGACCATGTAAGATGATGATTTTCATAATACCTCCTAGATTTATGACGTTGTAGATATCCTACTCTAATTAACAAAGAACTACTTGCCCTTTGTGGTGCATATTTACGTTTTGCTGCAAAGTTTGATCGGTATAGCAAGCGTATCAGCCCAGTAAATCCTGTACTTGTTGTTGCAATTGATGACGATTTAAAGAAGCTGGGCTTAACACTTCACCGATAACAACATCCACTTTTGACCAAAAACGAGTCGGTCGTTTTGTGAGAGCATGTCCGCCTTTGTGGCTGAAAAAAGAACCCCAAAGCCCTTTTAACGCCATAGGGATGACAGGAACAGGATTACGCTCAAGGATTTTTTCCACACCAGGGCGAAACTCACCCAGTTCACCGTTAGACGTTAAGCGACCCTCAGGGAAGATACAGACAACTTCACCGTCGTTAAGCGCTTGTTCAATCTGTTCAAATGCTCGTCGATAAGTGTCGGCACACTTACGTGGAGAACAGATCGGGATAACACCGGCATGACGGAAAACATATTTAAGAACAGGCAGCTCGCTGATGGACTTGTCCATCACAAAACGAACCGGGCGAGTAGAGGTTCCCATCAAAATCAACGCATCGACATAGCTAACATGGTTAGCCACGATTAACGCAGCACCTTGTTCAGGAATATGTTGGCGCCCCTGTACTGACACACGATACATACAATGGCTGAGTAAATAACTGATAAAGCGTTGTGTAAATTCCGGTACTTGACGATAGACATAGATTGCCACGAAGAAGTTACCTATTGCCATCATGGCAAACAGTTCCACAATAGAAAGCTCTAGTGCGCTGAGTACAACGATAGAAACCAAAGCAGACACCACCATAAACAACGCATTCATGATGTTGTTAGCAGCAATGGCACGTGCACATTCCCCTTTGTTTGAACGAGATTGGATGAACGCATAAAGAGGAACAATAAAGACACCGCCGCTTACACCAACAAGGAACAGGTCAATCATGACGCGCAGATGTTTGGATTCAGCAACGAAGCTTTGCACATCATAAAAGTGAATCGGAAGTGATGGATAACTAGGGACGGCCCATAGCAAGTCGACGCCAAAGACTGTCAGACCAAGGATACCGAATGGCAAAATACCAAGCTCAACGTGGTTGAAAGAGAGCTTTTCACACAACCAAGAGCCTGTAGCGATACCAATGGAAAACAATGCCAACAGTAAAGAAACGACAGTACTGTCTGCAAACAAATGTTCACGCGCAAAGTTAGGGAATTGAGTCAGGTAAGTCGCACCCATGAACCAAAACCAACTGATGGCTAGAATAGACATCCAAATGCCTCTCTGTTTTTTTGCCACTTTTAACGTGTTCTTTAAACCAGAAATTGGTTCAAACTTCGCTTTGTCAGTCGATTGGCTAGGCATCGTTGGAATATTCACACTGCTCATAAAACCAAGCAAAGACAAGGCAATCACGACACAAGAAGCAATCAAGGTACCATTAGGAATGGCTAGCAGCAGGCCTGCGCTTAGCGTACCTATAAGAATCGAAAGGAACGTGCCCATTTCAACCCAAGCATTTCCTTTAACAAGCTCATTTGGTTTGAGCGCTTGTGGTAGCAAGGCGTATTTCACGGGACCAAAATAGGCCGATTGAGTGCCTGTCATAAACAGCAGAACCAGCATCAGCATGGCACTTTGAGTGGCAATAGCGGTTGCAGCGCAAGACATGATAGCCAGCTCGATGAGCTTTAAACGTCGTATTAATTTGGCTTTGTCCATGCTGTCAGCGACGGCACCAGCATGCGCAGAGAATAGAAAGAAAGGTAAGATGAATAAGCCTGCCGCCAAATTAACAAATAGATTAACGGATATTGGTAGGTTATCAATTTGGCTGTAAGTCACCATCAATAACAGAACGTTTTTGTAGATGTTGTCATTGAGTGCGCCAAGGCATTGCGTCACAAAGTAAGGAAAAAAGCGTTTTGAGAAAAACATGCTGGCCCCGATTAAACAAAGTCGAATGAGATAGGAGCACTTTATGCTCAATGAACGATTAAACCAGCTTTCTCTTTCAAGTGACGTTGCATGCCACCAAAAGTAACGAAATTCGTTACTTTCATTTTTATTTGTTTGTTGAGTTACTAATTTCGAGACTTCTGAGTGGGTTTTCTTTCCCATGGTTCAAATAGAGGGAACGTCCAGCGACGCATCGCAATAATGAGAGAGGTGCCGTGTTTTTCTTCCATATCGAGAGAGCTATCACTTTGGCAAGCCTGATAAAACTCATCGATGACCTTTTGCAGTTTCTGTTGCAGCTTCTTGTTGGTTGGTACGCTCATCAATCCTGTTGCCATGGACAACTGTTCATCTTCACCGGAAAAGTAGCTTTGGAAAAAGGCGTCTTGAACTTGCTGTTGGAAGAACCGTTGAATAGGGCCGCCCACCTGCCACTTAAATGTCGGAGATATACGCAAACGAATTTTGTTATTTGGCTGCAAGTCGATGATGTTCAGACGATCCAACTGAGCAAGTTTTTGCACCAGTTCCAACTCATTGAAGGTGTATTGCTGAACGATTTGTTCAAACTGATAGCCATTTACAACACAGATCGCCACGAGTAGCAGGGCTTTATCGTCAACCAACTGCTTTTCTTGCTCTAACGTTAGCGACTCTAGACCTTTATTGTGCGCAGCCGCGAGCTTAAACAGTTCCGCCATTTCTAAACCAATCAATTGGCAAATTCGTTCTAAGCGTTCAAGGCTAATGTGTTGACCTTCAGCCAGTAACCGTTTGACGCTGCCTTCACTTAAATCAAGGTGTTGTGCAACATCGATATAATGCAGCCCAGCTAATTTTAGCTGGCGTTTAAGCTCTTTAATTAACGTACGGCTTTCAGACATTTACGCTGTCACCTCGTCGTGTAATTGCTCTATATACGCTTGCATAAAGACTTTGCGTTTTTGCGCTTCGCGTCTCGCTGACTCCGTGTTCATAGTTTCAGCGATTTTGAATAACTTGGTTTGAAAGTGATCCAGAGTGAATTGTTTATCGTCGAGTTCTCGCTGTTGAGCAAAGATGTCTTTGTTATCGTAAAGTTGCGCATCAAACTCAGTGCTCACTTGTATACAGCGAGTAATGCCAATTGCGCCTAAAGCGTCCAGACGGTCGGCATCTTGAACGACTTTTGCCTCCAATGTGTTGGGTCTGATATTAGCGCTAAAGCTGTGTGCTTCTATCGCATGGGCAATGGCATCATGGTATTGCTGCGGATAATCGATACTTTCTAAAAACGCGACCGCTTTTTTGGCTGCAATGATTGAGCTCTGCTTGCGGTTTGGATGATCTTTCGGATAGGTAAAACAATCATGTAAATAGGCGGCGGGAAGCACAATAGATAAGTCGGCGCCTTCTTCCATAGCCAGTTTTTTTGCGGTGTTTACGACCCGTTGAACATGGCTTATGTCATGCGCCGCATCGACTTGCATCTCTTGCTGCATAAATTCCAAAAATTGCGATTCTATCTGGCTTAATAAGGTCATGAGTTATATCTACAACTAAAGTGAAGGCGGAAGTATGCCGAACGCAGAGAGGAATTTCCAAGTGCGATGGTGTAATTGAGATTCAGCCACCAGAACCTTGTGCAACGTTTGGTACTGAGCCGTTTTATATGGCCTTTCAATGTGTTCAGCGGTTTATGAGACAAGAATAGACAGAGCGAGCAGTGATGTTTACCAGTAGAAAAAAGGCCTGATGATGTCGTCAGGCCTTTTTCGTTTCGCCGATCTTTTTAGCGTTTGAACGTTACTTGCTCTACTTGTTCAAGATGAATATGAGTTGTCGCAGGCTGTGTTTCTGCAATCACTTTACCGTGACGAACAGAGTAGCGAACCGGCACTTGGCGACGTACTGCGTCAAAAACATTTTCTGCAGGAAGAATCAGTAAACTACCTGGCTTACCTGTTTCAATGCCGTGCTTGTCTTGAATGTTCAGTGTACGTGCTGAATTGGTGCTGATCAGATCCAGTGAGTTGTTGATTTGGTCGTAACCCATCACCTGACACACGTGCAGACCCATATGCAGCACTTGCAGCATGTTTGCAGTGCCTAGTGGATACCATGGGTCGAATACGTCATCGTGTCCAAAGCAGACGTTGATGTTGGCATTCAGCATCTCTTTTACTCGTGTTACGCCACGACGTTTCGGATAATCATCAAAACGGCCTTGTAAGTGAATGTTCACCAGAGGGTTTGCCACGAAGTTGATACCGGACATGCGTAATAAACGGAACAGGCGAGATGCATAAGCGCCGTTGTAGGAACCCATCGCTGTTGTGTGACTGGCCGTGACTTTATTTCCCATATCGAACTTGTGCGCTAATGCTGCCAGCGTTTCAACGAAGCGAGATTGCTCGTCATCGATTTCATCACAATGCACGTCGATCAGACGGTCGTATTTTTGTGCTAACTCGAATACGTAGTGCAGTGATTCAATGCCATATTCGCGTGTGAATTCAAAGTGTGGAATCGCGCCAATAACGTCCGCCCCCAATTTGACTGCTTCTTCTAGCAGCTCTTTGCCATTTGGGTAAGAGAGAATACCTTCCTGCGGAAACGCAACGATTTGGATGTCTACCCACTCTTTCATCTCTTCACGCACTTCTACCATCGCTTTTAGGGCAATTAGGGTAGGGTCTGAAACATCGACGTGAGTACGAACGTGTTGTACGCCGTTTGCGATCTGCCATTTTAAGGTTTGTTTTGCGCGCGTTTTCACGTCTTCAATCGACAGCATTTCTTTGCGCTCAGCCCAACGTTCAATACCCTCAAACAATGTGCCAGAGATGTTCCAGCTTGGCTCGCCTGCGGTTTGCGTTGTATCTAGGTGGATGTGCGGCTCGCAGAAAGGCGCCACCGCCATGCCGCCTTCAGCATCGATGGTGTCACCGTTATGATTAAGCTCCACACCGTTGCTTTCGATGCGCTTGAATTGACCATCTTCAATCAAAATTTGCTGTAGACCTTCTTGTCCTTTTAGCGTTGCGTTTTTGATCAGTAGTGTTGTCATGATGGTTCCTTACGCTGGCCGTGTTGCCAGTGCTTTTTTGTTGAGAATAGGATTAAGAATCAGGAAGCTAATTGCACCGCCAAGTACAGCGTTAATCGGTACTACGCCAGGAAGGAAGTGTCCTGCACCAACGCCAATCGCTACAGCGATAATGCCAGCCCAGTTTACGCTTTGGAACTGGGTGGCTTCAAAGTTTGCGTAGCGTTTACGGTTCGTGAAGAAGTCAGCGATGATCACGCCGCCAATCGGTGGAATTGCCAACGATAAGAAGGTCAGCCAGCCAACAAAGTTATTGTAGAGCCAGAGAGCGCAGAGTGTGCCAACAAGCCCGTTCGCCATCGAGATGTATTTACTTGGTAAGCCTGTGATGTTGGAAAATCCAAGACCCGATGCGTAGAGCGCGTTGTCGTTAGTCGTCCAAATGTTTAATCCAAGTACGATGATGGCGGGAATTAATAAGCCTTGCGCAATCATCACTTCAGAGATGTCTGATTGACCCGTCACCGACGCACCTGCCGCGCCAAAGATAAACATTAACGAGTTACCGATGAAAAATGCCACCATGGTGATCATCACGGCGCTGCGCGGCTTTTTGCCAAAGCGCACGAAATCTGCCGTTAATGTACCAGCACTGACAAAAGAGCCGACAACCATCGCGAGAGCTATTGAAAAATCGAGTGGCTCGGTTGGTTGAACCTGTTGTAGTTCGCTTATACCGCCAACACTATTTACTGCCTCTACGACAGAGTAACCGCCAAGTAGCGCAATGGCAGGAACGGCAATTGCTGACAACACCATCAGTGCGGAGATGCCAAAGTAAACGGTCGCGGTCATGAGCAAACCGGAAACGAGGATCAATGTATTGGTATCGATGCCCGTTGCTTTATGCACCGGAATCGCAAACATCGCGACACCAACTCCAAACCACCCAACTTGAGTACCACCAAGAAGAGCTGAAGGAAGCCAAGATCCTTTAGAACCAAAAGAGAAACGAGCAAGAAGGTGAGTAGAGAGACCAGTAGAAGCGCCGATGTAACCGAGGAAAGAAGTGTAAATACCGAGGATTAGGTTACCGATGAGAACAGCGAGGAAAAAATCATTAAAGGAGAGCCCAGTACCGAGAGAACCCCCTGTCCACATACTTGCGGAGAAAAAAGTGAGTCCTAACATCACCATGGTTAGTGACGCCACGCCTTTTCTGGCCGTGTCGGGAACTGGTCCAAGACTGTAGTTATTGTCTCCAGCCATTATTACCTCCGCACATTGAAATGTTAAATTATAGCACCTGGTTTTCAGGCAAACGGCGCGTATTATCGTGATGTAAATTTAATAGTCAATGATAAAATTGCAATTTAAACGTTTGCTTGGTTTTTGATGTCTATTTTTTCTTTTAATAACAATGGCTTGATTTTTTACTTATAAAGGTAAAAAGTTTGTTTTTACGTGTTTTCTATGATTTATAGACAGGTTTTCTATGTGAAATGAATGTTTTGAATTGCTATTTATGTTTATGGATTAAATTTATCTATAACTCTAGATTGTTCAGTCGATTTCTATGAAAAGAAAACGATTTCATGATAAGATTTTTGGTTTGGACGTTATTTTTTCTTTTTTGGGTATGTTTTCTTGGTTTTATTTTATGTAGGTAATTTGTTTTTGTTGAAGCTGGTATTTCTAATGGTTTAGTGGGCGAATATTTGAATTTTATAAACAGTAAACAATCTGTTGTGGGCAGGAAAAGTACAACCGAGCTCGGTCAGAGGATAAGAGAGCAATAGCCACATAAAAAAATAGCCAACCGCAAAGAGTGCGATTGGCTTATATACATGTGAACAAAATCAAGTTCACTAACAACGTCAGTTGGCTAGGTGACCCTCGGCTTAAGAAGGGTCGATTTATATAATGCAGTTACTGTGCCAACTTTAATATGCCCTAAAATACGTAGTTTCTGTGACATGCGTTGCTTAAAGTTTGAGTTTGTTTGCAATTTGCAACTGCGTTATGCAATTTGACTCTATTATGCTAATGATTGATTAATAAACAGTGGACTTTTTAGAGCATGACTAAACTCGCCGTCCCTAAAAAGGCGAAAAAACCAACCACATCTGTCACTGTTGTTAGAATCACCGAGCCAGCCAAAGCAGGGTCCAATTTAAACTTATCCAAAATAATGGGTATCAACACACCAAATAAAGCAGCGGTAATAATGTTGACGATAATGGCCAGCGCGATGGTTCCGCCTAAAACTGGCGATTGGAACCACAATCCGGCTAACCCGCCGATGATTAGCGCCCAAGCAATGCCGTTCAGTGAGCCTATGCCCAACTCATTTTTTAAGAATTTGAATCGGTTACCTGGGGTAATCTGATTAAGCGCCATCGCACGAACCATTAGAGTCAGCGTTTGGCTGCCTGCAATGCCACCCATCGATGCAACAATTGGCATTAGTACGGCCAAAGCCACCACTTGAGCAATCACGTCTTCAAATAGCCCGATAGTGACAGACGCTAAAATTGCAGTCAGCAAATTGATGCCCAGCCACACGCCGCGTTTTTGTGAGCTTTTTAATACTGGCGCAAACAAGTCATCGCCTTCATCCATACCAGTACCGGCCATTAAGCGCGCTTCGTAGATTTCACGTTGCGTACTTAATGCAAATTGCCAATCGACTTCACCAATCAGAGTTTGGTCTGCATCAGTCACAGGCAGAGCGGGCAGTGTGCTGTGCTCTAATGCTTCTACCGCTTCGGGAAGCATCATCTTACTGTCTAGCACCGTCACCGCTTCAATAACGAGTGTTTTCAAGCGAGTATCAGGATCACTACGTAAAATTTCGTAGTAATTGACTGTCCCTCGATACTGTTTATTACGGTTGATCAGGTAGACCTGTTGAGGCGTGTCGTAGCTATAGCGCTCCATTAACTGCTTAGCCGTTCCAATCGTAATATTAAAGGGCAGGGTGATGATTTTACGCTCAGCCCAGTGGCCGAGTTCTTCATCTTCATATTCGTTTGCCTGATCGTAAAGCTCTAACTCATCTTTTTCGATTAACGCGAGCGCTTCGTTGATGATCGACTCAGGCAACGAATCCGCCCATTCGATCAGCGATAAGTTATCAAGTTTAGCGAGGGTGAGTTTTAGCTCGACTTCAGATAATGCATTGATGATAGAAAAACGTACGTCGGCACGCATTTCCGTTAACACGTCGATATGCAGTTCTAGTGGCAAAGCTCGCCATAAGCGAACACGATCATCGATTGGAAAGGCTTCCAGAATTAGGGCGACTGCGCCAGGTTCGAGACCCGCTTCAATAGATTCATTGAGCGTTGCGACTTGATCCGCTTCTTCGGCTTGGCCAATTTGCTGGATTAGAGTGGAGAGATCTTGAAACTTGCTCACCGAGTACCCCGATAGTTAATTCGTTTTATGGAAGTATGGCATGTTATTGAGATGCACAACTATGCATCTTAACCTTGCTCAAGGTACTTGAAAGTAACAGAAAAACAATAGGCTATTCGCTGTTGATAGTGAGATATGGCTGTACCAATTGGCGAATGTTCACTTTTGCGCCAATTCTCGCTGCGAGCAAATACATGCCACCAATTTTACGATGTAAAAATAGGGCATCGGCAGGTGGGGTATGCCAGTACTCTTGTTCCATGCTCAAAATAGTGCCAGCTTCGCGAAGTTTTTGCGCTAAGCCACTGGCTTTAAAATCATATGGCTCATCAACTAACATGGGTTCACATGCCATTTTTACTAAATCGAGAATCGCTTGGCGCTGATCAGGTAAGATGGTTTGGCTGAAGAAGCCAATTTGTTCAAGCGCGTCATTCAAGCCTTGTTCGTCATTATTCATGACGGACGCAAAGGCTTGGCGATAGCCGGCACTGAATCGTTCGCTGTATTCGCGAGTTGCACCGAAATCTAACAAGCCGATTTGGCGAGTACTTTCAATGTACAAGTAATTGGCGAAGTTAGGGTCGGTTTGCACCATCTTGAATTCGAACAGCTCTCTGAACAGCAATTCGAGCAAACTGTGCATGACAAAATCTCGCGTACTTTGATCATAATGTTCGATGTGTTCAATGGGTACGCCGTCAATAAACTCCATGGCGAGAACGGAGTCTGAGCAACTTTCAGTGTGAATCTTTGGTACGACAAAATGAGGATGCTCCTTCAAAGCATCATGGTAACGAATCGCAAATTGCGCTTCTCGGGTGTAATCGGCTTCATCATGCAGTTGCTTTTTCGCTTCTTCGAGCAATCCTTTGTAGTCGACAGACTCGGGAATCAACCCAACGACCTTGAGCAGTGTACCGACATTATCGACGTCGCTATCAATACTTTTTCGTATGCCCGGATATTGCACTTTGACGGCTAGGTTATCGCCCGCATCGCTGTAGGCTTGGTGCACTTGTCCTATTGATGCACTGGCGATTGGTTTGAAGTTAAATGATAGAAACTCAGCTTTCCAACTCGTTCCTAGCGAACTTTCCATGACTCCGTTCAGTTGTTTTGCAGGCATTGGGTCTGCGTTGGAACGAAGACGGGAGAGAATATCGGCGAGTTCAGGTTCTAAAACATCACCAGCATCCATTGAGAGCATTTGACCAAGCTTCATTGCAGCGCCACGTAGGTGAGCAAGTTGGTCTGTCAACCGTGCGATGTTTTGTGGCGTCAGCAAGAGGTCTTTCGCTTTTGGTTTATTGCCTTTGGCGATTTGTTTCGTGCCTTCTGCAATCACATTGCCTGCGACACGGGTAGCAAGTGAAGCGAACTTGCTGAACCTTGAGATACGATGGGTAGGTAGGCTTCTTTCCTTTGCCGACATGAATCTTCTCCGCTATTTACTAACTAATTGTTATACGGGAAAAGGATGTGTTTGGATACAAATGAAAAAACCGCCAGCGAAACTGGCGGTTTGTGAGTTTAGATGGAGTAGAAGAAGTACAGCTGAGACTTCATTCGAATGATGATCCCGCGAATCACATCCAAGAAGGCCATGAAGCCTATCGGTTTTTCACCGCTGACCCATGCGAGGCCAACAGAGCCAACAGGAATGTCGTAGCCTTCTGGCTCATCAATCTTAAGACGAACAAAGTGGTGTTTGTTCTGTAAGTTCTTGCCGGTTGTCACGCGAACAGAATCATCGAAACCCAGCAGATTACCTTGTGACTCACCTGTTGCTTCAACAATGCCTTCGACGGTCGCTGAGAAGATCTTGCCTGGGTAAACGGACGAAGAGAATTCCGCTGGCTGACCCGGTTTGATGTTACGAACCGCCTGGTGGTTGACTCGCATCAGCACATACTTCTCGTTAGTGTACATATTAATACGTGGCATCATCGAAACACGCTGACCTTCACGCAGGATAAAGTTGGTGACAAAGCCATCTGTTGGGGCATGAACTTTTGTGCTATTCAAATCCCATTGCGCTTTTGCAATTTGCTCTTCAGCTTGGCGCAGTTCGGCTTGTTTGGTTTCAACTGCAAGTTCCGCTTTATGAATCGCCAGTTTTGCACGGGAAATATCGACTTGTTTCTTCTTAATTTGAGACTCAAGGGTTAACACGTTGTGACGTGCCATATCAACCGCACTCGATTGTTTGTCGATATCGCTTTCCGTGATGGTGTTTTGCACCACTCGGTTTTGCTCAACATAACGATCTAGCATCTTTTTCTGCAATTTGTAGTCAACGTTCGCCGCTTCCAATTGGCTCTTTGATGTTTCTAGATCTTGCACCAATGCTTGATGATTCGCTTCTTCAATCTCGATGTCGCCTTTTGCCGTAGCTAATGCGACTCGTGCAGAATCGGCGGATACGTTCGCCTGATTTAATGCGATTTCGTATTGAGTTGGGTCAAGTTCATAAATAAGCTGACCTTCTTTAACTTGTTGATTTGGCTTAATGTAAATATGGTCAACTTTACCCTTCACATTGGTTGAATCTGGACGCAATTGGATGTGTGGTGACTGCACGACAGAACCACCGGATAAATCCATCGGGGTGAAGTTAATCAAACCTACCCATACGAACATCAGCCAACTCAAACCGCCAAGATAAGCGAACGATTTGGTTGCTTTGTTCCAAGGCATGCCAACCAAACGCAGCAGATAGATGAAGAGAGCCCATACCGCTAAACCTTCTAACATTCCGCTTCCTCTTTTGGCTGTGTTTCTGTTTGCGGTTTACTTCTCCATGTATCACGCAGATTGATGATGGCTTTTTCCATATCAACGAATGCAAAGATCACGGCTAGCACCCAAACCCAGTGCCAGACAAACCCAATCCAGGTGAGCGCAGTGATGAGCCCTATCTGATGATGGTCTTTGCTGTGCGCCTTATTAATTGGCAACTCATGGATTTTCCAAAAGCCGTAACACGCGCCCGCGACACTCGCGATTAAAACGACAGCAGCGACAACATGTAACGCCGTATCTGCGCCTGTACCGACAAATGGGACACTCAGTAAACTCATTAAACACTCCTCTATCAAACGGTTGGCGTATTGTGATCTGGATTTGATTTAGGTCTTTCTTTGTGACAGATTCAATCAATAGAGGATTAAATTTGATGTGATTGGTAATGAAGACGGTTCGATTTATTCGCGCGATGGGCATTCTAAACATGCATAACCTCGCGTTATCTAAATATAATTTGGGCTCGGATGCACTGGGGATTCCGTCGTCGGTATTTCACAACCCAATGACACTGATCCCGCTAAAAGCCGTCGCAGAATGGTATCGTTGTGTTGAACAAGCCAGTGGTGACCCGGATGTGGTATTGAGTCTCAGCCGAGGTATTGAACTGCAAAAGCTTGGACCTGTGGGACGCTGGCTATTTTCTGGGAATGATTTAGCCAGCGCGATTCGACGCGTTAATTATGGTGCGAGTAACTTACAATCTGGGGCGTTTTTCGCTGGCGAACAGTCGGGCAAAATCATCAAATGGACTTACCACAATCCGTTTATAGAAACGTCAGTAAAGGTGCACGATAGTATCCGCTGTGCGGTATTTATGATTAAAGTGCTACGCGAATTTCTTGGTAAAGACTATCAGCCTTTGCGCGTCAAGATTTCAGGGTCGAGAAAAAATACTGAGCGATACCGGGAATATTTCGGCTGCGAGGTGGAATGGAGTCAGCCAAAAACAGAAATATGGATCCCGGGAGATGACCGATTAGCTTCCCGCCAAGTGAGCCATCGCGAGGACAGCCGTCTAGCGATGAGTTTTTCCGATTTGGATGATTTGCTTAATATGCCCGACCCAGAAGATGAGTTGAAAGTGATTTATGAAGTGGTGAACTACAGCAGTCATTATGGATTGCCAACGTTAGAGCGCGTTTCTTCTCTGCTTGATTTATCTGAACAGCAGTTTCAACGTCGTTTGCACAAATTAGGCCTCAACTTCTCGATGGTATCCGGCTATGTATTGAGTAATGTTGCGGCTGGGTTATTGAGTAAGCGCGTGAGTATTGATGACATAGCCATGCGCCTTGGTTACACCAATGTGGCGAGCTTCAATCGTATGTTTAAGAAACATCGTGGATTAACGCCCAAGCAGTATGCGGGAAGATTAGAAAAGTAATGCTTCACTTGTCTTTATGAAAACAAGCAATAAAAGCCCTCAAGGTAGAGGGCTTTATTATTTTTTGTGTGGTGTTGTTTAATGTAATAGCTATTTCTTAGGGCGCCAGCTTAGTGCACTTGCAACAGCGCCGATGGCAATCACATCCTTTTTTTGTTCACTAAGTTCTGGGAGCATCTGTACCGCAATGGTACCGTTCGTCTGCACAGCGGCAATTTCTTGTGTGCCTTCCTTAAAGCTATAACCCAATGGAATGTCTACCGCCATCATGGCGTCGGGACTAGTATGTACGGTTTCTACATTAAAGTGGGTGCTGCCAATACGCACTACGCCAGTCTCTTTTTTCTCAAAGCTGATGTCGATGAGAGCGGATTTTGGCTCCATGGCAAATTCTCCCACTTTGACGCCATCTTGGGTGATATCACAGGTGTAAGGGTCATTCCCACCAAAATCGACGCCCATGTAGTTAACCGACATACCGCCTCCAGAGCAGCTCAGAAGCCAAGTTTCCCCGTTGTCGATACGAGTAACTTCTGCGCCCATCGTACCTTCTTTGAAAGAGATATGGTTAAACCAACTTGAGTTAGAAGCACTGCGTGAATAGTTGCCTTTGTACTTACCAGCAAAATCAAAATGACCATCTGCACCGAATCCCCAAAAATCTCCGTCGGTTTTGATCAGCATTTCTGGTTGTGCTTTTACGGCATCAGTACGATCCATGACAGCTAGGCCACCACAACCTACAAGGAGTAGGGGAGCGAATAGAGTAAGTTTCTTCATGTTTTTCATCGTTTATAGCTCGGTTACATCTAAGATTTGGTCGGTGAATTGGATCTTTTGAATGTCGTACAACTCATCCGAGCCTGTACTCGGGCACTTAACAGAAACGCTCTTTGCTTTGATAACAGTACATTCTGCCAGTTTGTGTGGCACGATATAGGTGTTGATACCACCTTCACCATAAATGCTGTTGTCTTTGCAGTTGCCTTCAAAGGTATTGTCTTGGTCATTACCGATGACATTCATTGCGTCGTCGCCAATGATCTTCACTCTTGTCAGCCACTGAGATTTGTAGGTGTATGCTTCTATCAAGCCGTCTTTGTTGGGAGCCATACGGAAGGTAGGCACAGTGCCTGGATTTGTCTTTTCTGTGTAAAGTTTGACGCCCGCAGAGTCGATGTTCGCGGTGTATTGCAAGTATCCGTGGAATAAGCCGCTGATCCAATCAACGGCTTGTGGATCTTGAGTTTGCATTTCTTCACGTGTTAACGCTTGGTAGCCATCTAAACCTTGTCCGTTTGCTTTTGCTACACCCATGTAAGCTTCAAAAGCGGCAGCAAAGTATTCGTGAGAATATGAAGGGCCCGTTTGTTTAACACTTTCAGGATCGAAGTCGTCCGATTTCCAATCGTCCCAGTCATACTGAGTTGGGCGCCACACCGTCGGTTTGCCCGCTTGAATATCGTTATAGATTTTTAACGCATGAGCTTGAATGTCATTTTGCAGTGCCGCAGTCCCCGTGTTAGGTGCAATACCTTGCGCTTGGACCAAGTGTAAAATTTCTTCAAAAGCGGCGTCTCGTTCGGCTTTTTTACCAAGATTGGCACAGTAATCGGCAAAATTACTCATGTAATGGCAATCGCCTTCAACTGTCAGTTCTCGATACATCAGAGATTGGCTGTTCCTTAGCCAGTTTGGTGTTTCTTTACTATTTACTAATGTTGCCACGATAGATGTGACAAGTGTATCCATATCTTCTTCGTTAAGTACCATCATGCTTACAACAAACTTTTCTAGAGAACTCGTATCAAAAGAGTGTGCTAAGCCCGAGTTTGTCACTGCATCGTTCAGTTTGTCTTGGCGAATCAGTTCGTTGATGAAGATTTTGGTTAGCATCTCATCATTCTGTTCGTCGTTTTCGGTCAGCATTAGTGTGGCATCACGCTCGGCTAATGTCTTAGCGATACGAGACTTGTCAGCGCCGTACTTAGAGTCTGGTTGGTTTGTGAGAAGGTGTTGTATGATTTTGGCTGCACGAAAGATTTTTTCATTATTCGCACCATCATCAACAGCCACAATGTGAAATGTATCATTGTTATTTGCTTCAGAAAGGGAGATTTTCACATAGTGGGTGAAGCCCGCATCAGCAGCCACTTTTAACTTGGCTGGAAGCTCTGTAGAAACGACAGTTGGGATTGTGACAGTGCTCAATGTTGGCGCTGGTGGTGTTGGAGGTGTCGTTGTCGATGGTTTCGAATTAGATTCACTGCCGCCGCAAGCAGTTAGACTTATCGCGCAAAATATGGCTAAAGGTGTTAATTGGGAATATCTCATTTCATGTTACTCGTAGACTTTATTAGAGCAAGAAACTTAGAAGCAA
Source organism: Vibrio sp. 1CM7H (assembly GCF_023161645.1). Classification (NCBI taxonomy): domain Bacteria; kingdom Pseudomonadati; phylum Pseudomonadota; class Gammaproteobacteria; order Vibrionales; family Vibrionaceae; genus Vibrio; species Vibrio sp. 1CM7H. Next base: position 342,378 of record NZ_JALNTV010000001.1, read on the forward strand.
CATAAAGTCCTGTCTATATAAGCAAACCAAGTCATATATATCGACATTGTTTTTTGGTAAGGACTATCATTCGATATATTTAAAAATGTAGTAGATTTTTGTTCCGAAATTTATTTTTTATGTGAAGCTATATTCTGCTAATAAATAAAACATCAGGTTATTGCATGGTTTTAGGGGCGTGGAATGATTAGGATTATCGTATATGTATGGTTTGTAAGCGTATGTAAGCCCGCTTTTTATTAAAATTATCATTTAAGTGGGTTGCGCAGTATAGGACGAGCGATATACTCCCTCCATCATATTGGTGGAGTAAATGATTCATGGTGGGCAATACAATCTTACTGGTAGAAGACGACTCTGAGATTGCTCGATTAACCAAAATGTACCTCGAAGCCGAAGGCTATACAGTAACCGTTATCGACAACGGTCAAAATGCATTAGAAACGATTCACGGACTCAATCCGGACCTAGTGCTGTTAGATTTGATGTTGCCGGGAAAAAATGGCGCAGAAATATGCCAAGAGGCACGTAAATTTTATCATGGGATTATCATTGTTTTGACTGCAACCGATGATGAAATGAGCGAGGTGAGCTTATTTAAGTTCGGTGCTGATGATTACCTTACCAAACCGATAAAAGGCAATATCCTTCTCGCCCGTATTGAAGCGGCGTTGCGTCGCTATCGTCGTCAAGTTGATACCGTTGAAGAAGAAAAGCTGAGCCGATATGGCATTAGCCTTTGTCTTCGTCGCTCCCAAGCATTTTATTTGCAAAAAGATATTGGTTTAACGAGCTCTGAGTTTGAAATTCTAGAGCTCCTGATGCTGAATGTCGATAAACCAGTATCTCGTGAATCATGTTGCCGTCTTGCCAGAGGCATTGAATACTGCATTACTGATCGTTCGATTGATATGCGTATATCCTCACTAAGGAAGAAATTCTCTAAGGCTCATATCCATACTGCTACCATTAAGACCATACGTCACCACGGCTATATGCTGACAGGTAAATGACGCATGTTTTCCCTGTTTACTCGTCTATATGTGGGGTTAGTTACTGGCCTTGCGCTGACTGTTGCTTTGTTTCTCTTTATGGGGGAAGAGTACATGCGCAAAACAGAAGTCGGTGTTTTTTTGAGTGATGGTGCTTATTTTGTCGATCAATACATTGAGCAACGAGGCACTCCGGATTCTCTCTATAAGAAGTTAACCGAAAACGGCAAGCAAGATTTCTTTATCTTTGATTTAACATTGGTTGAAAACTGGGACGGATCACCGCCTTGTCGAGATTGTAAGCTGCTGTACCGAATACAAGGGATACCTGTTTATCTTATTGATGGCAGTACCTATGCCGCGGTATTCCCTTTACCTAACACCTCGAAGAGTTTAGTTTTCAAAGAAAAAACGGATTTCTTTAGCCCAGATGTTGATTGGAATGAAGATTCTGAGATTGTATTTATACTGACTCTACTTTTGGTTGTTGTGTGCAGTTTAGGCATTATGGTTTACATACCTGTACGACGTCTTGACCGCCAAATTCGACAACTAACGGCTGCACAACAACAATTTGGTTATGGTGAGTTGAATACGCGAGTCGATTTAAAGCAATTTTCGCAACCCGTGAAAGAGCTCGCCCAAGGCTTCAACAACATGTCTGAAGAGATTGAGAGACGAGTACGTCAAACACACATCTTTACTCAAGCTATTCCTCATGAAGTGCGCACTCCGCTGAGTCGTATTCAGCTAGCGACGGATTTAGCTAGGCGCACGAGTGGTGAAATGCAGGCAGAGTTACATGACGATATTGAACGATACGTTGATGTAGTGACGGATTTAACGTCCGACATCGTCATGCTGTCTCGCTTGAGTGTGAAAAACCACTCCTGGGTCGATTCTGTTGAAACCATGGAACTGCCACTTTGGTGCAAAAGCCGTATGAATTACTTAGGCTTAGAGTCCGCCATGTTGAGAGCGGAAAATGAACTCGCGAACCAATTGATTCACTTTCAGCCTACTTTGGGTAACCTCGTCATCGATAATTTATTGCAAAACGCCAAGCGTTACGGTGAATCCTGCGTTGAGGTGACGATTCGAATGGTAGCGGATTGCTGGAGCATCGATATTGAGGACGATGGTCCGGGCGTACCTGAAGCGATGCGAGAAGAAGTATTTATGCCATTTTCGCGTTTAGACAAAAGCCGCAACGCCGACGTGAAAGGCTTTGGTTTAGGGCTTGCCATCGCTACCAGTGCAGCGAGGCAATTAGGTTGGGAACTTTCTGTCGGCGAGAGTCACTTAGGCGGCGCACGTTTTACGGTGCTTATTCCTGCCAACGATTAGAGTAGGCACTGCGGTAGTCTGGTTCAGCGATACCTTCATACAAATCTTCACAAGCTTGCAGTGGACCTACGACGGTTCGGTAGGGTAGGACACCTGCCCAAACAGGAATGTCCATGTCTTCTGCGTCGTCGTTGACGCCAAAATTGCTGATTTTCACTGATGCCTCCGTGAGCGGGATACGCAGTAGCATGGTGGCTTTGAGTTCTTTTTCATTACTCAAACGGACTTGTTTTGTTCTCCCTGGAGCGATCTGTTCGATAAAGTGATTCAGCAACCTGTCTTTTTCTTGGTTATTCTCCACCATCTCAAACTGGCCAAAGACCACGGCGCTACGATAATGCGCACTGTGGTGAAATGCACTTCGAGCCAATACCCAACCATCAAACAAAGTAAAGGTTAAGCACGTTTGCACTCCTTGTTTGAGTGAGCGTAACAGTCGACTGTTGTTGGCACCATGGATATACACGTAATCATCGACACGCCATGCCAGCATAGGGATGACCACAGGGCCTGACTCGTTGGTTATCGCAATATGAGCGATTAGGCTTTCATCTATGATGGCGTGCAGTTTGCTAACATCATAGACTGCTTTATGTGCGCCTTTCTTAATTTCCGTTCTATTGGTGTTGGATAGCATTTTCTCTCCTTGTTTACTCACGATTACGAGCGCTTGACCCTCATTCTTTGATTGCAATGTAGCGCTTAACTGGTAGCTTAAAGAGAGCCAGTTTTATTTAATGGATGGATCCAGTTTGTCTTTGATTGATATCGGTGACCTACATTTAAAAGAAAGTGATGGAACGCGTCAGCAAGCGTTGTTTTTTGCTATTCGCAAGAAAATTGTTCAAGGATTGTGGGTGAAGAATGGGAAGTTGCCTTCTACGCGGAAGCTTTCACAGGCGCTTAATCTAAGTAGGAATACCGTGATTTCTGCCTACGAACAGTTAGTGGCGGAAGGGTACTTGAACAGCCAAAAAGGTTCTGGCTTTTATGTTGCCGTAGAACTGCCGGAGCAGTACTTGCCTGAACCTAATTCAGTTCAGAGAGACTCATCACCGAAAACTCACTTTGATATCAACCTTGCATTTGCACCAGGTGTGCCGGATCTGGACGCTTTCCCGATGGCACAGTGGCAAAAGTTACTCACTCGCCATATGTCTCGTACTTGCTTGTTGGGGAATCAAGATATTCAGGGTAGTTGGGCATTGCGCTGTGCTTTAGCTGACTACCTCGCATCAAGCCGTTCAGTGAATTGTTCTCCAGAGCGCATTATTATTACCTCTGGGGCACAGCAAGCGTTGTCAATCGCGACGATGGTAGCTCTAAAACAAGGTGATAAGGTTCTGATGGAGCAACCAGGTTACGCGCAAATGCGGAAGTTGGTTCAGTTCCAAAACTATCAATTTGAGCCTTTGTTCGTAAGAGAGAAATTAGGTTTTGATGTGGAAGCTGTGACCTCAAGCGATGCCGATGCGCTGTATATCACACCAAGTAATCAATATCCGATGGGTACCACACTCAATACCGAGCAAAGAGGAAAGATCATCAACTGGGCGGTCGAACAATCAAGTTGGATAATCGAGGATGATTATGACAGCGAATTTCAGTTTGCTCATCGTCCCTACACCAGCTTACAGGGGCTAGCAGCTCAAATGGGTCGAGATGATCGCGTGTTGTATGTGGGTTCCTTCAGTAAAGTGATGTTTAACGGATTGCGGCTTGGCTACCTTGTGGTTCCTGAACGTTTAGTAGAGCAATGTTTGGTGGTTAAAGATGCGTTAAGTGGTGATTCACCGACGCACACTCAAGAAGCGTTGGCAGATTTTATTACCGAGGGTGGGTTGTTGCGCCATATCCGAAAAATGCGCCGACTATATAAAACCAAGCATGAACAGATGCATTTATCCATTCAACAGCATTTTGGCGACAGTGTTTGCGTCGTTAGCCAAGCGGCGGGACTTCATATTACGTTGAAATGGCAAAACGGTATGGATGAGCTGCGTTTTACAAAACTGGCAGAACATGAAGGGATCATCTTGCGACCTTTGAGCTATTATGAACATCCAGGTTTCCAAGCACGTCACTGGCATGGTGCCGTGCTTGGTTACGGTAATATCGCGTTAGAGAACATAGACGCTGGTATCCAACGTTTAGCCCAAATTTTTCGACATGGGAAGCGGTGACTATTCAACTGCGCGTGTTTGTCGTTTATGTCGCCACTGTTTCCAAGGCAGTAAAAGTAGAGTGAAAATGCCAAGTGCATAAAACATCGACCAGCCTAAACATATAAAAACACCGGTACAAAGCAGTAGAGAAAGTCCCGCAAGCGCTTTACCAAACCCACGGAGCAATTTATAAGCGGCTAACATCGCCAACATGTAAACCAAAACGAATACACTATTTGCTAGTTTTAGGAAAAACTCCAGATCGAGCTGCGATAGCGTTCCTATCACGCAAGATATTAGCAGTACGCCGCCAACTAATAAGGTGGCTGAGAAAGGGACACCACGACGCGAAATCTTGGCTAGTGGGCTGTAAGGACGATGTTCCCGAGCTTGAGCCCAGACCATTCGCGCTAGGCTCTGTGTGTATAAGTTAACGCTCGCGAAACAAGCGGAGAATCCGATCAAACTGATTATCCATTTGGCCCCATCGCCAAGTAGTTGAGCACTCAACCATGGAATCGATGCATTATCGAATTGAGCATTACCATATGCACCAAACTTTAAAATAACAACAGAGCAAGCCCAGTACGTAGCTCCCGCTACAAAACAACCGACAATAATGGCAATAGGGAAGTCTCTTTGAGGGTTTTTGAATTCTTCCCCCATATGAGCAAAAGCCTCTATGCCAACAAAACACCAGAACATCACGCCAAGCGCTGCGGTAATAGGCCAAATTGACTCTTGTGTGATAGCTGGCATCACGAGATCGGCGCTGTTAACGTCACCTTTCCATAAAAATGTGCCAACGAGCGCAAAGACACTCAAAGCAATAAGAGTTTGTAAATGACCTGATGACTTAGTGCCCATCAAGTTGACGAACACAAGAAGTAATACCGTTAGAATTTGTGCAAACAGATTATTGCTAATAGGCTCTGGCAATATTTGCTGTAGAAAGCCTGCGGCGAGTGCAATCGCGGCCGGAACCCCTACCGGAATGACACTAACAAATAGCCAAGCGACACTACTTTCCAGTTTGGCGTTAAAGGCTTTGCGTACAAAAAAGGCTGTTCCGCCCGCGTTGGGGTATCGTTTACCCAGTTGAGCAAAAGTCAGCGCAATAGGACAAATCGCGATGAACAATAAAATCCAAGCCCATAGTGAAAAATGGCCCGCTATGCCTGCTGCAATGGCTGGTATCATAAAAAGCCCCGTTCCCATTAATGTTGTGGATAGTTGGGCGATACCGGATGTGAGTGAAATGTCTTTTTTGAGCTGTTCCATGCTAATTGATTCATCCAATGTTGTAGGACTTATGACGAAAACGCTTGTGGCTTCTAATTATCTCATTTATTGGAGTTTAATGAGCCCGCTAGTGCGCTGAGTGCATAAGAAGCGTATTTGATTTCAATGCGTTATCGCTCTTTTATTTGAATGGATAACGGTGCTCATCTCATGCTTACCAAATAGCATATCCAAAATCTTAATAACAAAATGATTTACTGAACCGTCAATATGACGGTTGTTTTAAATATTTCCAACAAAATGTTGGTTTCTTATGCAGTTAGAATCGGTATAGAATGAGAAAAATAAGGAAAGCTTGGTAAGTATATGGACAAGTTTGATCACAAGATTGTGGATCTTCTCCGACACAACGCTCGGCTGTCGGTGACTGAAATTGCGGATAAAGTGAACCTTTCTCGTTCTGCGGTGACGGCTCGTATTCGTAAGCTAGAACATGACAAAGTGATTCTCGGGTATCACGCTGAAATTGCCTCTTCAGGCGGGGACTCGATTTGTGCTTATTTTGCTCTAAAGTTCGATAAATCTACATCCACGTATTATTGCGAATCATATGCCGACGAACTATACAAAATCGATGGCGTAAAATGGTGCCATGCAATCAGTGGTGAAACGGATATGATGGTTTTTGTCGAAGTACCTACGATGACTCGTTTGAACGAAATCAGAGATCAAATTCAACGTTACCCAGAGCTAAGGCACCTCATGACTCATACCGTTTTAGCTGAGTTCTTTAATACGACTGGCAACCAGTTTGTGAAATAAGCATCATGGGTGCCATTATTTATTAAACCTTCTTGAGCCGGTATGTTAAACAACATCAATTTGAATCTACTTAGGTCCTTGCATGTACTTTTAGAAGAGTGTCATGTCAGCCGAACTGCAGAACGTTTGCACATTACTCAGTCTGCGGTTAGCCGACAGCTTGCACAATTGCGCGATCTGTGTGGTGACCCACTGCTTATTCGTCAAGGTAATCAGCTGATACCAACCCCGCGAGCAATAGCATTAAAATCAAAGCTTGATGCGTTACTGGCTGAGTTTGACCATTTACTCGATGACAAACCTTTTGAGCCGCAACTGTGGCAAGGCGAGCTGGTTATTGCCTCAAGTGATTACGTGGCACAATACGTTTTGCCCGATATTGCATCTCACTTAGGTGAACAAGCACCACAATTGGATTTGGCGTATCGACTGTGGCAACTAGATTTTATCGATAAGCTTCACGAGTTAGGAATCCATCTTGCTTCTTCTATGTATCCCACTCAGCCTGAAGGTGTATCTAGCATCAATATTGGTTCTGATAAGTCAGTTTGTTTGATGAAGGCGTCTCACCCTTTAGCTGGTAAGGCTTCGATTTCTATAGAGGACCTCATCAGTCATTCGCATATTCAAGTGACGGGTGGGGGAGACAAAGACTCAAGTACTGATATGGCACTAAAAGACAGGGGGCTGATGCGTCATGTTACCTTTAAAGTGCCTTTTTTCTCTGCGGCGGTAAATCGTTTGGTCTCAAGTGAGCACTTGATGGTAGTTCCGGAGCACATTGCAAATAATTTGGCCAAGCACTGGCCTTTGGTTCATAAAGCGCTTCCTTTTGAGACACCTACCCATGAATACTGGCTGATGTGGCATCCTAAATACGACAATGATCCAGCTCATCAATGGGTGCGAGAGCAAATCCACGCGGTGATGAAAATATCGGAATACTCCATCCATTAGGCTATGATTTTAAATCATGACTTTTATGCGAAACTTTGATTTCAAATTATAGCTCTTCAATTGATAGATTGAATTCAAATGGAGAGAGGTTATTTATGACACTAACAGTTTGGTTATCACTTTTTACCGTGTGTTTACTCGGTGCTATGTCACCTGGGCCTAGCCTAGCGATTGTGGCAAAACATGCCTTGGCTGGTGGACGCATCAATGGTTTGGCAACGGCTTGGGCACACGCTTTTGGAATTGGCATTTATGCGTTTATTACGCTGATTGGCCTCGCTGTTGTTTTGCAGCAAAGCCCGATGTTGTTCAAGACGATCAGCCTTGCAGGCGCGGCATATCTTGCATATTTAGGGTTCAATGCGCTGCGTTCGAAAGGCGGTGTGGCGGCGAAGTTGGAGTCAGGCGAAGAAACAACGGTAAGCCAGTCTGCTCGAGAAGGTTTTTTTATCTCGATTTTAAGCCCCAAAATTGCCTTGTTTTTTATCGCATTATTCAGTCAGTTTGTAGCGCTAGGTAATGATTTGAGCAATCAAATGATCATTGTTGCTACACCATTTGTTGTGGACGGGCTTTGGTATACCTTTATCACCCTAGTGTTATCAAGCTCTAAAGTGGTTGACAGAATTCGTTCTAAAGCAGTGTTAATTGATCGTTTGTCAGGGATTGTTCTCATGCTATTGGCACTTCGAGTGGTCGTAACCGTATAAATTTGCAAAGACAACAAAATATTAAAGGCAGCCTAGGTGTCTGCCTTTTTTGTAAAAAGCACCCTGCCATTGTAAAGACAGGGTGAAAGCAAGAAGTTTCTCAGGAGCAGTCGGGGGAGAGAAACTTATATAAATTCTATTTACTTATCGGCGAACCTCTTCGAACTCACCTTCGATAGCATCGGCTTTACCAGTATTGAATTCATACTCTTCATGCATTTCTTTCTGCATTTTCTTCACGCGCTTCTCAATACGCTTGCCTGTAATCAATGCTGCGATGGTCAACGGAATCGCAATGATCAAGCTAAATACTAATGTAAAAAAGCCCGTAATCAGTGCCAGTGCGGTAACAATAATCCGATTCATAATCATGACCTCTCTGTAATTCATGTGTTCAGATTAATGCTGTGAACATGAACAAAACATGAATGATAGCCTTCACTTTGTCCGGAGAGTGTCAAATGAGCGAAATGAAAAAACGCCTGAGGGTGATCAGGCGTATAAACGGGGAAAAATATTAGTAATGCGCTTTGCGCTTATTATTTAGAACAAATATGAGATATTGTCCGTTACGCTATGTGGTTAACGTTGTGGAGCAAAGTTCACCTATCGAGGGAATGTTTGATAACGAACACCCATCATTTGTTCCATACAGTGCACAACTTGGCAGCTGTAACCGAATTCGTTGTCGTACCAGATGTAAAGTACACAACGCTTGTCTTGTGCGATAGTCACTTGACCATCTACGACGCCTGCATGGCGAGAGCCAACTAAGTCAGTTGATACAATTTCTGTTGAATCGGTGTAGTCAATCTGTGCCGAAAGCTCAGAGTTCAACGCCATTTCACGCAAGTAATCGTTCAGTGAATCACGGTCTACGTCTTCACCTAAGTTTAGGTTAGCGACTGCCATCGAAACGTTTGGTGTCGGTACGCGAATTGCGTTACCTGTTAGCTTACCAGTTAGCTCTGGCAGTGCTTTTGCTACTGCTTTAGCTGCGCCAGTTGAAGTTAGAACCATGTTCAGAGAAGCACTACGTCCACGGCGGTCACCAGAGTGGAAATTGTCGATCAAGTTTTGGTCGTTTGTGTATGAGTGCACGGTTTCGATGTGACCAGAAAGGACACCATATTTATCATTCAGCGCTTTAAGAACCGGCGTGATTGCGTTTGTGGTACAGCTCGCGGCAGAGATGATGGTGTCATCTTCTTGAATAACTGATTCATTTACACCGAATACAACGTTTTTGATATCGCCTTTACCTGGTGCCGTTAGCAGCACTTTCTCTGCACCTTGACACGCTAAGTGTTGGCTTAGGCCTTCAGAATCACGCCAAACACCTGTGTTATCAACAACAAGCGCGTTGTTAATACCGTAAGCAGAGTAGTCCACTTCGCTTGGATTGTTTGCGTAGATGATTTGGATGTAGTTACCGTTAACGATCAGAGCTTTACGTTCCTCATCGATCACAATGCTACCGTTGAACTGACCGTGGACTGAGTCACGACGCAGTAAGCTAGCACGCTTCTCTAAATCGCCTTTTTTACCGCCACGAACCACAATCGCTCGCAGTCGTAGTGGGTAACCTGGGCCACTTTTCTCGATTAGAAGGCGAGTTAGTAGTCGACCAATGCGACCAAAACCGTAAAGAACTACATCACGCGCTTTCAATGAAGAGTCTGCATCGCGTGCGCCATCAAGTGCAGTGATAAGGAAATCATTTAGAGAGGCAGTATCGTCATGTTCATTCCAGTACTTAGTTGCCAATTGGCCAACATCGACACGACACGAAGAAATGCTCATTTCACATAGCGCTTGAATGATAGGCATCGTGTGCTCAAGTGAGAGTGGGCTGCCTGTATAACGTCTTGCAACGCGATGAGTTTTGAGAATGTCTATAGTAGTAGCATTGATAAGCGTTTTACCAAACAGAACCACTTCGATTCCTTTTTGACGATATAGCTTACCAATTAGAGGGGAAATAGATTCAGCAATCGTTTGGCTAGTTTGCCAGTCTTGGAGATATTTCTCTGGACTCATTGTTGTATTAGACCTTTCACGTTTTGGGGGCTAACCATACTCTCTGCTGTTGCCTCTTCGGCAGCGTGCAAGAGTGTGGTGGGTTATGTAATCGGGTTGTAATAGTTATGTGTGCGGATTCTAAGGTCGGAGCCCTTATTCTGCTAGGAAAATTAAATCCAGTGTAAAACACTAGTTAAGGTCGTGTTAGTGGTGAATTAATGTGACTAAAGCGGTGGTTTTCACGTATTGACATTTAAAAAGTCATCCACTTTTTTCGCGATGATAATGTGTGTTTTCAAATTAGTTTTGTTGTCACTGTTAATTCGTTTGCATTTTTGTGTGATTTGTCTCGATAAGGCAACGAAATAGGTGAACATATGGTTTGGAATTTTATGAAAAGTGATGTGCATCTTAGGTATGAGTGAAACTTCACTGTTTGTACTCAGCTTGAAGATCAAAAAGTATGATTCGAGTCACAATTACCATTTCATTGACCGATGGCGAAATAAGCGGAATGACCATGGTTTTGGTAGGTGAATGTTGTTTTAAAGTAACCATGTCGTATATGCCTTTCAATGCTAGAAACTAGTCTAGTATTAAATAATCGGATGAGATCAACCATTGGGCTGATGGATGTTGAGATTATCAATAAAAACACGCTTAGCACTCCTCGCACTATTACCCACGGTGGTGATAGTGGTTTTTGCAGTTCAGCAGTTTTCTGACAATGCGTTGCGCGTAAGCCGTCTCAATCAAACGGTAATCAATATCCAAGGTTTCCAGTTGATATCCCAAGCCTCTCACTTTATATACTCCATAGAGAAAGCACGCCGCCAGCCTACGCTTCAAGCATCAGCCGCACTTAATATAGAAGAACAAGACGGTGTTATTTCTTCCATGCATCAAAAATTCGTCAGTAACCCCAATACCGCTGAATATGCTGATGAGCTGAAAGAGGCCATGCTAGGGGTATTATCCGGTAGGTTGGACGAGATGGATGACCTTGGCGATTGGGCATTTCAACTGCTTCAAAATATGTCGCGCTCTTTGCTACAAAATCATCAGTGGTATGGCAGTGAGGACGGCATTCGAATGCAGAATTTTATTGCTTACCTTGCTCAGCTGTCTTTTTGGACACAGAAAGAAGCCTGGTTGACACATCGCCTAGTTCAAGATCCTAAGAGTCGGTTGAGTCAGAGTCTGTTTTTTCAGGCTATTGATCGACAGCAGCAAAATTTGGATGCGTTTTTAAATTTAGGAGGGTCATACGATCAAGTTGATAAATTGCTAGGCTTGTTTACGTCGCCGAGATATCAGAGAAATTTGGCATCTCGTGGGCGATTAATGTCAGGGGACATGTCACGTAGTGACTATGAAGCGTATTTGAGAGAACTCGATTTCCGTGTGCAACGCTTGCAAGTACTCATTGATGGGTTCACGAAACAAACAGAGCAGTCGCTCCTAACACAAGTTCATGAACAAAAGACCAATATTGCGATGATTACCTCTGGCGTTATTTTGGTTATCGTCATGCTTTGTTGGCTTGGCTTTGGCACTTGGTTTCGGGTTAATAGCAAACTAGATGCGATTATTCATACCTTAACGGCGCTGATCAACGATGAAGAGAAACAGACGAAAGTCAAAGTCGATGGCAGTGATGAACTGACTATTTTCGCTCAGCAAGTTAATCGAGTGGTTGAAGAAAAGCAGAGACAAACAGACGAAATACTCCATGCTAAAGAGTCAGCAGTGTCTGCTAATCGCGCTAAATCAGTATTTCTTGCTAACATGTCGCATGAAATACGTACCCCCCTAAACGGTATTATGGGCATGACGGAAATACTCTCTCAAAGCGAGTTATCTTCCCATCAACAAGAAGTCGTTGATGACATTGACTCTTCATCTCAAACATTACTTACCTTGCTTAACGATATTTTGGATCTTTCTAAAATCGAATCTGGTCGACTGGAGTTGTCGTTAGTCGAGGCCGATATCCGAGAGGTGGTGTACCAGTCGATGGTTTTATTTCAATCCAAAGCCACATCTAAACAGCTAGAGCTGGGGATTAACTTAGCTGAAAACATTCCAACTCGAGTGATGGTTGATGATCATCGAATCAAGCAGGTCATCACGAATCTGGTATCGAATGCGGTCAAGTTTACCGAAATCGGTCATATACGTGTTGATGTCAGTTATGACGAGTTACCGGAGAACGAGCGCGGAACGCTGATGTTTAAAGTCGAAGATACCGGGATAGGCATTGAACAAGATAAGTTAACGACGATTTTTGAACCCTTTACTCAGGAAGATGAAGGGGTGTCGAGGCAGTTCGGTGGAACGGGACTGGGATTGGCAATTTGTCGTCAACTGGTATCCATGATGGGAGGGCAGCTTATAGCGACATCCACCAAAGGAGTGGGCACATGCTTTGAATTCTCTATTGAGGTTGACGTTATTCCGATGTTTGGCTGGCGCTCGGACGTGATAAATAAAGGGCTCTTGATCTGCACAAATTACGATTACGCTGATCAACTTTTGAAAGAGTGTCGATTAGCGAAAATCAATCTCTTTGGTGCGAATAATGTTAATGAAGTAAAAGCAATAAACGATGACTTTGATGTCATATTTCTGTGCCATAGTGACGACTCCAATACGGATGAAGCCTTAGATGAATTGTCACTCAAATATGATCTTCGTCGTGTGATTATTTGTCAGCATCATCTATCCACTCCCTACGACAATGCAGAAAGAGTACATGCTGTACTCACATTGCCTTTTCTTGGCAATCGATTTAAGCATGTCATTGACGATTTAGCAAAGGTAGAAAAAAACATTTCAAGTGACGCTGTCACTAATAGTATTCCAAAGTCTGAATATCGAACGTCGCGCTCTCACAGGAGGATCTTAATCGCGGAGGATAACTTGATGAATCAGAAAATCGCGAGTTTCTTTCTGGATAAAGCAGGATATGACTATTTGATAACAAGCAATGGACAAGAAGCGTTGGAAGCCATCACAAAGGGAGAAGAATTCGATGCAATTTTAATGGATTGTATGATGCCGGTGATGGATGGACTGACCGCGACGAAAGAAATTCGTCGTTGGGAAAAGAAAGCCGGGCGTGAGAAAACGACCATTATTGCGCTCACCGCGAGTGTTTTGGAAGAAGACATTCACAACTGTTTTGCTGCAGGTATGGATGCTTATTTACCTAAGCCTTATAAATCGAATCAGCTATTTGAGCTCTTCAATGAATTAAAACTCGCCTAAATCGATAACATTTCAAGACGATAAAGCCCCAATCAAAGGGGCTTTATTTTAACCATGTATTGTTATGCGTTTGCTTGAGCGCCAGCGAGTTTACGTATGGTTTGTCGATAGGTTAGGTAAGCGGAAATGCCCGCCAGAATGTTGCCGATACAAGCTCCTAACAGTAGACCTCGGATTCCCCCCATTTGAGCGCCAACCCATAAGCAAGGAAGGAAAAAGACAAACAAGCGTAGCGCTGAAATGGTGAGCGCGGTGTAAGACTTACCTAATGCATTGCAAAGAGAAACCATCAACATACATACACCTAGTGAACCTAAGCTGATGGGAACAATCAGCAAATGCATTTCTAATACTTGCTCTACTTGAACATCGCTGGTCATCAGTAGTGCAAGTGGGTTTGCGACGGCAAACGTAATGGCTGCGATCAAAAGTTGAAAGCCCAGAATGAATTTTACGGCAATACTGACTAGCGATTGGATATCTTGGTAGTTCTTTGCGCCAAGTAAGCGCCCGACCATTGGGGGCATAGACATTGTCAGCGCTAACACCGAAACGATAGCAAAGAATTCGTAGCGTGAACCGAGCGCCCAAGCGGCGACTGCTGCAGTCCCGAAGCTTGCCAATAACTTTGTTGCTAACATGGACGACAACGGAGGCAGCAGTTGGCTGATCATCGCAGGTCCCATGATGTTACCGATAGACGCAACACTTTTAGCTACGTTGAGGTCTTGCCACTGCGTTGTTGCCCAATGATTCTTCTTTACGCGAGGCGCGACGACTAAAATACCAAACCCAAAAGCAACGATGGTTGCTATTGCGGCTCCGTTAATACCCAAGTCAAACGTGAAAATAAATAGTGGATCAAGCACAAGGTTCACGCCGCTGGTCACCATCATCATTGTGCCAGGCAACATGGTGTTGCCGTTAGCCCGGCAAATACTGTAGTAAAAATATAAAACCGCGCCAGTCCATGAACTTAGCAGCCACCAAGGCCAGTAGCTGTCGATAATCGGCATCACAGACTCTGGAGCACTTAATAGAGATAAAATGGGGTAGCGCAAAAGCCAAATTAGCCCTCCAAAAACGGCTACGCCGATTGAGCCAATCATCAAAACTAAGCCACCGAGCTGTTTGGCATAACGACTTTCATTCGCACCAAGCGCTTTAGAAATGACAGCGGTCGTGGCGATACCTAAACCGACTTGAATGCCGATAATGACCATTTGCAACGGAAGAGTAAAACCTTGAGCGGCCAAAGGTAAAACGCCGAGCTGACCGATAAACGCACTATCTACAAGCTGAAAGCTCATTAAAGATAGAACGCCAAATAGCATTGGCCAAGTCATCGTAAATAATTGTTTTGCAAGTGTTGGTTGTGTACTTGTCGTAGTTGAGGACATAGAAAGCTGAATGCGTTAGGAATAAGAGTTGGATTGATTGTACACGGCGCTTAGTTTAGAGACAAAAATAAACCCCGAGTAAGGTAGCTTTACTCGGGGTTGGAAAATCTAGCTTAAGCGTTTATTTTTTGCCGCTAGTTTGCTTGTCTTCTTCAGTCAGTTCGCGAATACGACGGCTGATGTCACGACGTGCTTTAGAGATTTCTGCACTTTTGATGATGTGGTCATCAACACGATCTTCGTAGTCTGCTTTCATATTTTTGATGATTGCGACGATTTCATCGTGAGTCATTTCTGGTTTGATGTAATCTAGAAGGTTTTCTAGAAGGTCAACACGTTTGCGGTTATCACGAACTTTCTTTTCGTTATCAAGCAGCTCACGTTTTAGTTTGTTTTTACGACGAGCTTGGTTAACGATTTCAAATACGCTACTCATAGTTCTCTTTCCTAATTTTATGAATATCTTCCTCGATTAAAGCACAACATCCAGTGGCATAACAGTCTTTAGATCAATCACAATGCAGAGTTGAACATTTCTCAACCAATTGCGATGTGTCCACATAATCACGCTTCTCTAATCGAGTTTTGGGCAACATCGTAGAATCCATCGATTCATTGTCATAACGTGGCCTTCACTATATTATCAACACCATTGAATGCAAAATGATGAACTTGATATGGACTCTGGGAACACTGCGGAGCAAGTAAGTAGTCAAGATAATGAGCAAGCCACTCGCTCTGTGGCTGAAAAGTTAAAAACAGCGTATATCAACGCTCGCGAGCAACTCGAAATCATCGAAGTTGAGCTGAATCGTTCAAAAATAATGATGGTTGATCAAGATGGCAATTTGACGAAAGTGCCAATTCTCTCGGAGCATTGATACCTGACCCGATTCGCAAAGGGTGCCAGGTCTTGCGCTATGCTTTAGCCTGACACCGACACCTGAATCGTTAACGCTTCTTGCATCTCTTTGCCAATGTATGATGCATGATTTCGAAGCGATTTAGGTACCAAGTCAAATGCAAAAATAATAAGGAAATGCATTATGAAAGTTGAGCTAACGGCAATTGAAGCACGAGTCATTGGTTGCTTGATCGAAAAAGAAGTCACCACCCCAGATCTTTACCCCCTCAGCCTAAACGCTTTAACCAACGCGTGTAATCAAAAAAGCAACCGTGATCCCGTAATGTCGCTCTCTGAGTCAGACGTTCTCGATGCCGTTGATGCTCTAATTGAGCGTAGGCTCGTCAGTGACGAAAGTGCGTTTAACAGCCGTGTTAGCAAGTATCAGCACCGTTTCTGTAATACGGAGTTTGGTGATTTAAAACTGACAGAACAAGAGAAGGGAATCGTGTGCTGTATGCTTTTGCGTGGTGCTCAAACGCCTGGGGAAATTCGCACTCGTACCAATCGTCTCGCGACATTTCATGATGTAAAAGACGTTGAAACGGTTCTGGAGCACTTAGCAAGCGAAGAAAAAGGGCCATTAGTGGTCAAGTTACCGCGTGAAGCCGGGAAGCGAGAGTCACGCTATATGCATTTGTTCTGTGGCGACGTTGACGTCTCTGAGCTCGCAGTGCCAGTGTCAGCGGCTGGCTCTAATTCTGATCGAGTCAGCCAGCTAGAGCTCGAAGTTGCACAACTTAAAGAAGAGCTCGATGAGCTTAAAGCTAAGGTCGAGTCACTACTTTCATGATTGAAAATACAGCGCAGCGTTGGAGTGTCTATTTGATCCGAAATAACCGCAATGCGCTGTATTGCGGTGTCACAAACAATGTTGAGCGAAGATTCAATCAGCACCAAACGGGCAAAGGAGCGAAAGCTTTAAAAGGAAAAGGTCCCTTGGTATTGGAGTGGTCTTCGGATTTTGATTCAAAGACACTTGCCATGCGGGCTGAGTATTATATTAAGCAACTAACAAAAGCTAAGAAAGAGCTGCTTGTTACGTCAAAAGCAAGTATTGTCGTTGATGAAAATCAGCAGATGATGTTAGAAATGGCTTTATCGAAATAAGCGTTCGCGACATGCCGAATAACAAAGAAACCGTCCACAGAGGCGGTTTCTTTTTAGTTTTGGAGTACCATGTAAGAACAAACTGACGCATAATGGGTTGGTGTTCTGTTTAAACACTCAGAGTATGAAAAGGAGAAATGATATTTTGTGACCTTGCAATTAGGTACACAATAAACGTTTATTCGTTCCAACTCAGACTAAGAACCAATTTATTATTGAAACAGGCACTCAGAGGAAGGTAGATTACAAGAGTAAAGGATGACTCGGCTAGGTAACGAATAGAGCTGAAAAAGGCTCATAAAAAGCTAAAAGAGCAGTAGATGAAAAAAGCGTTAGTATTCTCCCTGATGTCAATGGCCACTGTCGCGCCGATAGCGCAAGCCACTCAAGTCCTCAATGGGTATTGGGCATATCAAGAATTTTTAGACCAGTTTCCAGAACAGAAGCAGTTAACGAATGCGTTGGCTGACGCCGTGCGAGAGACTCCTGTTCCGGTTGAAAGAGACAAAAAACGTCCGTTAAAAATTTCTGTGGTTTATCCAGGTCAACAGATTTCGGATTATTGGATTCGAAATATCGACGCATTTGAACAGCGTTTAGATAAACTCGATATCGACTATCAACTTAATCAAGTATTTACCCGTCCCAACGCAGATATTAAGCAACAAAGTTTGTCTTTAATGGAAGCGCTGAAGAGCAACTCCGATTATCTGATTTTCACTCTCGATACCACTAGGCATCGTAAGTTTGTTGAACACGTCTTAGACTCGAAGAAAACCAAGTTGATCTTACAAAATATCACTACACCGGTAAGAGATTGGGAGGATCACCAACCGTTCCTTTATGTTGGTTTTGATCATGCTGAAGGCAGTCGTGAGCTTGCCGTGGAGTTTGGTAAGCGTTTTCCAAAACAGAGCCATTATAGTGTGCTCTACTTTTCAGAAGGGTATATCAGCGATATCAGAGGCAATACCTTTATCAATCAAGTCAACCGTGATAACAACTTTGAACTACAATCTGCTTACTATACTAAAGCAACAAAGCAGTCTGGGTATGAAGCAGCAAAAGCGAGTTTGGAAAAATACCCTGACGTCGATTTTATTTATGCGTGTTCTACAGATGTGGCGCTAGGTGCTGTTGATGCGCTGAAAGAATTAGGGCGTGATGATGTCATGATCAACGGCTGGGGTGGCGGCTCTGCAGAATTAGAAGCGCTTTCGAAAGGGGAGTTAGACGTTACTGTTATGCGTATGAACGATGATACTGGCATTGCAATGGCAGAAGCGATTAAGTGGGATCTTGAAGGGAAACCCGTTCCAACCGTTTATTCTGGTGACTTTGAAGTCGTCACGAAATCTGATTCTCCAGAAAGAATTGAAGCATTAAAAAAACGCGCATTTAGATACTCAGACAATTGATGACAACTACATCAAAAACAAGAAAGCGTCGCTCATTGTCGACGCTTATTACGAAAATAATCATTCTCGTACTTGCTCCGATCATTTTAGGTATCTTCGTTCAGAGTTATTACTTCTCGAAGCAAATTATTTGGCAGGAAGTCGACAGAACTAAGCAACAGACGTCAGCGCTGATTCTTAATATTTTTGATAGCCATTTTGCTGCGATTCAGATTCATCACAACAGTAACTCGAAGAGTGATGTTGTTTTAGATTTTTATACAGAACGGGATGAAGAAGCTCTCAATTACTTTTTCATGAGTATTGACCAGAGTGATCCTTCCCATACGCCAGAATTTCGCTTTCTCACCGATCATCAAGGCATTATTTGGGACGATGGGAATGCGCATTTCTATGGCATCAATAACTTGATTCTCAATGATCTCGCGAGCCAAGTGACTTTTAGCAACAATTGGTATTACCTTCCTTCACATACCCCAATGGGAACTCGCCACCTGTTACTGCGTCGTGTACCGGTTTTACAACCTAAAACCGGTGAAGTGATGGGGTATTCTTACAATGTTGTTGTTCTAGATAACAACTTCGGGTTGATGGAAAGACTAAAAAACGAAGGAAACGTTGATAATGTTGTTTTGGTGGCCAACGATACGCCACTAGCTAGCTCACTAGTCGGAGATGAAGCGTACAAGATATTTGATGTTCTGAAGCGGCGAGAGTCTCAGCAAAAGCTTGACCAGTTGTTGATCATTAAAACCCCTATCGAAGTCAATGCTGCCACGACGGATTTGTGTTTACTAACCGTGCAAGACAATCAGAGTGTTGTGACGCTGCAAATCCAGCACCTTTTGGCGATGCTGGCTTCAGTTATCGGGATGGTGATGATTGCGTTGATGACCAAAGAGTGGATTGAGAATCGAGTCGTCGAAGAGCTTGGCTCGTTGATGGCATACACTCGTTCGGCTCGTGAAGAAAAAGGGTTCGAACGGTTTGGCGGGTCGGATATCGAGGAGTTCGATCATATTGGTTCGACACTAGAAAACACCTTTGAAGAGCTGGAAGCGCAAAAGCGTTCATTCCGCGATCTGTTTAACTTTGCGTTATCGCCGATTATGGTGTGGTCAGAGTCTGGTGTACTCATCCAAATCAATCCGGCAGCCCGCAAAGAATTGGTCATGGAAAACGACATTGAAACTATGCACCCAGTGTTTAAAGGCTTCAAAGAAAAGTTGATGCCGCACCTGCGAATGGCAGCTCAAGGAGCCACGTTAACTGGCGTCAATGTACCAATTGGAGACAAGGTATATCGCTGGAACTTATCGCCGATTCGAGTGGATGGTGATATCAGCGGTATCATTGTTCAAGGTCAGGATATTACGACGCTTATTGAAGCGGAAAAACAAAGTAACTTGGCACGTAAAGAGGCAGAAAAATCCGCCCAAGCACGTGCCGATTTTCTGGCTAAAATGAGCCATGAAATCCGAACGCCAATCAATGGCATTCTAGGAGTTGCTCAATTATTAAAAGACTCGGTCGAAACGGAAGAGCAGAATAACCAAATTGATGTACTCCGACATAGTGGTGAGCACTTACTTGCTGTTTTGAATGATATTTTGGATTTTTCGAAGATTGAGCAGGGTAAGTTTAATATTCAAAAGCACCCGTTTTCGTTCACTGACACGATTCGAACGTTAGAAAACATTTATCGTCCAATTTGCGAAAATAAAGGCGTTAACCTCGTCATTGAAAACAAGATTGATCCCAATGTTGAAATCTTTACTGACCAAGTTCGTCTGAACCAAATTTTATTCAACTTAGTCAGTAACTCAGTTAAGTTTACCCCCTCGGGCAGCGTACGCTTGCATGCGGAACTGGAGCAGTTCTACGGCGCCGAAAATAGTGTGTTGGTAGTGGAAATTACGGATACGGGCATCGGCATAGAGCCCGATAAGCTCGACCAAATGTTCGAACCTTTCGTTCAAGAGGAAGCAACGACCACTCGAGAATACGGTGGCAGTGGCTTGGGACTGACCATTGTGAAAAGCCTCGTCGATATGCTGGAAGGTGACGTTCAAGTACGTAGTCAAAAAGGTTTAGGCACGACCTTTGTTATTACAATGCCAGTGAAAGATCGTGAGCGAGTGCTCACCCCTCTTGATTCAAGCTTGAGAGTTAAACCTGGTGAGTTATTCGCAGAGAGTCTAAAAGTACTGTTGGTAGAAGATAACCATACTAATGCCTTCATTCTCAAAGCATTTTGTAACAAGTACAAAATGCAGGTTGATTGGGCAAAAGATGGATTGGAAGCGATGGAGTTCTTAAAAGATCATACTTACGATTTGATTTTGATGGACAACCAACTGCCGCATCTTGGAGGAATTGAAACAACCAAAGAGATCCGACAGAAGCTGAAGTTAGGCACGCCAATTTATGCTTGTACTGCCGATACGGCGAAAGAAACCAGTGATTCGTTTATGGAGGCGGGCGCGAATTACGTATTGCTCAAACCGATTAAAGAAAATGCGCTGCATGAAGCCTTTGTTGACTTCAAGCAGCGATTCTTAATTGAACGAACGTGATGAACTCATTCGCTATGAGCCTTAATTGATAATTCAATCGCTCACTAAACCGAAAAGCACAACGCCATAACTTAGGGTTGTGCTTTTTTGTATCTCAATGCTTCACTTGTTGATAAGCCAGGAGTGCTGATATCACCTTTAGTGTCGTATATCACTACTATTCAACCCAAGTACTACGTTGCGTTACGCAAACTTGTTCCCCAATGGCATATTCTATGTGATTTAAATCACAAAAACTTATTTACTTAGCGTGCTAACTATTTTATATTACTTAGCAAGCTAAGTAATTGAGTAGATCTTATGATTCAAGACATCAACAGTTTGCGCGACCTTTCTTTGGCTGAAAAGTTATCTCGTGTTGCCCGTTTGTGGAAAATGGTTGCAGATCGCGAGTTGGAGCCTTTAAACCTGACGTACCCGCGTTGGACTGCGTTATGGAAACTTTATCGAATGGGCGACAACGTTAGTCAGAAGCATTTGGCTGAAGCGCTTGAGATTGAGTTAGCATCGCTGATGCGCACATTAAAGCTATTAGAAGAGCAATCTCTGATCACTCGCCATTGCAGTGAGCATGACAAGCGAGCACGCATTGTTAGCCTTACAGAAGAAGGTAAAACTCTACTGAAGCAAATGGAGACCCGAATTCTTCAAGTCCGGAGCAAGCTACTGACGGAAATCAATGACCAAGAGCTTCAAAAGCTTTCATTGATCCTCGATCAGATTGCTCACAATGCACTTGATTCACTTAGCGAATAAGTCAGAAACCCGAATTAAAAGAGAAGTAAACGCCTATGACTCCAGATCAAAAATTCGCACGTTGGATCAAGTATTCTTGCGTCGCGTTTGTCCTTGTCTTTGCCTATTTTCTAGTCGCAGATCTCGCCATGCCACTGACGCCTCAGGCAATGGCAACGCGAGTGGTAACTAAAGTAGCTCCCCGTGTGAGTGGACAGATTACGCATCTTTATGTTGCCAACAACCAAGAAATAAACCAAGGCGATCTACTATTCCAGATTGATCCACAGCCTTATCAGCTCGCCGTAGAAAAGGCTCAACTTAACCTTGAGCGTGTGATTCAAAATAATGAACAGCTTGATGCCTCTATTGCAGCGGCAAAAGCGGACGTTGAAGCGAGCAAAATTGTCGCCGAGCAAAAAGTTCGCGAAGCCAAACGTCTTGATACATTGTTTCATCGCAATGGCACCTCGCAACAACAGCGTGACGACGCACAAAGTAGTGCAACGGCAGCCAGAGCAAACTTACTGGCCGCGCGCGCTCGTTTAAAAGAGTTGGAAGTAAACCGAGGCGATTTAGGTGCAACGAATGTAAATATCCGCGTGGCACAAAACCAGCTAAAACAAGCGGAACTTAATCTGTCTTACACTAAAGTAATTGCTGAACATGATGGCGTTGTCGCTAACTTGCAGCTGGAAACGGGTGCCTATGCGGCAGCTGGTACGCCTCTTGTGGCTTTAGTCTCGGATGACGTGGATATTATTGCCGACTTTCGTGAAAAGAGTCTGCGACACTTCAATCAGAACAGTCGGGCGTTAGTGGCCTTTGATAGCTTGCCAGGTGACGTATTTGAAGCTCGTATTACGAGTGTGGATGCAGGGGTAAGCTCAGGCCAGTTTGATGCAGATGGCCGCTTAGCGACACCGACTGACTCAAACCGTTGGGTGAGAGACGCGCAGCGTTTACGTTTACATTTAGCTATCGATGAGCCTCAACAGCGCGCATTTCCGGCCGGGGCACGTGCGACTGTGCAACTGTTGCCAGAAAACTCGTTATCTGGCTGGTTAGCGAGATGTCAGATCCGATTTTTGAGTCTTCTTCATTACATTTATTAACGGGGAGGCGATATGAAGTTATGGGATCATCCCATGTCGGAAAACGACTTCCGTCAGTGTTTGCGCATTGCAACTGGCGCGACCATTGGCTTCACCTTATGTAAGGTCTTTGGCTGGAATTATGGCGTATTTTTTACCGTAACACCGATGTTGTTACTTGGAATGGTACCAGTCATGAGCCTGCATGCTGCACGACAGCTGATTTTTTCAGCGGTCGTATGCGGATTAGAGGTCGGTATTCTTGGTGGGCTATTTGGTGGACATCCTGGCATGATGACGATCATCGCCTTCGGGTTGTTTTTGTATAAGTTCGCCTGTATGTCAAAAGGGAGCTTATTCCTGTTTGGGGCAAATAGCGTGCTGAGCTTAAGCATCATGCTGCATTTTGCGAGTTATCCAACAACCGACTTAAATGATCTAATATTCAGCAACCTACAAGCGAACGTTATTTCAGTGATCGTGGCCTACGTCGTGACATTTTTGATCCCTGATGCAGAGCCTCGTCAGCCACCGGCAAAACCATCTCAGCCTAAACAGAGTCACCGCATGCGTCATGAAGCCCTTATGGGGGCGAGTATCGCTACAATGTCTTTCCTTGTATTCCAGTTATTTGACCTCAGTGATTCTATGTCCGCTCAGGCGACAACCTTGCTTTTATTGTTTCCTATGCATTGGAACGGTGCTTTAGGGTATGCGCGCAAAAGAGCAATGGGGACCTTGATGGGGGTAACCTTTGGTATCGCTGGGCAGCTCGTACTATACGATTGGTCGGATACCTTGCTGTTTATCGTCCCATTACTGTGGATTGGCGCGATGATGTTCAGCTATATGCACGTAAAAGAGTCTAGTGGTTCAGGAGCCGGATTTGGCGGATTAACCACATTAGGTATTTTATTTGGCCAATACCTTACTCCGGATGGCGATTTAATGTTCAGCGCGCTGTATCGCGTGAGTAGTATTTTGTTTGCTATTGTAGTCACTCTGCTCGTGACCTATGCGGTGCACAGAGTGCTCAACAGCTTTGAGGCGACGCGCTTTAGCCAGCAGTAAGTTCAGACGTTACTGGTTAGAAAGGACTGCTCCAGTAACTCTGTTTTTAGCTCGTGACTCATCGCTATTGGGCTTTCAAACTTAATTCCTATTACCCAGCCTTTCACCAACTTCTTAATGTTGGCAATGACACATCGATTTTCTTCTCCGATATAGTGGCTTAGAGAAGAGTCGATAGTGACACTTTCACCAACGGTGAATTCAGGCTCTATAAAGGTTGAGATACCAATACCTGCCAGTGAGAAGTCGATAAGGCTGCCGTCGTAAACATTCCCCGCATGAACAATCTTACAATCCATTTGCAGCTTATATCGTTCGTGTTCCCGGACTGGTTTGGTTGCAAATGTTCCTGGAATTCGAATAAATAAAAGGGGCGAAGGACGAACCGCAGTTGTTAGAACACTGGATTTAAATGCAATGACATGGCCTAACTCCGTATCTGATACACCACGCACGATGACATCGGCGTTTGGGAGTTTTCTCATCACTTGCTCTTCAAGCAAACGCATCGGTATATCAAGAATCAAATACGCGTTCTCTTTCATCCCAAGATAGGTGGTGGAATACGTATACTGGTCCTTAGGCCCAAACTCGAAATTAGTCGAAAGTTTCATTCCTGGTTTGAGGAATCTATGCAGTTCATCTTTAGTATGAGTGGCAGGCATTACATTGGCGTTTTAATTATTGGTTAAATCGAGGCTATCAAAACGCCATTTTGTTATTCAAGATAGTAGGACAAAAGTTTTTGTAAAATTATCGCTATCTGTGAAGTGGTGGGCGATAAGTTTGGCTCATTCCATCTTTCATAAAGATTTGGCTTGCCACAATACTGCCGCAGGTTACCAGCATCAGCGCTAACCAAGTAAGTGAATCTGGTTGTTCACCAAAGATTGGAACGGCAAGAAGTGTCGCGACGACTGGAGTTAATGACCCAAAAGCAGCACTGGCTTCGGCGCCAATAATTCGGATTGCATAGATAAAGGTAAAAGAGGCGATTAAGCCTGCGCCGACACCTTGCAACATCGCGTGGCCAAATAATTCTTCCCACGGCCACTGACTGATCGGCGTTATCGCTAGGTAACTATCTACCCATCCGAAGCCAACCGCAATGATGAGCAGTGCCAAAGACGCGATTGCAACGAATCCAGCACAGACATGCGCATTAAGGTTAGCAACACGAGCACTGATGGTGAAAACAGCCCACATAATGCTACCGGTTAGAAACAGGATGTGGCCTTGTAATTGAGACCAGTTGTACTCTGCACCGCTATTAGAAAGAAGAAATACGAAAATCCCTAACAGCACCGTAGAAAGCCCGATTAAGCGGTGAGCACTCAGCGACTGTTGATAGCACAACACCGCGATAGCAGAAACAAATAATGGCAAAGTACCAGGTACTAATGCACTGCCGTGCGCCACGGGAGCGAAGTGCATAGCTGTGCCGACGACCAGCAGGTAGGGCAGGCCACTCCCTACCACAACACCAGTTAGGTAGCGTTTAGGCACGACGCGAAGCGCCTGCTTATGCTTAATCACAAATGGTAATAAAATTAAACTTGGGATTAGAAAGCGAACTAGCGCGATATCGGCTGGCTGCAAGTTAGAAATTGCGCCCCCTTTTAAAGAAATAAAGAAACCAGACCAAAGCAGTAAGGTCGTTAATATAGCTGCGTATCCCAAGATCATTGTCGGCATGTCCATTTGTAAATTATGTGTTAATTGTTGAATAAAACACGTGCCAAAGGGAGGCAAAGTTTGACGTAATTAAGCTTGATGTTGGTGATAAAGCGCGTATAAATGTTAATTGTTAGTGATTATTGGCATGGAAGGATAAATGGACAAAATTGACAGGCAACTGATCAACTTGATGCAGAAGGATGCAACCCTGACTACGGCAGAGCTCGCTGACAAAGTAGGATTATCGGCATCACCTTGTGCAAGACGCATTAAGCGTTTAGAGCAGGAGGGCGTAATTAGCGGTTATCGAGCCATTGTGTCCAGAGACACGGTGGGTATTGCGATGACCGTATTTGTTGAAGTCAGTTTGAACAACCACCAAGCTTCTTCGATTGATGAATTTGAACATGCTGTTGTTGAAATGGACGAGGTGATCTCGTGCCATGTTGTATCAGGGGCTTATGATTATTTGTTAGAAGTGGTCAGCAAAGATCTCGCTGGCTATGAAACATTCACTAGAAAGCTACAACGATTAGAAAACGTAAAAGATATCCATACGCACTTGGCTATTAGACAAGTGAAAGGAAATGGAAGCTTGCCGATTTATGCATAAGAAAGATGAAATTTCTCGATAGACTTAAGATTGCTCACTATCACCGAAAGCGATACCGACAGTTCGGTACAGACAGAGCGCGAACGCTGGGATGGAGAGATAAGTACAGCCAAATCAGTCGATTTGAAGCCTTGTGCCGTGGGTTAACGTTAGACGGTTCAAGTCTTTTAGATATTGGGTGCGGCTACGGAGACTTATTAGCGTTTATTGAGTTCAACAATCTGCGCCCCCAAAGTTATATTGGCATTGATCAGCAAAAACAGTTTATCTCTGAGGCCAGAAAGCGGGACTTTCGTACTCAAAGTGAGTTCGTATGCGGTGACTTTTCAACGTTGGTATTGCCCCGTAGTGATTATGTCTTTGCTTCTGGATCATTGAATTATCAATCCGCGAATCCAAATCATACCATTGAGATGATCGAGAAAATGTACCGGGCCGCAGAGAAAGGGTGCGTGTTTAACTTATTGGATGAAGAAAAGCTGCCGAGCATGAGAATGCTCGCATCGCATAATAAAGTTGGGGTGTTATGCTATTGCCGATGGCTATGTCCAGACGCACAATTGATTGAGGGTTATTCCGATCACGACTTTACGATTGCGATGATCAAAAAAGCGGAATCAGTTTCCTGACTCCGCCTTATAAATTCTTAAGCCTTATTGGTGCTTGTATTGTGAGATTTCACAGTTACCTGTGTATCTATCAACCTTGAATGAGAACGCAGCTGAATGGTATTCCCTCCCATCACTCCAAATTGTTTCTCCGAAGATTTTACAAAGGTCCAAATCGCTGATTGAACCAAACTCTTTTACGTGCCTAACTACTGACAAAAACTTGGCTTTGGTAGCATTAGGACAGTCCCTGTTACTTAATCGATTGATAACCATGGTTGTAGCATCATCTCCAGCCAAATGTGACTTTTTATTAAATTTTATTAATGGGTAAATTAACCAAAAATTGGCCATAAGTAAAGCATTATTGTGACGTATGTCTCTATAAGTTGCCTCTCTTGGTCATGGTTTAGTCAAGTTTGTAAAAGGGAACAGTCCCATTTTTTACATATAATGTTGGGATCACTAAAAGAGGGAATTAAAGCACGAATAACGTCCAATATTGGAGTGAAAACCCGACATCGTCTTTTCAAAACGAGCTCGATTTTTACCTCGAAACATCTTGAGCGTATTGAAGCGATCTCGCTTCTTTATCATAGAGTTGCGCTAGTGCTTGGTACTGTGAAGAAAGGCGTTTGTAATCCTCGGTAAGTTGCAAAGCGTTGGTGTTATACCACTCCGCAGTGATTTGATTGGCAGTTTCGTTTGACTCACGGCACTTTTGGGCAAGTTTCTTCCATCCATTTGCTGACCATTGAGATTGTGTGCTCAATTTAATCAACTCATTAGCTTTAGTCGTGAGTTCTTCTTTATATTGAATGGAGGCTTTTAATTGAGTTTTGAACGCATTTTGGTTCGAGCGAGCGCGCCAAAGTAACACGAGTTCATGTAGGGAAAAGGTTTGGGACAATAACTGACGCTGCTTATGTTCGGCTAAAAGTGCATTGAATACCTCAACATGCTTATTGTAATTGGACTCTAAACGATTGAATTGGGTAAGATTGTCATTCCACGACGATGGGTTACATTGAATATTGGCGTGCCCCATAATGGGGAACAGAAGAAGCAACAGTATCCAGTTGAGTTTGTTGATCATTATTGCTCGCGTTAGTTGACCGACCCTTTTGAGTATATACCCAAATTTCCGCGACATGCGTGTTGCCGGTGAGATAAGAACAAAGAATGAAAAGGAAAAGTACATGAAGAAAATTCTCATCGCATTGATTGTCATACTGTTGCTCGGTGGGGCGGGTGCTGGATACTATTTCTTCTTTATGCAGAAAGATGAACCTGAGGCGCCAAACGCTGTGCAAGTGGAGCAAGCGCCAGTGGAAGAAGAAATATCCAAACCGATTCTGGATTTAGAAACTGCCCCTCCTGAAGTGACCGAATACTATGTCATTGAGCGTCGAATCAATGTTTACAATAAGCCAAATGCTAATGCTTTGGTTGTCGATACGCTCTATAAGGGAGAAAAAGTATCGGTGTTAGAAAAAGTGGATGGTTGGTATCGAATCTCTGGTTACCTTGTTTATGAAGAGGGCGGTGAAGAAAAAGCTGAGTGGTTGAATGCCGAAGGATTATCTGATGCAGAGCCAGTTATTAAAGAACAAGAGCGTTTAGAAATACTGGATGGATATTTGCAGAAGTCGGATGATTTAAAAGTTCACTTGGACATCTTCCGCAAGAAAACACAGCAATTGTTAGACGATGAAACCTGTGATCCGAGTGATTTTGAAGAGCTCGGCGGCTGGGTTCGTTCGGTTACTTATGACAAGCGCAATGTGTACTTCATTTATTGTGGTGGTTTGGAGCAAGAAAACAAAATCTATTTAGATGTCGATAAAGGCGATATCTTTTACCGCTAACAGAGCGCCTTTAGTTTAAAGCCTCTAGAGATTTATAACTTTTTAGTTGTGAACCATAATTAATAGGAATACTATCATCGAGTCGAGTGAAAAAACTCGACTCGTTTTGTTTTTAGTGAGTTCTTATGTCTCAGATTTGCTTGAAAAAATTGCTTTTTATGCTGCTTGCGATGGTATTGCTACCAGCGCATGTTTTTGCTGCGCAAATCGATCAGAAAGCTCATTTACCTTACTTTTCTAAGCTGCAACCATTTGTTGCGAGTATTGCTTTTGCAAATACCTCAATCGATTTTTCTGAAGTCTCAGAAGAAACGACGCAGTCTCCGATTTCTGAAAGTCATGCAAGACTCGATACGCTAGCTCTATTTAACACTCAACGTTGGGTTTCTCACTTACGTGAAGGCCTCGATGATGAGCATGTTGACGTTGTTGGTGACCTAAACACGCCTTTCTATGTTGACGCAGGTTATGCCTACAGCCTGATGGATATCAATTGGCGTCAAAACCAGTACACTTTTTATCATTTCACAAGCGATCATCGCATTTCTGGTTGGAAAGAGACCAACGCAATGTACGTCGCACTCAATAGTCAGTTTTCTGCCTAAACACCATCTATTTGCACCATTGTGCACTCTTAACACGACGATTGTATTCAACAGGGCGTAACCGTCCTGAGCATTTCATACCCTGAATTTATTCTGGGGGCATCTGTCGTGTGTTAAGCCTTGTTATTAAAAGCTTCACTTCGTAGTGAAGGGATGATGTTTACATGAAAAAAACACCAAAGCAGCAAAAGAACAGAAAGCTGATGAATCACTATTCAGCTTGGAAATATGTCGTATTAATCACGACGGTCATTATCTTAACGTTAAGCGCGATTCCGACTTGGTTCGGTGAGCAACCATCGATCCAGCTAACGTTTTCAAACCAAAACAGCAGTGAAATGTCGGTTGTTCAGTTGAATCAACTACTGAAAACCAATCACATCTCAGCAGACAAAATCATCGAAAAAGATGGCAAAACGACCATAGTATTCGATGATGAAAATGCGCAAAGCAAAGCTCGTGCGTTACTGAACAATGAGCTAAATAAAGAAGACAGCATTACCTTCTCATATGTGTCTGTTGCTCCAGAGTGGCTGAATGAGATGGGGTTTAGCCCAATCAAACTCGGTCTTGACCTTCGCGGTGGGGTACAGTTCCTCTTGAATGTTGACGTAAATAAAGCATTTGAGGAGCAACGTAATGCTTTGATCGATGAGATCAAAGCAAGCCTGCGAGATCAGCGCGTGCGTGGTGTACAAATTCGCGCAGAAAGTGGTAACCGCATTGCGGTAAACAGTGAGAGTGATACCGCCCTAGCTGAAGTAAACAAATTCTTGCGTCAAAACTATCCAGGTTGGGTGGTGAAAAGCTCGTCTCGCGGTTTTGTTCTTGAGCCAAGTGAGCAGAATATTCAAGAGTTCCAATCAACGACATTGCAACAAAACTTGAAGATTATGCGTGGTCGTATTGAAGAGCTAGGCATTACGGAAGCATTAGTTCAGCGTCAGGGTAAAGACAGCATTCGTATTGAGCTCCCAGGTGTACAAGACCCAGCACAAGCGAAAAACGTTATTGGTGCCACTGCGAGTTTGGCATTCTACGAAGTGAAAGATGCAAGCCAAGCGCGAAGCGGCCAAGATCTTGTGCTGAAAGATAACGATGGCCGAACGGTTATTCTGGAGAAACGACCAGTCCTAACGGGTGAGCACATTGTTAACGCTCGTGCAGGTGTCGACAATATGGGTATGTCAGAAGTTAACATCTCGCTTGACCACGCGGGCGGTAAAAAGATGAGTGATTTCTCTGCAACGCATATTGGCAAGCCAATGGCGACGGTTTATCGCGAATACAAGACAAACGATCGTGGCGTAACAGAGCGCAGCGAGCGCGTTATCAGCGTTGCGACTATTCAATCTCAACTTGGTAGCCAGTTCCGTATTACCGGCGCTGGCAGCATGGACGAAGCGCAGCAGTTAGCGCTATTACTTCGTGCGGGTTCGCTAACAGCCCCGGTTACTATCGTAGAGGAGCGCACTATTGGTGCTTCTTTGGGAGCTGAAAACATTGAAAATGGTTTTGCGGCACTTGCTTTAGGTATGGGGTTAACACTGACCTTTATGGCCCTTTGGTACCGCCGCTTAGGTTGGGTGGCGAACGTGGCGCTTTGTGCCAACATGCTTTGTTTGCTTGGCTTAATTGCCTTGTTACCAGGTGCGGTGCTAACGCTTCCAGGTATTGCAGGGTTGGTGTTAACCGTTGGTATGGCAGTGGACACCAACGTTATTATCTTCGAACGTATTAAGGACAAAATGCGTGAAGGCCGCAGTTTCGCTCAAGCGATTGATCTAGGCTTTGATAGCGCGTTCTCGACCATCCTTGATGCCAACATTACTACCATGATCACCGCCGTGATTTTATACGCCATCGGTAACGGCCCGATCCAAGGCTTTGCCTTAACACTCGGATTAGGTTTGTTAACCAGTATGTTTACAGGCGTATTTGCCTCTCGAGCAATGATCAATTTAATTTGGGGCCGAGATGCCCGTCGTGATGTGAGGGTTTAATCATGGTCGAAATGCTAAAACAAAATATTCGTAAAATTCGCCACTTCACTACGCTAGTTTCTATCGTTTTGACGGTGATCGCGCTTGGTGCTCTGGGCTTTAAAGGGTTGAATCTTGGCTTGGATTTCACTGGTGGTATGGTGACAGAAGTGAAAGTCGATAAGTCGTTAACCAACCACGATCTGCTTGATGCACTGCAACCAAAACTTGGTGAATCAACCTCTGTCACCCGCACAGGTGAAGATGGTCGTTGGCTCATTCGCTACTCCGCCCCAGAAGAAGGACAAACTCTGCCGAGTGTGGCAGAGGTATTAAAGCCAGTTTCACATCAAGTTGATGTCGTCAGCAACAGTATTGTTGGTGCTCAAGTTGGCCAGGATTTGTTTGACCAAGGCGGTTTAGCACTATTGATTTGTGTGCTGAGCATCCTTGGTTACTTGTGTTTCCGTTTTGAATGGCGCTTAGCGAGTGGCTCTGTATTTGCTCTGGCTCATGACGTAATTGTCGTCCTCGGCTTCTTTGCCGTTACCCAAATGGAATTCAACTTAACGGTTTTTGCTGCCGTATTGGCAATTTTAGGCTACTCATTGAATGATTCGATCATCATTTCAGATCGAATTCGTGAGCTACTGATCGCGAAACAAAGTTGGAAAATGGAAGACATCAATGACCAGGCTGTCATCGCGACGTTCTCTAGAACGATGGTGACATCAGGCACAACACTGATTACTGTTGGTGCACTATGGATTATGGGGGGAGCACCGCTAGCGGGTTTCTCAACCGCGATGTTTATTGGTGTGCTATCAGGTACATGGTCTTCCATTTCCATTGGTACCGTATTACCTGAACTGTTCAAACTAGAACCGAAGCACTACTTACCTGTCGAGATTGATACCGCGCCGTAAGGCGAGGTGCTGAAGGTTAAAAGTGCTTGCGCCACTCAGTTTGAGTGGCGTTTTACTTTGTGCTATTTCACACGCATCAGGCGGTGTTTGACGTGACCTAAATCGAACTCAATGATTTGAGAGCGCTTCATCGATTCAACCAGGCGCAGCATGGATGTGTGATAACCTTTCTTTTTCATCCATTGCAATGGCTCGGAAAAGCTGTCTTCGTTTACAACGTAAGATTCGCCTTTGTGTTCTCCAGCATAAACGTTTACGACCCAAACCCGGGCCTGAAAATCTAATACTTCACTTATGTTTCGCGTAATTTTTCTTAGGATATTTTTCATCATTTCCAGCGTTGCTTTAGCTCAGTAATAGCCAAACACCAACCCCCATCATTAAAGTGCCCGCGATACGGTTCATCAGGCGCACATTCTTTGATTGACCCAACACGCGTTTCAGTCCTTTACCACCCGTGGCATACAGAGACATACAAATGAACTCAAAAAGAAGGATGATGGAGACAAGCACGATCAGCTGTGGAGCAAGAGCCGCATTTTGATCGATAAAAGGCGGCAGCAGAGAAATCATAAATGCCCAGCCTTTTGGGTTTGCGATAGCGGTAACGAAGCCTTGCATGATGAGCGCGACATTACCACTTCTGGGTGTCTCCAAATTATCGACATTTATTGCTAACTTACCTCGAGATCGCCACATTTCTACACCAAGATAGAGTAAGTAGCCGCCACCAATAAACTTTAGTGCGATAAACATCCAAGGATAGTTGAGCATGATCGCTGCGATCCCTAGTACTGCCGAGACTGAAACCAGCGCGACACCGACGAGTTCACCAATCATCATCCATAATGTGCGGCGATAACCGATACTCATTCCTAGCGTTAAGGCGAGCGTCATGCACATTCCTGGTGTAATTGAGACAAAAAAGAAGGTAGGGATGAACATACTGAGCAATGCAAGATTCATGTTTGTTGATAACTAAGTGATTTGATAGAAGCCACAAAGATAGTGCAAATTGATAAAGGATACTATCCCCAAATATCCCCAAATAACCTCAAGGTGCTAGGTTCAGCGAGAATGACTTGGCTCACAGGCACGGCAACGATTTGAAGATCTAGTGGTTCTAAATCAAAAATCGTTAACAAAGGCTGTGGGATAAGGAAACTCGCCCTGCGGAGCATGTCACTGACACGATTTCTGCATCTTGACGTCATTTGGGTATAACATCAATTTACTTGGGTTAAAGAATCTAGATGATTGCTTTAGGAGATGGTACCACCGAATATTGCACCGTACCGGTACTTCAATAGATAAAAAGTGATTCGATACGTTAAATGCTAGTTAATTGATGTTATTTGGATATTTAAAATAAAACTGAAATTATTTTTTAATTGCTGCGTCATAATAGTGCGAACTGCACCAAAATGAGACGTTTTCTTCTATTTTTTACATTCTAAATATACCAGTTTTCATAAGTAAAACTATAAATATAAAATTAAGGTTATACTGTCAGTAATATCATTTAAGTTAGTAATTAAATGATATTACTGACAATTGCTTATATTGATATTTGAATTATTATTCTAATCGTATTTATAGATAACAACTCTGATCATGAGAGTAGTATCTGAAATCATGAGATGATGTAACGTCCACTGTTCGGTATGTAACTTATTGATAAATAATGATTAAATTTATGTTCTGATAAGCTTGTGTTTAACTTTATTTTATTTAAAACAATGACTTATAAATAGTTAACCATTTTATAACATTTCATGTTTAATGAGATCTAAATCAATCTTATGCAAATGGATTAGTTTTTTATTTGAAATGTAATATTTCTGGTTTAACTTAAAATAAAAGGCATCACAGGATTGATAGCCAAAAGAATAAATAAACACGTCAGTTGGTGATTTATTTCATCAGTGTATTTAGTTTGCTTTTTTAAATGCCGTTAAGAATGGAGTCTTCGATGAAGAAAGTCGCTTTGATCACCGGATCAAAAGGCGGAATTGGTTCTGCTATTTCCTCTCAATTAGTGAATGATGGTTACCGTGTAATCGCTACTTATTTCACAGGAAACTATGAATGTGCGTTGGAGTGGTTCAACAGTAAAGGGTTTACCAAAGATCAGGTTCGCCTTTTTGAGTTGGACGTAACAAACACTGCAGAGTGTGCAGAAAAGTTAGCGCAATTGCTTGAGGAAGAAGGGACCATTGATGTCGTTATCAACAACGCAGGTATCACACGTGATGGCGTGTTTAAAAAGATGACTGCGCAAGCTTGGAATGACGTCATTAATACCAACCTCAATAGTCTATTCAACGTTACGCAACCTCTGTTCGCTGCGATGTGCGAAAAAGGCGGTGGTCGTGTCATTAACATCTCTTCAGTCAATGGCCTAAAAGGGCAGTTTGGTCAAGCAAACTACTCGGCGGCGAAAGCTGGGATGATAGGTTTCTCTAAAGCGTTGGCGTATGAAGGTGCTCGTTCGGGTGTGACAGTAAATGTTATTGCGCCTGGCTACACAGGTACACCAATGGTTGAGCAAATGAAGCCAGAAGTATTGGAATCCATCACGAATCAAATCCCAATGAAACGCCTTGCTACACCAGAAGAAATTGCAGCATCAGTGAGCTTCTTGGTCAGCGATGCAGGAGCCTATATCACCGGTGAGACTTTGTCGGTGAACGGCGGCCTATACATGCACTAAGGAGATAAGATGATGGAAAAAGTGTTTATCGTAGCAGCGAAGCGCACTCCAATTGGCGCCTTTGGTGGCAGTCTGAAAAATACCTCTGCTGGCAATTTGGCAGCAGTAGCGATTAAGGGCGCATTGGAAGCGGCGAAGTTGAATGCCGACAAGATTGACGAAGTCATTGTTGGCAACGTTGTCGGCGCAGGTCAAGGCATGGGAGTCGGTCGTCAGGCGGCATTGTTCGCTGGGATTCCGGACGCGGTTCCTGCGTATGGTGTAAACATGGTTTGCGGCAGTGGCATGAAAACCGTCATGGATGCGGTTTCACATATCCGTAGTGGCGATGCAGAGATTGTTGTTGCAGCAGGTGTTGAGGTCATGTCTCAGATACCGTTTGCCGCACCAAGCAGTATTCGTGATGGCAACAAAATGGGCAACCTAGAGCTGAAAGACCTGCTCGTAGCGGACGGTTTAACCGACGTTTATAACCAATATCACATGGGTGTGACGGCAGAAAACGTTGCAAAAGAAATCGGCCTAACCCGTCAACAGCAAGACGAGTATGCGCTGTCTAGCCAACAGAAAGCGGTGGCGGCAATCGAAGCGGGCAAATTCAAAGACGAAATTGTGCCCGTAGAAGTAAAGCAACGCCGTGAAACGGTGCTATTTGATACCGACGAATACCCAAAGGCTAATGCGACCATGGAAGCGTTAAGCAAGCTGCGCCCTGCTTTTGACCGTGAAGGCACTGTGACTGCGGGGAATGCATCAGGTATTAACGATGGCGCGAGTGCAATTATCGTCGCGTCTGAGAGCGCAGTTAAAGCACATGGACTCACGCCTATTGCTGAGATCGTAAGCTATGCGCAATCGGGGCTTGATCCGAAAATTATGGGTCTAGGTCCAGTGGAGTCAGTCAATAAAGCATTAGCAAAAGCGGAATTAACGGTAAACGACATTGACGTTTACGAGTTAAACGAAGCATTTGCTGCGCAAGCACTTGGCGTGATTCATCAGTTGGCGGAAACCAACCAAGTTCCCGTTAACGCGATTCAAGATAAAGCGAACTTTAATGGTGGTGCTATCGCGCTAGGTCACCCACTTGGTGCATCGGGCAACCGAATCTTAGTGACGCTTGTTCACGAGCTTCATAAGCAAAATGGTCAATATGGTGTCGCATCACTTTGTGTGGGCGGCGGCATGGGGACGGCTGTGGTTATAAAAGCAGTTAAGTAATTATTTAAACGGACATTTTTAATTCTTTCTCTAGGAGATAAACCATGTACACAGATTTCTTCAAAACCTTTAGCGATCAAACTGAAAAAAATCTAGAACCTTACTTGAAGTTCAACAAGCTAGTGACAAAAAACGTAGAAGTGTTGACTGAGCTTCAACTGAACGCAATTCGTACTTACAGCGAAGTGGGTCTGAACCAAATGAAAGCGGCATCAGAAATCAAAGACGTAACGTCATTGACTGCTTTCAACAGCCAGCAACTAAGCGTTCTTACTAAGCTTTCTCAACAAATGATGGACGACAGCAACAAGCTTCAAGCTATTGCAAAAGAGTTCAAAGAAGACGTTGAGAAAATGACTTCGGAAAATCTAAAGACTGTTACTCCAGCGTAATTTGTCCGATTCTCGCCGCCTTAGGGTCTCTAGACCCTAATTTGGGCGGCGTTGTTTTTTCCGAATATAGGAGTAAGACTATGTTTCAGCACTTCTTTTCGGACTATCTTGTACAGCTTCAACAAACCAATCAACAGTGGTGGCATGATTTCGAAGTGAACAAGGCAGTCGTGAACTCTCCTTTAAATAAGGCCATGCAAGAAGTGAACTTGGAAGACACTGCCAAACTCTTCGAACAAGCTGTAAATCAACCTGCTGCGATCTTAAAACTGCAAGCAGAATGGTGGGAACAGCAGCTACAAATTTGGCAGAATGTCGCGTTGGCGGGTAACCAAAAACAGGTCATTGAAGCAGAAAAAGGGGACAAGCGTTTTTCTAATGAAGCGTGGCAAAATGAGGTGATGTATAGCTTCATTAAGCAATCCTACCTGTTATTCAGCAAGACTTATTTAGATACAATTGAGTCACTCGAAGGTTTGGATGAAAAATCTAAAGAGCGAATACTTTTCTTTTCCCGTCAAGCCATCAATGCACTTTCCCCTTCGAATTTCATCGCGACGAATCCAGAACTCTTGAAACTGACACTTGAGCAAAACGGTCAAAACCTTCTGGCTGGCTTAGAGCAGTTAAAAGAAGACGTTGAGTCCAGCGCGGACATTTTGAAAATTCGTATGACGAATAACAATGCATTCCGCGTGGGTGATGACGTTGCGACCACTCCGGGCGATGTGGTTTTTCAAAACGAATTGTTTGAGTTGATTCAATATCGACCTCTAACAGAGAAAGTGAATGCGACGCCACTGCTCATCGTTCCGCCTTTCATTAATAAATACTACATCCTTGACTTAACAGCGAAGAACTCAATGGTTCGATGGTTGCTAGAGCAGGGACATAGCGTATTTATGATGTCTTGGCGTAACCCAGGCAAGGCACAAGCGCATGTAGAGTTTGGTGACTATGTGACAGAAGGCGTCGTCAAAGCCGTCGCGGCAATTGAAGATATAACGGGCCAAGAGCAAATCAACGCGGCTGGTTACTGTATCGGTGGTACGGTTCTGGCGAGCACGGTTGCGTACTATGCGGCAAAACGTATGAAGAAGCGTATTAAATCAGCGACTTTCTTCACCACATTGCTCGACTTTTCTCAGCCAGGCGAAGTTGGCGCGTACATCAATGACACCATTGTGAGTGCAATTGAGGCGCAAAACAACGCAAAAGGGTATATGGACGGTCGTTCATTAAGCGTCACATTCAGCTTACTGCGTGAAAACAGCTTGTACTGGAACTACTATGTCGACAACTACTTGAAGGGCAACAGCCCAGTCGATTTTGACTTGTTGTACTGGAACAGTGACAGCACCAATGTGAGTGCTGCCTCTCATAACTTTTTGCTTCGTGAACTCTATTTAGAGAACAAGCTGGTGCAAGACAAAGGCGTCAAAATTGGTGGGGTATGGATTGATCTAAATAAGATCAAAATTCCTAGCTATTTTGTATCAACGAAAGAAGACCATATAGCGTTATGGCAGGGAACTTATCGTGGTGCCCTGAACACTGGTGGCAACAAAACGTTTGTTCTCGGTGAGTCGGGTCATATTGCGGGTATCGTGAACCCTCCAGCGAAAAATAAGTATGGTTATTGGTTGAACGATACTTTGGATGATTCGGCTGACGAGTGGTTGAATAATGCCGAGCACAAAGAGGGATCGTGGTGGACACATTGGAATGAATGGCTACTTCAATTCAATCCAAAAGAGCAAGTCGAACCATTCCCTATTGGCTCGGAAGATCACCCAGCAATCGATGAAGCTCCAGGGCAATACGTCAAGCAGGTTCTGCCAGTAAAAGAATCTTAAACAACTCCCTATAGCAGTAAATTTTAGCGACCTTTATGGTCGCTTTTTTTGGTCGTTACTGACTACCTTATTATACCGATTGAGTATATGTATCGGTTGAGGACATTTTGGGCCGAAAGTGACGGTGAATAAAAAAGCGCCGAGTAGATACTCAGCGCTTAGTGTCAACAAATAGGCAAGTTGACGGGTAGAGGTGCGTTACGTTACACCTCTTTATCCTTACCAAATGACAGCAGCCAGAGAGAGATTGCTGCTACTGCCACAAAGCCGGAAAGAATAATCACAGGCATGGCGCTATAGCCAAGGATATGCCAAATTACAGATTCTAAAGTACTCATGGTAAGTCTCCTTAGTGCCAGCCTTCAACGCCGCTCATGTCCGGTAGTTTGTGCGCGATGCCTTTGTGACAATCTACGCAGGTTTTCTCTCCAGAAGCTAGCGCAGTAGAGTGCTGCTCCGCTGCTCGTGAGCCTTGTTGAGAGTAATCCATGTAATCAAACTCGTGACAGTTACGACACTCAAGAGAGTCATTCTTTTTCATTCGCGCCCACTCTCGCTCAGCAAGGTGTCCTCGACGCTCTTGGAACTTCTCTGGTGTATCGATAGTACGCAGAACATAGTGAGCGAATAGCTCTTTGGATGCTTGTACTTTACGAACGATCTTATCTGTCCATTCATGAGGAACGTGACAGTCTGAGCAGATGGCACGAACACCAGAACGGTTAGAGTAGTGAATTGTTTCTTGAATTTCAGCAACGATTGGTGCGTGACAGCCAGAACAGAACTCTTCTGTGTTGGTTGCCTCCATACCTGTGTTGAATGCGCCCCAAAATAAAAGACCGCCAGCAAAACCTAAGAACAAAACCACACCAGCGGCAGCTTTACTTGGGTTCTTCAGTCTTTTCCAAAACGCTTTAAGTATTTTCATAAATAACCTCTTCGTACTCGCGTTTCAATTACTGAAGCGAATCAACTGCCTCGAACTTGTTTTCAACTAGTGGCTTAGCATTAGTTTGTGGCACGTGGCATTGCAAACAGAAGTAACGACGAGGAGACATATCCGCCAATACAGCATCTTCTCGGTTTACATAGTGCGTTACGCTAATTTTAGTCGCGCCTGACTCTTTTGCATTTTTCCAGCTGTGGCACGCAAGACACTTGTTAGCATTTAACGATACTTCGTAGTGACGGATGCTGTGTGGGATCAACGGTGGTTGATAAACAAAGCTATCTTCAACAATCTGGTCTTTAGGGAAGTCTTTGAACTCATCTGCTGGGCGTGTGTCTTCCAATTGAGACATTCCACGTAGAGACTCTAGACCACCAATGCCACCTGGATTATCTAACTCAGCTTGCGCAATGCCTGTCACTAAAGCACCTACAGATAAAAGTGCGACAAGTAATTTTTTCATCATTTCATCTCCGCCTTTATGGCTTAAATTCTTTATTAGGCCGCCATAGTGACGGCCGTAGCATTCGGTATCTGAAGGTTAAGCAATCTTAGTGATTTTGACTGGACACTTCTTAAAGTCTGTCTGTTTAGACAGTGGGTCAGTCGCATCTAGGATGAGCTTGTTAATCAAAATACGTGCATCAAAGAACGGTACGAATACCAAACCTTTTGGCGGACGGTTACGACCGCGAGTTTCAACACGAACGCGTACTTCGCCGCGTTTGTTTGCCATGAGTACTTCTTCACCACGACGAACGTTACGCGCTTTTGCGTCTTCAGGGTGCATGTAACACACCGCGTCTGGTACTGCTTTGTATAGCTCAGGTACACGACGAGTCATGGTGCCTGTGTGCCAATGTTCAAGAACACGGCCAGTACATAGCCACATATCAAACTCATCGTTTGGCACTTCTGGTGGCGCTTCATATGGTGCAGAGATAATCTTCGCTTTGCCGTCAGCATTGCCGTAGAAATCCCAACCAGAACCTTCTTTTGCGTATGGGTCAGAACCTTCTTTAAAGCGCCATTGTGTTTCCTTACCATCAACAACTGGCCAACGTAGACCACGCACTTCATGGTAACGGTCGTATGGTGCCAAATCATGCCCGTGACCACGGCCAAACGTTGCGTATTCCTCAAACAGACCTTTTTGAACATAGAAACCGAAGTGGTGGGCATCGTCATTCAATTCGCGAGCTTCTTCGATAGGGAACTTGTCGACATTACCATTGCGGTATAGTACGTCGTACATGGTTTTACCACGGTACTGAGGCGCTTTCGCTAGAAGCTCTTCAGGCCACACTTCTTCCATTTTGAAGCGTTTCGAGAACTCCATTAGCTGCCACAGGTCGGATTTTGCCTGACCGACCGTGCCCACTTGTTGGTACCAAGCTTGAGTACGACGCTCTGCGTTACCGTAAGCACCTTCTTTTTCAATCCACATTGCAGTAGGAAGAATAAGGTCTGCTGCTTGCGCTGTTGCCGTCGGGTATGGGTCAGACACGACGATGAAGTTTTCTGGGTTGCGGTAACCTGGAAGACGTTCTGTGTTGATGTTTGGACCTGCTTGCATGTTGTTGTTACATTGAACCCAATAACAGTTCAGAACGCCGTCATTCAACATGCGGTCTTGCAATACGGCGTGGAAGCCAGGTTTTGGTGGAATCGTCCCTTCTGGCAGTTTCCAGATGTCTTCCGCAATCTTACGGTGTTTCGGGTTAGCTACTACCATGTCTGCAGGTAGACGGTGAGCGAAAGTACCAACCTCACGAGCCGTACCACACGCAGATGGTTGACCCGTTAGTGAGAATGGGCTGTTACCCGGAGTCGAGATCTTACCGGTTAGTAGGTGGATGTTGTAAACCAAGTTATTCATCCACACGCCACGAGTATGTTGGTTCATACCCATTGTCCAAAGTGACATTACTTTTGTATTTGGATTGGCGTATTGCTTCGCAAGCTCGATAAGCTTCTCTTTTTCAACACCAGAGATTTCAGAGGCTTTCTCAGCGGTGTAAGGTGCAACAGACTTTTTGTACTCTTCGAAAGAGATAGACGTTAGCTTGCCTGAGTTAGGATTCTTCGCTGCTTTTTGTAGCGGGTCATCGTCACGTAGGCCGTAACCGATGTCGGTATCTGCTTGAGTGAAGTTCGTGTGCTTGTTCACGAAGTCCCAGTTTACCGCATCGTTTTCGATGATGTAGTTCGCGATGAAGTTAGCAATCGCTAGGTCAGACTGTGGATTAAAAATGTAGCCGTGATCTGCCAACTCAAATGAACGGTGGTAGTAAGTAGAAAGCACGTTCACTTTAACGTGAGGGTGACTTAGGCGACGGTCAGTAATACGAGTCCATAGAACAGGGTGCATCTCTGCCATGTTCGAGCCCCATAGAACGAATGCGTCTGCGTTCTCAAAGTCATCGTAACACCCCATCGGCTCATCGATACCGAATGCGCGCATAAAGCCAACTACAGCAGAAGCCATACAGTGACGAGCGTTTGGATCAATGTTGTTTGAACGGAAGCCAGCTTTCATTAGCTTTGACGCAGCGTAGCCTTCCATTACTGTCCATTGGCCTGAGCCAAACATACCTACGCTTGTTGGACCTTTTTTCTCGAGGGAAGCTTTCCATTTCTCAGCCATGATGTCGAAAGCGTCATCCCAAGAGATAGGTGTAAATTCACCGTCTTTGTGGAATTTGCCATCTTTCATTCTCAGCATCGGCTGAGTCAGACGGTCTTGACCGTACATGATCTTAGAAAGGAAGTAGCCTTTAATACAGTTTAGGCCTTTGTTTACTGGTGCTTCTGGGTCACCCTGTGTTGCTACCACTTTGCCATTTTGAGTACCAACAAGAACAGAACAGCCTGTACCACAGAAACGACAAGGTGCTTTGTCCCATGTGATTTTGGTTTGATCAGAGCTTGCAATCAGGTTGGCTGCAGATGCTGGTAGTGTCACACCTGCGACAGCAGCAGCTGATGCAGCCGCGTTTGCTTTCACAAACGCACGTCTTGTCATTTTCATACTTCACCCTCGATTTGGGAATGTTGTGTTCCAGTGTCTTCTTCATCCGTTTCTTCAAGCCCAGTTTCGATTTGGTGATAAACCAATACCGTGCTCAAGACATTCGGTAAATTGTTAATGGCATCGATAGTGTCTGTGATAAAACCTTGGTTCTCGGTTTCAAGCACGACGATAATCTTGCCTTCTGGACTGTCACCATAGATTTCCGCATTTTCATGTGCTTCGATCTGTTGTTTGATTTCGTCCAGATGTTCTGGCAGTACGTGTACTACCAAACTTGAAATATGCACTTCATTTAGTGACATATAGCTCTCTCATTTATTGCCTTTGGCCGACGACATACGGCTTAGGCTGTTATATTGCTCACATTGATGGATGAAGTCGGGCACACTGAAACACAGGCGCCGCAGCCGTTACACTCATCAAGGTCTAAATTGGGTTGTGCTACTTTCCCCAGCTCTAATTTGAACTGAATTGCCATTGGGTCGCACATATCCCCACAGCTTCGGCATTCGACATTTTGTTTTGCTAAGCAGCTATCGTTGATGCTTGCTTTCGCTTGCCAAGGTTGCTCTGTTTTTGGCAAGAAAAGGGGCTCAGGACAGGCGTCTGCACACTGATAACAAAATGTGCATTCATCAATAGAAAAATCGACCGAAGGGAATCCGCCATCACTTTTAGTTATAATCTTTGTTTCGCAGGCCTCAATGCATTTACCGCAGCGAGTGCAATCGTCCGTAAACTGTTCTGGCTTGGTTAACCAAGGCAAACGTACGGCGTTGTCGGGGTGCGCTTTTCTTGCAAAGAGTCTTCTTCTGGAAAGGTCTACCACTTAGTCACCTCGAAACTTGGAACCCAAACTAAGCATAGTCCACAATTTTCATTAATAAACTGTCATTTAAACTAACGAAATTGTAGTTTTTGACATATTTGTATAAATACCTCTTAGGAGGTAAATGGGATGCAATATTGTTTTGGATCAATAAATTCCGTCGCAGGTGATCACATATTGATAAAGTTGAAAGGTAATGGGTTCATTGCACGTACAAATAGGGTTGTTAATGGGCGAGGAACTCAGATTGTTTAAAAATGTGAAAAAGTCAGTGACGCGCACGATTGCGTCCGCGATGCTTCTTATTTTGCTGCTTTCAGTTGCTACGACTGGTTTTGCAATTTTTACGTTAGCGTCAAGCTTGAATGATGCAGAAGCCGTCAATGTTGCT
This sequence comes from Vibrio sp. 1CM7H, assembly GCF_023161645.1. Classification (NCBI taxonomy): domain Bacteria; kingdom Pseudomonadati; phylum Pseudomonadota; class Gammaproteobacteria; order Vibrionales; family Vibrionaceae; genus Vibrio; species Vibrio sp. 1CM7H. Next base: position 385,877 of record NZ_JALNTV010000001.1, read on the forward strand.
GGCTCAATGCGAATGCAAAGTTATCGTTTGGCACATGATATTCAGATTAAATCTGTTGATTACTCTTCACATATTGACGCCTTTGAACATTCGATATATTCACCTTCCATGAAAGCACTCCAGCACTGGTCAGTGCCAGAAGACATTACTCATGATTACTACCGTCTTATTATGAGATGGCATGAGCTCAAGTCGGTGTTGAGAGGAGATAATCCGGCGGAGTACCAACTCCTAGTGGCTGGTTTTGTAAATCAGATCGATGAGTTTGTATTTAAGCTGCAAAGCTTTTCGGAACAAAAGCTGATTAACTTAGCTTGGATTGGTGGGTTAGGGCTAGGCGGCATTCTTTGTGTCAGTATGTTTGTTGTTCATTTTGTGCGCCTCGAAGTTGTACGGCCTTTGCGTGCTTTAGTTTTTGCTAGCGAGCAAATTAAGAATCGCTCATTTAATATATCGCTTGATGTATCCAGCGATAATGAAATGGGGATCCTGACTCGAACCTTTAATCGGATGGCGACGGACCTTGGTAAGTTATACCGAGGGCTAGAACAAGCGGTTGATGAAAAAACGCGTAAATTACAGCATGCGAATCAGTCTTTAGAAGTATTGTATGACTCGTCGAAAGAGTTAACGGCTTCGCGTATTAATCAGGATAACTTCCAAGCCATATTGCAACATATTGTAAGTCTTGAAGGCATTAAAGCGGTCAAACTTGAAATAGAGCAATTGGGAGAACCGAGCTGGATATTGATGGAAGGGGAAGAGTGCTGCCACGACTGTGATGAAGATTGCCACAGTAAGGCTCTAACGTTGGACGGTGAGCACTTAGGCTATTTGTATTGGAAGGCCGGGTTACCTTGTCCGAATGAGGCACTGATTGACAACTTTGTGCAGATTTTATCGCGTGCCGTGTATTACAATCGAGCCCAACGCCAAGCAGAACAAATCCTACTGATGGAAGAGCGAGCCACCATTGCTCGGGAACTGCATGATTCATTAGCTCAAGCACTCTCTTATTTAAAAATTCAGGTCGCTTTATTAAAGAGAAGCGTAAAGAATTTGCCTGATGAAAAAGCGATAGCTCAGGCGAATCAAGTCATTGCCGAGTTGGATACGGGCTTATCTGCTGCCTATACCCAACTACGCGAATTACTGACGACGTTTCGTCTTACGATTAAAGAGGGCAGTTTTGGCCAAGCATTGCAAGATATGGTCGAAACGCTCAACGAACAAACCGTCGCTGACATTACGTTAAAAAATAGACTTTCTTCAACTGAACTGGATGCACACCAGCAGGTTCATTTACTACAGTTGATAAGAGAAGCGGCAATTAATGCCATCAAGCATGCGCAAGCAGATAATATTCACATTCAATGTCTTGATAATGATGGAAAAGTCACAGTAACCGTTACCGATGATGGAATAGGCTTTGAACATCAAGACGAAAAATTAAATCATTACGGTATGAGTATCATGCAAGAGCGAGCCGCTAGGCTGCATGCCGATCTTCACATTGAAGCATCGATCAACAAAGGCTGTACCGTAAAACTAGAATTCCAACATAGTAAGGAAGTAAACAGTGACAGTGTGTAAAGTAATGCTGGTGGATGATCATCCACTCATGCGACGAGGTATTCACCAACTTTTAAGCTTTGAGCCTGAGTTTGAAGTCGTTGCAGAAGCAAGTAATGGCGCAGATGCGGTAGCGAAAGCGCATGAGCTGGAACTGGATCTTGTACTTCTTGATCTCAATATGAAAGGCATGTCAGGCCTCGATACCTTACAAGCGCTACGTGCTGATGGTTGTGAAGCTCGAATTGTTATCTTAACCGTATCGGATAGTCCTGCTGACATAGAAGCAATAGTTCGAAGTGGCGCAGATGGCTATTTATTGAAAGATACTGAGCCTGATGAGCTGGTTGAGTTGCTAAAACAAGCGCATCAAGGCGACAAAGCTTACAGCCAAGAAGTTTCTAAGTATTTGAGTGAGCGTTCAGGACAAGAGGACGTTTTTGATACGCTGACGGATCGCGAAACGCAGATCTTAAGAGAGGTGGCAAGAGGTTTCCGCAACAAGCAGATTGCCGATCGTCTTTTTATTTCTGAATCAACGGTTAAAGTGCATATGAAGAGTTTACTTAAAAAGCTTCAAGTTCCTTCTCGTACTGCGGCAACCGTTCTTTATCTTGAGCGCTTTGGCGACATCAAATAATACAGTTGAAGAACAATCCCAAACCACCAATGGAATCAATCGTTTAGCGTGATTTTAATAATAAAAAAACCGCCTTTAAGGCGGTTTTTTTATTTGTCTGGGCGAATAGAGTACAAGTCACTGTTGTGCTTACCGCACTCTAAATAGTACTGATAAGCCACTTTTTTGCTTTCAGCAATGACTCTCATGCAGTGCATTTTCCCCTGTTCAAAATATCGAATCTCATATTCTACACTGGTATCAAGTTGCTCAGCGGCTGCCATACTTCGCCTCCATAAACCATCCAAAAAACATCCGTGCAAATTATATGCCGTTATAAGTAGCGTCGTTCGGTGTATTTTTTAGCCGATAATTGCGCTCTAACTCACTTTTTTGCGGATAGCTGTGATCAAAAAGTTAATTTCAAACTCTATATATTATTAAGGTGGCAATCAATATTTGTCACACTGGTGTAAGTTTGCCGCAATATTAAGTGATACAAGTTGAGTATAGAACTTAATCAATAGAAAAGGGAATACGAATAAGTGACTAAATTACAGGGTGTATCTAATAAGGTGCTTGGTTATGGCCTTCTATTTTGTTTCGTATTTCTTCTTGCCGGATGTACGAAGAAGTTTCTATACAGCAATATCGATTGGTTCGTTATCGATTACATAGAGGATTATGTTTCTCTGCAAGGTGAACAAGAAGTCTTGGTCGAAGAACGCTTATTATTGTTAGCAAAATGGCATAAGAAAGAAGAGTTACCGTTATATATCGATCATTTAAAAGAGCTTGAGAGATTAAAAGCGAGCGATATAACCCTAAATTATTTGCAGGAAAATCGAGATAGAATGCGAGCGCATTACGATAGAGTGGTAAGCAAAGCGGCACCAGACATTTTTGCTTTGAGTTTACAGTTAACGAAAGATCAAGAACGGGAATTTCTGAGTAATGTACAAGAGCATTATCAAGAGCGAAACGCAAAATATGCGGATAAAACGGAAGATGAAATACGTGAAATTATTCTAGATAACACAGAAGAATGGATGGAAGAGTGGTTGGGAAGCCTATCAGAAAGTCAGCGCCAATTAGCTCAAACGTTTTCTCAACAAGTCACTCTTAACAGTCCTTTATGGAGAGGTTATCGAGCTACGATATATCAAGAGCTCGAATATCTGTTCGACAACAAGTCCAATGCTGTCACTTATCAGGATATATTTATGCGCCTGTTGTTCGAGCCAGAGAGCTATTACAGTGAGCAGCTTTCTAAAAATATTGATTCTAACTTTGTGCTGGTCGATCAACTGACATTAGATATTTCTCAATCTATGACCGATAAACAATGGCTTCATTTTCGCGGTAAGGTAAAAGAGTGGCGAGTACTAGCTGAGGAATTATTAGATTAGATTCATGCTTCAATTGACGAGGGGATGTGCAGTAGCCTTTCTTATGAAAAAATGATTCAAAGCAAATTCTTATTGAGCTAAGAGCGTAACATAGCTTGAGGTTTGATGAGGTAAGGTCAGCTTGCTGATGGTTGATAAAGCCTCATCGTATAAAAACAATGAGAATAAATATGAAACATTTAGTTGAAAGATTTCTTCGCTACGTCACGTTCGATACCCAATCAAATCCACATGTTACGCTTTGCCCAAGCTCGCCTGGTCAGCTTGTGTTTGCTGAGTTGCTTAAGAAAGAGATGATCGAACTTGGCTTAAGTGATGTGACATTAGATAAAAATGGCTACTTGATGGCTAGACTGCCAGCTAACGTTGATTATGAGGTGCCGCCTATCGGCTTTATTGCCCATATGGATACCGCGCCTGACGCCTCAGGAAAAAACGTAAAACCGCAATTTATTGAAGATTACCAAGGCGGCGATATTGCGCTAGGATTGGGGGATGAAGTGTTATCTCCGGTGCAATACCCAGATTTACATCATCTACATGGCCACAATCTTATCACTACCGATGGCACTACATTACTTGGCGCGGATAACAAAGCTGGTATTGCTGAGATTCTCTCTGCAGTCGCGCTGTTACTAGAAAATCCAGACATTCCACACGGCGACATTTGTATCGGCTTTACACCAGATGAAGAGATTGGCCGGGGCGCAGATTTATTTGATGTTGAAAAGTTTGGCGCGAAATGGGCATACACTATTGATGGTGGCCCGCAAGGTGAGCTGGAATACGAAAATTTTAATGCGGCAAACGCCGATGTGATTTTTCATGGTGTCAGCGTTCACCCTGGTACTGCAAAAGGTAAAATGGTTAATGCGATGAACTTGGCTGCGAAATTTCAGGTTCAAATGCCTCAAGATCAAACTCCCGAAACAACAGAAGGCTACGAAGGGTTCTTCCATTTAAAATCGGCAGAAATGGGCGTGGCGCGAAGCGAACTTGGTTACATTATCCGAGACTTTGATCGTCAGGGCCTTGAAGAGCGAAAAGCCTTTATGCAGAAACTCGTTGATGACATGAACGCGGGCTTACGCCATGGTTCTGTAGAACTGAAAATAACAGACAGCTATTACAATATGAGAGAAATGGTTGAGCCTTACCCGCATATCATTGAGCTAGCGAAGCAAGCGATGGAAGCGTGTGATGTGGAGCCGATTATAAAACCTATTCGTGGTGGTACAGATGGCGCTCGTTTATCTTTTATGGGGTTGCCGTGCCCGAATATCTTCACTGGTGGTTTTAACTTCCATGGGATTCATGAGTTTATTTCGGTTGAAATGATGGAGAAGTCAGTGCTTGTCATCGTCAAAATTGCTGAAATCACCGCGAAAAAACACGGTTAACAGACTAGGTCGAGCGGTTCTTGTCGATTGAATGGGGAAAAATAGCCCAGAGTCATCTGGGCTATTTTTAAATTCAAAAACGAAACATTAACGTACGTCTTTGTCTTCAATTTCAATGTCTTCTAGTGGTAGCCAGTCGACTTTCACACCCGCTTGATCGAACATGTCTTGGCTGACTTGGATTTTATCTCCCCAGCGAGATAGAAAGTCTTCAGATTGCTCAGGGCAGTGCACGTGTGAGATCCCTGTTTGAATGATCTTTGCCGCGCAGTTAGGACATGGAAAATGCGTCACCCAAATATCACATCCGTCTAAATCACGTTTTGAGAACAAAATTGCGTTCTCTTCCGCGTGTAGTGTTTTAAGGTATTTCAACTCGCGTTCATCGGTATCGACACTGTCAGAAACACCGTGCGGGTAGCCATTAAATCCAACAGATACAATGCGATTCTGTTTAGTGATAACTGCACCGACTTGTGTTGATGGGTCCTTACTCCATGACGCCACTAGTTCTGCCATCTGGTAAAAGCGTTTTGCCCATTTAGAAATCATAGTCATCCTCTCTGTCGAAGGCGTTGAATTAATTGAATGATAACCCATTTATATTAAAAAAATAGTCAAAATCGGGGTCTTGAGTATGAAGGCGTCATTTTTTGTCTTTTTAACCATAAAACGTTCTTATCTTGAGCACCGAATCTCACTTTCCGTCTTTATACGATATCTCACTTAGTGTTTCCTGGCGCCTCTAAATGCACGATGCTTGAGAGTGTATATCAAATAGTTATGGTTGAGCTGTTTGTATATTGTTCATTAAATATCACTGTTAACTAAATTACTTTATTTTCTTTTTGTTTCTCATGTTTACATTTAGAAACATTTTGGGGGCTTTTGAGTGAAGTTTTCAGTTGCAGCAAGGAGTAAGGTTGATGGGAATTCAACAATATCCTGTTCTATAAAGACGGTAAATACATGCAAAAGAAACCACTTGTCGCACTAATGGCGGCTACAGCAATCCTCGCTGGATGCGGGGAAGCTAATAATGCCCAAAGGGAAGGCCAGGTGCCTCTCGTAGTGACTCAGGATGTCACGGTTATCGACTACCAACCGAGCAAGTCTTATATCGGTCGCATTGAAGCAGTAGAAGATACCAATATTACCGCGCAGATTTCTGGCTATTTAAAAGCTCGTCACTTTGAAGAGGGGCAAATGGTAGAAAAAGGGCAGCTTCTTTATTCTATCGAGCCATCTTCTTTTGAAGCACAAGTCGCGAGCGCTAAAGCGGCACTTGCACAAGCAAAAGCCGCGCTAAAAAAAGCGGAACTAGACCACACCCGAGGTAAAAACTTGTTGCCTCGCGGTAGTATCTCTCAATCTGAGTTTGACGCCTTAACTGCGGCACTTCTTGGTGCGAAAGCCGAGCTAGAAGCAGCAAACGCTCAGCTTAAGCTTGCTGAAGTTAACCTTTCTTATACTCAAATCCGAGCTCCGTTCAGCGGTCGTATTAGCGATACCAAAGTGAGTACCGGTGATCTTGTTTCCCCTTCATCTGGCGTGCTGACGACATTGGTGAGCTTAGACCCAGTGCATACTTCATTTAGTGTGAGTGAGCGCGAGCGTTTAGCCATGGGTATGGATCAAGTCAAAGGCGACGGCTCAGCAGAATCAAACAGAGTTGAAGTTCAGCTTGAGCTGGAAAATGGTCAGTTTTTTGAGCATCTCGGTAAGCTCGATTTCTTAGGTAATCGTATTGATACCAAAACTGGTACGATTGCAATGCGTGCGCTAGTGCCAAACCCAGAGCAGAAGTTACTTCCGGGTCAGCACATCAAAGTGAACTTGAGAGACAAGAACACGAAAGACGTTATTGTTATCCCACGACGTGCCGTACAGACTGACTTAGAAGGTGACTTTGTGATGGTGATGGCTGAGGGAAGTGTGGCAGAGCGTCGTAACGTCGAGCTTGGACCTCAGGTTGAACAAGGCATTATCATTCGAGAAGGCCTCGAACAGGAAGATACGGTTATTACACAGGGCCTACAGCGTGTGCGTAATGGTGTAGAAGTGCGCATTCAAACACCTGCTGAAGATAAGCAGTAGGGGGCACTATGTTAAGTCGTTTCTTTATTCAGAGACCTAAATTCGCGCTGGTTATTTCGATCATATTAACGCTAGCAGGCGCGATCTCACTGGCGATTTTGCCAGTGGCGGAGTACCCACAGATAAGTCCGCCATCAGTCAGCGTTTCGGCATACTACACCGGTGCGAGTGCGGAAGTTGTCGAGCAGGCCATTGCGGACCCCATAGAGACCTCGGTCAATGGCGTTGAGGACATGATCTACATGTCTTCAAAGAGCGCGAACGATGGCTCATACAGCCTAAACGTCACGTTCGATGTCGGGACCGATCCAGATATGGCGCAAGTAAACGTGCAAAACCGTGTGTCACAGATCGAGTCAAAACTGCCTCAAGAAGTGCGCATGGTTGGTGTGACGGTGAAAAAACGCTCACCTGACTTGCTGATGGTACTTAACTTCTATTCACCTGATGGCAAATACGATGATCAGTTCTTGATTAACTACATTAACTTGAATGTAAAAGATCAGCTGGCTCGTGCGAAAGGCATTAGTGAAGTTAACGTGATTGGTGGTGGCGAATACGCAATGCGTGTTTGGTTAGATCCGGAAAAAATGGCCAACCTTAAGCTAACCACGTCAGACGTATACGCCGCTTTGGCTGAACAAAACGTTCAAGTTGCGGCAGGGCGTGTTGGTGCAGCACCATACAACAATCCTCAAGAAGTTCAGTTTAACCTTGTGACCAAAGGTCGCTTGGAAAGCGTGAGCGAGTTTGAGAACGTTGTCCTTCGAGCTAATCCAAATGGTTCCACGGTTTATCTGAAAGATGTCGCTCGTGTCGAACTAGGTAAAAAGTTCTACGATGGTAACGGTAAATTCCGTGGTCAGGACGCGTCAATTGTTGCATTGTCTCTTCAATCAGATGCGAACGCGTTAGAAAGTGGTCAGGCCGTCATGGAGCTGCTTGAGGACTTGAGTAAAAACTTCCCTGAGGGCATGGCGTATGAGACCAGCTACGATACAACCGTGTTCGTATCTGAATCGATCAAAGGGGTAGTCAAAACACTGATTGAAGCGATTCTATTGGTGATTGCTGTAACTTACTTGTTTTTGGGGAGTGCGCGCGCAACTTTGATTCCTGTTGTTGCGATCCCCGTTTCTCTGATTGGTACGTTTGCCATCATGCAGGCGACGGGCTTCACCATCAATACGGTCACTTTGTTTGGCTTGATCCTCGCGATTGGTATCGTGGTGGACGATGCGATTCTGGTTATCGAAAACGTCGATACCACCATGGCGAAAGACCCAACCATTTCACCGCGTAAAGCGACATTGCTAGCGATGAAAGAAGTAACGGGCCCAATCATCACGTCGACCTTGGTTTTACTTGCGGTATTCATACCAGTCGCGATGCTGCCGGGTATCACCGGTATCATGTATCGCCAGTTCGCTTTGACCATCTGTATTTCGGTTGTGATCTCATCCATCAACGCATTGACGCTGTCTCCAGCACTTTGTTCTTTGGTATTGAAGCAGGGTGGGGGCAACACTGCTAACTGGTTCCAGGCTTTCAACCGAGGCTTAGAGCGTATCACAACGCGTTATGGTCAGGTCGCTGGTTTCTTGGTGAAGAAATCTTTGCTGCTCGTGACGTTCTTTATAGTCGCTATCGCGGCGGTCACTTTCTTTGCGAAAACCACCTCAACAGCGTTTGTTCCTCAAGAAGATAAAGGCATTTTGCTGGTTAACGTTCAGCTACCAGATTCAGCTTCTTTATCTCGTACTGAAGAAGTCACCAATGATTTAATGAACATGATTGGTGAAGAACCTGGTGTGGATGGCGTGACGGTTGCGAACGGTTACTCGTTTATGACAGGCGCAGCAGCATCAAACGGTGCATCTGTGTTTATCAAACTGCATGACTGGGATACTCGTAACTCGTTGCAAGGGGAGCACTCTGCCAATGCCATCGCGGCGCGTATTAACGGTCGTGCTGCAACAGAGTTGCCTCAAGCGGTTGTGTTTGCGATGGGGCCACCAGCGGTTCCTGGTATGGGGGCAGCGTCTGGTTTTGAGTTTGTGCTTGAAGATACGCTAGGGCGAAGCCGTACCGATTTGTCGATGGTCATGGGAGAAATGATCCAAGCGGCTAACCAAGCCCCTGAAATTGCCTACACGTTTAGTACGTTCCGCGCGAATGTCCCGCACTACTACGTTGATATCGACCGTGAGAAAGCACAGCAGTTGGGTATTTCACTGTCGTCTATTTTCCAAACCTTGCAAGGCAACTTAGGTTCGCTTTATGTGAATGACTTCACCATGTTTGGTAAGAACTTCCGCGTAACCATGCAAGCTGATAGCCAGCACCGTAGCAGCATGGAAGATCTAGAGCGTTTCCATGTTCGTTCTTCGAACGGCGATATGGTTCCGCTAAGTACGCTAGTGAGCTACGAGCAAGTGTTCGAGCCTGATGTAGCATGGCGTTACAACATGTACCGTAGTGCTATCATTCAAGGCCAACCAGCTCCGGGTTACTCTAGTGGTGATGCGATTGCTGCAATGGAACGCGTTGCTGCTGAAGTTCTCCCGCAGGGATACACGTATGAATGGACAGGTATGGCCTACCAGGAAGTACTTGCGGGTAACCAAGCCATTTATGCGTTTGCACTGGCTTTGATCTTCATTTACTTGTTCATGGTGGCACAATATGAGAGCTGGAGTATTCCATTAGCCATCATTTTGGTGGTACCAGTAGCAACATTAGGCTCCTTCTTGGCGTTGAATCTGACTGGGACACCGCTTAACTTGTATGCGCAAATTGGCCTTGTCTTGCTCATAGCCTTGGCGGCGAAAAACGCAATTTTGATTGTGGAGTTCGCCAAGCAAGAACGTGAAGAAAAAGATGCTGATATCGATAGTGCAGCGGTTAAAGGAGGCACGTTACGTTTCCGCGCTGTGAATATGACATCTTGGTCGTTTATCCTGGGTATCTTCCCGCTGATCTTCGCCGCAGGTGCAGGGCACGTGAGCCAAAACTCGCTCGGCGTGTCGCTGATTGGTGGTCTATTGTGTGTGCTTCTAGCAGGTACATTCTTGATCCCAGGCTTCTACGCTCTGGTGCAAAGGCAGCGTGAGAAAGTTCATGGCGGCAACACCAAGCTGGTTCCTCTTGATGATGAGTAATCACACCCGCTGTGCACAGTAGAGCACGAAGTTAAAGTCGAAAAAAAGCCCGAAGCAATGATCGCCTCGGGCTTTTTATTTTTAAGGAAGGTTATTTTAGCGCGGTTTTAAATTGTGCAACGGCTTCGTCCATATCATGAGCTTGAGCAGAGACAGAGTTCACTTCGTGCAAGCATTCCTGAGCGGATTGCATGTTGTTTTCAGATATCGCGTTAAGCTCGGTGATTGAGCCACTAACTTGGTTCATCACGATACCTTGCTCTTCAATCGCTGAAGCAATGCGCTCCGAATTGCCTTGAATTGCATGCATGTCAGTGATGATCTGTTGCAGGCTAGAATCCAGTTTTTCAGAGGCATTAAGCGTTTGTTGTCCTTGATCGTTACATTGATCAATATCCGCCACGACCGTCGACATTTGAGCTTGAATATCAACAACAACTCGCGTGATTTCCTCGGTAGATTGATGAGTTCGGCTAGCTAGGGCACGTACTTCATCGGCAACAACGGCGAAGCCACGACCTTGTTCGCCCGCTCGCGCGGCTTCAATTGCTGCATTGAGAGCCAGTAAGTTAGTTTGTTCCGCAATTTCTTGGATGATGTTCACCGCACCACCAATTTTATCTACATGTTGGTTCAACGAGCCAATCGACTGCTGACTGTTCGATAAAATACTGGTCAATTGACCAATGTTGGTTACAGTAGTTTCAACAACACTGCGGCCTTGTTCGGCATTATTCGCGGCTTGATGCACACCCTCTACCGCAACCGACGTGCTTTCCGATATTTCGCCTATCGTTGCCACCATTTGCTGAACCGCAGTAGCCATCGATGCAGTGTGGTCCGTTTGAGTATGGAACTGCTCCATAACCCCTTCTAGCTCACGATGCATATTATCGGTACTAGCCGTTAACTGCGCCGATTTTTCTTGGGTGCCACTAATTAACTGCTCAAGCTTATCCAACAGATCATTGAGGTGGTGGCTGATATCAAATAGCTCATCTTTGCCTTTCAAGTCAGAGCGCAGTCCCATGTTGTTTGTTTCGCTAATGCTTCGAATGGTGCCAAGCAAGCTGTTTACTCGTGTATTGATTGAGCGAGAGATCTGCCAAATCAATGCGAAAATAACACCTAAGATCAGGGCTGTAATGACTTGCTTGATGGTCGACATTTGTTCATCACGCTTTGCAGCAGCAGAGCTAAGGGCTGTCGAAAAGGTTTCAAATTGCTCTTCTACGGCATGAGATAATGCGCGAGTTTCACCAAGTAGGCCTTGGTCGTAAGCGACCCCTACAACTTGTTTTTGTGCCGCTACTAGCTTACCTGTTTTGATGAGCTCCGGAGCATATAGCCCAACAAGCAAATCACTATTGAATTGACCTGATTTGATTGCAGAGTCAAAACGAACCAACGCCAGCAATTGCTGGTGGTCGGAGCGTTGCTTGGCTTCTAACAGTGCTTGCTCGTAACCAGCAAGAAGGCCACTCTTTGCATCAAGTCCGTAGCGTTGGTAAGCACTGACCAGATTCTGAAAGCCCTTTTGGTATGCAAGAAGGTCTTGTTTGAATCGTTGACTGGAAGGTAATTCATTGCTCGTGAGTATGCTCGCAAGCTCTTTTTCGGTATTTAGAAACTTATCAACATTCGCATCAAATTTGTTTAAGTATTTGTCATTACTACGCAGTAAGAAATCTTTCTCGTTTCTGCGTAAGTTGAGTAAACGTATTTCTAGATCGCCAACGAGTTTGATGGCGTGGTTAAGTTCATTGCTCTTATTGGCGAAATGGGATGACGTACCCAAAAGGGCCACGATGCCTAAAATGGCGATAACTCCGAGGAAGTAGAGTTTTTGCCTAATAGTCATATTGTTGTTTCCTGAATAAGTAACTAAAAAGAGAAATCCAATGAGATTTCCCAAGGGCTAGCAAACGTTGTTCAACTAACATGTCGAGAAAACGACATGCATTAATACAGCACTTTCTTACGTTGCTGCTTTTTCGCTCCATGCTTGTTCTTGGTATCAAGTCTTCGGCGTTGAGAAGCGCGGGTTGGTTTCGTTTTAATACGCTTCTTCTCCTGTAAGGCGGCAGCTTTAATTAAAGCTTGAAGCCGATTCAGGGCGTCTTCCTTATTTTGTTCTTGCGTGCGAAATTGTTGCGCTTTGATGATGATCACGCCATCTTTAGTTATACGACTGTCAGAAAGAGCAAGTAATCGTTCTTTGTAGAAGTCAGGTAAGCTGGAATGTCGGATATCAAAGCGTAAATGTATAGCGGACGCTACCTTGTTAACGTTCTGGCCACCATTTCCTTGAGCTCTAATTGGGGATAATTGAATTTCCCACTCTTGAATTGTGACGGAGTTCGAAATTTTGAGCATGATAAGTAAATGCCGGTAAGGACGATTGAAAGAGCTGATAAATTAACATCACAGATGTACAAATAGAAGAAAAGACATGAGCACGATTGATTTTAGGCCCTATGAGGGATTCATATTTGATATGGATGGTACTTTAATAGATACCATGCCAGCCCATTTGGCTGCTTGGCAAGCAACCGCAGATCGCTTTGATTTTCCGTTTTGTCAGGAGTGGTTTCACAGTTTAGGGGGCATGCCGAGCTTTAAAATTGTTGAGGAGCTAAACCGTGTGCATGAGCTTTCATTAGATCCTAAAACCGTCGCTACATTTAAAATGGAAACGTTCGCTGCTATGGAGCTGCACGGGGACGTTATTCCGTGCACTAATATCGTGTTAGAAGAATATTTAGGCCACAAGAAAATAGCGGTCGGAACTGGCAGTCAACGAGAAAGTGCCATGCGCCTATTGAGCCACTCCGGTTTATTGGACAAGTTGGATGTTGTGGTAACAGCGAGTGATGTAGAGAACCATAAGCCTTTTCCGGATACCTTTTTGGTGGCGGCCGAGCATCTTGGGTTGGAAGCGTCACAATGTCTTGTATTCGAGGATACCGAGCTAGGTAAACGAGCGGCGCATGCAGCGGGTATGGATTGCGTTATGGTGCAAGATAACGAGTTAATCTTTTTTCCAAAACCATAGTAAAAAGAGCGATAAAGCGAGATCAAAATGGGGTGCAAACGCACCCCATTAACTGTTACAACATCATAGATAAAGTATCATAGATGTTTATTCAGGTTGAACTAGCTCTTGATATTCAAACGAAGGAACCACAACCTCTACGCGACGGTTTTTCTCACGACCTTCACGAGTGCTGTTGTCAGCAACTGGGTTTTCTTCACCCATGCCTTTCACAGTTAAACGATCTGAGTCAATGCCTGCAGCAGTTAGATAATCCGCAACAGATTGAGCACGACGCTCAGACAGTTTTTGGTTGTAAGTCGCAGGACCAGAGCTATCCGTGTAGCCAGTGATCTCTACTTGAGCTTGAGGGTATTCGTTCAAGAATGATACGAAGTTGTCTAGACGCTCCGAAACAGAGTCTGTTAGCTTAGCACTGTCGAATTCAAACGTACCTGTACCGTACTCTTCTTTGTGCACTTTGCTCATCATCACTGGTTCTGGATCTGGCTCAACCACTTCTTCTGTTACAACTGCCGCAACCACTGGCGCAGCCGCAAATTTGTAGTTAAAGCCGATACCGAAGAAGTTAGCGTCCATGTCGTCCCATACGTCATCAGACAGGTCTTGATAGCGTTGATATTCTGCGCGTACGCTCCAGTTTCTGTCGATAGTGTATTCAGCACCTAGCGAGCCAGTTGGAACGAAATCTTTTTCGTCATCAGACATCATGTAAGCACCACCGATCTTAGCGAATAAGTTCCAAGATTCGTTCAAGTGCCAGTTAAATTTAGGTGCGAGAGTTAAAGCCGTTAAATTGCCGTCGATCGTATTAACTGTATTAGCCCCTGACTTAAAGTTAGCTTTGTAATCGCCTAAGAAGTCGACACCATACTCTAGCCCGATGATATCGGTGAAGTCATAACCGATATGTAGTCCAGCACCAAAAGCTTCATCATCACAAGGGCTATTTAGATAGCAAGCATCGTCAAGTGTAGTCATGCCTACTTTGCCCCCGATATACATTTCAGCCTGAGCAGAGTTTAAAAGCGCGCTACTACCAGCTACCACTGCTGCTACTGCAATTGCTACTTTGTTCATAATGTTTCCTTGTATTGATTGCATATTAATTTCTACTTCGTTTTATCAAAAAATTAGAAAAAACCAGCGTTTATAAGAAATTAGTTTAATATTCTAATCATTTCATATCAAGCAACAATATCTTTGAACTTGATCAACATTTAATAACCAATAACACCTCACAAACTTCTGATATTTCTTACATTGTAGTAAAGATTTTTGGGGTCATAAGAAAATTGATGATTATTTTGAACTTTTTTTCGTAAACTTTATTTTACATTGTGCGCGGTGGTTAACAGGTGGTTTTTATTTGCATTTATTTGCAAAAACTGATTGCAAGTCTACGCCTAAGCCGATAAGTTACTTAAACGCTAGACAGAAAATGACCAGAGCCCTTGATGCTGCTCGCTTTGTGAACAATGTTGCAATGAGTTCAGTTGGCAAAAAATTGGGTCGGAAATAAAAACCAGGAAGTAGAAGTAATGTTTCAAACTGATGATGTAAGAATAAATAGAGTAAAAGAGTTATTGCCACCTGTAGCAGTATTAGAGAAGTTCCCAGCGACTGAAACCGCTTCTTCGACCACTTTCGATTGCCGTAATGCCATTCACAATATTCTTGAAGGAAAAGATGACCGATTGCTTGTAATTGTTGGCCCGTGTTCCATTCACGATCCTGCTGCTGCGGTTGAATATGGTAAAAAGCTAAAAGTATTACGTGATGAACTTGGTGAACAACTAGAAGTTGTGATGCGAGTTTATTTTGAGAAACCGCGTACAACGGTAGGATGGAAAGGTCTGATCAACGACCCTTACCTAAATGATACCTACAAGCTGAATGATGGTCTGCGTATTGGACGTAAGCTTCTTCTTGATCTTACCGATATGGGCTTGCCAACCGCGAGTGAGTTCCTAGATATGATTACGCCTCAGTACGTGGCGGATCTGATCAGTTGGGGTGCTATCGGTGCTCGTACGACAGAATCTCAGGTTCACCGTGAGCTTGCCTCTGGTCTTTCTTGCCCTGTTGGGTTTAAAAATGGTACAGACGGGAACATTAAGATCGCGAGCGACGCGATTCGTTCTGCAAGTGCTTCTCACCACTTCTTATCAGTAACAAAATACGGACATTCTGCGATCGTAGAAACCGCTGGCAATCCTGATTGCCATATCATTCTCCGTGGTGGTAAAGAGCCAAACTACAGTGCAGCGCATGTTGCTCAAATTAAAGATGAGTTAGATGGTGCAGGGCTACCGAAAAAAGTGATGATTGATTTTAGCCACGCTAACAGCTCGAAGCGGTTCAAACGTCAAATGTTGGTGTCTGATGACGTATCAGAGCAAATCGCTGGTGGCGAAGAAGCAATTTTTGGTGTGATGATTGAGTCTCATTTAGTTGAAGGTCGACAAGACCTAGTAGATGGCAAAGCGGCCACTTATGGTCAGTCGATTACCGATGCATGTATCGGTTGGGAAGATACGGAAACCGTACTTCGTCAGCTTTCAGATGCAGTAAAAGCGCGCCGTAACAAATAAGCTCAACAGAAAGAACTTTTTTTAAAGAGCCAGAGGCATTATGTCTCTGGCTCTTTTTATTGAGAATTACTAGCATCTCTTTCTATTGTTTCTGCTTTCCTATATGTTATCTGTATGCGCTGTAACCAAAAGGAATTTGGAATTGAATCGTAATGTATGGCTATTATCCCTTTGCCAAGCCCTATTAATGACAGGGAATATTTTACTCATATCTGTTATTGCCCTTATTGGCAAAACACTTGCGCCGTCATCAAGTTTTATTACGTTGCCCGTTGCGCTGCAATTTTTAGGACTGATGGCTGCGACGATCCCAGCATCACTGATTATGGGCAAGTTAGGACGTCGCCTTGGGTTTAGTCTCGGTAATGTTATTGGCATTTTGGGTGCCAGCCTAGCGACGTATGCGTTAAGTCAACAGAACTTCTATCTATTCTGTGTTTCTACCTTTTTGCTCGGTGTTGGTATTGGCTTCGGTACGCTATACAGATTTGCTGCTATTGAAGTGTGTGAAGAGTCGGCAAGACACAGGGCGATTTCGATATCTATGGCGGGAGGGGTACTAGCGGCGATACTTGGCCCTAATTTGGCGGTGTATTCGCAGCAATGGTCAAATGATGGTTTGTACATTAGTGCTTTTGCCGTGCTTATTGGACTTTATATAACTGCGTTGATCGTGCTGCAAACGATTCGTTTTCCACCAGCACACACGCAAGTTCTACATACTAAAGCGGATAAAGTGGGGGACATTATCCGTCGACCTAATTTCATGCTAGCGGTTATCGCCGCAATGGTTGCGTATGCGGTAATGAACATTTTAATGACAGCAACGCCTCTGGCGATGATTGGTTGTGGCTTTGATTTTGACAAAGCGGCAGGAGTGATCGAATGGCATGTGCTGGGCATGTTTGCACCGGCGTTTGTCACGGGACGCTTGATAGAGCGGTTTGGCGCGAAGAATATGATTTTAGCCGGTGGATTGCTATTTGTTGCTTGCATTGGAATTAACATACACGGAGTGTCCATTTGGCACTTTAGTTTTGCTTTAGTTCTGTTAGGCGTTGGTTGGAACTTTATGTTTATCGCGGCAACTGGGTTATTTAGTCAAAGCTATGAAGCGAAAAACAGGAGTAAGGCTCAAGCATTTAATGAATTCTTCGTGTTCAGTTGTGTCACTATCACTGCATTACTGTCTGGCTGGCTTGAATCCACCGTAGGTTGGCAAAACCTTAATTTGTACGTTCTTCCTTTTGTGCTACTCGTCATCGTGATGTTTGCTTTGAAAACGAACAAAGAAACGGAATCCCAAACTGCTTGATTAGATCTTCTATACATGGCCCGGCATAACGTGTCGGGTTTTGCTTATTAGCTCAACTCCACAACTTCTTCTTTATATTTTTATTGATAATGTGAATTCCCACACTAAAAATGTCGAATTGATAAGACTTTTTGTCTAACTTTTTGTAATAAAAATAAAAATCCTGTATATATCTTGCCGAAAATCAATAAAAACTACAGAAGTTTCGTCTATGTCAGTCAATATTTCTCATAAAGCTCAAGAAACTCTCGTGAGGGAGTCTGAGGAGCTCGTCTCAACAACTAACCTACAAGGTGTTATTACGTATTGTAACGAAGCCTTTTGCCGTGTTGCTGAGTACACTCACGAAGAACTCGTCGGCCAGAACCACAATATCGTTCGCCACAATGACATGCCTAAAGCCGCTTTCGGCGATATGTGGGCACGTCTTAAGCAAGGCAAAGCCTGGCGCGGCATGGTTAAGAATGCTACTAAGTCGGGTGGTTACTATTGGGTTGATGCCTATGTCACCCCTATTTATGAAAATAACCACGTTGTTGGTTATCAATCTGTGCGCGTTAAGCCAAAGCGAGAGTGGGTTGATATAGCCACGAAAGCCTACAAGAGTATGCGCGCCGCCGAGAAATCAGGTCGTACTTGGTCGTTGAAACTCAATGAAACCATTCGCTATGCGATTCTACTTGGCGCATTGACCGCACCTGCTGCCGCATATGCATTGTCTATTGAAGGTCCATTGGCTTGGCTTGCAAGTGCACTACCTGCGAGTGTTCTAGCGTTGTTATTCCGCCAAGAATTAATTGATACGCCTCAACAACTGAAAAAGTTACAAAAGCAATACGACAGCGTGAGTCGCTTGATCTATTCCGGCAACACGGCATTTTCGATTGCTGATTTCCATATCAAAATGCTGTCCGCAAGAATTCGAACCGTGTTGGGAAGAATGACAGACTCCGCACTGCCGTTGCAGCATTGTGCTGAAGAGTTGAGCCAAACCACAGCAGAAGTTTCGGCTGCATTAAATCAGCAAAACACCGATATTCATCGCGTACGTGATGCGACTCAAGAGGTGGAGTCTTCGGCGAATTCAGTCTCTTCTAGCACCAATGATGCCCATATGCTAATTGATGATACATTGAAGTCATGCTTGATGGCAAAGGAGACCATCGATCAAACGCACACCAATCTAGCGCAATTAAGCCTTCAAGCTGAAAAAGCGACGGAAACGACGTATCAACTGAGTGATCAGGCGCAGAAAGTGAATCATTTGATGGAAGAGATTGGCGGGATCGCAGAACAAACCAATTTACTGGCACTTAACGCGGCAATTGAAGCGGCGAGGGCGGGTGAGCAAGGTCGTGGTTTTGCTGTTGTTGCCGATGAGGTGCGCGCGCTCTCTGGTCGCACATCCAATGCAACTGAACAAATCCAAGCGTCTATCTCTGCTATGTTGGCGACGATACAAAGTTGGCAAAAAGACATTCTGGCAAACAAAGAGCAAACGGATACATGTTCTCAGGTTGCCGAACAAAGCGCGCTTCGTTTGTCTGAGGTTGAACAGATGATGCAAAGCATGAGTGGGTTGATGGTCGATGTGGCGGAAGCGGCGAATAACCAGCTGAAGCTATCCAGCGATGTAAATCAGCATATTCACTCTATTGCTTCTACGGCAGAGCAAAACTTGGCTGCAACACATTCAGTTGAACAAAACAGCCGTCAGCTTAAAGAGCAAGTACAAGATTTCTATCAGCTCGCGCTTCGCTTTGAAGACAAATAGCCGTAACGAAAGTCGTTGTGTTCACTTTCTGGCTGTGTTTACACAAATAGGAGCCAGATAAAAGAAAGCCCCGCCATTGCTGGCGGGGCTTTTCAGTTTTCACATTCGCAATAGAGAAAACTGATTATCTTTTTACTGCAATTACGCTAGTAGTTCTTTTGCTGTATTTACTACGTTTTCAGTAGTGAAACCGAACATTTTAAACAGTTCACCAGCAGGTGCAGATTCACCGAATGAAGTCATACCGATGATGCGACCGTCGAAGCCTACGTACTTGTACCAGAAGTCAGCAATACCTGCTTCGATAGCGATACGAGCTGTTACGTCTGATGGTAGAACGGCTTCACGGTAAGCGGCGTCTTGCTTGTCAAATGCATCTGTTGATGGCATTGAAACAACGCGTACTTTCTTACCTTCAGCAGTTAGCTGTGCTGCTGCTTCTACTGCTAGTTCAACTTCAGAACCTGTTGCGATAAGGATTAGCTCTGGCTTGCCTTCGCAATCTTTCAGGATGTAACCACCTTTCGCGATGTTTGCTAATTGCTCCGCATCACGCTCTTGTTGCGCTAGGTTCTGACGAGAGAAGATAAGCGCAGTTGGTGCATCTTTACGTTCAATCGCTAGTTTCCAAGCCACTGCTGATTCAACTTGGTCACATGGACGCCATGTGCTCATGTTTGGCGTTAGACGTAGCGATGCCATTTGCTCAACCGGTTGGTGAGTTGGGCCATCTTCGCCAAGACCGATAGAATCGTGCGTGTACACTTGGATGTTCTGAATCTTCATCAGAGCCGCCATACGCATTGCGTTACGTGCGTATTCCATGAACATTAGGAATGTCGCGCCGTAAGGAACGAAACCACCGTGTAGCGCAATACCGTTCATGATCGCCGTCATACCGAATTCACGTACACCGTAGTGGATGTAGTTACCAGAGAAGTCACTTGCTTCTAGAGACTTAGAACCAGACCACATGGTTAGGTTAGACGGCGCTAGGTCAGCAGAGCCGCCCATGAACTCAGGTAGTAGAGCACCAAATGCCTCTAGAGCGTTTTGAGATGCTTTACGTGACGCAATGTTTGCTGGGTTTGCTTGAAGATCGGCAATGATTTGGCTTGCTTTCTCTTCCCACTGTGCAGGAAGTTCACCGTTTACGCGGCGTTTAAATTCAGCTGCCAGCTCAGGGTACGCTGCTTCATAAGCTGCAAATTTCTCGTTCCACGCTGCTTCCTTAGCTGCGCCTGTTTCTTTCGCTGACCATTCTGCGTAGACTTCTTGCGGAATTTCAAAAGGACCGTGCTCCCAACCTAGTTCTTTGCGTGTTGCTGCGATTTCTTCTGCACCTAGTGGTGCACCGTGACAATCGTGTGAACCAGACTTGTTTGGTGAACCAAAACCGATGATTGTCTTAGTACAGATAAGTGTAGGGCGAGGATCCGCTTTCGCCGCTTCGATTGCTGCGTTGATCGCTTCAGAGTCGTGACCGTCTACTGCTGGGATTACGTGCCAGCCGTAAGCTTCAAAACGCTTAGGCGTGTCGTCAGAGAACCAACCTTCAACGTGACCATCGATTGAGATGCCGTTGTCATCCCAGAATGCGATCAGTTTGCCTAGACCTAGTGTACCAGCTAGAGAACATGCCTCGTGCGAGATGCCTTCCATCAGACAGCCGTCGCCCATGAACACGTAAGTGAAGTGGTCAACGATGTCGTGGCCTTCTTTGTTGAACTGTGCTGCTAGCGCTTTCTCAGCTAGAGCCATACCAACCGCATTCGTGATGCCTTGACCTAGAGGACCCGTTGTGGTCTCGATACCAGGCGCGTAGCCGTACTCTGGGTGACCTGGAGTCTTAGAGTGAAGCTGACGGAAGTTTTTCAGATCATCGATAGATAGCTCGTAACCGCTCAAGTGCAGTAGAGAGTAAATTAGCATTGAGCCGTGGCCGTTAGACAGTACGAAACGGTCGCGGTCTGCCCACTCAGGGTTTGATGGGTTGTGGTTTAGGTGAGAACGCCAAAGAACTTCAGCGATATCAGCCATGCCCATAGGTGCACCTGGGTGACCAGAGTTAGCTTGTTGAACACCATCCATGCTTAGCGCACGGATTGCATTTGCTAGATATTTACGATCCATAGTGATTACTTCTCGATAAGGGTTTAAATAGAGGGAACTCGTCGAAACAAGTTCAAATAGAAAATCTTGAATAAGCGTTGATGGTAAAAGCGAGTAGACGGGCTACTCGCTTTTGGTAAGCAATTAAAGCTTAGCTTCGATCATCGCTTCTAGTTTACCTTGGTCAACGGCGAAGTTGCGGATGCCTTCAGCCAGTTTCTCAACCGCCATTGGGTCTTGGTTGTGTTCCCATAGGAACTCAGAATGAGTCATTGGTGCTGGACGCTCAGCTGCGCCTTTAGAATCAACTAGCTTCTCAACCACTTCACCTTCTGCAGCTTCTAATTCTGCAAGTAGAGCAGGAGCGATAGTTAGACGGTCACAACCAGCAAGTTCTAGGATCTCACCGATGTTACGGAAGCTTGCGCCCATTACGACAGTTTTGTAGCCGTACTCTTTGTAGTAGTTGTAGATCTTAGTTACAGACAGTACGCCTGGATCTTCTGAAGCTTCGAAGTCACGGCCTTCTTTCGCTTTGTACCAGTCCATAATACGGCCAACGAATGGAGAGATTAGGAATACGCCAGCTTCTGCACAAGCACGCGCTTGAGCGAATGAGAATAGAAGCGTTAGGTTACAGTTGATGCCTTCTTTCTCTAGGATTTCTGCTGCGCGGATACCTTCCCAAGTAGACGCTAGTTTGATAAGGATGCGGTCGTTAGTGATGCCTGCATCGTTGTACATTTTTACTAGTTGACGTGCTTTAGCTACGCTGCCTTCCATATCGTAAGATAGGCGCGCGTCAACTTCTGTAGAGATACGACCTGGAATAGTTTTTAGGATTTCTTTACCGATGTTTACTGCAAGCATGTCACAAGTGTCTTGAACTTGTTGAGCTTTGTCGTTGCTCTGTGCTTTAGCATATTCGATTGAAGCATCGATTAGAGGTGCGTACTCTGCGATTTGAGCGGCTTTCAGGATAAGAGAAGGGTTAGTTGTTGCGTCTTCTGGTTGATACTTTTTGATTGCATCAATTTCGCCAGTGTCTGCTACTACAGTCGTTAGTTTACGAAGTTGCTCTAACTTGTTGCTCATAATCGATCATCCTATTTAAATGGGCTTAAGCGTGATTTTTGTTATCACAGCTTGTGCATTTGCAAGCGAGTTAGCTAATCGTCTCATCGCATTTAATGAGACATCTGCTCAGCCAACTACGGAAAATTTCGTTACCGAACAAATGCAATGAACATTTGATCGATAGCTGAGTAAATGATGTGTCCATATTTATCCTATCTATGCTGAAAGTCAATCGCTGAAATCGACTTATAGTGAACTTCATCAACGTTTTTTTACTGTGTGTTTAGTGGTTAACCCAAATAAACGTTTGCCCTTATTGTTCAAAGGTTGAGCGTTATACATGAGGATAAAAAATTGTAGTGAGAAAATGTTATTGCGATGAGCAAATGTAGCGTTTAAATTGATAAAGAACATATGCTAAGTCAATGAGCATATGCTCACTTATTGCATACAATATCGATCCTCTTAAAGGGCGAGAGAAACCATGAGCAGTTCTAACCAAGATATTTCCATTGAAAACACGGATTTGTTGACAGAGATTTCCGTTGCGTATTATCAAGACGGTGCGACTCAGGAAGAGATATCGAGAAAATTTGCCATATCACGCGCAAAGGTCGGGCGAATGCTCAAGCAGGCGCGTGATGAAGGCATCGTTGAAATCACCGTTAAATACCACCCGGTGTTTAGCGCCAAGATTGAGCAACGTTTGATCGAGCGATTCGGCGTTAAGCGTGCGCTTGTCGCTCTTGATCAGCCAAATGAAGAGGCACAGCGACTACAGGTGTCGGGATTGGTGTCCAATTATCTCACCAGCACGCTTAAAAACGGCATGGTGGTGACCGTTGGACAAGGGCGTAACGTATCTTCCGTCGCTCACCATATTGGTGTTATTACGCCGCGTGACTGTAAATTTGTATGTGGTATCGGCGGTATTCACCCACGTGGTGGTATGTATAACGCCGATCACATTTGTCGTCAGTTAGCGAAAAAGTACGGTGGAACGTCCGAAACTCTCTATGCGCCGGCTTATGCAGAGAACAGAGAACAGAAGTTGGCTTTCATGCAAAATGCAACCGTGAAACAAACGCTCGACCTAGCACGTAAAGCTGATGTCGCTTTGGTCGGTATTGGTGACATGAGCGAAAACAGCTACATGGTGGACTTAGGTTGGTTTACGCCTGATGAAGTGGTTCAGTCGAGACTTCAACAAGGCGTGGTCGGGGACTTTGCAGGTTATGATTTCTTTGATATTCACGGTAATGTTGCCAACACCGTAATGAGTGACCGAGTGATTGGCCTTGGTATTGAAGAGTTTCGCCCAATATCGGAAGTCATCGCGATTGCAGCGGAGAACAGCAAGCCGCTCGCCTTACTTGGAGCATTAAGAACCGGAGCGATAGACGTGATCGCCACGAGCGTCAGCAACGCATTAACGGTGCTCAACTTAGATGAGCAAATGCACGGTAACGCGGCATCTGAGAGTTAGCACAAATAATATGCAACTTATGTAATCAGGCTGCGAGGAGTTATAAATGACTCGCAGCCTGATTTCGTTTTCAAGTTAAAAATATTCTCTAGGAGTAGCTTTAAATTTGTACATCTACTCCGGAGAACACAATGAAAAAGACACTTCTTGCTGCACTGATTATGGGGCTAACTGGTGCGGCGCACGCCGAGCAAAAAGTCGTAGCGGGTTACTTTGCGGATTGGCAGTACGCAAATGCAGAAAACCCATACATGGTGAACGATATTCCCGCCGATAAGCTGACGCATGTGATTTATGCGTTTCTTAGTATGTGCGGCCCTCATACCGGTGCTTCTGAAACGGTACAAAAACTGGTTGCCGAACAATGTGAAGGAAAAGATCCGTATACGGCGATCATTGTCGATACAGAAGCAGCATTAGAAAAGGACTTTGGCGATGTCTCCGTTAACGTGCCATACAAAGGCCACTTCGCTCAACTTGCTGAGATGAAGAAACAACATCCTGATCTCAAAATTCTCCCTTCTTTTGGTGGTTGGACAATGTCCGAGCCGTTCCATGCTATGGCGAAAAGCAAACAAGCGATGGATCAATTCTCAAAAACTGCCGTTAAGTTGATTGCTCAATATGATTTCTTTGATGGTATTGATCTGGATTGGGAATACCCAGGTGGTGGCGGTTTAACAACGTCGCCTTGGAACCCTGACACCAAGCTTTCTGATGAACAAAAAGCATCTGAGCGTGAGGCCTTTACCTATTTGGTAAAAACCATGCGTGCAGAGTTAGATGAACTCAAAAATCAAACCAAACGTGAATACGAGCTCTCTACTGCTGTAGGCGTTGGTCCAAAAGCAGCAGGTATCGATTGGAAAGCCGCGGAGCCGTACCTAACTAACATGTTTGCAATGACGTATGACTTCCTTGGTGGTTGGGGGCAGCAAACCGGGCATACTACCAACTTGCATGCGACTGAGCGAAGCTGGTGGGGCATGGGCGCAGACGTGTTCATCAACCAGATGATCGAGCTTGGTATTCCAAGTGAGAAACTGGTGATTGGCGCTGCGTTTTACGGGCGTGGCTGGCAAGGCACCAAAGACTTCTCGGGTGGCTTACCAACGCAAGATCTTGTATCCGAGCAAGGAGCGCAGTTTGGTACGGGTGAGAACGGCTATTTCATGTTTTGGGATTTGGTGAAGAACTATGGAGCGGAGCAGGGCTACGAGTACAAGTATGATGAGCAATCTCAAGCGCCTTACTTGTGGCATCCTGTAAAGAAAGTCTTTATCTCTTACGAAGATCAACGCTCGATCAAAGCCAAAGCAAATTGGGCTAAACAGGCGAACTTAGGCGGTATTTTTACTTGGGAATTGTCAGGCGATCCGAAAGGAGAATTGGTGGAGGTGATGTACCAAGAAATGAATAAATAAAACCTTCTAAGCAAAGCGATCGTAATTATTCAACTACGGTTTCTTTGCTTTGGTTCTGCTTCGTAAAAGCGATCAAGTCTTCAAGCGATAAAGGTTTAGAGTAGAAGTAGCCCTGAATCAAATCACAACCGCAAGCTTTTAACTCATTCAGTTGTTGCAGCGTTTCTACTCCTTCAGCCAGTACTTTCATTTCAAAGTTTTTGCCGATAGAAATGATATTCTTAACCATATTCAGCGCTTTTTTGTCATGCTCAATGTGATCGACAAAGCTCTTGTCAATCTTCACCTCGTCAATAGGTAGCGTACGCAACATGCTTAATGAAGAGTAGCCAGTCCCGAAATCATCGAGCGAGATTTTAAAGCCGAGAGCATGCAAGCGCTCGCAAATTGGTGCGAACTTTTCAAGATCTTCAATAAACAGGTTTTCGGTGATCTCTAGGGTAATCTTTGAACATTCGATGCCGCGTTTCTCAATAGCATTCATAAGATTAGTAATGAATTTGGCGTGAACAAACTGTTTGACCGAGATGTTAATAGACATCTGGATAGATGTATCAATATTACCAGTCAGTTTAGCCATATCTGTCAGGCTATTTTCAATGATTTGTTCACCAATACGAACCATCAACCCAGTGCTTTCTGCGACGGGAATAAATTCACTTGGTGGGACTAAGCCGAGCTCATCATCACTCCAACGAATAAGCGCTTCGACACCATAAATATCGCCTTCTAGGTTTAACTGAGGTTGATAAACCATATGAAGCGCTTGCTTATCTATCGCGAGCCTCAGGCGTTGCTCAATTTTCATTTTACGCAGGTGTGTAGCTTGCATCTGCTGATTGAACAGGCTGTATACGTTGCGTTGTTTTTTCGCTTGATACATCGCAATATCGGCTGACAGGAGCAGTTCATCTAATGTTTCACCATGGTGTGGATAGCAGGCAATACCAATACTGCAACTGAGCAGGAACTGACTGTCATTGACTTCGTAGGGTTCTGATAGCGCCTTTATTAAGTCGCTCGCTAGTCTTTTAACGCTTACTTCATCAATTCGATTTGTTAGAAAAATAAACTCGTCACTGGCTTCACGGATGATTAATCGGCCATCGTTAACAAAGGTGTTTAAGCGGATAGATATTTGTTTTAGAACTTCGTCGCCAAAGTCATGACCATGTGTGTCGTTGACTGATTTGAAATTATCAATATCGATAAACATCAAAGAAAAAGGATTCCCTTTCCCAGAGAGCCAGTGTCGAATGTTTGCGCGTAGGTATTCTCGGTTTGGTAATCCAGTGAGATGATCGTGGTTCGCTTGATAGAGCAAACGCAGTTTTGTTTTATGTTCATTGTTCGCAATAGAGCGGAATAAAGCGTAAAAAGCACCTTGGACGATAAGAAAAACAATCGAGTACAGTGCAAACTGTTCGTAAAATCCGCGCTTAATAAAATTCAAATCTGTCGAGGAAGAGGCCCAAAGATGATAATCAGGAAGGTATCTCAATGTGATTAACTCACTCAGGCGAGAATTGTCGACAACAATATTTAGCGCTCGTGTGAGCTCTTTTAGTTGCGCCATATCCCAGCCTGAATCTTTTGTGATTTGAGCCATAACGGCTTTTATATCTAAATCATTGGCAGGTTTTAGGTAATCTTCTAGGGTTGTATCTTCTGACGAGCTAAAAGTAAGGTAGCCATCACTGCGGATCAATGTGACCCGATTGTGCTCATTAGCATGAATGTCGTTACGAAAAACCGAAGATGAATTCATATTAAAGCCAGCCGTCATCACTGCTTGTACAACACCATCTTTATTTGGAATTGCTTTTCGGATCGGAATCACAAGTGAATCTTGAGCTGGCATAAAATACGTTCGACCTATAATCATTCGGTCGGAGTTGAGCGCTGCCAAAAAGGTATCACGAGTCAGTGGATCTTGTTTTAGATTATGCAGCTTTGCCAAGATCAAATTGGAGCTTACGGCGATGTAGTCTCCATCGGGGTTAGTTAGGCCGAACCCAATAATCGCCGGATGGATACTGAGTAGTTTGTCCAGCATCGGGCGAGTTTGAACTGCTGCTGTACGAGTAAAGTCATTTCTCTCGACCAACTGATGACCAATGACTTCAAGTAACGATTCTTGTCCTTTCAGAAGTGATTCGACAGAAGAGGCAAACAGCTCCAATTGTAGGAGCTGCTTATCTTTGTACTTATTCAGGGTTGACTCATAATGGTAGCGGCCAAACAACACGAACAGCACGGCGCTTATCGTAAGTAGCGCCATGTATAGTGTCCAAATGTTCTTCTTTAACCTGACCATGCCGCTTCGATAGCTCCTAGATTAGCGAGTAATGGGT
Organism: Vibrio sp. 1CM7H; assembly: GCF_023161645.1. Classification (NCBI taxonomy): domain Bacteria; kingdom Pseudomonadati; phylum Pseudomonadota; class Gammaproteobacteria; order Vibrionales; family Vibrionaceae; genus Vibrio; species Vibrio sp. 1CM7H. The sequence goes on from NZ_JALNTV010000001.1 coordinate 413,326, forward strand.
AATGAGTGGTCTGCGCCCCATTCTGTCCATGACCCGTCATAGACCGATAAATCACGCCAACCTAACTGGTATGCTGCTAGCAGCAAAATACAGGCCGTTACACCTGAGCCACAACTGAAAATGATTGATTTATCATTATATAACGTTAGTGCACTAAATGCTTGTTTCAATTCCGAGTCTGCCTTTATAAAGCCATTACTCAATAATGTTTGGAAAGGGAGGCAAACAGAATTAGGAATATGACCAGAACGCAGTCCTTCTCTTGGCTCTGGTACCTCGCCTAAAAAACGTGCACGTGAGCGAGCGTCAACAATGTTTGCACTGCAATTGTTTGAGTACTCTAATATTGCATTTGCGTCCAAAAAAGCATGTTTATTTAATTTCCCGGTAAAGTTTCCAAGCTGCTTAGCTTCTGACAAGACATCCGTGACAGGCAGTCCAGCCTCAATCCAAGCCGGGAGGCCACCATTAAGCACTTTGACATTATCGTGTCCCATTGCCTTAAACATCCACCATGCGCGCGGAGAGGCGAGTGTTCCAGAGTTGTCATAAACAATAATAAGGTCTTCGTTGTTCAGGCCAAGTTTCTGAGCGCTGTGATTAAACCCTTCTTCTGTTGGCATCATATGAGGGAGATTGGTATCTGGCAGACAAAAGTCATTGTCGTAGTCGAAACGCAATGAGCCTGGAATCCACTTATTGGTGATCTTTTTCCCTTCGGAAGGAATTTGAAAACGAATACTCGCGTCTAGAAGTTTTACATTTGGTTGGTCTAATAAAGCATGAAGTTCTTTGGCATCGATCAATGCTTGCATGGTTAAATCCTTCTGATTTGGGAAGTTCGCACAGTATCTTTACTCACAGCGAATGAATGAAAGGGATGAGTCAAAACTTGAGCGGGATGCTTGGTGGAACAACGCAATAGAGCCCACTGGACAAGATGCGGACACTGGAACCGTCACTCGTTGTTGCTCTATCTCAGGTGAATTAATAGTGAGGTACCGACGTTGACCATCAAGGGACTGAGTTAAAGTGTTGCTAATGACGGTGGCTGAAACCGTGTTTTCATCCGTTTGCTTAATGAGCAACAAGAGCACAAGTAGGGCAATGAAACCGCTGAAGACCAACATATAGGTTTTGGGATTATCCAATTTGCGCTCCATTGCTATTGTTTCAAGTAATCATTTTGTTTTACAACAAAAAAATCGCATGTTCAAAGAACGATGCGATTTTGTCTTAAAACCTGTGGCTTGCGCCAGTCCCGAGTATCAATGCTCACCAATAGAGCATCTTACATGCGCCATGTCGTATTTCCGGTTGAGACGACTTTTTGAAGAGGTTCTGAGCCATCGTAGAACCAAATTTCGACTAACAGGTTATCTTGGCTGTCCGAGGTGGAGAAGTCTAATTTAGCTTTCCCACTCGTCAGCGCAGCAGAAGCAATATTGCTCGAATATTTCGCTTGATAGGTTCCAGACGCATCTTCACGGTACTCCTTATAAATGCTCAGATGTGCGCGCTGTAAAGAGTAACCACTAATATCTACCGCAAGTGAGCTTTCTAACCTTGGGTCATAATCGAACCCATCTGGTACGTCTAAATTTTGCATGCTTGGCTCTTCAACAATAACGGTAGTTTGAGCTGGAGGTGGAGTAGCGCTATCGTTGCTTTTGTCTCCACCGCCGCCACCGCCGCAGGCTGTTAACGCTAATCCCATGATGATTGTGATTAAGTTTTTCATGATGCTTCTCCTATGGAATGTAACGTTTGTTTGCTTTAGGTTGGGTATGCCAGTTTGCTCCTTCTCGCCCACCAGACTCGGCGTAGGTGGCAAACTCTGGGTAAGCGTCAACTAAGTCAACTTTCTCTAGCGGCCAATTCCACTCTTCGACAATAAGCAATGCCCAAGGGAGGTTGTTCGCTGTTTTGAAGTACACGCCTCGAGCCGGGTCACTTGCGTCTACGCCCACGCCATATAGGTTTGCGTCATCAAACTGCTCAGTTGGTGCTTGGTCTGGCAAATGTACTTCCCATTTTCTACCTGGTTGAAAGGTGATGCCATCGCCGTGATATGTATTGGGTGTGGCAAAGATAAATGGGTCATAAGGCATGGCCTGTAGCGCTGAGCGGTCGGCTCCTTCCTTAAAGTAGATGGTCAGTGTGAAAGACAACGCGACGTTATCATTGCAACCCGTTTGGGTTCGAAAATACGCACATTGACTTTGCGCATACTGACTGAGGTCGTCACTGATAATGAAGATGGCTTCTTCTGATATCGCTTCTAGACCGTTGGTCGGTTGTTCTTTGCCATTAAACGTTAGCTTTGTTAAGCCGTTTTCAATGCTCGCTTTCGAAACGCCAGGTAGACGAATAGCAAAGCCATTTTTATAGCCAGCCCCATAGGCGGCCAGATCTCCGCTAATTTGGATATTTTCCACCGTGCCGTCCATACGTGTTTCAGTCATACGGAACTTAATGACTACGTCATTCATGTCGTAGTCAGCGGTGTAAGGCCAGTTGTCTTCATACGCGACCGTTGCGTAGGAATCGGCACTTGGGAAGTGCTGTACGGATACGCCGTTTTCAGTGATTGTGATTGGGTAATCTTCTACTTCACCTGATGTTGATCCGCCATCAAAGTTCAGACCAGTTTGTTGGCTAAAGCGGAATCGGCTCCAGCTAGGACCTGCGGTTGCCAGTTCAGAGACGACAAATGGAAGCGTATTGCTGCCTGCAGAGAGTAACTCATCGGTGAATACTTGCTCACCTTCGTCAGCAAAGTCACCATCTCGGTTCCAGTCAAACCAAGCTGACAAGTAGCCGGATGTTGATGCAGTTACGCTCACTAGTGAACTTAACCCTGGGTCGAGTGCGGTAACAAAGCCGACGCCATCTTCATCTGCTGTACCAACTTTGTTATCTCCAGACGGAGCCACTTGTCCATCGGCATCACCATCTGGCGCAATTGTGCCAAGCCAAGTTACACCATCAACAGCGTGGCGTGGTCCGTTAGAAGAGAGCAAGGTAGCGTAAGTGTCAGGTGCGTCACCAAAGTCAATTGGCTCGTCTTCGTCAATAACAGGAGCGTTCGCGCATCGGGCACCGTCATTTTGGCTGGAACTTGGACCGTTAGACACAAACTCTACAGCAGGAACAATGCCCGCAGCGATATTGGCGGCATTATTTTCTGATAAGTCGACGCGATAAATTTTGCCGTCCTGGTTACGCGATACGTAGTAGTTTCCGTTTACATCAAAGTAGCCTGCACCAAAGGTACCCGTTTCCCCTGTATTGCCGATCGCGGTTGCTTGGCCTGTTTTTGTATCGAATTTATACAATACGCCAGACCCATTATCGATACCATAGAGCGCACCGTCGCCAGGGTGGAACGCAAAATCGGTTAAACTCACACTTGCATTTGATGTGATTTTATTCAGGGTTAAGGTAGCATTTGGGTCCGTATCTAACGGCGACAGATCAATGGAAAACAGCCCTTTACCTTTGCGATACAAGTAGTATACGTGGTTGTACACGTCACCGACAAAAAACGTATGGCTAGGAAGCCCTTGTACGTTGAGAGTTTCTGCTTGAAAGTCCTGGCCTAAACGTACGATTTTCAAGTTGGTTGTATCGTAACCATAGATGTATCGATCAGTGAAGTTGAAACCGACGCCGTTAATACCAGATGCTAAGCCCACATCGTCGGTCAGTAACTTGGTTGATCCGGTAACCAGATTAACGCCGTAAACTTGCACTGGGGTCGATTGGAATAAATATGCTTTGCTCGGACAAGTGTCGAATGGCGCTGCGCTTACGTATGCGCTTGCAAACAGAGATCCAAGTAATAGTGATGTCCTTTTCATGATTCGCCCTCTCATTGGTTTGTATGATATGCAATGAAAGGAATGTGCCAGTTTTTAACTTACTGTTTATAATGAATTTTATATCGGTAAGTTATTTGGTTCGAAATATGAATCTCAGAATAAGAAAAAGCTCAACGTTACGTTGAGCTTTTTGAGAATCTTCATTGATAAGCTGACAGCATTACTTAGCCACAAACAGGGCAGGTCGGCATTTTCATCAAATTCATTTCCCGCCAGGACATGCTAAACGCATCGAGAATGAGGATCTTCCCTTTTTTGGGTTGGCCGTAATTTGCAATCACCTTGATGGTTTCCATCGCTTGTACAGCGCCAACAATACCCACAACAGGCGCCATTACGCCAGCTTCAACGCAACTTAATGCACTGCTGCCGAATAGCGCGCTCAAACACTGATAGCACGGTTGAGTTGGGTCGTCGTACGTAAACACACTCACTTGGCCTTCCATACGAATGGCTGCACCAGAAATAAGCGGTGTTTTTGTTGCAAAGCAGAGTCGGTTGAGTTGATTGCGAGTGTCGACGTTATCTGAAGCATCGACCACCACAGTGTGTTGTTCAATCAAAGCTTGAAGCTGAGTGTCGTCAAGGCGTTTAGCTACGGTGTTTACTTCGATATGAGGATTAAGTTCCCGCAATGCATCCGCCGCGGAGTCAACCTTTTTACGGCCAATATCGGCGTCGTGGTGCAATACTTGGCGTTGTAAATTGGAGAGCTCAACAATATCGTCATCGATAAAAGTAATATTGCCAACACCAGCCGTGGCAAGGTATTGGCTAGAAGCGCAACCTAAACCGCCAGCACCCAAAATAAGCACTGAGCTTTGTTTGAGAGCTTCTTGCCCTTCGAAATCGAACTGGCGAAGAATGATCTGGCGGTTATAGCGCAGCATCTCCTGATCGGAAAGAATATCCACGGTACGTTCCTAGTATAACGTTGAGTTAAACAGTTGGATTTGAACCGTTTCGCCAACTTCCACACGGCCACGTTCACGTTCCAATACAACAAAGCAGTTTGCCAAACTCATTGAGCGAAAGGCTCCTGAACTTTGGTTGCCAGTGGTTTCAACGACAAATTTACCGTTTTCTAGAGTATAGATACCGCGTTGGTAGTCTGTACGTCCCGGCGCTTTCTTAAATGCGGTTTTAGTCGTCGCAGGGATAGACTCAGGCGCTTTCCATTCAGTATGGCCTGCCAATTTAGCCAACATTGGTTGAACAAGTACGTACATTGTTAGCACCGCAGATACAGGGTTACCTGGTAGCCCACAGAACCAAGCAGTACTTAACTTGCCAAATGCGAAAGGTTTACCCGGCTTGATTGCCAGTTTCCAGAAACCGATTTCGCCAAGTTCTTCAAGAATGTCTTTGGTGTAATCTGCTTCACCAACGCTGACGCCGCCAGACGTTACAACTACATCCGCGAGGGTTTGTGCTTTTTCGAATGTTGCTTTTAGTGTTTCTGGGCAGTCAGGGATAATGCCAAGATCAATCGCTTCACAGCCAAAGTTTTCGATTAACGGCTTAATACCGTAACGATTACTGTCGTAGATTTGACCCGCCTTGAGTGGCTCACCCAATGGTTTAAGTTCATCACCTGTGGAGAAAAATGCCACCTTTGGCTTACGCACGACGGTGACATGGCTGACACCAAGAGAGGCAATCATTGGAATATCGCGCGGTGTCAGGCGCGCGCCTTTTGCCAATACAATATCCCCTTGCTTGATGTCGTCACCCGTAGGGCGGATGTTATTTTGCGGCTTCACATCCGTTTGGTTGAACTGAATACCAGCGTCGGTCACTTCCGTATTTTCTTGCATGATAATGGCATCACAGCCTTCCGGAATTTTCGCGCCAGTCATGATTCGAACACAAGTGCCTGCCGGCCATTCACCCTCAAAAGGCTGACCTGCGAAGGATTTACCTGCCAGAGGCAACACTGTAGACACTTCTAGGTCTTGAATACGAATGGCATAACCGTCCATTGCTGAATTGTCGAAAGGGGGTACGTGAATTGGCGATAAAATATCTTCAGCCAGCACAAAACCCAGAGCGTCAGCAAGAGGAAGAGAAAGTGTCGTTTGGATAGGTTTGATTCGCGATAGCATCTTATCCATCGCTTCTTCAATTGGCATCAAGCCAGGTGCGTCGCAGCAGCCCATTGAGATAATCCTATGTTCTTTTGTTTTGTGGCAACTCTACCATAAAAGGGGACCGAGTAAGAATGTCCACCTATAAAATATGGGTGTAATTATTCAAAAATCCGAGTATCCTTGTCACCCATCCGAAAGGGGTAAAGTTCCTACGGAGCATGAGAAAATAGCTCAGTGTATTCTTGTTATGTGCCTTGGCGTTATAAACATCGGACTGAGCGACTTTAACGCTACGGGATGAAAACACGGCAATTGTATTTCACACCGAGAGTGGTAGTTACAAAAGAGGAAGTGAAATGTCAGGTCTTAGCGAGTCAGCAAAGTTAGTGAAAGAAGCGCTAGAGCAACGCGGGTTAGAAACACCAATGCGCCCTAATGCCGTTAGCCGTGAAGAGAAGAAGGAAAAGATTGAATACCACATGCGTGAGATTCTTGGTCTGCTTCAGCTCGACCTTACGGATGATAGCTTAGAGGAAACGCCACACCGCATTGCAAAAATGTACGTGGACGAGATTTTCTCTGGCTTGGATTACTCCAACTTCCCCAAGATCACAGTTATCGAAAACAAGATGAACGTGAGCGAAATGGTTCGCGTGAAAGACATTACTGTGACCAGTACGTGCGAACACCACCTTGTGACAATCGACGGTAAAGCCGCTGTTGCTTATATTCCTCGCGGTAAGATCATTGGCCTGTCTAAGATCAACCGTATTGTTCGTTTCTTTGCGCAACGCCCTCAAGTCCAAGAGCGTATGACCCAGCAAATCCTTGTTGCTTTGCAAACATTGCTTGAGTCTGACGATGTAGCGGTGACTATCGACGCGACGCATTACTGTGTGAAATCACGCGGTGTGATGGATGCCACCAGTGAAACCACGACTACAGCGTTAGGTGGTATTTTTAAGAGCAACCCAGCGACCCGTGCTGAATTTCTGCATGGCCTGCGTTAATCAAATCGACAAATAAAATTGAGAGAGGATGGCGAGTTGCCATCCTTTTTTATATCTTTTATATCCAAATCATCGTCAAGTGAGCCGCAATAAATAGTAATTATGCAATTGTGTATTGACAGTCACATTCGTTGCTCTTAATATATGCGCCCAATGAACGGTTGCAACTTGTAATCGTTTGTTTTAAAAAGAGATATTTCTCTAAGTTCAGCTGATCTCGGTCAGTTGTCTTTCTATTTTCTAATAATAGAAAGACAACAAATTTGGGACTCGGCATGACTACACAAAGCACTATCAGCACCTCCTCTATTTCAGCTCCAGTTACAGAAAGCAGTTGGCAAAAGAAAGCCATGCTCAGTGTCGCTTTTTTGATGGCGACAACCTCTGTTGGTCCCGGCTTTTTAACTCAAACCGCAGTCTTCACAAATATCTACAAAGTCGACATGGCATTTCCAGTTTTGGCTTCCATTTTTATCACGTTTGGTATTGTGATGAACTTGTGGCGTATTGTCGGCGTTTCTGGCATGCGAATCCAAGACATTGCGAACAAAGTGGCACCCGGCATGGGTTATGGTGTTGGTATTCTCCTTGCGCTTGGTGCAGTGGCGTTTAACTTTGGCAACGTGAGTGGCGCAGCGTTAGGCATCAATGTGCTAACGGGCGTGGACACAACATGGGGCGCACTGTTTACCGGTGTCGTTGGCTGTTTGTTGTTTGTGGTTCATAACGCCTCCAAACGAATGGACCAAATGGCCCGCTACCTTGGCTTGTTCATGATCGTTCTGATCGCATACGTGGCTATGACGAGCTTACCTCCGATGGGAGAGACACTAAGTGCAGCGGTGATGCCTATGGATGTTGGTAGTTTGCTTCTGCCTACGTTGACTATCGTTGGCGGTGCAGTTGGCGGTTACTACACGGGTGCACAACGCCTAGTAGACATCGGCTTGAAAGGCAAAGAGAACGTGCCTTCCATCACCTCAACAGCGTGGGCTGGTATTTCTATCGCGGTGGTTATTCGAATCCTACTGTTTTTGGCGGTGTTTGGCGTTATCGCGACAGGCGCAACGCTGGATACGGCTAACCCTGCGGCGGATGCTTTCCGTCAAGGTGCTGGCCAGCTTGGTTACTTCATCTTTGGCTTAGTACTGTTTGTAGCTTCCATCACGTCTGTGGTTGGCAACTCTTACATGGCTATATCATTAATTAAGACGCTTTTCCCAGTTGTGGCGCGAAACGAGAAAGCGTGGTGTGTTGGTTTCATTATCCTAACCTCGCTAGGCACGGTAACCATGGACATGCCAATTCTTCTTTTGATGCTAGCGGGCCTAGTGAACAGCATTATTCTTCCTATCGTTTTGGGCACTGTATTGGTTGCGACAAAACGCAAAGATATCGTCGGTGACTACCAACACCCAATGTACTTAACGCTAACTGGAGCAGCGATTGTTATCGTAATGGCGGCATCGAGTTTGACTAACATTGGGAACTTCATGGCGAAGTTTGCGGGTTGATGTCTTATTGATGAGATGAACAGCGGCCTCAGATGAGGCCGTTTTTTATGCTTGTTTAGAGGGCGACTTAACGATTTCTGGCCAATACATTTTGACGTAACCTGCCGATACCCAAACCACCAACACAGTCGCAATGCTGAGCTCTAAAAAGCCAAAATCGTGGAGCCAGTGCCAATGTGGATGCGATTCGGCAAAAAAGGAGGTTAAGCGGTGCATCGCAATGGCACTGATCACGGAAGGAAAGGTTACCGCCGCGATAGAAGGTTGAAACTTCAATCGAAGTAAGCGGAAGTAACACAGGTAGATCAATAACGTCATTGTGATAGCAATCCCTGCTAATGCGCCAGTCAGTATCGGATCGGGAAGGGGAAAGTTCACCAAATATGCCGCCAATGACAAGTTTACCGGTGCGGCCATAATTGCGAGGGTCGGCCTGGCTCGTCTCGGCAGAGATCCGAAAAACACCAAACGATAGAGCACCAGCGGTAACATAAAGAAATAAATGCCAATGCACATCATCGCTAAGGTTTCAGAGAATAGGTTGTGACCCAATTGGGAGCCTGCTAATGAGCTGCTGATCAGTCCCACTGGATAGAGAAACCAGCTAGGTACGATATTCGACATTTTGAAGTTCATTAGCTGAAAGCTAAAAAACAGTACCATCATAGTAAAATGCAGCAAAAGTGCCATAAACCAGAGTGGATAAGCAATGATTGGCGCTACAGAAGCAAGATAATCTGCAAGGATCAGTAACGCCATACTCATGGGTGCCATTAGGCTACCGCTCAATGGGTGACGAATGTCGACCATAAATAATCGTGGATTCGTGGCATATTTTATCAGCACAGGGGCGAGTAAAAGCGCGCCGAGTGACGCTAAAAATGGGCGTATTGGTTCACCAATTTCAGGGACATAGAGTGCCCAAGCTTGTCCTAAACCTATCATACCTAGCGCTAACGCGGCTTGAGACGGCGGAACGCTATAAAACTGCACAAGTCTTCTCCAGTTCAAATCTACTCCATTTGATTTTTGCCTGAATGAAACGAAACGTGATGATTTGGATGAAATGCTCTATTTGAGTAGCGAATACTAGCAAGTTTAGAGAGTGCTTACTCATGAAAGGTGGTGAGGAAATATCAGAGAATGGTGTTTTTGTGAGTTTGGTATCGAATATTTGGGAAAGGATGTAAAAACGTAGAGTTTATCGCTCCAAACCCTTCGATGGTTTGGAGCGAAATAATAACAAAGCGAGAATTATGTCGATTGGTTTTCAGGAAGATCCTGCTGACGTAACTTATCGTTTTTGATTGTACGATGTAGCAACTGGCTGTAAATCGGTTGTCCGCCAAACAACTGAGCAATAATCACGGCACCTAAACAAGTAATGATAAGTGGTAGAATTAAGTAGTAGTTATTGGTCATTTCAATCACCAACAAAATGCCCGTGATCGGTGCGCGTACCGTTGCAGCAAACAGGGCCCCCATGCCCGCAATAGCAAATACGCCAGGTTCGATATCAAGCGTAGGAAGCAACACATCAGCACTCGCTCCGAATGCATAGCCAAACAAGGTCCCCAGAGCAAGCATCGGTGCAAAGATACCGCCCGGCGCACCAGAGCCAAAGCATAGCAACGTCGTGATGACGCGACCAAAGAAAAGCAGAACTAAAACGGATACCGAGTAGTTGCCATTGGTAATATCAGGAATAAGGCCGATGCCACCGCCAGTTAGCTGCGGCACGTATAAGAGAAGCAGACCAAAAATGCCACCAAGTAGTGAACCCACAATTAAATAGCGTTTACGATCGTTTTTGTGAATTGCGACAAAACTGTCTTGTGCCACGGTAATCAATTTATTGAAGATCACTCCGAATACGCCAAACAATGCGCCAAGCAATAGAAACAACCAAAGGGACTGAAGCTCTGGAGAGTGATATTGCGGCATTGTGATGACAGCGTCTTGCCCGTTGATGGCGCGAAACACAATGTTGGCCATAATAGCAGAGATGATCACCGCGCGAATTGAGATCAGAGAATAGCGAAATTGAGGTCGCATTTCCTCCACAACGAACATAATGCCCGCGAGTGGGGCATTAAAGGCGGCAGCCAAACCTCCAGCAGCACCTGAAGCGAGTAGGGAATGACGAGTATCGTCATCTTTCACACGGAAAATATCGGTCACCATTCGACCAACTGCGCCGCCCATTTGAACTGTCGGACCTTCGCGACCAAGTACCATACCGGAGCCAAGTGCACCCATGCCGCCGAAGAATTTAACAGGTAGAACTCGCCACCAACGCACTGGACGAATGTTGTCCATCGCGCCTTCTATTTCTGGGATGCCTGATCCCGCAGCCTCTGGAGCAAAGCGGTGAACAAGAAAGTAACCAACAAAAGCAAGTAGAGCACTGATCAGTACAGCAGCAAGCCAAAGAGGAAGTACGCTACCGATTTCGCTTCTTAGCCATTCGGTACGGGTTTCAGAAACAAAATGAACCGCAAGTTCGAAGTAAGTGCCGACAAAACCAGCTAGTGTGCCAACGATTGCGGCCATAATCAGGACAGAAAATGGTGTGGACCCTCGAGAGACAAACTGGTTAATCGCATCTTTCGGTACGTGCGCTAACACAGATTTCACAATTCTCTCTCGTTTGGTCATTAACAAGTTCTCCTGTTGCTGGTGGAAGGGACGCGAGAAAGTATACGCTTCGCAGAGTCTAGACCTAATCAATAAAGATGCAATTTAGCTTTTCACTATTGAGTGTTCGAAGTGTCGCGATATCATTCATTCACCAAGACTGTGCTATTGCTCTCATAATTTGGGATAAAAAACTTGTTTTTTGAGCAAAATGAACCATGCTTTAGGTGTAAAGCAACATGACTGCTTCAGAAGGAGGGATGTGAGGTTTTACACACAATTTGGATGGATTCAAACCCTACGGTAAGTCCTCGTTTTATGTTCGGGATGCATCAATAGACATCTCCGATTCGCACACTCACGATTGAGTAACGAGGTAGAGGCGCACGCAAATGTGCGCCTTCTTAATTTCTGCTCTACAACTTTCCGCGCTACTTGCCACTATTTTTATCTTGAACAATTTCTACTAGTCGGTAATGTCTGGGTTCGATGTTAATCAACCAGAGTAATTCATGCGCTTTTATCCTCGAGTCCTGTTTTCTTTATGTTGTTTTTCGGTAACGTTTCCAGCATTTTCGACGCCGAGTTGGTGGCAGGACACGTTGTCTTCAATGCCGTACTCCAATTTAAAAGAGCGTATAGAGACAAGGGGAAGCTGGTATCGCTGTGACGTGCAGCAGCAAGATGTTTCAACGTATATCAGCACATTTTGTTTGGACGATTTTTCGTACTATCAGCAGCATCTGTATGGTGAAGTTGTTTTGGGAAAGGACAGTGCTCAGTTCTCTTTTTTGACCGAATATCAATGGCAAAGTCTCAATGACTTAATCCTCAATTTAAGAAAAGACGGATTAGTTTTACGCAACATAACTATCGGACAAGAACACTATGACGTCGTTGAAGCGCTGGAAAAGAAATCTTCTGAGCTTGTCGATAAAGAAGTTATCTTGTTGATAAACCGCTATCCGCAAGAAACGATTCGAAGCTTATTTTGGGTAAAACCGGACGAGTTTTCGTCGCCATCACCGTCTTTAAATGTGGAATTGCACAGCGATGGCGAAATTATCGATGTTAAAGTGACTCGTTTTTAGATTCTTTATGGAGAGATAGGAAGGTCGCCATCGCAGACTCGTCTAAAAATCCATCCGATTTTTTGTGCGCACGCAGGTATTGATAGCCAGCGATGAGCTTACGGTGCTGTTCTTCTGCCTCATCTGGCAACGGCTGATTCATAACGTGTTGAAATGCAAGTTTGTACGCATCCATATCTACGACTTCAGCGCGGCGATATAAATAACCACATCCGGTCGCTAACCATTCAAGAGAGCAGTTGGCTCGCATCGCAATTTGATTTGCTTTCGTTAGGCTCGGTTCACTGCCTTTTAAATATTTGCGTATTAAAGCTTCAGACACATCAACGCGTCGTGCAAATCCGCTGATGCTTTCTTCTCCGATCAAGGTGGCTAGGCGTTGGGCAAAAGACATATTTCGTACTCCAGTTCGAATTGCCAAAGTTTACCCGTTGAGCCGATGTGAAAACAAGACTACGATGAATGCAGATCAATTGAAGGAGAAAAACCATGGTTGCAAAAGTTGTGACTGCACCAAAAGGCCCTGAGTTCTCAGAGCTGGTCCAAGGATATTGGCGTGCAGTTGATTGGGGCATGACTGCTCAAGAGCGTTTGTCATTCCTCAAGCAACATATTGAGTTAGGCATTACCACGGTCGATCACGCAGACATATACGGTAATTACGAGTGTGAGAAGTTGTTTGGTGAAGCACTTGCTCTCGATAAGAGTGTGCGAGAGCAGATTCAGATCGTCACAAAGTGTGATATCAATCTGTGCGGAGATAAAACACCAGAGCGTAAGATCAATCACTACGATACAAGTTCCGCTCACATCTACCAATCGGTGAATAACTCGCTTGAACGTTTGAATGTGGACGAAATCGATGTGCTTTTAATCCATCGCCCTGACGTGTTAATGGATGCCGATGAAGTGGCTGAAGCATTCTCAGAGCTACACAAAGTGGGTAAAGTGAAGCACTTTGGTGTATCTAACTTTACTCCACGTCAGTTCGAGCTGTTGCAATCCCGTTTAGGTAAGCCTCTTGTGACTAACCAAGTGGAAATCAATCCGCTTCATTTTGAGGTTGCACATGATGGAACGCTTGATCAAATGCAAATGTTGCGTACGCGCCCAATGGCTTGGTCTTGCCTCGGTGGTGGCTCCATCTTCAGTGGTGACAGTGAGCAAGCCGTTCGTGTTCGCAACGAATTAGAAGCGATTCGCGAAGAAGTGGGCGCGACTAGCATTGACCAAGTGATTTACGCTTGGGTACGTCGTTTACCATCTAACCCAATTCCAATCATTGGCTCTGGTAAGATTGAGCGTGTGCAAACGGCAGTAAATGCGCTGAATATCGAATTGACTCGAGAGCAATGGTATCGCGTATGGGTGGCTTCTAAAGGCCATGGTGTGCCATAGAAGTGACACTTTATTGATGAATACATTATTCAAGGCACCCTATGAAAGGGTGCTTTTTTATTGCTACGCGATACCGATTTACCCAGTACTCATACTGAGCGGATAGAGTGGGAGTAAAAACGGATTTTTAATTTAAAATGCAACTTTGTGCTTATTTTTAATGGAGGCGTTTTATCCATGTTTGTTTCATGTCACTAAACAGCGAATGGGATGTTTGCTTTTTCGCCATTTTGTTCACTCATCCATTCATATTGCGTATGCTTATTGAATAAAAAAGAAATAAAAACTCGTCAGTTTTCTCGTATTACATGCTGTAACAATCTGTTAGACTCCGGCGCAGATTGTGGAATATAAAAAGGTGATTGAATGTCTTTTCCCGTACTCATCTGTGATGATTCAGCGTTAGCACGCAAACAGATGGCGAGATCATTACCAGCCACATTGAATGCCGATATTACGTTTGCTATCCACGGAAAAAATGCGCTAGAAGAACTCGAAAAGAACGAGTTTAAATTGATGTTTCTTGATTTGACCATGCCAGAAATGGATGGCTTTGAAACACTAGAAAACATGCAGCGGTTAGGGAATAAAACTCCCGTGGTTGTGGTGTCGGGGGATATCCAACCTAAAGCGAAAGAGCGTGTGTTCGCACTTGGCGCAAAAGCGTTTATTCAAAAACCGATCGCCAAAGATGAACTCAAGAAGGCGCTTAAAGAGTTGGTCGAGCCAGAGCCTCGTCCTCAAATTATCACGCCTGTTTCTATTGAGTTACCGATTTTACGTCGTCGCGATATTTATATGGAAGTGGCGAACGTCTCTATTGGTCGAGCCGCAGATGCATTGGCGCGTCACTTTGATGTGTTTGTGCAACTGCCTCTGCCGAACGTTAATATCTTCGAAGTGAGCGAACTACACATGGCTCTCCGTGACTTAGCGTCGCATGACAACGTATCGGGCGTTTGTCAGGGCTTTTGTGGCGAAGGTATTGCGGGTGAAGCGCTGGTGATTTTAAGCGATTCGAGCGTATCGGATCTCAAGAAGTTGATGAAAGTGCCGGCAGACAGCGACGAACTGGAAGAGCTTGAGCTGCTCATGGATGTTTCCAATATCTTGGTGGGGTCATTCTTAAATGGCTTGGGCGAACAATCTGAAGTACGATTCTTCCAAAGCCCTCCAGTGCTTCTTGGTCAGCATATATCAATTGATTCGATCATTGAGTCTACGACGGGCGCATTCAGCCGCACCATGACATTCGAGGTGAGCTACAACATTGAGGGAACGTCAATCCGTTGTGATTTATTGTTTATGTTCGTCGATGAATCTTTGCCGCTGCTCGATAACAAACTGTCATATCTAATGGAGGAGTTCTAATGTTGAATATGCCAGCAGAGTTTGAACAATTCCATTGGATGGTCGACATGGTACAAAACGTCGACATGGGGCTCGTCGTCATTGACCGAGATTACAATGTACAGGTCTGGAATGGGTTTATGACTCATCATAGTGGTTTGCAATCTCATGATGCAATTGGTCGTTCTATCTTTGATATCTTCCCTGAAATCCCGCAGGAATGGTTTAAGTTAAAAACAAAGCCCGTGTATGATTTAGGTTGCCGCAGCTTTATTACGTGGCGCCAGCGTCCTTACTTGTTCCGCTGCCGTAACGTACGTCCTGTCACTCAGCAAGCGGAGTTTATGTACCAGAACGTTACGCTGAACCCCATGCGTACACCGACTGGAAAAATCAATTCGTTGTTTTTATCTATACAAGACGCGACGGCTGAAGCATTGATGTCTCAGAGTCAGTAGCGATAAAAAACTTTCTCAAAAGCCAAGGCTCGCCTTGGCTTTTTTGTATACTTATAATTGTGTTTCCTAATGCGCAGAACGTGAAGATGGACTTTAATCTCGCCCTAAAACTCTACACCGCAGAACAAGTAAAAAACGGTGAAACGCTGGCAGCGCAAATGGCTGGTGTTTCTATGTATAGCTTAATGCAACGCGCAGGTATGGCTGTGTATGAGCGTTTTTTACACTTGTATCCCAAATCAAAAAATATCTTGGTCATTTGTGGCAAAGGGAATAATGGTGGTGACGGATACGTATTTGCCTCGCTTGCTAAACAAGCGCAACTCAATGTACAGGTTTTCCAACTTGGTGATGTGACTGCGCTCAAAGGTGATGCTTTACGCGCATATCAAGATTGGCAGTCCATCGATGGTGTTAACAATGATTGGGATGAGTGGAATACCGCATTGCTAGAAGCCGATGTGATCATTGATGCTATGTTAGGCACTGGTTTAAGTGGTGAGGTTCGTTCGGAGTACCGTCGCTACATTGAGCAAATCAATCAAATTCACACCCCAGTGATTGCAGTCGATATTCCTTCCGGGTTGTGTGCAAATACAGGTGCTATTTTAGGCGATGCCATTCATGCTGAGCATACTGTAACCTTCATTGGTGTTAAGCAAGGCTTGTGCACCGGACAAGCGAGAGATCGAGTTGGTGAACTCCACTTTTGTGGATTGGGTGTAAATATTGAGTTTGATTCTATCGAAGTAGAAAGTGCACTAGGTATTGATCATCAGGTTGTTTCAAGGTTAATGCTCAAGCCAAACCCGACAGCACACAAAGGTGACAATGGCAAACTACTTTGTGTCGGTGGTAACCAAGGTATGTCAGGAGCGATTCGTTTATGTTCCTCCGCAGCGGTTAGATCCGGAGCGGGTTTAACTGCCGCAATTACTCACCCGAGTAGCCTTATTCCGCTACAGATTGGCTGCCCAGAAGTAATGAGCCAAAGCATCACCGCCGACTTACTCAGGGATACTGAGAATGACTTAACCAAACGCATTCGCTGGGCTGAAGTATTGGTGTTTGGTCCAGGTTTTGGTGATGATGAGTGGGCTTATCAAGCCTATCAATATCTGGCTCAAGAACAGAAACCTAAAGTTGTTGATGCTGATGGGCTCAATATTCTAGCGATGCTAAGCCAACGATGTGATGGCACTTTGGTGTGCGACAACCAGCGAGTGATCACGCCGCATCCTGGAGAGGCAGCTCGACTATTAAATGTGACCACTCAACAAATAGAAAATGACCGATATTCTGCTGCAAGACAACTGCAAGAGCGTTATGGCGGTGTGGTGGTTTTAAAAGGTGCGGGAACGCTTATTTACGATGGAACGAGAATGTACGTCTGCCTAGCGGGTAACGCCGGAATGGCGACGGGCGGAATGGGAGATGTGCTATCTGGTGTTATTGGTGCGTTGCTAGCTAAAGGGTTACCCATTTCCATTGCGGCACGTTTAGGTGTGGTACTCCACAGTCATGCTGCGGATATAAACGTGAGTCAGCATGGTCAAATTGGTCTTTTGGCAAGTGATGTTATAGGCACACTTCGTACCGCTATTACTCAACAAATCGATAGGACGTAGCTAGATCTCGCCCATCACTATGAAAAAATGATCGATTTTTTGGAGTACTTTTTCCGAATTAGCAGCGCATCTTAGTATTAGGTGATTGAGTTTTAGGCAGATTTGAGAGGTGATGCGTTTTCATTTTAAAGGTATGACGCAAAGGTTTGCGCAATAGGTTAACTTAAACGTTTTCTTAAGTTGTTGATAATTATAAATAATGAGAAAAAATAACGACTTGAGGAGTGTTTTTGATATGCGATTATCAAGATGGTATCACAAAAAAAATTCAAATATCAGACTTGTAGGAAATAAATCACAGCCTATAATGCTGAAAACCGGAGCGTCTGCCAACGCTCCGGTTTTTTTGTGTCCGAAGAACAGTGAACTCGTCTGCCAACGAAATCACTACGCACTCTGAGATGACACATATACATATGAATCAAGGAATTACACAATGCGTATCGAACAAGAACTTAAGTTAGGTTTTAAAGATGTACTGTTTCGCCCGAAACGTTCTACCCTTAAGAGCCGTTCTCAAGTAAATTTAACCCGCGATTTTACATTCAAGCATAGTGGTCGTCAATGGTCTGGTGTGCCTGTAATCGCAGCAAACATGGATTCGGTTGGTAGCTTTGCAATGGCTAAAGCGCTAGCTGAGCATGGTGTAATGACTGCTGTTCACAAACATTACACGGTAGAAGATTGGGCTGAGTTTGCTAAATCAGCCGATAAAGCAACCCTGAATAACGTAATGGTGTCTACGGGAACATCTGACGCGGACTTCCAAAAAACCAAAGATATTATGGCGCTTTCAGATGAATTTATTTTCATCTGTATCGACATTGCAAATGGTTACTCAGAGCATTTAGTCGAGTATGTTGAACGCGTGCGAGCAGAGTTCCCAGACAAGGTGATTTCTGCGGGTAACGTGGTTACTGGTGATATGTGTGAAGAGTTGATCCTTGCTGGTGCAGACATCGTGAAAGTAGGCATTGGCCCTGGCTCAGTTTGTACAACTCGTGTAAAAACGGGCGTTGGTTACCCGCAGCTTTCTGCAATCATCGAGTGTGGCGATGCAGCGCACGGTCTTGGTGGCATGATCATCGGTGACGGCGGTTGTTCATGCGCAGGTGATGTATCCAAAGCATTCGGCGGCGGTGCGGACTTTGTTATGCTAGGTGGCATGTTAGCGGGCCACGAAGAGTCAGGCGGCGAAGTGATCGAGAAAGATGGCGAGAAGTTCATGAAGTTCTATGGAATGTCGTCGAAGAGCGCGATGGAGAAGCACTCAGGTGGTGTCGCTGGCTACCGTGCGGCCGAAGGTAAAACCGTATTATTGCCATACCGTGGTAGCGTTCACGGCACTATTCAAGACATCCTTGGCGGCGTTCGCTCAACTTGTACATACGTGGGTGCAGCAAAGCTTAAAGAGCTAACCAAGCGTACTACATTCATCCGCGTTCAAGAACAAGAGAACAACGTGTTCGGTAAAGAGTAAATCGACTGAATGTAACAAGTGTTGAAACAACCATAAATTGATATTTAAAACCATGTATTGATATTTGGTGCAAATATAATTTGATATTGCCTCTTCATAAATCTATTGCTTTTTAAGTTTATGACATTTTTTGAAGAGGCAATTTTATATCTGCTTTAGGATGAGATACTTGCTACTATCTCGGTTTAATCCAATACTGATTGAATAATATCAAATGCTTTTTCTATTTTTGGGGTAGGGATAATACCAAATCCAAATAAGAGGGCATTAGAATGATTGTTGATAGAAAAATGTGATGATGGATAAACCGCTACATTGGATGAAGCAAGCTTATTCGCCATTTTTGTCGCGCACCCCGATACTTCAGCTGCTATATGCAATCCACCTTGACTTGGAATACGTTGTAAGCAATCTATGTTGTCAATTAATTGAGTGAGTTTATGATACCTTTCGCTATAGATTTTATTCATATTAAGTAAATGGTGAGAGAAATGACCGTCACGCATGAATTCGTCAAGTAGGATTTGAGACACTACAGATGTACTTCTTCCCAAGTGCCATAACATATTTGAAATTGGCTCTATTAAAGACTTTGGTGGAATCATATATCCAATGCGTATGCCGGGAAATAGTATTTTGGAGAAACTGCCTATCATTATGACGCAGTCATTTTTGTCTTGTGACTTGAGAGCTTGCTTACTGGTATTTAGATAGTGATATTCCGCATCATAGTCATCTTCGATAATGATTGCGTTATTAACCTCTGCCCACCTCAACAGTTCTAACTTCCTTTCAACGGAGTAGCTAAAGCCTAAAGGGAATTGATGACTAGGCGTTGTATAAATAATTTTGGTATTAGAAGGGATTGATTCAACGACAACGCCTTGGTTGTCCATCGGCACGGTGCCTATTTGCGCGCCAAGCAATCGAGCTTGATTTAGAAAAACAGGATATCCTGGATCTTCCGTCGACACGAGATCCCCCGGAGAGAGTAATGTAAGGAGAGTCGTCATTATTGCCTGCTGGCACCCTTGCGTAATGATGATATCTTCAGGGTCACAGATTACGCCTCTCGAATGTCTTACATACTCGCAGATAGACTCTCGTAAACAAGCTAGTCCTTGCAAATCACCACCATGTGCAAACTCTGGAGTTAATGCATTGAGCCTACTCAGTCTTGAGTGTCGCCAAATATGCTTTGCTATTCTCTGATGATCAGGAACGCCTAAAGTGAAGTCATAGTCTAGATTCTTTGGTGCGATGATCTCTGGCTTCTTCGCTGCGTTAGTGCCAAACACCCCTAGTTGGTAGTGTTTTATTGGTCTCTTATCTTGATTCACCGTTTGTTCTAGAACATTACTTACGTACGTGCCAGACCCTGCCTTTTTTACTATCCACCCCTCGAACTGAAGTCGCTCATACACCGAAATGACAGTGTTTCTTGCTATGCCTAACTTTTTAGACAACATGCGAGTCGACGGTAATCTCTCATTTGATCGTAATCTGCCTTCTAATATCCCTTGGTATATCTCGGAATAAAGCTGTTGGCTGGTGACTTTTCCAGTTTCGAAGTGTAGTGAAAATGGCATCGTTTTCTCTGTAGACGTTGAAAAGTGGTTCTAAAGCGTTGTGAGGATGTGGATCTGTATATACCAAGTATATCTACCTAGTATACCGTTATCGTGATATGGAGAAAGCGTAATTGAGTACACTATTTCCCCATTTTGCAAACGGATGTTACTTACATTCGTATCTAATCGGCCTACCTATCAACGGTGATCAGGTTTAAACCTGTTTATATCGCACTAAAAATTTGAAGATACAGTGTTATTCATCGGGGGTTAACGATTGGAGTTCTTCAAGTCAGGATTGCTTTTATATAAAAAGCTAAAAGCCTTGGAATAAACTAGAAATTAATTATAAGTGAAAATTAAAAATTGAGGGTTCAATGAAATTAAACAATGCCTTGGTGGCCATTTTATCGCTCACTTCTTTCGTCACGTTTGCGAAAACGGAGTTAACGGTTAGCAGTCAATTAAAGAACGTAGTTGATGAATGTGCTAAAGGATTAATCAACGAATACGACATTCCGGGGTTGGCTGTTGCGGTAACGATTGATGGTAAGCGTTATTTTTACAATTACGGTTTCGCTGACGAAAGTAAGGGGAGTTTAGTCACTAACGACACAATTTTTGAACTCGGCTCTATCAGTAAAACTTTTGCCGCTACTTTGACTGGGTACGCCCAAGCAAAAGGTAAGCTGAACATGGATGACAAGGTTAAGGATTATATTCCAGTATTAGAAAATAGTGTTCTGGGAAATACCAAGCTAGTTCATGTCGCAACCTACACTGCAGGTGGCCTACCATTGCAATTCCCTAGCGAAGTAACGAACGACGCTGAAATGATGCAGTACTACAAAACGTGGAAACCGGAGTACGAAGCCGGTACTAAGAGGAAGTACTCAAACCCTAGTATTGGTCTATTTGGCTACATCGGTGCCTTGAGTATGAAGTCAGACTATACGGAAATGATGGAAACCCTAATCCTGCCTAAGCTCGGTATGGCTAATACGTTTGTCGATGTACCAAAGGATAAGCTTAACAACTATGCTTTTGGTTATAGTTCTGAGGGAAAACCCGTTAGAGTTAATCCAGGTATTCTTGATGCACAAGCCTATGGTATTAAATCAACAAGCTTAGATATGCTTCAATATATCGAAGCAAATATGGGTCAAGCGCAACTTAATACTGATATAGAAAATGCGCTAGAGCGAACTCATACTAAGTATTTTGATACCGACACGTTTACACAAGCCGTAGGATGGGAAGGTTATGATTACCCCGTTTCACTTTCGCAATTATTGAAGGGTAACTCCAGCGATGTAATTCTCAACGCTAAACCGGTTCAAGCAAGTGTATCTGGTACTCTCGGTCGTGACGTTTGGTATAACAAAACGGGCTCAACAGGTGGCTTTGGGGCATATGTCGCGTATGTACCCTCTGAAAAAATAGGCATAGTGATTCTGGCGAATAAAAACTACCCTAATGCAGAAAGAGTAGAGGCTGCCTACAATATTATTAGCTCGGTGGTGAAGTAAATTATAGTGGTAATAGGCACTACGTAATTATTAGAGCTTATTTAGATACATACTATCTGCATTGTTTTATTCGATAGTATTTATAGGAGTATTCATGAAAACTAAGCATTGGTCTAAGGTGACTTTGCTACATGAAGTTGTTACGAATCCAAATATAACGATTAAAGGTAAACATAGTTATTACAGTGATTGTTGGGACGCGGGTTTTGAGGAGTCCGTTGTAAGATATCTACAAGGCGATGAGTTCAGTCGAGATTGGGAACCAAAATGGAAGATTGATAAGTTACATATAGGTGACTTTGTCTGTATTGCAGCGGAAGTTGTGATTGTTATGGGGGGAAATAGTACACATAGAGCTGATTGGTTCTCCTTGTACCCATTTATGGACTTTATTGAAGAAGCGTATGTCGGGAAAGGAGATACTCACATTGGCGATGGCGCCTGGCTCGGTATGCGATCCATGATAATGCCGGGTGTGACTATCGGAGAAGGAGCAATCGTTGCGGCAAACAGCGTGGTGACGAAAGATGTTGAGCCTTACAGCATGGTTGCAGGCTCACCAGCTAAGCATGTCAAATATCGCTTTTCTCGAGAGACGATAGACGAACTGCTCGCCCTTAGGATATATGATTGGCCTGATAAGAAAATCGACAGCCTGAAGAGATTGTTATGTTCAGACGATTTAGAAGGGCTGAAAAAGGCAAGCGCTGAATACGATAGAAACCATTCAGAAGAGTGACGATGTCACTATTTTAAAAAACAGAAGAGGCTCATATAGAGCCTCTTTTTAGTGTGATGGATATCTGCAACCACCACACTTCCTTATCAACTCATCATTCAGCAAGTCGCCACCTAGAATCGGAAACCTTTTAGTTTCATCTTTGCAGGAAAGGTTACCTCAGTAGTTGGCTCTTTCAATTGTTAGCAGAGACGCTCATAACTGTTTTGTTTGAGCAATTCGGTTAAGTCGCCTTGACCATATTTTAGAGTTGCTTGGTGTTTTTGATGTTGAATGACCTGATCAAAAGTAGGTCGAGTCACTGAACGAAAAACGCCCACGGGTATGGGAAAGTCTGGATAGCTCAAGTTAGCAAGCGCATAAGCATAGTATGACTCCTCGCATTGACTGGAGTGGAGCAAAAGGTTCGGGGCCTCTGATTCGACAATCTCGAAACCAAACCCTCTATTGATCAACGCTTTTGAGTGTGTTTTACCAAACAATAACGGTTCATTATCTGAGAGATAAAGTAGATGTTCGCTTCTATTAGCTGGGCCGTTGTAAGGTTCGTGCACTTTATCGTTAAAAATGACGCAGTTTTGTAGGATTTCAAGCACAGCAGTGCCCGAATGCGCGGCAGCAGCCTCTAACACCATCGTCATGTGTGTAGGATCATTGTCTGATGTTCGTGCTATGAACGTAGCACCTGCGGATGCTGCTAATGCCAGAGGTTTAAGCGCTTGATCGGGAGAGCCTTCAGGGCTCGACTTAGAAATGAAGCCCTGTTCGCTTGTCGGGGAAAATTGGCCTTTGGTCAGTCCATAGACAGCATTATTAAAAAGCAAAATTTTAATGTCTTGGTTGCGTCGAATCGCGTGAATAAAGTGATTTCCGCCAATACTCAGTGCGTCACCATCGCCGGTTACGACCCAAACATCTAACTCTGGATTGCTCGCTTTTACACCAGTAGCGATGGCAGGGGCACGGCCGTGAATCGTATGAAATCCATAAGTATCGAGATAATAAGGAAAACGAGATGAGCAGCCAATCCCTGAGATGAATACGGTGTTCTCTTTAGTTCGACCTAATCGTGCTAGAACGGATTGCATCGTTTTTAATACGTTAAAATCACCACAGCCTCGACACCATTTGACTTCAACATCAGATGCGAAATCTTTGCGGTTGAGTACCTTAGTCGTCATTTTTAATATCCTTCAGGTGGTGGTTAATAGACTCAATGACCTCGTGAACTTTGAATGGTAACCCCTTAACTTGGGTTACGGAGCGTGCAGAAATGGCATATTGTGAGCGAATCACTTTGACGAGTTGTTGGTTATTCAACTCAAAAACAAGCACATGTTTGAATTGGCTAATGATCTCTTCCAAATTGATTGGAAACGGGTTTAGATATTTAATATGGGCGTGGGCAACCGATGCGCCTTGATTTCTCAGATGCTCAATTGCGGTCGACACAGAACCTTGCGTGCCTCCCCAACTTAGCACTAGCAGTGAGTCTTGAGTACTGCCTGTTAGCGTTTGTTTAGGGATGAAATGGCAGATGTTATTTATTTTTTTTGCTCTTTCATCAGTCATGCGCTGGTGGTTTTCAGGATCATGAGAAGGGTTGCCAGTAATCGCTTGCTTTTCTAACCCTCCAATGCGGTGCATTTTCTCTTTTGTACCAGGCGTGACCCACTCTCTGCTGTAATACACCTCATCACGGGCATAGGGATAAAACGGGCTTATGTTTGCTTTTGCTGCCTCGGCAGTGAGCTTAATCTCATCAGGGTTGGGCACGAGCCAAGATTCGGAGCCGTTTGCTAAGTAGCCGTCACTCAATAAGATCACTGGCGTCATAAATGTAGTAGCAATTCGACAGGCCTCGATTGCCATGTCAAAGCAGTCTGCAGGAGAGGCAGGAGCCAACACTGGGAGTGGTGAATCTCCATTTCTACCATACAAAGACAAAAGCAAGTCTGATTGCTCTGTTTTAGTCGGTAGGCCAGTTGAGGGGCCTCCACGTTGTACGTTGATAACAACCATTGGCAACTCCGCCATCACGGCAAGGTTAATGGTCTCTGCTTTCAAACATAATCCAGGGCCAGACGTTGATGTGACTCCTAAACCGCCAGCATAAGATGCACCTAAAGCTGAACAAGCAGCTGCAATCTCATCTTCTGCTTGGAATGTCGTGACCCCAAAGTGTTGATAGGTTGATAGTGTGTGTAGAATATCTGAGGCGGGTGTTATGGGGTAAGAGCCCAAAAATAGCTGGCGTTGGAGTTTTTCTGCTGCGCATATTAACCCAAGCGATAATGCTTCGTTCCCTGAAACAGTACGATACAAGCCAGCATTATCTGCTACGGGAGCAACCTGAAAACAGTCGCTGAATATTTCGGTTGTTTCAGCATAATTAAATCCCGACTTTATGGCTAAAGTATTTGCCTCTCTCGCTTGCGGATTGTCAGCGAATTTATTATTTAGCCATTCAATGGTCGGTTCTAGCGGACGGCTGTAAATCCATAAAACAATACCAAGCATAAAAAAGTTTTTGCTTCGCTTCACTACTTTAGGCGCAATGTTTAACTCAGAAAGAGATTGAACGGTTAAACGCGTAAAACTGTCACTAATCACTCGATAATCTGCGAGGCTACCATCGCTCAATGGGTTAGATTCATAGCCAGCAAGCTCAAGGTTTTTTTTATTAAAACCATCGAGATCAATAAGCACCAAACCGCCTTCAACGAGTTGTGAGATTTTGGTTTTTAATGCAGCGGCATTCAGAGCGATTAAGACTGAAAAATCGTCGCCAGGAGTATAAATCTCTGTTGAGGCAAATTGCATCTGAAAAGCCGATACTCCAGATGTGGTTCCTGCCGGAGCCCGTATCTCAGCTGGATAATCAGGTAACGTCATGACATCGTTTCCTTGTTTCGACGAGTTGTCTGAAAAGCGTTCTCCAAGTAATTGGATACCATCTCCAGAATCGCCAGCAAAACAGATCACTTCGCGTTTAAGTTGAATTATTGTCATTAAAACCTCTTACCGTGTTAGAGCAAGTTCAGTATGTTTCATTGCACTTAATGAGATGCAATGGAATTAAAGGTTGGAGAAAATGCCGTAAGCCCGAGCATTCTGAGTGTAGAGTTAATGGTGTTGGCTTTATTTGTCGTCTCTGAGGTCAGTAGAAATATCCATAGCTAGGTATGCTTTTCCGAAATACTAGAAAAGTTTGCATGACACAAAAATACTTTTTCTGTCATATTAGATGTGATTATTTTTCATTAATTGTGAGCGTTATGGATAAGCTGTCATTAATAAAGTTGTTTGTATCTGTTGTGGACTTAGGGAACTTTACAGCAGTCGCGAATCAATTAGGGCAGTCGCCTTCTACTGTTAGTAAAGCGATTGCTCGCCTAGAACAGGATTTGGGTGTTCGTTTAGTGCACCGTACAACACGTCAACTCCAGCTCACTGAAGCGGGGTTTAACTACCTTGAGACGGCAAGAGAAGTGATCAACTTGCTCAAAAGTAGTGAAGAGCAGCTTCATCAAAGTATTGCATCTCCGTTTGGTACACTTCGTGTCAGCCTTCCTTTATCGTTCGGGCAAAACTATATAACTCCGCTGATTCCAGAGTTTTGCGAACGTTACCCTGAAGTGAAGTTGGATCTTAGCTTTTCCGATGAATACACCAGTATATTGGAGAGTGGGATGGACGTTGCTATTCGAAGCGGGAGACTAAATGACAGCAACCTGATTGCGAGGCGATTATGTCCTATTGATATGGGTATGTTTGCCAGTCCGGAGTACATAAAGAAGTTTGGTCGGCCTCAGAGTGTTGAAGCACTTAACCAGCACAAATGGATAATGTACCGCTATAAACAATCGGGGCGCTTGCTTACCTTGACGATGCCTTTAGATGGGCAATTAGTAGAATTTAGTCCTACACATCAAGTGACAGTAGACAATGGTTATGCGATGGCCTCTTTAGCGAGTTTAGGAGCAGGGATTGCTCTGATGCCCCAATATCTTGCTCGAGACTTAGTACAGCAAGGTAAACTGATGTTGGTTTCTGAACCTCAAAGAACCGATGGTCAAGGTGTCTATATATACTATCCAAGTCGTAAGTTTGTGCCCGCGAAAGTAAAAGTGTTTATCGACTATATTATTCATAAACTTGATGAACAGGGAGAGGCGATCAACAGCAGTTGGATGCTGAACCATTAAAGCTCTTACTGGAGGATGATGGCTTTTTCTGAAGTCTAAGCGTGTTACGTGCCAGCAAGTTTTCTACATTCAGTTGTGCCCACAAAAATATTAACTCATGGGCTGCAAACAAAGATTCGAATCACTAAGAGCCACATATAGCGGCTCTTTTTTGTCCTGAACTTGGAAAGTGGCGACAGGTCTTGAAGCGCTCAGAGGGTTACGAGGACTCGCTTCAGATAAATGAAGAAAGATCGAACCGAAGTATTTTATTGCCGATTTGACTGCCTATACCGTTGCCATTCCGCTGTTAATTCTGCTTTTTCTTTTCTCGCTGCAATCAGCATTTCTATATTAACGTCAGTGTTTGGGTGCTTTTGAATGTATCGCTCGTAATCAACCGGAATACCATTAATGTGCAGTTCAAGGTGTAAATGCGGCCCTGTTGTTCTTCCTGTGTTACCCGTTTTTCCTATCACTTGTCCTCGGCTGATCTTCTCGCCAACGTGGACGTTGCGTTGAGATAAGTGTAGGTAACGTGATACAGAGCCATTTGTGTGGCGGATATTAATGTAGTTGCCCGCAAAACGGTTGTAACGAGACTTTAAAACGATACCATCAGCAATACTACGAATCGGTGTACCTACTGGTGTTGCATAGTCAGTGCCTAAGTGCGGAGTCGTTATATTAGTTACTGGGTGTGTTCGTTTTAAGTCATAGCCAGAGCTTACTCTGTAGCTTTTATCAAAGGGATCTGAAAATCGGAGTTTATTTTTTATTGACACGCCATGTTCATCAAATATGTTACCTTGCCCATCATTGATAATAAATAAATCGGTTTTACTACCTAAATAGTAAAAAGAACTAATATAGGTTTCATTTCTACTATTTAACTTAGTTCTTAAGATAAAATGGTCATCTCTCTTAACTGAATCAATAATATTAAAGTTACTTTTAATAAGGGCCAATAGAAAATTAATCTCTTTTTGACTTATCCCTGATTTTAACAATGAAGCGACAAACGAGTACTCAACCACACCTATGGTGATTTTTTGTCTAAGAGTACCCACCTCAAAAGGAGCTTGAACTTCCTCATTTTTGAACTCCAAAGGCTTAACGGTAGGCAGTCTATCCATGGGAGTGAGGATGTGGTGAGAAAGAGACACGCCAATAAAAATGAGTAAGGCAATGGTGAGAAGGGTTGCGGTAGGAGTTCGCACACTCCTTTTTATTATTAAAATAGTCATTAGTTTTGGTGCTTTATCAAGGCTGACAGTTGTGCGTAGAGTATAATATTTTAAACAAAACCTAGCATTAAAGTATGGCTAATTCCTCCGTTTTAACTAAGTGAATAATTATAGGTGATGATTTTAATTTGATAATTTAGTAAAAGTGACGGTTGGTCTGGTGTTTTTGGCTTTTTAAATGGTGTTATTGTCACGTTGAGAAAATATTTTACAATAATATAATCTCGGCAAAATATATTTTGCCAAATTACTATGTTCGCTAAAAATACGCTGAAATTAACATTAGGTCTTACGCTTACATCTCTTTTATTGAGTGCATGTGGTGGTGGTGATGGAGGAGACAACACACCTCCAGCTAGAAGCAAAGGAAGCATTTCCGGTATGGTTTTTGACGCCCCTGTAAATGGCGCAAAGATTGAGGTTTTCGAGTTCAAAAATGGAAACTTAGGTCGGAAGTTGGCTAACACGACGTCTGATGCGTTCGGAAACTATCTGCTAGAGTTTGAATCGTCTTCAATGCCTCTTTTTGTTGTTGCAAAAGAGGGGAGTTATACCGACCCGTTTACGAATGAAACGGTATCAGTGAGCAATGCGAAGACACTTAAATTTGAAGGTGTTGTGAACTTTAAAGAGGGGAGTGAGCAAAAGTTAATGCTTACTCCGCTGTCGAACTTGGCAGCAGGCTTGGCAAAGTACAAAATTTCTCAAGGATCCACAGATGAGAGTGCCTTTTCAACCGCTTTGGATAGTATCAATAGCATGTATGGGTTTGACGTAAATGAGACCAAACCTATTGATATAACCAAAGGTGGGCAAAGCAGTTTTGCTAGTGCTGGTCATCAATACGGCGCTTTATTAACGGCATACTCGTCTTACTCTTACGATCTTATAAAAAAATACGGCAACAGCGATAACGTCTACACTTCAATGCATTTCGCTGACATCCAATATCGGGATGTTATTGCAGATGGTGTTCTTGATGGTCTTGAAGTGAGCCAGACTTCAGGAGCAGTGACTCCCCTCAGCTTTGGACAGAAAAAGATAAATAGCGACATTTATACACGTGATTTATCTCAGCATGTTCTGATCGTGGTAAACGATCCAAGTGTCAATATCTCTGGTACTGATGCCGCAGACTATGTCGACTTTAGTAAGAAGCTTAATGACTTAGGTACATATGGAAGTACTGATGGCGTCATTCCACCGCGAGATGGTACGGATATCGATACAGATGCGCCAATAGTTACTCGTACGGACAGTGATGTGCTCGCTGGCACCGATAAAGTTGATCTAAAGATTGTAGATGATATCGGCGTAGAAGACGTATCCGCCTTTATTCAGTATCAGATTAATGGCTCTTGGTCTGGTGAATTTCAATGTAACGACATACAAGATTTTGGAAGCACATTCTGTTCGGTTGAATTTGATGATTTTGAAGTTGGCCTTCGAGAGACCAACGTTAAAGTTAACATTAATACCAAAGAGATCGATAGTGTGGATATGAACCCTGCCACAGGGCTCTCAAACGTAACAGCAGCACGATTAGTCTTATATACAGCGGATGTATTGGGTAATGAGTTAATTCCAGGCAGCCATTCGGGTCTTCATATCAACTTTGAATGGGATAACGATGCGCCTGTTATTGATATTACATCGGCGAGTGCAATTAATAATCAACTTAAAGAGTATGTTCTGAAAGGGGTTGTAAAAGAAAGCTCGCAAGAGATCAGTTCGGTCAGTATTTCATTTAAAGATGGCTTACATGAGGACGTCACATGTTCTCCTGTAACGGTAGAGTCTGGAAATGCTTGTGAGTTTAGTAAGGCTTACCCAACTGATGAATTCCTATCTACGACGGTCTTTGAGGTTCGAGCGAAGGATAGCAAAGGTAATACGGGCACCGCTCAGCATGCAGTAAGTCGTGACGATCAAGCGCCAGCACAGACGATAACCTATCCTGAAGGTACGTCAATGACGTACGTAAATGTGGGTTTAGATGGTGAACGAACCACTTACGATGGTATCTACTCTCAAGATACGTATACCCCAGACAATGTTCAAGCAAGCCGCGATTTCCTAAAGATTGACTATGCGTACGCAAGTATAGGGATTCAGAATTCATTAAAAGGGGTAGATTTTAGTAACTTCAACGCTAACTTGTTGAAAGAGAATAAAATCCCTTATGTTCGTGTGAAAGTCTCAGACGTAAATACCGATACGGTTTTAGGCTCCAACGCCAATAAACTGAAGCTCGTCGTCAAGTATTATGTCAGCCAAAATAACGATAATAATTACTCACTTCAGCAGGTTATTGATACAACCGCATCGGATGATGACTACATCGCAAAAATACCGCACGAAACGCTGTTAGACAGCAATGGGCGTGTAGAAGATGTCATCTATTACATTCCATTTGTAAGAGATATTTTGGGTGACAGCTTTAAATCGGTATCAGAAAACAGTAGTCAAAAGTTAGTCATTCAAACCGTCGATGAGTCTGATAACGAAAGCACTCCAAGAGAAGTATATTTTAGAAGTAGCTTTGATCTGCCAACTATAAAAGTGGTGACACCATTTATTGGTGCGCGAGCGCAACTTGAAGGATTGAGTCCAAATGGTGAATTCACTTCACTTGCGAGTTGTACCACTATCCAACAATTGGAAAGTGATCAATCAATGGCTCTTGACGTCGCGAGTTGTGAAACCACAACTGATGTTGTGAATTATGACTTCATGCGTGTTCGTTTAATTGGTATCGAGGGCAGCGAGCCATACTACTATCAATGGAAAAGAGATCCAGGAACCAAAAAAGTAACGGTTGATTTAAACAAGGCCAATATTGGCGTGTACTTTAAGCTCAATGGCTCTCAGACTTACTATATTACTGAACTATCGACATATCAGACTAGCTTGTTTGATTTCCAGTGGGATCAAGTCACTGCCGGAGAGAAAACTTCTGAGCGTGCGATTCAAATTCTTGAAGAGGTGCGCTACGCGTTATCAGGTACGAACAACAACTCATTCTTTGGGTTTGATCCAACGGTTGTGCCTTATGCAACGAACGAAATGCTTGCTACCAAAGCGATTCCAGAAAAGCCATCAAACGATTATCTACACCGATTTCTTGTCGAAGCTATCGATAGTATTGCTCAAGGAATGCCGAGAAATAACTCATTAGATTTTGCCTCCGCTATTTACGATGATTTGAGCTTTGATGGAAAAGCGAATGGTATTGGTGTTGGTGGACGTCAGGTTATGCTCGATTCTTATCAATTCGGTTCCGATACTTATCGAAAGGATTTAGCGCAATCGTATTACGAAATCATGGCGAGCAAATACGGTATTGAGACCAATATCGCGCAGCTCTATGCTGATGATATTTCGATGGCTAATCCTAACTTAAATGGTAAGAACATTTTTGATACAGAGGGTAGCAGTATCGATATCTTGCCTCCACAGCCAAAATTAACGATTGAAAGCGGTCGAGAGACGATGGTTGGCAATAAGCTTTATATTGCTGGTGAAGTTGTTTCTAAAATTGTCCTAGACGATCCTTCTGGTATTGTAGAAACCGACGCTTATGGTCCGAAGTTTAGCACGATGTGGTATCAAGCCAGTGAGCCAAACATTGAAATACCGCTGGACATTAACATTGTAGAGAACCCTGGCAACAGCAATGCTTATCGAAAAGAGTACCTCTTTACCCTTAACTCTCAGTCTAGTGAACTAAAAGATATTGTAGAGTTTGCTGTGGAAACCAGTGCCATGGATCCACATGGTAATGCGTATGGTTACGATGGCAAAGCTCCGTTTATAGAAACGGTATTTATTGATAATGATTTCCCTAAAACGAGTTACCTCCCACCTAATGATGTCGATGGTAAACCTGTAGAAGACGGTATTTATTTAAATGCCAAAAATACCCATGAATTGACCTTCAAGGTTGAAGACGTTGTGGGTGACAAGCTTTCTTCAAGAGGTCTTGTTTTCTACCAGCAAACGGGTGAAAAAGTCACATACACACCAGAGGACTTTGTGAATAACTCGAAAGACGCCTTTAAAGTCAAATTATGTACGGGGGAGCTTTGTTCAAATCAAGGCGCGACGATTTACCCGGGTGATGGTGATTGGTTAGTCGTTGCAGCGGCAGAGGATAATTTAGGTAACTCCGTTTCAGAGTTAACTAGCACGGCTCCGAGATTCAATATTCGTATCGACTCTGAAGCTCCTATTGTAAAAAGTGAGCAGGTTCAAAGTCGTTTAGGCGGTAACAACCAATGGACACCTGTTATTGATTGGGGGACGTTAAGCCCCGGGAATAATGTAAAAATAGATCTTCGCCGAGGATCTGGTCAGGCACTGACATTAGAAAGCTGTGACCCTCTAACAGAGACGTGTGACGTACCATACCTAGTTGGTGAACAACCTGACGTCAAAGTCCAACTGGTTTCAAAAGCATTTGATTACGATGAATGGAATGAATTTTATGTCACTGCGACGGACAACGCTTACCCTGCCAATGTTAGTACAACAGGGAAATTCACATTCCAAATCGATAACAAAGGCCCAGAAATCATCCTAAATACGCCTTGGGTTGAAGACACATTGTCCAAAGAGAACTATGTTGTCGGGCGTGAGTTCAACGTGCGATTTAAATCTGTAATAGACGATTCAGACATTGAGCAAGTCTCTCTATATCAGAATGGTAAAGATTCGCCAATTAAGACAATTGTGCCAACGGATTCATCTAAAGAGTTTGTAATGTCTCTCATTAAGAGTGACACAGATAAAATAGACATTTCTGAAGATGAAAAAACCACGTCACTGTATGTAAAAGCAACCGATATTTACGGTTTTGAATCTAGTTCTAACACGAGCAAGGTTATTCTTGATCGTGATGGGCCAACATTAGGGTTAAGTGGTTTCAATGCGAATGACTACTACTTAGGAAACTATGTCTTTGACCTAACGGCGTTAGACCTAAATGCCAACGGTGATATTTCAATTAATGGTGTAAACCGAGAAAGCTTAGAGTATTGGACGTTTAGCGATCTGGAGCCATTACCTGGCTCTCCAGGTAAAAAAATCAATGAAGATCTCAAAGTGAGCCTTAGTGATTTAGGTACGGGTACACACAAGGTTCGTTTAAAAGGGTCTGATGTTCGTGGCAACACAACCTTAACCAGTGGTGAGCAAGATTTTACCGTTAAAGTGTACAATTCCATCCCGCAGGTAGCGCTAGCGATGAGTTACACGGATGGAACGCCAATTACAAACAACACCATCTATCAAGATGGGAATATCGTACTTACGCTTGATATTGTTGATGACAGTGGCGTTGATCGAATTGACTCAACGTATAGATTTTCTGGAGAGCAAAACGGGACTAACTTTACGTTCTCAGAAACCGCAGATGGCACTTGGACGGCAACGCTGCTTTCTACACAAATTGCCAAAGATGGTAACTATGAACTTGATATAAAGGTTTACAACAAAGTTCGTTACCTTGACGAAAAAGACAGAAAGGTTGGAAAAGTAAACCAAACCTTTAGCGTACAGCGTGAAGGCGTGGTTCTCTCGGTTGCAAGTCCGCTGGACTTCCAGAATTACTTATCTGATGGTGTTCTTGATGTCACCTTTACTACATTGAGTGCGGTCAAAGCCAAAACGTTAGAGTGTTGGGTTCGTGAAGAGTACAACTCTCTAGATGCACCACCAACTAATGAGCAACCAACTTCTGGTGTTATCAACGTATCGCAAGAACCTTACAGTTGTAGTGTCAATGTTGGGCAAAACATGACGAAAGCACCTGTCACTTTGATCACTAAAACCTTGGGTACAAATGGGCGTGAAACGATCAACAAGTTCAATTTTTCGATGGTGGATATTGATGCGCCAACAGTCGTTGATGGTAACTCATACAGTTTTAAAGGAAGTGATGTTTGGTTTGATGAAGCTTTGAAGAAGAAGATGCTCACATTTGAGCTCTCTTTCAATGATGCTTTGTCAGGCGTGAATACTGAAAGTTCAGATAAATATCCAAAGTTGGTTCGTAATCTTGGCAACAAAGCTTATACACCAACGACCTGTGCCAAAGGTGTTGGAAATATCAAGTGTACGTATTCTGAATCCTACGCCGATATTATTGATGGCCTGAGTACAACTCAAGAATACAAAATCAAGAACGTATCTGATTTAGCAGGAAACTTGACGCCAGAGCATGATCTGCTGCTTGAATTACCTAAAGGTTCGGTAGTCGTTGAAATTACTGATCCGGTTGGAAACACAACCATTAATGGTCAGCAGCTTGTCGCTAAATTCAGAATTAAGTTGTATGAAAACTCTAGGCTAGACAATGTGATGGCCAGATTTGGAACGGAATCCTACAACTATAAAGATAATCCGGAGAAGTTTGCACAATTAGAGGTGTGTGCAGATGATCCAACCTACAAGTGTTCAACATTTACAAGTGAACTTCCTAGCGATGCGGATGGAAAAACGATCAGGACAACGATTACCGCAACGGATGTGTGGTCGAGAGTCGGTGAAGCGACCGTTGATATTAAAGTTGACAATACATCTCCAAGTGTTGGCGATGAGATTATCGTAACTGAATCGCCAACAAATCCAGATAATGTTCGTTTTCGTTTCGACATAACGGACACTGGTAGCAGCCTCGCAAAAGTAAACTACTCGGTTTTAAACCCGAGTTATCAAGAAGAAAGAGTAGAGGATGGGAATGGTTCATCTACGTACTTTGAACTACCGAAATCTCAGTTAGAGGGGCGTGGTTCAATCACAGTAGACATCAAAGCGACAGATAGCGTCGGACTGTATTCTGATATCAGAAAAGTCATTGATATTAGTGTTCCTAAAGTCACGGTTGATTTCGATGGAATTACGAGTTTGCAGGGTGGGAAACTGTTTTTAACCAAGGCGAGCCAGCCGTTTACGGTATCTACGGTGGAAGGAGAAAGAGTGAAAGCTTCACAATATTCTGTGGAGCTTATTCCAAGCCTAGGTGATTCCTTGCGTTACTCAGGTGATGTTATCTCATCTAGTGGTAATGGAATGATGAACTTTGCCGTCGATAACCAAGGGTCATATACCCTTAAGGTGACGGTGACGGACTCAGTTGGAAGAGAGAATACAAGCTTTGAATTACTAGGCAAAAGTTATGATGGACAAGTTATCGAGTCTATTGTTGATTATGGCCTTCCAAGTATTTCTGGCTTAAGTGCTAATCAAATTTCTAAGGTACCGACAAACGATAAGTATCAGCTAGAAATTAGCGCCTACATTACAGATAAAAATTTAAACCTCGTCACGTCAAAAGCGGTGAGTGGTGGCAGCACTGTGGCTCCTCAAGCGATTACTGAGCCGACAACCGAAGCGGGGCCTTATGTCATAAGCTATTTGTTACCTAAAGGCGATCATACGATCACGGTGGCAGCAACAGACAAGGTGGATAACAAGAGTGAAAGTTCTATTGACGCGCATGTGGAAGCGGCAACCGTTCCCAGGCTAAGTATCTCTACCGCCTCAAGCGCCCCTCTTTTTGGAGGCGAAGAGATTACGCTCGCGTTTAACTTTACAGAAGAAGTTACGAGCTTTGATATCTCAGATGTCCATCTTGTCGCTAGTGATAGCGGTGCAACAGGAACGTTAAAACAAGATACTTGGTCGACTTCAGACAATATTACGTGGATGGTTAATTACATCAGCCCAGAAAAACAAGATAAAAATATCACTATTCAGGTAGAAGACAATAGCTATCAAAGTACCAATACAATTCCTGGAAAAGGAAGCAGCTTAAGTATCGCGGTTGAAGGAACCTTACCAAAACTAACCAATGTGACATTTAACCCCGAGCACCAGAGCGTGGGGCAAAGCGTGAGTGTCTCGCTTGAGTTTGATAAAGAGCTCCAAGAGGCGACCGCTACGCTTGGCGGCAATCGCATTAGTTCTCTGTCAGCAACGGCAGATAAAAAGGTCTGGGTTGGTGATGTACAAGTTCCGAGCACCACGCTGTTAAGTGTCGACTTGGTTGTTAGTCAGTTTAAAGATTTGACTGGCAACATAGGTGAGGATAACACCGCTCACGAATTACCGATCACACCGACCTTAGTCATCACGCCAGTGGGCAATGTGGATGAAACGCATGCCGCCACGCTACAATTCGAAGGTACGTCGACACGCTTTGACGGCCAGTCCCTTCGTCTTGAAGTGAAAACACAAGGCAGCGCGACGGTATTGAAAAGCAGCAGCGCAACGGTAAAAGCTGGTGGCACTTGGGCCAGTGACGCGATTGATATGAGTCACCAAACCAATGGCACTTACACCGTGATGGTGAAGGGGACGAACTCAGCGGGTATTGAAGTGAGTGAAAGCCAGAGCTTTACACTCGCGCAGTCTCTGCCAACGTTGACTAACGTGACGTTTACGCCTGAGCACCAAGCCATCGGCCAAAGCGTGACGGTGACGCTGGAATTCGATAAAGATCTGCAATCCGCCGCAGCGGAGTTAGGTGGTACGACGGTCACCTCATTAGTGGCAACCGCGGACCCAAGCGTTTGGACTGGTGATGTGGTGGTACCAAGCACGTCAGAGCTCAATGTGGCGTTGCTTGTTCGTGACTACCAAGACTTATCAGGGAATATCGGTAGCCAGAACACAGCCTACTCTATGCCAATCACGCCGACCTTAGCCATCACTCCAGTGGGCAGTGTGAATGAAACGCATGCCGCCACGCTACAATTCGAAGGTACGTCGACACGCTTTGACGGCCAGTCCCTGCGTCTTGAAGTGAAAGCCCAAGGCAGCGCGACGGTATTGAAAAGCAGCAGCGCAACAGTACAAGCCGGTGGCACTTGGACCAGTGACGCAATGGACATGAGTCACCAAACCAACGGCACTTACATCGTGATGGTGACAGGGACGAACTCTGCGGGTATTGAAGTGAGTGAAAGCCAGAGCTTTACACTCGCGCAGTCTCTGCCAACGCTGACTAACGTGACGTTTACTCCTGAGCATCAAGCCATCGGCCAAAGCGTGACGGTAACGCTGGAATTCGATAAAGATCTGCAATCCGCCGCAGCGGAGTTAGGTGGTACCACGATCACCTCATTAGTGGCAACAGCGGATCCGAGTGTTTGGACTGGTGATGTGGTGGTACCAAGCACGTCAGAGCTCAATGTGGCGTTGCTTGTTCGTGACTTCCAAGACTTATCAGGGAATACCGGTAGCCAGAATACGGCTTACTCCATGCCGATCACGCCGACCTTAGCCATCACGCCAGTGGGCAATGTGGATGAAACGCATGCCGCCACGCTACAATTCGAAGGCACGTCGACACGTTTTGACGGTCAGTCCCTGCGTCTTGAAGTGAAAGCACAAGGCAGCGCGACGGTACTAAAAAGCAGCAGTGCAACGGTACAAGTCGGTGGCACTTGGACCAGTGACGCAATGGACATGAGTCACCAAACCAACGGCACTTACACCGTGATGGTAACGGGGACGAACTCAGCGGGTATTGAAGTGAGTGAAAGCCAGAGCTTTACACTCGCGCAGTCTCTGCCAACCTTGACTAACGTGATGTTTACGCCTGAGCACCAATCTATCGGCCAAAGCGTGACGGTGACGTTGGAATTCGATAAAGATCTGCAATCCGCCGCAGCGGAGTTAGGTGGTACGACGATCACTTCATTAGTGGCAACCGCGGACCCAAGCGTTTGGACTGGTGATGTGGTGGTACCAAGCACGTCAGGGCTCAATGTGGCGTTGCTTGTTCGTGACTTCCAAGACTTATCAGGGAATACGGGTAGCCAGAATACGGCTTACTCCATGCCGATCACGCCGACCTTAGCCATCACGCCAGTGGGCAGTGTGGATGAAACGCATGCCGCCACGCTACAATTTGAAGGCACGTCGACACGTTTTGACGGTCAGTCCCTGCGCCTTGAAGTGAAAGCCCAAGGCAGCGCGACGGTACTAAAAAGCGGCATTGCGACAGTACAAGCCGGTGGTACTTGGACCAGTGACGCAATGGACATGAGTCACCAAACCAATGGCACTTATACCGTGATTGTGACAGGGACGAACTCAGCGGGTATTGAAGTGAGTGAAAGCCAGAGCTTTACACTCGCGCAATCTCTGCCAACGCTGACTAACGTGATGTTTACGCCTGAGCACCAAGCCATCGGCCAAAGCGTGACGGTGACGTTGGAATTCGATAAAGATCTGCAATCCGCCGCAGCGGAGTTAGGTGGCACGACGATCACTTCATTAGTGGCAACCGCGGACCCAAGCGTTTGGACTGGTGATGTGGTGGT
The DNA here is from genome assembly GCF_023161645.1 of Vibrio sp. 1CM7H. NCBI lineage: Bacteria > Pseudomonadati > Pseudomonadota > Gammaproteobacteria > Vibrionales > Vibrionaceae > Vibrio > Vibrio sp. 1CM7H. The sequence continues at coordinate 451,470 of NZ_JALNTV010000001.1, forward strand.
ACCAAGCACGTCAGGGCTCAATGTGGCGTTGCTTGTTCGTGACTTCCAAGACTTATCAGGGAATACGGGTAGCCAGAATACGGCTTACTCCATGCCGATCACGCCGACCTTAGCCATCACGCCAGTGGGCAGTGTGGATGAAACGCATGCCGCCACGCTACAATTTGAAGGCACGTCGACACGCTTTGACGGTCAGTCCCTGCGCCTTGAAGTGAAAGCCCAAGGCAGCGCGACGGTACTAAAAAGCGGCATTGCGACAGTACAAGCCGGTGGTACTTGGACCAGTGACGCAATGGATATGAGTCACCAAACCAATGGCACTTATACCGTGATTGTGACAGGGACGAACTCAGCGGGTATTGAAGTGAGTGAAAGCCAGAGCTTTACACTCGCGCAATCTCTGCCAACGCTGACTAATGTGACGTTTACGCCTGAGCATCAAGCCATCGGCCAAAGCGTGACGGTAACGCTGGAATTCGATAAAGATCTGCAATCCGCCGCAGCGGAGTTAGGTGGCACGACGATCACCTCATTAGTGGCAACAGCGGACCCAAGCGTTTGGACTGGTGATGTGGTGGTACCAAGCACGTCAGAGCTCAATGTGGCGTTGCTGGTTCGTGACTACCAAGACTTATCAGGGAATACAGGTAGCCAGAACACGGCTTACTCCATGCCAATCACACCAACAATACATCTAGATGCTATCAACGATGTTGCTGGAGTGGAAAGCGTGACAATAAGTGGTAGCAGTGAACGATTTGAAGATAGTGAGTTCATAGATATCAAAGCAGTCGACGCTGATGGTACAGAAGCCACAGGCATGGCTACCGTGTTTGCAGACTCATGGACAACTGATTTAGATCTTTCAGGACTGAAGGACGGGGTGGTGACGATTTATGTGAATGGTACCAACAAGCTTTCCGCCTCTGCCGAAGAGGCTCAAGCAACATTTAATTATGATCGCTTCGCAAATACAGCCTCCTTAGGTGCTGTCTACAACCGATATTTTAGTGAGAACAAAACTTTAAAAAATGCGGCATAAATAAAGCGAGCGTTTAGCTCGCTTTATTTATTTGGGACTTTTTGTGATATTTATCAAAATAATTGCCTTTATTGATAAGTTACTCGAATTAATGAATCGTCTTAATACAAGGCTGAATAACTATAATAACTAGGCCAATGTTGCTTTTAGGTGTGTATGACGTGATTGTGATGGTCGCTCGGCAGGTGCTGTGGTGAATGTGTCGCGTTGAAAATCTTTTTAAATATTATATATTTACGCTCGTTTCTATACTCTGAGTATAGTGTTCTGCATGAGGTCGATGAGTAATACCTCGCCTCTTTAACTCGCGATGAAGCAAATTTAATCCTAGCAAGCTTCAGAGCAGTTACTTTTGTGAGTGCGTAATGCGCTCACCTTTTTATTTAAACTTCCTCAGTAACAGTCAATTTGTTGTTTGTTGCTGAGGAGGGCACCTCATAAACTTCTGAATTTCCTCGTGCTTACCTGAAGCGCACGTTACTACGACTTTTGTTAACTTCAGTCCATAAATTAAATTTTTTTAGAGAGTAAGATTTTACCATTTTGACAAAGTGGGTGATGTTACTGGCTTTTGTTGTGGTTAAATCGCATGTTTTGATAGTAAAAATCACCATTTGCTTGGTGTTTTTGAATTCGGGTGATTTTTCTATCTCGTTGAAAATAAATGGCTAAGTAAGTAGGATACGCAGACCAAATCGTACTTGTAAGCCTTATCAGCTTAATTGTCACCGCAGCCATATTTACGATGTTGGTTGTGGAGAATTCAAATGCATTTAGTTTGCAAATTTATACCTAGCTCGAAGCTATCCTCCAACGAGCTATCTTATGTTCTTACACCGGACGAGTGTATAGGACAGCTTTCGCGTTTGCGAAATTCAGATGACATCCTTAGAAACCTCCCTAAAGAATTGGCGCAAAAGATTTCCATCTCTGCCAAAAAAACGACCAGCGCATTGCTAGCTGCTATAAGAATCGAATTGGGAAAAGGCAATTGGGTGTCATTATCTACCGTTGCACGTCGGTCGCCATTGACGGACTCTCAGCTGCAAAGCTTCCCTAGACTTAAATCACTCGTTGACTCTGTATCTGCTTCGAATGAAAGCAAAGCTTTTAAAGCAGGATACAAGCAGGTTACCGACGATGTTGCTTTAGTTCGTAGTTACACGCATGTCCCCTCTGAGCCAAGTCCAGATCAAAAAATCGTTGTCGAGTTTGCAGGGCAGTGGTCTAGCAACGCGGCATGTTTGATGTTGGGAAAAACCGAAGCTCAAAAAGAAAAAGTGACTGTAGGCAAGGCTGATACAGAAAACAAACACCGCAGCCTCGCGACATTTAAAGATCTCGAAGCTGAGGGCAAAACGCTTTATATCAAAATCCCTTGCACTGACCAGCCTCAGCCAATTTTGCTTAAACTCGCCGAAGACCTGCAACCCGTTGATAAAGAAACTCAGATGGATGAGTGGGATAACGTGTTAGTGCCTGTGGTTCCTCTATACAAATCGGGTTCTTCATGGGATGGCTACACATCAGGGCGTGTTTACATTATTTGGAGAGGAGAAGTCTGGCGTGAGTTGCAAGTGACTAGCAATGGATACTTTGCTGATGTGGATATGAGCAGTAGCCGGAAGAAAACAATGAAAACAAGGCACGTCAATATTGATGGCTCTTCATTGTTCCCCGGTGAGAATGTTGCATTTGAACCATTCTCAATTTTGCAAGATGGGGTAGAAGTATTTAGCGGTGAACTAGACATCAATGAGCAGGCAAGAGTGTTTAGTTTGCTCGCTGAAGAGGTTGAGGTCAAATTTGCTGGTTTTGCACATGAGCAAATGATGGTTTCGACACATCCTAGCCCTATGAAGGCCTCTTCTGCGCCGAGTGATGAGGTGTTGGGCTATCCGCTGCCTCATATCTGGCTACCATACAAAATTAAAGGCGAATGCCAAGATGTGTACCTGTATTACTCGCCTCAAGCCTTGAGTGATGGTGCTGTTTCTGAGTTAGAGAGTAACTATCAGTCGATGGCAATTTCACTATCTGAGATGTCGGATTACAGTAGCTCTAAAGATTTCACTCTACAAACGGTTTTTAAGTTACCAAAGCTATCTGAAAATCAAAAAGTGAAGGCGGTTGTTAATGAGCAGAGCAATTGTAATGTCGCGGCAGTAAACATACCGCCTCCTGGCAGCGAGATCATATTACGCTATCGAGTCCTTGGCTCCACCGATCAGCCCGATGATTATTTTATGTTACAAAATGAAGAACATGGATGGTCACAAAAAGCTTACTTCAGGTGTGCCACTCCTGATGTTGATGGTTACCTAAATTTACGATTTAGTGGCTGGCCTGAAAAGGTTAAAGAAGTCGATATTTTAAGGGGGGCTCATGCATCACGAGGGAATGAAACTCCCGAAACGTTTAAGTTGCGCGAAAAAGTAAAAGTTACGGATTTATTAGGCTAAAAAATGAAAAAAACACTACTAATCACGTTATTAGGCTTAGCAATCATTGGTTGTAATGACCAATCTCAACAAAGTGCTTCCCCTGTTTCGAGTTCTGCGCAAACAGAGCAAGAAAAACACCCAGATCGCGTTTATGTCGGCGAGCATAACTACTACGTAATGGAGTCGGCAGTCACCAATGAAAATTGGGTATCCGATGACAAAATAAAACCAATGCCTGGCATGTTCCCTAAGTACTATGTCTTTAATTCAGATGAATGGCCTAAGGAGGATATTAATGATGCTAGCTCTTATGACCTGCCGCGTTTTCAGTTCGCATGGGACAATGATGATGATGACAGGGTGAAACTGAAGATTTGGAGCATGAAGACGGATGGCACAGATTTACGCTTAGTGGTGCCAGATACTAAGGTTGATGGCATTGTGCTTATTCGACGCTCTCCTAACTTGCGTTATGTTGCTTGGATAGATAGAGGAACTGGCAAGTATGTTTACGACCTAAAAACAGGTGTAAAAACGCGAGTGATGGGATTAGGCTCCCCTGGCATGGTTTGGTCAGAGGATAGCCGTTATTTGTATTTTCATACGATGGGCGACTTTGATAACGCTCGTTGGGATTCTGAAACTGGCGAAATTGAAGCAATTGATTTTGGAGTTGGCCCTTACGCTGTCCTAAATAATAAGACAATAACGAATCTAAGTTACACAGGGGTGTTTAAGCGAAATTTAACGAACAATGCTCTGAAACACATAAGCATTAAGCCAAAAGGCAAGGTTCAGCAAAGAGAGTGGTTGAAATTTAGGGGTATGAGCCCAATGGGAAGATATGCTTGGGGCCAAAATGCTCAAAATCGATTCTTTTTTGATATTGAGAATGAAACTGTAAAAAAATATGACAAAACTGAATATGTGGGTTCGGGGATATTAGGAAAAGATGCTCGATTCAGTGCACACGACCGTGTATCCCGTATGACAGTGGTTGATCGCGAAACACAGATAAGGTGGCAATGGTATGCGCTAGGTACTGGTGAAATAGGCGTTAACTCAAACATGAGCTTATACAATGGCTTGGCAAATGATGGTCTTTGGTTTAAGGAGAGTGAGTGATGGTTGACTTATGTACTTACGATAAACCAATGTACTTGCTAGGAGTGTATTTTCAAGGTGAAGAAACAGAAGCAGGACGCGAGTTCAGTAATTGGAATACAGTGTCAGACTTAACCAGCGCAAATCATGTAAAGAATGTTCGACCTATCCCATTTACCCCAATACTAATAGATGCTCTCTCTCAAGACTCTGTAACTTTGCCTAGGTTTTGGGGAAGTGATCAATATGGCAGGCTATGTAAGGTGTCGTACTTAAGTGAAGCCGAGGAGAGTAAACCGCAAGTGCTTCTTCGCCATAACAGCCCCATCACAACGATTGATGATGCCCATGACTATGAGATGCTTTTTCCACCAACTAATTTAATTGGTCAATTGGCGAAAAGTTCATCATCTATTACTGAAATTAAGGAAACCATAAAGTCCCTCTATACGAAAATGAGTCCTCAGTTAAATCAGCCGAGGCTTTTTAAACCGTCGAAAGTTTCAGTAAAACAACTTGCGAAGCCTTACACTCAAGAGTTTGGGGCGTTACTTTCGCAAGAAGAAGAAAACTACAACCAATGGTATGCTGATATTCAGTCATCTGGTGTTGAGTTTATTGAAGGGTTTGTTGTACCCAGTGTAAATACCATTAGCATAGTGTTTAGCAGCGATATTTACATAGGTGCTGAGGTGTCATTAATAAAATATCGGAGCCACCTTGAAAATCAGCAGCAAACCTCAGAACAGGTGTTAGCAAGGGGGATTGTAGTGCGGCCTTTTTATGATGATGAAGATCAAGAGTCGCAAGAATTTAACGACACTTTACCATCTGTATCATTTAATCTACCGTCGGTCATCGAACCTTCAAGTTCTGAGTCAACCTCAGAAGGTAATCACATCGTACTTGGGGATGGTTTCTACGGTCTGAGGGTTCAGTTCTTTGTTCAGGATTATCTTAAAGAAAATAAGCGTCTTCAAAATAAGTTTCCTGAAGTTATCAAGTCTGGACGACTTCGATTTGAACGTAATAAATCGTCGGCGGTTACTGGCCTAGAAGAGCAGGATTGTTATACCTACGAATTGAATGAAAAGGTAACGTTTAAATCAATCAGTGGTTACGGAAAACTAGCCATTGTGTGTGGCGACATGATCTCTCTTGAAGAATGTTTGTTTTACCAGTACCCCCAAGCATTACCTTCCAATTACAGCGAGTTGATGACAAAAACTGGTAAATCCGTTCCTCTCTCTGGGACAGGTGTCAATACACTCGGTTTAGCGTCAGCAATCAAAAAGAACGCGGAAAGTCTGGCTGAAGGTTTTCTGATGGGAGGGAATCCATTTTCAGATAACCTGAAAGCAACCATGTTTAGTGTCTCTAAAGGTATCTGGTCGGACATAGAGAAACAAAAACTGCCCGATTTAATGACCAGTAGTGTTGCACTCGCTTTTGGCTTTTCAGCATTTAAAGAAAGCCGTAAAGAATTGACCAAGGCGATAAGATTTGCCAATAAGGGGCTCGACTTTAATCAGGCGGCGGCCTTGGCGTTTCGAAAGAGCGGTATGAACATCTCTTTTATTAAACGCGAACTCGATGTGATAAAAGCTAACTTGATCACGGGTACATTCAGCGAGAACTCAACACGACTTGCGAGGTCATGGTTTAATGGCTCCGTTATGGAGAAGATGAACCGAGCATTTCCAATTCTTGAATCTGGCTCTAGCTTAGTTGACTTGTACGATTTGGTGCAAAAAGAAAACGAGCTTGAGAAGAAGTCTCTTGAAGCCAAAGAAGATTTCGATGCGGTATCTCAAAGTTACCTTCAATCTATTTCAGTTATTAAAGCGTATCAAGAATGGGCACAAGCGTTAGACGATGCTAAAAACGTCATCAATGGTAGCGATGGTGAGGAGATAGCCCACATAGTTGAGGACAGCCAAGGGTTAGCGATTCATATCAACTTTAAGTTCAACGAATGGCAACATGGCAATGAGCACGGCAAGCTGAGAACAGACATTAAACAAGTGTGTAAGTATTTGTCGCAATTGATGCTAGATAACCCAAGCTACAAGGTATCGATAGAAGGGCATGCTGGTAGGATTGGTTCTTCTGATGCGAACGCTCTCGTGGCTGCTAAACGTGCAAAGACTGTTACTAACGCGATTATCTCCATTGACCCCAGCTTGGAAGAAAGGGTTTACACAGCGTCTTATGGCAATACTCAGCCGCTCACGGCTGATAGTACCAAGAGCGATATGTCACAGACCGGAGACAGCGCACCTGCAGCCCTAGATCGACGAGTTGAAGTTCGCTTGATTATTCCTAACTATCAAGTTGTTTTACCACCGAGCCGCAGCGGCATGGTGGAATTAGAGAAAGCACGTCAGTTGAAGCAAGCATTGGATGTTGGCTTAGATGATACGCAGAAGGCGCAAGTCGCGGCGGTGTTAACCACTCTTAGCGGGTTTGCGATGTTTACACCGTTAGCTCCGCTTGCTGCGGGCATTTTGTACCTAAGGTCGGGAGCAGAACTCGCAGACTGCGCGCTATCTGTGCTGGACGAGCTCATTACTGAAAAAGCCTATTCTGACTTTAAAGGACGTTATCAGAATATCGACCAACTAAACCAGTTGGGTAAAATCCATATTCGAGTTCTTCAACAGTACAGAGATCTAGAGGTAACGATTGAGCGTAGTGAGATAAAAACACGTGATGAAGTTGAATCTCACCTGAAGAATAAAGAAACGGTGCAAGAGTTGCAGAAACGATTTTTACTCCGTGCTCTTGCGCTTAATGGGCTCGTGGAACTGCTTGCTCGAATTTCGCTTTGGAACCCTAATGTTTCTAAGTTGCAAGGGTTGCTTGAGGAATATCGAGTTAAGGATTACATCGATGTTTATGTTATCAATGATAACTGGGAGGCACCGTTAAGTAGCTATAACACCATGGCTCAGAATTGGATACAACGAGTTAGGGATGATAAGTCAGGTGTAAGTGCTGCCCGTGCTTTTGCTCAATCTTGGAAAAATGAACATTCGCCACAATTGTCACCTTTGTTAAAGAGAGCTCGCATTCAAGGGGAGTTCAATAAAGGCTTCCCAGTACAAGCCCGTCTATATCAGGGAGATGCGGACAATGGCTTTTCCGATTTCGCGAAAATGTTCGATAACAACGTGGAGTCGATTAAATCGGACGATATTGGCTTCAGCCGTTTGCTAGTTGATAGTAAAGGGGATGGGGTTTCTTGGAAGCCGCTTGAAGAGTGGATTTCCCCAAATAAAACCAATCGAATTACGCCTTTTACACGTGTTAAGGTACAGATTGTATTATCAAGTAATGCCTCTAAATCTAAAAAGAAGATATTTAAGACAACTTTGCAATATTGTTGTGAGCGGTCGCTTTGGGACTTTAAAGGGCCAAGCTTTGAGGTTTTGATGGCGCCGCGAAAAGCGGATGATCTAACTTTGTGCGGAAGCAACGATAAGCTAAAAAGTTACTTTGACCAACACGCAGTTGAAGAGCATCTGACATGTGTTGAATTTGAGCCAACATATTGGTTCGGCGAATATGAAATCCCAGGTCTTAAGCCTTTATACTCAAATTACGAGATGCAAAGCTTCGATAAATGGAAACAAAGTGGAGAAGCTCGCTCAATGCAATACTATTTCACTGCTGATGGGAATACGTTGTCTCTAGCAGGTACTGAACAGCAGTTATCCAAGTTTAACTATGGTGTCGATGACAATAATACCTATGGTAAGCAGTGTTATCTGAATGACGATGGAGAAGTCGAGGTTGATGGTTTACCACTTGTTCTATACGACGGTCTGGCGAATAGGCAAGTAGTGATTAACGAATATGATTTACTAATCGAAGAGTTTGTTAAAAGTGCTTCTGCTAAAAAAACTGAAGGTATTGCTCCGTATCTAAAAGGTGATGTTTCGAGCTTTAGTGCTGTTTCGAAAGGGAGTGGTTTTGAGTGGTTCGATGACAAAGCACCAAAATCCCCCGTGCTTGATTGGTCCAATGACAAGCCAGTCACTATATATGTCGCTTTACTTTCCGAAGGGGGCGAAAAAGAGACATATAAGCGCATGATGGGAGAGGGCTATCGGGTGCCAATGCGGTTATCTTTGTCGATTGAAGAGCAAGAATCGATGTTTTCAAAAGATACGACTGAAGGGCCAAGTTTCTTTGGTTCATTGCTTGAAGTAGGCGAGTACACTTATAAGAAAGAAGTCCCTTCTCCTTATGCAAAAGTAGAAATTAAAGAGGTGAGTTTCACTGAGGCTGATACTGAGATTACATCGGATCTAGCCTCTTTCGTTCAAGAGTTTCAGGCGAAAGTCAAGGACGCTCCAAATCGATACCTAGACCCATTTAATGACCGTAGAACGCTGCATATTGTTAAGTTTGAGCTTAGATACACCTCTCCTACGGGACGACGAGTGCCTACTTTAAGGCCATTTGGTCCTATAGTAGACAAGAAAAAAGCAGAGTTCTTACCGGTGCATATTTCCGTATCATCACTATCGCAAACGGGGCTTGCCCCCGGTGTAGGGGAGTACCCTATAAAGCAGTCTCAGAAATTGTCTTTGCCTGGTGGTCAAAAATACAGTGTGGAAGGTGTGCCTTGGATGGAGATTGAAGGAGATGCTTCTCGAATGAATGATTCGGCTTTTCTCTACTGGCAAAAAGAGTTAGCGAACAACCCAGTGAAACGAAAAGCATGGATCGAGGATTGGATTGTGAAAGAACCAATGAATGTTAGTGCTCCGCAGCAAGAATCAATATAAAAAAACCGCCTTCGGGCGGTTTTTCTTCTCTTACCAACGGAAACTGAAGTAAAGTTTTCTCGCATCTCGCATCTCGCATCTCGCTTAACCAGCTGCAGAAATATCGTATTTCTTCATCTTATGGTTGAGAGTGCTCATTGGAAGTGCCAATTGTTCAGCGGCCTTCTTGGTGTGCCAATTACACGCATTTAAGCAATCGATGATCACTGTACGCTCGTATTGGCTGACAACGTCCTTAAGACTCTTTGAAGCGTCTTCTAAATCCGCTTGTGCCTGCCGCTCGTAAGCAGGTTGCTCTGGGGTAGGTGAGGCTGCTTTCATGTCGATACTTGGTACATCTTCTGGGATTTGTTCGCCAAACTCAATGTGAGTAATGGTTTCAAAATCGGACAGTAGCACCGAGCGCTCAATGATGTTCTTAAGCTCACGCACGTTACCTGGGTATTGATAGGCAAGGAGCTGTTTACGTACATTGGCACTTAACCCTGGCGCTTGCGGCAAACCTAGCGTGTTAGTCGTGTGTTGCACGAAATGCTCAGCAAGGGGAATAATGTCCGACTTGCGTGCTCTCAGTGGTGGTAATGTAATAGGGAAGACATTCAAGCGATAGAACAAGTCGGCACGAAATCCGCCATCTTTGATTTGCTGCATGAGGTTACAGTGCGTTGCCGCGATAACGCGAACGTCCACTTCAATCTCTTTGCTGGTGCCGATTGGGCGAACTTTACGTTCTTGTAGCACACGTAGCAACTTTGCCTGCAGTAGCATTGGCATATCGCCAATCTCATCCAAGAAAAGCGTACCGCCGTTGGCTGCTTCAAACAAACCGACTTTGTCTTTGTCTGCGCCAGTGAATGAGCCTTTCTTATGGCCAAAGAGTTCTGACTCTAATAACTGCTCTGGGATTGCGGCACAATTCTGTACGATCAAAGCCTGTTCTGAACGATTAGAGTTTTCGTGAATGTATTTCGCGATCACCTCTTTACCAGCGCCCGTTTCACCACGCAACAGAACGTCGACAGGAAGAGATAGCACCTTATCAAGACGATTCAAGACATTGAGCATTTCTTCGCTCTCTGCAATAGGACCTTGATAGGCTTTCTGGGTACGTTTTTTGAGCTGAGTGTTCTCGCGCACTAGGGCTTGATTGTCGGCATTGAGATTTTTTATTACTTGCCCGTATTGCTCTAACCACACAGCTTGGCGAATATTACTCGCGGCCATACGACAAAACTCAGTCAATGCAGCTTCATTGTCGATAACACTTAAATCGAGTAAGACTAACAGTCCAATGGTTTTGCTTTCGCTATCAATCAAAGGCCAAGCCAGTAAGTTCTCGCTTTTTAATCCCAGTGTCTGCTCAGTTTGATAGATGCTTTCGCAGTCATAGCCGTTGTACTTATACAACTCGTTAATCAACACCACTTCACCATTACGAATGGCAAAGTTAAATGGGTCGTTCTCACTGGCTGAGTCTAACTGTAATGCTTCCCAAGGGTGGGAAACAATCGTTTTATCGTTATGGTGAGCGGTACTTGGAATCAACGCTTGGCCAGTCTGGTCCAAAACATAAATGATGCCATGTTTTGCGAGGGTCATTTGTCTCGCAGCGGTCAACACAGCATCCAATGTTTGGGTAAGCTGGCTGCGATCAGCCAAAGACTGACTGATCGCAAGTAGGGCGTTACTAAGTTCGCTATGGTTAGCTGAACGCATAGGTTAGTGTTCCTTGCTCATCGACAGACACTTCGATTTGCGTATGTGAATCATCCTTGTCATGCACTAATAGCTGAGTCGATAGTTGCGGCAGCAACTGACGGTTGATGACCGCGTCGATATTACGCGCGCCTGTTTCAGCAAGGCGACAGTTACCTAGTACGAACTCAACCAAGCTTTCTTCGTAGCTTAGCGACAACTTGTGATGGCTCTGTAGACGCTGAGAAACTTTGTTCAGCTTGTGGTGAATAATTTCTGTCATTGCTTCATCAGACAGTGGAACAAATGGCAGTACCGACATACGTGCCAACAGCGCCGGTTTGAAGTGTTGGTTCAAAGTAGGGCGGATAGCTTCTGCGATGATGTTTGCATCGATGTCTTTGGATTGATGAACTAAAGATTCGATCTCATGCGTTGCAAGGTTACTGGTCATGATGATCAGCGTGTTCTTGAAGTCGATGGTGCGGCCTTCGCCGTCGTTCAGCGTACCTTTGTCGAACACTTGGTAGAACAGGTTCAACACTTCTGGATCGGCTTTTTCTACTTCATCAAGAAGTACAACAGAATATGGACGCTGACGTACCGCTTCTGTCAGCATGCCGCCTTCACCGTAACCTACGTAACCCGGAGGTGAACCAATTAGGCGAGATACCGTGTGCTTCTCTTGGAACTCAGACATGTTGATGGTCGTCATAAAGCGCTCACCACCAAACATTTGATCAGCAATCGCACGAGCCGTTTCGGTTTTACCCACACCACTTGGGCCAACCAGCAGGAATACGCCTGTCGGTGCGTCTGGGTTACCTAAGCCAGCTTTTGCAGTTTGAATGCCTTCAGACAGTGCATCGATCGCGTATTCTTGGCCTTTGATGCTTTGTGTTAGGCTTTCTTTCAGTTTTAGCGTGGTTTCTGCTTCGTCTTGAAGCATCTTACCCATTGGAATACCAGTCCAATCCGAGATCACGTGGCTGACTTCATCTGGGCCCACTTCAAAGTGAACCAGTGGGTTGCAATTGCGGATTACATCTAGCTGTTCTTGGCAGGCCGAAATTGCAATGCGAACGGCTTCTTCATCCATTTCTGCATATGGAGAAACGTCTTGCTCTTGTTCTGAATCCTCGTCTGCAGCAAGTTCTTCTTCATTTGCTTCGCCAAAGACCAGTTCATGCAAGCGAGAGCGTAGAGCAATCATCTCTTGGATCTGCTCTTTTTCTTTGTGCCATTGGGCTTCTTGTTCAGCTAGCTCTTCTTTTGTTGTTTCCATTGCCAGTTTTAGGTCTGGAATATTAGCAAGGTTGTGCTTGTCGCCAGTTTGCTGCAGAGCATCACGCTCAAGTGCTTCAAGCTCGCGCTGTTGAGCTGCAAGTTCTTGTTGCAGTGTCTCAACAGAAGCAGGAATGGCATTAAGGCTGATGTTCACTCGTGCACACGCCGTATCTAGTACATCGATCGCTTTGTCTGGCAGTTGACGGCCAGAGATGTAACGCGCAGAAAGTGCTGCCGCAGCGGTGATAGCATCGTCACGCACGTAAACGTTATGTGATTTTTCATAAGCAGGGCGAAGACCACGAATGATCAATGCTGCTTGTTCAGGAGACGGCTCGTCGAGTTTCACCAATTGGAAACGACGTGCAAGGGCAGGATCTTTCTCGAAGTACTTCTTGTATTCCGACCATGTTGTCGCAGCGATGGTTTTCACTTCGCCACGTGCTAGGGCAGGTTTTAACAAGTTTGCTGCGTCGCTGCCGCCTGCTTGGTTACCGCCACCAACAAGGGTGTGTGCTTCATCGATGAAAAGAATGATAGGGGTTGGCGAGTTTTTCACTTCATCCAATACCGCGTTTAGGCGTTTTTCGAATTCACCTTTTACGCTTGCACCTGCCTGCAGAAGACCCATGTCCAAGCCGTAAAGCTCAACACCTTTGAGGTTGTCTGGTACGTCACCTTGTACAATCTTAAGTGCCAAGCCTTCTACTACTGCGGTTTTACCAACGCCCGGTTCACCAACAGCAATAGGGTTGTTTTTACGGCGACGAGCAAGAATGTCCACGATTTGGCGGATTTCTTGGTCACGGCAGAAAACAGGATCGATTTCGCCTTTGCGTGCTTTACCAGTGAAGTCGGTTGTGAACTTGCTCAGTGCTGAGCCATCTTCACGAGCTTGTGTTTTCTCTGAAGTAGCAACTTGCGCCTCAATAGATTGGCTTGTTAGCTCTGCAAAGTTACGCTTAAGGCTGTCAGGGTTTACCGCTTCAAGGATAGAGGCGTAACCATGTTGGCCGTAACGGAGAGGGTTGCTAACAAGAGTAAGGAGTAAGGCACCAGAGCGGATTTGTGTTTCGGATAGATCTAAAGAAGAAACCAGCCAGCTTTCTTGCAACCATTCGATTAATAAAGCAGAAAAAACAGGTTTGCTGCCATTTCCTTTGGCGTTGGTGTCGAGTGTGGATCGAACCGATTGTCTTAATAAGTTCTCAGAACAATCAAAATGACTTAATAAGACGTCAAAATCACTATTTGGCCTTTCTAATAGACTCAGTAAATAATGCTCAATTTGAACTTCGTTTGCTTTTTCAGAGACTGCAAGTGCAGCGGCGTCTTCTAATGCTACTTTTGCAATCGGGTGTAGACGCTGAATTAATGAAGAAAGGTTTATATTTATCATAGCCATTTTATTCTTTAGAGGAAAAGAGGTAGCGGCTATTATACTAAAAGTGATTGCGTTCTTTTTTTATCAAGATATTTTGACTATCGTTTGTTGGTTATTTTTAATGATTATTGTGACATTAATGTTTGTGGTTATTTTAATGACGTTGTTATTCTAAATTAATTGATAGTAAAAGTGTCGGATTTATTAGTTTTAATGACTTTATTTACACAGTTTTATATGGTTATTTTCACTTTTTAAAATTAGAACAATTTATTATTATCTTAATCCAACTTTTTGGTTTTTTATCCAATAAATTGTACTCAAGATATTAGTGAATAATGTCTTGATTTGTTTAAGTTGTTGTTTTTGTTGTGTTTTTAAAGTTGGCACGGACTTTGATTATACCAAGTAGTCGCGGTGATAAGCGATTTGGTGATTTAAACAAAACAGATTTTAGAAAAGGAAATAGCGATGCCAACTCCAGCATATATGTCTATCCAAGGTGAGACTCAAGGCCATATTACTAAAGATACTTACTCTGCAGATTCAGTAGGTAACACATGGCAAGAAGCTCACGTTGATGAGTTCCTAGTACAAGAACTTGATCACGTGCTAACTGTTCCACGTGATCCACAAAGTGGTCAGCCAACTGGTCAACGTGTACACCGTCCACTTGTTGTAACTAAAGTTCAAGATCGCTCATCTCCACTACTATTCAACGCACTAGTATCTGGCGAAAAACTTCCTGAGTGTGTGATCCGCTTCTACCGTACTTCAGTTCAAGGTAAACAAGAGCACTACTACTCAATCAAATTGATTGATGCGCTACTTGTCGATATCCAAACTCGTATGAACCACTGTCAAGACGCAGCAACAGCTGACCGCGTGACAGAAGAAGTGCTTAAGTTCACTTACCGTGCGATCGAAGTAACTCACGAAAACTGTGGTACTGCAGGTAACGACGACTGGCGTGCTCCACGCGAAGCTTAATTGCTCGTCGCGTAAAGATTCAGGGCCAACGATTGTTGGCCCTAATTCGATTATTTGTATCAGGTAAAAGATATGGTGAATGACGTAGAATTTAAATTTGAAGTGCCTGGATGTGGGCATGAATTTCGGGTTGAGAGCTTTCATGTTCATGAAGAGTTATCTAAGCCTTTCCACATCAATCTCTCATTACTTTCACTTGATCCAGATATCTCGTTCGATGAGTTAATACGTAAAGCAGGAACATTGACACTTTACGGACAAGGTGTTGGGGCTGCGCGTGTGTTCAACGGCGTGGTGAATGAAGTTCGTTACTTAGGGACTGGACGTCGTTTTTCTCGTTATCAATTAGTCTTGGTTCCTCAAGCTTGGTTCTTATCTCAGCGCCAAGATTGTCGTATTTTCCAGCAAAAGTCAGCGCAAGACATCATCACAGAAGTACTCGATGATGGGGCAGTCACCGATTACCGATTTGAAGTGTTGGGTACTTATCCTCCAAAAGAATACGTTCTGCAATATCGTGAGTCTGACTTGCACTTCGTGCAGCGCATGATGGCTGAACACGGTATGTGGTATTACTTTGACCATAGCGATTCAAATCATACGATGGTCATTGTCGACAGTAATGACGCGATTGCACCTTTGATAAGCTCACCACTAAATGCTTCATACATTGGGCCGATTGTTTATCATGCCGATGGTGGCGGTGTTGCCGATCGCGAACATATCTCTGATCTCGAGTTAGTTAACCGCGTTAGAACGGGACAGGTTACGTACACAGATTACAATTACGAACACCCTAAAATTCCACAAGAGATGACACAAGCTGGCGAGCTAGACCAAGATCTCAAGCAGTTTGATTATCCTGGACGATACGTTGACCCGCTGATGGGCCAAGTGAGAACCACGGAGTGGATGTCGGAACACATTGTCGATAATCAACAAGTGGAAGCAACCAGTGACGTAATGCGCTTAGCGTCTGGTTACAGCTTTAACGTCAGTGACCATCCGCGCTCTGAGATCAACCGTGATTACCTTATGTTGTCTGTTATGCACACTGGGCAAGACCCACAAGTGCATGAAGATGAAGCGAGCGGTATGCCAACCACTTACTACAACCAGTTCTCATGTATTCCACGTGATGTGGTATTTAAAGCGCCTAAACTAGCGGCACCAGTAGTGGATGGCCCGCAAACGGCGGTCGTTGTAGGACCAGAAGGTGAAGAGATTTACACCGACAAGCTTGGTCGAGTGAAAGTACAGTTCCATTGGGATCGCTACGGTGATAACAACGAGCATTCAAGCTGTTGGATTCGTGTAAGCCAATCCATGGCGGCGCCAACTTGGGGCGCAGTTTATTTGCCGCGTATTGGCCACGAAGTCGTAGTAACTTTCCTTGAGGGGGACCCAGATCGTCCGTTAGTTACGGGCGCAGTTTACAACGGTTTGCATTTCCCACCTTACTCTTTGCCAGAAAACAAAACTCGTACCACGTTCCGCACGCAAACGCACAAAGGAACAGGTTACAACGAGTTGAGTTTTGAAGACGAAGCGAACCAAGAAGAAGTCTATATTCACGCTCAAAAAGACATGTCGACCAAGGTGCTCAACAACCGTTACCGTGATATCGGTCAAGATGAGTTCTTAAAGGTTGCACGTCACCAAACGAATGAAGTTCACGGTGACCATAAAGAAACTATTCATGGGCATAAAACGACACAAGTAAACAGTACGTTTACCGAGACAGTCGAGCAAGACGTTACCGTCACATACAACGCGAATGAAGCTCAGTATGTGAAAAACAATTCTGACTTAGAAATTGGTGATAACCGTACGACTAAGATCGGTAAAAATGATGATTTAGATATTGGTGAAAACAGTAACCTTACTATCGGTGCATCTAAGAGTTCAGACATTGGTGCGGATGATAACCAGACGGTTGGTGGCAACTTAACGGTATCAGTGAAAGGTAACACCGCTTATAAAGCCGATGGTGCGACGCAAATCATCAGTGGCGACAAAATTGTATTGAAAACGGGTGGTTCCTCTTTAGTGATGAACAGTGATGGTTCAATAAAGTTATCAGGCTCGGCTATTACGATCGAAGGCAGTGACAAAGTCGTCGTGAAAGGTGGCAACGTAGTGGTTAACTAACAATGGAAAAACAACCTCTTACAACAGAAGTAATATCAGAGCAGCAAGCCCAATCAACGGCTTGCTTTTCGCGTTTTGGAATAATAGTGGCTATCAATGAGTCTACGGGCAGTGTACGAGTTGATTTTGATGGTAATCCATTTAAGCAGCCACTCACTGCGAGACTAGGACGTGGCTTTCGTCGTTCTGAACTGCAAATGGCTATCGATAATCGATTAAGTTGTCGAATTGAGTTTTTGAACGACGACTTAAGCTTGCCTCTTGTGACGGACATTTTTTTCTCCATTCTGGATGACTCTGATGAGTTTGTATTGCGAGCTAAGAAGATGGTTATCGAGACAGAACAAGAGTTAGTAGTCAAAAGTGGTGAGACAGAAACTCGCTATAGCGGGCGCGATGGACGAATTACCACTAAAGCGAAGTACGTCACTTCTCAAGCAGAAAAAGCACAAAAAATTCAAGGCGGAACGATCGCAATTAACTAATTACCTCGCGTTAGCTAATTTACTTCGAGTTAGCTAATTACTTTGTATTAACTAATTGCAATCGCGTTATGGCACGCTAATAACGGATAACTAGATGCGACAAAGAATCGGTGTCGAGCACCTAAAGGCACCCATAACCAATCAAGAAGTCGAAGGCGCGTTAGCAAAAGCTGAGCGCGCTGTTAACGACCTTTCCCAATTGCCAGTAAAATGGCTGGATTTCTGTAATGAAAAGCTGTCCATTGCTTCTGAAAGTATCGGGTTTTTAATCAGGCAGCGAGTTCAAATTCACAAAAGGGGTTATCCAAGTCGTGAGTTGGAGTATCTCAAACTGATCGAACGCCAAATTGAAGAACTGAAGCAAGTGTACTTGTCGTTTTATCGATTAGCGCCGGGCTTACTCCATCAATTAAGAAGCAAAGAGCCAGAAATCTATATCTGGCTCATGTTACAAGGAGAGCTAGGTTCAGATCTTGATAACCTTTTGTGTGGACTGAGTTTGCTCGAAGATATTGACGCTAAAACTGCAATGGTCGTTGCCGTGCAATCTCCGGTTGAATCTATGGATAGCACGCTTTCGGAGCTTATTGAGGGTAATGCGACATCCAGTGCGTTTTACTTTGAATGCTTACGTGTACGTCAAACATTAAGTGCTTCTCTCATCAAGCGCTGGCACAAAGCCAGCATCATTAGCTCTCAAGTTGCTTTGCCACTGCTCGCTTTACAAGACGTAAAAGAGGGGATTGATTGGCTTAATGACAATGCAGGCAGCGAACAATACCTATTTGAACGTTTGATTACCAAACGTGACAGAGGCACTTGGTTCCGTCAGAGCTTTGGCATCGAACCAAATGGATTACCATCAGCGCAAGTGCTCACTTATGCCAAGTTGCTTGAGTTAAAAGAGTTTGAGGCGTTTGATATCTCTTCTCCATTAGCACCTGTTGATTTTGCGCTGGGTGGTGATTGGAAACTGGTGCCCCAAATCATCGAGCACTTGGAAAGTCTGGAGGAAGCTGAGGGGGAAATTTGGCTTCAAGCCTTGTATGTCGTCTACGGAAAACTTCTTCCTCTGACTCCGCAAGATGTTGGTGTCGAGTATGAATGGGAAGAGATCGTCGATCTGCTCAATGAGTGGGTGGAAGATGAAAAATATATCCAAAATCTACCAAGCCGCTTGGGTTACGCATTGAGCTTCGAGTCTACGTTAGCTGCGATGCAAGATGCTAACGTTGATGTGCTGTTCCGCGATTGGCTATGGCGTCAACTCTGTATTCAATCCAGAGCCTACGTGCCTTGGGATATGGCAATGCCGATTCATCAACAAGACTGGAACTTTAACAATTTAAAGGCCGCACCTTCTGCGAGCGAACGATTCAACTTAAGGAATAGCAATGCAGTTATGGGATATTGAGGCGCACCCTGAGCTATCACTTAAAGGTCGTTTTCAACGTGACGAAAACGGCGATGAAGTCTGGGTTGTGGTCGCCAAACGCACATGGCAATTCGATGGTGTGGTTTGGCACGAATTAGGTGAAAGTGAAATCTTCGATGATCCCCAATATTTGGGCGAAGAAGGCTTCTCTGCGATGAAAGTTGACCACGAGTTCGCGTATACCAAAGAAAACACAGATGTACTTGTTTACGGCAAAGCGCGCAGCTACGCGAAAAAGCCAGTGACATACCAAGAGTGTCGTGTGCTGATTGATGGTCATATCGATAAGACTCTCGCTATTCACGGGGAACGCGTATGGGTTGAGCATGCTGGCAGTATCACACTGAGCAATCCAGTCCCATTTATTGAAAAAGACATTGATTACACTTGCGCGGTAGGCGGTGATTTACGTAACCGAATAGGCGGTGGGGTTGCCGATTCCAACAAAGAATTGCTTGAACAGAAAGTACCCTCGGTTTTTTATCCCCGAGAGGACTGGAGTGCCGCCGCGAAAAAACTACGCGTTGCGGGGTTCGGGCCAGTCCCTCCGTTCTTTGAGTCGCGCCAGAAGCTGGCCGGCACGTTCGATGACTACTGGATTGAGAACCGTAAGCCAATGTTGCCACTCGATTTTGATAAACGTTTCTTTCAAAGCGCACCGGTTGATCAACAGTGCAAAGGCTTCCTTCGTGGGGGGGAGCGTTTGATGATGAGTGGCTTTTGTCATGATGACACGCTTTCATTTCGCATCCCTAAAGAAAAATATGGTGCGATCGCGACGTTCAAAGATCAAAGTTATCAAGCTGATATGGCGATGTACACCTTATTCGTTGATGCGGAAAAGAAAACCATATCAATCAGTTACACCGCTGCGTTTCCTTGTCAGGGCAAGGAGCATTTGTTGGTGTCGACATCGATCACTAAGTTGGAAGAGGTAAGCGAGCATGCATAATTCAACAGGCCGTTACGTGCTAGGTATGGAAGTGATGACGCCAACCGGTATGAATTTAGATATTGCCAGTGCAGTTTCGTATGCTGATTTAGGAAGATTCGACCAATGTGTAGGGGATGATGGTATCGAGCGCTTTACTTACGCAAAAATCGAATACACCAAAGAAATTGAGCAGTTTGAGAAAACGTGTGAGTTAATAACCCACTTGCTTGATTCATTGTTGGAACAATTGCCGCGTTCTTTAAAGCCGATTCCGTTACTTATAGCGGTGCCTGCGTCTATTTCACTAGTAAAGGTGCAAGAATGGCTTGGTGAAAGTAACTATGCTGAATTTGTCTCTGTGGTGAATGCAGTTCATGCCAGTGGGCCTAGTTTCGTTCTCCAGGCCATGAAATCATTGGATAAATATGATGCCATGATGTGTATCAGTGTCGATTCCTTGGTGAACTCGATGCAAACACTCATCGACGATGCGATGGTAATGAGTACGAATAATCCATGGGGCGTTATTCCGAGCGAGGGTGGGGCAGGTTTAATTCTTTGTCGCAAAAATACCATAGAGACATTGAAACTTAAGCCTCAAGCGCAGCTTGGCTACATTGATACGGAATTAAACACTTCAGACCGAAGAGGCATGTTTCGACTTGTTCAACGTGCGAGTAAAAAGCTCGATTCATTTGGTGAAGTGTATTCCGATATGACGAACCTTCGCATGCACTCGGAAGATTACGGCTTTGCTCTGGGGGCTAAAGCAGAACGATTCACGAACCCAGAACAACCGCAACTTATCAATGAGTTGTGGGGCACGATGGGCAGTTGCTCTTCTCTAGCCTTAATCGCCTTTGCGGTCAGAGATCACCATTTTAGGCAACCAACCACGTTGTTAATGTTTGACTTTCATGGTGACAAGGGGATTCTCCAGTTGCTGCAATGTTAGTAGGCACTCATCGATCAAATGGCAATGAAAATACACTCATATTATTAGGTTTACGTTTGTATCATGAAAAAAGCGTATAACTGATGCAGTGAAAGCGTAAGTAAAAAACTCTAATAAGTTAGTAATAATAACTAAAATAATAGGCTTACTGTTTGTTTTAAATACTAGCCTTGATACAAGTATGTTCAAGAAAATATTATTCAACTCTAATAATATTTATTCTATGAAAGAGTACTAAGTGTCTAATAATCAGAGTACAGCCAAAGGATATATCGATCAGTTGGTTGTGAAAGCTATTGAGAAAAAGAAACTGAATGAGCAAAGGCTAGCAGAAAAAAATAAGCCAAAGCTTGAGTACGTGCTTTTTTCACAATTTGATGTATTAGACAAGCTTCCCTCTAAAAATGGTAAAACAACCGTTTATCATCTCGCAAAAAAAGGGCAGCCAGAAAAGCAAATCTGTTGCAAAGTTATCAATGATGACTCGCCAGAATTTGCGAGCAAAATGTTGATTAACGAAGCGAGCAGGCTGGAGCTTTCTCAACACCCTAGCGTGGCTAACTTCATAAAAATCGGCAACGAATTCGAACGCCCATATTTGATGTACGAGTGGATCCAAGGTGAATCACTAGCAGAAAAAATGGAGCGCCACTCTTCTAAAGGTTTCCGTCACGACCATATCGCTTGGTTGGTATATCAACTCGCTGGTGCCTTAGAGTTTATGCACACAAGAGGCATCTGCCATCTTGATATTAAGCCATCCAACGTACTAGTGAGTGAAGGCGATTACGTTAAACTCATCGATTTCGGTGCTGCTCGTTATATTGGAGAAACGGAACCTTACGCAGAAGCAAGCTTGAGCTACGCTTCCCCTCTTTATATCGAAACTGGCATTGCCGAACCGCAAGATGATGTTTACTCCCTTGCTTTGCTCGCTGGACATTTATTTTTGGGTTCAATATTTGGTGATACTTGGAATAAGCAATTAAAAGACCGAAAACGTCCTGCATTGATCCCGGCTCATATTTGGAAGTTGCTGAAACAAGTCATCAATAAACCAAGAGGGCATGGCTATACCGCTATTTCTTTTGCTCAACAGTTAGCGCGAATCGATACGCAATCAATTCACTCAAATTCTAACGCACCAATTTTCAGTAGCTTGCGTAATGCGGATCTTCTGCTTACACACTGTAAGTCGAATGATAAAACAGCGTACGGACGCTTCAAACTATTGGAGGCGAGTTTAGTGTTGAGTGTGGTGGCAATGACAGGAAGTTATTTGTATCAGCAAAATTCGGATGCATTGGATGCTGTTTTTGCCAAAGAAACGACACCTTTAAGTCACACAATCACGCCCACAGATACTGCTTCTTTTTTGGCTGAGCCGCCATGGGATATCAAAGAAGTATTAGCAAAAACTGAGCAGAGCGTTGATACGACTGAAGCCTACCGAGAAGCGTATAGAGTTCAGCAATTAAGCCTTTCGGGTTTATATAATGAAAAACAGACTCAGTTGAAGTCTTATCAAGCTTTAGCTGATGGACTACCACAGACATTAGTGGATTTACGCAAGGAGCTTGTCACGTTGCGAGAGGAACTCGTTCGTGATGGTGCATTGTTTCCCTATGCGGACGAAACACTGACTAAAGTGATGTCTGGGTTAAATGTCGCTTCTATCGATTCCATGAAAGTATCTGCCATAGCTGGCAGTCGAGATAAGCAGATTGCTCGCTTAATTTTAAGCGGTGAAGCTAAGCTCGCAGAAGAAGAAGTGAAAGAAGCATGGTTATTAAACCAGTCACAGGCATATTTCTATAGCCAAATCTTACCAAAGAGAGTAATGGAAAATATTAATGACTCCATTGATAAACATGCAGAAGCGCACTTTTATACCAAAGCGATTGAAGAAGCTGAATTAGCCAAAGCCTACTTCGGTAATACGCCAGAACTAGAAAAAAAAATAACAGACTTAATCATCGCAAGAAGCGAATTTATTCTGTTTAGTACGGTGATGGAGCAATCCATTTTCGACAAACAGAAATTGCATGAGTCCCTTGCTGATTTAGAACGAAATGCGCCAAGAAAATTTACAGAAATCACAAAAATTCTAGATAGCATGGCGTCGGATGCGATTAATCAGAGTCATCAGTTTTCTAAGCCTGCAAATGGTGCCATTGCCGTAGCCCGTGCATTGAGAGACTACTTGACTGAAGGAGATGCGAATTTTGTCCAACATTGATACTGATCACCTTCTTAAACCGATTTCTGATGAATCTCCTGCGGGTAACGATGCTCGTTACGAGTTTTGCTATGAAATGATGGAAGCCGAGGTAAAAAAGTTCGGTTCTCTATTTGGCGAAACAGTCGACTGGAATGTAGTAAAAACCAATGCGATTGAAGTGCTCGAGCATCATAGTAAAGATTTAAAAGCACTTTGCTATTTAGTACGAGCGCTTGCCGAGGAATCTGGGCTCAAAGGTTTTGAGCAAGGTCTGAAACTGATTAATGAGGCGTTAGCTTGCTTCGGTAGTGATCTTTACCCGTCACGGAAACGCGGTAGAGACGGTGCGGTGGAGTGGTTGAATCATCAATTTAAATTGATGAGCACTAAGCTTGCGGACAGTGCGCAATCTTGGGAATTAGTTTCAGGCTGTATTTCGGCGATTGAAGAAGTGCAGCGTCAGTACGACGATGTTTACCAAGACTCCGAAGCTGACTTCTTTGAGATTCGCACGCAGCTCAATGTTTTATCTCAACAAGCAGCTGCCGATGACCAGAGCGATGACTCAGTCGCTACCATCGAACAAGCGGCACCAGCTACGCAGCCTGCCGCGGTAGAAACGCCAGCACAGAACGATGTTCAAACCGCTTCAGCGAAGACGGTTCCGCCGGCCCCTAAACCTGCGCCAGTTAAGAAAGCCGTAGCAAAAGAAGTCGATGTCGATACAGATTTCTCATCGCCTACGGCTTCAAAACGCACGTTAAAAAAAGTCGCGGAAGTCATGCTTCATGCGAATACAAGTGATCCGCTGGCTTACCGAATTTATCGTCATCTGACTTGGGATGACATTGATGGTCTACCTGACCACCAAAACGATCAAACGCCATTGAGCTTGGCGGTATCGTCCGATCAACAAGCGGAATACCGCGACAAAGCCAATCAGGAAAGTGACATCGACACGATTAAACGTTTGGAGCGCACGCTAACTGACGCGCCATTTTGGCTCACAGGCCACCATTTCGTGTATTTGATGCTTACTAACTTAGGTTTTGATGACGCAGCACTTGCCGTGAAACAAGAAGTAAAGCGGTTTGTTGAGTCACTGGAGGGCATCGAACGCCTCTCTTTTAAGAATTCTATACCATTTGCAGATGAAGCAACATTGAGTTGGTTGTCTACTCAAGATGCTACTTCATCGGCAGCACAAACTGTCGTACAGACGGTTGTGATCGCTGAAGAAGATTCATTGCTGGTGGAGGATATCACTCTAGAAAATCTAGGGGAATATGCCGCAGAACTCGCCCGCAAACTTGAGCTGGATGGCTCAGGGCGTGGACAGTTCATGCTGTATTTACAATTGATAGCAGCTTACCAGTCTGTTGGATTATACCCGTTGTGTTTGCCGTATCTTGAGAAGGGGTGGGAAGTACAAAATGCGTTTAATCTCGCGAGCTGGGAACCCCACTTATCGTCGCAGTTAGAAGACCTGATTCGAAAAACACTCCATCAGTTATTCAGAAGTAAGGATCTTTTACCTGAGAAGTATGAAGAGTGGAAAGCAATTTATGACTAATTAAAGAGTTAGATAAGGAACGAATTATGTCACGTGACGGCTCGGTGGCTCCTAAAGAGCGAATTAATATCCGTTATGTTCCAGCAACTGGCGATACGCAAGAAGACGTAGAACTGCCGCTAAGCATGATGGTGGTTGGCGACTTTACTGCACGTGCAGATGAGACGCCAATTGAAGAACGCACTCCAATCAATATCGATAAAGACAACTTTAACGAAGTGCTAGAAGGCATGTCTCCAAACGTTAAAGTGAACGTTGAAAACCGTCTTTCTGATGAAGAAGGCGGCCAAATCGGTGTTGATCTAACGTTCCAAAACATGAAGGACTTCTCTCCAGAAGCGATCGCGAAAAGTGTACCTGAATTAAACAGCCTACTTGAGCTTCGCGAAGCCTTGGTGGCGCTGAAAGGCCCTCTAGGTAATGTTCCTGCGTTCCGCAAGAAGATCGCATCAGTACTTCAAGATGAAGACGCGAGAAAGAAACTGTTGGATGAACTAAGCATTGGTAACGACCAAGAAGCGAAAGAAGAGTAAGGAATATCATGTCTGCAGAAGCACAAGCGCCAGAACAAGAAGCAGCCTTAGTTGAATCAGGCTCACTTCTGGATAGCATTCTTAACGAAACTCGTTTAAAGCCAAGTGATGAAGGTTTTGATGTTGCAAAACGCGGCGTAGAAGCATTCATCAGTGAGCTACTAAGCAGCTCGAACACAGAGAAAGTCGACCAATCTCTGGTTGATCTGATGATCTCTGAAATCGACCAAAAATTGTCTAAGCAAGTCGATGCAATTCTTCACAACGAAGAAGTTCAAGCGATTGAATCAACTTGGCGTGGCCTTAAGTACCTGGTTGACCACACTGACTTCCGTGAGAACATTCAAATTGAATTGATCTCCGCAAAGAAAGATGAAGTTCTTGATGACTTCGAAGACGCACCAGAAGTGGTGAAGTCTGGTTTGTACAAACAAATCTATACGCGTGAATATGGCCAATTTGGTGGTAAACCTGTTGGCGCAGTCATTTGTGACTACGATATGTCGGCTTCGTCTCCAGACATCAAACTGATGGAGTACATGGCAAACGTGGGTGCAATGTCTCATGCTCCATTTATTACATCTGCGTCTGCGAAGTTCTTTGGTCTAGATAGCTATGAAGAGCTACCGAATCTAAAAGATCTTAAGTCAGTATTTGAAGGCCCACAATACACTAAATGGCGTAGTCTACGTGAACACGAAGATGCGCGTTACTTAGGTTTGTGTACTTCCCGTTTCATGTTACGTACACCTTACTCCGTAGAAGATAACCCAATTAAGGCGTTTGACTACGATGAGCAAGTAACAGACAGCCATGACAACTACCTATGGGGTAACTCTGCGTACGCGATGGCATCAAAAATTAGTGAGTCTTTCGCTAAGTACCGTTGGTGTCCAAACATCATTGGTCCTCAAAGCGGTGGTACTGTGCATGACTTACCGGTTTACAACTTTGAAGCCATGGGTCAAATCGAAACTAAGATCCCAACTGAGATCCTGGTTTCTGACCGTCGCGAGTACGAGCTAGCAGAAGAAGGCTTCATTGCGCTAACTATGCGTAAAGGTTCTGACAACGCGGCGTTCTTCTCTGCAAACTCTGTTCAAAAGCCGAAAGTGTTTGCGAACACGCCAGAAGGCAAACAAGCAGAGATGAACTACAAGCTAGGTACTCAGCTTCCTTACATGTTCATTATCAACCGCTTAGCGCACTACATCAAAGTGCTACAGCGTGAGCAAATCGGTTCGTGGAAAGAGCGTTCTGACCTAGAAATTGAACTGAACAAGTGGATTCGTCAATACGTTTCTGACCAGGAAAACCCGCCAGCAGAAGTCCGTGGTCGTCGTCCACTACGTGCTGCTAAGGTTGAAGTGTCAGACGTAGAAGGCGACCCAGGTTGGTACAAAGTATCAATGTCTGTACGTCCTCACTTCAAGTACATGGGTGCGAGCTTCGACTTGTCTCTAGTTGGTAAGTTAGACCAATAACCCATTGCTGAAACCATAAAGCAGCCAGTAAAGACTGGCTGCTTTTTTCGTAGGAGTGAAGATGGAAAAAGGTTATCGCCTTTTAGAGCGGATTGAGCTTGGTGAGCCCAAAAACTGTTACGAGAAAGTCGTTTCTCACAAGCATTTGATTGAATCTATTCATTCTCATCTCGCAGACTTGCTGAATACCCATTCTGGGAATGCAATGATCGACAATGAGTATGGTTTACCAGATTTTAATGACGTACTTTCTAACAACACGAACCTAGTTCGCCACATTCAAAAAAACATCACGTCAACCATAGAACGCTTTGAACCGCGACTGTTGAATGTCGAGGTTAATTATCGTGAAGATCACCATAACCCGCTACAACTCGGCTTTGGTATTCGCGGCGAAGTTTCCCATAACGGCGGTAAAGTCCCAATGTCGATAGACGTCTACATGGGAACCGACGGCCAATTTAACGTTTAGTAGGTGCCACTTGAGTAACAGTAAATACTTTCAAGATGAACTCACGTATTTGCGTGAGTCGGGTAGTGAGTTTGCCAAATATCATCCGAAGTTAACTCACTTTCTCTCTGAGGGAACCTTTGACCCAGATGTCGAACGACTGCTCGAAGGTTTTGCCTTTCTGACAGGTCGAATCCGCGAGAAGATTGATGATGAACTGCCTGAGCTGACGCAATCTCTGATGACTTTGCTGTGGCCACATTACATGCGTTCGATTCCGTCTTTGTGCATTAGCGAACTAAAACCGCATACCGGAAGTGTTACTGAGAAAACCGTGGTGAAACGTGGCGCAGAAATGGCGAGTGAACAGGTAGAGGGCACGCAATGTTTGTTCCGTACTTGTTACGACGTCAATCTATACCCAATTGCGATCACTAACATCGAACAGACCAACAGCCGCACCAGTTCGATGATTGATGTGACTTTATCGACGGAGCATGGTCTTGAACTGTCTCGGATCGGTTTAGACACGCTGCGATTACACTTGCATGGCGAGATTCATATTACTCGAACTGTCTTCTTATGGCTGTTCCGTTACCTAGATTATGTCGAATTAGATGTTGGTGGTGGTTACAAACATCGCTTAGGGCCAGAATACGTTAAGCCAGTTGGGCATGAAGAGGACGAAGCGCTCTTGCCATACAGCAAAAATTCATTTGCAGGCTATCGTTTGCTGCAAGAATTCTTTTCTTTGCCAGATAAGTTCATGTTCTTCGACATTAAAGGCTTAGAGTGGCTAAAAGGCATTCCACAACGTAGCACGGTCAAAATCAAATTCCACTTTAAGCGTGCATTACCGTCAGAAGTGGTGCTTAAAGATAAACACTTGAAATTGCACTGTACGCCTGCCGTTAATTTATTTGAAAAAGATGGCGATCCAATTCGTTTAGAGCACCGACGTAACGAGTACAAGGTACGTCCGCAAAGCAACACTCAGGAGCATTACGAAGTCTATTCCATTGAGCAAGTGGAAAGCTGGAGTAAAGACGAGCGTCGTCGAAAGTCTCTGATTGAATTTGAATCATTTGAGCATCAAATTAACCAACGAGATAAGCGCGAGTTCTACAAATCTAAAGTTGCTGAGCGTGTAAGCGGTAGAGGCCTTGAACGCTACATATCATTTCATACTCATAATGGGGATATTGCGGAACTGGGGACAGAAACGGTACTCATGAAACTGCAATGTAGTAACGCAGATTTGGCGGAACGTTTGTCAGTGGGGGACATCACTTACGCGACTCATAAATCACCGACCTATGCGACGTTTAGGAATATTACCAAGCCCACTCAATCGGTCAGTCCGCAAGTGAATGGTGAGCTTCAGTGGCAGCTAATTGCGAATATGTCACTCAACTACTTATCGCTGGCAAATATTGATGTACTTAAAGTGCTTCTCTCTACCTATGATTTCCACTCTCGTGTTGACAGACAAGCGCACCGTGCATCCATTCATCGACTTGATGGGGTTATCTCTTCGGAAATGAAACCAATCGACCGTGTGTTTCGTGGCGTTTCGGTACGCGGCAATCAGTTTAAGTTGGTCACCAATTCCAAATTTTTTGTCAATGAAGGCGACATGTTCTTGATGGCAACGGTGCTTAACGAATTCATCCGTTTGTATTCGAGTGTGAACTCCTTCACCGAACTGGAAGTGTTTGATGAAGCGACAGGCGAGGTTTATAACTGGGCAAGTCTTATCGGACAGCAGACGATACTATGATTAATACACTTTCTGATAAGTCGAATGAGTTTAGTTTCTATCAAGCAGTCTTGCTGCTAGAGAAACATTATCAACTAGAGCCGAACTCTAACTTTGTCGCCGTCGGTGAGAACAAGTACTTCCACCAAGAACGTATTGAGTTCAGCGTTTCGCCAAACTTATCTTTTCCAAAGAGCGATATGGACTTTATTGCTCATATGGAGAAAAATGGCCAGCAGTATTCTAGAGTCGAAACTAACTTTCTTGGCTTGCATGGTTCAAGCTCACCACTTCCTGCTTCTTATACTGAGAAACTGGCAGGGCGAGATCCTGAAGACAATCCGGTAAAAGATTTCTTTGATTTTTTCCATAATCGGTACACCAGTTTGTTGTACCGGGTTTGGAAGAAATACCGATATCACGTGCAGTACCAAAGCGGGGCAAGTGATGCCTTCTCTGGACGTATTCTGCACTTGGCGGGCCTATCTAGCGTAATGCAAGATAGTAAGGTCGCAGAGTTAGATCGAGCGAAAATACTGTCTTATGTAAACCAACTTTCTACGCGTACGCGTTCGCCGAAGCTGATTTCCGGTATTGTTTCACATTACTTCTCGTTGCCTAGCGTGCGCATTGAAGAGTGGGTATATCGCCGCGTAGAAATAGCAGAAAGCCAACGGAATAAACTCAACCGTGCTAATTGCATATTAGGGCAAAATTTGCACTTAGGACAAAGCATTGCGGACTTAAACGGCAAATTTAATCTCTGCATCGACAGCATCGATTTTGAAACATTTAAGCAGTTTTCCTACGATGGTGAGTTACACAAAACACTGGTTGGCCTGATGCGTTTCATTTTGCGTGACCCGATGTCGTGGGACTTAAAGTTGACAGTTAACTTAGATAGTATTCCAGAGAATAAGCTAGGTAATGGGGAAGGGAACCACTTAGGACAAACATTCTGGTTAGGTAACCCAAGTGATAAAGATGCCAAAATCCGAGTTATCGGAAGCATATAAGAAAGCCGCTCTACGAGCGGCTTTTTATGTTGTCATCAAAAAGGTCAGAAAAGCTTAACGGCTGATCGGCTGGTGAAGTACGACGGTAGTATCAAGCCTTTGAATCCCGTTAAATGACTCAATTTCGTTACAAAGATGATGAATAGACTGCAGATCGGGCGCTTCAATTAGGGCAATAATATCAAAGTTGCCACCAACAACGCTTGTTAAGCGAACCTCAGGGATTTCTTTAAGCGCATTTGTTACATCATTTTTCTTACCCTTTTCACAAGATATCAATAGATAGCTTGCGGCTTTGCGCCCTTCGTTTTCTACACGAATTTGTGCGGTATAGCCTTTGATAATACCGGTCTTTTCTAAACGATTAATCCTTTCTGCTACTGCTGTACGAGACAAACCAATGTTTCGAGATAGATTCGCAATAGACTCACGCCCGTTTGACAATAGACTTGAAAGTATTTTTCGATCTAATTTATCTAAACCTTGTAAAGTCATGTTTGAAATCATGTGTTCTGCCTATTTTGTTTTTATATTGTTATTTAATCGACTCTGGGAGCGTAAAGTTATATAGCTCAGCAAGAGTGAATGGGTTTTTCTGCGTCAATGGAGTGATGCGTAAGCTTAAGTCCCTCCCTGACACTTTTATGTCACTGACAAAGCTGCCGTTATGAGTGTTTGTCAAGGTCGAGTCACCTAGCAATCTGTATATCGCCCATTGACCACTCTTATTTAAAACGTGCTGTCTACCTTCGTCGGTTACATCCTGGAGTGTGATACTAATATTGAAGTCACCATTTTGCGGTGGCCAGGCCATTTCACGAATTCGGCTTGGACCGTGGTAGTAACTCATATTGGTATCCGCAATTTTTAAACTGGCTCTAATTGCACTAGAGTCAAGGTCGAGTACTCTTGCACTAAACGGAATATGAACTCGGTTGGTGCTTTTATTAATTAATGTATCTCGAATGACATTATAGTTGCGTAGTTGCACTAGCAGAGCTGGAGAGATTGGCATCGTCTCACCATCTACCTGCTTTGGCGTCCACAAGTTCGTATCGTAGAACGGTGCAAAGTTTTTCTGAATAAATGTGTCTAACAAGCCACCTGAAGCAAATAGCAATTCGAAATCTTCAATTGAGATTTCCTCGGTCGCTGTTAGGTCAAATGGATATTTCCCCAATCCAATCTCTTTAAACTTGGTATAAATTTCACTGTACCACTGAGTTTGGATGCCTTTTGCGGACTCTGTAATCATTACTGACCAGCTTTGCTGAACCACATCTAGTAACCAGCTGCGAACGGGTTCTGGTGATTTTTGTGCAATCTGTTTAAGCTTGATTAATGGGTCCGCCTCAGTACTGTTCATTCGATGCTGTGCTGCTGCTAGCGCCGCCATTTGTGGATCTGGCGCGTCGGCGATGTCTTTCATGTAGGTGCGAACACGACTCAACGCTGCAACGGTCTCATCCCAAGGAGTAGGGGAGTTTGGTGTCTCACTCACTTGAAGCTGGTTTAATAGGTGAAAGGCTTGCTCAACACGTTGCATTAGCAAGTAATCAGGTTTTACCACTTCTTCTACGGCATCTGATGCAGAATCTGCTGCTGCCGCGAGTTTCGGGTCAAGTTTTGAAATTAGAGCGCTTTTTTCGCCAACGGGTGAAAATTGTGTGTTGGCATAGACCTGCTTCAATACCGTTGTCATTGGTGAAGAAGGGCCAGAGATTAAGTCTATCGCGTTGGTCAGGTCACCAACGTTGTCATAGTTTTGGACTTTGAGCTCACTCAGCGCATTACGCCAGTTATTGATGTAGTCATCAGTATATTTTTTTCGCACTTCTTCTTTAAAGGCTTCTTGCTCTTCGTTGGTAGGAATGACATGTTGCGATAGACCTAGAACCCAGTTGTCGCTGATTACTCGTTGTGACATTAAGTCCACGCGTGGTCGATAAAAGGTGCTAAAACCTGTGGAGGTATAGATCTTATCGACGATTAAGCGTTTGCTATCGATTGGCGTGTTAAATACATTGCTAAACTCAAAACCGACGGCTCGTTGCAGATCTAATGTTCCTAAATCAATAGAGCTTGCTTCGTTTAAAATGCCTGCATACACGAGGTCGACATTCGAATTTGCAAGTAATGAGCGACGTGTTGCACGAACAAGATCCATGTTGATATCGATTGGAGCAAATTGTGTGCGAAAGTAGGCGTCTAAGTAGCGCATGGCCTGATCAACGACGTCACTTTGGTTACTCAAATCACTCATCATTTGGAGTGTTTGATGACGTAAAAAACGGATATCACGCTTAGATGGATCGTTAAGCATTAAATACCCCTTCAATAGAGGTAAAGCGCGCGTGAAAGCGTTTTGATTTTGTGCCAATTGTAGCCGGTAACCTTTCTCAATCAGAGGTATTAGCTGCTGAGCGACTTCCTTAAGTAACGCTTCGTAGGCAATGCGAGTGCTTTGATCCAAACGGCTAATATTGAGTGGTAATATTTCCTCATCTAAAGCCTTAGAACCTTTAAGCCATGCCCCATAAGACGGTTCTATCGCTTTGGTTGCATTTTCTAAAAGCTCACTAAATCTTGCATCGTGCTCTGCTTGTGATTTGTCATCAATACTTAGTAGTTGATTCATCACATGTAAATTACTGTCTAACGTAGTTGCAAAAAAGTAACCACCGCCAGCAAGCAGAATAATGGAGCCGAGTATGGCTAAACGGCTTTGTCTCTGAATTAGACGAAGATACGTCTTGTTTTCTCCCGCAAAATCGCTTTCAGGCAATATTTGCGAATCAATCAGAAAGCGAGAAAAATACGGTGTTTCCGTCAACTGGGTATGCTCAGAGGCGATAATTGGTAAGTTGAAGTAGTTACTACAACTTTTTGCTAGTAAATTGTATTTACGACCGCCTTGTAAACTTGAGCTAAAGAAAATTTCACGGATATCTAGCGAATAAACACCGTTGTTAACATCACACAGACGCTCTAGAACATAGCTGACTTCAGACTGACATAGCTCAAACTGCTTAGGGAAAGCGAGAATTGCCTGTTTCTCGTCGATATCTGTTGAGTTAGCTGATGCATCTAGCGCGTTACTTTCAAGCACTTTAACTAGATTTCGGTAGCTATCACGGTAGTATTCTGAAAAAACACCTTTGGCCTCTTTCAGCGGGATAGAAAGGAACTCTACACGTGTCTTAAGAGAGCTAAAGTGCATGTATTCTTTAAATCCATCTAACTTGTCTAGCTTCGACATAATTAGATAAATGGGTAATGCTGACGACGTTTTAGAGTTGATAGTGCTCAAGCGCCCCAATAACGACGAAATAGTGTACTCTTTTTGTTCTGGCTCAGAGACGATCATGAACTCGAAGTCGATGAAGAATAAACAGCCAGAAAATGGTTTTCTAGGTCGGTGGCGAATCACTTCTTCGATGAATGTATTCCATAAAGAAGCATCACTGCTTGATATTTCTTGAAACACTAAGCGTTGGTCAGGTTTGATGTATACAGCGCTGTCAGATTCGTACCATTCAAAAAAATCATTCTTAGCGGTTCTCGTGCGATCCATTGGTTTAATTGCACTAGAATTAAATAAAAATTGACGTCGCCCTGACCCTTTATTACCAAGCATCAGATAAATTGGTTTCTTCCCTGAGTTAGCAAGAAGAGGTTGGATAACCATAGAAAGAGCTTCTTCCTCAGTTTCCAAATTTTGAGCTTTAGCGCTGTTCTTTTTTTTCAACCATAGTGTGAATTGAAAAGTGACGTAGAAAATGGCGATAACACCAAGGCTCAGCCAAAGATACAGTTTATCTGCATCTTTTAGAAAAAGAAGATAAATAGCGGTAATGGTTATCGCCACTAAAAGCGTTAATATAGTAGAAATCACAACTGGATTTCTAAACAGTTTTTGTTTGAACATAAGCCTAAAACTTCTTTAATTGTATTGTTATTTATTGTCAGTTTTTTCAGCTTGTAGCTGACTCAATTTATATAGGTAGATGTTCAGTAAAAGGGTTGCGCGGTCAATTTCCTTTTGCTGTGAATACTTTTCAGCGTATTCAATACGACCTAGAAGCGGGAATAGTGAGTTACTATATTCGTACGCCGTTTTAGAGTTCTTATCTACATTCTGTCTAGCTACGTTGGCAAACACCGTTCTTGCGTCTGAAAATCGCTTATACACATCCATAAACTGGTCTTCTAAATGGGCGCTCTGTGTCAAAAAGTTTTGACGTAACTGCTGGGCAGAAGATGAATCTGGATAGATTGCGATTAATTCATTGGTCAAGCTATCGAGCTCGCTGACGTTACTTACTTTGGCCGAGTCTAAAAACCAGTTATTCATCATAATATCTACGCGATTAATAGTTGGTGTTTTCAGTGACTGGGCATATTTTTTATTTTCGTAATCTAACGAGGCGACCAACTTTACAAGTTCATTAAGTGAAGCTTGACTAATTTTTTGCTCCAGCGTTCGATAGCGTTGTTGTTCGTACACAAAATGTGAACATATCGCCGTAACAATCAAGCCAATGATGAAGTAGATCATAAATCGGCCGGACTTTGTTGGGGTCGTTTTTTCACTGTTATTGAGGTGGGATGGCGAGTCCGGGGCAGGAGAGGGAGATACATTCACTTTAATTTCAGGTGTTGCCTGTGCGGAAGCAGCAGCGTTAGTATTTGCTTGTTTTTTCTCGCGTAACTCTATGGCATGTTGTTGTTCTTTTATCTGTTCAGCCCATTGATTTAAGATACGACGAATACGACCAAATGAAGGCGCTTGAATACCGTAATGAAGGCGAAGCTCTTCCTCTATTCTTAAACACAACTGGTGCGCAGCTTCAATCAGTGGAAGTTCTTCCGGCAACGCACGGTGCTTATTAATACGTTTTTCAGTATGCTCCACCATCCATTCAATTGCGCTCATTCGTGCTTTTGACTTTGAATGTTCAGGGTATGCGGTGTTCCAATAGACGACACACACATCAAGCAATGAATTTAACCCTTCAACAAGGCCTCTTAGACCATCGTTATATGTTGATGCGACCGTGAAGTAGCAGCAACAACGCAAGTCTTTTGCGTGAGTGCTCAAGATTTTTTTTGAGAGTGTTTGAACCGTTTTCCAAGAGACTCTTCCGGTGACTTTATTAAGATTATTTATTTGACGTTTTATTTCGTCAAAGTCTTCAGAGCCATTAGGGTTAGAGCCGCTTGGGTTATTTTCATCGATTGGTCTTCGAGCGAAGTCGCTAAAAAACATAAGGCAAATTCCAACTGATCATATAGAAGTATTAAGGTATATAGGACTCCACTGCTGTTATATTAAATTGTAAGCAGTGCATTACCGAAGTGATTCTATAGATAAAAGAAGTTGTTTAGATAATAAAAACACTTAAAAAATAAATTAAATTATCCTTAGTGTGATCTTTGTTCATAATATTAATGTCAATAGTTCGATTTGTTTTTAAGGAGAGCCTTATATATGACGAAGTCGATCTTTTGAGTTAATAAATGTAATTAAATTGTTAATTTTGTCTGTTTTTTGTTCGTTTGTGTTCTTTAAATTAGCCCTCTTAAATTGGTGATAGAGCCTTCTTAATTTTTATTTAATTAAATTGGTTTACAGGCTCATTGCTTTAACTCAGTTCGGTCCATTAGTTTTTGTTTGTAGGTAAAATAACCAACCCTGTAGTTGAAATGTATTAAGTTATAGGTGTTTTTTTAGGCTTATTGAAAAAGAGAATATAATTGATATCTTTCGCCTCTAAGTAGAATATCGGTTTTCCTAGAGGGACGAAATGCTAAAACCAAGTCAAATCGGGCTGATTTCAGCCATGTGTCTATTTTCTTCTTTTGCAGTCGCAAAGGGAGAGCGTTATGGACTCTCTGCCAGTATGTTGACTATCGATAGCATTAATTACGAAGAAGGTAACAGTGGTGAACAAGACACTCTGAGGTTTGGCTTGGTTCATTCTCGCCCTATTGATGAAAATAATAACCGTTGGCGCTGGTGGTTAGGGCTTAACTACCTAGCAGAAGATATCGAAGCGCCAGCTAGCGGTCTATATCAAGAAGTAACTAACTATGAACTTCGTGTTGTACCGCAATATGCGCTGGCTTCTTGGAGCGTTTTCACACCGTACGTAGGTGCTGGTTTATCTGCAGGCTACTCACAATATTCAAACCGTTGGCAAGTTGACCCAGAAGGTTACCGCTATAAGAGTGTCGAGGACATCGATCAGTTCGAGCTGGGTGCAGTTATCGCCGTTGGTACGGTCATTAAGCTAGGTAGTAACCCAGATGCTCATATACAAATCATTCCTCAAGCCTCTTATATTCTCCCAGTTATCAATGATGGGATAGGTGGGCTTGAACTGTCTGTTTCTATGCTATTTTGAGGTATATAGATGCACTCAAATCAGCTAGTTCTATTTGTTTCTAAATGCCCAGAGGAATATACAGGTGTCAAGCACATTGAAATGCCCGAGAGTGGTGGTTCAATGGGGCGTTCACCAAGTTGTAGTGTGTCTTTAACCGATCACAACCGTTTTATATCAGGCACTCATTGCCTGATCAGTGTGTATGGAGATACCTACTATATTAGTGACGTATCCACTAATGGCACTTTGGTTAACGGAAACAAAATACTAAAAAATCAACCTGTTGCGATAGTCGATGGCGATATTATTTCTTTAGGACAATATGAAATTGGCGTTTCTCTGGAGCATGTTACCTCGACACAAGACATTGCCGCTGATATAGCCCCTGAGCGAGTATCCAATGATCCTTTGGTTAGCCTCGGAGACGCAGTTGTCGAAGAAGAAGAAAAAGTAGGCGCTTTAGAAGATTTGTTTATGGAGACTAAACAGGATGACATTGATTGTCATGATCCTGTTGCGCACCTTAACTTTTCAATGCAGCGAGATGATGATTATTTAATTCGTGACGATGAGCATCCAGAACCTGAACAGCCTAAAACGGTGGAAAGCACACGTCAGGTGATCGATGACAGTTTCAGCATATACTCCGAGTTCGATCAGCCAAGCCTCATCCCTGAAGATTGGATGGCTACGGAGACCAAGAGTAACGCATCAATAAAGGGTTCGTTAGGGGTAGAGAACGGTACGCCATATAGAGAAGATATTGTCTCAGAAGAGACGGTTCAACCCCAAACGACGATTCTAGATAGGGCAGTTCAAAGACAGCATCATGCACCTAACTCCACCGAGACGATCGTCGAACATACTGCTAAAGGCTCAAAATGGGAAGAGATGACACAGTCATTTACTCCCTCTTCTCAAGCTAATCAGCAACTGCAAATGCCTGCTGCAGAACCTACGATAAACAGTACGACTAAAGAGCAAGCGGGAATCGAAGCAACCGCCTGTTCTCAAGATATAGCACAAGCGTTTTTTGATGGTTTGGGTATAAGAAATCCTGAGCTAATGACGAATGAAGCTCAGTTGTTCAAACAAATGGGCACTTGTTTGCGCTTATGTATTGATAACCTACAGAAAGAATTACACGAAGTAGAGTCCTTGAAAGAAGAGCAGAGTACGAGTGAGTCTAACTCTAACATTGCGGAGCTGATGCTGACTCTCAATAGCCAACATCTACTGGCTCCAAATGAACTGGTAGAACAAATGCTTGATGAGTTGAATGACCACCAAGTCATGTTTAACAAAGCGCTGAATGAGCTCATTTTAGAACAATCAGAGACGAACGATCCCGTTGCATTTGCTAACAAAGTGGCGAGTCAATCTTTGTTCTCAACGAAGTCAAAACTGTGGGGCGAATATTTAGATTTCTACTCTAATAATCGTCGCCTGCTCAACGAAACATCCTTAAAAGGGCTGATTAAGAAAAACTATAACAAAGTGATTAAGGGAAACCATGCGTAGTATCGCCGTATTACTCGGATTTGCCATGTTGTCCGGTTGTTCCATGTGGGATCAATTTAAAGAGTCGACGGGTATCACACCAGAAACTTCGTCCATTGAATTGGTTATTGAGGCGTCACCTGTACTCAATGTGAGAGATGGGGGGCAGTCATCTCCGGTCATTCTCCGCCTTCACGAATTAAATTCGCCAGTTTTATTCCGAAGCTTAGATTTTTTTGCGCTGTTTGAAAACGATAAAGCGTCGTTGGGTGATGAGTACATCAAACGTTATGAATATCAAATACAGCCAGGTGGAAAAGTTCATGAAATGCTAACGCTAGACCCTGACACTCGTGCCGTCGGTTTTTCTGTGGCCTTTCGTGATATTGATGGTTCGTCATGGCGTAAAGTTGAAGTCATTGAAGAGAAGAGCGAGTACTACATCAAGCTCAAGTTAGAAGGCAGTGAGTTAATTTCTGATAATACTCGCGGCATTGAACAGGTTTACTTTTAAGGGATAGAAACATGTCTTTATACAATCCAGTTGTTTGGCAAGATGGAATGTTCATGAAGCCGCAGCATTTTCAACAACTCGATCGTTCGCAAAGTAAACTGTCGAGTATGTTGAGCAACAACGCGTCTCCTTTACATTGGGGGATTAAGCGTTTGGAAATTAATTCACAACTGCTAGCCCTCGGTAAAATTGGTATTACGCGTGCAGAAGGCATCCTACAGGACCGTACGCCATTTGAGCTTCCACTGCTCGCTGAACTACCAGAAGTGAAAGATGTGGATCCTTCGATTGCCGATAAAGTGGTTTATTTGTGCTGTCCGTTACCATCGGAACGTTCTGAGTTATTTGGCACTAAAAAAGACGGTGCACGTTATACGATGGAATCTCAAGAAGCGGTTGATGCTTGTTATGATTCGGAAGACATGGCAAATATCGTTGTCGGTAAGCTTAACTTTTGCTTAATGTACGACCATGAAGATAAAAGTGCTTACACGTCTATTCCGATCCTCAAGATCTCGGAAGTGAAGCCAGATGGCAGCGTGATCTTAGATGATAGTTTCATTCCTACCTGTATTGATATTCACGCATCTACGGTACTTAATAAGTTCGCGACGGAGTTTGCTTCTATGCTCAAGCACCGCGCAGAATCCATAGTTCAGCGACTGGGAGTGGTGGATCAACAAGGCGTATCATCAGTTTCTGACTTTATGCTATTGCAAGCGCTCAATAGATACGAACCCTTGTTTTGGCATTTTGCAAACACAGAAGCTGTACACCCTGAGTCTTTGTATCGAATTCTTCTTCAGGCAGAGGGCGAGCTTTCGACGCTGTGCTCGACGACACGCCGACCTATTGAGTTTACTAAATACAATCATGGTGATCTTACTAGCTGTCTTTCTCGCGTTCTAGACAGTGCGAAAATGACATTGAGCGTGATGTCTGAACAAAGAGCAATTCCACTGACCTTAAAAGATCAGAACTATGGCATCAGAACGGCAGCGATCCCTGACAATAAGATCATTGATACGACGACCTTTATTCTTGCAGTTAAAGCCGACGTTACCTTGGATGTCCTGCATACGCAGTTTGTCAGCCAAACGAAGATCGGCTCAATCGATAACATTCGCGACTTGATTAACCTTCAACTGCCTGGGATTGAGATCAAACCAATGCCAGTTGTGCCACGCGCGCTGCCGTATCACGCTGGCTATACCTATTTCGAGCTCGATAAAACGGGCGAAGAGTGGATGGCATTGAAGAACACTGCTGCGATTGCGATTCACGTTGCGGGCGATTTCGCTAACTTATCATTGCAACTTTGGGCCGTTCGTCTATGAGTTACGCAGAAACAGACGTCACCGTAGTCTTATTCCAACCAGAGCCTGGCAAACCAATGGAGGTAATGCCAGCGCCTGACTTATCGAGAAACATCGCAGTACAAGATCTATCTATCGACAACATGGGCATTAACCCGCTGGTAGATCAATTCTCATGGTTGATCGCCAGTCTGTCTTGCATGTCTTCGATCCCTTGGCTTGATGACCCGATGCCGTTTCGTGAACAAGTGGCACGTGAGATTCGAAAAGGTGAACGAAAACTTAATGAAATGGAGCTCGATCGTGCTTCGGTTCTTGTTATTCGTTACTGTTTGTGTGCGGCGATTGATGAATCTGTTTGTCGGCAAGAATGGGGGGCAAATAGTCACTGGAGCCAGAACAGCTTACTGTCTGAATTCCATAACGAAACCTCTGGTGGTGACAAGTTTTTCGTTATTCTCGACCGCTTAAAAGCCGACCCTCGCAAATACCGTCACGTTATAGAGTTTCTCTATTTATTGCTTCAACTTGGTTTCCAAGGCAAGTACGGCCGTGAAGAGCGTGGTAACGAAAAGTTAGCGGAAATTGGCAGCACCATTTATCGATTAGTGCGAGATGACCGCCTAGCAGAACAAGAAAAAGTTTCTTTAATCAACCTTAAAGCTAAATACCTAAAGAAGCCGTTAAAAAGGGTAATTTCACCCAAGCTGATCTTGAGTCTTAGTGCGATTACGTTTGCGCTTATGTATGCGGCAACCTACATCGTCATAGACTTAAAATTCCAGCAACTGCTTGAAGTGTATAGATAACCAGAAATCTAAAAATGAGATCTTCTGCCAGTTTTAAGGTTTGCTGTGAATGTCACTGGTCTTTTAGTGAAATTCACTAGTCATTTAGAGAGATTGCAATGTGCGATCTCTTTTATCATTCAATCAATAAAATTCAAATGGATTGGTTATGGGCGTAACAGTTGGTGCGAATGGACTTTCGATAGTTCATAAAGGCTCAGGTGGTGAAGCGAATGCAACGCTCCCAGATGTTTGTTTAACTAAGGTCGGCAAGCCAGTCGTTCCTATCCCTTATGGCAACAATGCTAAATCAGCAGACCTTGCTGGTGGGACTACGACGGTCTCTATGGATGGCGGTAACAGTGTTGCTATCAAGGGCAGTACGTTCTCAAAAAGTACCGGCGATGCGGGCGGTGACAGAAAAGGCGTTGCCTCAGGCACGATAGAAGCCGAAGCAAAATTTATTTCAGCTTCACCAACGGTTAAATTTGAGGGCAAAGGCGTATGTCGCCTGTCCGATCAAATGACCATGAACAAAGCCAACACCATGTGCTTGGGCGGTGCACAAAACCCATCGGTTTCTGTTACAGAAGAGCAGGAAGGGACGTATACGGTTGACTTATACCTCTCATACTCAGACGGTGAACCCGTTCAAGGCGCAACATACACTCTCACAGATCAATCTGGCGCAGTGTTTGAAGGAACTCTCGACAACAACGGTAAAGCATCTGTTGGTGGCGTTGCTCCGGGTGAGTTTGCCATAGAGTACGGCGAGGACAGCCGAGACTTTATGCCGAATGTTCCAACTAAGACCAATCCGAACTTTAATCCTAGTGCTAACGCTCAACTGATCATTGAAGAAACAAAGAAAGGCGAAGTTGGTTTCTGGGAAAATGCTTGGACGCGAATGTCTGGTGCTGCAAGCTGGGTTTGGGGCGTCATTCTTGGTGACTTTAACGATGATGCCTCCGTAGAACAGATCATTGCCAATACGGCCCTGACCATGATTCCTGTTGTCGATCAAGCAGCAGATGTCCGCGATTTATCAGCGAACATTATGACGTTGTTGAATGAGGAAGAACGTGAAAAGTCGGAAAACTGGCTGGCTCTTTCATTAACGCTTATCGGTTGTGTCCCGACATTTGGTAGTGCAGTCAAAGGTACGTGTAAAGTAGCCCTTAAAGGCGGAAAAGGAACATCAAAAGATACTTTACTGGCTGTTTTAAGAGGCATGGGTAAAGGCGATCCAGAGAAGTTCTTGCGCACGTTAGATTGGATGGATTATGCAAAACAAACCAGCCAGATTGTTAGTGATGTTTTAAAACCTTGTATTGAAGTGGCAACCGAGTTGGCTTCATACGCAAACAGAATGGGCGCGGATGAGCTCGGTGCGTATTTCTTGAAGCTAGCGGATGAGGTAAAAATCATCGACAAGATGGTACCCGACAAACTAAAAGAAGCGATGGGCGAGTTTGATGATCTTTTTGCTCGTATCCTAGGCAAGGGCGAAAAAACTTACCCAGCGAAAGTAAAACATAATACCGGCGAGTCTGCACAGTCAGGAAAGAATTCTGCAAAGGCGAATGAGAAAAAGGGTAGCGAAGAGTTTCATTGCCCAGTTTGCGGGAAGAAACCTGAAAAGTGCGATGCTTATTAAGCGATGATAATGATATGACTAAGATGCGTAAAAAACCTAATCACAGCCTAATCAATGGGTCAGGTGCAAAGTTAGCTGCCCAGATTCGGAAAAACAATGGATACGGGTCCGATTTTAAGGAACACCCGTGGGCAGACAGCAGAGTAGAGAGTGATCAATGTGGTCTAGAAGCGCACCATATCATTACTACGAAGAATTTGGATACCCCTCAATGGAAAAAATATAGGGAAGCATATGAGTATGATATTAACTCTTGGGAAAATGGAGTGATGTTTCCCTCTGAGCCTGATATTGCTTGCCAAGCGTCTACTCACGTTCACCGTTCTAACCATAATGGTGGAATAGATTTCACGAGCGTTAAAACTAAATTTTGGAAGGGAAACGACCCCAGTGTTGAAGTAAAAGATGATGTTGCTACATACCTACGAGGTTTAGATTATAAATACATAAAAGCTGTATACTCCGACATAGACTCAATTAAGCAGAATGCAAAATCAAAAGTGTATTGTAAACCAGGCAACAAAGAAAAA
Organism: Vibrio sp. 1CM7H; assembly: GCF_023161645.1. Lineage (NCBI taxonomy): Bacteria > Pseudomonadati > Pseudomonadota > Gammaproteobacteria > Vibrionales > Vibrionaceae > Vibrio > Vibrio sp. 1CM7H. The sequence continues at coordinate 493,903 of NZ_JALNTV010000001.1, forward strand.
TTTACATTACATATGAATCAAAAATCGAAAGCTATTCTAGCTAAACTTAACAGCTTTTTATACACTATTTCTACTTATGGTCATGACTATTCTCCTGTAAGTAAGGTCGGGTGTGCTGGTGGTGACTCTGAAAACAAAAGTAAAAATAGAGGATATTGTGAGCATCGCATGAAAAATACTTCACACGGCATCCTGAATCACCAAGATAATGAAATAAAACAAAGAACTTTAAAGGTCGGAAAATGAGCGATTATTACTTTGCTAGAGAAATTGTTGAAACACCACTTTATGATTTTCCGGATGAACTCTCTGATTCGGTTCCATCCAACGTATTTACATATCCTAACCAGCCAATTCCGCTTGTAAAAAGGTTTGCTCCTACAGAAGGTTATAAGATTACTGATGTGTTTTTAATTCCTTCACTAGTAATAAGGAGTGATGTTTTTGAGAGTATTTCTTTCAATAATTTATTTGGAGTGAACTGGGTTGACATAACTCTTGTCGATAATGGAAATCATGCTTATAAAATGTTACAGCTTTGCAATGAAATAAACGTAATTGACAGAGATAAAAGTGACTTCGATTTTTACGATGAATTTGAAGGTGGAGAGTTTATCTCTGGAATGAATAGGTTGGTTGTAAATGATGATTTGATAGATAGCATAGAAATTGAAAAAAGACTTATATTTAGGGATTCTGGTTGGAAGGATAAAATATTTTACCATAAGTCCATTATGGAAATGTTTCTTGAGCAGAAAGTACAGGGGATAGAGTTTTTCTCTGTTGATGATTATTCGGAGTTTTTATAGATGTATATAAGATTTGAAGAAATAATTAAGATTTTACCGGAGAAAAGAAATAAGTTTGTTTTTTGCAATCCTGATATCTATATTAAGCTTCAAGCTAATAAGGTTGTTATATGGGACTCAATTTTATCTAACCTTGATAGTAAATGGTTAGAAGGCAAGTTTCTTTGGCCCACCCAATTTGATTTTGGTTCACATTCAGAGGACTATGAAAGACAATTTGATGATTACAAGACAATTGAGCTTTTACAGTTTCCTGTATTGGAAAGCTTAGATATTGAAAACTGTTATGCTTTTGTTTTCGATCAAAATCATGATCTATATATTCATGAAGATTTCATTCAAGCTCTAAAACTAGCTGGTTGTCAAGATGTTTGGTACGATACAACATACCCCTTTGGACGTTATTGATAATCATTAAATAAGCCCCGGCAGGCACTTTAAATTTATGAAGCCCAAGTTACTATATTGCTATTAATTCTAGAAATGCAAGTGAACGTAAAATATTAAAACTATGAACTTTTCAATAATCAGTGAAAACTTTCATGAGTCTACAACAAGTTTTGTTTGTATTGACACTAGAGAGCCATTATATAGCAAAGCGCAATTTGAGCCCACAAGCTCTTTAGAGCCTATTGTTTGGGAATCTACGGATGGTTTTATTAAAGGTGTAGGTAATATTGCGGATAATGGTGATCTCTGTGTTAGTAAGGAGTTCGCTGAACTGGTGATGAGTTTTGACCCTTATGGGATCGAATGTTACCCCGCAGAACTTAGATTACCAGATGGCTCGTTATCAAATCGTTATTTGTTGGCACTAAATAATGTTTTAGATGTTATTGATGAATCTAAATCTAGAATGAGAAAGTCACCCAAGAGAAATAAGATGTTAGTTATGGAACTTTATTTATCTGAGGAGAAATTAAAAAAAATCCCTCTTCAAAATAGAGTTTTGTTCCGCGTTAAAGGGGCAGAGACCGCAACAATTTTCTGTGAGGAAATTTTTGATCTTGTGAGTGGCACTGAATCATTTAGTGATTTAAGAGCTTTTAAATTGGATTGTGATAAGGAAGTACCAAAGTACTGAGGCTTAAAATGAAAGAACAATATCATTTACTAACTAAACAAGACCTAGGTAACTTCCCATTCCAACAAAGCCCTAAGCCAATAGTGCCAGTAGAGCCAGATTTGCTTTTGGAAATGACCTTTTCTCCAAAGCTATTTATCATCAGTGATATTGCGTCAAAAGTAGAGAAACTGGTCGTACATGGAGTAGAGTGGTTAGACGCTCGCGTGGATTGTTCTCCAAGCCAACCATCTGATGATGAAATTAAAGTTTACGAAGATTATCGTATGCCTTATATCCATCAAACTTATAAATTGACGGACAAAGAAAAACAATACGGCAAGTTGAACTGGTTAGACATCGAATCAACAGAGTTTGACTTCTCTAAATTAGAAAATATTCCTTTAGAAGAACGATTAATATTTAAACTAGAAGAAGATTTTGGCTTAGTTTTCATTCATCAAAGTGTGATTGACCTTCTTAAAAAAGACGTCAAAGACGTTTGGATAAGAGATGTATAATTAATAGCGCCGAAAGGCGCTTTTTCTTTTATTAAAAATAAAGTATGGTCTCCCTCCTTTTAAAATGGTAAGTGTTGAATAATTCTACAGTGGTTAGGTAAATGAATAAAATAACTAAACTCGCTTTGGCTGTGTCCGTATTGACATCTGTTGTTGGGTGTCAACTGGTGTCAAATACGCCGATGCAATCGACAGCAACGAAGGAAATAATTGAAAAAGCAAAGGCAGAGTTTGATGGACAACGCTTTTATAAGTTGAATGAATATGATGAAGAAATCAACGTTTCAGATGATGGGGTCATTACCTTCAAGTCTTACTTACCACGCAGCGGCGGCTATGAATGGGTACCAATTGTGATACGCGATACTAGTTTTCGTGTTTCTTGCGATTATTTCAGTGAATATGTTGAAGCTGGAATGGTTGTTCAGGTTCAGTTTGTAGGTAAACGCGGGCGCATTGAAAATTACGACAAGCAACGTTGTGAAGAGTTTGGCGAGCCAACATGGCAATAAGAGCTATAGATAATTAAAGCGCCGACAGGCGCTTTTTATTTACGCCTTAATTAACGTTAGAAGAGGTTTAGACCAATCTTCGGAAGATTAGGCAAGCAATGCGTAGTATCTGGTTAACGAAAAAATACGAAAGTTGCAACAATGTACGTGTCAGTAAAGTAGGAGCGATAAAGCCTCCGCGTACTGTACTCATCGTGTGTTACGTTAATTAGGAGTGTCTACCATGAAAAGCCAGAACGACAATCAAGCAAGTTACCAAGATGAACCTGATGAAGGTCGTCGCAATATGATGAAAATGACGGGTGCCAGCGTGGTTGCTATGGGAGTCGGATCGCTCTCAACGAGTTCCGTTCAAGCTGAGACGCAAATAAATCTTGGTGACACCTGGGATAAAACATTTACGAAAAGTAACCAAGTTCAACATCGCAAAGTGAGTTTTAAAAACCGTTATGGCATCACGTTGGCAGCGGATCTTTATCAACCTAAAAATAAAAGTGGCAAGCTTGCGGCTATCGTCATTAGTGGTCCATTTGGCGCTGTGAAAGAGCAGTCTTCAGGGTTATATGCTCAAACATTAGCCGAGCGAGGCTTCATTACTTTAGCGTTTGATCCGTCGTATACCGGAGAGAGTGGTGGTGAACCAAGAAACGTTGCATCACCTGATATCAATACAGAGGACTTTAGCGCAGCTGTGGACTTTATTGGCCTACAGAAAGACGTTGATCGTCAGAAAATTGGTGTGATAGGCATATGTGGTTGGGGCGGCATGGCGTTAAACGCAGTTGCTGCAGATAAACGCGTCAAAGCAGTCGCAACCAGTACGATGTATGATATGACCCGTGTAATGTCTAAAGGCTATAACGACAGTACGACGTTTGAACAGCGCACGCAAACGTTAGAGCAGCTAAGCCTGCAACGATGGGAAGACGCCGAAAATGGAACACCTACTTACGGGCCAGTATCGCTTGAGTTAGTTGGAGGTGAGCCCCAATTTGTTATTGAGTATGCAGCCTATTACAAGTCTCCTGAACGTGGCTTTCATCCACGAGCGATTAACTCAAATGCTGCATGGACACTCACAACGCCGCTGTCGTTTATGAATATGCCAATTCTGACCTACATTGAAGAGATATCTCCACGCCCAGTGTTGTTCATTCATGGCGAAAAGGCGCACTCTCGCTATTTCAGTGAAACGGCGTATGAAGCGGCGGCAGAGCCTAAAGAATTGATGATCATTCCAAATGCGAATCATACGGATCTCTACGATCAATTGGATGTGATCCCATTTGATAAATTAGAGAGCTTCTTTAAGGTTAATTTAGTTTAGATCGCACTCTAGAAGACAACTGAGGAGCGGTTACTATTGTGCTCCTCAGTTCCTATTGATTGAAAAATTCTCTAGATTCTCGGTGAACCATTACGGAGAGTATTTCATTATTGTCACAAGTCGGTATGAACTTGTTTTGTAGAAAACGCCAATAAAATTGCTAAACAGCTACATGTTAATAGGATGACACTTAAGTTTTGTGCTGTTCCAGCCATCGCTAATCCTGTGCCGATCATGATGTAGTACATGAGCCCAAATAAAGCGCCTGCGCTACCTACCTGTTGTTTATAATCAACGAGTGCGTCACTGAGTATATTGGGTATCGCAATCCCATACGACATGACGACTAACATCATTGGAGCAACAAACCAGATTGATTGGCTCAGAATCAACAAACCGACTGATCCCAAACTAAGCAATACTGCTGAGAGCCAAAGTAGTTGGCTTTTTCGAACATTTTTAGACACTAGGGATTTGTTTAAATAACTCCCAAGCAGAGTGCCTAACCCCAGTACCATGCCACTGTATCCAAATTGTTCGGAGCTATACCCAAGTGCTGAGAAAGTAAATGCGCCAAGCTGGTAATAAGAAAATAGAGCAATGTTATACAAAGCAACCAGTAATCCTGAGCGCCAAATTCGCGCGTCTCTTAGCATTTTCAAGCTAAGTTGATGCAACCGTACTGGTGTCTGTTCCTTCTGTGTTTCAGGAAGTTTAATAACGTTATAAGCGAGCAATACTAACGCGATTAAAAATAAAGCGAAAAACACATAACGGTATCCACCAAGCGCTGTAAGCTGCCCGCCTAATAGCATGCCAACTACCGGGCTGATTGATATACCCATCCCCATTAAGCTGAAGACTTTACTCAGTTCTTGACCGTCAAACGCGTCACGAAGCATGGTCTGTGTGACAACGGAACCTACCGCGATACCAAATGCGCTCAGAGCTCGCGCAGCCATGACAACAGCAAAACTCTCGGTTTGAGTTGCGAGTAAAGACGCAAAACCATAGATAAAGAGCCCAATTAACATGGTAGGCCTTCTTCCCAGTTTATCTGCGAGCACTCCCCAAACTACAACGCCAATGGCAAACGCTAGGAAGTAAATCGACAGTGTTTGTGCTGCTTGTGCGTGGTTTACATCAAATGATAGAGCGATTGAGCTCAACGCTGGGCTATAGATGGTTTCTACAATTTGCGGAAACATCAACATAACCAGCATGAGCCATAAAGAGGGCTTAGTATTCATATTGTTACCCATTGTTAATGAAGTTGGCGGGCAGTATAAATGAGGCTATGATTGAGCCAATAACAACATAAAAACCAAATACATCAATATTCGGACAAAATGGCACTTATTGACGAAGAAACACAGTTTGACGCAGACAAAATTTCTAATTGTGTAGTGGGAATTGCTGCGGATATTGGCAAGCACGACTCGGGTATGCATCAGCACAAGAAAGGGCAATTGTTGTACGCACCTCAAGGTTGTATGAGTTTTGCTCTGGAAGACTCGATTTGTATTTTGCCACCGACAAAGGCGGTTTGGATCCCACCTAATACGCCGCATCGCGCACTAATGACGAATGTGGTGGCGTATCGATCTTTGTATTTTGATTGTGAGGAGTTTGCCTGTCCGAGTAAGATCACGATGATAGAAGTGAATCATTTACTCCAAGCTCTTATTGATAAAATGTCATTTTGGGAGTGGGATAAGCCTAGCAGCGAGATGGTAAATACGACGGCGCTTTTTTGGGAGGAGTTTTATGCTACGAAACGTTATTCGTTTCAGTTGCCTTTGCCATCGCATCGGCGCTTAACAACGTTTCGTCGAGAGTTGGTTGAACCTTCATTTCTCGCTCCTTCGCTTACTACTCTTGCAAGCAAAGTTGGGGCAAGCACCAAGACGGTAACACGATTATTTAAGTCGGAAACGGGTATGAATTATCAAGATTGGCGTCAACAGTGGAGGCTCTTAAAAGCAGTTGAATTGTTATCTACGGGAATGCAAGTCAGCGCCGTTGCTGATTGGCTGGAGTTTTCGTCAGACAGTGCTTTTATTGCATTTTTCAAAAAGCAAACTGGGCAAACACCTCTGACGTTTATGAAAACCAAGCCCTAAGCATCAAAATACTCACACTCTTTCTAGAACAAATCCTAGGTTCATAGGCTCAGCCTATGAAGCGTACATAGAGAGATACCAACGTGCACGTTACTTGTGTTTACTCGGCAGCTGACGAAAATATTGAGTAGCAAAGTCAATAAAGGCTCGGATGCGTTTTGGTTGATGTCGGTCGTGATGGTAAAGGAGTGAAAACTCCACACTCGGAATGCTCCAGTCGGTAAACACTTCTTTTAGCTTGCCTGTCTGGAGTTCTTGTTGGCAATAAAGTGCTGGTACACGGATGATACCATTTCCCGCCAACGCTGCTTTTATCATTACTCTGCCACTCTTACATCGTAACTGTCCACGTATCTGGTGTTCCGTTGACTGCTTTGTATTTGTGTTCTCGAATGCCCAGCGTGTCACACTACCTGTCAAACAAATGTGTTTTTCTAAGTCTTTTGGATGCGAAGGATAGCCATGTGTTTCTAAATAACTTGGGCTTGCGTACGTCCCCATTTCCACATCAATCAGTTTGCGAGCGATAAAGTTGGAGTCGTCTAACTTTCCCATTCGAAAAGCGATGTCGAATTCATCCGCGATTAAATCGACACGATGGCTGCTAAAATCTAAGTTAATGTTCACTTGTGGGTGTTGGATTAGAAACTGAGCAACGATATCTGCGACAACGTCTTCCCCTAAATAACCCCCCACGCAGTTGATACGAATTTCGCCTCTTAATTCTTCTACATCATCAACCACTGCCATAACAGCTTGATCAATATTGTGAAGGGCGGTTTCACACTGTTTATACAGAACCTTGCCTGCTTCGGTGAGCTTCAGTGTTCGAGTGGTTCTTTGTAGCAAAGTGGCACCAATCTGTTGTTCCAGATTTGTTATTTGACGTGAAACGTGTGAGCGAGAAACGCCAAGTTCCTCTGCTGCTTTTGTGAAGTTTCCTAGTTGAGCGATTAGGACGAAAGAGCGAATATCCGCAAGGTTGATGTGTGTTTGCATGACGACTTCTGCGTAATTCAAAAAAGTATTGTTGCAGTATAACAACAGTGTTTCAACTAGGTCGGTATATATCAACAAACAAAGTTTTCTTAAACTTATCGCCACTGAGGTAAACCGTTCTATTAAGGATTCAAAATGAAAAAGTTAATTGTTATTACAGGCGCTAGTTCAGGCATTGGTGAAGCGATTGCACGTCACTTCAGTGAACAGGGCCATGCTCTTCTTTTGTTAGCAAGACGTGTAGAACGTTTAGAAGCATTAAACTTACCAAATACGCTTTGTGAAAAGGTAGATGTGACCGACAAAGCTTCTTTTGAGGCGGCAACTGAGAAAGCTGAAGCGTTGTATGGTCCGGTAGATGCACTTGTAAATAACGCAGGCGTTATGCTTCTAGGCCAGATAGATACTCAGGACGCATCGGAGTGGAAGCGCATGTTTGATGTGAACGTACTTGGCTTGCTCAATGGTATGCAGTCCGTCTTAGCACCGATGAAAGCACGCAACAGTGGTACGATCATTAATATCAGCTCTATTGCGGGCAAGAAAACATTCCCTGATCATGCCGCTTACTGTGGTACCAAATTTGCGGTTCATGCGATTTCTGAAAACGTACGTGAAGAAGTCGCATCATCGAATGTTCGCGTTACGACTATTGCACCTGGCGCTGTGGAAACTGAATTACTTTCCCATACTACGTCTCAAGATATTAAAGATGGCTATGATGCTTGGAAAGAGGATATGGGGGGCGTGTTGGCAGCCGACGATATTGCACGAGCAGTGCTGTTTGCTTATCAGCAACCGCAAGGTGTATGTGTTCGCGAAATTGCTTTGGCACCGACAAAACAGCAACCTTAACATTAATTTACAGCGACTTCTGGATCATTAGGGCTGTGAATATTTGCACACCGATTCGTGATTGATATGGCATCTTTCAACTAAGTCGTATGAAAATTTAGGTTACCCATTTAAGTCCGTAGCCTAAGTGTGTTATTGCTTATACCCAAGTTACTCAAGGTGAGAAAAAACTTTGAGTAATTTGGGTTTTTATTTGGTCTCAATTTTTAGTATGTCGCTCTATTGGGGTCAGCGGGCCACAGTCGTAAAGAAAAGGAGAAGGTGACGTAAAGCAAAATGAAGCAATATCCATAGCTTAATGAGAATTGATTTCATCAACGTCACAAGCCGTTACAATTATCCGTTAGGTATTATACTTTGTGGGTGGTTAATATTTAACCAAACAAGGAGGTGTGTATGAAACGATTCGCGAACATACTTTTTGCAACACAAGGATTGCCTGGTCATAGTGAGGCGCTCGAACAAGCGATGAGGATCGCATCCAGCAACAAAGTACCTGTTTCAGGGCTAATTGCGTGCCCCGATTTCCCCGCGGATATGCTCCAGTATCAGCAAAGTTATGAGCAATCGCTACAAGACTCCCTCAAACAAAGCATTCAGGAATACAGACAGAAGCTCGATCTTTCTGAAGATGATCTGGCATTTCCTCTTACTGTGAAAAGCAGTGAAAAACCCGCTGTCTGTATCATTAAAGAAGCATTAGCTGACAACAAAGATCTTATCATCAAAGAAGCTGAACCACTCGGTGAAGGCGCTGAAGGCTTCAAAGCCATTGATATGACACTGTTACGCAAATGTCCTTGTCCATTATGGTTACACCGACCGATTGATAAGCCGAGAGACAAACGCCGTGTGGCTGTTGCGATAGATCCGTTAACGGCGAGCGATGAACAGCACTCATTAGCGGTGCGTTTGCTTGAATTATCTCGTTCAATAGCCGACACCTGTGACAGTCGTTTACATGTGATTTCTTGCTGGGAATATTACTTAGAGAACTACCTACATGACAATGCTTGGATTCAAGTCGACGATGCTGAGTTGAAACATGAACTCGACAAAGCAAAAGCCGATCATAAACAAGCTCTACAACAACTGCTGGAAGAGTCGGGGATTACGGGTGAAATTGTGATTCATCATTTACACGGAAAGCCTGATGAAAAAATCCCGGATTACGTAGACAGCATAGAAGTGGACGTTCTAGTCATGGGTACCTTAGCGAGAACTGGGATATCTGGCTACGTCATTGGTAATACGGCTGAAAACATTTTGCAATCTATAAACTGTAGTTTGGTCGCTCTTAAGCCCGATGGTTTTGTATCGCCGATTCAGTAATTGGTGTGTAACAAACCTAGGTTTAAGTGGTTGTTTTAGGTAAAGGAGGGAGACGGAGTTCTAGAACATGGAATTATCAGTGTATCAATAAGTTATCAGAGGAGAGTGACATGAAAAACCTATGCCCGAAATGCCACACAGAAATGATAGAACGTTCGAACGTTTATGTTTGTCCGAGAAATGATATCGGTGACTGCACCTACGATGCGTTCGAGTTAACTGATGACGATAATCCATACACATTCAGTCGAGAACACGTAAGTAGTGATCTACGTTCTTACACCGTAGCGGACAGCAAGTAGCTGTTTGTATTAACGTTCCTTTAAGTAGCATTCAGTGATTGCTGTTTGCTACTTATCCCTTGGTTTTATGATCTTTTTTGGAATACTTGGGCTAAAACAATCAAGTGGAGCTTTTTATCTTTGCGCCAAATAGGGCGAACTTTCTTATAAAAATGAATGGGCTGCGATGTTGAATAGCATAACGGGTAAAGAAAACCTGCCGAAAAATCCCGATAATCAGTTGGTCTTACTGATTTTCCCTGTGCTGCCAATTTTAATCTTCTCTTTTCTTTTTTACATCTACACACCCGCAGGCGTAAGCTGGAATGCGGAATGGATACCTAGCCTCGATATTAACTTCAGCTTTAGGTTAGATGGTCTGTCATTCCTTTTTGCCGGGCTGATCAGCGGGATTGGCGCACTGATCCAAATATACGCTTTGGCTTACTTACGAGAGAGTGATAGCCGATTTTCCTTTCATTTATACCTAACCCTATTCATGCTTGCCATGCTAGGGATTGTGATGAGCGATAACATCCTGTTGTTATTTGTTTTCTGGGAACTCACCACCATCACTTCTTACTTGCTGATTGGTTTTAATCACGAAAACAAAACGTCACGAAAAAATGCACTGCAGTCGTTGATCGTTACAGGTGCTGGTGGATTAGCGTTGTTAGCTGGCCTTATCTTGTTGGGAGCGATGGCAGGGAGTTATGAGTTACATACGATCATCGCTCAGGCGGACACGATTGCGCAGCACGAATGGTTTATGCCATCTCTAGTGCTCATACTACTTGGTGCATTTACTAAATCTGCGCAGTTCCCGTTTCATTTTTGGCTACCTAACGCGATGGCAGCCCCCACTCCAGTCAGTGCGTATTTACACTCGGCAACAATGGTAAAGGCGGGCATTTACTTGTTAGCGCGTTTATCGCCAGTTTATGCTCATAGCGAGGTTTGGTTTTATGCCCTAGTGATCACAGGGAGTATCACCGCCGTTTGGTGCACGTTTGTCGCATTAAAACAAACTGACTTGAAGCTGATGCTAGCCTACAGCACGAATGTTGCTTTGGGTAAATTAACATTATTACTAGGTATGGGCACAGATTTGGCCGTGAGTGCAGTATTGATGTTTATTCTCGCTCACTCTTTCTATAAAGCAGCGCTGTTTATGGTGGTGGGCAATATCGACAAAGCGACAGGAACACGAGATATTGATCAACTGTACGGCTTGAAGTCAGTGCTCGTCATCAGCATGGTTGCGGGGAGTTTGGCTGCATTGTCTAAAGCGGGATTCCCGCCGTTGTTAGGCTTTTTGAGCAAAGAATACATGTATAAATCCGCAGTAGAGCTCAATAACTGGATCGCCTTTGTACTTTTAATGGTCAATATATTGATGGTTGCGCTAACCATTATGCTTATTGCGAGACCATTCTTTGCTCACCGTGATCTCGTGCCAATTGAAACGAAGCCGATTGAGGCCCAAAAGGCTATGTGGGTTTCACCTTTACTCTTGGCACTTGGCAGTCTCATCGTTCCTTTAGTCGGTTTAAATTGGTTAGATCGCAATATCATTTTTCCGGGCTCTGCTGACATTCTGCCCACAGCTGCTCTTAAAGCGACATCATTATGGCATGGTGTGAATGTACCGCTGGTCCTAAGCGTTATCACGCTAGTATTGGGGTATGTGGTGTACCGTGTTTATCCTACTGTGTCTGCATTTTTTCAGCGGTTACATCTGTTCGTACCTAAAGCGGAGAACGCTTTTGAACGACTATTAGATGGCATGATGACACTGGCGAAGTGGCAAACGGCGCTGTTGCAGCAAAAGAAGTTGAGTCGTTATGTCCTGCTATTTTTCACGGTACTCGCCGTCGCTTTGCTTGGTCAGGTAGCATTTATTCCTCTGCCTTTGTTTGAACAGCTTTCAAACGTGGCTTTCTATGAAATTGGCATTGCCTTATTGCTGGTTGGTGCAGCGATCGTATGTACGTTGTCTCACTCAAGGCTTCTTGCGATTTCTGCGCTAGGTATGATTGGTTTTATGACCACGCTTGTTTTTATGATCTACAGTGCTCCGGACGTCGCGAAGACTCTACTGTTAGTGGAAACATTAATGGTGGTCTTTTTAGCATTGTTAATGCGTCATATGCCGCGTTTAACCACCGTGCCCAAGCATTCAATAAAACGTAAATTGGCGAATGTTTGTATAGCGGGCGTGATAGGTGTTTCGATTACTTTCCTCTTGTTAGGAATCACGTCCCAGCCGATGGATTCATCGGTGTCGGATTTCTTTGCGGAAAATAGTGTACCAGGCGGGCATGGGCGCAATATTGTCAACGTCATTCTCGTCGACTTTCGTGCGTTCGATACATTGGGAGAGGTTGTCGTCGTTGTCATTGCTGGGATTGCAGCAGTGAGCTTGCTTAAGACAAGAGCGAAAAAGCAAAACCGTATTCAATCATTAATTTTTGCAACCACGGCACATATCGTCGCGGCGCTCATGCTCGTGTTCTCTGTGTATCTGTTATTACGTGGTCATAACGAACCGGGTGGTGGCTTCATTGGTGCATTGATTGCCGTTATTGGCTTATCGCTTCTCATGTTCGCGGAATCACCGAAATACGTTCGTTCTAGATTGTATTTCAAGCCGTTTTTCATTGCGTTATCTGGCATTACATTGAGCTTAGTATCTGGTGCTTTGAGCTTTGCGTTTGATAAACCGTTTTTAACCGGGTTGTGGTGGAAAGATGTGATACCACTGGGTACGCCGTTGGTTTTTGATGTTGGTGTTTATCTTGCCGTTATAGGTGGCGTGATGGGGATGCTGCTTCGTGTTAATGAGGAGCTAGAGTGATGGAAATAGTCTGGAGTGTTGTCGTTGGAGTATTTGTCGCCGCAGGCGTTTACTTAATGCTGGAAAAACATATATTGCGTCTTTTGTTCGGTATCATGTTACTCAGCAGTGCGGTTAACCTTGCTATTTTTACAGCGGGAAGGCTGACTCCTGGAGAGCCGCCATTGATTGGCGATAATGCACTTTTGCCACCAGATGGCGCGGCAAACCCATTACCCCAAGCGCTAATTTTAACTGCGATAGTCATCGGTTTTGGGCTACTTATTTTTGCTTTAATGTTGTTCTATCGAGCTTATAAAGATTCTGGAACCGCAGACGTCGATGAAATGCAACGTTCTGAGGAGGGTCAATGAGTTCGATTTTGCTGACGTTACCTGTTGTTCTTTCATTGAGTACGGCGCTGACCATTTTCTTTGTACGTCGCTCAACAAAAAGTGCTGAGTGGTTAAGTGGCGCGAGTGCGATTTTGAGCCTTGTCGTCGCAGGCCTTCTCACAGAAAACATCATAAGTAATGGTATTCAAGCCGTTGCTTTTGGCCAGTGGCAAGCACCGTTTGGTATCGTTTTTGTCGCAGATTACTTCAGCGTTGCCATGGTGATGATTACGGCGGTGATTGGTGCGATATGTGTTTTCTATGCCATGGCGGACCTTCACCGAAAACCTTCCTATAGCAATTACCATGCGTTGACGCACGTGTTGCTTGCTGGTGTTTATGGCGCGTTCCTCACCGGAGATATTTTTAATCTGTATGTTTGGTTCGAGGTCATGCTCATCGCGTCATTTGGTTTAATGGTATTAGATGCAACGAAAACTCAAATTGATGGGGCAGTGAAGTATGTGATGTTGAACCTGATTTCGACGCTAGTGTTCTTACTTGCCATCGGTTTGTTGTATGGCGCAACAGGCACCTTGAACTTGGCCGATCTCTATACCAAAGCGGGAGAGAGCGAACTGAGCATCAACATGATGTTGTCCGCCTTGTTTTTGTTTGCCTTTTCTATCAAAGCGGCACTATTTCCTTTATTTGCTTGGTTGCCAGCTTCTTATCACACCTTACCAAGTGGTGTGGTTGCGCTGTTTGCTGCGTTGCTTACTAAAGTCGGCGTATACGCGTTAATACGAGTCTTCACATTAGTATTTCCGCTCGCCGAGAGTGGTTGGCAGCCGACGTTGATTTGGATTGCTGGCCTCACCATGTTAACGGGCGTTTTGGGGGCGGCAAGTCAATTCGACATTAAGAAAATTCTTTCTTTTCACATCATTAGCCAAATAGGTTACATGATAATGGGATTAGCGATTTACACTCCTTTAGCTTTGGCTGGCGCTATTTTCTACATTGTTCATCACATCATTGTAAAAGCGAATTTGTTCTTAATCGGTGGCTTTATTGAGCGCAAATATGGGTCTAGTCAACTTGAACATTTGGGCGGGGTATATAAAGCAATGCCTTGGTTAGCGTTCTTGTTTCTTGTCCCTGCGTTTTCTCTGGCAGGATTTCCGCCGCTCTCTGGTTTCTGGGGCAAATTCTTGGTCATCAAATCGAGCATACAGGCTGAATATTACTGGTTAGCCGGTACCGCGCTATTGGTGGGGCTGCTTACTGTCTATTCGATGACGAAAATTTGGAGTGAGGCATTCTGGAAAAAGCCGGTTAGGGAAAAAACAGAACAGACTCTGCAGGTCAAAGTACATTGGTTGTATTGCGTTCCAATTGCCGTATTGACCATGTTCACGTTGGTCATAGGCTTGGTGGCGGAGCCTTTTTATCAGTTTTCTGTTCAAGCCGCGGAACAACTGTTAAATCCGAATGAATACATTCGGGCGGTATTGGGAGGAAATCCATGATCTATCTATTCCTCAATCTTTTCTTAGCATTAGCATGGATGATGTTAAACGGAAGTTATTCGAGTCTGAATTTTGTCGTCGGATTTACGGTCGGTTTTTTTGCCTTACGGTTGAGCCAACCATTTGGATTAAAAACCAGCTACTTTCGACGTTTTGCGTCGGCATTAAAGTTACTGGTGTACTTCGCTTATGAAATGATCATATCGGTTGCAAGAGTCGTGTGGGATGTCGTGACACCAACGCATTTGAGCCAGCCAGATATCGTCTATGTTCCTTTGGACGTCGATTCAGACCTTGAAATCACCTTACTTGCGAATATGGTTTCTTTAACACCGGGCACACTCAGTTTGGATGTTACGCCTGATAAAAAGCATCTTATCGTTCATGCCATGTTTGCACCTGAGCATGAAGAAGTTATTCGTGGAATTAAAAACGGATTAGAGCAGCGAATTTTGGAGGTGACGCGTGGATAGTTGGCTGCAAATAAGTGTCACTTTTGCCTATGCAGGGCTATTACTCAGTTTTGTTATGGCTTTCTTCCGTTTAATTTTAGGACCAACGCTGGCTGACCGAGTTGTGGCGTTAGATTTGATTTCATTTATCACCATCGGCTTTATTACGGTTTACACCTTAGACAGTGGTGAGGATGCCTTGTTAGATATCGCCATTACATTAGGTTTGGTCGCATTTCTTGGCACAATCGCATTTGCGCGTTTGATCGTTAAAAGGAAGGAGAGAGAATAATGGATGTGTTGATTGGGCTGTTTTTATGTTTAGGGACGTTATTGATCCTAAGCGCTAGTTTAGGTGTGTTGCGGTTACCAGATCTATACACCCGAATGCATGCCGCAACCAAAGCCGGTACCGTCGGAGTTAGTTGCTTACTACTAGCGGTTGCCCTCTCAATTCCTGAAGTCACCGTGATCTCCCGAGTTATCGGTACGATGTTGTTTATCGTTCTCACGGCGCCAGTCGCCTCCCACTTGCTCGGCAGAGCAATGCGAGAGGTCGGATATAAGATTTGGCGCAATGATTAAGTTTTTTCTTGTTTAACCAATTGTCACTATTGATTAAGCTGGCTAATTTCTTCCAGCACTTCTGGGTTAGCAATAGCACCAATGTTTTTTACAGCTTGCCCGTTGACCAATTGTTTCACTGCTAGTTCAACCAGTTTGCCTGAGCGCGTTTTAGGAATATCACTGATAGCAAAAATTTGGCGTGGCACATGGCGTGGTGAACATTTTGATTTTAGTGTTTGGCGAATTGAATCGGTGAGTTGTTGGGTTAACTCGACCTCGTGAGCGAGTTTTACTAGTAACCAGATTTCTTCAGACTGCTGGTTTAACTTGCCGACGGCGATGGAGTCCTCGACCTCGGGTAACGCGTTCACTTGCTGATAGATCTCAGCGGTGCCGATTCGTACGCCGCCTGGATTCAATGTCGCATCACTACGGCCGTAAAAAATAAAGCCGCCATGTTCGGTTTGCATCACATCGTCGCCGTGGTGCCAGATATCAGTAAACTTGCCCCAATAAGCGTTGTGATAGCGTTCGCCGTCGTCGTGCCAAAAGCCGATAGGGAAGTTAGGTAGCGAGTTATTGCAAGTCAGTTCGCCGCGTTGCTGTGTAATGGTTTTTCCCTCGTCGTCCAAAATACGCACGTCGATTCCAAGCCCTGCACCTTGGCATTCGCCTTTGTAAACTGGTGAGATAGGGTTTCCAAGTACAAAGCACCCGCAAATATCCGTGCCGCCAGCGATAGAAGAGAGATGCAAGTCCTGCTTGATTTGCTGATAGACATAATTAAATTGTTCTGGGTAAAGCACCGAACCAGTTGAGCACAGAGTTTTGAGTGACTTCAGGTCATGTTCTAGTTTTGGAGAGCAGTTCGCATGCTCCAGTGCCTCTAAGTATTTCGCTGAAGTACCAAACAACGACACGCTATGTTCGTCCACTAATCGCCATAAGACCGAGTGATCAGGGTAAACCGGACTACCGTCGTAAATCACTAAGGTTGCTCCACTCGCAAGTGCTGAAACATGCCAGTTCCACATCATCCAGCCACATGTTGTGTAGTAGAAAACCTTGTCTTGCGATTTGATGTCGCAATGCAGTTGATGTTCTTTGAGGTGATTGAGCAAGGTACCGCCCACGGAATGGACAATACACTTAGGTTGACCTGTTGTACCAGAAGAATACAAAACGAATAACGGGTCATTAAACAGTGTTGGTTGATATTGAATTGATTGTGGAGAAAAGTGGTGAGTAATATCGGACCAATACACAAAGTCAGAAGTGCTAGCACTCTTAGCGTTTTGTAAATATTCGATTTGGCATACGCTAATGGTTGCGTCTTCGGAGACTCTGCTTAGCTTGCTACTAAGAGTGGTGTTCTTGTCCGTCATATCGAAAGCTTTGCCTCCGAACTGGTAGCCATCACAGCAAAAAAGAACTTTCGGTTTGACCTGACCAAAACGCTCTACGACGCTATCGATACCAAAATCAGGCGAGGTTGAAGTCCAAATAGCGCCAAGGCTGGTGGTGGCCAGCATGGCAATAACGGTTTCTGGAAGGTAGGGCAAATAGCCCGCAACGACGTCGCCTTTACCAACATCACAAGTGAGTAGCCATTGCTGAATGACGGAAACTTGTTCAAGCAACTGTGTACCAGTGAGCTGCCAGTGTTCACCGCTTTCATTAGTAAAAACGATAAACTCACGCTCAGGTGTTTGTTCGGCCTGAGAGAGGAGATTCTCTGCGTAGTTCAGCGTGGCGTCAGCAAACCATACGGTGTCCCTATTGACATGGCTCTGAGTAGAATCTGTCTGTGTCCACTTGGGAGCACCAAGGCTTTTGACTTGCGAGCCAATATTTCCAATGACGTTACAGAAATGCCAGGTATGTCGCCAAAATTCGTCATTGTGGTCAATGGACCACTGGTATAAAGACGTGTAATTATTGATTGCGGTACCTTCGGCTTTGTCTTTATTAACTTTTTCAATGAACCGCAATAAGTTGCTATTGCTGACGCGTTCAGAAGATGGTGACCAAATAGGTGCAGAATTTGGCATAGGTCCCTCTAATTTCGATTCTTTTTGAATATGACCAAAACAAAATAAAGGGGCGAACATAGCAGTTTTCGCCCCTTATCTGATTGTTTAAAGTTGTTCGGCAAGCTGAGGTAGTACCTCAAATAAATCACCAACCAATCCATAGTCGGCAACTTCAAAGATAGGAGATTCTGGATCTTTGTTGATCGCGACAATCACTTTGGACTCTTTCATTCCTGCAAGGTGTTGGATGGCACCGGAGATCCCGACCGCAATATAAAGCTTAGGTGCAACGATTTTTCCGGTTTGACCCACTTGTAAGTCGTTGGCGACAAACCCAGCATCAACCGCCGCGCGAGAAGCGCCAATGGCGGCCCCCAGTTTATCGGCGACTTGTTCGATCAATGCGAAGTTCTCTTTGCTACCGACTCCGCGTCCACCTGACACAACCACCTCTGCCGCGCTTAATTCAGGACGCTCTGACACGGTTTTATCGACAGAAACCAATTCAACCAATGGAGTTGAGATGGTGACTTGCTGATGCTCAATGTCAGCTTGGTTGTGACAAGTAACCGGCTCAAACGCAGACGCGCGCACGGTGACGACGCGAAACTTGTCGCTGGTGGTCACTTTGGCAAATGCGTTTCCTGCGTAAATAGGGCGGATAAAAGTGTTTTCATCGATAACTTGGACAATATCGGAGATTTGCCCAACGCCGAACTTTGCTGCTATTCGCGGTGCAAGATCTTTCCCTTTTGATGATGAGCTAGCCCAGACTGCGTCAAAGCCTTCAGCAATACTCACCAAAATAGGTGCGATACTCTCGGCAAATTGATGCTTAAGTTGCTCATCATCGACACAAATTACATTTGATATACCATCAACGCGACAGGCTTGCTGAGCGACTTCTTCACACTGGTGGCCCACTACGATCAAAACATTGTCTTGGCTGACTTGTTTTGCTGCATTAACCACTTTGAGTGTGTCCGCATGCAATTGGTTATTGTCATGTTCTGCTATGATTAAGTTCTTCATGAAATCACCTTCGCTTCGTTACGCAGCTTATCGAGAAGCTCTGAGACAGATTCAACCTTGATGCCACCTTTTCTTTGCGCTGGAGGTGTGACTTCTTGAATGGTTTGGCTAAATACCACTTCAACACCCAGACTGTCAGGTGTGATTGTATCTAACGGCTTGCGCTTAGCTTTCATGATATTAGGCAAAGAGGCAAAACGCGGTTCATTCAGGCGTAAGTCAGTACTGATCACCGCAGGTAAGTTCATCGCGACCGTCATCAAGCCGCCGTCCACTTCTCTCACGACCTGAACTTTTTGATCTTCTATCTTCACGTCGGAAGCGAAAGTTGCTTGAGGCCAGTCAAGTAGGGCGGCCAACATCTGAGCCACTTGGTTGTTGTCAGTATCAATGGATTGTTTACCCGTAATCACAAGCTGTGTTTGCTCTTGCTCAACCAGAGCTTTGAGCAGCTTAGCGACGACTAATGGCTCTATTTTGTCTTCAGTATCGACATGAATAGCGCGATCGGCACCTAACGCAAGCGCAGTACGTAGTTGCTCCTGACATTGGCTACCGCCAGCACTGACAACGATGACTTCATCTGCAATACCTTGCTCTTTTAGTCGTACGGCTTCTTCAACGGCTATTTCGCAAAATGGATTAATCGTCATCTTGACGTTATTGGTTTCAACATCGCTATGGTCCGCTTTTACGCGAACTTTAATGTAGGGATCAATGACCCTTTTGATTGGCACTAGTATTTTCACGTTAGATTCCTTTTTACAGTGAAGACTATGTGTTTACAGTGAAGACGATGTGATGACGTCTTTAAAATGATGTTAATTTACCTTTACGTTTGCGTCAACTTTAAATATATTGTTGCTTAACAAGTTGGCAACATGCAAAGAAAAAGGAATGCAATCATGGAAAGAGACTGCATGGAATTTGATGTTCTGATTGTAGGAGCTGGTCCCGCAGGTTTGTCTGCGGCATGCCGAATCAAACAATTAGCAGCAGAAAAAGAACAAGACCTCTCTGTTTGCGTGGTAGAAAAAGGCTCTGAAGTTGGAGCGCATATTTTATCGGGTGCAGTGTTTGAAACGCGAAGTTTGGATGAACTGTTTCCAGATTGGCAGGAAAAAGGTGCACCGCTCAATACCAAAGTAAACCAAGATAAAACCTACTATCTAGGCAATGAAATCAATGGTCATGAACTGCCTTCTTGGGCGGTGCCTAGCACGTTGCACAATGATGGGAACTACATTATCAGCTTGGGCAGCCTATGCCGTTGGATGGCTGCGCAGGCTGAGGGTTTAGGCGTAGAGATCTACCCAGGCTTTACCGCCAGCCAAGCCATCATTGATGAAGACAACCGTGTTTGTGGCGTTATCACGGGCGATATGGGGTTAGATAAAAATGGCGAACAAAAAGCCAATTTCGAACCCGGTATTGAACTGCGAGCGAAGTTTACTTTATTTGCTGAAGGCGCGCGGGGTCATATTGGTAAGCAGTTGATTAATCGATTTAATCTCGCTGAAGATAAAACGCCTCAACATTACGCTATCGGCTTTAAAGAGTTGTGGGAAATACCACCAGAGCAGCATCAACAAGGGTTAGTGGTTCACGGCTTAGGCTGGCCGTTAGCGAACGAAGCCACAGGTGGCAGCTACCTCTACCATTTAGAGGGAAACCAAGTTGCCGTCGGGTTGATTGTTGACTTGAACTATAAGAATCCGCACTTGAGTCCATTCGATGAATTTCAGCGTTTTAAACATCACCCGTTGATTGAGCAATACCTCAAAAATGGTAAACGCATTAGTTATGGCGCAAGAGCGATCACCAAGGGCGGTTTCCATTCGCTTCCCACGCAACAGTTTGCTGGTGGCTTGTTGATTGGCTGTGATGCAGGAACGCTTAACGGCGCTAAAATCAAAGGCACGCACACCGCAATGAAATCTGGCATGCTTGCCGCTGAAGCAGTATGTGAAGCCCTTGAGAGTCAGTCTGTTACTGTTGATTATCAAAAGCATTTCAAACAGTCTTGGCTGTATGAAGAGCTTTATCAAGCACGTAACTTCTCAAGTGGCATTCACCGCTTTGGATCGTGGCTGGGCGGTGGCTTAGCGCTGCTGGAACATAACGTGTTAAAAGGCAAAGCTAAGTGGCATATCCGTTGTGATAAGCCCGACCATCAGTCTCTGCTATTGGCGGAAAACAGCAATGAAATTGTCTATCCAAAGCCTGACGGTGTGTTAAGTTTCGATCGCCTTTCTTCTGTCTATCTATCCAATATCTTCCATGAAGAGGATCAGCCGTGCCACTTACGTTTGGCGAACCAGCGCATTCCCATCGAGCAGAATCTTGAGTTATATGCAGAGCCAGCACAGCGCTATTGCCCGGCTGGCGTTTATGAAATCGTACAGGGGGATCAGCAGCCAGAGCTGCAAATAAATGCGGCGAACTGTATCCACTGTAAGACCTGCGACATCAAAGATCCAAGTCAAAATATTACCTGGACACCGCCGGAAGGTGGTGGTGGCCCTAACTATCCGAATATGTAGTCGTCTGAGAATAATTTTTATTAACAATTTATTTACTTAAAGTTTGCGTTAGTTCAAATCTTTCTCGATGAACTCGATTGCAACTTAATCTTTCAAGCACTATTCTGATTTTAAATTGACGTTTACGTAAACTGAATACAAAGTTGATGCATAGGTGTAAAAGCGGTTACCAGTATCAAAGTTAGGTTTGATCAAATAGTGCTCAATGGAACGCACTTAAATAACGAAAGGGAGATCAACTATGGTATCGGAATCGCCTCTATTGCAGGTAAACGATATTTCATTGGCTTTTGGTGGGGTGAAAGCTCTAACTGACGTGAGCTTCCATGTGAATGAAAAGGAAATTTTTTCAATCATTGGTCCAAACGGTGCAGGTAAAACCTCAATGCTCAATTGCATCTCTGGTCGATACACACCAAACAAAGGCTCTGTAATCTTCGCTGGAGATGATGTAACCAAACGAACACCTAGCCAACGAGCTGAGTTAGGGTTGGGAAGGACCTTCCAGAACTTAGCACTCTTTTCTCATATGTCGGTACTCGACAACATTATGGTTGGTCGACATCACCTACTGAAAAACAACTTCGTCACAGGGCCACTTTACTGGTTCTCTAACGCGCAGAAAGAAGAAATGGCGCACCGTAAATACGTAGAAGACGTAATCGATTTTCTTGAAATCCAGCACATCCGTAAAGCAACCGCAGGCACGCTATCTTACGGTTTACGTAAACGTGTAGAGCTTGCTCGTGCCATTGCCTTAAAACCTAAGTTACTGCTGCTTGATGAACCAATGGCAGGCATGAACTTGGAAGAAAAGGAAGACATGGCGCGTTACATCATGGATCTGAATGAAGAGTTAGACATCACCATCATCATGATCGAGCACGATATGGGCGTGGTGATGGATATCTCTAATCGCGTATTGGTGTTGGATTTTGGTAAACACATTGCGATGGGCGAGCCAGAAGAAGTGATGGCCAACCCACATGTGAAACAAGCGTACTTAGGCGAAGAGCTACCGACATTAGAGGAGAGTGCATAATGGCACAGCAACATAATGATTGGGCAGATATAACCCGCTTAGATACCTTTCCAAAAGTATTGCAGCACAACGCCAAGCACTGGCCCGAGCAAGTCGCAATGCGTGAAAAGGAGTTTGGTATTTGGCGAGAGTTCACTTGGCAAGATTATGAAAACCGAGTGAAGTGGATGGCTCTGGCACTGCAAGATTTAGGTGTTGGTGAGCAAGACGTTGTTGGTTTGCTGGGTGATAACCGTCCGGAATGGGTATGGGGTGAGTTGGCTGCCCATGCGATCAAAGGCTTCTCGCTGGGCATCTATCAAGATTCCATGCACGAAGAGGTGGCGTACCTCATCAACTATGCCAAAGCAAAAGTCGTGGTTGCCGAAGATGAAGAACAATGCGACAAACTACTTGAACTCGGTGATGAGATACCAAGCGTAGAATTCATTATCTATTGCGATCCTCGTGGAATGCGCAAGTACGACGACCCACGACTGATTGATGTTGAGCAGGTCTATAAAAAAGGTCAACTGATCGACAAAGCGGATCCGGATAAATATCTCAATATGGTTGCGGCAACCAAAGGCAGTGATCTTTCGATTCTTTGTACCACGTCGGGTACGACTTCCAAACCAAAGTTGGCTCAGCTACACAGCGGCACTTTCTTAGATCACTGTGCGGCTTATCTGCGTGCCGACCCGCGCTCTCCAGGCGACAATTATGTTTCTGTTCTGCCTTTGCCTTGGATTATGGAGCAGGTGTATGTGGTTGGTCAGGCGTTGATTTCGCGTCAAATCGTCAACTTCGTGGAAGAACAAGAAACCATGATGTCTGACTTGCGCGAAATTGGCCCGAACTTCGTGCTGCTTGCGCCGCGAGTGTGGGAAAACATTGTGGCAGACGTGTCTGCACGAATGATGGATTCGACACCGTTTAAGCAAAAGATGTACAAACTGGGCATGAGCTTAGCCAACAAAGCGTTAGAGCAGGGCAAACGTTCTAAACTCGCTGAATGGATTCTTTTGCGTGCTTTGCGAGATCGTTTAGGCTTTTCGAACCTAACATCTGCTGCAACGGGCGGCGCGGCGATGGGGCCTGACACTTTCCGTTACCTACAAGCTATTGGTGTGCCACTTAAGCAGCTTTATGGTCAGACCGAAATGTGTGGCGCATACACTGTGCACCAAGCGGATGATGTGGATTACGATTCCGTTGGTGTTGCGTTTGATAATGCAGATGTGAAAGTCATCAACCCGGACAGCAATGGCGTTGGTGAAATCATCGCGAAAAGTACCGGCATGTTTACTGGCTACCTGAACAACCAGGAAGCGTATGACGAAGACGTGCAAGACGGATGGATGCACACGGGTGATGCGGGTTACTTTAAAGACTCTGGTCACTTGGTGGTGATTGATCGTCTGAAAGATATGTCGGAAACCAGCCATGGCGACCGCTACTCTCCGCAGTTCATTGAAAATAAACTCAAGTTCTCGCCGTTTATTGCAGAAGCCGTAGTGGTGGGCAAAGGTCGACCTTGGCTATCCGCCATCATCTGTATTCGCTACGCGATTGTTGCGAAGTGGGCAGAGCAGCGTGGCTTAGCATTCACTAACTACACCAACTTATCTGCTCAACCAGAAGTGTATCAAGCGATTCGTGAAGAAGTGCTGAAAGTGAACGAATCCCTACCGGATGCACAGAAGATCAGCAAATTCATTCTACTTTACAAAGAGCTAGATGCCGACGATGGCGAGTTAACTCGTACGCGTAAAGTGCGCCGTGGTGTGGTTGCGGAGAAATACGGAGACATCATCGAAACCATCTACAGCGACGATCCAAAAGTCGATGTGGATACGGTGATCACTTATCAGGACGGCACCAAAACACGCATTCAAACGTCGCTAGTGATTGAAACGCTTATTGAACATGAGCCAACACTGGTGGATAGCGAACAACGGAGGATCGCATAGTGAATACGGATTTATTACTGCAACTCGTCATTAATGGCGTGATCGTTGGCATGTTGTATGGCGTTGTCGCCATGTGCTTTGTACTGATATACAAATCGACTCAGGTGGTCAACTTCGCTCAGGGTGAGTTCTTGCTGATTGGCGCATGGGTATGCTGGGCGGCGCTTGTTCATCTGCAACTGCCATTTTTTATCGGCTTTTTACTCACGCTCGCGTTCATGATGGTGTTCGGTATTGCCGTGCAAACCATTGTGCTCAGGCCGTTAATTGGTGAACCGATTATCTCTGTGATCATGGTGACCATCGGTCTGTCCATGTTCTTCCAAGCGCTGATGAAGTGGATATTTGGTGTCTCAGCTGTGTCTTATCCGCAGGTGTTCGAAACAAACGTGGTGAATATCGGTGGTTTGAATGTTGAGTTTGCTTACATTCTGAGTTTGATCTTCTCAATGTTCATCATGGGCGCGTTCTACTGGTTCTTTAAATTCAGCAAAATGGGCTTGGCGATGCGCGCAACGGCGTTTAACCAGCAAGTCGCGCAGAGTCTTGGCATTTCCATCAAGAAAGTGTTCGCCATCAGTTGGGCTATTTCGGCCATGGTATCTGCAACAGCAGGGATTGTTATCGGGATCGTTAACGGCGTATCTGACGCGCTATCCATTATTGGTATCAAAGTTTTCCCAGCCGTTATTTTAGGTGGCTTAGATTCTGTAGTCGGCGCAATTGTCGGTGGTATCACCATCGGGGTGCTAGAGAACTTAGCTGAGTTTTTTGATAGCCAATACCTGCAAGTGGGTAACCTGTACAACATCGCACCATTCTATGTGCTGTTAATCATTCTTGCCTTCAAGCCATACGGCCTGTTTGGTACCAAAGATATCGAGCGTATTTAAGGAGAAATAACATGGCTCAACTTAGCATGCGCCCATGTGGGGATTTTCGAACCACATACCAAAGTGATACGCCAATTTTTGAAACCAAAACCATTAGAAGCCTAGCGATTGCAGGTGTGATCGCCATGTTGGCTGCGCCTTTGGTATTGGATATCTATTTTCTTAACCTGTTTATTCAGATTGCGTATCTCGGTATCGCGGCGCTGGGTTTAAACATTCTGGTTGGTTTTACCGGACAAATCTCGCTAGGTCACGGTGCGTTCTTTGGCTTTGGCGCCTTTGCATCGGCTTGGCTAAATAACCAGTTCAACATTCCAGTCGTGTTTGCGATTCCGCTTGCGGGTTACTTAACCATGATTGTCGGGATGCTGTTTGGTCTGCCAGCTGCGCGAATTAAAGGCTTATATCTCGCGATTGCGACTTTGGCTGCGCAGTTTATTTTAGAGGACTTCTTTGCTCGTGCAGACTGGTTCAGTGGCGGCTCATATGGTGCTGGTGCAAACCCTATCAATCTGTTTGGCTTTGAGTTTACGACCGATGAAAGCTTCTTCTACATTGCTCTGTTTGCGTTGATCTTTATGTACATGTGGGCATCGAACTTGATCCGTTCTCGTGATGGTCGCGCGTTTGTCTCGGTACGAGATCACTACCTGTCGGCAGAAATCATGGGCATCAACCTAACCAAATATCGTCTGCTCTCATTTGGTGTGTGTGCGTTCTATGCAGGGATCGGGGGCGCACTCTACGGACATTATCTAGGTTTTGTATCAGCAGAAGGTTTCACCATCATGATGTCTATCCAGTTCTTGGCAATGATCATCATTGGTGGCTTGGGTTCAGTCAAAGGCACATTGATGGGCACGATATTTATCGTATTACTGCCAGAAGTGTTGGAGTTTGGCGTGACGGGGTTGGCTGCGTTTAGCAATAACACTTCGTTCGTTGATGGGCTTGCTTACTTCAAAGAAATGGCGATCGGCTTGGTCATCATGCTGTTCCTTATTTTCGAACCTCAAGGGTTATCGCATCGCTGGCAACAGATTCGAGCATATTGGAAACACTATCCGTTCTCATATTAACGTGGAATTAAGTGGAATATACCTCAATAACAAGGACAACGAGTTATGAACAAAGGACATTTAGCGACAACGTTGGTGCTATCTTCGGCACTGTTTACTACCGCCACTTGGGCAAAAGACTCTGTATTTGTCGGGCAATTGGTCGACTTTTCTGGACCAACAGCCTACGTGAGTAAGCCTTATGGTTCTGGTGTGCGAGACGCATTACGCTGGATCAACCAAAACGGTGGCATTAACGGTACTGAGCTCGAATTTGAAACGGTAGACATGGCGTATAAAGTGCCAGTAGCCATTTCCAACTACAAACGTTGGGTGGCGCGTAAAGACATGGTTGCGCTACAAGGTTGGGGCACGGCAGATACCGAAGCACTCATCTCGTTTGTGACCAAAGACAAAGTGCCAGTGTTTTCTGCCTCTTATTCAGGTCACTTAACGGACCCAACCGGCAAGAACCCAAAAACCGCGAAACCAGCGCCTTATAACTTCTTCTATGGTGCGTCGTACTCAGATGCGTGTCGTGCACTAGTGAAGTGGGCGAAAGAAGATTGGGAATCAAAGGGCAACCAAGGTGCGCCGAAATTTACCCATATTGGCGATAACCACCCATTCCCGAACGCGCCAAAAGAAGCGTGTGCAGAATATGCTGAAGAGCTTGGTTTTGAGGTACAAAACCCAGTCGTTGTGTCACTCAAACCGGGTGATTTCAAAGCACAATGTCTGTCACTCAAAGAGTCTGGCACCAACTACGGTTACATTGCCAATATCGGTAGCTCGGTAATCTCACTCGTGAAGTCTTGTAATACGGTTGGTACAGAGTTCCAGTACATGGCGAACATTTGGGGCGGTGACAAACCAGTACTTGAAGCGGCGGGCGATGGCCTTAAAGATTATGTTTTTCCTGGCATGACGGCGTTTTGGGGAGACGATAACGAAGGCATGAAACTGGTTCGTGAGATTTCTAAGCAGTCTGAATCAGAGCCTGGCGAGTTTAGAACTCACCACTACATTCGCGGCATTTGTTCTGCGTTCTACATGAAAGAAGCGATGGAGTGGGCGAAAGACAACGGTGGCATCACGGGTGAAAACATCAAGAAGGGCATGTATGTCCATGACAACTGGGTCCCACAAGGCTTAGAAGGTGTTTGTGTACCTGCGAACTGGAAGCCGGAAGATCACCGTGGCACAACAACCGTGAACGTGTTTATGGGTAACAACAACGGCGGCGCAGTAGATATTAAGAAAGTATCTCAGGTGACATTGTCACGTCGTGACGATTGGCTAGGTTACTAATCTACGACTTATTAATAACAAAGCTTACTGAAAATAAGGATGGGTGAGAGGACACTCTCACCCTAGCAAGGAGTAGCTTGATGGCTGAATTAGCAACGAATATCGAACCGGCAGAAATACTGCTTTCAGTGAACAACATTGAAGTCGTGTACGACGAAGTAATCTTAGTATTACGCGGCGTGAGTTTAGAGGTACCCAAAGGGCAGATCGTAACCTTACTGGGTGCCAACGGTGCGGGTAAATCAACGACGTTAAAAGCCATTTCTGGTTTGTTGAAAACCGAAGATGGTGAAGTGACGCGCGGCG
Organism: Vibrio sp. 1CM7H; assembly: GCF_023161645.1. NCBI lineage: Bacteria > Pseudomonadati > Pseudomonadota > Gammaproteobacteria > Vibrionales > Vibrionaceae > Vibrio > Vibrio sp. 1CM7H. Next base: position 521,617 of record NZ_JALNTV010000001.1, read on the forward strand.
AAATCAACTTCATGGGCGAGCGCATAGACAGCAAAAGCCCGGAAGAGATCGTCCGTTCGGGCATCTTCCAAGTGATGGAAGGGCGCCGAATTGTTGAAGACATGACGGTGATAGAAAATCTTCGCTTAGGCGCTTACACGCGCACGGACAACGAAGTTGAACAAGACATCGAAATGGTGTTTGATTATTTCCCTCGCCTTAAAGAGCGCACTGGTCTAGCGGGTTATTTGTCAGGTGGTGAGCAGCAAATGCTAGCGATTGGTCGTGCACTGATGGCTCGTCCAAAAATGATCTTGTTGGATGAACCTTCGATGGGGCTTTCGCCGCTATTGGTGAAGGAGGTGTTCAGCATTATTAACAAGATTAATAAAGATCAAGGCATTACCATGCTTTTGGTTGAGCAGAATGCCAACTTTGCCCTTCAAGCGGCCGATTACGGTTACATCATGGAATCCGGCAAAATCGTTCTGGATGGTAGCAAGCACGAACTGCTAAACAATGAAGATGTGAAAGAGTTCTACCTTGGCGGCGGCGATGAAGATCGCAAGAGCTTTAAGAACCTGAAATCTTACAAACGTCGTAAGCGTTGGTTGTAAGGAGCGATGATGAACGAACTATTTGATGCGAAAGAGTCTTTGTCTCCGCAAGCGCGAGAAGAATCGCTGTTTCAACGTCTGCCAACGTTGATTGAAAATGCAAAAGCCAACAGCGAACATTATGCGGCGCATTTTGCTGAGTTAGAGCCTACGTTGGCAAATAATCGTGAAGGGCTTACCCAGTTTCCGATTACGCGCAAATTCAATATGCCAAACCAACAGCAACTTAAACCGCCGTTTGGTGGTTTAAATAGTGTTGCGATTGGTCAGATGGCGCGTGTATTCCAATCACCGGGGCCGTTGTATGAGGCACAAACGGATGAGATGGATTTCTGGCGTATGGGGCGCGCGTTTCACGCGGCTGGATTTAGTGCGGGCGATTTAGTGCATAACACGCTCTCTTATCATTTCTCGCCTGGTGGATTTATTATGGATGGTGGCGCAAGAGCTTGTGGCTGCGCGGTATTTCCGGCGGGTGTCGGGAATACCGAAGCACAAATTGAAGCGATTAAACAGCTGCAGCCAACGGGTTACACGGGCACGCCGTCTTACTTGCTGACGTTATTACAAAAGTACCAAGATAAATACGATGAGTCGCCGAGTTTTACCAAAGCGCTGGTCTCTGGTGAAGCAGTCACTGCAGACATGCAACAGGCGTTTGCGGACAAAGGCATTGCAGTCTCTCAAGCCTACGCAAGTGCAGAGCTTGGTTTGATTGCTTATCAAGTCACAGGCGAGCAAGGCTTGGTGGTTGCCGAAGATATTATCGTTGAAATCGTTAATCCTGATGGCATTCCTGTACAACTGGGAGAAGTCGGTGAAGTAGTCGTGACATCGCTCGATGAGAAGTTCCCGCTGATTCGCTACGCAACGGGAGATTTATCGGCATACCTAGAAACGGGCTCGGATTCGCCACGCACGAATGCGCGAATTAAAGGCTGGATGGGACGTGCGGACTCAGCGGTGAAAGTGAAAGGCCTGTTTGTTTATCCGCATCAGATCCAAGAAGTCTGTCGTCGCCACGATATTAAAGGCTCCTTGAAAATTGAGCGTGATGGCTTCAACGATACCATTACTTTCTGCTGTCATGATGTTCATGTCTCGGCAGAGGACATTCAAGCGACACTCCAGTCTGTCACCAAACTGAAAGGCAATGTCCAGTTCGTGTCCAATCAGACCGAACAGCCGTTAATCAATGACTTGCGCAGTTAATCCGTCATTGTAAACCGCAGTTATAAAAAAGCTAACAACGTAAAAATCAAAGGCTAGGAGAGGGGATACCACATTGTGCTGCGTATCCCTTTTTTTTTGTGCCAGTACAATCAGGAGGGCGATAAATGAAGCAGGCACCGACCATCAATCAACAGTTTTGGGATAATTTGTTTACCCAAGGCACTATGCCATGGGATGCCAAAACCACACCTCAAGAGCTAAAAGCTTACCTAGAAAAAGCGCTTAATAGCGGTCAGTCTGTATTTATCCCTGGCTGTGGCGCTGCTTATGAACTCAGCTCTTTTATTCAATATGGGCATGATGTGATCGCGATGGATTACAGCCAACAAGCAGTAAAAATGGCGCAATCGACGTTAGGCAAGCACAAAGGTAAAGTCGTGCTAGGGGATGTATTTAACACTGACTCTACGCACTCATTTGATGTGATTTACGAGCGTGCCTTTCTCGCTGCACTACCGAGAGACCAGTGGCCAGATTACTTTGCTATGGTGGATAAATTGCTGCCAAGAGACGGTTTGTTAATTGGTTATTTCGTTATAGATGATGATTACCACTCTCGCTTCCCTCCATTTTGTTTGCGAAGTGGGGAGTTGGAGGGTTATCTAGAACCCGCGTTTAAGCTTGTGGAATCCTCAGTGGCGGCAAACAGTGTTGAGGTTTTTAAAGGTAGAGAGCGCTGGATGGTGTGGCAGAAAAGCTGCCGTATTTAAACGCTATGGCATCAAATAATGAATACAAAATCAGCGTCACATAATGCATATTTTAAAGACAATTATTCTTGTGGTAACGATAAGTGTTGTGAATTGGCGAAGTTGTGAGAAATGTAGATCATGTCCTTTGAAAACATAAGGATATATAATATGGACAAATCATTTTCTCTCATCGATAAGCCTACCTTCTTAGGCTCACTCTTTCTTTTACTCAGCGTCGTTATACCTTTAATTTTATTTCCCACACAAGGTGCGGATTGGATAGCTTCGGCCAAATTTTTCATGACCGATAAGCTTGGTGTGTTATACCTCGCACTGGGTATCGCAGCAATGTGTTTTATGATTTACACGGTGTTCAGCGATCTTGGCCAAATCAAACTTGGTGAAGCCGACGAGCAACCAGAATTTGGTAACGCCTCATGGGCTGCAATGCTATTTTGTGGAGGTATTGGCGCAAGTATTCTGTATTGGGGGTGTATCGAGTGGGCATACTACTATCAATCACCACCATTTCAGTTGGAAGCAGGCAGTGAAGAAGCCATTCGCTGGGCCGCGACTTATGGTCTGTTTCACTGGGGACCGATCGCTTGGTCAATTTACCTTATTCCTGCTCTGCCTATCGCTTACTTCTTTTATGTACGCAAACAACCTGTTTTGAAAATCTCTAGTGCGTTAATGCCTGTATTAGGAGAAAAGCGCGCAAATGGTGGTATTGGCAAGTTTATTGATGTGCTGTTTATTTTTGGTATGTTGGGTGGCGCGGCGACTACGCTTGGCTTAGCAGCGCCTCTTATCAACGGTGGTCTACATCATATCTTCGGTCTTCCAAACAATACCTTCAGCCAAGTGGCTGTATTACTTCTCTGTACTGCTATTTTTGGTTACTCCGCGTATGCAGGGCTTGAGAAGGGGATCAAATTCCTTAGTAACATTAACTTCTGGGGTGCGATGGGCTTGTTACTCTTTGTACTTGCCGTTGGGCCAACCGTGTTCATGTTAGAAACGGGCTTAGATTCTATTGGTCGTATGTTGTCTAACTTCTTTGTTATGGCTACCTGGGCGGAGCCGTTTGGTGGTTATGGTGAGTTTACAGATACACACTTCCCGCAAGACTGGACTATTTTCTACTGGGCATGGTGGTTGGTCTTTGCTCCTTGTATGGGATTGTTTGTTGCGCGTATCTCGCGTGGAAGAACGATCAAACAGATGGTCGTAGGTTCTATATTTTACGGTTCTTTAGGTTGTTTCTTATTCTTCATTGTTTTAGGTAACTATGGTTTATCGTTGCAATTGACGGGTGAGCTTGATGTCATCGCAATCCTCAACGAATCGGGCGCACCGGCGGCAATTTTTGCAACGTTAGATACACTGCCGTTAGGGCCAATCGTTATTGGTGTTTTTACACTGTTGTGTATCATTTTTACGGCGACGTCGTTTGACTCTATCTCGTACATTCTTGCGTCTGTGGTTCAAAATGATGTGACGGAAGAACCGATGCGCTGGAACCGTTTGTTCTGGGCGTTTACTTTGTCTTTTCTGCCAACCGTCCTAATGTTCATGGGAGGTTTATCGACATTACAAACCGCTGCGATCGTGGGCGGTTTACCATTGCTAGTTATCTCGGTGATGTTGATGGTGTCCTTTGTTCGCGCGGCGAGCCTAGATATTAAACATCAAGCAGAATACGAAGAGCCAACCATTAACATTGAAGAACTGCCGGAAATTGACCCTTGGTCAACAGAGGGAATGGCCTTGGCGAAATTTGAGCGCTTTAAAGACTTAGCTCAACAGGCGGCTGAAGAAGAGCGCGAAGCAATGGCGGCCCTGATGAGCATGCGTAAGAGAATTCGCGCATTTGCCTTAGAGCACAGCTGTGAATCTGGGTTTTCGGACCATCATTTACCAGAAGAGATGCAAACAGAGCTACAGCAACTAACCGAAGCGCTTGAGTTGGCTCAACAGAAGAAGCAAGAACTGTCTGAACAAGCCCAAGAATCTCGAATGGAGTTTAATCATGTGTTATTAGGCGGCGCGTCGGCAGGTTTAGCAACGTCGCAGGCTTAAGAACAGACACACAAGAGCCGAGTACAAACTCGGCTCTTTTTTTGGCGTGGATACCTTACAGTTAAAAATTCTGCTCAGTCAGTGTTAATGCTTATACTATTTTAGGTTGACCATCTGATGCGGTGGCACCGCCGTCTACAGGTAGGTTTACGCCATTAATGAAAGATGCGTCATCACTTGCCAAGAAAGTCACGACAGACGCAATTTCTTCAGGTTCTGCTGCTCGGCCAAGCGCAATGCGCTCATTGAATTTATCGCGGATTTCCTGCGGCCAGCCGTTCGTCATGTTGGTTTTTACTAAGCTTGGGCATACGGCGTTAATTCTTACACCCTCCGCACCATGGTCCAATGCCATCGCTCTAGTCAGGTTGACCACAGCGCCTTTACTCGCGCAATAGAATGCGGCACCCCAGTCACCACCCAAACCAGAAACGGACGCGGTATTCACCATACAACCTTTCGTTTTTAAGAGTTCAGGTAACGCAAACTTCGCGCAATAAACGACGCCGTCAATGTTTACACCAGAGATCTTCTTCCAGTCTTCCACACTACCTTCAATCACTGAACCAGGGACATGTACGCCGGCATTGTTTACTAAAATATCCAGTTTACCGAAACGGGTAACAACATCAGAAATCAGTGCTGCGACTTTATCTGGATCAGAAACATCAATGGAATGCGCAGACACGCGCTGTTTATCAAAGCTCTCAACGGCGTTTGCCAACTGCTCTTCATTCCAATCGGCAAAAGCGACGTTTGCGCCTTCTTCATACAAACGTTTTGCGATGGCCAAACCAATACCATTGGCAGAACCAGTCACGAGTGCGACTTTATTTTTTAATCCTCTCATGCGATTTCTCCTTCGAAACTTACAAAAACGGGATCTTGATTTTTCTCTGTGCGCGGCAACATCAGTTTGTCGTTGTCGCTGTAATCTACGGGGATAGCCACCACTGCTGGTCCTTCAACGTCCATGGCTTTATTCAATGTCGGTAGCAATTCGTGTTGACTAGTCACTGCGAAGCCTTTCGCGCCAAATGATTCGGCGTACGCCTTGAAATCAATTGGTCCAAATTTCACACCAGAGCAGCGCTGATATTTGTTGATCTCTTGCATTTCTACCATGTTGTAGGCGTTATCAACCCACACAATATGGACGATATTGCAGTTCAGTCTAACCGCGGTTTCTAACTCCATGCTCGATTGCATAAAACCGCCGTCTCCCGATATCGATACCACTTTGCTGCCAGGTTTCAGTAGGCTGGCACCAATGGCCCATGGCAGTGCAACGCCCATCGTTTGTTGGCCGTTAGACACCAGCATTTGGCGAGCTCGAAAACAACTTAAGTAACGAGCGATCCAGATGTGGAAGCTCCCCATATCAAGACATAACGTGGTATCTGGTGTGATGATAGATTGCATGGCTTTAATCAGTGCCAGTGGATGAAATCCTTGCTTGTTATAGACATTGGGATAGGTTTTGATCACTTGCCGTTGCAGTGCTACCTCTTCCAGTACTGAAAGTGCCGTTGGGGAAAGGCGAGCATATTCAGAGATGTAGCTGCCCATTTTGTCTAATGACTGCGCAATGTTTCCGACGATTTCAACACAAGGCTGATAATTAAGTTGGTATTCTGCCGGTTCAATATCGAGGTGAATCACTGGGTTGCGGTGGCTGTTCCAAAGCTCAGGGTCGTACTCTATTGGGCTAAAGCCGATGGTGAGAATTAAATCGGCATCACGCAGTAAAACATCGCCGGGTTGGTTGTTAAATAAACCAACACGACCAGCAAAGTGGTGATAGTAGTTGATGTCTACTGTGCCGGCGGCTTGGTAAGTGCCGACAACGGGTAGCTGCGTATTTTGAAGAAATCGGGCGATAGCAGCAGCGTTTTGGCTGCGGCTCGCGTGAAGGCCAAGTAAAACCACACAACGCTTTGCTTTGCTGATTCGACTGACCGCTTCTTCGATTGCTGCGATGTCTGCGCAACCAGGCTGTGTGTAAGGCGAGGGGACAATAATGTCCGTTTGGGTTTGCTCGGATAAAACATCTTGGGGGAGACTCAAAAAGCAAGCCCCAGGACGACCTGACTCTGCGATACGAAATGCGTTCGCCATGATCTCGCTTGCGGCGTCCACATGCTGCACTTCAGCACTGAACTTGGTTATAGAGCGAAAAATACTGACGGTATCCATGCTCTGGTGTGTTTGTTTTTGCTGGTCAGTTCGTTTCACCGCACCACCGATAGCAATCAGCGGATCGCCTTCGGAGTTTGCGGTTGCAACCCCCGTAACTAGATTGCCACAGCCTGGACCTGACGTAACCATCGTGACGCCTGCTTTGCCGGTTAGTCTTCCCATAACGCCCGCCATAAATGCGCCGTTAGCCTCGTGACGTACAGGAATCATTTGGATGTTAGTGTCTTCAATCGCATCGAACAGTCGATCGATTTTTGCACCGGGAATACCGAAAATGTACTTAATGCCGAGAGACTCTAGCTGTTGAGCGATCAATTGAGCTCCATTTTTATTTGAAGGTTTGGATTGCATTTGTTGTCCTTATTATTTGCCTGACTTTGTTACTTTTCCGCCTTTTCTATAGCGGTATTTATATCTTCCGGAGCCAAATTGGCGTTGAGGAAGTCTGTCGATACCGGGGTATCAATCACTAGCCGCGAGACTTTGCCAATCTGGAGGAACCCTGACGAAATGCTGTAATCCTGAATATGACCACCTCCTTGGCGGTCATCGGTAATAAAGTGTTCGTGATAGCCGGGCACATTGATGCCAGTCGTATATTTAGGACTGCGAAAGCCGGCGACCAAGCCTTGCTTATGCGTGAAGCGGAACGTTGGTTGTTCTTTGACCACTTCAAGCATTGGCCGATAAGGGCGTGTTTGTTTAGGTACGGTGCGAGTACGAACTGAATCGAAAACGCCATCAATGCGCACTGCGCAAAATAGGTTATCGCTTGGAACCATGTCGTCTATGAGGCTATGGACTTCATGACGTGACATGCGCGATGTTAGTGGCAGCTCGATATCAGGCTTAAAAAAAGTCATGACAGCAAAGGGCGTTTTTTGCGCCAGGTCTGCCGGGTTTGCGGAGCCATCCGACTTGAGTTGAAAAACTTCCTTATCAAAAGCAATCAACTCACCATCCAATTCATTGAACGTACCTAAACCAAAATCCCCATGTTTCAGTAGTTCTTCTATGGTTGTTGAGCCTTCGTAAACACCAGCGATCAAAGCACTCATTAACGAAGTCTGATAAATCTCACCATCTCCGGTAACGTGATGGTATTCAGAAAATTCTTTCGCTACTTCAAGCGAACAAGCACATAGAGGGTTATAAAATCCACGCATGAGTAAGACCAGTTATGCAATGAAGAGTATATTTAGATTGACTTCTACACGGTGCTAAATCCAATATAAAAAAGATTTATTTTGATATGGAAAATATATGGAATTTCGCTACCTGAAGTATTTTGTCGCGGTCGCCGAGACTCGTCACTTTACCCGAGCCGCGGAACAGTTAGGGATTGCGCAACCTCCTTTAAGTCAACAAATCAAAAAGTTAGAGCACGAGCTTGGTGTGGACCTATTTAAGCGCTTGTCTAGAGGGGTAGAACTGACCCATGCTGGGCAAGTCTTCTATACGGATGCGGTAAATATTCTTGCAGATGTGGAACGCGCTAAAGCAAAAGCCCGACAGATTGCCCGTGGTGAAAATACGCAGGTTAAAATTGGGTTCGCGACGTCAACATCAACCTGCATTAAGGTATTAGAGAGGGTGGGGCGTATTCAAGAGAATGGGGTTCATTTACAGGCGGCGGAACTGTCAATGCCAGAGCTTGCCACTCAGTTAAAAAGCAAACAACTTGATCTCGCAATCATGCGGCTACCCTGTTACGCCAGTGAGCCTTTTGAGCACAAGGTGTTGTTTAACGACCCGTTTGTCGCGGTGATTCCGGCGGGCCACGAACTGGCAAAGTATCACTGTATCCAGATGAAACAGTTGAGAGGCCATAAAATTTTACTGTTTCCACGAGAGACTGGACCTGCATTGTTTGATGGCATGAGCACACTTTTTGCCGACGCAGGAGTAAGACTCGAACCACAGTTCGCAGCACCGCAACTTCGTACGACGATTGCCATGGCGCAGGCTGGGTTAGGTATTGCTCTCGTTCCGCGTTCACTGGCTGAACATCTCGATGATTCTGCGACAGTCGCCGAGATTGATGATATCCCTCTCACTAGTCGTGTTGTTGTTGCTTGGGAGGCATCTAATCTCAATAAACAAGCGTTGAAAGTAGCCATGAACATCGGTCATGTTGAGGTTTAAAGATGAGTCATCGAACTGGCTCTGATAGCCACAGGCAAATGTGATACTCTCCCTCGTTATATGCAAAGCTATGCTTTGGTTGAATAGACAAATCTTACTCAACGAATAGAACTTACTGAGGATGTACCAATGATATACGCTGCGGTCTTTGATATGGACGGGTTGCTGATTGATTCAGAACCTTTGTGGAAGGAAGCGGAAAAGCAGGTGTTTTCATCAGTTGGCGTCCAAGTGACCGAAGTGCTGTCAAAGCAGACTGCAACTATGACGACAGGTGAAGTAACAAGGTTTTGGTATGAACGTAATCCTTGGCAAGAAAAGAGCCTAGACGAAGTAGAGAATGCTGTTGTGGATAAAGTGGAGGCATTAATAATTGAAAAAGGATGTGAATTAGAGGGTGTTACAGAGACACTCAAATTGCTTAAGGAAAAAGGATTTAAGATAGGGCTGTCTACTAATTCACCTTATCAACTCATTCCCACCATTTTGAACAAACTCGGTATTGCCAGTTACTTTGACGCGATATCATCGTCAGACGATGTAGAACAGGGCAAGCCAGAGCCAGATGTCTACCTTTCAACAATCAATAAACTAGGTGTAGATTCAAGTAACTGTATTGCCTTTGAAGACTCTTATTCGGGTATGCTTGCGGCAACACGAGCAAACATAAAAACAGTCGTGATACCTCAACCTGATAAGTTCTACCAAGAGTTTAATGAAGCCAGTCTAAAGCTGCAAAAGCTATCAGAGTTTAATGAAAGCCATTTAGTGGATTTAATAGGATAAAGCTATTCATTACGATTGGTAATATTTATGACAGATGTCATACCATATGGAGAACTTTGATGAGATATTAGTTGCTTATGTGTAGGAGTGGTGAGGGATGAAATAAAGCTTAATGTCGTTGCATATTTGATCAAAGAAGGCTACGAAGAGGCCGATATAATCAACCCTAAGAAACAAGAAGAAAGGTGAAGTGCACTTGCCATCTTTTTCAAAAGTAAACCTGCGTCATCACAGTAGACGGTTACAAAACATGGGTTTACGGTTGAACTAGCCAAGATAGATGCATAAAAAGACTAACAAAGCATTTAAGAGGGACTCCCGAGGCTTGTCATTTTTAGGTTTCGTTTTTGCAGTGTAGTGGTTTCGGGTTAATGATAGCGTTGTTCACAACTTAGTGCGGCGTTAAACCGCAAGGATGGTGGATGATTAAAGCGCAAATATATGATGTATTTTGTGATGAGTTGGCTCAAGGTAACCCTTGTGGCGTTGTCGAACTAAATCACTGGCTGAGTGATTCTGAGTTACTTCAAATCACTCATCAGGTCGCTCAACCTGTCACATCATTTGTGGTTCAGTCTGGCAGTGATTACCACATTCGCTGGTTTAGCCTAGCAGGAGAGATCAACCTATGCGGACACGGAAGTTTGGGCGCAGGCGCTGCAATCATTTCCAACTATCATAAGAACGAGGTCATTCTACAAAGTCAGTATGGTCATGTTACCGTTACTGAACTGGATGGAATGTACAGGATCGTGATGCCAAGTTGGCAAGCTAAGCCTCATGCCATCCCCTTGGATATTTCAGGCTTTTCCAATCGCCCTGTAGATGCTTTTACAACGCGTGATTTGGTTGTTGTTCTCGAGTCCGAAGATGATGTTGCTCACTATAAACCTAACTTTGATGAGCTGGTTAAAATTGATGAGTTTCATGCTGTCATCGTGACGGCTCAAAGCTCTGATAGTGGCTATGTGCTGCGTTACTTTGCACCTAAAATCGGTATTTCAGAGGATCTTGCCACAGGCTCAGCTCAGTGCTCATTGGCGCCTTATTGGTTTGAAAAACTGGGCAAAGAAAAACTGATGGCTCGCCAGCTATCTCGCGCTGGTGGTTATTTTGAAGTGGCGCGCGGTTCAGAATCTACTATCGTATTGTCTGCACACGTGAAAAGTCGGACTTGAATGCAAACGCCTCTAGCTCTTACACAAGATCTAGAGGCATCCATTTTAAAGTGCCGAGCTAAGACTTTAATCCTGCTGCTGTCATCATTATTCGAAAGAACATAGACACCAACCCTAATGCAGCGACGCTAGCGATCCAAATCCCAATCATCCATGCCCACTGGCGACACCAATTTTTGATTTTCATACTCACTCCTTATCAACTCGTTAATGGTACGCTTCGTCTTCTTTCACTTTTCCAGAGAAGACGTAGTAACTCCAAAAGGTGTAAGCCAGAATGATCGGGATGATGATCACTGCTCCAACGAGCATAAAGCGCTGACTGCTTGCAGGAGCGGCTGCTTCCCATATTGATATGCTAGGAGGAATGATATTTGGCCAGATACTGATGCCAAGCCCTGCGAACCCGAGAATCACGATCACCAATGCCATCACGAAAGGGCTGCGCTCTTTTCGCTTTTTAACGGAGTCGGCAATCTTCAAACATACCAGCCCAGTAATGACAGGTACGGGCAATAAGTAGAACAAATTAGGCAGAGAAAACCATCTTTCCGCAATGGCAGGGTAAGCAAGTGGGGTCCAAGCGCTCACAATGACTAATGCGGAGATCATCGCCAGTAGTGTTTTGTTAGTGAAGCGGTACATCGTGTTTTGCAGTGCACCTTCCGTTTTCATGATGAGCCATGTGCTACCAAGCAGTGCGTACGTTGCGACTAAACCCAAACCACAAAAGATGGGAAAAGGGGTGAGCCAGTCTAGTTGGCTACCTACGAAAACGCGGTTTTCCACCGCAAAGCCTTGAATTACCGCGCCAACAACGATGCCTTGGAAAAACGTGGTTAAAATCGAGCCGACCATAAAAGAGCGATCCCAGAACTCTAAGTGGTTTTCCAATGCTTTAAAGCGAAACTCAAATGCTACGCCACGAAAGATCAAAGCAATCAACATCAGTGTTAAAGGGATGGTTAGCGCTTCAATAATTACCGCGTAAGCCATCGGAAAAGCGCCAAATAGAGATGCGCCTCCAAGCACAATCCAAGTTTCGTTGCCGTCCCAAACTGGCGCGACACTGTTGACCATGACGTCTTTTTGTTTTTCATCCTTGATGAAGGGCATCAGTATTCCAATACCCAAATCGAAGCCGTCCATGATGATGTACATCAAAGTGGCAAAAACGATGATCGCGAACCAAATCACGGATAAATCAAAATGCATACTTTCTACCTTCACTTTGTGACAAATTCTAGATGCGGCCTGAAACGGTCGTCATGTCGTGCTCATCGTGTTCGATTGCATCGGGGCCTTTCTTGATTTGGTGGATCATGTAGTAATACCCAAAACCAAACACCAAGCTGTACACAACAAGGAAACACAGCAGGCTGATGCTCATTTGTAGGTCTCCATGTGCAGAAACCGCATCACGCGTTTTTTGTACGCCATACACGACCCAAGGTTGCCGACCAACCTCTGTCGTAAACCAGCCAGCGAGTATTGCGATAAGACCAGATGGCCCCATAAATAATGAAAACTTGAGGAACCAACGCGAGGTATAAAGCGTGTTCTTTTTTCGTAACCACATGCTGTAGAAGCTCTGAAAAATCATCAGAAGTCCTAGCCCGACCATGATTCGAAATGACCAAAAGACGATAGGTGAGTTCGGTCGTTCCTCTTTCGGGAAGTCTTTCAGCGCCGGGATTGGCTCAGTTAAACTGTGGCGTAGGATCAAACTTCCTAGAACAGGAATTTCTAAGGCATAGTCTGTGCGTTCTTGTTCCATGTTTGGCATACCGAACAAAATCAATGGGGTTGGTTTGCCATCACTGTTATCCCAATGTCCTTCGATGGCGGCGATTTTGGCGGGTTGGTGTTCCAAGGTGTTTAACCCGTGCACATCGCCAATTACGGCTTGGAGTGGCGCAAGGAACACTAAGATCCCAAGTGACATCGAAAACATGGTTTTTACCGCAGTCGTTTGATTGCCTCTCAATAAATGCCAAGCGGCTGACGCGCCTACAAAGAGTGCTGAACTGACGAAAGCCGCGACGCTCATGTGCGCCAAACGATAAGGAAATGAAGGATTGAAAACGATAGCAAACCAGTCAGTTGGCACCACACGTCCGTCAACAATTTCATAGCCTTGTGGCGTTTGCATCCAACTGTTGGAGGCGAGAATCCAGAAGGTCGAAATGATCGTGCCTAACGCCACCATCGAGGTTGCAAAAAAGTGCAGCTTTTCGCCGACGCGACGCCACCCAAACAGCATTACGCCAAGAAATCCGGCTTCGAGAAAGAAAGCCGTTAACACTTCATAAGTCAGTAATGGGCCAGTGATAGAACCAGCGAAGTCGGAGAAACCACTCCAATTGGTGCCGAATTGATAGGCCATGACAAGACCAGATACAACGCCCATTCCAAAGTTAACCGCAAAAATTTTCGACCAGAAGTGATAGAGCTTTTGGTAATCGGGATTACGTGTTTTTAGCCATAAACCTTCTAGTACGGCGAGGTAGGTGGCCAAACCTATGGTGATAGCGGGGAAAATAATATGAAAGGATACCGTAAAGGCGAACTGTATCCGTGCAAGCATAAATGCGTCGAGGCCAAACATTAAACTTCCTTTGATCTTTTAAGTTTTATGAGAGAGCTATTTTAAAAGGAGCGGATTAGGGGAAGTAGGTACAGACAGTGACTATAAACCTATAACAGATTAAATCTTGAAGTGTTATTATTTTGAATTCAGCTTTATGGAAGGGGATTCGCGTGTGGCGAAGTATCAAGAGTTAGTGGAACAGCTTAAAAGGCAGATAAAATCGGGGATATGGCATCCGGGTGACAAGCTGCCTTCACTGCGTCGCCAATCTGAACACTCGGGTTTAAGTTTGATGACGGTGTTGCATGCCTATCAAATTCTGGAATCTCAAGGCTGGGTGACGTCACAGCCGCGCTCTGGTTATCGAGTCGCTCCAAATATTAAGAGTTCAAATGAACCCCAAGCGCCAGCAGCGGTTTCGTGGACAGAGCAGGTAGACATCAATGAGTTTATCTTTGATGTGCTGCAGGCGAGTAAAAATCCATCCATGATCAATTTTGGCTTTGCCTATCCAGATCCAAGTTTGTACCCACGCTATCACGTGAATCGGGCGATGAGCGCAGCCGCTCGCAATATGCCGATTTCCACCACCTTTGATAACTTACCGCCGGGAAACGAACAATTACGCACCATCATCGCGAAGCGTTATGCTGCGAAAGGCATTGAAATTTCACCCGATGAAATTGTCATTACGGCAGGCGCGCTGGAGGCGTTAACGCTCAGTTTGCAAGCCTGCACAAGACCGGGAGATTGGGTGGTTGTGGAGTCGCCTGCATTCTATGGCGCATTGCAATCCTTAGAGCGGTTAGGTTTGAAAGCGCTCTCAGTAAGAACAGACCCAGTCACGGGTATTGACCTAGATTCATTGGAACGAGCGCTGCAAACACACGATGTGAAAGCATGTTGGCTGATGTCGAACTTCCAAAATCCTCTGGGTTTTACGCTCTCCGACGAGAAAAAACAAAAGCTGATTGAACTGACACAGCGATATAACGTGCCAGTGATTGAAGATGATGTGTACAGCGAACTGCATGCCGGGAATGACTCGGTTTACCCACTAAGAATGTTTGATGACACGGGCAATACCATGTTGTGCTCCTCGTTTTCAAAATCATTAATCGCAGGGCTACGTATTGGTTGGGTTGCGGTGGGAAAGCGGGCGCTAGAGGTACAAAAGTTACAGTTAATGAGTACATTAGCGACGAGTGCACCAGTGCAAATGACATTGGTGCACTATTTAACAAGCCGCAATTATGAATCGCATTTGAAGCAGTTACGAAAAAAGCTGTTTGAACGTAAAAGTAAGATGACGGATCTGCTTAGTGAGCTGTTACCTGGAGAAGTCAAAGTGTTAAGCCAAAGCGGCGGGTACTTTATTTGGTTAGAGCTTCCCAAGCATATCGACGCCTTGCAGATATATCGAGAAGCGCTAAAAGACAATATCAGTATCGCACCGGGAAAGATGTTCAGCCTGACAGAACAATACGATCACTGTATTCGTCTTAACGCTTCTTTTGAGCTCAATGACAAATACGTCCATGCTCTCAATCTGCTTGCCAACATTATTCGCGAACATTTGGCAAAATAGCGACTTTCTTCAGTTTTTTGGTTTAATGGAGCGCGCCGGATTTCCAGCAACTCGATCGCCTGGCGCAACATCTTTGGTTACGACAGAGCCAGCGCCGACGACGGCCTCATCGCCAATGGTCACGCCTGGCAGTATGATAGCGCCCCCACCAATCCAAACGTTATTGCCGATTTTTACCGGTTTGGCGATCTCATCTCCGACTAAGCGTCTTTGTGTATCCAGTGAATGAGCGGCTGTGTAAATTTGCACTCTAGGCCCAATCATGACGTTCGCGCCAATCTCAACTTGTCCATTGTCCAGAATAATGGCATCCCAGTTGATGTAGGTGTTTTCCCCGATGGACAAGTGACAACCGTAGGTAAGTTGAAGCGGAGGCTCTATACAGGCGCTGTTTTCTAATTGGACGCCCATTTCCGCCAGCAGTTGCCTACGGATAATTGGGTTTGGCTCGTGATTAAACTGGAAGACAAGCTGCGCGGTTTTGGCGCGCATTAGCTTTAGTTCTTCATCCAGACAATTATAGGTTTTTCCAGAGCGCATCCGAGTCAGTTCTGACATAACAATCATTCCATTAATGGTTTTTCAGTTGAGGCCACAATGATAAGTGAGTGTTTCAGTCAATAGGAGATTTTTATTATTAAATCAGATGTTTATCACTGATTTATATTCAATAGGTTAGTTTTGAGTAAGCACTCGTTAAGAGTCATTCAAATAGAGAAGTGAAGTGAAGTGAATTGGGTAAGTTCCTTTTAGCAGGGGAGGAAAGTATAGATTGGATGTTGCTTTCCTCTCCACAGCTTTATTTGGAGCATTTATTGGCTGTCCCACATCACTTCGCACTCTTCTTTAATTGCCGATTTTAAAAGCTCAATAAGTGGAAATGCTCTGCGTCCTAAACTGACCGTTTGTTCCTCTTGCTCTTCATCTTCTTCCGTTGCTTGACTGTTGTTCTTCTCTATCGCTTCTTGTGCTGCGAGAGCGGAGGTCAATCTAGATAGAGCATCAGGGATGTCTTGAGCGGAAATAGACCCTGGTACTGAGCCACTATGGCCCATCATTTTGATCATCTTTATCGCAATATCGCCAAACATAGTGACGTTCGAGTGGCTATGGCAACGAAATGTAATAAGCATTTACCTGCTCCTGTTTTAGGTGTTCATTTGAGTATAAATGGTATCTGAGACACGAGGCAATTTAATCCGATAATTCGCAATCTTTCAGATAGCTATCTATCTTTAACGAAAGACAAACATAAGGAGATGATTTTGTTGAACTCCCAATTAAAGACGTTGATTTGGCGGCTTCACAAGCGAATATTTACGTTGCTTATGATGTTATGCATATGGTCACCTTCTGTCGTTGCTCAACCTTCCATTGTTTTTGGTGTCGTACCGCAACAGTCGGCGACCAAACTAGTGCAACAATGGCAGCCATTACTGCAACGCTGGGGAGATCTTGCTGGCGTTGAGATTAAGTTTGCCACGGCACGTGATATTCCCACGTTCGAAGCACGCTTGATGGCTGGAGCCTACGACATTGCATACATGAACCCATATCACTTTACCTTGGTGAATCAAAACCCAGGTTATACGGCTTTAGCAAGAGCGAAAAATAAGCGCATTACAGGCATTATTGTAGCAAGGCGAGGGAAGTCGGTTTCCCTTGATGAGCTGCAAGAAAAGACCATCGCTTTTCCTGCTCCACGAGCATTTGCTGCCTCTATCATCACACAATCAGAGTTGGCGCAGAAAGGCATCAAGTTTACGCCTAAATACGTTGGTTCGCACGACTCAGTCTATTTGGGGGTACTTAAAGGTTTGTACATTGCTGGTGGTGGCGTGAAGCGTACCTTTGAGAGCTTACCGAGTGAAATAAAAGACCAACTTAGCATCATTTATACAACTGCTGGTTATACGCCTCATGCTATTGCGGTTTCAAATAATGTCGATGAAGAGATTACTCTTGCCTTACGAAAGGCAATTTCGCAACTTAATGATGATCCAAAAGCACAGGAGAGTTTCACTTTACTCAACATTGACGGGTTACAGCTTGCACAAGACCAAGATTGGCAAGATGTTGTTCAATTGGGAATCTCAAGATAAATGGTTGCCCTATGACGCTGCGTTCGAAAACGATACTTGGCATTGCTCTTATTGAGGCCCTTGCGCTCGGTGTACTCATCATTAGTGGGCTTAATTGGTTGGAAAGTTCCAACGAGACTAGCCTCGAGGTTGGGAGCCAACACTTGGTGAGTGTATTTGCTCAGGCGTCGAGAGATGCGGTGATTGCGACGGACTTAGCCTACCTAGACAGTTTTGCTCGTTCTGTCGTGAGTGAGCACGAGCTGGCTTATATTCGTATTGTTAATCAAGATGGCGTCGAGTTGACGCTACAAGGGGATTACAGCGGTGTTGATACTGGTGTGAGACCGTTTGATGTGACCGATGGAGTTTACGATGTTGCGCAAGAGATTACTCTTGGAGAGCAGACTTTCGGTAAGGTTGAAATGGGTGTGAATGTTGAACATGTACATCAAGTTCTTTCATTTGCGACTCAAGCAAGTTTGGTTATCGCCTTTATTGAAATGTCGCTGGTGGCCATGTTTTCGTATGCTCTCGGTAGCTATTTGATGAAGCGGCTCGATCTTCTTCGTACTGGGGTAATCAAGGTTTCACAGCAAGGTCCGGGGTCGCAAATTTCGATTTCAGGCAATGACGAAGTTACACGTGTTGGCGAAGCGTTTAACCAAATGTCACGCTCTTTAGCGCAAGCGCAAACTAAACTTCAGCAAGAGCATCAAACCCAGCAACAGTTATCGGCCAAAATATCGCAGCTTGCTGAGGTTGCTGAACATGCGCGTGATACCATCATCATTACTCACCCTGACGGCACTATTGCATGGGTAAACCCTGCGTTTGAACAGCTAACCGAATATACGTTGGAAGAAGTTATTGGCAAATCGCCGGGCGAGTTACTCCAAGGGCCAGACACAGACCCAAATACGGTAGCATCGCTCTCAAAAAGTGTCCGTAATCACTCTCCTATTAGGGTTGAAATACTCAACTATACCAAGTCGAAGCACCCATATTGGGTCGAGTTGGAGCTCTCTCCTGTGTTTGATGAAGATGGCGGGCTGTTACGTTTTATTGCGGTAGAGCGTGACATCACCGACAGGCGCAGGATGGAGAGGCGTCTGTCGTCTGCTTTATATAAATCGAAAAAGGCGATGCAAGCCAAATCGGAATTTTTGGCGAACATGAGCCATGAGATTCGCACCCCAATGAACGCGATCATGGGGATCAGCGAGATATTGCTTGAGAACGAAAACCGTCGAGAGCCAAGGGAGTTATTACTCTTGCTGCACAAATCTGCCAACAACCTTGTGACGATCATTAACGACATCCTCGACTACAGCAAAGTAGAAGCGGGCAAGTTGACGTTAGTTGAAGAGGAGTTTGACTTGCGTTCACTCGTCGAGAGTTGCACCGCTTTGTGTGCCTATCAGGCGGATAAAAAGAACCTTAAGTTGTTGGTTGATATGCCATTGTCTATGAATACGGTCGTGGTCGGCGATAAAGGTCGGATTAATCAAATCTTGCTTAACTTGATCGGTAATGCGGTGAAATTCACGGATGAAGGCCATGTGCTACTCAAAGTCAGAGAAAGTGAGCACGGTTTTGATTTTTCCGTGAGTGATACGGGCATTGGTATTCCCGAAGATCGATTGGCTCATATTATGGATAAGTTTGAGCAGGTCGATACCTCCGCGACAAGACGCCATGAAGGTACAGGCTTGGGGTTGGCAATCTCAAAACGTTTGATCAGCATGTACAACGGCGAGCTTTGTGTGCATTCGGATTTTGGCAAAGGGTCGTGTTTTAGCTTTAGTTTGCAGTTGCCTAAGCAAAGTCAGCTTCTTTCCGAACCGATAGAGCTGAGTGCAAATCGACTTTTGTTGATTGATGATTATCAACCGCGCGTGCAACACTTGATACATTTAGCTCAAGAGATTGGCATTGAAGTTACTCATGCCAACGATTGGTCAACTGCGCAGTCTTTGGGTAAAAAATTGGATGGTTTTGATCGTATCCTCGCGAGTGTAAACAATGCTCAAGATAGAGATGCGCTCTATGAGCTTGATGCGACAGAATCCGCCGCCAAACGGGTACTGTTCCTTGCACCTTGCGTGATGGAGGAAGGGCAGGCATGGTCGTGCGAGCGGGATCGTTTATTGCCGCAACCGGTCACGCAGCATAAACTGCAAGCTCTGTTTTCTACTAAGACACAAAAGCGTCGAGAACTTTCCTCAGATGAGAACCCTGACTTTTCTAGCCTGCACCTATTAGTCGCAGAAGACAGCCATATCAATCGAATATTGATTGAAAAAATGTTGCAAGACACAGGTGTTAAACTGACGTTGGCGGAAGATGGTGTTGAAGCCGTTGAACTTTATAAACAGCTTTCTCCGGACTTGGTGATTACCGATATTTCTATGCCAAACAAAGATGGTTTTGGCGTGACAAAAGACATTCGTGAGTTACAGGAAAGTGGTGCGTTTCCTTGGTGTCCAATCGTTGCGTTTTCCGCACATGCGATGCAAGAGCAGCAACAAAAAAGTATCGCATTAGGTATGGATGATTACCTGACAAAACCAGTTCAGAAAAGTGATTTGCTTAATATGATCGCGAAGTGGGGATGCCATACCCTTGCAGAGGAAAAGCACGCCTCTGTTTAGTGTTTCGGTTAGATTAAATCGGCTCAAAAAAACGAGCACGTTATTAAACATGCTCGTTTGTAGTTGTGTATCGTGGGTTGAGCAATTTACAAGCTGTTTGGGTCACCCAAAGCGAGTGCTACTTTGGAAGACGGACGTTTACCTAATGCATGGCAAATTTGCCAACCCGCTTCATTGATGATGTTGAGATCAATCTCCGTTTCAATCCCAAGTTGCTCACAAAGATAAAGCACATCTTCCGTTGCAACATTGCCACTGGCACCTTTCGCGTAAGGGCAGCCGCCCAAACCAGCAACCGCACTATCAATGGTGTTGATGCCCATTAACAAGGCTTGGTAAATATTGGCCAAAGCTTGTCCATAGGTGTCATGAAAATGTACCGCGAGCGCGTCTTTTGGCAGTTGCGTTAACAGCGAATCCAGCATGGCGATAACGCGATTAGGCGTTGCTTTACCGACCGTGTCACCGAGCGAAATTTCATAACATCCCATATCAAACAGCGCATTCGCTACCGCGGTGGTTTGCTCTGGTTTTATTTCTCCCTCGTAGGGACAAACCATAGTGCAAGACAAGTACCCGCGCACAGGTATGTTGTGCTGGTTCGCTAGTTCGATAACGGGCTCAAAACGAGAGAGGCTTTCGGCAATGCTGCAGTTAATGTTCTTCTGGCTGAACGCTTCTGAAGCGGAGCCAAACACCGCAATTTGCTTTACACCACTTTCCAGCGCACGCTCTAATCCTGCGAGATTTGGTGTGAGCGCGCTGTAAACCACGTCAGGCTTTTGCGTGATACCAGCAAACACCTGATCGGAATCGGCCATTTGTGGTACCCACTTTGGAGAGACAAAAGAGCCTGCTTCAATGTGCTTTAAGCCACTGTTGCTCAGCAGATTAATCAAACGGATTTTATCAACCAGCGTCACTGACGTTTCATTTTGCAGGCCGTCGCGAGCACCAACTTCGACGATATTAACCTTCGCTGGTAGCATACTCACGCTCCTTATCGACAGAGACATTTTCGGGTATCGAAGCTAAATGCAGCAGTATCGAACCATGCTGTACTTGGTCTCCATGCTGATAAAAAATCTCATCAACAGTTGCAGCTACCGGAGCTGTGATGGTGTACTCCATCTTCATCGCTTCGAGCACTAACAGCGGATCGCCAGCCGCTACTTCGTCTCCCTTATTCACCATGACCGCCGAGATCACACCGTTCAGTGGCGCGGTTGGGCTAAGTTCATCGTCTTGACCTTTTGCGGATTCAAAACTTGGTTGGTGAGCAAAGGTACGTTGCTGACCAAGATAAAACAGCGTCGTCTTTTGCTCGTCGTTGAGCGCATTAAAGGTGTAACGCACACTATCGATATCGACGATAAACTGGCTCTCACTTTCAAGCAGGATGACTTGATGCAACTCCTCGCCGCATCGGACAGTGAAGTGAGATCCTGTATCTTGCGATGATTGTTGCAAACGTACCTGATGGTTGGCATTGGCATCCGTGAAGTTAAATCGATAAACGTTGGCAACCGACAGTCTAAAACCCTGTTTGGTTGGCGCGGGTAACGTTGAGCTGCCTGATTTAGCAGTGAGAGCATTCCAGCGAGCAACCGCTGCCAACGTTAGCCAGATAGAATCCGACACATTTTGTTGCGCGCTGATGCCTTGCTGGTGTTTAACCAAGAAGTCGGTATCAAGTTCGATATTGGCAAAGGCTGGCTGTGAAATAATGCTGTGCAGGTAACCAATGTTTGTCGTGACTCCACGCACGTGATATTGAGTTAACGCCTGTTTAAGCTGCTTTAGGGCGATATCACGAGTTTGCCCCCAGACGATCAGTTTGCTGATCATCGGATCGTAGTATTCGCTGATGGTATCGCCTTGGGTAACACCACTATCAACGCGCACGCACGCTAAGCGGACATTGCTGTCTGAAGTGGGCTCATGCAAGTAATCAATGCGGCCAGTTGACGGCATAAAGTCGTTGTCTGCGTCTTCGGCGTAAATTCGCAGCTCGATTGAATGGCCGTTATGAGTGATTTCGGATTGCGAGATCGGTAAACACTCACCAGCTGCGATTTTGAATTGCCATTCAACCAAATCAACGCCAGTGATCAACTCGGTGACAGGGTGTTCAACTTGCAGACGGGTATTCATCTCCATAAAGTAGAACTCACCGCGGCTATCGAGCAAGAATTCAACCGTGCCAGCGCCAACATAGTCGATCGCTTGAGCGGCCTGAACCGCGGCTTTACCCATTTGTTTACGCAGTTCATCACTAAGACCGGGAGCAGGCGCTTCTTCGACTACTTTTTGGTGACGACGCTGAATGGAACAGTCGCGGTCAGACAGGTAAACACAGTTGCCATGTTGGTCAGCAAATACCTGAACTTCAACGTGGCGAGGCTGCAATATGCATTTTTCGATTAGAAGCTGCTTATCGCCAAAGCTTGAAAGCGCTTCACGCTGCGCACCGTCGATGGCCAAGGGCATTTCGGCGGCGCTGTTGACCACTCGCATGCCTTTACCGCCGCCCCCTTGGGTTGCTTTGAGCATCACTGGATAACCGATTTTCTCTGCTTCAGCCAATAAGTGCTCAACGCTGTTGTCTGTGCCGTGATAGCCGGGAACCAAGGGCACGTTCGCCTCTGACATGATTGCCTTGGCTTGAGATTTAGAACCCATTGCCTCAATTGCGCTGGTGGAAGGGCCAATAAAGACGAGGCCATTTTCGCTGCACGCTTTGGCTAGTTTCGGATTCTCGGAAAGAAAACCATACCCAGGGTGGATAGCATCGGCTTGCCATTTTTTCGCAGCGCCGATAATCGCATCGATATCAAGATACGACTCACTCGCCGGAGCAGGGCCGATAAATTCAGCGAAATCTGCTTGTTTAACATGTAAGCTGCTGCGATCCGCTTCGGAATAGACGGCAAGGGTTTCGATGGCCATGCTTTTTGCGGTTTTAATGATTCGGCAAGCAATTTCACCGCGGTTTGCGATCAGTATTCTTTTAAACATGATTCCTCCAATTGGCGGCGCGCTTTTCAAAAAATGCAGCTAGTCCTTCTTGTCCTTCGCTGGACACGCGGGCGGTTGCTATGGCTTGGCTAGTGTATTCAATTAATGAGTGATCGATAGGTTGGTTATCACAACGTAAACAAAGTGCTTTTGCTGCCTGCATGGCTTGTGGACCGTTGTTAAGCAGGTGACCAATGATACGGTTGACGGCTTCTCTTGGCTGAGAGTTGATCTGATGAAGAATGTTCATCGAAAGCGCAGTCTCGGCATCAATCAGTTCGGCGGTTAAAAAGTAGCGTCGGCTTTGTCGTTGTCCAATCGCTCGGATTACGTAAGGTCCGATGGTAGCGGGTAATAAACCGAGCTTTACTTCACTCAAACAGAAGCGGCTTTCAGGTGTACCAATAGCGATATCGCAGCAGCAGATAAGCCCAAGTGCGCCGCCAAATGCAGCGCCATGCACCATAGCAATAGTCGGTTTGCTAAAGGTATCCAGCGTATGCAAAAGTTTTGCTAGTTGCTGTGCATCTTGCAGGTTTTCACTCTCGGTTTTGGTGGCCATTGACTGCATCCAGCCAAGATCCGCACCCGCAGAAAAGTGTTTTCCCTGTGCAGTTAACACCAGTGCACGGAGAGAATCTTCCTTTTCGAGTTGTTCTAGTGTCTCAATCAGTGAGGCAATCAATTCGTCATTAAACGCGTTGTTTTTCTCTGGCCGATTCAGGCTCAACCAGGCAACGCCATTGCTCTCTTTTTCAAGCAGTAGTCCGGTCATGTGACTTCCTTTGTCTGACATTTCAGTCTGATATTCCAATACTCGCTAACCAGTACTCGGATAAACATCGGTGGATAGCGAGGAGTTAAGGCTTGCCTTGCATCTGACTACATACGGAAGATGCCAAATTTGCTGTCTGGTATTGGTGCATTAAGCGCAGCAGACAGAGCAATACCCACAACATCACGGGTTTTCGCAGGGTCAATAATGCCGTCGTCCCACAAACGAGCACTGGCGTAATACGCATGGCTTTGGACTTGATATTGCTCCGCAATTGGACGTTTGAACGCTTCTTCTTCCTCTACGCTCCAGCTTTCACCTTTGCGCGTTTTGATATCGCGGGTCACTTGCGCCATCACGCCAGCCGCTTGCTCTCCACCCATTACGGAGATGCGTGCGTTTGGCCACATCCACATCATGGTTGGGTCATAAGCTCGGCCACACATACCGTAGTTACCTGCACCATACGATCCACCTATAACCACGGTAAACTTCGGTACGTCTGCACACGCAACAGCGGTCACCATTTTCGCGCCATGCTTGGCGATGCCTTCGGCTTCGTACTTCTGGCCGACCATAAAGCCAGTGATGTTCTGCAAAAATAGCAGAGGAATTTTGCGCTGTGCGCACAGCTCAATAAAATGCGCACCTTTCTGCGCCGATTCCGAGAATAGAATGCCGTTGTTAGCGACAATGCCAATCGGCATTCCGTGAATATGGGCAAAACCACAGACCAAGGTTTCACCGAACAAGGCTTTAAATTCATCAAATTGTGAATCATCAACAATTCGGGCAATGACCTCTTTGACATCAAACGGCTTTTTAAGATCGGTTCCGACGATGCCGTACAGCTCTTGCGCAGTAAAGCGTGGTTCCTGTGGCGCTTTTTGCTTGAGTTGGACGGGTTTCAAGTGGTTGATTTGAGAGACTGCTTGTCTTGCCAGTTCTAACGCGTGGTGATCATTTTCAGCATAGTAATCGGCTACGCCAGACGTACGGCAGTGAACGTCTGCGCCACCAAGATCTTCCGCGCTGACTTCTTCGCCTGTTGCTGCTTTTACCAGAGGAGGGCCAGCTAAGAAGATCGTACCTTGTTCTTTGACTATGATGGAAACGTCACACATGGCAGGAACGTAAGCACCGCCAGCGGTACATAGCCCCATGACCACCGCAATTTGCGGGATACCCTTGGCTGACATTCGAGCTTGGTTATAGAAAATACGGCCAAAATGGTCTTTGTCTGGAAATACTTCATCTTGGCGGGGTAGGTTAGCACCGCCAGAGTCGACCAAGTAAACACAAGGCAACTGACACTTCTCTGCGATTTCCTGTGCGCGTAAGTGCTTTTTAACCGTGAGCGGGTAGTAACTACCGCCTTTTACCGTCACGTCGTTGGCAACGATCATACACTCGGTGCCGTCTATTACACCCACGCCAGCAACCACGCCAGCGCATGGAACGTAATCTGGATACACATCCCAGCCAGCAAACTGACCGACTTCTAAAAAGGATGAGCCAGGGTCGAGTAGGGCAAGAATACGCTCACGAACCGGAAGTTTGCCTTTCTTCTGCTGATGCTCTCTTGCTTTCTCGCCGCCACCATCTTCGATTTGCGCGGTCACGGTATAGAGTTGATCCACAAGAGACGCCATAGATCGGTAGTTTTCCTGATACTGCTCTGAATGGGTATTAATATTGGTCGTCAAACAAGCCATAAATAGCCGATCTCCATTCGGTAAACGGGTGAGAACACCCGTCTTTATTTAGGTTGAATAAGATTTGGGTTGATTAAGAAAATGTTTTTTAGTCAGAACGCCTGGGCTGATTATTAGGCGCTTTCGTTAAACAATTCGCGACCAATAAGCATGCGGCGAATTTCTGAAGTGCCGGCTCCGATTTCATACAGCTTGGCATCACGAAGTAAACGACCGGTATCAAACTCATTGATATAGCCGTTACCACCGAGTAGCTGAATGGCATCTAATGCCATTTTGGTTGCCAGTTCTGCGCTGTAGAGGATCGCACCAGCAGAATCTTTACGTGTGGTTTCACCGCGATCACAAGCAGCAGCAACGGCGTAAACATACGCTTTAGCGGCGTTCATTTGCGTGTACATATCAGCGGTTTTTGCTTGAACTAGCTGGAATTCACCGATGGATTTGCCAAACTGTTTGCGGTCGTGAATGTAAGGCACAACGATGTCCATGCAGGCCTGCATGATGCCAAGCGGGCCACCGGCAAGTACCACGCGTTCGTAGTCGAGGCCGCTCATCAATACTTTCACACCTTGGTTTTCTTCGCCGAGAATATTTTCCGCAGGGACTTCACAGTTTTGGAAGACCAGCTCACACGTATTCGAGCCGCGCATACCCAACTTGTCGAGTTTTTGTGCTTGAGTGAATCCAGGAAAGCCGCGTTCTACAATAAATGCCGTGATGCCTTTGGAGTGCTGGCTTGGGTCGGTTTTGGCGTAGACAACATAGGTGTGTGCATCAGGGCCGTTAGTGATCCACATTTTGTTGCCATTTAGCAGGAATATATCGCCTTTACGTTCCGCTTTAAGTTGCATAGAGACTACATCAGAACCTGCTCCGGGCTCACTCATTGCTAGTGCACCAATATGTTCGCCAGAGATGAGCTTAGGTAGGTATTTCTCTTTTTGCGCTTGTGTGCCGTTGCGGTGGATTTGGTTGACACAAAGATTGGAGTGAGCACCGTAACTTAACGCAACCGAAGCGGATGCTCGACTGATTTCTTCCATAGCGATAACGTGGGCGAGATAACCCATGCCTGCTCCACCAAACTCTTCGCTGGTGGTCACACCTAAAAGACCCATGTCACCCAGTTTGGACCAAAGATGGTTTGGAAAGTCGTTAGATTGGTCGATAGATTGCGCTAGCGGCGCAATTTCTCTTGCAGCAAAACTATTGATTTGCTCGCGAAGCAAATCGGTATTTTCGTCATAAACAAAGTTCAGGGAAGAGTAGGTAGATTTCATTGCGTGTCCTTGCCTTTACGTCACCTACATCCCAGAGTTGAGGTGTTAGGTGACTTTTTCGCCTTTCATGGATCTCAGTGTGTTTTGGCATCGCAACTGTGCCGCGTTTAACTCCATCATTACCGCTTGAATGTCGTTTGCTTGCTGTTGCAATGCTGCCTTCTTCTCTTCGATCAACCGAATCATATAGTTCAACTGCTCAGTACTTTGATCGGTATCGTAGAGTTCAAATAACTCTTTGATATCTGCAAGAGAAAAGCCTAATCGCTTACCTCGCAAAATCAGTTTTAGTCGAATTCGATCGCGACCATTGTAGATTCGAGTGTTGCCTTTACGTTCTGGAGTTAGGAGACCTAAATCTTCGTAGAAGCGAATACTTCGGGTAGTAATGTCGAACTCTTTCGCGAGCTCGCTGATCTTAAATGTGTTCATTCCTTAACCTTACGACTTTCGTATAACATTCATACGAATATACAATTCGTTAACGTTAAAGTAAATAAACAACATCCACTCTTGAGCCTTGATATCACTCGCATTTACTCGAAATAAAAGAATCACTCGAACAAACAATAACCGCAAACTTGACGTTAACGTAAATGTTAGTATAGTTATGACGTAAACGTCAACAAAAGGTTAATGGAATGAAAAATGAAACATGGATTGTTGCCGCCAAGCGAACGCCTATCGGCTCTTTTCAAGGTGCATTAGCTTCAACAGATGTCACGGAACTCGGTGCGAAAGCCATTCAAGGGGCGCTAGCCGAAAGCCAACTCGATGTGCAAAAAATAGACGAAGTGTTGATGGGATGCGTTTTACCCGCCGGCGTGGGGCAAGCGCCAGCAAGACAAGCAAGTCTTAAAGCAGAAATGCCACAATCGATCGGTTGTACGACACTGAATAAAGTCTGTGGTTCGGGTATGAAAACCGTCATGCTGGCACATGATCTTATTCAATCTGGTAACGCGCACGCGGTTATCGCTGGCGGTATGGAAAACATGTCGTCTTCTCCTTATCTACTTAAGAAAGCGCGTGATGGTTTCCGCTTAGGCCATGAGCAAGTGCTTGATCATATGTTTTATGACGGTTTGCAGGATGCCTACCAAGGCGAATTGATGGGTGTCTTTGCCGAACAAACCGCGCAAAAGTATCAGTTCAACCGTGAAAGTATGGATATCTGGGCGCAGCAGTCGTTGACTCGTGCGCAGCAAGCGATTGAGCAAGGTTTGTTCAAAGAAGAGATCGTGCCTGTTAACGTAAAAAGTCGACGTGGTGACACCTTGGTTGTAGACGATGAGCAACCGAGCAAACTCGACGTCACTAAAATTCCCACCTTACGACCTGCGTTTGCCAAAGATGGCGGCGTAACGGCAGCAAATTCCAGTTCTATTTCTGATGGTGCATCGGCAATGGTATTGGTTGATAGTGAATTTGGCCGTCAGGAAAACCTTCAACCTCTAGCCAAAATTGTCGCGTACAGCACGCATGCAAGACTGCCTGATGAGTTCACCATCGCACCCGTATTCGCGATTGAAACGCTGCTGGAAAAAACGGGCTGGGACAAATTAGACGTGGACCTTTGGGAAATCAATGAAGCCTTTGCCGTCGTGACACAATACGCGGTGAAAGCACTCGAACTGGACGCGAGCAAAGTAAACCCTCGAGGCGGTGCATGTGCTTTAGGCCACCCAATTGGTGCAAGTGGTAACCGAATCCTCGTTACTTTGATTCACGCTCTTAAACAAACAGGCGGTAAACGTGGCGTTGCATCGCTTTGTATTGGTGGCGGCGAGGCAACCGCCATCGCGATTGAAATCTGCTAAATCATTCTCAACAAAGTTTCACTTACATAACAGTAGTCAGTAACAAGCTGAAAAATACAAGGATGTCATCATGACAGAACAAGTAAAGCAGTATATCGGTGGTGAATTTGCCATCTCCGACTCAAAACAATGGCTAGATGTAACTAACCCGGCAACCAACGAAGTGATTGCGCAAGTACCTTGTGCCACGGAATCAGAAATGAATGCGGCGATTGCTAGCGCAACGGAAACGTTCAAGCGTTGGAAAGAAGTTGCCGCTCCGGAGCGTGCGAGATTGATGCTACGCTACCAACACTTGCTAAAAGAGCAACACGATGAGTTGGCGATACTGCTTTCAAGTGAGACAGGCAAAACTCTTGCGGATGCAAAGGGTGACATTTGGCGCGGGATTGAAGTCGTAGAACAAGCGGCGAACATTTGTAGCTCAATGATGGGCGAAACGGTGGAAAACGTCGCAACCAATATTGATGGTTACTCTTACATTCAACCGCTCGGTGTTTGTGCGGGTATTACTCCGTTTAACTTCCCTGCTATGATCCCTCTATGGATGTTCCCAATGGCGATCGCTTGTGGCAACACCTTTATTTTGAAGCCGTCGGAACAAGTTCCGCTGACTGCAATGAAATTGGCGGAGCTGTTTGAACAAGCAGGCGCACCAAAAGGCGTGCTGCAAATTGTCCACGGCACCAAAGAGCAAGTCGACCGCATTCTGACTGATCCAGTCGTTCGTGCGATCTCTTTTGTTGGTTCTGTGCCAGTTGGTGAGTACATCTACAAAACGGGTACGGACAACTTAAAACGCGTGCAGTCATTTGCGGGTGCGAAGAATCACATGGTCATCATGCCAGATGCAAACAAACAGCAAGTCATCAATAACCTAGTTGGCGCGTCAGTGGGTGCCGCAGGCCAACGCTGTATGGCGATTTCGGTGGCGGTATTTGTCGGCGAAACCAAAGAATGGATTCCAGAGCTTAAAGAGGCGTTAGCTCAGGTTCAACCTGGCGCGTGGGACGATGAAACCGCAGGTTATGGCCCACTGATTAGCCCTCAAGCGAAGCAGCGAGTGGTGAATCTGATTAATGAAGGCAAAGCGTCAGGCGCGAATTGTGTTCTGGATGGGACAGATTGCCAAGTACCTGGCTTCCCGAACGGTAACTGGGTGGGGCCAACACTGTTTACCAACGTGACCACAGACATGTCGATTTATCAGGAAGAAATTTTCGGGCCTGTACTGTTAACTATGGAAGTGGATGACCTAGATGAAGCGATTGAACTGATCAATGCAAACCGCTTTGGTAATGGTACGTCTATTTTCACGGCGAACGGCGCTGCCGCGAGAAAGTATCAACACAATATCGAAGTGGGTAACGTAGGCATCAACGTGCCGATTCCGGTGCCGTTGCCGTTCTTCTCATTCACGGGTTGGAAAGGCAGCTTCTATGGCGATTTGCATGCTTATGGAAAACAGGCGGTTCGCTTCTACACCGAAACGAAAACTGTCACCGCGCGTTGGTTTGAAGATGACATTCCAAGCGGTCCAAACATGACCATTCAATTGAGCTAGTCACAGAAGTAGCGATACCTCTAGCCAAGCCTTTCAAACCTTTAGATGGCTTGGCTTCAAGTGCAACGAATTAGACCTTAGGACTTCAAGATGGATTTTGAATTAAACGAAGATCAACTCGCGTTTGCCGAAGTAGCAAAGCAGTTTGCAGACCAAATGTTAGCGCCGCACGCGGCCGAGTGGGATGAAAACCATCATTTCCCTAAAGATGTACTGCGTCAAGCAGGTGAACTTGGCTTTCTGAGCATCTATACGCCGCCAGAGCATGGTGGTTTGGGATTGTCTCGTTTGGATGCGGCGATCATTTTCGAGCAGTTGGCTATGGGTTGTACCGCGACTACTGCGTTTATGACCATTCACAACATGGCGACGTGGATGATCACCAGCTTTGCCAAAGCCGAAGTGGCGCAGCAGTTTAGCGCGGATCTAATTTCGGGTGAAAAGCTCGCTTCCTACTGTTTAACCGAACCCAATGCAGGCTCTGACGCCGCTTCACTGACGACCAGTGCAGTGCGTGACGGCGATGAGTTTGTCCTGAATGGCGCAAAAGTGTTTATCTCTGGTGCGGGTGATACGGACGTTCTTGTCGTGATGGCGCGTTCGTGCGGCGAAGGAGCGGGTGGCGTTTCTGCATTCGTTGTTCCTGCTGATTGCGAAGGCATTAGCTATGGTAAAAAAGAAGCCAAAATGGGTTGGAACTGCCAGCCAACTCGCATGATTACCTTCGAAAATGTTCGTATTCCGGCTGACTATCTGTTGGGTGAAGAGGGAGAAGGCTTTAAGTTCGCCATGCTTGGCCTTGATGGTGGTCGAATCAATATCGCTACTTGTTCCGTCGGTACTGCGCAACAAGCACTGAACGAAGCCAAGCAATACATGAACGAACGCAAACAGTTCGGCCGTTCACTGGCGCAATTTCAAGCGTTGCAGTTCAAGCTTGCTGATATGGCGACTGAGCTGGTCGCTGCGCGTCAAATGGTGCGACTCGCTGCCGCTAAACTCGATGCCCAGCACGCAGAAAAAAGTGCGTACTGTGCCATGGCAAAACGCTTTGCTACTGATGTGGGCTTTAAAGTCTGCGATCAGGCGCTGCAAATTCACGGTGGCTATGGCTACATCAAAGAATATCCAGTCGAGCGCCATTTCCGAGACGTTCGTGTTCACCAAATCCTTGAAGGTACCAACGAAATCATGCGTCTGATCGTCGCAAGACGATTACTAACGGAAGGCGTTGAGCTGCTTTAGTCAGCGAGACACAGCCTTACCTAAAGAAATTAAAAAGGACCGAAAGATTATGACGGCACAAATCAAATTGGAGCGCGAAGCGCATATCGCCAAACTCACGATTAGTAATCCGCCAGCGAACACTTGGACGCTTGAATCCCTAAATCAGCTCAAAGAGTTGGCGATTGAACTCAGTAATGATCGCTCTATTTATGCGTTGGTACTGACGGGCGAAGGCGAGAAATTCTTTTCTGCTGGAGCGGATCTCAACAACTTTGCATCGGGTGATAAATCACAAGCAGCAGATATGGCGTTCGCATTTGGTGAAGCGTTTGAAGCGCTGTCTGCATTCGATGGGGTTTCTATCGCAGCGGTTAATGGCTATGCGATGGGTGGTGGTCTGGAAGTGGCGATGGCGTGTGACATTCGTATCGTAGAAGAACAAGTACAAATGGCACTTCCGGAAGCATCGGTCGGCTTGTTGCCTTGCGCAGGTGGGACGCAAAACCTGACCGCGTTGGTAGGTGAAGGTTGGGCGAAGCGTATGATCCTGTGTGGTGAACGTGTAACGGCCGAGCGAGCGGAAAAAATTGGTTTAGTCGAAGAAGTGGTGGCGAAAGGCCAAGCACTGGATGCTGCGATGGCACTTGCACAGCGCGTTGCTGGCCAATCGCCGAAATCCGTGTCTGCGTGCAAAACGCTCATTCAAGGTCGACGCAGCCAAACTCACGCTTCTGGATTGGTTTTGGAGCGTGAACTGTTTTTACAGCTGTTCAATACACAAGATCAGACTGAGGGTGTAAACGCCTTCTTGCAAAAGCGTAAGCCACAATGGACAAACAGCTAGCGGAGGCCAAATGACAGGTACAGTAAATGTTTCAAAACTTGAGTGCGCTGATGGCTCTGTCATTGGTGTGTTGGAGCTTGATAATCCAGCTGCTCTCAACGCGTTGAGTTACGTAATGATTGAGAAGTTGTACAAACAGCTCAATGAATGGCAAACGGACGACAGCGTCGTCGCGATCTTTTTGCACGCCAAGGGTGAAAAAGCGTTTTGTGCTGGTGGTGACATTCAAGCGATTTACCGTGCACTTGAAAACAAAGAGCAAGACTTTGATTCTGCGTTTTCAGCGATGGAAACCTTCTTTGACCTCGAATATCGCTGTGATCATCTTATTCACACTTATCCAAAACCGATCATCGCGTGGGGGCATGGTTATCTGATGGGCGGCGGTGTGGGCTTATTTATGGGCGCAAGTCATCGCGTAGCAGAAACCACCACACGCTTTGCGATGCCAGAGATTAAAATCGGCCTTTACCCAGACGTAGGCGCGACGTACTTCCTAAATCAGCTGCCAAAACATTTGGCACTTTTCTTAAGTTTGACGGCTTGCCAAATCAACGCGACAGACATGAAAGCGTTGGGATTAAGCCAATGGATTGCAAAGCCAGAAAGCAAACAAGCACTGTTGGATCTGCTCGCATCGGTAAGTTGGAAAGGTGAAGCAAACATCAACGAAAAAATCGCCACTACGCTACGTTCGGTACAAGTGGACGAGCCAAGCGAAGGGATGTTGATGCCATATGCGGGATTGATTGAGCAGCTTTGTTCGGGTGATTTAGATTCGATTGTTCGCGCAATCAGCAGTGCCGACGTTGATGATAAGTGGTTCATCAATGCGCAAAAAGCATTGAATTATGGCAGTCCGTTGTCGCTCAATATCACTTATCAGCAGCTAACGCAGTATCAAAACCTCTCTTTGAAAGCGTGTTTTGATATGGAATTTAATCTGACGTTACGTTGCGGCTTAGAAGGTGATTTTAGAGAAGGGGTTCGTGCGCTGATTATCGATAAAACCAATCAACCGACTTGGCAACATCGCACGGTTTCTGACGTAACGCCACAAGTTTTGGAACGCTTCTTCGCGCCAATTGATTCAGCAGAATACCCACTGACCGCATCCTCGGTTGCCACTGTGGCACTTTAGACAAGGAAGAAATACGACATGGATAAAATTGCATTTATTGGCCTTGGCAACATGGGTGCGCCTATGGCTAAGAACCTACTCAAAGCGGGTTTAAACGTTGAAGTGTTTGATTTGAACCCGAACGCAGTAGAGGAACTTACCGCACTGGGCGCGTCGAGTGCAGATTCGGTAAAACAAGCCGTTCAAGGTGCGAGCGTGGTGGTCACCATGCTACCTGCTAGCCAACACGTTCAAAGTGTTTATCTTGGTCAAGACGGGATATTAGATAGCGTAGATTCTGGAACGCTGCTAATCGACTCTTCGACCATCGATCCAGCGACCGCTCGTTTGGTTGGCGAAAAGGCGCTGCAGCTTGGCATTAGCTTTGTTGATGCACCGGTATCTGGTGGCGTTGCGGGCGCAGCGGCAGGTACGTTGACTTTCATTGTTGGCGGCTCACAAGAGAACTTTGTTCAAGCCAAGGTGTTGCTTAGCCACATGGGCAAAAACATTTTCCATGCAGGTGATGCCGGAGCTGGTCAGGTAGCGAAAATCTGCAATAACATGATGTTGGGCATTTTGATGAGCGGCACTTGTGAAGCACTCAATTTAGGTATGGAAAACGGACTCGATCCCAAAGTGCTGTCTGACATCATGCTGCAAAGTTCAGGCCGTAACTGGGCGCTAGAGCTTTACAACCCGTGCCCAGGTGTGATGGAAAACACGCCTGCAAGCAATGGTTATCAGGGCGGCTTTATGAGTCAGTTAATGGCGAAAGATCTCGGTCTTGCGATGGAAGCGGCGGTTACCAGTCAAACATCAACACCAATGGGCAGCTTGGCTCGTAACCTGTTTAATTTTCACAACGGTCAGGGCAACGGACAAAAAGATTTTTCAAGCTTGTTTGAGTTCTACCAAAAGCAAAATCAGGCCTAAGGAGTGCTTATGGATCTAGCAAATAAGGTTATTGCGATCACGGGGGCCGGGCAGGGGCTTGGTAAACAAATGGCGCTGTCGCTAGCGGAAAGCGGTGTTCACCTTGCGCTTATCGACCTCAATTCAGACCAATTGGCTGAAACGAAAGCGGAGTGTGAATCTTTCGGCGTCACCACTCGTTTTTATGTAGCGAACGTGACGGAAGAACAAGAAGTGTGCGCTGCTTTTGAGCAAATTGAAGCGGATTTCAAACAGCTCAATGGCGTGATCAATAACGCAGGCATTATGCGCGATGGCATGTTCATCAAAGTTAAAGATGGTCAGGTTAACGCGATGTCGCTGGAACAATTTCAGTCTGTTATGGATGTGAATGTGACAGGTACTTTTCTGTGTGGCCGCGAAGCGAGCAAGGTAATGCTGAACACCGATAGCAAAGGCGTTCTGATCAACATATCTAGCGTCGCGCGTGCGGGGAATATTGGTCAAACTAACTATTCTGCATCCAAAGCGGCGGTAGCCACCATGGCGACGGTGTGGGCGAAAGAGTTAGGGCGTTTCGGAATTCGCTCAGTAGCGATTGCTCCGGGTGTCATCAAGACTGCCATGACGGACCAAATAAAACCTGAAGCGATGGAGCGTTTAGTTAAAATGATTCCTGTCGGACGCTTAGGTCTTGCTGATGAAATTTCTTCGACCATCAAATACGTGTTAACCAATGAGTTCGTGACTGGAAGAGTATTCGAAGTCGATGGCGGAATGCGAATGTAGCCCCTCCTCATATTAAAAAGGGGAGCGAGCTTGATT
Organism: Vibrio sp. 1CM7H; assembly: GCF_023161645.1. Lineage (NCBI taxonomy): Bacteria > Pseudomonadati > Pseudomonadota > Gammaproteobacteria > Vibrionales > Vibrionaceae > Vibrio > Vibrio sp. 1CM7H. The sequence continues at coordinate 556,547 of NZ_JALNTV010000001.1, forward strand.
GTCCGCTTCCTTCCTCCTTTCTTATATTGTTTCTATCGATATTTTTTAATGGATGTTTTAGCAACGGCTGCTGTACCGATTACATTTACAACTCTTTTGTATTTTTGGTATGAATAAGTGCTCTCGTGTTAATTTTTATGTAAATACATTAATTCACAATCAAGACAATTATTTGTCTCATTGATGAGATTTTGCTTCTTGGGGTATGAAAAACACTCTTATTGATTATATTGTGACCGAAAACCATTTCGACATCTAAAGATGGTGATTTATTATTCAGCGCAAAATACATGGGAATATGAGGCTGGCTGAATAACCTTCAGCTACCTTAATAATAAAATAACCAGAATTCTCTATTACACTGAAGTAACTACCCATTAGGGAAGAGCAATAATGTCACTATTTCATTCGCTTAGGACGATGCCACTACTATTGGGGTGTCTGTGTCTTTCTATTCAGGCATCCGCAGAAAAGGTTGAACAAGAAGGTAAGTTTTTACAGTCGCTAGAAGGCATTGAAAATCAAATTTACGCATTACCTCAGAGCTCTTTGGCTTTGATTGAGGCGTTAGAAGAAGACTCTCTACTACAAAATCAACCAACAGAGCTACTGGTACGTTATTGGCTTGCAAAGTCCACGGTTCTAGAGCTACTTGGGCGCGCGGAAGAGAGCCAAAACGTCGCACAAAAAGGGTTGGAACTTGTGCGTCCACAAAGCCATGAGTATCTCTTATTTAAGTTGATTCAGATGCGAACTATGGTCGGAAAGAGCGATATCGATACCGCGCTTTCTTCGTTGGATAGTTTGTTGGAAACATCGCGTGAAAATGGCGATAAGCAGCTCGAGTCGGAGATCCTGTTGCTAAAAGGACGTTACTACGATGAGCAGGGCGAGTTTAAAAAATCCTATGCCGCAATTATGTCGTCAATGGATGCGGCTGAGTCCTCTGGCGTTCAAGGATTGGTCGAACGGGCGGCGCTAGAGCTTGGTGACGTACTGGTCAAAATTCAGGGCTATGACCGTTCAGAAGCATTGTTGGAACAAGCGTACCGTTATTTTAGGGATAGACGCATGTCGTTCAATGAGCTGCTGAGCGTCTTAACGATAGCAAAGCTTCATAAGGCACAATTCCAATACGAAGAGGCGATTGTATCGTATCAGAGAGCGCTAAAGCTCGCGCAAATCATTGGTGACGGGCGCTTTAGGTTTCGAGTTAACCTCGAGCTTGCTGCGTTATACCGTGAGACGAACCAAGAAAATAAGATGGTTCGCCACTTAAAGTTGGCGGAGAACTTACAGTATAGAGAAACCTCTAGCGCCTACTTAGCTACATTTAAGCTGTTGCAAGCCGAATATATGCTAGAACAGAAGCAGTTTGAGACACTTCTAGCGATGATCGCGCCTATGTTGCCGGAAATTATCGAGAGCCGATATGTTAAGCAACAGCAAATGGAACTACTAAAAGTGGCTGCCATGGCCTACGCGGGAAGCAATGACTTTGAATTAGCGTATAAAACTTACGGCAACTATCACGATAAATTCATCCAATTTAGCAACCAAAGAGAAGTTGAAAATCTTGAGCGTCAGCAGACGCTGTTTGAGCTAGAAAGACTTGAATATGAGAACGAAGATCTCAACTGGAACAACGTGTTGCAGCGTATGGAACTGGAAAATAACCGTCGTACCTTTTATCTATTGGGTGAAGCGCTACTAGCACTCATTGGTGTTCTCTTTTTGATGGCAGTGGTATTCCTTGTTGTGAATCGATCACGTTTAAGAATGCGCCGCCTAGCAAAGACAGATACGTTGACAGGGTTATTCAATCGCCGTTTTTTAGAAGATTGGTTTACTAAACCCGTAGAGACGAAACGTGAACGCAAAGAAAAGCCGACGCCTCAATCTAAGCAAGAAAAGGTGCAGCATTTTGTGTCTGAGCAAGTCGAGCAAGTTAAGTACGGCTACCTAGCTTTAAACAAATGGGTGGATAGCAAGCTCGATAAACAGAAAATGGTGCCAAAGAAGCCGCAGTCGGGGCCGGTAAGTTTAGCGCTAATCGATGTAGATTATTTTAAACAGGTAAATGATACCTATGGACATGTGTTCGGTGATGCCGTACTAACAGGTGTTGCCAAAGTGCTAGAAGAGACGGTGCGTGAAAATGACATTGTTGCACGCTTTGGTGGTGAGGAGTTTGTTGTTGTGATGCCCAATACCGATCATGAAGACTCTCTCATTACCGCTGAACGATTACGTAGCGCTTTATCCTTACATGGGTTCGTCACGGAACAGAATGAAGAAGTGAGAGTGACCTGTAGTTTTGGTGTTGTTACGACAGAAGATAGCGAGATGAATTTTAAATCACTCTGTGATCAGGCAGATAAATTACTTTATCAAGCTAAATCGGATGGACGTAACTGCGTGAAAGGGCGCAAGCTGACCTAATAAAATCAAGAATGCAGGCTCATCAAACGGTGAGCCTGAACTCATCCTTCCTACTGATTACTTCAAAATCGCTTAAGAGTATCGAATTACATACTCATAGCGTTCAGTATTTTCTACTCGTTTTATCTCCCCCATTTTCAAAGTACTAATGTCACTTGTGTATACGAAGCTATAACACACGAGTATGTCTGTTTTTTATACAAACAAAGCCGATACAGGTAAAATGATTAGTGGTCGATGTAAAATTTTTCTGGTGTGGATTTTTGTGGCACGAAAAACAATTCTCTGAAAGGTGTGTTAAAAAATGATTATTCAATAAGTTGTTGGTTTATTTGTGTTTTTATTTGGGTTTTTAAACGCATCTTTGACTTTTACGACAAGTTATCGCATAGAAATTTTGCGTACACCATCAACTTTCCTTCCTTTGTTAATAACCTTTTTCTTAAAAAATGATTTGAGTTCGAACTAATTTTCAGGCATTTTATATTTAACTAACCGTTCAATTAAAAATAACAAGGACGCAAAATGCCAAAGGTGGGGATGCCTGAAATCAGAAAACCACAGCTGGTGAAAGCGACAATGTCAGTGATTGATAGAGTCGGTTTACACGCTGCGAGTATTTCGTTAATCAGCAAAGAAGCCGGAGTATCAACGGGGATTATCAACCACTATTTCGGTGGTAAGCACGGATTGCTGGAGGAAACGATGCGCGAAATCTTGCGTCAGCTTTCGTCTACTATCACACAGAAGTTACGTGAGCTGCCAAGTGATGCTCATCACCAAAGAATTAATGCCATCATTGACGGTAACTTTGTCGGCTATCAGGCAGAAAACCAAGTTGCTAAGACTTGGCTGGCGTTTTGGTCGTACTCAATGCATGACGAGCAGCTTAAGCGTTTGCAGCGTGTCAATGAACGACGTTTATTGTCCCACCTAAGAAAAGAACTCAAAGCATTATTAAATGCAGAGCAGGCCGAACTGGTTGCTCATGGTATTGCGTCACTTATCGATGGTATTTGGCTGCGCGGAACGCTCAACCCGCAAGGTATTGATGCCGAAAGAGCGAGAATCATCATCAACGACTATCTCGACAAACAACTTACGTTTTATTCTGAAAAAATATAAAAGTCACAGGTCTTTAAAATGGAAATGAAAGCACACTATATCAATGGTGCGATGTACAACGGGTGTTCAGATGAGCACTTCACCACTTACAATCCGGCGAATGGTGAGCCATTGGCCAACATTAAACAAGCGAACCAAGACGATCTCGAAGCGGCGATTGAGTCGGCAAAGAAAGGTTTTGCTGCATGGTCAGCAATGACTGCGATCGAGCGCAGCCGTATTTTACACAAAGCCGTTGCCATTTTACGTGAGCGTAATGACGAGCTTGCTTCATTAGAAGTTGCAGATACTGGTAAGCCAATTCAAGAAGCTATCGCGGTTGATATAACAACAGGTGCCGATGTTCTTGAGTACTATGCGGGTCTTGCTCCAAGCTTGCAAGGTGAGCAGCAGCCACTCAGCGAAGACCAGTTTTTCTACACACGTCGCGAGCCATTGGGCATTTGCGCAGGTATTGGCGCTTGGAATTATCCAATCCAAATTGCGATGTGGAAATCGGCGCCAGCACTGGCTGCGGGCAACGCTATGATCTTCAAACCATCAGAAGAAACACCATTAACAGCGCTTAAGCTAGCAGAAATTTATTCAGAAGCGGGCATGCCAGATGGCGTATTTAATGTCGTACAAGGGGATTACCGAGTAGGGCAGATGCTAACGGCGCATCCTGACATCGCAAAAGTATCGTTCACGGGCGAATCAGGCACCGGTAAAGTCGTCATGAGTGACAGCGCTAAGACACTAAAACAAGTAACGATGGAGCTGGGTGGTAAGTCTCCACTGATTATTTTTGATGATGCAAAGTTAAACGATGCCGTTTCTGCGGCCATGGTGGCGAACTTCTATACGCAAGGTGAAGTTTGTACGCACGGTACACGCGTGTTTGTTCATGAAGGTATTTATGATGACTTTATTGCACAACTTAAAGCTCGCACTGAGTTGTTAGTTGTCGGCGATCCGCTTGATGAGAACACGCAAATTGGCGCGCTGATCTCTAAAGATCATGAATCGAAAGTACTAGGAGCGATTGAAGCCGTGAAAGCGAGTGGCGCGACGTTACTGACTGGTGGCTACAAAGTAACAGAGAATGGCTTAGCCAATGGTAACTTTGTTGCTCCAACCGTATTTGTCGATTGCGATGATGACATGAGCCACGTTCAGCAAGAAATCTTTGGTCCGGTAATGTCAGTGCTGAAATTCCGCGATGAGTCGGAAGTGATTGCGCGTGCAAATGACACCGATTATGGCTTGGCTGCAGGCGTATTTACTCAAAACCTATCTCGTGCTCACCGCGTGATTCATCAAATTCAAGCTGGTATTTGTTGGGTGAACACATGGGGTGACTCACCTGCGGAAATGCCAGTTGGTGGCTACAAACAATCAGGTGTTGGCCGTGAAAACGGTGTCGAAACCCTTAAACATTACACGCAAACGAAGAGTGTTCTGGTTCAGCTAAGCGACTTCGAAAGCCCTTACAAATGATACCAATCGTAGTAGATAACTGACCACTTTAGCTTGTTAAAATGCTCGATAACTGCGTTGTCAATTTTGATTGTAGGCTAACTACTTATCGAAAATTTCCGCCTTGTTCTCAAGCATTTTTCCTACGCTAATTTCGTTCACTTATCTACTGTGATTGGTATTAACTCCTAGGAGAATCAAATGCAACAACACTACGATTATATCATCGTCGGTGCGGGTTCGGCCGGCTGTGTGTTAGCGGATCGCTTAAGTGAAAGTGGTCAATATTCGGTCCTATTACTCGAAGCGGGTGGGTCGGATAAAAGTATTTTTATCCAAATGCCGACGGCGCTTTCTTACCCGATGAACACTGAAAAATACGCGTGGCAGTTTGAGACGGTTGAAGAGCAAGGGTTGGATGGTCGCCAACTTCATTGTCCTCGCGGGAAAGTTCTTGGCGGTAGTTCGTCTATCAACGGCATGGTTTACGTTCGTGGACACGCTTGTGACTTTGACCAGTGGGAAGAGGAAGGCGCGAAAGGCTGGAATTATCAATCGTGTTTGCCTTATTTCCGTAAGGCAGAGTCTTGGATTGGTGGTGCTGATGAATACCGAGGCGATAACGGTCCAGTCGGCACATGTAATGGCAACGATATGAAGCTCAATCCGCTGTATCAAGCTTTTATTGATGCAGGCAAAGAAGCGGGCTACCCAGAAACAAAAGATTACAACGGTTATCAGCAAGAAGGCTTTGGCCCAATGCATATGACCGTTGACAAAGGCGTACGCGCTTCAACCTCTAACGCATACTTAAGCCGTGCCAAAAAACGCAAAAACTTCACCCTAATGAAGAGGGTGACGGTTCATCGAGTTTTATTAGAAGAAACTGATGCAGAAGGCAAGAAAGCGGTTGGTGTTGAATTTGAAAAGTCAGGTTCAGTTCAGCAATGTTTTGCGAATCATGAAGTGATTTCGAGTGCTGGCTCGGTAGGTTCTGTGCAGCTACTACAACTTTCAGGCATTGGCCCTAAAGCAGTATTAGAAAAAGCTGGTATTGAGGTGAAACATCCGTTGGAAGGGGTAGGTAAAAACCTGCAAGATCACTTAGAAGTGTACTTCCAATATCACTGTAAACAACCTATCACGCTCAACAGCAAGTTAGGTTTGGTGAGCAAGGGCTTGATTGGTACCGAATGGATATTAACTCGCAAAGGCCTTGGGGCTACTAACCACTTTGAATCATGTGCGTTTATCCGTTCTCGTGAGGGACTAAAGTGGCCAAATATTCAATATCACTTTTTGCCAGCGGCAATGCGTTATGACGGACAAGCTGCTTTTGACGGTCATGGTTTCCAAGTGCATGTTGGACCTAACAAGCCCGAAAGTCGCGGCTCGGTCGAAGTTGTATCTGCGAATCCGAATGATAAGCCGAAGATTGAGTTTAACTACATTTCCACTGAACAAGATAAGCAGGATTGGCGTGATTGTATTCGCCTTACTCGCGAGATCCTCAATCAGCCAGCCATGGATGAGTTTCGTGGCGATGAGATCCAGCCGGGTCTGAATATCACAACGGATGAACAAATTGATGAATGGGTGAAGCAGAATGTCGAGAGTGCTTACCATCCATCTTGTACCTGCAAAATGGGCGCAGACAATGACCCACTAGCGGTTTTGAATGAGCGATGCCAAGTACGCGGTATTCAAGGCTTGCGTGTGGTGGACTCTTCTATTTTCCCAACCATTCCGAACGGTAATTTAAATGCGCCAACTATTATGGTGGCAGAACGTGCCGCGGACATGATTTTGGATAACGTCCTGGAAACGTCGAACAACGCACCAGTTTGGATTGCACCGAACTGGCAAGAGATGCAACGAATGTATCCGCCAAAAAGAGATCTCGATTCGATCTCATAAAAACGAAAAAAGTCAGTAATCATTACAAGGAATTCAATATGTCTAAGATGACAAAAATCTTCTCAACAATCGCACTAAGTACTTTAGCAACAGGCGCTTATGCCAACCAATGTGAAACGGTACGTTTTGCAGATGTAGGTTGGACCGACATTACGGCGACCACCGCCGTGACATCTGAGCTGCTAAAAGGGTTGGGGTACAAAACGAAGACCGATCTACTATCGGTACCTGTTACTTACTCTTCTATGGCCAATGGCGATATCGACATTTTCCTAGGTAACTGGATGCCAACGATGGAAGGTGACATCGCGAAATACCGTGATGCAGGTACCGTTGAAACCGTACGAGCGAACCTCGTCGGCGCAAAATACACACTCGCGGTTCCAAAATACGTTTATGACGCAGGCGTGACCAACTTCGCTGATCTAGTAAAACATGCCGACAAATTTAAAGACCGCATTTACGGCATTGAACCAGGTAACGATGGTAACCGCTTAATTCAGTCAATGATTGATAGCAACGCATTCGGCCTAAAAGACTTCAGCCTAGTCGAATCCAGTGAAGCTGGCATGGTGTCTCAAGTATCACGTGCTGCGCGCCGCAACCAATGGATTGTGTACCTAGGTTGGGCCCCGCACCCAATGAACAGCAACGTTGAAATGGAATACCTAGCGGGTGGTGACGACTTCTTCGGCCCTAACTACGGCGGCGCGAATGTCTACACAAACGTACGTAAAAACTACCTTGCTGAGTGTCCAAATGTAGGTCAGCTAGTGAAAAACCTAGAATTCAACCTAGAAATGGAAAACGAATTGATGGAAGCGATTCTCAACCAGAAGCAGAAACCGTCGAAAGCAGCGCAAGCATGGTTGAACGCAAACCAAGAACAAATTGAAGCGTGGCTAGAAGGCGTTAAGACGGTGGATGGTCAAGACGCAGTAACAGCAATTACAAACTATTTAAAAACTAACGCTTAATTAAGCAGTTTTTAAGCGCGTTTTTTTGAAAAAGAAAGTGGGCAGTCATGCCCGCTTCATTAACACAAAGGTTTTATTTTGAATTTTATTACGGACAACAAACTACCGTTGGGCCAATGGATGGAAACTGGCGTCGATTGGTTAACCATCAATGCATCGGGTTTCTTCGATGCAATCTCTATTACACTTGAAACGATCATTCTTTTCGTGGTGGACATTTTTAAATGGATGCCACCTGCAGCGCCAATCATTATGACGGCGGCAATTGCTTGGTTCTTACACCGCAGCATTCCGCTTGTTGTATTCATCGTGTTGGCCTTGCTCGCAATTCTCAACCTTGGTTACTGGCAAGAAATGCTGGAAACCTTTGTCCTTGTGTTTGCAGCGACAACGATTTCCGTATTAATTGGCGTGCCGTTGGGCATTATGGCGGCACACCGTCCTTGGTTATACACCTTGTTGCGACCAATCCTCGATTTGATGCAGACCGTACCGACATTCGTTTACCTAATTCCAACCTTGGTTCTGTTTGGCTTAGGTATTGTCCCTGGCCTAATCTCGACCATCATTTTCGCTATCGCTGCGCCAATTCGATTGACGTACCTCGGTATTATTAAAGTGCCGGAGGAGTTACTTGAAGCGGGCAAAGCATTTGGTGCAAGCCGCATGAAGTTATTGTTTAAGGTGGAATTACCTGCGGCATTACCAAGTATTATGGCCGGTGTTACGCAATGTATTATGTTGTCTCTCTCTATGGTGGTCATTGCGGCACTTGTTGGTGCTGATGGACTTGGTAAGCCAGTCGTACGTGCACTGAATACCGTAAACATCTCGCAAGGTTTTGAAGCGGGTTTAGCGATTGTACTCGTCGCCATCATTCTTGACCGCTTGTGTAAAGCACCAAACCAGAAGGAGGCTTAATCATGGACGCTATTACTATTCAAAATCTTGATGTGGTTTTTGGTCAGCAGCAGTCACAAGCGTTAGCACTACTAGACCAAGGCAAGTCTCGACAAGAAATCATCGACGAAACTGGCCAAGTGGTTGGGGTTGATAATGTTTCGCTGAACGTGAAACAGGGTGAGATCTGTGTTTTGATGGGGCTTTCAGGCTCGGGTAAATCAAGTTTGCTGCGAACAGTTAACGGGTTGAACGAAATTTCTCGAGGCTCTCTGAAAATTAAAGACGGCGACGACATGGTTGAGCTCTCTAACTGTGACGAACAGAAGTTGCGCCACCTTCGTACTCACCGCGTATCCATGGTGTTTCAGAAGTTTGCATTGATGCCATGGTTAACGGTATTAGATAACGTTGCGTTTGGTCTAGAAATGCAAGGCATTGGCAAAGCAGAGCGCCGTAAAAAAGCGCGTGAACAGCTCGAAATGGTCGGTTTGTCTGAGTGGGAAACGAAATTCCCGCACGAGCTCTCTGGTGGTATGCAGCAGCGTGTTGGCCTAGCGCGAGCGTTCGCGATGGACACAGATATCTTGTTAATGGATGAGCCGTTTTCAGCGCTTGACCCATTGATTCGTGCTCAGCTTCAAGATGAATTGATTCTGCTTCAAGAAAAGCTAAACAAAACCATTCTTTTTGTGAGCCACGACTTGGATGAAGCGCTTAAAATCGGTAACAACATCGCCATTATGGAATCAGGAAAGTTGATTCAACACGGCAAGCCAGAACAGATCATTCTTGCTCCAGAAAACGATTATGTGGCTGACTTTGTTGCCCACACTAATCCATTGAACGTACTTAAGGGACGCTCTTTGATGCGTGACGACTTAGTTCGTGAAGATGAGCGTGTTCTGATTTGCCCTGACAAAGATATTTGGGTGACCCAAGAGAGCAAAGGCTTAAGCTTAGCGGATACAGATAAGTCGTTGGTTCAATGGAAGAGCGATTCTTCGAACCTTGATGAGGTAAACGAAAATTCTCTGGTTCAGGTTAGCCCGGAAATCAGTATGCGAGAAGCGATTGAGCTTAAGCAGCGCAGCAATCAGCCTCTGCTTATGGTGGAGGACAACCAGTTAGTTGGTGTGTTAAGCGACAACGAGCTTTACGATGCATTGCTTGGTAACTTTAAGTCTGAGCAAGTGGCATAAAGTTAGAGTAGAGTTGAAGCCAAGCTAAAAAAGAGCCGCATATTAGTGCGGCTCTTTTTGTTTTAAACAATGATATAAATAGTTAAGCTAAGGAAACGGTCGATTATAGCGTAGTAATTACATCATCCATCGCAAGGCGAGCTTTTGGTAGACCATGATTATAATCTTCCCCGTCTTTGTGGTAGCCAATCGCCAGTGCAACTTCACAGACATGGCCTTCTAATTCTTCTTTGAATACTTCTCCAATCAGTGTTGGATCTACGCCTTCCATCGGCGTTGAGTCAATACCCAGACGAGCCAAGGTGTGTAGTAGATTGCCTAGCGCTAAATAGACTTGTGCTTTTGTCCAGTTCCCGTTAAAGCCATTTTCATCCGTATTTGCATCGGCAAAAGCGTAGGCGCCCATAAAGTTGTTGTACATTTCCGCCGGTAGGTGGCCAGACGTTACTTCGGCATCCACACGTTTCGCGAACTTCTCTTTGGTGAAGTTTGGATCGTACGCAAAAAGAATCGTATGTGACGCGGCTTTAGCGTGTGGCTGGTTAAACTGGTGCATATTTGCAAATGTATCGTGGAAGCGTTGCTTGGCCTCATCACTTTCAATCACGATGAATTTCCACGGTTGCGAGTTAATCGAAGACGCTGAAAGACGGAGTGCTTCTTTGATGATTGCCATATCTTCTTGAGAAACGCGTTTAGTTTCGTCGTATTTTTTAGCAGTGTAGCGGCTGTTTAGATCAGTAATGATTTGATGAGACACGTTTGTATCCTTTTTATTTTTGTGACAAATGAGGATGCGCTTAGCATCGACAACCATGCGTACCTCGAATATGGATTCATAATACGGGATATTTTTTCATTGATAAGAGGGTGTTTATTTGAATCACTTTTTACTTTTTATTGAAAATTGGCGTGCTTCATAGGGTTGGGCATCATCATTTAGATGCTTTTGATGATTATTAAATTACACTCATATTAAGAGAGTGATGGAGAGCAACATGAACGTGATTCAAGTTTTCAACGATAGTTATGAACGTTGTATCGCGAACCAAGGCTTTTTCGACTTGTTTTACAAGAATTTATGGTCAAAAAGTACAAGCTTCAGACAAAAGTTTGATGGTGTCGACATGCACCAACAGGTGCGAATGCTTAGAGGATCTATCGTGTTTTTTATGATGGCCGATACCTCTAACGAGGCGCACAAGATGGTGGAGAAATATGGTAAGAAGCATGCGAGTTCTGATATTGGCATTGAACCACAGGATATTGATGTTTGGTTTGAAAGCCTTATCGAAACGGTTCAAGAGTGTGATTTTGAATACGACGATGATGTCGAAACAGCATGGAGAGCTTGTTTTAACACAGGTTTGTCGGTAATGAAGCGGGAGTGCTCCAAACACTAAAAGAGAAACTAAATGCTCTTCGAAAACAAGCAAGTTAAAGCAAGGAAGTAACGTGTAAACAGCTTACTTCCTTGAGTATGGCTTTTATTTGTCTTGTGTCTCTTTATTCTTTTTTACCGCTTCGGCGATATCACTGACGGCTTCGACAAGGTTGATCGGCATAGGGAAGATAATAGTCGATGTTTTGTCTGTCGTGATTTCCGTGAGTGTCTGCATGTAACGCAATTGCAGCGCATTCGGCGCTTCGTTGAGCATTTGAGCTGCCTCTTTTAATTTATTAGAAGCTTCTAACTCACCGGTAGCGTGAATGATTTTCGCACGACGGTTACGTTCTGCCTCAGCCTGACGCGCTAGCGCTCTGACCATGCTGTCATTTAAATCAACATGTTTGACTTCAACCGTGGCAATCTTGATGCCCCAGTCATCAGTCTGTTGATCGAGGATGGATTGTAAATCCTTATTGAGACGCTCGCGCTCTGATAGTAATTCATCCAGTTCATGTTGACCTAATACTGATCGCAGCGTGGTTTGCGCTAACTGGCTGGTGGCATCGCTGTAACTTTCGATGTTGTTAATTGCCATTTGAGGATCGACTACGCGAAAATAAACAACCGCATTGACGCGCACAGACACGTTATCTTTGGTTATCAAGTCTTGTGTCGGAACATCCAAAACGACAGTACGTAAATCCACCCGTACCATTTGTTGGATAAATGGGATAAGAATGATTAAGCCAGGGCCTTTTACTTCTTGAAAGCGACCAAGAAAGAATACAACCCCACGTTCATACTCTCTCAAAACCTTAAACATTTGGGTCGCAAGTGCGAACAACAGCACCACGATCACCGCAACAGTATAGAGCATCATAAAGCGCCTCCTATTTATTTTGGCGGTCATCAGGCATCACGGTTAAGGTCAGCCCTTTCACATTCACAATGGTGACATGATCACCTTGTTTGAGTTGTTGATGGTCTTTGGTTTTGGCTCGCCATAGCGCACCGTCAAGTTGAACGCGCCCTTCGCCATCGATAAAGTCATCGCTCACGACAGCGATTTTCCCAGGGTAAGTTTCTAAGCCTGTTGTCACACGTCGTCGGCGTATTTTGAGCAGCAGGCCGACCGTCAACACGATCAGCGCGACAGAAAAGATAGAAATACCGAAAATTAAAGGAAGGGCGATCTGAAACCCTGGCAACTCACTGTCCATGAGGAAGATGGAACCGAGCACAAAGGCGACAACGCCACCTAAGCCCAAAATGCCAAAGCTCGGACTGAATGCTTCTGCGATCATCAGTGCAATTCCGAGTAACAGCAGACCAAGCCCAGCGTAGTTCACAGGCATCATTTGTAATGCATACATGGCGAGGAGCAAACAAATACCACCCAACACGCCGGGTAAGCCAATGCCTGGGTTGTAAAACTCAAGAAGCAAACCGTAGATACCAATGAGCATCAGGATGTAGGCGACGTTTGGGTTTGTGATAACGGCTAGCATTTCTGCTCGCCAATCGGGTGTTCTTTCAATCCATACGGGATTTTCCAGTGACAATGTCACATCGCGATTATTAACTTTAACAGTTTGTCCATCAATGGCTTTGACTAAATCCTCTGGTGAGTTGGCTATATAATCAATAACGTTTAACTCCAATGCCTCTGTGGCGTCCAAACTCGCTGCTTCGCTCACTGCTTTCTCTGCCCACTCTGCATTTCGGCCATGAAGCTTTGCTAAGCCTTTAATATAGGCTCTAGCATCATTAATCACCTTTTTCTCCATCGCGGTTTTCGCAGGAACTTTCTCTGAACTTTCGTTGGTTCCTTCTGACGTTTCTTCCGCGTTTTGATCTTTGCCATCATCCGATGAAGGGGGCTGAGGGGCACCACCCAACGCGACGGGTGTTGCCGCGCCAAGGTTAGTGGCTTCAGCCATGGCGGCAACGTGGCTGGCGAGTAAAATGTATGTCCCTGCGCTAGCCGCTCTAGATCCTGACGGGCCAACCCAAGTCGCAATTGGAGTGGAGGAGGTGGTAATCGCGTGAATAATATCTCTCATTGCGCTGTCTAAGCCGCCAGGAGTGTCCATCTCTAAGATCACTAAACTGACACCGTTGAGTTGTGCTTCTTCTATCTCACGAGACAAATAGTCGCTGGTAGCAGGACCTATAGCGCCTTTGACGGGAACAATCCAGACAGTACTGGCCAGTGCTTGACTAGCAAACAAAAGTAAAGGTAAGACCCATATCCATAGTCGTTTCATGCAGTCCTCCTTGTGCGGTCACAGGGACTTTTTGAAAACCTAATTCAAGTATATACGCAGTAATACTAGTGCAAATAAGTAATTGATCACTCGAATTAGTCATATCAGCATTTATCATGGCACATCTGAGGCTACGGGGCTTAATATGAATATCGGTAGTCACGAATCGTGGGGCGTCTGGTGTGAAGAGGTTCAACAAAAAGGCAAAGTGACGGTAATCACTTTGCCTTCCTAATGTGTTTTAGAGGAGAGAGACTAACTGTTTACGTGGCGAGAAAATTGAACGAGTGCTTGCTCGGCAGGCATCGGTTTGTGGAAGTAAAACCCTTGCAACTCATCAATATTCCAAACTTTAAGCTTGCGTACTTGGCTCGCGGTTTCAACACCTTCGGCGACAATAGTTAACCCTAGTTCTTGAGACATGTTAGCAATGTTTCTTACCAGTGTTTTTGCTCTGTCATTGGTTTCAATCTCGTCGATATAAGATTTATCCAGCTTCACAATATCCAATGGAAAATTACATACGCTACTGAATGATGCGTATCCAGTACCAAAATCATCCAAAGCGAGTCCAACACCAAGTCGCTTGATGTCTTGAATGCTTTGGATTGATTCTATTTCTCCGCCCATCAACATACTTTCGGTAATTTCAAGCACAAGCTGGCCCGCAGAGAGGTTGTATTGAGCCATCACTTTTTTTAGGTAGGGCATCAGTCCGGAATGATAAAAGTGCTGCGCACTTAAGTTCACATGCACGCTTAACATCGACAGACCTTGCGCATGACGAACTCCATTGAGCCGACTGATAAATTCGCACGATTGTTTGAGAATGGACTCTCCCAATTCGACGATAAGTTTTCCTTGTTCTGCCATCGGAATAAATACTTCTGGTGAAATCATCCCTAATGTTGGATGTTGCCAACGAGCAAGTGCTTCGAAGCTAATAACTTCAGTGGTTTTAGCATCCACGATAGGCTGGAAAAAAGGTTTAATCGCATCTTGTCTAATAGCATTTTCTAAATCGCGATTGATCACCATAGACGTTTCCGCCTGCTCTGATAGTTCTTCATCAATGACTAATACTTCGTGAGAGTGACGACCCTTAGCGGATTGCGATGAGAAACGTGCTGCAAGCAGTAAATGCTCGACAGACTGGTGAGTAATGTTTAGGTCCATCATCACCGCTTTACTGTCTAATGACATCATGATCCCGGAGAGCTGGACCTTATGTGACAAATGATTCAGTAATCGATTGGTAGCATCTATCGCTTTTTGGTGGTGCTCGATATCTGGAATCAAAACGATAAATTCATGCTCACTAATTCGGCCTATTTGGAATGCCCCTAATTGCTCGCGTATAGCGGATGCGATGTATTGAATCACTTCATCAAAAATGAGGTGACCGTATACCCCTGCAATTTGTTTGAGAGTCTTACTGTTAATGTACACAAACGAAAAATGGTTTGGCCGTGTCTCTACGAGTTCGTGCAGAGCATTGAGAATGACAGGACGGTTACAGAAACCGGATACCGGATCAAAGTCGGTGAGTTTTTGGATCATTTCTGCTTGCTGTTTTGTCTCTCTCATATCCTGAAGCAATAACATCAGTGCACTTTGACCATGATGTTGAATGAGCGTGGCTTCTATCAAACAGTCGATTTCTTCTGTATTGCTATCGAGCACCTGCGCTTCGAATTGTGTTTTACCGTTTTTCAGCTCTCTGAACATTGCGTCAACTCGACATTCATCGTCCTCCGATGGGCACAAGGTGTCTAGAGGACGATCTATCAATTGCGATTTGCTGTAGCTCAACAGATCTAACGCGCGTTGGTTGACATCGACAATTTTACGATCGATAACAATTAGCATGCCCAGTGAGGAGCTATGGTACAGAGCACCAAACTTTTCCATCGAGTCTTTCAATTGCAGTTGGGTTAACGATGTATTTTCAGAGAGCTTTTGTACCAGTTTTGTCGCTAACTCTAATTCGTCTACTTTTACAGAGTGCAAGCCTTCAAGCTGGTATTGAGAGGCGATTTCGCTTATTCCTTCAGCAAAATGATTAAAGCGAGTGGCGACCTTATTTTTAAACGTGATGTAGGTACCCGCAGCGATGATTGATGCCACAACGCCAACCGTTGCAAACAGGTACATGAATAGCGTATTACCTTTCGCATAATGCTCTCGCTGTGTTTTCGTTTTTAGCCATGCGATTGGTTCACCAGATAAATCAGAGAGTGAGGCCCATTTTGTTATTGACCGCGAGGTCTTCTCTATATCCCGCATCTCACTACTGTCTGATCCACTTACCATCTGCGTCTCTAATGAGTTTTCCGCAGTTAAAATGGATTTAAAGTCTCCAGGAAAGCGCAAAGATAGGTTTCTTCCCCAAAGCATCCATCCGTTAGAAGGGCGGTCGCCTTCACTATTTCTAACTGGGCTGAGGCTAAGACCCCAAATAGTATCGTTGATTTTAAACAACCCTGAGATGCTCTCTCTATGGATATCAAGCTTGTGATTCATGGACTTGATGTAATCTTGAAGAGTAGGTTGATTCGCCATTTTAGCGGTGAGTTCTGAAGAAGTGTCGGGGTTATCCTCACGAGTTAAGGAGAGCAGGGTTTGCCCATTAGTCGTGATAAACGCCATCATATCGAGGTTTAACGCATCAATGCTCTCTGTGTAAAGGTTTCGCTCGGTATATTTCGCAATATCACGATCAACAAACAGATCGTACGTTTCGTCCCAGTACGCCCAGTCGTATGAGGCGCTTTCTTGCTGGCTCACCATCATGTCGATGACAGCGAGTGCTTGCTGATTAGCATGGTTAATTTCCATGTCTTCGAGCTCATCTAAGCTATACAGGAAAAAATAACGGCTAATAAAAAGGAAGCTGATGACCATGCCCAGCAGTCCTAATGAAAAGTATAGGGCGGTTTTATAGCGAAGATTCAAGTTAAACAAGCGAAGTGTTTTCATTAAAAAATAGTTATAGATGTTAATTCACTGAAAGTGTACGACATGTTCTAACAGAAATTGTTGATATAGATTCAAATTATAGAGATAAAATGAAGGATTTGCTGAGCTGATATGGTAAGTGAAACGTTTGCTTTAATTGCTAGATTTTCGTGTTTGCAATTAAAATGCTCAATAACGTACCGCGCATTCAAATTACGGTTTAATCGTGCAGCTAGTAAAGGTATAAATCTTTTTATAAAACAGTCTATTAGTGTAACTAGTGCTTTTCTTCTGTATCTAAACTTCTTTTGTAATAGTAAACTGCGAAAAAATGATGGGTAATTATGATGTTTATTGTTCAACGCTTGGTCAAACTGGCCATTATCTGTGCCATTTTCTTTACTATCTTCGATCTCATCTCTTATGGTGAGATTACTTGGGTTCAAAGGTTGCTAGCTTCTATAAGCTAAATCTAGAATTCAATATGCACACATAACTCCACGAAGCGAGTCAATTCTTCGTTACTCGCCTTCGTCATTTGTTCCTTATATGAGCTTTAAATAAAAGTTTCTCCACGTGCAGCTCTGGTAACCGTTTTCCATTAATGGAAAAAACCTAAAAATGCAACTAACTTCATACTAATGGCAAGTGTAAGGTATGCAGTTGATGAGGCAATTCAGCATAATCACATTAGTTGTTGTGACACTCATTTTGAGCCAAGCAACAATCGCAAGAAATGCTAAGGTGCTAGGTGATATTTCGTTAGTTCAGCCGATAGAAGGTGACCCTGTCGTAGATATTAAGCTGGCGAGAATTGGCTGGCATCTCTTTCGTGATCCTCAGCTATCTTCAAACGGTAGCATCAGTTGTGCGACGTGCCACAACTTGCAAACCAATGGCGCTGAAAATACCCCCGTCTCTACAGGAGTGAAAGGTGATGGAACTCGAAATTCCATCACAGTGTTTAATGCAGCGTTAAATTATCGTTTTTTATGGGATGGTACCGAAAACACCTTGATGGCTCAGATTGATGGGCCAATCCACAATCCAATAGAAATGGACTCAAACTGGCAAACAATAGAGCAGTACGTGAAAGGAAGCGAACGTTATCAAGCGCTATTTAGCCGTGATGGTGAGCTACCGATTAATATTCATAATATCAAGTCCGCCATTGTGGAGTTTGTCGAAGGGCTCCAAACTCCAGGTGCACCATTCGATGCCTACTTACTGGGTTACACCCATGTCCTCAGTGAGCAGCAAATTAGGGGGTGGAAAACATTTCAGTCTTCAGGTTGCGTACAGTGTCATCAGGGCAAAAATATTGGCGGAGCGATGATACAAAGGTTCGCCTATTTCAAAGATAAGCCAGTAGTAGAGGATTCGGGACGGCACCTGATTACGACGGAAAGTGAAGAACAATTCTATTTTAGAGTCGCCAGTTTACGTAATGTCGCCCTAACAAGCCCTTATTTTCATAACGGACGAGTTGACCAGTTATCTGAGGCGATACAGATTATGGCGAAAACGCAGCTCGGAATTACGATGAGCGATGAAAGTGTCGCTGATATTGAAGCGTTCTTACAGTCCTTGACAGCACCCAGACCCGTGATTTTAGAGGTGTTGGAAAATGAGTAAATTCAAACTGGTTAATCTCTGCTTTTTTATTGCCATGCTGACGTGTTGTGTATTGGCGTATATGTCACATGTGAATTCAAAAAGTGCACAAGAATTCCACGCGGAGTTGACGGATATTGGGCACAAGTTGATTGAAGAGCGCGATGTTATCGTGAATCGATATGCGGTTGAAGATAGGAAGAATTATGAACTGACGACATCTTTAGTAGATATAGAAGTCGCAGCTGAGAACTTGCTAAATTCATCAAGGGAGTCAGTTTGGTTCCCTGTGACGCCCAATCATAAAAAAGTTGAGGATACGCTCAATCTATTCAAAAACCGTGTGCTTGATACAACGCTGAAGCTCGATATGTTGATTGGCGTTCAGGTAGAGAATCAATACGCGTTATTAATGCTATTCAACTTATATCAGCAAGATATTTCTACCGATACCGGAAAGACGTTGAGTGGGCATCACTATTTTGAGTTTCTCAACCAACTGCTTTTGACACAAAACGTAGTTGAGAGTGAAAGTGAAGCCAATTTCTTAGATCGGCTTCAAGCGAGCGATAAAAGGATAGAACTACTCACGAATGAACTGCTTGATCATGGATACTTTGTTTTTATCGAGGATGCGGAGCATCGGCTGCTCAATATTGCCCAAAGTGAAGCGCGTTTTACTTGGTTGTTTGTTTTTATTGCCGTGATGTTGTTAGTCAGTGCATTCTTGTATCAATCGCAATATCGAATGTACAACTTGAAACAATTAAACCTCGAAATCGAGGAGGCGCGAAATAAAGCCGAGCGAGCAGCAAAAGCCAAATCAAGTTTTCTCGCCGCAATGAGTCACGAATTAAGAACGCCGATGAATGGTGTATTAGGTCTTTCTCAAATGATTGCAGAGGAAACCAAAGAGCCGACGACTAAAGAGTACGTGAAAGTCATTCTTGATTCTGGCCAACACTTGATGACGATTCTTAACGATATTTTGGATTTCTCTAAAGTTGAAGAAAACAAACTGGAATTTGAGCAGGCTAAGTTCAATTTAGACCAAGTCATTTCTCCTGTGTGTAGCGCAATAAAACCGCTCATCGATGAAAAAAATATCGAATTGATCGTGGAAAATGAAGTGCCTGAATACATTGAATTTACCGGAGACTGCGCACGTTTACGACAGATTTTGTTTAATCTTGCTGGCAACGCGGTGAAGTTTACCAGTGAAGGGCATGTGTTAATCAGAACGGAACTTGATAAGGTAAATCAGTGCTTGGTGATGATTGTGAGTGATACTGGTATTGGTATCGCGCTAGACAAGCAAGAACATGTTTTCAATTCGTTTGAGCAAGCCGATTCTTCAACTACCCGAAAATTTGGAGGCACAGGGCTTGGTTTGGCAATAGTTAAAAAATTAACTGGCTTGATGGATGGCAAGATTACATTGAAAAGTGTGGAGGGCGTCGGAAGTCAATTCATCGTCGAACTGCCCATTCCTTGGGTTGAATGCGAACTTCCAAAGGCACAAGAGCCCCCCAAAACGCGCAAGAAAACACACAATTTGCAGATATTGCTTGCTGAAGATAATCGAGTGAACGCCATTGTGGCGAAAGGGTTTTGCGAAAAGTTGGGACATGAGGTCGATGTTGCTGAAAACGGATTGGTGGCGGTTAAAAAGGCGAGAGATAACGAATATGATCTGATTTTGATGGACAATCACATGCCTGAGATGAATGGTGTTGAAGCGACGCGTGTGATTCGACAAGAGTTAGGTATCAAAACATTACTCTTTGCGTATACGGCAGATGTCTTTCGTGAGGCGCATGATAGCTTTATTCAAGCCGGAGCGGATCATGTGCTTACAAAACCGCTACAACAAGAGAGCTTTTCGGACGCTCTTAAACAGTTTGCGACGAGGCTCGAACCAAAAGAGAATTTACCATTAACGAATGACAACAACGTTCTCCAGTTGCAGCGCAAGCCAATAGAGAAGCTACGGCTGACAGAAGAAGAGTTATCCAGTTCAGAGATGCTCATTTCTTTGCAAGAAGCGCCGGAAGCGATAGATGAGCTACTAAAAAGTATTATTGTCGATTTTGAATCATCGGTTGATGAACTTATTGATTATTTTATGGCTGAAGATTTCGCGTCTCTAGAAGATACGTTGCATAAAACAAAAGGTATGGCATTGAACCTTGGTTTGCCGATTTTAGCTGGACAAACGGAGGCGCTAGAAAACACGCTCAAAGCGAAGCAAACTCCTGAAATTGAGCGGTTACAGATGCTAATCAACCGATTACAAGTCAACATCCATCAGGCTAATCGACTTCTGGATGACATACAGAAAAAAAACGTCGATCCTCAACAAATTTTGTAACCTCTCTGAGTTCATGCGTTCCTTACCTTGTTTCGTTATGGTTTACTATGACGTGAATGGATGTGTTGATTCGTCAATGAGAAAATCAGGGAGTTAGAATGAGTAAGCATTCCGCTTTAATCGAATGGCATCGCGAAGCTGACGAAGTATTCAGTGATAACCAGTATAGTCGGGCGCACATTTGGAAGTTTGATGGCGGGTTGCAAGTCCCTGCGTCACCATCTCCACACGTAGTGCCGTTGCCATTATCTGTAGAAGAAAACGTTGATCCGGAAGAAGCATTTGTTGCGGCACTTTCCAGTTGTCACATGCTTGTTTTTCTTTCTATTGCGGCGAAACGACGTTACGTTGTGGATCGCTACCTAGATGAAGCAGTAGGGGAGCTGAAAAAAGGTGAAAATGGAAAAGAATGGGTGTCTAAGGTAACACTAAACCCTAAGATAACATTTGCTGGTGATAATCAACCGACACGATCTCAATTAGAAAAAATGCACCACATGGCTCATGAGAATTGTTTTATCGCCAATTCGGTTAAAACTGAAGTGACGACGCTTATTGCAGATTAAATGAAGCTCTTTGTCAAAGCGCAGTGTATCGCCGAATAGTGTTAAGCCAGCAGTCAGGCTGCTGGCTATTGTGAACTAAACGATGCCTTGCTCGATCATCGCATCAGCGACTCTTCTAAAGCCGGCAATGTTTGCGCCTAAAACTAAATTACCAGGTTGACCAAACTCTCGACTGGTTTCGTTTGCATTAATAAAGATGTTTTTCATGATGGTCTGTAACTGGCTATCGACTTGCTCAAAGGTCCAGTTTTGCATGCTGGCATTTTGTGCCATTTCAAGCTGACTGGTTGCAACGCCGCCTGCATTGGCTGCTTTCGCTGGCCCATAAGCCATTTCGGAATCCACGATGATATTGGCCGCATCACGAGTGGTTGGCATGTTTGCGCCTTCACTAATCAAAACACACCCATTATCGATAAGAGCAAGAGCATCGTTTGACGTTAGTTCATTTTGGGTCGCGCAAGGGAATGCGGCGTCAGCTTGATATCGCCATACAGCATGCCCTTCATTAGGATAGTCACCCAACGGCGTATACTCTGCTTCAGGGTAAGTGTCTAAATACTCTTCTAAACTTGCTCTTTTCACTTCTTTAAGTTGCTTGAGGAGCTGCAGGTCAATACCGTGCTCATGATAGATCGTGCCTCTAGAATCGCTGCATGTTACTGGGGTTGCTCCCATGTGGTATAGCTTTTCAATTGCATAGATAGCGACGTTACCTGCGCCAGAAACGAGGCAAGTTTTGCCTTTGAGTGAATCATTACGGTCATTGAGCATGCATTCCGCAAAATATACGGTTCCATATCCCGTTGCTTCTTTCCTAACAAGTGAGCCCCCCCAAAGAAGGCTCTTGCCTGTAAGTACCCCTTCGTAGCGGCCCGTCAATCGCTTATATTGACCAAACATATAACCAATTTCACGCGCACCGACGCCGATATCGCCAGCAGGAACATCGGTAACAGGACCAATGTGGCGGTATAACTCGTTCATAAATGATTGGCAAAATCGCATGATTTCACCGTCAGATTTTCCTTTAGGATCGAAATTTGAACCGCCTTTTCCGCCACCAATTGGAAGGCCAGTAAGCGCGTTTTTAAAAATCTGTTCAAAGCCGAGGAACTTTATGATGCTCGCGTTCACTGAATGATGGAACCTCAGTCCGCCTTTGTATGGACCTAACGCGGAGTTAAACTCGACGCGGTAGCCTTTGTTTATTTGCACATTCCCTGCGTCATCGACCCAAGGAACTCGAAACATGATTTGACGTTCTGGTTCTACGATTCTTTGGATAATCGCTTGTTCTTTATATTTATTATTGCTTTCTATGACTGGAGCGAGAGAAGTTAATACTTCTTCTACGGCTTGGTAAAACTCTTTTTGAGCCGGGCTACTGTGTTGCAACGCAACAATAGTATCGTGTATGTGTGACATAGATCTCTTCCTTGATATGAATAAGCAATCAGTTTATATGAATTTATTCCCATTAAATAGTGATTTTGACCAATTCTCAATGGCTATAATGGTCTTTCCTGCGGATGAGAACGCTCAATTTCCAACTTCTGTTCGTATTGATGAGGAAGATTAAGTGAGTGACATGAGTGGATAGTTGAGTGATCGGTTTCACATATAGCGAGCAGAAGCCAAATTAGTCGATATTGTTGTGCTGTCACGCAAACTGTTTTTGTTAATGTGGTGTTAACATCTGAGCGTGTTGACTCGAAAAAGATAAAAATATGCATGAGCTTAAGACTCTGGACTCGTTTATTCAGCAAAACGGTCTACCAGTGTTTGGCCATCTTGATGGGATTCCCACATCTTTACAGTTAGATAAGTTTACCTACCTTGATGAGATGGATAAGCCAGCGTCTAAGTGGCGCCGTTACTGTGACTATAAGCAGTTTCAGTTCGTTAATTTGGTCACACCTAACTACGTGATTGGGGTTGCGATTGCGGATATTAGGTATTTAGCATCTGGTTTTTGCTATCTGTTTGATATTCAAAATAATGAGTTAGTGGAGCAGCAGTGGTTAAAGCCTTTTAATATTGATTATCAAACTCAGCCTTCCAGTTGGTCTAGTCATGCCCATCTTGCTGACAAAAGTATTCAGTTTTCTATTCAGAATGGTATTTGGCACGTCCACTTTGTGACGAAATCTGTCAATGCTGATCTCTACTTACGTCCAGAAAGTATGAGTTTGCCATTAATGTTATGTACACCAACCGGTTATGCGGGTTGGACTTATACGCAGAAGCACAATGCGTTAACGGTAGATGGCAATTTATTCATATTAGGAAAGGAACAAGATCTCTCAGAAGTGGCTGCTGGTTACGACTTTTCCGCGGGGTACATGCGACGGGAGACAAGCTGGCGGTGGGCGAGTATTAATTGCTTTGAAAGCGGCAGACGGTTGGGGCTGAACTTAGCTGCGGGTGTCAATGAAACGGGCTACTGTGAAAATGTATTCTGGATTAATGGTGAACGGCATTTTTTACAGCCTGTTCAGTTTCAATTTTCACGAAATGATGAAGGACAAAGATGGCATATCACGTCGGAAGATAAACGGATTGACCTAGTATTCACGCCTTTAAATCGACGTTCAGAAAAGAAGAACTTTTGGTTTCTCAAAAGCAATTTTCGTCAATATATCGGCTATTTCTCTGGCTACATCGTTGATGGGAATGGTATCAAACATCAGTTAGAAGAAGTCATAGGTCTTACTGAAGACCACTATGCAAAATGGTAGAAACACAATGGATTGGACACAGTTGATGGAACGCCCTGAATTACTTCTGATGATTTTGGCGCCAGTTTTCTTTTTATGTATGGTTGCAGAGTACTGGTTTGGACAACGAAGGGGACGTTTGCCTGAAAGCGCGACGTATTATATTCCGGAAGTTGTATGTAATTTTGTACTTGCGGGCTTACACCAAGCGACAGACATACTCACGGGTTTACTGATTGCTCAGTTATATTTGTGGTGGTTTGATTGGCGATTGTTTG
Source organism: Vibrio sp. 1CM7H (assembly GCF_023161645.1). NCBI lineage: Bacteria > Pseudomonadati > Pseudomonadota > Gammaproteobacteria > Vibrionales > Vibrionaceae > Vibrio > Vibrio sp. 1CM7H. The sequence continues at coordinate 580,732 of NZ_JALNTV010000001.1, forward strand.
ATATCGAAATGAGCGTTTCAGCGTTTTTGCTACTTGTCGTTCTGCAAGACTTTTTCTATTACTGGTTTCATCGAGCTAGCCACCGTATTCGTTGGATGTGGGCTGCGCACGTGGTCCATCACAGCTCGGAGAGAATGAATTTCAGCACCGCGTTTCGTCAAAGCTTGATGTATCCGTTAGCGGGAATGTGGATTTTCTGGTTGCCTTTGGTGATTATTGGCTTTGATCCCAAGTGGGTCGTCTTCGTTGTGCTGTTTAATCTGGGCTTACAGTTTTTTGTTCATACTCAATCAATTCGCTCGCTTGGACCGCTAGAGTGGGTATTTAATACGCCATCTCATCATCGTGTTCATCATGGTATAAACCGTCAGTACATCGACAAAAATTACGCGGGAGTGTTGATTATCTGGGATAGGATGTTTGGAACGTTTGAACCAGAAGTGGAAACCGTTAGATATGGAATTTCTAAACCTGTAAACAGCTTTAATCCCATTCGTGTGACGTTTGCAGAATGGAAAGATATGTTTTATGACGTAACACGACCAAATTTAACGTGGAAACAACGTTGGCGCTGTCTATTTGCTCCGCCATCGGATTCTTTTGAGTAGATTGAGATAAAAGAGATTGGAGCGGGCAGCGGGAATCGAACCCGCATCATCAGCTTGGAAGGCTGAGGTAATAGCCATTATACGATGCCCGCGCATCGATAGGACGCAGTTAATATGCCACACTGAACGAAAAAGAAAAGTCTTTTCTCATCAATTGTTTGTCAGATGCCTAAAAAAGTAGCGTCTTGGTGTTAAAGTGTTCATTGTCTCTGTTTTTCAGGAGGGTCAGAGATTCCGCTTCTAAAATCGATGGCTGCTAATTAGGGGCAAACACACTGTCTACTAGCGTTTAGGTATTGATGATATTCAAGATTGTCAGTGTAAAGGTTAATTGCGTTTATTGAACAGTCACGTTTCATGATCAAGACTAGATATTGAAATGATTACTTTTTACTGCTGAAGCGTATGTATAGCACTAGCGTAATTCCGCTGAAACAGTCAGCTTAACCAAAGGAGATTTAACATGTGGAAAGGTTTGATATTAGGGACGGTGATGATGCTCGTGTCTGCTTGTACAACCGTAACGACGGATGTTGATAAGCAAGCCGATTTTTCAGCTTACAGAACGTTTGATTTCGGTGCCCAAGCAGAAGCCCCTACGAGTATTGATGGTCGACGTATTGAACAAGGATTGGCTGAACAGCTTGAAGACAAGGGCTTAATTAAAGTGAATAGTGGTGGGGACCTTTACGTTCATCATGATATCGTCGAAGAGTCCGAGCTTGTCTCTTCTGGGTCTTCGGTGAGTTTCGGTTATGGTTGGAATAGCTTTGGCGTGATCACTTCAAGCCCGGAAAGATACAAAGAACGTAAGTATGGCAAACTGGTGGTAGAGCTTGTTGATGCAAAGGCTAATCAGGTTGTGTGGAAAGGTGTTTCAAGCAGGAAACTATCTGAGTCTATGAGCTCTGAGAAAAGAGAGTCTCTGATTGAAGAAGAAATTGCGAAAATGTTTGAAAACTACCCTTACGGTAAAAAATAATTAGTATTCTTAACGATTAAGAATACTAATTGCCAATCGTTACGCACAGGGTTAAAAGAACTTATTATTTTGGTTTTGGTTACCTTTGTGCGTACGACTCTGATTGCTTTACTCGGACTACTTTTCTGCTTGTTGGCTCCGAGCATGAGTATGGCGCACTCATACCCAAATTTTCTTTCATTTCATAACCAGAATATTGCTGTTGACGCTAAGTCGAAGCACTTTTCAGAACACCCTGCCTCTCCAATACAGCAAGACTATCCGAGTTTAAACAGCCGGAATATATTGAGGGTTAGCCATTCTAAGGAAACGAGCTCGAACGACGATGTAGAACTCGAATGGTTTGAAACGCTTGCTGTAGTTTTGTGGACACATCGTTCGGCAATTCACTCGATGGGGCTGCTAAAACGCATCGGCAATGAGGCTTTAGGTCGTTGTGTTGAAAGTATTTTTACTCATTCTAAATACAGAATCGGTGCGAGGAAAGAATCGAATCTAATATACCGCTTTATACATGCTCGCTAACACATTCCATGTTTTTACAATTTTTGGTTAGTTATGCTTAGGAGCGGTTTATGTTTGATTCGATAATTCAGGTCTTGAGTGCCTTTTGGCATCAAGATTTCACGGCGTTAATGGCGCCAGGCGGTGCAGGATTGGTTTATTTTGTTGTTGCTGCGCTTATCTTTTTGGAAAGTGGTTTTATTCCTGCTGCGCCATTCCCATGCGACAGTGTCGTCGTATTATCCGGTACGCTGGCGGCGGTTGGTGTCCTTGATCCAATAATGATCATGTTGGTGATAGCTGTTAGTGCGGGGTTGGGAAGTTGGGCGGCTTACTTACAAGGCAAGTGGCTAAATCGCTTACCTAAGGTTCAAGGTTGGGTGAGCGCGGTTCCTCAAAAGCGTTTGGAACAGGTCGACGCATTACTAAGTAAACATGGATTGATTGCGCTTTTTTGTGCGCGGTTTATTCCGGTTGTTCGTTCCCTATTGCCATTAATGATGGGGTTGCGAGTGAAACGTATTAGTAAATTCCATTACTTTGCGTGGCTGAGTGCGATTTTATGGACGCTGATATTATGCGGTTTTGGTTTATTGCTTCCTTTGCTACCAGAGAATATAAGCAAAGCGATCACAATGCTATTAATGGCGGCTCCAATGATTACTCTTGCGATGGGAGTGCTTAGTTTCTTGTTTGTTAAAGCACGTCGAGCGTTCTGTAAATCCAAGGATGTGTCAGAGTTCTCCCAGTAAGTTTACTTTGATTTGCACTTTTAAGCTTGTATATAGATTAGACATCTAATCGGCTGGTTTTTATCAGTAAAAAGAAAGGCGCAATGTATGCGCCTTTCTTTTTTAGTGTCGTTAGGGTTTCGAATTTAATAGCCAATGCTATATAGGTACTCGCCAACCTCTTTACACTGAGATTTGTAGATAGTTTCTACTTCGGATTCATTCTTATCTGCTGCTTTAAATTCAAGCTCAGCAGAAGATAACTGACTAAAACTGTAGTTTCTTTCAGACATTAGGTAGTGCCTGAACATCGCTCTGTGTTCTGGAATCGCAATACGTGCATTAGAAACGTTGGCACACTCTAGCAGAGTCTCATTGCTCATTTCTTCTGGCTTTGCTTCTGTGTTAGCGAAGGCAGAGCCCGTTGCAAATAGTAATGCTAGTGCGATAGTCGTAGCGAATTTTGTCATTATATGGACCTCAAATTGGTTCTAGTAACAATGAGCGTATTGGTTGTCATCGTTACATTTCCGTGTTCTCTGTATGTCATAAAAAGTTAAACAACAGGGAAGGCGTTGCGACCATGAGTAAAGACGTACATCAAATTGGCTTCTTTTCTTCCTGAGAGTCGATAGAGAGAGCGTTTACTCATCAGCCCGCCATAACCATCAAGAGGTAAGCGAGATGCTTGTTTCGCCAATTCCAATAGTGGTGGGGAAGAGAAAGCAACAAGTAAAAAATAATCAGGAGTAAAATCAGATGATAAAACACCATCAGTGGTGGATGTTCGGCGGCAGGAAACCAGCGCTAACAACTCGCGCTTTATGTGCAGATAATAACCTTCTGAGCCCCAAGAACTTGGAGAGGCAAATGTATGGAATTCGCTATGTGCTAGTTCAAAATCGTCTTGTTGCGCAAGTTTAAGCAAGCGTTCAGAGGTGTAATGTTTAGTGTGGTGATACGTATGCGCATATGAGGCAGCGATGAACCCTGAAAATAGGGACAATGAAAGCATCAATAATATACGGTGTAGATAACGCAAGAAGTAACCCTAAACATATAACGTCATAGACTATCACTATACTATGACTACGGAATCTTAGTGACACTATGATAACAATGAAAATCGGTGTCTGACCAACTCAGCGTATACTAACGAGATGGAAGAGGGATGAACAGAGTTTTCTGATGTTATTTGGGTATAAGCTAATACCTAAATAATTTTAGCGTTGAAGCAAGCGAAAACTGGATAAACAGGTAAAGAGAGTCTTGATAAAAGGAAGCTTGAGCCAATCCGATTATTTGTTGGGGAAGAAATAGAGCATTCTTCCCCACATGAGTTGCCCCCGGTTATGCGCTTGCGTAAATAACACTGCCGCCTTTTATGGTGTCAATGATCTCACGAGACAACTTCTTTGGCAGTGCAGGGCAACCCCAACTGCGCCCAAGGTAACCATTCTTCTTGATAAAAGAAGGGTTAGCATAGTCGGCACCGTGCACAACGATATAACGCTCGCGAGCTTTATCGTTCAACCCTGAGCTTAGACCATCTAATCGAAGTGAATAACCATTTGATCCGTAGTAGGTGGTGTCAGTCAAAAACGTACCCAGCGATGTTTTACGCGAGTTCACCACGTTTGAAAACTGCGTCGCTGTTTTCTTTCCACTGTTCACACCGTGAGAAACATAAGTATTGTAGATAAGCTTCTTTTTATCTAAATCAACCACATAAAAGCGTTTTTCAGTCGATGGTTTACTATAGTCGATGATGGTTAGTACTGATTTCTTTCTATCAGGTGTTTTTTGGTACGCGATGTAAGCGTCACGAAACAATTTAAAGTCTACTACGCCATCTAACTTTGCTTGTTTGAACACTTGTTCAATTTGATTCTGTGGTATGTGACTTTTGACTTCGTTATCTGCTTGTTTTGCAAAGGCAAAAGGAGAGGCAGACAGAAATGTCCATATAAATAATAAAATTAACTTTTTCATCTTGGCTAAATAAAACTCTATGGTGTTACAAATTTACCGATTGCTTCATGCATTCGTTAAAACAACATGCACATCAATATAATTCTATTCCCAATGTTTCTTATTGTACGCTTAGGTACTTAATATTGGGTTAACGATAAGTTTTCAAGTTAAAAACTAACTGTTTGAAACTCAAATAAATTATGAAGTTAATCGATTGTTTCGATAAACTTCGGCATAAATAATATCTGATATGCGTAATTAATAAAACTGTGTTTAAGGATATTTGTGAGATGGCGAATTTATAAAAACGACGTTTTATTTTTTCTAGATTAGAAACTCTTTTTATTTCAATGTGTTTGTCTTTTGTGCGTCTATTCAGCCTGCGTTTAGATTTGTGATTTGACTCGTAACAAATCGTAACGTCAACTCGTTATGTGTGTTAGTGCATTTTAAGTGAGTGGGTAAACAACAAGATGGATAAGAAAGGTAGAGAAATACCGAGAAGAAGGGCATTTCCTGTTCACAAGTGATAAAGCTAAGTCTAAGTGGAGCCGACAAATGAGCTTCTACACGAATCATCTAAGCCAGTGATTAGCAGTACAAAAGTAAGTTTTGTCAGCTTTTACTTATTTCCTTATGTTTTCAATTAAATACATAAAAGTCTGAACTAAACTTACCAGGAATTAATTCTATCGTTTTGATTAAATATTTAAATAACTGAGAGCTTTCATCGAAAAATAATAATGCCAAAAATTAACGTACGAACTTATGTGGTTGCTTATATTATTGAAACTAGGGGTAAAGTCTTGTTTCTATATTATATAAGTACAGCAGCCACATACATGGCTTCTGTACTTAATCTTTAATAAGATGTCCCTTGAACAGTAATTGAACCAACTATGGAACCATCGAAGCGGCTATCGTCATTTGCGGATTGCCACCACAAATTCAGTTGTTCCTTACTCATTGGCTTACCAAATAAATAGCCTTGCATATAGTCACAGCGGTAGGACGATAACCATTCATGCATCACATTGTGCTCAATACCTTCTGCGGTGACCGTTTTATTTTGAGCGTGGCATAGGTCGATGATGGGTTTGATCACATGACCGTTGTTGGTTTTCATCAATGTAACGAGGAACTCTCGGTCAAACTTGATCTTTTGAACTGGATATTGGACAAGTTGAGTCAGCGATGTATAGCCAGAGCCAAAGTCATCAATGGCGAGACGATAGCCACGCTTCGACAGCTCATCAAGTAATGCTGTACCTTGTTGTTCTGTGGCAAAGGTTTCTGTTATTTCTAACTCAATACATTCTGGCTTCACACCGTTTTTGCTTGCTTGGTCATGAATATAATTCGCCATTTCGATGGAGTTAAGTTCTGCTGAAGAGAGGTTGATCGAAAGGACAATGTCTTTGCCAAAAATATTTCTTAATTGGTGATATTCCGCTGTAGCGTTGGCGAAAACCCAGCGATCAATTTTATCAAATAAGCCCGCCTGTTCCGCGATTGGGATAAACTCTTTCGGAGGCACGGGACCAATGCCTTCCGCTTCCCAGCGCAATAATACCTCTAGTCCTTCAATCTCGTTGTCCCGATTATTCATATAGGGTTGAAAAACGAGATGGAACTCTTCTTCTACGTTGCTTTTTCTGAGCGCTCGCTCAAGCTGACTGCGTCTTTGAGACTCAACATTGAGAGCTGCTGAGTAATAAGCGTACTGGTTTTTCCCGGCTCGTTTGGCTTGATACATTGCCGCATCGGCACTGGAGAGTAATTTCGCGACGTCTGTACCGTCTTGAGGGTACTGAGCGATACCTACGCTCGCAGTCACGGGGAATGAATTACTCCAAGATGGACTGAGATTGCTAATCGGTTTTAGCAACTCTGAGGCCAGCAAGTCAGGTAGGCGTTGTGCATCCTGATTTGAGCTCAATAAAATAGCAAATTCGTCACCAGACAATCTTGCTGCAAAACAGGGACTATCGTAGTCGTGCGAGAATTTTTGACAGACATTTTTGATGTGTGATGAAAACACCTTTAATAAGTTGTCTCCCAGTTCATGCCCGTATTTGTCATTAACGTACTTAAAGTTATCGAGATCGACATAAATGACCCACAAATGCTGCGAAGGGGAGACGAGTTCACGAGTTGCAAGTTCATGGAAACGATGGCGATTAGCGAGTTGCGTTAGGTGATCCGTTTCAGCCAGGCGTTTTGTCTTCTTATATATGACGTTGAGCTCTTCATACATATCAAAAAAGCGTGAGGATAAGCGTCCTATTTCATCGTTTGTTTCTAGCTTTTCAATGTTGCCGCGTTGATTTGTTTCCAGCTCTTGTAGCTGTTTATCGAGGCGAGAAACGGGGTGTAATACATAACGATACAAAACCAAAACAATTAAGGTGATGGTGCAAAACGCCGCCACACCAAAGGAAAGGGCCAGTTCTAGCCACACTTTATCGACTTTATTCCACATCAAATATTCAGCGGGGGAGAGTACCGCATAAAAGTGTGGCAATAGTTCAATCGTCTGAGCGAGAGGAATATCGAGATAAATAGGCTTGTCGGCAAAAGTTATCACGCTATGCGTGTCGAACTCGATTTCGTGCTTGATCTCATTGAAGGCTTCGAGCGATACCGATACCACCACGAAAAAGACATTTTGCGGATCAAAACTTAGAGGTTGTGTCCCTGTTCGTTTGTCGATCAGTTCGTATTGCAGAAGAATACTTTGCCCGCTGGAATTGTAAATAAAGCCAGTATGGTTAAACGCTTCTCTCGTACTAAAGCTTCGCGAGATGTAATCCAATACCTTAGGGTCGACTACACCTGAAGATTCGTAGTATTTATTTTCTGTGTAATAAAGAAGGTTTTGTTTCCCGTCGAGAATCGCCATGCTTGCATCGCCTGTATAGCCATGGCTTAACACATCTGCGGTTTCATCGAGTCGGTTAAATAACACGCGCTCACGATACGGATTGCTATGATTCACCAAGTAGTCTTGCAATACATCACTTTTGCTTAATGTGTATGCATAACTATTGAGGAATATGTTGGCTTGTCGGAACTGCCCTGCGAGCTTTTCCATTTGCAATTGGATATAGCTGTCTTCTCGCTTGATGAGCGTTACTTTTTGAATGCTGTAAATAATATAACTTGATACCAGCGCGCTTAATAAGATCACTGGCGCGACAAGCAAGATGACTCGATTGCTTAACTTCATTATGGCTTTTAGTTTCCGTTTGTGTCCCTACAAACGTCGCATACCATATAAGGTACTGAACGGATGATGTGTTTTGCAAATTGTAACCAGATTGTAAGGTGAGCGTTCTCCAAAATCAGACAACCATCCAAGAACTGTGATGATGTGTAAGGTTTCCATCTCATTAACTAGAGTGTTTCTCAGTAATGGGACGTACCTCTTTTTCAACTGTCTTTAAAAACCTCACTTCAAGTGTCGATTAAATCAGCCATCGAAACGTTTCGATGGCAAAGTGTGACTCATGTACCTTTTTACTATTCGATGACCCGCTAATTACGGATCATTCTCACACCTTATCGATCTCACTCTGGTCAAATTACCACAACGAATTATTATTTCATCGAAACGTTTCGATGAGTTTTCTGTTAATAACGAAAACACTTTAAAACAGGCGCTCATGGTTGTATGAACGTGTAACCGAAAGGTCGATGAGATGAAAAAAAGTACCCTAATTAACTCAGATATTTCTTACTTGGTGGCGACGCTAGGCCACACTGATGAGATCACGATATGTGACGCTGGCCTGCCAATCCCTGAGCATGTACAGAGAATTGATTTGGCGCTAACGCATGGCGTACCAAGTTTTCTTGATACTGTTCGCGTGATTCTATCTGAGTCGCAAATCGAAGGGGTCATCATTGCGGAAGAGTTTTCTGATGTAAGCCCTGTTTTGCATCAAGCATTGCTTAACGAACTGAGCAAAGAGAGCGAAGAAACGGGTAAATCTATCGAGATCAGCTACGTGTCACATGAAACATTTAAAGCACGCACGGCACAAAGCCGCGCTGTCGTTCGAACTGGCGAATGCTCGCCATACGCGAACGTTATCTTTCAAGCGGGCGTGGTTTTTTAAGCCAGAGATATTGAGGACAGATTATGACTCAAGCCATTCTACAACTGAGCGACATTGAGAAAGCGTTCCCGGGCGTAAAAGCACTGGACAAAGCGAGCCTGAATGTTTACCCAGGCCGTGTCATGGCGCTCATGGGAGAAAATGGAGCAGGCAAGTCAACATTGATGAAGGTGCTGACTGGCATCTATCACATGGATGCGGGTAGCATCCAATATCAAGGTCAACCTGCCGCGTTTAAAGGGCCGCGTGACTCACAGGAAGCGGGCATCAGCATCATTCACCAAGAATTGAACTTGATCCCTGAACTAACGATTGCTGAAAACATCTATCTAGGTCGTGAATTTACCGGCACGATGGGGCGTATTCAGTGGGGCAAGATGTATGAAGAAGCAGACAAGTTGCTTCAACGCCTTAACGTAAAGCACTCATCGAAAACGTTGCTTGGTGATTTGAGCTTAGGTGAACAGCAAATGGTGGAGATCGCGAAAGCGCTTTCGTTTGAATCGAAAGTCATCATTATGGATGAGCCAACTGACGCGCTGACTGATACCGAGACGGAGTCACTATTTAAAGTGATCAACGAACTTCGAGAGCAGGGCTGCGGCATCGTTTACATCTCACACCGTCTTAAAGAAATCTTTGAAATCTGTGACGACATTACCGTGCTTCGTGACGGTAAATTTATCGGTGAATGCAAGGTGTCCGACACTGATGAAGATGGCCTAATTGAAATGATGGTTGGCCGAAAATTAGAAGAGCAATACCCACGTATTGATGTGCGACATGGCGAAACTTGCCTTGAAGTGATTGGCCTGACTGGATCTGGCGTTCACGATGTGAGCTTCACACTGAAACGCGGTGAGATTTTGGGTATTTCTGGTTTGATGGGGGCAGGCCGTACCGAACTGATGAAAGTGATTTACGGCGCGTTGCCAAGTGAGCATGGTGTTATCAACCTCGATAACAAAACCATTAATCCGGTTAGCCCACAAGATGGCTTAGCAAATGGCATCGCTTATATCTCAGAAGATCGCAAAGGCGATGGCTTGGTGTTGGGTCTCTCGGTTAAGGAGAATATGTCACTTTGTTCTCTCAATCAGTTGACTAAAGGCTTCCAAATCCAACATAGCGATGAAGTGATTGCCGTGGAAGATTTTATCAAGTTATTTAATATCAAAACCCCTACGCGCGACCAAATCATTGGTAACTTATCCGGCGGTAACCAGCAAAAAGTGGCGATCGCGAAAGGGTTAATGACCAAACCTAAAGTTCTGATTCTCGATGAGCCAACACGTGGCGTCGATGTCGGTGCGAAAAAAGAAATTTATCAACTCATCAACAAGTTCAAAGCCGAAGGCATGAGCATCATCTTGGTGTCTTCCGAGATGCCAGAAGTGCTCGGTATGAGTGACCGCATTCTGGTTATGCATGAAGGTCGTATTACTGGCGAATTCGATGCGAAAGACGCCGATCAAGAAAAATTACTCGCCTGTGCCGTAGGCAAAAAGATCAATGAGGAAGCAGCATGAGTACTAATACCATGAGCAAACCAACCGAAGCTAGCAACAAGAAGTTGTTCACAAAAGAGTGGTTGATTGAGCAAAAATCACTGATAGCACTGATTTTTTTGATTGTTGTTGTGTCATTTTTGAACCCGAACTTCTTTACGGTCGACAACATTCTCAACATTCTTCGTCAAACCTCAGTGAATGCCATTATCGCGGTAGGTATGACACTGGTTATTTTAACCGCAGGCATCGACTTGAGTGTTGGTTCCGTACTGGCGTTATGCGGTGCCTTTGCGGCAAGCATGATTGCGCTTGAAGTCCCGGTGCTGGTGGCGGTTCCGACCGCTTTAGTCGCAGGTGCAGCGTTAGGTGCAATTAGCGGCATCATCATTGCGAAGGGCAAAGTACAGGCCTTTATCGCTACGCTGGTTACCATGACGTTACTACGCGGTGTGACTATGGTGTACACCGAAGGTCGTCCAATCTCGACAGGTTTTACTGACACAGCTGATGCGTTTGCATGGTTTGGTACCGGCTACGCGCTAGGTATTCCAGTACCTGTTTGGTTAATGGTGGTTGTGTTCGCAGCGGCTTGGTACTTACTTAACCACACTCGCTTTGGTCGCTACGTTTACGCACTAGGTGGCAACGAATCAGCGACTCGTCTATCTGGTATCAATGTAGACCGAGTGAAGATTGGTGTATACGCAATCTGCGGTATGCTGGCAGCGCTTGCAGGCATCATCGTGACTTCTCGTCTGTCTTCGGCGCAGCCAACAGCGGGTATGGGCTACGAGCTAGACGCTATCGCAGCGGTTGTTCTTGGCGGTACCAGCTTGATGGGCGGTAAAGGCCGTATCATGGGTACCTTGATTGGTGCGCTGATCATCGGTTTCTTGAACAATGCTCTTAACCTACTTGATGTTTCCTCATACTACCAAATGATTGCCAAAGCAGTGGTTATCTTGCTCGCAGTACTGGTAGACAACAAAAACAAATAATCCATAACCATTAAATCCTGAATACAAACCGAGCCAGTGGGCGTGTGCTGGCTCACCCTACACAAAGGACTAGAACGATGAAAAAACTTGCAACTCTTATCTCTGCTGCACTTCTTTCTTCCACTGTATCAGTAGCGGCACAAGCCCAAGATACGATGGCGATTGTGGTTTCGACGCTAAACAACCCGTTCTTCGTAACGATGAAAGACGGTGCGGAAGCTAAAGCGAAAGAATTGGGGTACGACTTAATTGTACTGGACTCGCAAAATGACCCGAGCAAAGAACTGTCGAACATCGAGGATTTAAGTATTCGCGGTGTAAAAGCAATTCTTATCAACCCAACGGATTCTGATGCTGTGTCTAATGCGATTCGTATGGCGAACCGTTCTAAGATCCCTGTATTGACACTAGACCGTGGCGCAAGCCGTGGTGAAGTCGTGAGTCACATCGCGTCCGACAACGTGATCGGTGGTGAAATGGCAGGCCACTACATCATGGAAAAAGTTGGCGAAAAAGCAAAAGTAATTCAGCTTGAAGGCATTGCGGGCACATCGGCGGCGCGCGAGCGTGGTGAAGGTTTCATGAATGCCGTGAAGGGCAGCGATATGGATCTTCTTGCCAGCCAGCCAGCAGACTTTGACCGTACTAAAGGCCTAAACGTGATGGAAAACCTACTCGCGGCTAACCCTGATGTACAAGCAGTGTTCGCACAGAATGATGAAATGGCGCTAGGTGCACTTCGCGCCGTTCAAGCTTCTGGCAAAGACGTCGTTATCGTTGGTTTTGATGGTACGGAAGACGGCATTGCCGCAGTTAACCGTGGCAAGCTAGCAGCAACCATCGCACAGCAACCAGATCTTATCGGTGCTTTAGGTGTTGAAACGGCTGACAAAGTCTTGAAAGGTGAAAAAGTAGAAGAATACATTCCGGTGCCACTAAAAGTAGTGACTAAATAAGTTTGACGTTCAATAAAGCGTCCTAATTTTTGCTCTCTCTTCCGTTTATATCTGTCGTTTAGGAGGAGAGGGCAAACATACCCAAGTGACTTAAAAATGCAGGGTATAGATGCCTTTGGCTTTTTATCGTGACTCCTTCGCTAAGAAGAGAAGTTAAAGTCATCTAATGTATTTTCCAAAATAGTTTTTCAAAAAAAGGGTTCATTCAGAACCGAGGATAACCGTATGAATAAGTTAGTGGTGTTAGGTAGTGTAAACGCTGACCATGTTCTTCAAGTGCCTTCTTTCCCTCGCCCTGGCGAAACGCTACATGGTCGCAACTATCAAGTTATCCCAGGTGGCAAAGGTGCCAACCAAGCTGTTGCTGCAGCTCGACTCAAGGCTGATATTGGCTTTATTGCTTGTGTAGGCGATGACTCGTTCGGCATCAATATTCGTGAAAACTTCAATATGGACGGCATCGACATCACTGGTGTGAAGATGCAACCAAACTGCCCAACTGGCATTGCGATGATTCAAGTGTCGGATAGTGGTGAAAACAGCATTTGTATTTCAGCAGAAGCGAATGCCAAATTGACAGCAGAAGCGATTGAGCCAGATTTAGATCGCATTCGCCAAGCGGATTACCTGCTGATGCAATTGGAAACGCCGATGTGCGGCATAGAGAAAGCCGCGCGAGTGGCGAAAAATGCAAAAACTAACGTCATTTTAAACCCTGCCCCTGCTCGTGAACTGTCAGACGAACTGCTTGCTTGTATTGATGTCATTACACCAAATGAAACCGAAGCTGAAGTGTTGACGGGGGTAACGGTAACGGATAATGACAGCGCGCAAGAAGCGGCGAATGTGCTTCATAGCAAAGGTATCGAAATTGTCATGATCACTCTCGGTGCGAAGGGTGTTTGGTTAAGTCAAAATGGTAGAGGTGAGCTCATCCCGGGGTTCCGTGTTGACGCGACCGATACCACCGCGGCAGGTGATACGTTTAATGGGGCATTAGTCACTGGCCTGTTAGAGGATTTACCTTTAGAATCAGCAATTAAGTTTGCACATGCGGCGGCTGCAATTTCTGTGACCCGCTTTGGCGCGCAGACGTCGATCCCAACTCGCGAAGAGGTGGACGCGTTTCTCGCTGCACAATAGGGCTTAAACGCCTCATTAATTAGGAGTAATAACATGGCGACGATGAAAGACATCGCAAAACTGGCAGGGGTTTCCACTTCAACAGTGAGCCATGTTATTAACAAGACGCGTTTTGTGAGTGAAGAGATCTCCGAACGCGTCAATAATGCCGCAAAAGAACTCAACTACTATGCGCCATCAGCTTTGGCGCGTAGCCTCAAAGTCAATCGTACCAAAACCATTGGTATGCTAGTGACAACCTCAACCAACCCATTCTTTGGCGAAGTCGTAAAAGGCGTCGAACGCAGCTGCTACCAAAAAGGCTACAGCCTCATTTTATGCAATACCGAAGGTGATAACGAACGTATGCGCCAATCCATTAATACGCTTTTGCAAAAGCGTGTCGATGGTTTGATCTTGATGTGCTCCTCGCTAGAAGGGGAGCGTATCGATGTATTTGAGCGTTATCCTGATATCCCTGTCGTGGTGATGGATTGGGGGCCGATGCTGTTTACGAGCGACAAAATTCAAGATAACTCGCTTCGTGGCGGTTACCTAGCGGCGAAATACCTGATTGATTGCGGCCACACAGAAATAGGATGTATCACCGGCCCTTTGATTAAACACCAAGCGCAAATGCGATACGAAGGTTACAAACGTGCGATGAACGAAGCTGGCTTGGAATTTAATGCCAACTGGATCATTGAATCGGACTTCGAATGTGAAGGCGGATACCAAGCATTTATGAAAATGGCGCAGCGAGGCACCTTACCCAGCTCGATTTTCGTTTCCAATGATATGATGGCGATGGGTGTGATTAACGCCGCAAATGAGCTCAATATTAAAGTCCCGGAACAGATTTCAATCATCGGTTACGATGACATACATATCGCGAAGTTCATGTCGCCATCACTCACCACAATTCACCAGCCTAAATACCGTCTTGGGCAAGCTGCCGTGGAAACGCTTGTCCGAAAATTGGATGATAAATCAACAGAAGCGCAAGTCGTGCAATTAGAACCTACCTTAGTTGAACGAAAAAGTGTCAAGATATTAAAGTCAAGCAGCACTAGATGACCTGTGATGTTGAGCTAAAAAATCAAAAAAGTCGTTTCTCTTTATACTATAAAGCCTTACTATCACCATTGATTATAAATAAAAATATTAATTGTTGTCTGGCGGATTAGTTAAATGTTATCAAAAGGTTACGCTAAGTTCTCCGTAAAGCATCCTTGGTTTCACCGAGTTAATGTTATTGCGGTCATACTGATTTTTTTTGTGAGCTGTTATCAGCTCTTGGTGAATGAAGCATTCGAGTACGCAATTGGGTTTGTTATTACACTTTTGGCGTCAGCTTTATTTGCATCAGCTTCCGCATTCAAAAAGCGCTATTTAGGTTTGGATTCTTAGGCGTGTTAATTTCCAAGCGGTTCAATTGAGTCATTTATTGCTTTCAAGCAAATATTGAACTGAATTATGATCGAGTGCATCAAGAGGGGGACAAATGTCCTCCTTTTTGTTAGGTGTCACGCCCTAATATAGGCATATTCCCAAACAAAATAATAAAGGACATCGACATGGACCTACTTGCCTTACTCGATATAAACAACACCCTGGTTAACATTCCAATTGGCGGCGGTTACGCAATGAGTTGGATCGAAGCTTTCGGTACGGTTTTTGGATTGCTTTGCATTTGGTTTGCTAGCCAAGAAAAAACCATCAACTACTTATTCGGTTTGCTGAATGTCACTCTTTTTGCCGTTATCTTTTTCCAAATTCAGTTATACGGATTATTACTTCTTCAACTGTTTTTCTTCTGTGCGAACATTTACGGTTGGTATGCGTGGACTCGTCCAAACGCGGAAGGTGAAACGCTGGAAGTACGCTGGTTAAACAAACAGAAACTCATCGCCACTGCTTCTATTAGCGTTGTGTCTATCGCGTTGTTAACCATCTACATCGACCCTTTTTTCTTTGCATTAGCAAACATTGCTGTTGATAGCTTGAATCTCTTTGGTGCAGGTTTGGCTGATCCGGTACTTGAACCTGATGCGTTCCCGTTTTGGGATGCAACCATGACAGTACTTTCTGTTGTTGCACAAATTCTGATGACACGTAAATATGTGGAAAACTGGATTCTTTGGGTTGTGATTAACATCATCAGTGTTGGCATCTACGCGACACAGGGTGTTTATGCGATGTCTGTTCAGTATGCGATTTTGATGTTCATTGCTGCCAATGGTACGCGTGAATGGGCCCGTAGCGCCAAGCGCAATGGCGATAAAACCTTAGCTCAAGCTGCAGCTTAAGGAACGAATAATGGCGAAACAACCTCATATTGGTGTTGATGAAACACAAGTCGCTCCTCTCGTCATTGTATGTGGTGAGCCAGACCGAGCTAATCGTATTGCCGCATTATTGGATGATGCAGAAATGATCTCGGAAAATCGCGAGTACCGTGTTTTTACTGGCAAATACAAGGACCAGCCTGTTTCAGTATGCAGCACAGGCATCGGCGCCCCATCGATGATCATCGCAGTTGAAGAGCTAAAACAGTGCGGCGTAACTCATGTAGTACGTGTTGGATCGGCAGGTGCGATGCAATCAGGCATTCAGCTTGGCGCGCTAATCATTGCCGAAGGTGCGGTAAGAGATGAAGGCGGATCCAAAGCGTATGTGGATTCGGCTTATCCGGCGTACGCAAGTTTTTCCTTATTAAAGGAAGTTGAGCGTTACCTGTCGGTGCAAGAGGCGCGTTATCATTTCGGTGTGGTACGTTCTCACGACAGTTTCTATACCGATGACGAAGATGCGATATGCCAATACTGGAACAAGAAGGGCGTCTTAGGTGCCGATATGGAAACCTCAGCTTTGTTTGCCGTTGGCCGATTACGTGGTCTTCATGTGGCTTCGATCTTAAATAACGTCGTTCTGTACCAACAAGATGTGAAAGAAGGGGTTAGTCAGTACGTTGATGAAGCGAAAGTAATGATGCAAGGTGAGAAGCTTGCTGCAACGACGGCGTTAGAAGCGCTGATTGCTCAGAGATAGTCCGTACTAACTTCAGTAACTCTTATAAATCAATGAATGTAAAGCGACAGGCCACTGTCGCTTTTTTATTTGGTGTTACGGGGTACAATCCACCTGAGATAGTTATCAGTAACTTTTCTGAGAGAGCAGAGAATGAAAATCAGCCCGTATCCAACTGGCCGCTTCAAAACATACCTTGAAAAAAAGAGCGTTGCCTTTCGTGAGATGATCTATCAGTGTCAAATTAGTACGCGTTACTTTGATGCTGGGGAAGAAATTCTCCGTCAAGGTGAGCAACTTCAGTACTTATATGTTGTGCCGGTAGGTCGAGTTTCAATGAGCATATTGGCCGCGAATGGGCGACGCTTTCAATTAGGAGAGGCAAACTGCGACTACCATATCTATGGTGAAATGGAGTACTTCACTCAGACTCCTTGCCAATGGAACGTGATTGCAGACGAGCACATGCAGGTTGATGTCATCTGCATCCAAAAACTAACTGAAGCGCTACAAAAGCATCCAGAAATGATGGTGTTCTTTGCTTCAGCGTTGGCCGAAGATTATCAAGATTCTATGGATATCTATACCAATCGGTTATTGCATCCCATTACTTATAATATTGCGTATGATCTTTTCGTCCGTAATCAAACCAACACATTGCTCGGTGGCTTTGACAAAGTGAATCAAGAAGCTGAGCGATTTGGTACTTCTGGTCGTGTTTATCGACGTGCAGTTAAAGATTTGATTGAAAAGGGATTGATTGCAAAAACGGAAAACGGGTTGGAGATTATTGATGAGCTTGCACTCAAAGCATTTATCGAAGCGCATGAATGATACACCTAGATATTGCAATGAATGGTTTTTATAAGTCTTTGATATAGTTGGAGCTCGAATAAGCGTAACTAATGTAAAGTACCTTAAATTTTGTTGAATGCAGTAAAGAGTAACGTTATATTGCGAACGCGCATGATAATAGATCTCATTAAGGCTTAACAAAATGAAAAAATTCGTCGGTGCGGCTATGCTGTCGCTATTTACTGTTTCTCCTTCTTTCGCTGCTAAGGTTGTGATTGACCATTACATGGGGCAAACCGAGCTAGAGCAATCACCAGAGCGCGTGGTTGTGATTGGCTTTGGTCCGCTAGATGCGCTGGACAACTTTGGTATCGATCCTGTTGCAGTCTCTAACTCTTCTAATCTGCCTAGCTACCTTTCAAAATACAGCAAAGATAACTACACCTCTGCGGGTAGTTTGTTTGAACCTGACTTTGAAACCATTTACATGCAAAAACCGGATTTGATATTGGTTGGTCCGCGAGCGTCTGCGAAATATGAAGAGCTGAGTGAAATTGCTCCTACGGTCGTTTTTGCTGCGAAAGAGAATCAAGGTTACTGGGAAGGTACGCAAGCACAGTGGCGCAATATTGGTAAAATCTTCGATATCGAAGAAAAAGTAGAGCAGAAAATTGAAGCGCTAGATGCTCAATTCAAAGCAATCCGTGACTACAACCAATCAAATAACAATGATGCGTTAACGATTTTAAGCATGGGTGACAACATCAGTGCGTTTGGTGCTCAATCACGATTTGGTGTGATTTATAACGATTTCGGTTTCTTGGAAACGGTTGAACACGTGAAAACTGGCACTCACGGAGATGTTATTTCTTATGAATTTATTCGTGAAGCTAACCCGAAAAATATACTCGTAGTTGACCGCAATTCGCTGAAAGGCACGCCAGATAACGATATTCGTAAGTCCATGGATAACGACTTAGTCAAAGCAACCGCCGCATATAAGAATCACAAAATCACTTATTTAGATGTGGACGCGTGGTACTTGTCGATGTCTGGTGTGACTGCAACAGAAAAAATGGTCAGTGAGATCAAGCAAACCGTTGAACTGTAATCCAAGATAGCAGAGGTTAACTTTGAAAAAGTTATTGCTAACCCTTGTGGTTTTAAGCACGGTTTCGTTATTTGTTGGGGTGGCAAACATGACGCCCCAACAGTTATTTTCGGGTGATGAGAAAGCGTTAGAGCTTTTCTTTACCAGCCGTATACCACGTTTATTCGCCATACTGCTTGCTGGTGCAGGCTTAAGTATTGCAGGCCTTATTATGCAGCAAATCAGCCAGAACCGATTTGCTGCACCTTCTACAACCGGTACGATCGAATGCGCCATGCTGGGCTACGTACTGAGCGTGGTTTTCTTTGGAAACGACAACCACCTATGGCTTGTCTTTGGTATCTCGGTGTTCGGGACGCTAGCATTTATTTTCTTTATTCAACGCATTCAATTTAAGAGTGTGGTCTTTGTGCCACTTGTCGGAATTATTTTCGGCAATGTCATCCAATCCATGACCACGTTTATCGCTTACAAATACGATGCACTTCAAAGTCTGAATGCTTGGACAGTCGCAAACTTCGCCAACATCTTGCGTGGTGATTTTGAACTGCTGTACATCGCGGTACCAATGGCTATTCTCAGCTATCTTTTTGCCGCAAGGATTTCAGCCGTGGGTATCGGAAAAGATTTCGCGGTTAACTTGGGGTTAAATTATCAGCAGGTTGTGACGATTGGCGTGCTGTTGGTGTCCATCATGTCGGCAAGTGTTGTGATGATTGTGGGGCAGCTGCCATTCCTTGGTCTGATTGTGCCGAACCTCGTGAGTCACTTTTATGGTGATAACCTCAAAAAGAACATTCCGCTTACGGCCATGTATGGGGCGACTTTAGTGCTGTGTTGCGACTTGGTGAGTCGTTTGATTATCTTCCCTCATGAAATGCCAATCTCTATCGTGATCAGCATATTGGGTGGCGTGGTATTCATCGCGATGTTGTTGCGAGGTAAACAACATGCGTGATTCAACGAAAATCCTACTGTTAGGCGGCATTGCGGTACTTTTCGCATGTTTGTTTATTGGTATTGGGCTAACGGCTGACAACTACCAGTATTTTTTATCTCGTAGAGTTCCTAAAGTATTGGCGATAGTGCTAGCGGGTGTGGCTATTGCTCAGTCTTCACTTGTATTTCAAACCATTACGCACAACCGAATTTTAACGCCAAGTATCATGGGGTTTGATGCGTTGTATGTGTTGACGCAAATTTTGATCGTGCTGATTTTTGGTGGTTTGAGTACTTTAGTTCTTAACTTGTACGTCAATTTCACGATTGCCGTAATTATAATGGTGTCGTTTTCATTATTGTTGTTTGGTTTTTACTTTTCTAAAGGAAGCAAGAACTTGATTACGTTGCTATTGGTCGGCTTGATCTTTGGTCAGCTATTTTCCAATGCGGCGTCATTTTTCTCTTTGCTGATGGACCCAAATACGTTTGCAATCGTTCAATCGAAACTTTACGCCAGCTTTAATAATGTCAAAGTGAATTTGGTTTACTTTAGTGCACCAGCTTTGATGTTTGCATGTTGGTTGCTATTTAGTATGCATCGCACTTTAGATGTGTTTTGGCTCGACCAAGACAATGCGAAAAGTTTGGGCGTCGACGTACCTAAGGTGACGCGAAATGTATTCATTATCTCGGCGGTTCTGATTGCTATTTCTACGGCTCTAGTGGGACCAATCATGTTCTTTGGTTTGCTGGTGACCAACTTAAGCCGAGAAATGTTCCGAAGTTACCAACACAAAACGCTATTGGTTGGTTGTTCGTTTCTCTCCATCAGCTCGTTACTGGCTGGGCAATGGATTATCGAGAACGTGTTCAGTTTTGAGACGACGTTGAGTGTCGTTATTAACTTTATTGGTGGTGCGTATTTCTTATACCTACTACTGAAAAACAAAGTTGTATAAATATGATAGTGATAGACAAATTAACGAAGGCCTTCGGTTCAAATAAAGTGGTTGATGAGGCCAATACTCAGTTTGAAAAGGGCAAAGTGACGTCCATTATTGGCCCGAATGGCGCGGGAAAGAGCACGCTGTTATCTATGGCTTCGCGCTTAACGGAGCGGGATGGTGGTAGTGTTATCATTGATTGTAAGGAAATTGCGGAATGGGACACTAAAGAGTTAGCGAAAAAGCTGGCGGTACTTCGTCAAGCCAACTCTATTACCATGCGATTTACCGTGAAGGAGTTGGTCTCTTTTGGCCGTTTCCCATACTCCAAAGGAAATCTGACCAAAGAAGATCATGCGGTGATTGAACAAGCGATCGACTATCTAGATTTACAAGGTATACAAGACAAATATTTGGATGAATTAAGTGGTGGTCAGCGACAGCTTGCGTTTATTGCCATGGTGATTGCACAAGATACAGACTACGTTTTTCTTGATGAACCACTTAACAATCTAGATATCAAACACTCTCTTCAGATCATGAAAGTCGTGCAGCGGTTAGCTCATGACATGAACAAAGCCATGGTGGTGGTAATTCATGATATTAATTTCGCAGCGTGCTACTCGGATGTCATATTGGCGCTTAAGCAAGGCAAAGTTGTGGCAAGTGGTGCGGTGGAGGAGGTGATTCAGGCGTCTACGCTAGAGGATATCTACGAAACGCCGTTTAATATTATCGAATTAAACGGCAAGCGCATGTGTACTTACCATTAATCCAACCTCAGGGCTTAATGAAAGCGATTCCTCAATGAGGATAGATAGGCGAGTTTACTTGGTGAGCTCGTCTATGATTGGGCATCGGCTTTCAGCGTCTCCCGGACAAGAAGAAACCCAACCTTCAAGTTGCGTTTTGATCTCCATAAGGTGCGCGATTTTTTCTTCAACCTCTCTCAGCTTATCCATGGTTCTTGCTTTTACTTCGCTGCTTTTTCGGTTGGGATTATGGGCAAGTTGCACTAACTCTTTGCATTCTTGCAGTGAAAAGCCTGCGTTTTTTGCGCGTGATACTAAGTTAAGCTCTTGAATATGATTATCTGAATATTCTCGATAGCCAGAGTCGCTGCGCACTGGTGGAGATATGATCCCTTTGTCTTCATACAATCGAATCGACTTAGATGAAAGCCCAGTAAGCTTTGCGACAGCACCAATATTCATGTTTAACCTCCATAACGTTTAAGGCGAGTATATACCGATGTTGTGGATAAGACACTCCTAAATAACAGTCAGTTACCTGGGGCCTCTTTACTCTTTTATCACTTCATGCGGTGGTACACCAAATACCTTTTTGAAAGCGCAGGTGAAGTTGGAAGGGTGGTGGTATCCGGCTTCATAAGCAGCTTCCGTGATCGTCACTAGGCCACGTTCCAAGTGTTGCCTCGCAATCTCAAGGCGCCGAAAGCGAATATAACCATTTACGGTCATATTCAGTGATTGCTTAAATCGGCGCTGCAGGTTTGAAACGCTCATTGAAAACACGCTTGCCAACTTCTCTAAGCCTAGTTCTTGCTCAAGGTGAGTTTCTATATAGCTAACAATATCCTCTATTCGACCATCTGTGTGCCGTTCAAGGCTATTTTTATTCGCACTGAAATTCTTGGGGATTTGCTCAGTCGCTTGATGCAAAATTTGATAGATCAAGCTTTCCACTTCCAACTTATCTTGGAATTCTTGTGGTGTTTCTCGGCTTGTCAGCGTTTCAGCCAGTTCGCATAACGCCTGGTTAAGCTCTAGAGAATGAAACGCCTGATGAGAGTTAAAAAAGGACCGATGACGACAGGTTTGGTCAAGGCGAGCCTCTAGCCACTGGGGCTTAACCAATATGTTGATCTTATTAATGAGGTTATCTTTGAGCAGTGAACGACGAAAGTTTGCAGGTTTGAGTAGGTTCACCACGACACCTTTAGGGCCGTCGCTTGCGTCTAAATCAAATTGCAAATCGTCATAGCCAAACGAGAGCTTACCTTCTAAAAGAATAGTGACCAACAGTGAGGCGTGTGCAGTAGAAACAATATGTGAATCAACAAGCTCTAGGCAACGTCCACCATGAACAAAGATTTGATCATTGTACTGATATGATAGGAATTTGCCTTCTGCCAGTTGAGTTTGACAAGGTTGACCTTGCGTGACGATCCACTGCTTTTCTGTGGCTTCCAGTTTTTGGGTTAAAGCAATCTTGGCAATTCTAGTTCGTTTTGGTGTGACTTCCTGCATTTGACACTTCCTCATAACACTTGTGCGATTTCGCATAATCAAATCGCCTTTGTATTTATAAAACTCATGCTTATTATACCTGAGAATTATTATCATTAATATTTAGGAATGAAGTTATGGAAAGCCCTGCTTGTTCATCTATCAAGCTTTCAAGCCTTTGCCTTGCAGTGGGAATGGCGCTATCAAACCCTGTTTTAGCTCAAGATACCGAGTCACATTTTGAAGAAGTCGTTGTATGGGGAACAAAAGTTTCTAGCAATACTGAGTCGATGTTTGCGGACGACATGTCACTGAAGCAAGCGGATCATATGTCTGATTTACTGCGCGATATTCCCGGTGTTGATGTTGGTGGAACACACTCTGTGAATCAACGTATTACCATTCGTGGTTTGAGCGAAACCGATTTGGACATTCGTCTTGATGGTGCTTCTCAGCATGCGAGCATGTTCCATCACATTGGTAACTTGACGCTAAACCCTGACATTCTCAAATCTGCCGATATCCAGGTAGGTAATAACTCTGTGACTCAAAATGGCTTAGGCGGCTCGGTTTATTTTGAAACGAAAGACGCTCGCGATTTACTTCGTTACGATGAAACGTTTGGCGCTCGTGTTTATGGCGGTTATGCATCCAACGACAACCAACAAGGCTCGTTGACACTGTACGGGCTTTTGTCCGAAAACATTGATGCGATGGTTTATGGCCATTACGTTACGCGCGATGACTTTGAAGATGGTGACGGCAACAAAACCTATGGCGCTGCGGGTGATGTTTACAACATTCTGGCTAAGTTGGGGTATGAACTAAACGACATCCATCGTTTTGAGCTCTCTTATGACATGTACCGAGACAGTGGTGATTACAGTCCGCGTCCTGATATGTCGGGTAGTGCGAACAATGGCTTATCGAGCACGTTACTTATTCCTACGGATTATGACCGAGATACCGTTACCTTGAGTTACGAGCTGCGAGGCGAACAACATCAAGGTAACGTCACACTTTATAATACCGAGACGGAAATTAAACGGGATGAGAGCGTTATGGCTCCTCGCTGGCCTTCGAACCGTTTATCGAAGAACACCGCTAAAAACCAAAACTTTGGTTTGAATGGTAAGTTCCAGTCGGATGTTATGTTAGGTGAGTTTGATAATCTAATCACCTATGGTTTCGACTACATGGATAAGACATCTTCAAGTTACTACGGTAGCCGTAAGTTCATGGATGAATCGGCCATTTCAACCGCACTGTTTGTAGAAGACCAGTTCTTCTTCTCTGATGCTTTCTTTGTTACCGCAGGTATGCGTTTTGATGATTACAAACGTGAAGCTGAAACGGGGACGAGTAACTATGATGATGTGACCTGGGCCCTAGCGGCAGAATGGGCAGTCACTCAGGATTGGACGCTGTTTGCGAGCGCACGCTCTCTATTCAAAGGCCCTGAGCTGATGGAAACCTTTATTGCCTACCAAGACGTTGCATTTTTAGAGGATGGACTAAAGCCAGAAACGGGGTTGAACACACAGGGTGGTGTCCGTTTTGATAAAACCTCTGATAAGCATTTCTTTGGAGCGAATATTACGGCATTCCAAACGGAAATTGATGATTACATTGCAGACCAGTACCAAAACGCGCCTCAAACTTACCTGATTTACAACTTAGGTGATGTCGAGATTAAAGGCTTTGAGGCAAGTGCTTCTTATGGCTACGACAAGTTTAACAGCAAACTTTCTTACTCTAAGTCGGACACCAAAAACAAGAATACTGGTGGCCCTGTTGCTGGGGGTAATGGGCGTAGCATTGATATGGGTGATAGTATTGCTCTAACTTTGGATTACCAGTCAGACGCTTTAGAAACGATCTTCGGGTGGAACTCAATGTTTGTTCTAGAGGAAGACAACGTCTTTGATAGTCAGCCAAAGAAAGCAAGTTATGATGTACATAATCTATATGCTCAATGGGTGCCGTCTGATATTGATGGACTGTCGGTGACCTTTGGTATTGATAATGTATTTGACGAGTTGTACAGCTCTCATGCGTCTCGTTCGGGTACTGCACGTGGCTTCACGCTTGATGACTACGAGCCGGGTCGCAACTTCAAACTTTCTGCTGCTTATCAATTCTAATAGGGCTCCCGAGAGGGGGCGCTTCAAAACACGAGTAAATTCATGATTAAAGAAAGCACCCGAATAGATAGCGAACACGCTGACAAATACTTAGTGACACTTTGTCGGCATTTTGGACGAAAGGTTCCTGCTACTTGGAATGAAAACAGCGGTTTGGTGACATTTCCGACGGGAAAAGCGGAGTTTGCTCTTTGCGAGTCTAGCTTGACCATTATTTGTGAGGCGGATTCCGAAGAGAAACTGAGCACAGTGAAGGCGATAATCTCATCGCATGTAGACATGTTCTCTCGTCGAGAAACATTAGCACTTAACTGGGTTCGCTAGAGCTATTGATGAATGTGCAGAAAATGAGAGCGCATTAAAAGCAAAAAGCCCGCGCTCTTATCATTCGCGGGCTTTTATTGTTCGAATGCTATTGCTTTTTAGGCTCTAGATTCTAGGCTTTTTTTTTCCTGTTGCATTTTTGCTAGGAAGTAGATATTAACGCAAGCAATAAAGCCGTTAGTTAATACTACAGGCCAAGAATCAATCATTAGTCCGTAAGCAGTAAATAGCGCACAACCAATAAAGTTAAGGATACGAAGCTTAACAATATCTTTCATAGTTAGCGAAATTGCGACCATGATTGAAGCTGCATAACCTAAAATCTCAACCATATTCATGTCCATTTTTTGACCCTCTTAAAATCTGCCGAATTTTGTCGGTACCAATTCTTCTCATCTTGAGATTAATGAGGAAGCTCCATGCCTCGAATGGTCTTTTTTTGTTGTATGGACGCACTATATCAATGGAAAAACCGTGATAAAAGCCTCAAATCAAGGTTAAGAGAAGGTTAGCGATTACGCAAACGTTTAGGACGGGAATTACTGATAATTTTACTTATTGTGTTGATTGATAATAACGATGGTATTAATAGCTCTCACATCATTGAAAGTGGGGGAATATTTACATATGATTGAAAATGATAATTATTTTCAAGTGTGATGTTTATGTATTTTCTTATTAGCTTGCTCGTATTTTTTTTACTGTATATCAGGACAAAGCCGAATTCGTGGTGCTCGGGAATTCATATTGTGAGCCACATTTTCATGGTTATATTTTGTCCAACGATTTATGTCATTCAATATTTAATCGTCACGTTTTTCTCGTCACCATTATTGATTAAGTTGTCATCACGTTCAGGTGTATACAACATTCTTATTGCTTTTCTTCCATTATTAATTGCAACCGGTAGTTTGGCGTTTAGCTGAGCGTTTCATCTATCTTCTTTTTTAAAACGACTACACTTATACGGAATAAGACATCAATTTCATATAATTAATCGATATTGCGGTGTTAGGACATGTGTCACATTTCTGTGACTACTAGTAAGTTTTACTTACTTTGCTCATTAGTGCGCCATTTATCGATTGTTTAATGAGTTGATACTTAGTCTAATCGTCTAAAGGTGTGCAGTATGCCGCACTAAATCATTTAAAAACTATCTAAAAAGGTTAATGGGAAACGTAGGCCATTAGCGGAGGTCAGATGAGTACGCAAGCCGTGCCGCAGAACGCGATTGTAAATGCTGTTAAAGGTGAAGTCTTGGTTTTAGGTCTGGATGGAAAAGTCAGGTCTATAAAAGCGGGGGATGAGTTAATATCTGGCGAAGTGATCATTACTGAAAATAACGCTTCTCTTGATGTACAGATACATAATGAGCTGTATCTGGTTGATGCTAATTGTGTCGCGTGCCTTCCAGAACCTTCTTTTGAACAACCAGAAACCTTACTGCAATCTCCAGTTAATGGCCAAGTTACTTTCGATCCAACAGCTATCGAAGGTGCTAACTTTGACGCTAATGATGTCGCGGCTATCCAACAGGCCATTTTAGATGGTGCTGACCCGACTGCTATTTTGGAAGCAACGGCTGCTGGTGCTGGCGCTGAAGGCTCAGCCAATGCTGGCTATGTGACCGTTGAATATAATAATCCGGAAGTACTTGCCTCCACCTTTTTTGAGACGTCAGCGACTCGTAGCGGTGTAGAAGAACGCGATGAAGCTGATGATTTAGATGTCACTATTTTTGCCGATGGCGGACAATCATTGCAATCTAGCGTAACAGAAGGCTCAATTTCTCTATCAAGCTATCCGCAAACCATTTCTTCTAGTGTGCTGGTTGAAGCAGGGGATCTCGCACTTGATGCTGCTTCATTTGTACCTGAAACGTCCTCATTGGAGTCTCTGTTAACCGAGCTAAATAGTGATATTACCTCTGCTGGTCAGCCAGTGGCGTTCGTTTATGACGAAGCGCAAAATGCCATTATCGGCACTCAAGAAGGTAACGAAGTGCTTCGTATAGAGATCGAAGCGACATCTTTAGGCCGTGATTTAGAGTTAGAGGTCGTTACCACGATTAGCCAGGGCATTGACCATGTCGCTTCTGTTGCTGATGGTCAAGTTTCCATCTCCGGTGATCAAATCAATATCGCTTTTGACATTACAGGCGCAGATATTGGTGGTAACAGTATTCAAGCACCTATCGATTTCACGACAACCGTTATTGATGGCGATGATCCGGCGCCGCAAAACGTTACTTTCGAAAACGTTGAATCTTCTTCTACTCCGATTACTGGCACCTTTGTTGATATTGGTAGTGATCAATTGGCAACGGTCACATTTAATCAAGAAGGACTTAGTCAATTTGATGGCCTATTGAGTGATAATCAGGCAACAGAGGCGGTACTCTCTGAAGACGGCAGCACTATCACCCTGTCCATTGCAGGCTCTAATGAAACCGTTTTAATCATCAGTCTGAATACTGATGGTACCTACCAATTTGAGCAATTTAAGCCGTTAGAACAAACAAACGGTAAAGATACGATTGAGCTCTCTTTGCCAACCACAATCGTCGATTTCGACCAAGATACGGCAAGTAACACGTTTACGATGACCATCCTTGATGGCGATAACCCGGTGATTGAAAACGTGACGGGATTGTCTTTAGACGAGGCGGGGGTTGACCAAGGTTCACAGGAAGGCGCGGCAGTAACAAGTGGTACTGGGTCGATCACGACAGCGGTCGGTAGTGACATCATTGACCACTACGAGTTGGAACCTACAGAGTTCAACGTTGGTGGAGAACTCCAATCTCAAGGGCAGGTTGTTCAACTGGAAATAGCGTCCGAGAGTAATGGCGTGCGTACTTACGAGGGCTTCATCGAGCTGGATGGCGTGCGTATCACAGTATTTGATGTGGCGATTGATGCCCCTGCATTGGGCGAATACCAATTCAACTTGTATGAACAACTCGACCATACGGGTGCTAACGATGACTCGCTTACTTTCTCACTGCCAGTTTACGCGGTAGATGCGGATGGCGACCGCTCCTCGATTACCGAAGGTTCGAACACACCAGAAGCGGCGCAAATTGTCATTCAGGTTCAAGATGACGTTCCTTCGATTGATGGCGTTGATGCGCTGGCCGTCGATGAAGACGATTTATCAAGCATCGGCTCCGATCAAAGCGACTCTGTGCTCGCGCAAGGTAGCTTCACGACGACTCAGGGCTCAGACCGTGTTGTAAGTTATCAATTAGAGAGCGGCACTGATCCACTCAATGGGTTGGAATCACAGGGTCGATCTATTTCTCTGACGGAAACAGCCAACTCAGATGGCAGCTTTACCTATTCTGCAACGGCAGAAGGGGACGCTATCTTCACCTTACAAGTGAACCCTGATGGTTCTTATTCATTTACCCTTGAAGGTCCAATCGATCATGCTGTGGGTAGCGATAGCTTAACTTTAGACTTCAATATTGTCGCAACGGACTTTGACGGTGACACCAGTTCACTTGTTCTACCGGTAACTATTACTGATGATGTGCCAACCATTAACGACGTTGTTGCTCTTACCATCGATGAAGATGACTTAAGTTCGGTAGGCTCTGACCAATCACAGCCAACGTTGGTTGAAGGTCAGTTCACGACAACTCAGGGCTCTGATAGCGTTGTACAGTATCAGTTGGATGTAAACGCTGATCCTTTAAATGGCCTGCAATCTCAAGGTCAAACCGTCTCCATTGCCGAAACTCAAAATGCAGACGGCAGCTATACCTACAGCGCAACGGCAAATGGCAGTGCAGTCTTCACATTGATTTTGAATACCGACGGCTCGTACAGTTTTGAGCTGCAAGGTCCAATCGACCATGCGGCAGATAGCGACAGCTTAACCCTTGATTTTAGCGTTATTGCGACAGACTTCGATGGTGATACAAGCCAAATCGTGTTGCCAGTTACCATCGTGGATGATAAGCCAACCATTATCGATGTCGATGCAATTACCGTTGATGAAGATGACTTAGCAACAATTGGCTCAGACCAGACTGACCCGATTTCAATTGATGGCACCTTCACTACCACACAAGGCTCTGACCGAGTGGTGAGCTATCAGCTCGACGCTTCTGCAACACCAGTTGATGGCCTTACATCACAAGGCGTTGCAGTCACGCTAACTGAAACCGCAAACGGTGATGGCAGTTTTACCTACCAAGCAACAGCAGGTACTGAGTCGGTCTTTACACTGACAGTGAACACTGATGGCTCTTATAACTTCACGCTAGAAGGGCCAATTGATCATGCTGTCGATAGCGACGAGTTGACGCTCAACTTCCCAATCATCGCGACCGACTTTGATGGTGATACCACAAACGCGACTATCCCTGTCACCATCGTGGACGATAAGCCAGTTATTACTGACGTAGATGCCATTACGGTTGATGAAGATGATCTAGCATCAATCGGTTCAGACCAAAGTAATCCAATTTCTATTGATGGCAGCTTCATAACCACGCAAGGCTCAGACCGTGTGGTGAGCTACCAACTCGATGCTTCATCAACACCAGTTGACGGTTTAACATCTCAAGGTGTGGCGGTAACGCTAACAGAAACCGCAAATGGTGATGGTAGTTTCACTTATGAAGCGACAGCGGGTGGCAACCCAGTATTTACTCTGACAGTAGATACTGATGGCTCATATAACTTCACGTTAGAAGGACCAATTGATCACGCGGTTGATAGTGACGAGCAGACACTAAACTTCCCAATTATCGCGACAGACTTTGATGGCGACACCGTCACTGAAATCATTCCAGTCACGATAGTTGATGATGTACCGACTATTACAGCGGTTGGTGCGCTGAATGTTGATGAGGATGACCTTAACGTTGTAGGTTCCGACCCAGGCGGCGATCTGTTTGTTGAAGGCGCATTTACCACCACTCAAGGTTCTGACCGAGTGGTGAGCTATCAATTGGATTCAACAGCCGATCCTGTTGCGGGCCTGACGTCTCAAGGTGAGGCGATTACCTTGGTGGAAACCGCGAATGGTGATGGCAGCTTTACCTATGTCGCGACCGCAGATGGTAATCCTATTTTTACCCTAAACGTCGCAACGGATGGTACGTACGACTTTACGCTTCAAGGACCAATCGACCATGCGGCCAACAGCGACAGCCTAACCATTGATTTCCCGATTATTGCCACCGATTTTGATGGTGATACGGCCACGGCAACTATTCCAGTCACGATCACGGATGATGCACCAGTCATCGATAACGTCGTGCCGCTGGCTGTGGATGAAGATGATCTCTCAGGTATTGGCTCAGACCAAAGCGACGCTGTTTATGTAGAAGGTGCGTTCACGACCACTCAAGGGTCAGACCGTGTGGTGAGCTACCAACTTGACTCAACGGCTGATCCTGTTTCGGGGTTAACTTCGCAAGGTGAGCCTGTTACCTTGGTAGAGACTGCGAATGCCGATGGCAGCTTTACTTACGTTGCTACCGCGGATGGTAACCCTGTCTTCACCATGAATGTGAATGCAGACGGTACATACAACTTCCGTCTGGAAGGTCCGGTCGACCATGCGTTAAACAGCGATGAGTTAGTACTGAACTTCCCAATCATTGCGACGGATTTTGATGGTGATACGACGACCGCGACCATTCCAGTCACCATTACTGATGACGTTCCAAGCATCGACAACGTTGTTCCACTGACAGTAGACGAAGATGATCTCGCCACAATAGGCTCAGACCAAAACGATGATGCGTTTATGTCTGGTTCGTTTAGTACGACAGAAGGCTCGGACAGCGTTGTTAAATACCAGCTTGATGCAACGGCAAATCCAGTTGCTGGATTGACCTCTCATGGTGAACCTGTCGTGCTTGCTGAGACGGCAAACGGTGATGGTAGCTTTACTTACACTGCCACAGCAGATGGCAATGCCGTATTTGAGTTAGTGCTGAAGCCAGATGGCAGCTACACCTTTACTCTGCAAGGTCCACTAGACCATGCGATGAATAGCGACAGCCTACAAATCGATTTCCCGATTATCGCAACAGACTTTGATGGCGACACTTCAACTAAAATACTGCCTGTCACTATTGTTGATGATCAGCCAAGCATCACTAATGTCGATGCGATCAGCGTGGATGAAGATGACTTGGCGACGATTGGCTCTGATCAAAACGAGTCCGTGTCGATTGATGGTCACTTTGTCACGATGGGCTCTGATCATGTTGTGCGTTATCAGTTAGACGCGTCCTCTAACCCTGTTGATGGCTTAACCTCACACGGGGTTGTGGTGACAATGACGGAAAGCGCGAATGCGGATGGCAGTTTCACCTATACCGCTACCGCAGGATCAGAAGCCGTACTTACCTTGACGGTGAACAGCGACGGCAGTTACAACTTCACGCTTGAAGGTCCAATTGACCATGCAACAGGTAGTGATGAGCTCACGCTGAACTTCCCAATCATCGCGACAGATTTTGATGGTGATACCACCACAGAAACGATCCCAGTTACCATCGTGGATGATAAACCGACCATTACCGATGTTGATGCGATTACCGTTGATGAAGATGATTTAGCCACGATTGGCTCGGATCAAAACGATCCAATATCAATCGATGGCAACTTCACCACAACGCAAGGCTCTGACCGAGTGGTACGCTATCAGCTCGACGCTTCTGCAACACCAGTTGATGGCCTTACATCACAAGGCGTGGCAGTTACATTGGCTGAAACCGCAAGTGGCGACGGCAGCTTTACCTACAAAGCAACGGCAGGCACAGAAGCAGTCTTTACGCTGACGGTGAATACCGATGGTAGTTACAACTTTACGCTTGAAGGTCCAATCGACCACGCGGTAGATAGCGATGAGTTGACACTCAACTTCCCAATTATTGCGACAGACTTTGATGGCGATACCTCTGCTGAGACAATTCCTGTCAAGATTGTTGATGACAAGCCGACGCTTGGTGGCATCGAAGCAACAAGTGTGCAAACGGTTGACGAGGACGATATCCCAACAGTCGGATCTGATGGTACGCAGTCGAACAGCATTGCTGGTAACTTCATCGCGACTGATGGCTCTGATGGCATTGTAGAGTACGGTGTTTCTGACCTAACGACGCCAGTACAAGGCCTGACTTCTGATGGTCAATCACTGGTCATGGTTGAAGTCTCAAACGCAGGTGGCGTTTCAGTTTACGAAGCTCGTATTGATGGCACGACGACACCAGTATTCCGAGTGACCCTCGATGCCTCTAATGACAGCTACAGGTTCGATTTGCTTGCTCCTCTCGATCATCCAAATGCTGATGGCCAAAATGAACTGGTCATCAATTTGCCGATAAACGCGACTGACTTTGATGGAGACGTGTCGAACAACATCACCTTACCAATTACGGTTGTGGATGATGTTCCGACAATTGATGGTTTACTAGCAGGCAGTGAACAAACCGTTGATGAAGATGACCTACCAGCAGGTACTGATGCTGCAAGTGCAGAAGATACTGTTATTTCAGGTACTTTTGATATCACCGGAGGTGCTGACCAAGTTGCTTCTATTCAGCTTAGTGACCTGACCACGCCTGTTGCTTCTCTGACTTCAGATGGTGAAGCTATCACCTTAGTTCTGTCTTCTAGCGCAAACGGTGTGAACGTATACCAAGGTGTTGCTGGCAATCCTGCTGAAGTGGTTTTCGAACTGACGTTGGATGCAACGAACAACACCTACGAGTTCGATTTACAGAAGCCGCTTGATCATCCAGATGGTAATCAGCAAAACGAGATTGTTATTAACCTCCCTGTGACGGCGACAGATAATGATGGTGATACTTCACCAGCCTTCACATTGCCAATTACCGTTGTGGATGATGTTCCAGTTGTTACCAATATTGAAAGTCTACGTGTAGACGAAGATGACTTACCTCTTGGTTCTGATGGCACTAAAGAGCCATTAACGGTATCGGGTGAATTTGAAGTAACCAGCGCAGATGGTATTGATGCGTTCGAATTGGATCTGAGCTCAAACCCTATCCCGAATCTGAAATCGGGTGGAGAAGAGGTAACACTTTCTCAAGACGTTGGTGCCTCAACTGCTGACGCACTTGTTTACGTAGGGCAAACTCCGGGTGGAGTGACGGTGTTCACGTTGACACTTCATCAAGATGGTAAATACGACTTTGAGTTATCTGGTCAGTTAGATCACGCGGTTAACTCTGATGAGATTTTGTTGAATCTACCTGTGAAGATCACGGATGGCGACAACGATACTATCACTGCGACCTTGCCAGTGACCATCATAGATGACAAGCCAACCATTGATGCTATTAGCTCTGGTAGTACCTTGTCTGTGGATGAGGATGATATTCCAAGCCAAGGTTCGGACGACACGCCAGAATCCAATATCATTGGCGGCAACTTTGATGTTACTGATGGTGCCGACTCTATCGTTAGCTTCCAGTTGGATAGCTTAACGTCGCCTGTATCTGGACTTACCTCAAGTGGTCAGCCGCTTGAATTGGTTGAGTTTTCAAATTCAAATGGCGTGATTGAGTACCGAGCTTACGTACAAGGTACGACGGATACCGTCTTTAAACTGACGCTAAATGGCTCAGCTGACAGTTATGAGTTTGAACTATTAGGTGCACTTGATCATCCTGCGGGTAACGATGAAAACTCGTTGGTCATTAACTTCCCAGTCAACGCGACTGATTTTGATGGCGATGTGTCCAATAACATCACCTTGCCGATCACCGTGGTGGACGATGTTCCAGCTATTGTGAAAGTGACAGACTCTAGCCAACAAACCGTTGATGAAGATGATCTTGCCGGTGGCTCTGATACGACAAGTAATGATTCTACGGTATTAAACGGCGGATTTGAGGTCGTTGCTGGTGCAGACAAGATTGTCAGCTACCAAGTTTCTGACCTCGATGCAGTCGTGTCAGGCTTAACGTCGAATGGCAGCAGCATCGAGTTGAATCTAGTAGGCACCAATGGTGGAGTAACCAGTTACGAAGCGGTGATTACTGGCACATCAACTAAGATCTTCACGCTGTCTCTTGATGCGAATAACGACAGTTACCAGTTTGAACTGTTGGGCCCAGTCGACCATGACGCTGTTCAAGGTGAAAACAACCTTGTCATTGATATCCCAATTACAGTCACAGATTTTGATGGTGACACGTCATCATCACTGAACCTTCCAATCACCATCGTTGATGACATTCCCGAAATTAAATCAGCAGATGCTTTGGCTGTTGACGAGGATGACCTCGCTAATGGCTCTCAGGCAACCAACAAAGACAGCCTAGAAGCAACCGGTAATTTCGATACGGTGGAAGGGGCAGATACCGTTGTCTCTTACCAGTTGGATCTTACTTCTAACCCGATCCCAGGAGTAACGTCAAGTGGCTTCGCGGTGACGTTAGTTCAAACCGCGGTAAGCAACAACAACTTTACTTATCAAGGTCAAACACCTGATGGTAACTCAGTGTTCACGCTAGTTTTGAACGCTGACGGCTCTTACAAGTTTACACTCGAGGGGGCGCTAGACCACTCAACCCAAGGCGAAGATACTCTCATACTCGATCTTCCAGTCTTTGCGACCGATGTCGATGGCGATACGGCAGGTATTAACTTACCAGTGACGATCACCGATGATGTTCCAACCTTGTACGATGCATCTATTTCGCGTGTTGAGGGGCAAGGCAGCCGCACGGTTCACTTATTCCAAGACCCTGTAGAAGGTGATGACGATCTTGGTGCTGACGGCGCACAAGTGACTTCATTCTCGGCTGATGATTCAGGCATTTACTTCCAGCAAAACGGTGTTGATTCCGATTCTGTCGATTTGAACGGCAGCGACCAAGTCGTATTTGTTCACAAGGTTCTTGACGGAGTGGATACTGAAATCGGTCGTTTGGTTGTTCGAACTGATGGCAGTGTGTCATTCCGTCCGAATGACGATCTTGACCATACCGAAACCGACTCGATTGATTTCACCATCAACGTTGTTGCAACCGATGGTGATGGCGATATCGCTGATGCCGATGTGGATATCTCGATAAGAGACCGTAATGCGCAAATTGACACGTCTACCGTTACTGCGTTCGAGGACCAAGGGCGTGATGGTGTCGTTGTGGGCGTTGACTCTGCAAATACTCAGGATAACTTGTCGACGCTGGATGTGACGCCGGCGAAAGTCGATTTGGTTATCGATTTGCATGATATCGATCGTAACGAAAGCTTAGGTGACATCACGATTCGAGATGCAAGCACGCACAACGGTACTTTCTATTACCGAGATGGCAGCGGTAACTTCATTGAATTGACACCAGTAGGCGATACGGTTGTTCTTGGTGCATCAAATGTCGAGCAGTCATTCAATGGTGAGCTTGTCTCGTTAGATAACTTGTACTTCGTACCAGATCGTCATACATCAACCGATGCTTCTGGTATCGATCCTCGTATCCGTGTGGAAATTCTTAACAATGGTACGCCAGATCATACGATTAATGGTCGTTTAGACATTGAAGTTGCTGCCGTTGCAGATATTGCGACTTGGACGACGAGCAGCGAGTTTAACTATTCTGTCGATGAAGACGGAAACAACGTCGCACTTAATATCACGGCGGAAACTCAGGATACTAGTAATCCTGAAGATATAGTGTACGAGCTCGTCTTTACACAAGGGGAAGGTAACGCAGAGTTAGTATATTCGGATGGTAGTGCGATTCCACAAACTGGTGGTGTTTATCTCGTAGATTCCAGCCGAATTGGTGACGTTCAAATTGACCCAATCGATAATTTCTCGGGCGAAATCAAGATTGATGTAACCGCGATTACAACAGAAAACAATAATCCGTTATCAGGGAAGGAAACGGCACGTTCAGAGACAGAAACTATCATCATTGATGTTAACCCAATCGCGGACCCAGGTAGTTTTACAGTCAACCGAATCAATGTCTTTGAGGATAACGCTCGAACTCAAGACACCGTCAATCCTGTCACGGATCATGATCCACTTCAGTTAAGTGAAGTGATTACCATGAAGCCGTCTGCGGATTTAGATGGTTCTGAAGCACTGTTTGTGCGTATTTCTGACTTCTCAATTGATGGCGTTACGTTAGTGTGGCTTGATTCTGCAAACCCAAGCCAAATAGTGGAAGTGACCGATTCAAGCGGCAATGTACTCTATTACGAAGTGCCAGAATCTGAGTTAGCCAACGTCGAAGTGCTTCCTCCGTTGCACAGCAATGATGACTTTACTTTCAACGTTGAAGGTATCGTAAAAGATACGGCATCGTTATCTAGTGGGGTTGCCGAAGATATGTTGTCACTAGGCAGCAAAACAGTGATCGTCGGTGTGAAAGGCGTAGCTGACATACCATTTATTGAGCTGAATGATAAATCAGGGATCTGGCATGAGTTTAATGACGGCAATGTAAGAGGTATTGAGACTAATATCGATGAGAATGGTCAAGTAGAGTTGGGCTTTAGTGTCATCTCTGGCGAGTTACCAGATAACCCGAATGATCACTCAGAGTCGGTTACGGTTCTGCTGTCCAATATTCCGGCAGGTGTCGAGGTATTTGATAGCGATGGTGCATCCGTCGATCTGACCTTTGTAGGCTATGACGCGCAAAATCAGCCAATCTATGAAGCCAATATCACCACGGCGAATATTAATTCTGGAATTGTTATTAAACCGGAAGCGTCATCGACGGAGAACATTCATATTACAGCGACGACGATCGTCACAGAGAATGATGGTCACAGTCGAACCTCATCGGGTGAGATCCGAATTATTGTCGCTCCTGTCATTGATGCGCAAGATAACTACACGGTTCAATCAGAAGGTGATGAAGATACACGCTTTAATATTGATTGGAAGCCAACGTTGGCTCAAAGCCCTGATACAGACGAGTTCTTTAGTGATGTGACGATTTCTGGATTTCCTCCAGGCAGCACGGTTTATGTCGATGGCGTAGCACAAACATTGGTTTCTGGAACATTAACACTTTCGCCACTAGCGAACGAGTCGGAGCAAGACTTTTCTGCTCGAATCTCTCAAAGCGGGTATGTCCAGGTGCAATTAGAGCAAGACTCTAGTACTGACTTTGATTTGAATACTACGGTGACGGTGAAAGAGATTGACCACGAATATGTCGATGCTTCTAATCCAGGGCAGGGAATTGCAGAAAAAACCATCAATGGCATGGTGCATGTCCAAGTCAATCCAATCGTTGAGCCAGAAAATACAACAGGATCGCTAGACGCCCAGACACGTTTGCTTGTTGCTGAAAGCACTGGCGTTGTCACTAACATCGTGAAGTCAGATGGCCAAGGGAACATTGATTTTACGATCAATACTTCAACGGGTGGGGAGTCTGGTGCGAATATCATCAAATACCAAGAGTTTGACGCCTCTTCAGATGAAGTGGTGACTCAGCTTGTTGTTCAGTTCCACAATGTCGACCCTGAGATTCTCAATCAATTGGTCATTGTTGGTGCATTGAACGAAGGCGGCGGTCGATGGACAGTCATTGACGAAGAAAACTTCTCGATTAAAGCGCCTTCAGGTCTTGATTTAACGCCAAACGACGACAGCGATGATGGTGACAACGGCGGTCTATCTCAAATTGGGTTAACCATTTATGCCGAGGTCAACGATTTAGGTGAAGATGCCGTTGAAAAAGACGCAACAGTAGTAAGAGAAACTGACGTGACACTTGAGTTTCCGACGGTTCTCACGCCGCAAACGAGTGTTGCCGCTGAAATTCAGGTGGCTGATGACGTCCAAATTGAAGCATCGGAAGATAATGCGATCGACCTTGGCACTCAATTGACGTCGAAAGTCGATGCGATTAATGCGGATGGTGTGGAAGATGTTTTGACTGTTGTTATTGATCCATCTGCACCCGGTATTCCTCCAGGCTTGGTGATAACAGGCACTGATATCGATTTTGTCAATGGTAAATACGTTTTCCAAGCAGATATTGATGCTAGTGGCAATATCACAGGTTTGGACGGTTTAACGATGCACTTGGCAGAAGATTACGCTGGTGATTTCGAATTGCCTGTGAGGTTTGTCACCAAAGACACAGAGTCTGGCGACGAAAAAGAAAACAACGTGCGAATTCCAGTTCAGGTTTTACCGATTGCAGATGTTCCGAGTTCGGCGGGTGATCAGCCATTAGATGGTGATGTTACACCAAATGTGACAGTGGATATCACAGGTACTCTCGGTTTAGACGCTAACAAACAACCAGTTAATGACCTAAATAACGATGTACCAACGGCGGATGGTGTGGGTTATGAAGATGGTTTAATCCAACTTAATCTAAATGTCGATTTTGCTGACCGTTATAACAATATCCAAGGTGGTCAGGAAACGCTAACGAATATCAAGTTAGAGCTCGATGACCCAACACTGGGGGAGTTTGTTGACGCAAATGGCAATAGCTTAGGGACAAGTATTGAGTTTAATGAAGCAGAAATTTTAGCGGGTGCGCTTGATAATGTTCTGTTTAAGCCGAAAGAAAATTATCCCGTAGGTGGGGGACAAAACACCGTCAAGATTAATATCGAAGGAGAGATCACGGACGAGGCTGTATTTGATCAGTCTATCCTAAATAACCCTGGCGATAATATCGACATAAGAACTTTTACTGATGACGTGACATTCGAAGTTACGCCAGTGGTGGACGATATTACGATTACAGGTGCCGATCCTACGAAGCCAATTACCGTGGTTGGTGACGAAGATACTTTAATTTCGTTGAATCAATCGGGCTCAGGGGTTTCGATCAGCTTAAACGATAATGATGGCTCTGAAAGTTTCGTTTCACTCAAGTTAATAGGGATTCCTGACGACTTTGTCGTTCAATCCAATTCCTCTGATTATGTTGTTAAGAACAACGGCGGAGGAGAATGGAGTATTCAGCTAAAAGACCTTACTCAGACATCCGTTGATTTGAGTGACATCCAAATCAAACCGCCGAAAAACTTCAGTGGTGAGGCAGAGATTGGAATTACCGTGTTCATCCAAGAAGAATTGTTACAAGTACCAACTGAGCGAACTAATAACTTTACGCTGGTTGTGAATCCTATTGGCGATGATGTTGATGTGAATCCTGATACTTCAGCTGCGGGGAATGAGGGAGAAGATATTGTTATCAACGTCAATGCGTTGGTGGTTGATAACAAAGAGTCCATCGGAGATGGCGCAACCTACCAGGAAAATGATCCAGAGACGCTGAGAGTTGAGATTTCAAATGTCCCTGATGGGGCGAGTGTTTCATTACCTGATGGAACGGTGTTTACTGACCAAGGAAATGGCGTCTTCGTATTAGAAATCGATGCTCAAGATTTGGATCAAGTGGTCTTTAATTCTGGTGATCGAAACGATAACTCATGGGGAGGGTCACTGCATTTCAAAGTGCAAGCGGTTGATACCGGGCTCGATGGTCGCCAAAATTTAGGTTCAGCCGAGGAGTTTGACGTAGCTGTTGATGTTGAAGCGGTGAATGATCGACCGGACTTCGTGAATGTCATTGACGTTGAAACACCAGAAGACAACGCTATCCTGCTGGATACATTTGGTATTTCGGATGTGGATGCGGTACTTGATGATCCTACCGCAGAGTATGTCTTGAATATTGCTGTCGATAGCGGTTACTTGGCGCTCAATCCATCGATTATTGCCAATTACGGATTGACGGTTTCTGGAGACGGCACGGGTTCAATTGAACTGAAAGGAACCGTATCTGACCTTAACGCCGCTATCGCTGATGGTTTAGTGGAGTTTAACCCAGCGCTTAACTTCTTTGGTAACGTCAATGTCGACATCTCTGTCGATGACCAAGGCAACGAAGGTATCGTGATTAGCGGTGTCGATGAAACACTCAATTCAAATAGCAGCCAATTTGTAATTGAAGTCACAGAGGTGAATGATGCGCCAACAACATCGGAAGTGACGCTGACAAGTATTGATGAAGACAGCGGCGCTGTTATTGTTACCGCAGCAGACTTGCTGGTTAATGCGGTTGATATTGAGTCGGACAATTTAACCGTTAGCAATGTTACGCTTGTCGACCCTGCAGCAGGGACGCTTACTCAACTGAGCTCAACGGAGTGGAGCTTTGAACCTGCTCCTGATTTTTACGGGGATGTAAGCTTTAATTACGATATTACGGATGATGGCATGACCAATGGCGTCTCGGATCCGAAGACCGTCAGTGGCTCAGCCGTGATGACAGTGCAGGCGATTAACGATGCTCCGGAGATCGATGGCTCAATGGTCACAAATACGATTGTGGAGTCATCGGATCAAAAAATCTCAGGTATCGAAATTACCGATGTTGATTTTGCAGGTGTTCATGAGAATGAAATCATGACGGTGTCACTCAGCATCGATGAGGGTGATATAAGTGTCGTTGTCCCGGCGGGGAGTGGCATTACTCAAGGCGTTGGTTTAGCAGGTGAAACTGTACTGATGGGGACTTTGTCTCAGCTTAATAGTCTTTTCGCTTCGACGGAGCCGGATGTCGGTGTATTTATTGATGCCAGTGACGTGAACAGCAATTCTATTGCGCTTACGGTTACCGCTGATGACAACGGTATCTTCTATGACAACTTAACGGGTACCTCACTACAAACATCAGAAACGTTTGATATTAACGTAACGCCTGTCGCTGACGTACCAAACTTGGCCATTGATCAGAACTTTAGTTACATTCAAAGAATTAGTGCGAGTCAAAGTGCAAGCCGTCAAGGCATCGCGCTGGTGGGTATTATGGCTGCGTTGACCGATGTCGATGAAGTACTGGCCTTAGAGCTCACTGGCGTGCCAAGAGGAGCCACTATCACGAGTGAAGCTACAACATCGAATATCAGCTTTGATGGTACAACATGGACTGTTCCAGAAGATGAAATTGATACGCTACATATCAATAATGCGATCCCGGGAGATTACGATATTACATTGACTGCGGTTTCTACTGCATCAAATGGTGACCAAGCGTATTCAACGCCATTAGATATTAATCTAAACGTTACGCTAAATAATCAAGATATTGATCAGTCTGCTGAAAGTGAAGACAGCTATCTTATTGGTAGTGATACAGGCATTACTTTAGCAGCAGGTACGGGAGATGATTATATCCTAGGAGGAGATGGATATGACGTGCTTATTGGCGGACTAGGCTCTGATATTCTGACTGGTGGTGCGGGTAGCGATATCTTTAAATGGACAGAAGACACGGTGGATAATGGTGCGATTGACACCATCACTGACTTTAGCGTCAATGAGGACACCATTGACCTCAAAGACGTGATCGCTGATTTGAATGATCCAACGGCAGGTATTGATGATTTACTTGCGCACATTCAAGCCGATTACGACGCATCAACAGAAAATGTTTCTCTGAACATTACGACGGATGCAAATGTCCAGCAAACCATTGTTGTGGAAAACTTAGGTACATCGATAGACTTCAACGGTCTTAGCTCCAATGAGATTGTAGAGTCATTGCTGAATCACGGTGTTATTGATAACGGATAAATTTGGATTCAACATAAAACGGGCGGCTTTAACAAGGCGTCCGTTTTTATTGGGAGTTATTGGTTTTTATCGAGACTTATTGAATCGAAATAGCACAACATTAGGTAGCAAAAGAGGGCTTGTTACGGATTTGCAGTGACAGGTCGGAACTAAGAAGTTTTAGACGTGAATATCGAGTAAGCTGCCAATGACTTCATTGTTTTTCTCAATGACGGACGCACCCACTCGGTTGTAACCTGCAGCTTGCGTAAGGTTGATGAGTGATTCAACTTTTTGAGAGGGGAGGCTAGGAGTTGAAGCGGTTATTGCGACATCTGCCACTTTAGCCAAATCGATGTTGTGAGAAGCGATCTCTTCTTTCACTTTACCTAAATTATCATTAATGCCATGCGCGGCTTTTTCAGCCATCTGCTGTGACATCTGAACAATTTGGTGCCCAGATTGAATTCCTGATACAGGCATATCACCACTCCCAATACTATGCTAATGAGAGCATAGGTGGAGTTTATAAAACGTTCAAGTGTTTTATCTCAATGATTTGATTAAGCAAACAGTTTAGAAAGCATTTCTCGCTCTTCAACAGAAAGTACTGGGTTTTGCGTTTTGTTTAACTTTACGCTTATCTCACCCTGTAATGATTTCAACTGACTCGCCGTTAAATCGCTGAGCTTTTGTTTAAGTTCATTAAATTGTTGTGCGTTCATCTCAATACCCTCGTTGTAATTCGGTTTATCCTTCATTTCCCGAAGTTCTTCGTCCTTTGGATACAACATATTTATTCAACCTAGATAGATTAGAATTTGATCGATTGCTTTTTGTCCGAATATTGTCAAGGTGCGTTAAGTGATACGTCAGATTTTTCCTATGAAGGTACATAATTACCCACTTTGGGGTAGATAGAAAAGTAGAAAGAAAAAAGGAAGCGACAATCCGCTTCCCTTTTATATGCGTGTGTTACTAGTTAACCCTCACTGCAAACTTACTGGCGAGTGAATGTAGCTCTGGGAGCATGCGATAGATAAGGTGAAGTTGCTGCAATACCATGCGAGCGGAACTATCATCTTCATCTCGCCACTCATTTAAGCGTTGCTCGAGTCCCGCATCGTCAATATTAGATAAATCGCACTCTTCGCAATGCTGGTGAAGCTGTTTATGGAGAACGTCTAAATGCTGATGAATACAGCGGTGTGCATCTAAAACGAGCTTATGAATAGACTCATCTTCAATGCGAGTTCGGTGCGCGCCAAGAGCAGAAATATAGTTCAGCATTGCGTGATTTAACGTTAAGAAGCGGAAGCTCTCATCAACGGCAGCACGATATTTACCAGGTTCCGCAAGCATTGTACTGATGGCAGAAGAAAGTGAGGCGTCACTGTTATGGGCTTGACGACGAGCAATGCGATAGCTCAAGTTGTCCTTTTTACCAATTCGATACTGACCAATGATCTGATCGAGATACTGTTTGTTAGCCTCTATCGCATCCGACATGACTTTGTGCAGCCTTCTCGATTGCCAATCTGGCAAAATAACCAGCACGGCTCCTACAGCAAGTACACACCCGATGAGGGTATCAGCTAGTCGAGGAAGCACAACCGCGTAACCTTCACCTAACTGGTTGAATAAGAAGAGGACCAGTAGTGTGATAAAACCGGTTGCGTATCCGTAATTGTTCATCCGAAAGGCGAAAAACATCACGCCAGAAATAACGATGAATACTAACTGGCTTTCTTGAGAAGGGAAGAAAGTCAGTAATGGTACGCCAATTAACAAACCAGCTAATGTGCCTATGACTCGCGCTGTCAGTTTTTGACGTGTTGCGCTGTAGTTCGGCTGACACACGAAGAGAGTGGTTAAGAGTATCCAGTAACCTCGGTCGATGTTGAATACTTGAATGATTCCATAACCAATCGTCAAGGCAATCGACATACGCAATGCGTGTCGAAACAGCATCGAATCTTTGTGTAAATTCGCGGATATACGCTGCCACATGGCTTTTAATGTGTGCGGGTTAGTATCGGCGAGCGTATCTTCCTCTAGGCCCTCAACATCTGGGTTGTTAATGTTATTCAGTTGCTTTTCTACCGTCGCTAAGTTATTGAATAAATATGTTAACTGCATTAGCAGACGTTTCCAGTGTCCTTGCTTTTGTTCTTCTAAGTAAGCAAGTGAATTTTGCACTTCAGCTAAGGCCAAGATGGACTGATCGGTATGTGAGTATTCATTCCCTAGCTGAATCGCTAATGCAATATCGCGACACGCTTGGGCTTGAGATTCCAAAAGATATTTAAAACGAAACAGCACATCAGAACGTTCAAATTCAGTTGCTAAATCTTGATAGCGGTAATGGCTAGAGCTGACTCGTTCGTGGATGTCTTGAGCGATGAAGTAGATATTTAAGAATCGGTCACTAGGGCCATCAATGTGGCCGCGTTTCGAGCGGTTTAGTAATGTGGCTTTGCAAGCGTTTAGCGCCATCACCGTCGCTGCGTTGCACTTTGCGGCTTCAATCCGAAGTGGCTGTGGCGTTAGGTTGGTGACAGGGTGAAAAAGCTTGGCTTTCGCATCGAGATAATTTGCCATTTGGAAGAACACATTGGCTAAGCTTTGTTGCACAGGCTGAAGAGGCCAAAATATCTGCCAAATCATCGACATGAAGTAATACCAAGCCGCACCAGTTAAAAGCAGCAGTGGCTGAAACCAAATGTTGGTACTCTCATGTGCGCCAAGCATGGTGTAAATGGCGATCAGCAAAGAGCCAAAAGCAATGCTCGCATATTTAGGGCCTATCGCCCCAAGAATGATAAAACCAAAGGTTGAGATAAATAACCCTAATGCAAATGCCCAAGGGGTGTCGAACAAGATTTCAATTGAGAAAGCGGCGAGCGCAAAACAGAGAAAGGTCAGAATCAGCGCTTTGATGCGCCCAGTGAAGCTGTCATCACTCTCTGCCAAAGCAGCAGCAATAACGCCCAATATTAGCGGCGTGATCAGCGTATTTTGCTCGAAGTACCAAGTCGGGATAACCACACCCAGTAAGGTGATTAGGATAAGAACGCTGTAATTTATGGTCTTGTTTGCCCAATAGAGCCGAAATTTAGAAGTTGCTTGCACAATGCGCCTTATGTTTCCGATGAAGAACGGGGGAATACTACCAAAACCACTATAGCGCGTTTATGATTTACTTTAAGAAAAATTCGTTGTTGCTGATAAAATCAACAGGGATGTCATTGACTTATACTAAAGCAGCCA
Source organism: Vibrio sp. 1CM7H (assembly GCF_023161645.1). NCBI lineage: Bacteria > Pseudomonadati > Pseudomonadota > Gammaproteobacteria > Vibrionales > Vibrionaceae > Vibrio > Vibrio sp. 1CM7H. The sequence goes on from NZ_JALNTV010000001.1 coordinate 625,602, forward strand.
CGCAATGTGTCTATAATTGTAAAGTCAGCTTCAAATAGAATGAGCTTTAGGTTACTAAATCGACAGTAATGTGAATTTTATTAAAGAATAAAAGAAGATGCTTACTTAGGTGCTCGCCATTGCTACAATTTGGCGCCTTAAAATGATATAAATCGACAACTTCTAAATTAAAAGGCGCACGTTTCATGCAGCTCACTGCCACTAGCAAAGCACAGTTTTTTATTCAAAATGAGTACCATCACGTCGAAATAAAAGAGAACAGTGTTTTATTAAGCTCAATAGGCAGTGAAGAACATATTCCTTTTACGATCTGGAATGGCAAAGTTAGCGTAAAGCGTGGGTTGTTATGGAGCTCTTTGCAGTTTTTTGCTCATGAGCACGAAGGCAAACAACAAAGCTGGCTAGTACAAGGGCTACCGTGGCCACAATGCCGTAAGTTTGCTCTTGAAGCTGTTCGTCAGTATCAAGAATGGCACAATACTCAGTGCCGAAAACTGGCTGAGTATCTACCTAAGTGGGAAGAAGAGCTCTACAAACTTCAGCATCTTCCTGCCTATCTATCGCACTCTCAAGTGGTCTCCTGGGTGGAAAGTCTTAACCAAGAGTTAAGCGAAATGAAAACCACTCTAGAAGAAGCCAAAATGCGGATGCCGAATCGCATGGCGGAAATAGAACCTTGGCTTATTGATACGTCTGCGACGCTTGGTGAGCGTAATCGTGATTGGCTTGAGGAAGAACGTCCGAATTGGGAAGTGCTGTTTAATCGCATAGAATCTTCGCCTTTAAACTTATCCCAGCAATATGCGGTGTTGCTCAACGATGATCACAACTTAGTCCTTGCTGGCGCAGGCTCTGGCAAAACCAGTGTTTTAACGGCTCGAGTTGCATACCTGTTGCAAAGCCACCAGGCTCAAACAGAAGAGTTGCTTATGCTGGCTTTCGGTCGTGATGCCGCGACTGAAATGAAAGAGCGTTTAGTGGATAAAGTAGGCATGGCCGCAGACGGTGTGCGTGTGAATACGTTCCATCAACTAGGCTTATATATACTCAATCAAGTTGAGCAACAGCCTGTTGAGATCAGTCCGTTGGCGTTAGATGACAACCAGCGAACAGCATGGTGTGTAGATTGGCTGAAAAAGCATTGGATGACGCCTACTAACTTTAAACGTTGGCAAAAACATTTAGACAAATGGCCGATTGCCTATTTAAAAGGGGACGATGAGTTAGGAAGTCACTCAGAAAACCCCAAACTGATCGCGTGGCTAGACTCTCAGTTGTCTAACTTAGCTGCGGTAGGGCTAACCAAAAAGCAAGTGCAAGAAAAGTTGGTAAATCACCAAGACTATACTCGTTTAAACAGCGAACTCGCCTTGTGTTGGCCATGTTTTACTGCGTGGCAGAAAATGCTTAAAGAAAGCAATCAAGTGGATTTCCCTACCATGATCAGTCGTGCGACAGATTATGTAAATAAAGGGAAATTTGTCTCCCCATGGCGCTTCATTATGGTCGATGAGTACCAAGATATCTCTCCAGACCGTTTAGCACTGATTGAAGCACTGTGTGAATCCACACAGAAACAAGCGGGTGCGACGTTGTTTGCGGTTGGTGATGACTGGCAGGCCATCTATCAGTTTGCTGGTGCGGACGTCGATCTTATCACTGGGTTTAAAGAGCGCTTTGCTCACTCTACCGTTCATCATCTAGATACGACTTATCGTTTCAACAATCAGATTGGTGATGTGGCAAACACTTTTGTTCAGCAAAACCCATCGCAATTGCCGAAAACACTAAATAGCCACAAGCAACGTAAGCAGAAGAGTGTGCATACCGCACCGAGTAACCAAGTTGAGAAGATCTTGGATCAATTGAATCAACAAGCCAAGCAAACCAAGTCAGTCTTATTGTTAGGACGTAATCATTATCATAAGCCCGACTTGTATGACGATTGGTTGCGACGTTTTCCTAATCTCGATATTCGTTTTATGACTTGCCATGCGAGTAAAGGGCGAGAGGCTGATTTTGTCATTATTCTTTCTGTGGATGAGGGGCAATTCCCTGCGAAGAAGAAGCAAATTCACATTGATGGCGCATTGACCGAGTCCAAAGACAAATTCCCTCACGCAGAAGAGCGCAGGCTGTTTTACGTGGCGATTACGCGTGCGAAAGAGAAAGTTTGGATTACGCACACTGGCGCTGGGTCCGCATTTGTTCAAGAGCTCGTCAATGGCGATTATCCAATCATCACTTCGCGTTGAAGGCAGAGTTCTGAATTTTAGAAATAATAAAGGCGATACTCAGTATCGCCTTTACGTTATTCGGTTGGCATCAAAGCTTACATGCGTTCAGCAAGATACGCTTCGTAATCCGGTACTTCAATATCCACTTCTTGCTCAAGAAGAGGGGAGTTAAACAAGAACTTAGCGGTGGCTCGGTTCGTTGCCACAGGAATATTCCAAACGCTAGCAATACGAAGAAGCGCTTTAACGTCTGGGTCGTGAGGTACGGCGTTTAGCGGATCCCAGAAGAAAACGAGAACGTCGATTTTGCCTTCTGAAATGAGCGCGCCAAGTTGTTGGTCACCGCCCATTGGGCCACTGATCATGCTCTTAATCGCCAGTCCAGTTTCTTTGCTCAACATGTGTCCGGTTGTGCCTGTCGCGTAAAGAAAGTGACTCTGCAGTTTTTCTTTGTTTTCTTTTACCCAGCGAAGTAGCTCAGGTTTGCAGTTGTCATGGGCAACTAAAGCCACATGTTTGTGGGTTGGCATGGTACGAATGGTTTTTTGCATCAAGATGTTTCCGTTTATATGATTTTAAAATTGTTGTTATTCAATAGAACACGTTTTTTGTCTTTCAATCAACAGCCTTAACACGGAATGTCGGCCTATATTCTGACGGAGATAACGATTCTTCGATCGTATCGTCATGAAGTGTCTTCGGAGTCAGTGGTTTGATCGTTGGTGAGGCATGTTTGTCATACTCTTTTCCCCTTAAGTAATGCGCTGCTTGCATGACGGAAAGCCTGCCTTGCTGCACCATTTTATCTGTTGGCGCGAAGAGTACTTTGTTACGCAATAGGCCTCGGTAAACACCGTGACTTAAGTACACAGAAACCAAGCCGATCTCCTCAGCTTTGCCTGCGCTACGCAGTTCACTGATAGCGGCTTCAATCGCAACCGCGCTGCCAACGATATAATCTATATTTCCCATATCAATCACACGTTGAACCAGGTTACGCTGTAACTCTTTGTCGTTGTCTGCCCAAAACGAGTCAACGATGTTGATATCACTTCCTTGGATCGCTTCATAAAATCCGGCAGTCACGGGCTTCGTGCCTCCACGAGTACGCGGCCCCAAAAGTAAGGCAATGTTTGTTTTTCCTGATCCCTTTGGATGGCGAGCAGCCAGATATTTTCCTGCTTCGTATCCCATCCAGTGCCAGTCAACACCGACCGTACCTTTTAACAGCTCACTTTGCTCTTCATCCAGATCGAGTTGGTTCACAGTAGCAAAGACAGGAATGTTTCCGACCCAATTCTTAAGTGAATGTTCATAGGCTTGTGGGTCCACGGTCCCAAGGACAATCGCATCTGCTCCCCATTGGCTGCACAGTGCGAGTTGTTGCTCTTGACGCGTTTTGTTTGGGTAGCCACCCGCTTCAAGGACTCTCAGCTCGACGCCTTCTTTTTTCGCTTCGGACACCATTCCATAGTTTACTGATAACCAGTATGAATCCTTTAGGTGAGGGTAAATGGCACATACTTTTTCTGCTGCAACCACTGGTAAAGAAGCGACAAGGGCTAATGTGACTGCAGAATGTTTGAAAATTGTGCGAAATGCGTGTTGATTTTTAACCATGAAATGAAGTTCGTTGGCATAGATTAAGTAAACACTGCAAAATATAACGTAATATGTCGCTGAACACGAACATTAAGGTCATGAAAATATGTTGCTAGCAACCGCAAGCATCGGTCGTAAACTCTTATTGTCTTTCATTGCGATGGCAATGCTGGTTATGTTATCGGCACTTATTGGTGTGTCTGGATTTTCTTTAGTTGCCAAGACGGAAAGAAATGTCGTGGATTCTGCAATTCCCGCCATGATTGAAGCGAGGCAAGTCTCTGAGTTGAGTACTCGCATCATTTCGTCTGTACAACTGTTATCGAACGCAAGAAACGAGCAGGAAAGAAAAGAGTCTGGGCGTGTGCTTTTCGAACAGCTCGAATCATTGCTTACTCATATCAAAGAGCTGGGGAGTGAGTCGTTTGATTCTCAATTGCTAGAAGATCTCGAGAATAACGTCCAGAACGTTATCGACAACTTGGCAGAACTTGGTGTTTCGGTTGAAAGAAAGCTGTGGCTGGCAAAAGAGATTGATACTCGTGTCGAAGAGATGCGCTTACTGAGTGAAGAGTTGGAACAGCTAACTCGCACGCAAGTTCAGAACACGAGCACCATTGCCGTTGCTAACGTCACACATATCTATGATTTATTAGAATCGAATAAAAAATCGCAAGTTTATCAGGCACTAGATGCGCTGGTGGAAGTGGATCTAGATCTGACAGAGAGATTGCATGAGCTGCACTTATTGGCTTTTAAAATGCTGAATCAAATTGAAGAAGCTCGCACATTAACCAATATTGAGCGAATCCAGCAGGTGCAAAGTGATTTTGAAAGTAATCTCAAAATCATGAAGCGCCGTGTGCTTGCCGTGGAAGATCCCACTCGCTCCAAACAAATGAGCCAACTATTAACGGAGCTCGGTAAGCGTCAGGTCGTGTTCACTATTTTGATGCAGCAGTATGAGAATAACGAACAATCTCAACAACTGATGCAAAAGACACTGGAATTGTTTTCGGAGCTGAATGGTACCGTAAACAAGTTGGTTGATGATTCAAACAAAACGACAACCGTCGCTGTGGATGAATTGACGAGCACGCTGAAATTCGCTCAGTGGTCTCTAACGGTGATTTCAATTGTTGGTTTGATTGTGTTGGTGCTGATTTTATGGCGTGTTGTATACCTTTCTGTGGTTAAGCGATTGGCAGAGTACTCTGCCGCGCTGCTTTCTGTGGCGCAGGGTAACTTAGCCGTCGAGCTGGAGGTAAAAGGCAAAGATGAGCTAGCGCATATGGGGCAAGCTATCATCACGGCTCGAAATACAGCGCAAGCGCTAAAAGTGGTCGCAGAGGGAGAAGCTCAAGCCAAGCGAGAGCTCGAAGAGCACAAAGAGCATTTGGAAGAGCTCGTTGAGCAACGCACTTCACAGTTAAAACAAGCGAACCGCCGTTTGAATGAAGAGGTTTTGAATCACGCGAAAGCTCGTAAGCAAGCAGAGCAAGCGAGTCGAGCTAAATCAGCATTCTTGGCGACCATGAGCCATGAGATCAGAACGCCGATGAATGGAGTGCTCGGAACAGCACGTCTGTTGATTGACTCCGGCCTCAACCCTATTCAAAAGCGTTATGCGGAAATCATCAACCGCAGTGGTAAAACGTTGCTCGCGATTCTGAATGATGTGCTGGACTACTCCAAGATTGAAGCAGGGCATTTAGAGATTCGCCACATGGGCTTCGATTTACACCAAATGGTTGAAGACACTTTCCAGTTAATGAACAGCCGAGCTCAAGAGAAGAAGCTGTTGTTTTCCTATCATATTGAAAGTGATGTAAGTCGCTATTGGAAAGGGGATGTCACCAGAATCAGTCAAGTGCTTAACAACCTTGTCGGAAACGCGATTAAATTTACTGACGAAGGTGAAATTGATATCTACGTTAGCCTCAACCCAGAGGATGAGTCGCAAGTCCTATTTGAAGTATCAGACACCGGGATAGGTATTGCCAAAAAAGATCAGAGAACGTTGTTTGATGCCTTCACGCAAGCCGAAGGTGGGATGAGTCAAACTGGAGGAACGGGGCTTGGCTTGGCCATCAGTAAACGAATCATTGAAGCGATGGGCGGTATTTTAGAAGTCGATTCTGAAGAAGGAGATGGCAGTCGATTCTGGTTTTCCATTCCATTAGAGGAAAGTGAGCCTGTTGAAACCGGTGCAGTGGCAACCGCGCGCTGCAAAGTGAAAGCGAAAGTCTTGTTGGTAGAAGACAATGAAGTAAACCGAGTGGTTGCGGAAGGCTTTTTAGAAAGCATGGGCCACCAGATCGTGATGGCAGAAAACGGCTCACAGGCAGAGCAACTGATCAGCACGCAGGATTTTGATATCGCTTTAGTCGACATCAACTTGCCAGACTGTGATGGAACCGAGTTAATCCAACGTTTAAAACAAATTGAATGTAACAAACCAGCCAATAAAGCCCTTGCTGCTACGCCTATGATCGCAGTGTCTGCGCACGTTTTTGCCGAAGAAGTTGAGCGCTATTTAGCTGCAGGTTTTGACGGGTATTTACCTAAACCATTGGCAAAAGAAGCTCTAGCGGCATTGATTCAGGATGCGCTGGATGGAAAACCGTTGTTGTTGCCACAAAATGCCGACTGTACCCCGTTTGATCAAACTTCGTCTCAAGAACAAGCGATACAATCAAAGGTTGTTCAAGTCCCTAAAACAGAGGAATCAGATGTGGTCATCATTAACCCGAGCGTGATTGAGTCCGATATGAAAATCTTGGGCAGAGAGAAGATGTTGCACATCATTAATCTGTTTAGAACGACCAGTGCCGATGTACTAAGCAAGCTGCAAGCGTCTGCTGGTGGTAATGACAGTAAAGAAGTGAAGAACCTTGCTCACAAACTAAAAGGCAGCGCAGGGAGTTTAGGGCTTACGGCATTAATGAACTCTTGCCAAGAAATTGAAGCTGCGCCTCAACCTTTAGATACCTATATGGCGACTAAAGATCAATTGGCGTCTCAAGTGTCTGAATCAATTCAAGCTCTTGATGAGTTGATGGCGAAGTAAATCAATTGCATCCCAAAAACAAAAACCTCCGGCAAGCCGGAGGTTTTTTCTATTCGGTCATGTCATCTTCCCACTCGAATCGAGTGTCTAGGGCATAAGGGTCGTCATCAAAAGGATGCTCCACTTTGCCACGCAAGTATTCGAGTTGATGCTCAAGCATGTTGACCGTTTCGTAGTCTCCCTCAGAACAAGCAACGTAAATCTGTTGTTCAAGAGCGGCAATGTTATCTCGGATACCCATGAGAACCCCCTTAAATCATCATCGATTCTCAAAACGATTATAGTCAAGTAATCCAAATTCGATCGGTTGTTTTGTACGGTACCAATTGTGCAGACGATCGCTAAACGGCCAGAATTTTTCTGAGCTTCTGCGAATCGCAAAATTATCCAACAACTTAACGTAATCGGATTCATTTTGGATGGCACTAAATTGATCGACAAATTCTTTTACTTGATTTTCGTTGATCGAGAAAAATGCCGCTGGGTAGCTTCCCACAACGCCACGTACGATAGTCATATCATCGTTAGCAAAGTCCCGGTTGCTTTCTTCATCAAACAAGCTAGAAATATTCGTGTGTGCATTATTGTGAAGTAGGGTGAACAACTCATCTTTTCCAGACTGGCTTCTCACCATAAGCATGGTGATTTGCGGAACGGTCTTCAGACCTTCTCCACGAACTTGGCCAATACGTTGGAGCTGTTTTTCACTTTGAGCAGAAAGCTCAGTATCTTTAATCTCGTAGCGCGGAAGAAGAACATCTGAAACTCGTTCTCTAAGCAACTCGACTAACTCTGTTTTTGGATCGTCAGTTTTGTACTCGACGCTGGTTGGTTGGTTAAATGGCTTCACGTTGCGTTGTAAAAAGTCACTTAACTGTGGACTTTGATCTTTATACCAGCTTGATTGCAGTTCATGACGCATGTCGGTTGGCAGCAAAGATATAAAGTTACTTTCGCCTTCCAGACGCAAGAAGTCCATGAACATTCGTGTCATGAGTTGGTGGCCGAAGTTGCCGTACACATCAAACCCAGCAACGAGCAAATAGTGGATGCGTTCTAGCAACGCGTAGTCAAGAATCCATACCGTTTTCGGCTGCTCGCCAACTAACCCTTGTACGACTGACGCGCTGTCAAAGTGGCGGAAAATCGTTAATGCCGCATTGTGGTTGGTGCCATTACCGTCCCAAATTACGTCGGTGGATAGGTTTTCGCCTTCCTTAAACCAGTTATTGGTAAATTCAGACTTGGCTTCTAGGTAGCGAGCTTGCTGACGCGCGTATTTAACCCAGTTGGTAACAGGCAGCGTGTTGCTTTCCTGCTCTGCTGGCAGTCTTAGGTTATCAGCCTGAGATCGGTAAAACTCATTTACTTCAGGGATATCTGCTTTATCTGGATCTAGAAAGAATATCCAAAAGCGATCATTGATAACGTTCAGTGCAAGTTGGCCACGACAAACAGGCCCTTTAATGTAAGCCATGATCGTGTTTTGCGCATTGTCCAACATAAACTTGAAGCGTGATTTAACCGGAAGATCGATAAATGATGTCATCGGGTTTGCAGCAACTTCAGGTTCATAACCCGGTAGTTGATTAACCGTGTAATCAGTATCGATAAACCAAGTGTTCCAGTTTTCAATACGTTGCTTGTTTAACGCGAACGGCATGTGTGTTTTATCTACAATCGTCCCTTGTTCTGGAATAATTCGATAAAACACGCGCTCAACCCCGGGATCATCGTATGGACGACGTGTTGAAATACGTTTTACTGGTTGCCCCGGTGGAGTAGAAGAACGAACTAACGTAAAGAATCGAGGATCTTCAGTGAGTTCTGAAAAGTAGAGGTGAGACAAAAACAAATGCTCGTAAATATAGCGAGCCATCAGTTGATTTTTTAGATCAGCGCGATTGAGCAAAGTCTCATACTTGTCGATTTGAGCTTGCTCTTGCTCACTAATTGGTTGGTGAACGTTCATTATCGCGCCGTTTTCCAGCCAAGTCATCAGTGTGTGGTATTCACTGTTTGATAGGTTTGGCATACCAAAAGGCATTCCCCAGGTTGGGTTATCTTTTTCGTACTGTTCGTACTCTTCAATTGTTGGACAGGTTTGTTCTCGATCTATCGAAAAATCAAAACCTTCTAACTGGACTTGATCAGGCAGCGGGTGGCGTTCTTTTTGTTGTAGCAAACGTGCAATGAGGCCTGCATCAATGTTGGCCGCCATGCTCTGATCACGTTCGTTAAGTACCGGATGAAAACCCGCATCGCGCCACTCTTGGGTTGTTTCTGCATCTTCGAATAAGCGTGTTGGCGCGGCGGCAGTAAGTCTTGTTCCTTCATATACCAGTGCTTTGCTCGCGCCACGGTCAATACCCTCAACGGAAGAAAGCTTAAGCTGACATGGTGCATCGTAGCACGCATGACAGACGACACAGCGGTTATCCATAATGGGTTTGACTTCGCTTTGGAAGAAGTTTGCTTGAGGTGTAGCTACGTCCGCCGTACGTTCACGAACGAGCTGTGGACCAAACAGTTGGTCATAGTTAAGGCCCGCATAGGTTGCACAGCCAGCAAACAAAGTAGCAATGCAAAGTATAAAAATTAAGCGCAAATTCATTGAGTTATTTTACGTGATTAGAATTTGCATTAATTAAAGCAAAATAAGCGGTCAATTACCAAAAGTTGGAGCAATTCGCCGCGATTTCTTTACTTTTTCGCATGCTTAAATACATAACCTTGTCGATGAACGGTCTGAATTCGATCCGCGTTAATTCCTTCGCTAACCAGTCGTTTTCTTATTCTACTAATATGCATATCGAGTGCGCGGTCATGCTCTGAGAACGTGCGCTTCAGTACCGTTTCATAAAGGAAAGGTTTGCTAAGCACTTGATCTTGATAATGAGTCAGAGTACGGAGCAGCTCGAATTGAACGCTTGTAAGCTGAACTAACTTTTTGTCTGGCGGACGATTTATCATCACAGTATGGCTGTGCTTATCCAGTACGAGCTCATATTCATTATTGAGACCGTTATCGGAAGCTGCCGTCTTAGGAGCAGACGAAAGGGTAGACTCAAACATATTGGCATTTTAATTATTAATGATAGTAAAAACCATTATCATTAATGTTGGCGTGAAATCAATGCTGTATTTTATTTGTAATGCAATATGTCGGAGTCATATCAAAATTCTGATATGGAAGAAATAACTCTACGACGGAAAGAGCACCAATTTAAATCGCCAAATCAATAAGTACTACCACAATTTCTAAAGCAAATAATCAGCTACTTTGGGGACTAGAGCAGCTTTTAATGTATCTAAAGTTCTTATTTCTAAGATTCGCTTATCCACTATTTCTAGACTATACATTCTGTTGCAGGAAGCTCTTTTCTAATACACACAGAGGTTTATATGACAGCGAAATATGGCGTAAAACGTCGATTAGCGATTCTTGCCGCCGCCTTAATTGGCGCGACAAGTAGCAGTATCGCGGCAGAGAAACCTAACATTCTCGTCATCTGGGGTGATGATATTGGCCAGTCCAATCTCAGTGCGTACACCTTTGGCTTGATGGGATACAAAACACCAAACATCGACAGCATCGCGAAAGAGGGCATGATGTTCACGGATTACTACGGTGAACAATCGTGTACTGCGGGTCGCTCCACCTTTATTACTGGCCAGACTGTGCTCAGAACGGGTCTAAGTAAAGTGGGACTTCCTGGTGCCGATTTGGGCTTGCAACCTGAAGATGTGACGATTGCAGAGCTTCTAAAGCCCATGGGTTATATGACAGGTCAGTTTGGTAAAAACCATTTGGGAGACAAAGACGAACATCTCCCTACTAACCACGGCTTCGATGAGTTTTTTGGTAACCTTTACCACCTGAACGCTGAGGAAGAACCGGAGAACGTCGATTACCCTAAAGATCCTGAGTTCCGTAAGAAGTTTGGCCCACGCGGTGTGATTCGCTCTTACGCTGACGGCAAAATTGAAGATACAGGGCCTCTGACTCGTAAGCGTATGGAAACTGTCGATCAAGAGACGTTAGATGCGGCACTCGACTTCATGGATCGTGCTGTAAAAGCGAAAAAACCATTTTTTGTTTGGTGGAATTCGACTCGTATGCATTATCGAACTCATGTAAGTGAAAAGAACTCAGGGGTAACAGGCATCAGTACTTACGCTGATGGGATGGTGGAGCACGATAACCACGTTGGTCAACTACTGAAAAAAGTGGATGATTTAGGCATTAAAGACGACACCATCGTCTTCTACTCAACCGATAATGGCCCACACATGAACTCGTGGCCCGATGCGGGTACAACGCCATTCCGTGGCGAGAAAAATACCAACTGGGAAGGTGCGTACCGTGTTCCTGCAATGGTGCGTTGGCCGGGCAAAATTAAAGCGGGTTCTGTCTCGAATGATATCATGCACCACATGGACTGGATGCCGACTTTGGTAGCTGCCGCTGGTGATGACAACATCAAAGAGAAGCTGCTAAAGGGTTATAGTGCTGGTGGCGAAAAATTCAAAGTTCATCTCGACGGCTATAACTTCCTGCCATACCTCACTGGTAATGAAGAGAAAGCACCGCGTGAAGAGATATTTTACTTTACTGACGATGGTGATTTGAGTTCGATCCGATACAACAATTGGAAAATCGTCTTTTTGGAGCAGCGTGCAAAAGGCACATTACTCGTTTGGGCTGAACCTTTTACACCATTAAGGGTACCAAAAATCTTTAATTTGCGCATGGACCCTTATGAAGTTGCGGATGTTACCTCCAACACGTATTACGATTGGATGATGGATAGGGCATACATGTTAGTGCCAGCACAAGCGTACGTGAGTAAGTTCCTAGAAACCTTCAAAGAGTTCCCGCCAAGGCAAAAAGCAGCAAGCTTCTCGCTCGATCAGGTGATGGAGAAATTAAAAGAGAACCCAAATAAGTAGGCTAGTGCTACGTAAGCAATACGATGCAACCATATAGAAAAGAGGCTCATATGAGCCTCTTTTTTCCGTCTAATAAAAGCTTTCAGAGCAACGAATGGCAAAGAAAATGCGAATCAACAAGGCCTACAAGGAAACTGGCTCGTAGTGGGCTGCCGTTAAGTTCGCTTTAATTTTTTCACGTAGCGCAATATGAGCAGGGTTGTTCATCTCTCGCTTATGGTAAACAAACTTGTAAGGGATAGCGCATATAGAAATAGGGCATTGCAGAACTTGAAGCTTAAGGGCTTTACTCCATTTGTTTGCAAAAGATTGAGACACTAAGCCTAAACAATCGCGTTGCGCGACGTACAACGCCATACCAGCAAGCGAAGATGTGATCAAATCGACTTTTCTCTCTTGAATAGTTTCTTGGGATAGCTGTTCAAAACCGCTCATGTTGTTCCATTTCCCTGAAAACAAACAGTGAGTTTCCTCATAAAACTGCTCTTTTGAGAGCGAGCCTTGCACGCGGGGATGATTCTCACGACAGATAATCACCGCCTCTTCTTCGTAGGCATCTTCAATAATAAACGCCGCATCTTTTGTGATAACAGTATCAATGACAAGATCGACTTTTTGTTGTCTTAGAAGCTCAAATAATAAGAACTTTTCGGGTGGTGATTCATAAAAAATAGTGTTCTTTATCGGGTCCATAATGTGCAATAAAATTTCGGAACAACACACTTCAAAATGATTCTTATCGGATATCGCATTGTCAATGATATTAACCGCTTGCTGGAATTGCGGTAGCAGTTGATAGGCGGTGGATGTTAGTGCGATACCTCGCCCTTTTTTGACAAATAATTGCTTATCGACCACTTGTTCTAAACGCTTTATTGCAGCGCTCACAGCAGGTTGCGTAAGCCCCAATTGTTCCGCGGCTTTTGTATAAGATTGGAACTCCGCGACAACAAGAAAAGTTTGGATCAAATTCAAGTCCATAACGTCACTCATAAATTTAATTTATAGGTTAACTAATTCTGACTGCATTTATCGCCTGAAATTAGTGCTTTATCTTATATCAACAATGGTATTGAAAAGCGAATACCATTTTTACGCACTAGCGAACTCTTGGAGATAATATGAAAAATGCGACCAAAACGAGCAGTAAAAAACTCGTACTTAACGCATGTACGTTAGCATTAGGCGCTGCATCTGCAGTTGCACACGCAGCGGACAAACCCAACATTCTTGTCATCTTTGGTGATGATGTTGGTTACTGGAACCTTAGTACCTACAACCAAGGCATGATGGCGTACAACACGCCGAACATCGATAGCATTGCTAAAGAAGGTGCGAAGTTCACTAACTTCTATGCACAGCAAAGTTCGACAGCAGGCCGTTCTGCATTCATTACTGGTCAAATGCCAAAACGTACTGGTCTATCAAAAGTGGGCTTACCAGGCGCTCCGCAAGGTATCTCGGAAAAAGATCCAACGATTGCAACCGTGCTCAAGCAAATGGGTTACGCAACCGGACAATTTGGTAAGAACCATTTAGGTGACCGAGACGAACACCTTCCTACTAACCACGGTTTTGATGAGTTTTTCGGCAACCTATATCATTTGAACGCGGAAGAAGAGCCAGAGAACGTGGATTATCCTAAAGATCCAGAGTTCAAGAAGAAATTTGGCCCTCGTGGCGTAATCCACTCTTACGCTGACGGCAAAATTGAAGATACCGGTCCACTTACGCGTAAGCGTATGGAAAATGTTGACGGTGAATTCCTTGATGCCGCGGAAACCTTCATAGAAAAACAAGTAAAAGCGGATAAGCCGTTCTTTACTTGGTTTAACACCACTCGCATGCACAACTTCACGCATGTTCCTGAAGAATACCAAGGTAAAACAGGTGCTGGTTTCTACGCGGATGGTGTCAAGCAGCACGATGATCAAATCGGTCAGCTACTTAATAAGATCAAAGAGTTGGGTGTAGATGACAATACAATCATTGTTTACACCACTGACAACGGTCCTATGGTTGATTTGTGGCCTGATGCAGGGATGACACCATTCCGCTCAGAGAAAAACACTGGTTGGGAAGGCAGTTTCCGTGTGCCGATGTTGATTAAATGGCCAGGAAACATCGAAGCAGGTAAAACGTTCAACGGCATGATGTCATTAGAGGATTTCTTCCCGACATTGGTTGCTGCTGCGGGTGACACCAAAGTTAAAGATGAATTACTAAAAGGTAAGAAAGTTGGTGATATGGACTATAAAGTTCACCTAGATGGTTACAACCAACTGCCATATCTAACGGGTAAGTCAGACAAATCTGCTCGTAACGAATTCGTTTACTGGAGCGATGACGGCGATCTTGTGGCATTACGTCAAGGAAAGTACAAGTTCCACTTTATGATTCAAGAGAATGAAACGGGCATGGATGTATGGCGTAAGCCTTTCACTAAACTTCGTGTTCCATTGATCTTCGACTTGAGTATCGATCCATTCGAACGTGGTGACCAAGGTATGGGTTACTCTCGTTGGATGTACGAGCGTTCATTCCTAATGATGCCAGCGGTAGAGAAAGTGAAAGAGGTAATGGGTACGTTTAAAGAGTTCCCACCTCGCATGGAAGCAGGTTCATTCGTACCTAAGTCTTCTAAGTAATAAAGAACATCGATAATCCATAGCGCTCTTCGGAGCGCTATATACCCAAATAGCTTCCCGTTTACTGCACTACGCTTGCGAGGTTATTTGGGTATATTAAATAGTGAGAAACGTATGAGTAAGATTTCCCCTCGCCATTCTACTACTATGCCTATTGTGCCTCTTAAAACGGCGTCTAAAGCAACGGTTCCGGGTGCGTACGACCGTCGATTCCATGTGATGGCAAAGCCAGGCGGAGCAAAATGCAATATCGATTGTCAGTACTGCTTTTATCTGCATAAAGAAAATCTACTGCACCAAGAAAAGCAGCCCAAAATGGACGACGCAACATTGGAAGCGTTCGTGAAAAGCCACATCGAAAGTCAGGATGGCGAAGAAATTGTATTCTCATGGCAGGGCGGGGAGCCAACGCTACTTGGGCTGGACTATTTCCGCAATGTCGTAGCTCTGCAAAAGAAACATCAGCCGCAAGGCGTTCGCATTGAAAACGACCTTCAGACCAACGGCATTTTGCTAAACGATGAGTGGTGTGCGTTTTTAAAAGAGCACAACTTCCTAGTTGGCTTGTCGATTGATGGGCCACGAGAGCTGCACGACAAATATCGCAAAACCCGCAGCGGTAAGCCGACGTTTGATCTGGTGATGAAAGCGGTAGATAAGCTCAAAGCGCATGGCGTGAAATTCAATGCGTTGGTGACGGTCAATCGGCACAATGCGAAATACCCGCTCGAAGTGTATCGATTTTTAACCCAAGAATTAGGTGTGACATACATTCAGTTTGCACCGGTGGTTGAAGCGAACGACTTCCAAACAACCGCACCGCAGTTTTGGAACGAACAGATGATCCCAACCAAAGGCAGTGATCTGGCAAAACCGGGTCATCCAATGTCTGTTGTGACGGATTGGTCGGTTGATCCTGAAGACTGGGGACGCTTTTTAATGGCGACCTTTGAAGAGTGGGTGAATAACGATCTTGGCCGTGTACTGGTTAACCTGTTTGAAACCGCGGTAGCGCAAGTAATGGGGAAACCGTCTCAGCTTTGCGTGACGGCTGAGTTTTGTGGCAAAGGCTTGGCGATTGAGCACAATGGCGATGTGTTCAGTTGCGACCACTATGTGTACCCAGAATACAAACTCGCCAACATTCATGAACACTCATTGAATGACATGGCCTTCTCTACACGACAATACACCTTTGGCATGGCAAAACGCGAATCTTTGCCGACGTATTGTAAGCAGTGTCCCTACTTGCCTTATTGCTGGGGCGAGTGTCCGAAAAACCGTCTGGTCAAAACGCCGAATGGCGAGCCTGGACTAAACTATCTGTGTTCGGGAATCAAAATGTTCTTTGATTACGCGTTACCGATGTTGGTTGGTCTTGCACAGCTGCTCCAATCTGAAGAACCGCAAAGATAACATAGTGAATATAACCTTAAGTTATTTCATTTGTTCTTATACTTAACTATTGAAAAGACGGCTTAAACCACTGAAAAGGTACCCTATGAACCACGCACAACAAGCGATAAAAGAACTCATCGAACAAACAGAAAAAAGCGTCATTGGACAAAGCCACGTGGTTCGAGCTTTAGTCATCGGGTTATTAACGAACGGGCACATTCTTCTAGAAGGTTTGCCGGGAACGGCAAAAACCCGTTCTGTAAAATCGTTGGCGAACTTGTTAAACACCAGTTTTGGTCGAATTCAGTTTACGCCAGATCTTTTGCCATCGGACGTGACGGGAACCGAGGTTTATCAAGAGTTGGATGGCAAGCCGCAACTTCATTTTCAACCAGGGCCAATTTTTAACAGCATAGTGCTTGCCGATGAGGTCAACCGTGCGCCAGCCAAAGTACAAGCCGCACTGCTTGAAGCCATGGCCGAAGGCACAATCACGGTAGGCGATAAAACTCACGTATTGCCAGACTTGTTTATGGTGCTTGCAACGCAAAACCCAGTAGAACAAGAGGGCACGTACCCACTGCCAGAAGCGCAAATGGACCGTTTTATCATGAAGGTTACCGTCGATTACCCAGAAGACGGCGCTGAACGTGACATCATCCGTTTGGTGCGCAGTGAAGAATTAGGTGCGGAAACCAGCAGCGAAATTATTACGCCAAAACACATCGAGCCAGACGTGGTGCTAGAAGCGCGCCGTCAGTTACCAAACATCGTGGTATCAGACCTAGTGGAAAACTACATTGTCGCGTTAGTGATGGCGACTCGTAAGCCAGAGCGTTATGCCGATTCAAACTTAGCAAAATGGATTGAGATTGGCTCTAGTCCCCGTGCCTCCATCGCACTAGACAAATGCGCTCGTGCGTATGCGTGGATGCAAGGACGTGACCATGTCACTCCTGACGATGTGCGAGCCATGGTTCCGTCTGTACTGGGCCACCGTTTTTCTTTGACCTACGATGCACTAGCAGACGGAGTCGATCACCAACGCGTCGTGCAAGAGCTGCTAGATTGTGTAGAAATTGGATAAGCGGGAGGCATTATGGCTAAGCCAACTCTTGCGCCAAAATCACAGGGGATGGATCCCCGTTTGTACTGCGATTACGCTCGCTTAGTACGTCTGCAAGCACAGGCAGAATCATTCAGTTTACTTCCTCATCTAAAAGTGGGTAGCGTACTCTCAGGCCGCCACAATTCGCTGTTTCGCGGTCGTGGATTGAACTTCGAAGAACTGCGCCATTATCAATTGGGTGACGACATTCGTAACCTGGATTGGAAAGTCACGATGCGCACAGGCAAGCCGCACGTGCGCAGCTACACCGAAGAAAAAGATCGCAACGTGATCGTGTGTGTCGACCAGCGCAGCGCAATGTTTTTTGCTTCGACACAAGTCATGAAATCGGTTGTCGCGGCAGAAATCGCGGCCATGTGCGGGTGGCGTGTGTTAAAAGATGGCGACCGAATTGGTTTTGTCATTGCATCCCAACAGGCGTTGTTTCACAGCAAGGCGCAGCGTTCGCAAAACGATCTTCTGGCTCAACTTAAGCGTCTCGCTAAAGCCAATCAATCGCTCAATGTGGACTCCCGCAATTCCGAAAAAGTGACGTTCAGTCAATGGATTGAGCTCATTAAACGCATGAAGCTCAAACAATCCACATTGATTTTTATCAGCGACTGGAGCGACTGCGAGGAGCACCATCTTGACCACCTTAAACAGCTACAACAGCACAACGATGTTCTCGCAGTGATGGTCAGTGACCCATTAGAACAAGCGCTACCAGACGATTTGGCAAAATCGAAATGGGTGGTTGGTGATGGGCAGTATCAACTCAATTTAGACAGCAAAGCAAAGGTAGAAGCCGCGAGCGCAAAGCTTGAGGCTCGAACCAGCTTACAGCGTCAATCACTCTCTCAACTTATGGCGATGAAACACCTTCCGCACATTGAACTCGATACGACTAGCGAGCACATTAAACAATTTCAAAAACTGGTAGGAGGGCGTTAAATGAGTGGTCTTCCTACGCCTCCGAGTACCTATATACTCAGAGAGCTACATGATGTGGCCGTGCCACCAAGCGTGAGTTGGTATCCGCAAACTATTGGCTGGAAAATTTTAGCGGCGGTTGCACTCATTGCACTGGTGTATGTTGCGTATCGTTTGGCTCAACAGTGGTGGTGTAACCGCTACCGACAAGAAGCTCTGTTGGCGATTTCGCAAATCAAACCGAGCGACAAAGGCATGCCTAAAGCATTGTTCTCTGTGCTTAAAATTGTGTTGATTCATGTTGATAGCCGTAACGCGAAATTGTTTGATACCGCCTTTTTGCGAAAGCTCGATGCGCTATATCCGCAAACCGGAGATTCTCAAGCAAACTCGCAAGTGGTCTTTAATGATGAGCTTTCAAAGCGCTGGTTACAAAGTATTGTTGACCCAAGCGTTATGCTAACCAACGAAGAGCGATTAACGCTTATTGCTCGTGCGAAAAACTGGGTGAGTGAACACCGTTGTGATGCTCAAAAAAGCGCGGCAAAGAAATCTCCATTATTGAAACGCAAAGCAAATCAGGGAGGTCAACATGAATGATCTTCTTGTATCGCTAACTGGTTTGTCTGGTTTTGAATTTGCTCACCCAATGTGGTTTCTGATTTTGCCGCTGCCATTGGTGGTGTACTACTTGGTGCCTGCATATCGCACTAAGCAAATGGCGATCAAAGTGCCGTTTTTTAGTCAGTTGGTGGAAGCGATTGGCGAGACGCCATCAGAAGGTGCAAGCCAGTTAACCCCAAGCTGGTGGCAACGAGCAACGTTAATTCTCTCATGGCTTTTTGTGGTGTGTGCGATGGCCAAACCCACCGTGTTAGGCGAGCCTCAAGTTCGCGAGAGTTTAGGGCGCGATGTGATGGTCGTGGTGGATCTTTCGGGTTCCATGGCTGAGCCTGATTTCACCTCTCGTACGGGCGAAAAAATTTCTCGCCTTGATGCGGCAAAAGAAGTGCTGACGGAGTTTGTTCAGTCTCGTAAAGGTGACCGATTAGGCTTGGTTCTTTTTGGTGATGCCGCTTTTGTACAAACGCCATTTACCGCAGACCAAAAAGTGTGGCTCGAACTGCTTAACCAAACCGATGTGGCGATGGCAGGGCAGAGTACCCATCTTGGTGATGCGATTGGCCTAGCGATTAAAGTTTTTGAGCAAAGCGATAAGTCGCGTGGTGCTTTAGAACAAGATCAAAACCGTGAAAAAGTCGCGATTGTATTAACCGATGGTAACGACACGGGCAGCTTTGTCGAACCGATTGATGCGGCGAAAGTTGCGAAAGCCAAAGGCGTGCGAGTGCACGTGATTGCGATGGGTGATCCGGAAACGATAG
This sequence comes from Vibrio sp. 1CM7H, assembly GCF_023161645.1. Classification (NCBI taxonomy): domain Bacteria; kingdom Pseudomonadati; phylum Pseudomonadota; class Gammaproteobacteria; order Vibrionales; family Vibrionaceae; genus Vibrio; species Vibrio sp. 1CM7H. The sequence goes on from NZ_JALNTV010000001.1 coordinate 644,936, forward strand.
GTGAAACCGCGTTGGATATGGACACGATTCATCGCATTGCGAAAGAATCCGGCGGTGAAGCGTTTGAAGCACTCAATCGTGATGAACTGTCGGCTGCCTACGACGAGATTGGCAAACTGGAACCTCAACTTTACGAAAGCACCACATACCGCCCAAAACAAAGTCTTCACCATTACTTGATGGCGTTAGTGGTCATCATGCATTTACTCGCGTTCAGCGTCGCGACACTCAAAAGAAGGGCTGCAACACGATCATCATTAGGAGAGAGCGATGTTTGATTCTCTTAGTTGGACGCAATTCTTTACGCAGTTTCATTTTATTCGACCGCTGTGGTTAATGGCTTTGATCCCCATGTTTTTCTTGGTGTGGTTGCGCTGGCGAGAAGAAAGCAAACCAAGCTGGAAGGATATTCTGCCCGAACATTTACGCAATGCTTTGACGATTGGCGAGCGAGGTTGGCGCAAGCAACTGCCGCTTAAGCTCTTGATGCTGATTGTGCTAATCGCCATTGTGATTTGTGCAGGCCCAACGTGGCAACGTGAATCTTCTCCCTTTGGTGAAGATAAAGCCTCTCTGCTTGTGGTGCTTGATAACAGCGACTCGATGCTGCAAAAAGATCTCCCACCAAGCCGCCTTGAGCGTTCCAAACAGAAAATACGCGATTTGTTAGTTGCGCGAAAAGGCGGAAAAACGGGTTTAGTCGTGCTTGCGGGCAGTGCTCATGTGGCGATGCCTGTGACTCAAGACAGCAAAGTGTTTGACCCATTCTTGGCGGCCATTACGCCAGAAATCATGCCCGTGCAAGGTAAGCTTGCTGAAAAAGCCTTGCCGTTAATTGATCAACAATTGCAAGGTCAACCAGGCTCCACCGCTTTGTTGGTGAGCGACGGCGTGAACCCGGCCACGATTAAGCAATACCAAGCGTATTTTTCAGGCAAACCTTATCAACTGTTAATTCTTGCTGCGGGGAATACAGACATCGTGAGTAACAACCCGATGGATTTGGATTCTCTGCAAAAACTGGCCAGCCAGACCAACGGTCGATTGGTGGAAGTGACGGTCGATAACAGTGACATCGAACAACTGAATCAATACGTTGAGCGCAATATGCAGCTTAATGGCGAATCTTCAATGCCTTGGAAAGACATGGGTTATCAACTGCTGTTCCCAATCGCGTTGATCATGATGCTGTGGTTTAGAAAAGGGTGGTTAGTGCAGTGGTGCGTGATCGTAATGGTGAGCGGTACACTTTTGATGCCGACCAGTGCAATGGCGGAGAACATTTCTGTGAAAGCCGAGCAGCCACAAGTTGTGCAAAAAGTGACGACCTTCGACAAGGTGGCGCAATGGTGGTGGGATTTGTGGCTGACGCCAGACCAACAAGGACAGCGTTTGTTCAACCAACAAGCGTATTTAGAAGCTGCAAAACACTTTGTCGATCCATTACGCAAAGGCACTGCGTACTACTACGCTAGCGAGTTTGAGCTCGCGCACAGTGCGTTTTTGGAAATGCAAAACGACCCGTCCGAAGAGGTTAGAGATTACGGTCTTTACAATGCGGCGAGCGCATTGGCGCGCCAACGTGAATATTTGGCTGCTCGCGACTTGTTAAAATCCTTAGCCAGCAAGCCAACATTGAGCGAGTCGTTAAGACCTGATGTTGAGCACAACTTGAAAGTGATTGCTGGCATCGTCGATGAGATAAATCAGATGAGTGAAAGTCAAGCCGGAACAGAGCAAGAGGCGTCAACCGAGCTAGGCGACAACCCTCAAACCGCAGAAGGAGCGGATGAACAAACGTCAGCGGAGTTGATGATTAAAGAGACGTTAAGCGCAGACGATATCTTAGGTAGCCAAGAATTAGCCGACAAGTGGCTAAAGCGAGTCGAAGCGGATCCGAAGTATTTCTTACGGGCTAAATTCCAAATTCAATTACGCTCGCCAACAACGGGTAGCTCAACTACGACAACGGAACACAATACAGAGGAGGCTGCCCAATGATGATGAATGTCCATCGCGTTACCTCTTTTGTACTTCCTGCACGGATAGTAGCATGGTTAGTGGTTTGTTTGAGTCTGTTCGTAAGTCGTCACGTTTTCGCTCAGGATATTTACGATCTTCAACGCAATCATGGTGTTGAGTTGCAAGCGTGGGTTGGTCAACAACCAACGGCTGGAGAAAAGCGTAAAACGCCAAGTTTTAGTGTCAACGAGCAAGTCATTTTAACCATCGAAGTGGCAACGCCGCGCTGGTTTACGGGTGGGACGCGAATTGGCAGTATTGAAATGCCCAATGTTATCGCCAAACAGCGTAATCAGTTAGCCACTAACTTCACGGAGCGCAAGGGCGGACAAACTTGGTCGCGTCAACGCTGGGAAGTGACTTTGTATCCGCAAGCATCTGGTGATTTTGTGATTCCACCTGTCGCAGTGGGCGTTCAGGTGTCAGCGCCGGACGGCGAGAAGGTGTCAGGCACACTCTACACGCAGCCGATTAAGTTCAAAACTGTCTTGCCATCGGGATTGTTGAGCGGTGATACGCCTTGGTTTTCTGCAACGCACGTAGACGTAAAACAAGAGTGGGAAACCTCCATTGAGTCACTCAAAGTTGGGGATGCAATCACGCGTAAAATCACCATTTCGGCTCAAGATTCACTATCTGTGTTGTTACCAGACTTGCTGAAAGGAGAATCAACAACCCGTTACCAAGCGTATCCTCAACCGCACCGTCTTACAGATACGCAAACACGTGGTGATTACCAGTCAACACGCACAGAAGAGAGTGTGTACGTGATTCAACAAGGTGGTGAATTAACCCTGCCAGATTATGAGTTCCGTTGGTGGAACAGTAAGACTCAACAAGTGGAAACGGTGGTGTTAGAGGGCAAAACATTTGCTGCGAAGCTCACGTTGAAATCCTTCATCAAAACGTACTTTGCATGGATTGTATCCACGCTTGTATTGCTGGGTTTTGTGACTGTTTCATTGGTAGCTATTAAACGTTACTACCGCAACAGACCGACACCAGCATGGTTGACGTTCCACCTTTTGTTAAAGGCTAAACGTTGGTCTGAAGCAAGGGCCGTATTGTACAAACAATTACGTTTAAATACGGCAGAGCTGGAAATGACCAAAGCCGATACGAGTGAATCGTGGCAAAAAAGTGCGTCGCGAATGCAAAATGGTGAAAATAGCGCTCATTTAATGAAGTCGATGTGGCGCAAGATCCAGACCAAACAACAACGTTTTAAATTCCGTATACCGCGAGCGTTACCAGGACTGGACAAAGTCATTGGAAGAGATGGCAATGAATAAAACGGGGCGCTAATATAGCGCCTCGTTTTTATTAGAGAATAGAGTTCAAATGAGCCAAGAGTTTATGCGCCGCGCATTGGAAGTGTCCAAAAATGCGCTTCCTGAATGTCAACCCAACCCGCCAGTTGGCTGCGTGTTAGTGAAAGACAATCAAATCGTTTCAGAAGGTCATACTCAAGCTATTGGTGGCAACCACGCGGAAGTAGAAGCGCTGAATGCATATCAAGGCTCGTTAGAAGCGGTGACGGCATACGTTACGCTCGAACCGTGTTCGTTTGTAGGTCGCACGCCAGCTTGCGCGGTGACATTAGTAAAATCCGGTATTGGCAAAGTCGTCGTAGCCATGTTGGATCCAGATCCGCGCAACAGTGGTCGAGGTATCGAGATTCTAAAACAAGCCGGTATTGAGGTAGAAATTGGTTTATGCGGCGAGGAAGTCAGCGAGTTTCTTACCCCATATTTAGGCAAATCTTAATGTAAGCTTTGGCTTGCACGGTAGCTGCTCACTTATGAGGTGAATGGAGCACGTTAAAATTGAGTTAAAACTCATTAAAACAGGTCGTACCGCCCATTTCTTGTACTTGGCTACGTTAACTATCATGCTGTTAGATTAAAATAGAGAAAGTGATTTTCGAAAAATTTAATAGCATGAAACCGACCGATCTGAATCTTATCCCCATCTTTATTGCCATTTATGAAGAGGGGAACTTATCTAAAGCGGCTGCACGTCTCAGCATCACGCAGCCCGCAGTCAGCAAAGCGTTGGCACGCCTTCGTGATATTTATGACGAACCTTTATTTCATCGCTGTACCAAGGGGGTAGAACCTACCTCTTTTGCTATGGATATTTACCCTGCGCTGCTTACTTCGGTGCAAAACTTTACTTCAACTCTGACGGCTTCTAGCGAATTTGACCCTAAAGTGTCGAATCGAGTGTTTTCCATTGCTTGTGTCTCTGTTGCAAGTTTTGAGTTGCTCCCTCAAGTTATGAAACAGATCCGTGAGTTGGCACCACATATTGCTTTAGAGGTTCATCCACTCTTTACAGAAGATTTTGAAAGCGATCTGCGTTTGCAACGTTACGACTTGATCATTGATATCGCGCCAAGAGCACGAACAGTTTTAAAAGTTGAAACTGTGCTTACTGAGCGCTTGGTGGTGGTGTCTAGCGAGGAGCACCCACGCTTAAAGGACGAGATTACGGCTGAACAATTTTTTGAAGAAGAACATGTGGTGGTTTCGCAGTGGCAGAGTCGTAAGAGCTTGTTAAACGCCGATGATATTGTCGACTTGGACAAAAGAAAGGTAAAGTATCGAGCTTCTGGCGTATTGGAAATGCTACCTGTTATCTGCGGTAGTGAATATATTGGTTTAATGCCCGAGTCGATGATCAACTTGTTCAACCACACCTATCATGTTAAATCTTTATCTATGCCATTTGATGAACAAACCTATGAGCTCTGTACAATATGGCATCCTAGTCGGACAAACGACAGTGCCCATCAGTGGTTGCGATCACAGATTAAACAAGCAGGGAAAACCATCAACCAATAGGAAGTGCAATGAAGAAGACAATACGTGCCATCCTTAACGGCAAAAAAGCTGGGAACCCAGAGTTAAGAGATGCAATCATGAAAATGAGAGACAAGGGCGTCGATGTGCAAGTGCGGGTGACTTGGGAATCTCAAGACATGCCGCGCTTGGTGAAAGAAGCGGTTGATGAAGGGATTGAACGTATTGTTGTCGCTGGTGGCGATGGGACCGTCAATGAGGCGGCTTCTGCGATTATCCAAATTGAAGAAGAAAAACGTCCTGAGTTAGGCATTATCCCTCTTGGTACCGCAAATGATTTTGCCACCGCGATTCAAGTGCCAGCTTCTATCAAGGCGTCTTTATCTCTCGCCGTAGAAGGGCAGTCTGCTTTGGTCGATTGTGTCAAGGCTAACGATCGCTACTTTATTAACGTGGCAACAGCAGGGTTTGGCGCAGAAGTTACGGCAGAAACGCCTGTTGAACTTAAAAACTTTCTTGGTGGCGGCGCTTATACACTAACTGGTGTTGTAAAAGCGCTCGGCTTTAAACCTTATGACGGAACAATAACAATTGAAGGCGGGGCTTATCAGGGAGAAATGTTGCTTGGCGCTTTCTGCAATGGTCGCTTAGCTGGAGGTGGGCAAGAGTTAGCATCGAAAGCGATGATTAATGATGGCTTGATGGATCTAACATTGGTGCGTCCATTCTTACCTCACGAGCTGCCGAAAGTTATCGAAGAGATCAATAATCCTAGCGAGAAAGGTGAGTTTGTAAAACACACAAGAGCAAGCTGGTTGGAGATAGACTTCCCAAATCCACTACCGCTTAATTTAGATGGTGAGCCATATCATTCGAGAACAATACGGTTTGATGTTCAGCCTAAGAGTATACGATTAGTCTTGCCGCAAGATTGTCCTTGCTTGACCAGCTAAACGAGTAGTTTCCGGCTCATAAACAACACAGCCTCCAATATGTGGCTGTGTTGTTTGTGTTGAGGTGTCAGGCGAATTAAAGCTTTTGAATGGTCTCTACGTCGATCTGCGTGGTTGTCCACTCTGAGTCAACTTCGCCTCGAATCGTCACTTTATCGTTTGGACCAACGTCTAGCCCCATCCAATCTTCATTGTCGATTTCCACTTCGATTTCACCAGTCTCATCTTTGAACAAGTAAGTCTCGTTACCAAGAGATTGAACAATGTGCCCGGTTAACATGACTGCGCTGTCGTCGGTTGCGTTGTGCGCCTCTTTCACCGAATTAATTACGCTTATTTCTGGACCATTAAACGCGGCGAAAGCTGAGCTTGAAAGTAGGGCAAACATGGATGCTAAAATCATTTTTTTCATTATCGTCTCCTTAAATTAGAAGTAATAAGTTGTGCCTACGTTAAAGGATGCCGTGTTTGCGTAGCTGTCTAGTTGATATTTTACGTTTGCACCAATGGTGAACTGCGGGAAAATTCGGTATTCCGCACCCACTGAGAACATTGCGCCTAGCTCGTTGTTTTTCTCTGTGTTGTGGAAAAGCGTGTTGTTCATTTCTACATCATCATTCGCGACAAGCTCATATTCTTGATGTTTAGAAACCTTGGCATCGTATTGTGTGTAAGTTAAACCGGCTTTGAATTTTGTAGTCCACTTATCATTTAATGCATAGCTAAACACTGGAGACAGCGACACTTGCTTGGCTTTGATTGACGCATCCCAATCCATTTCATGATGGTAATCTTTGCCATCAATTTGTTTGATACCAAGGTTCTTTGAACGATTATCATCAAGGTCAAATTGGCTGTAGCCCAACTCTAGCGCCCAGTTGTCATTGAACGCGTAACCGACAAAACCTGAGAAAATACCGTCTTCAAGCTCAGGGTTGAGTGTTACGTTGTCAGTTGAAAAGTGAGGTTCCAAATCATGGTCAGTGGTGCCTAGTCCATATTCGAGACCTACATAAGGAGCCGCAGATACCGAAACTGAGCAGGTAACAAGTAACGCAAGAAGTGTTTTGTTCATTTTATTTTGCCTCTTCAAATCAACTTAGTGAGTAGAAGCGCATTTTGTGTGAAGAAGCGTGAAGCGATCGTGAAGAAACGAAAAAATTTTTAGAAAAAAGAGCAAGGGGCGATAACCGAGGGGCGGTTTGAGTGAACAAACACCAAGCTCTTTATATAGAGTAAGCTAAGTTGCTGCGACGTAACACACCGCAAACGGGACATTAAGGCGAGTAAACTCTTTGATCCAACGCCATTGGTTATCCTGGAGTTTATCGCCAGGGCCTTTCACTTCAATCCACTCGAACTCATTTTCTTTAAAAGCAATGAGATCCGGCATCCCATTACGGTAAAGCTTAAGGTCGCTCAATTGTATTTTGAACAGCGCCATCAGCATATTGGTTGGGATGGTGTTGAGCGCTGTTTCGAGTAGCTCTTTACTTATTAAATTCCAATGTACAAATGGATTACTAATGCCAAACTTCTCATCGTATTTTGTCAATAACGTCTGGGTGTTGCCCGCTTCTAGTTCGGCAAAAGCGGTGTCTATCAAAGCTTGGCGCTTGGTAACAAAATCTGAGTGATATAAATCTAAAGGACGGTGTTGATAAGCGTTAATGAATGCCCCTTCAATAGGAGCAAAAATCGCATCCCAGAATGTAAGCCCCAGTAGCGAGTTGAGCAACGCATTTTCAGCGTAAAACACATTCCAGCCTAAGGACTCAAAATACGCTTTACTGGCAAGCTCGACTCGTTGTTGAGATAAATCCAGTTCAATATGGTATTCGGAGCAGAGTGGCTTCGCTACTCTTGGTACTTTCGCGCCTTGTTTTCGCTTCAACCGTTGCTCAAGTTTTTGTGCGACTTCGAGCTCAGACACATCAATTGGCGACTGCAGCATCTCTGTGACAATGTCACTAAATAAATCATCTTGGTTTAGTTTGTCATAGATACGTGCTCGTCGTTCTCGGCTCGGAGCGAGCTGAGTTTGGCTAAATAGAGATAGGGCGGTCTCTAGCTCATTAATACGCTCATAGTCTCGCGCAATGTCATTCAACATGTGTTCGCGTTTACGATCTACGTAATGGTGATTAACGGGCTGAGGCATTGCCTCAATTAATAAGTCGAGGTTCGCTTTGTCTTTTCGATCAAATTGCCAGTACAGGTTGGCCAGTTGGCTTAGTTCAATTAAGCGGTCTATTTGCTCACGTGAATCAAAGAAACGGCGCACTTTACTCAATTGGTATTGCTCGAACTGATGTAGACCTAAGTCATCAAGCACAAACTGACTTAAGTCTTGATGAGTGTTGGCAAAAAACAGGGTGAGTAATACGTCGATCATGTGAGCTGAATTGAGTTTGATGATCGTAAACTCAAGCTGCTCAAAACGATCAAATTCCGTGTTGCTTAAACGCTCTACAAGGGCATCTTTCTTTAATGACTTCGGTAGCTCTGGGTAAAGTGCAGAGATCTCCGGTTTCGTCAGTAAGTTAGACGCTAACTCTTGATGAGAGAGTGTTGGGGAAAGGGCCACAAACTCATGTTGACTCAATTCTGCCAGTGCTTCATTGATAGAAGGTATTTCTTGATAACTCAGCTTATCACTTCGAAACCAACACCCTTTTCGGCTGTATAAACGCACCAACAGGCATTGGGCGTGTTTGCTCAAGGAATCAAACGAGCAAAGCCAAGCGTGTTCTTCCTCAGCCAGTAAATCGCTGTACCAGGTTACTGCGTGGTGAGTCAGCTTAAAGAAGTTTTCTAGATAGTAGTCTGGTGCAAGTTCGATAGGGCTTTCCATAAACGACCGATAACAAAAAAGGCTTAACCCATAGGTTAAGCCTTTTCGCTATCAAATCAATTCGCAATTATGCGTTTTTTAGCTGCGCTACCTTCGCTTCAGACAGTGGCTTAGTGATGAACGCAAGTACGATACATACTGCCATCATTGCTGAAGAAATAGTGTAAGCCAAGGTGTAGCCTTCGCCGTTCGTCATAGAGAAGCCAACAACTGCTGCGCCGATTGCACCACCGATACCCCATGCAGTGTAAAGCACGCCGTAGTTAGTTCCGTAGTTTTTCAAACCGTAGAACTCGGCCGTTAGAGTAGGGAATACCGCTAGAAGTGTACCGTAACCTACCGCTGCGATCGCAGTGCCAATGATCAGAGTGAACTCAGAGTCGAACGTTGCGAACAACACCATGTTTACGCCTTGTAGGACGAACGCAAGTAGGAGCGTACGAACACCGCCGATTTTATCTGCAAGCATACCCGCAGCAACACGGCCGCCTGAGTTAAATACAGCAAGAATAGACGCTAGGTAAACCGCGTTTGGCAAGTTTGCTTGAACGCTTGCGATGGTCGTGATGTTACCGATGATCATTAGACCAACAGAAGCTGCGAACGCGTACATGATCCATAGAGAGTAGAACTGTGGCGTCTTCAGCATTGCTTTCCAAGTTAGGTCATCTGACTTTTTAACCACTTTAGGTGCTTGACCTTCTTTTACTTTAGGCTCTGCAGGCGTGTAGTCTGCTGGTGGGTTATTGATGGTTGCTGCAAGAGGAACCGCAATCGCTAGGATACCAACACCAAGAACCATAAAGCTCGTTTGAATGCCCATGCTGTCGATCAATGATGATGTTACTGGTGCTAGGTAGATAGCCGCTAGACCGAAACCAGCCGCAATAATGCCGTTAACCATGCCTTTCTTCGAAGCGTGGAACCATTTCATTGCAGAAGGTGATAGGCATGCGTAGCCAAAACCGATACCTGCACCTGTGATCACACCGAAGGTAATGTTCAGCATGAGTGGAGTGTCAACAAAGCCAGATGCGATCATGCCTAGACCTGTAAGAACAGTACCTAGGATAAGGATCATACGCGGACCCATGCGGTCTTGAAGAATACCTGCAACAAGAAGACAGATCGAGAAAGTGATGGTTGCAGTTGCGTAAGGTGCAGAAGCTTCTGCAGCACTCCAGCCTGATTCAGTTACCAGTGCCTTGTTGAATACACTCCAAGCATACAGGATGCCAAGACAAAGGTTGATACAGAACCCTGCTAACAGGATGCGCATAGCTTTATCAATCTTGCTCATTTTTATTCTCAGTTTTTCCTCTTGTTGGCAATGCCGCAAAGAGGGTTGGTTTAAAGATGTTTTTTCTCAAAATTAGTTTGCGTTTTTCAACGATTAACGCAATGAGCGCGGATTATAACCAATAAATATGTGATTGGAATCTCTTTTTGCCGTTACTGATAAAATAATTTGAAACATTAAAAGCGGATGTGAATTCATGGTTTTGTATGTGGTTGGAGTGTTATCAAAAAGTGATGATTTTTGTTGTTAGGAACGAGGGACTAGTCAAAACAGAGAATTCAGTGCGCAGCTGGGTGCACAGCTCACATTTCATATAAAAAATTTCAAAATGTTACCGTGTTAACTCCCTGTAACAAAAATGACTGAAATATCGTCTTGTCGCCGTAAGTATTGGATGTAAAGGGTTTCTTAAATTTAAATTGTTAACCTTTTGTAATAACTAGAGCTGATTAGGTTTTTTGTGCATTAAGTGAACAAAAAAGTCACTTGTAATTGCAGATTATAGGAGCAGAATATAGCGAAAAATGAGATTTCATTTATGAAGGGATGCTTTTTTAGACTTGTTGTGAGGTGACTTATGAAACTGTTCCTATTACTCATGGCTTCGGTATCTGCTGGTGTCGCATCTGCAGACCACATCCATTCATTTATGTTGGGTCTATCTATTGCTTCTCTAGCGGTAGGGAGCTGTTATTTCTTTGCATTCCGTAGCTCGCGCTTTCCACAGCTTGCTTTATTCTTACTAATTTGCGGCATGCTTTCTAAGTTGACGATAACGGTTGTTGGTGTGATGTGGGGAATGTCGGCTGAATTAATTACATCTCCAATCGTATTCGCACTTTCGTATTTATTCTTCTCTCTCGCCGTGACCTACTTATGGTTTAGTTATCGAGAGAGTATCACTAAGATCCCTGATCGATTTAAGTCAGCGTAAATCGTCAAATAAGAAAACATAATGAAAAAACGCCAGCACTTTTGCTGGCGTTTTTGTTTAAAGCTAAGTCAGTTAGCTTGTTGTGTTTGGCTCGGTAGGGTTTGTCCTGTATTGACTGATACTGTTAGTGGCGGCTCTGGAACTTCTAAGAAGCAGGCGATTACCCTATAGAGTTCTCCTTCCGCAACGGTAACCTTTCCATCCGATTCAATCGCTAATCGACACGCTTTTACGAACAAGCGACGACTTTTCGGTTTGAGTTGCAGTAGGAGCTCTAAAGCAGCGCGATTTAGGCCCCAGTTCTTATTTGCGGGTTGTAACTCTGCATCATTAAAGCCCAAACAGGTTAGGGCGCTGCTAAATGCACGTTGAGCGTCTTCCGGTTGAGAGTGACTAACCCAAGCCAATTCGCGCAGTAGCCAAAACACACTCTCTTTTAATTGCTTTAAAGATTGGATCTGTTTTGTACATCCATACGATTCGAGTAGTTGCTTCTCCAATAAGTTGATGACACACCATTCTGCGAGTGAGTAGTGATCATCAGTTTGAGAGAGTTCACGTAGCACCTGGCACAGTCTGTTTTTCTGACCCTCACTCAGCGATTTCAAGGCAGGGATGGAGAGTTCGAGTAATGGAAAGCGTAGATGAAGAGGCAAATCATAATCTAGCCATGGTAATAATTGTGCTTGAGACACATTTGGGATATGACTTTTTATCATCTCTCGCTGGAGTTCACTGCCATCAAATATCAAGGCAAAAGCAATAAAGCGCGCACTGTATGGTTCACGAGCGATGTCGACAAGTTCGGAAGGAAGTTGGTTAAGTAGTTGTTGACCTACTTCGCTGAGTTCTGCGGTGGTTGGTTTCTCAGGTTGTGTCGATGTCCCTGATGTGAATCCACTAACGTTATCATTCTCAAAGCTTGTCGTTGGACGATGCGAACTTTGAGAAAAACTTCCATCCCAACCAGGTTCAATTCGGCGAATCCGTTCTTCTAGTGGAGGGTGAGTAGCAAATAGGCCAGAAAAGCCGGAGAGTTTGCTTTGACCAAACATCATATGGCTCATCTCATCGCTTGCTTTTGTATTCAATGAAGAACCCGCCATATGACTACCAATTTTCTTGAGTGCACCAGCAATGCCTTGATCGTTTCGAGTAAATTGAACGGCACTGGCATCAGCGAGAAATTCACGTTGACGAGAGATTGCGGCTTTGATCATCGAGCCAAACAAGGTGCCAATCCAGCCCAGAACCAAACAGATAATCGCAATCAGCATGATAACCGCAAAGCCTTTATCGGAATCGGAAGAACTTCTTGATACGCGACTCGTATGATGAGTGTTATCTAAGACCAAGTGTCCAAAATGTGCAATGCAAGTGATGCCAAACAGTACGCCGATAAGACGCGTATTCAAACGCATATCTCCGTTTAAGATATGGCTGAATTCATGAGCAATGACACCTTGTAGTTCATCTCGCGTGAAGCTATCCATTGCGCCTTGTGTGACGCCGATGACGGCATCATCAATGCTCATGCCTGCTGCGAAAGCATTGATACCGCGCTCTTCCTGCATCACATAGACGGGAGGAACCGGAATGCCAGATGCAATAGCCATTTCTTCCACAACGTTGAGCAGTTGTCTATGTTTTGCATCTAAGGTGTTTGAGGAAATCAGCTTGCCACCTATGCTCTCAGCAACCCCTCGGCCTCCATTGGAGGTGAGGGCGGATAAGCGAACCATTGAACTTATCGTAACAACCAGCAATACGCCAGCAAAGCACAACAAGACGTAGGTAAGTGCGGTTTCTTGATCAAAGTGTTCGCCTGTTACTCCGTAATAGATACCAATCGATAATACGCTTACCAAACCAGTGATGGTGACAACTGCTAAGGAAAACAGGAACACCAAAAGCCCAGTGCGTTGACGCGCGGTATCTTGATGGTCAAAGAAATTCATTAGAACTCAACCTTTGGGGCTGCTTGTATTTCAGCACTGTCAGAAAACTCTAACAGTTTGCCATCTTGGAATCCGAATGCGTTGGAAAACAACACGGGCGGGAACGTTTGTTTGTATGTGTTGTAGCTGGTTACCGCATCATTAAATGCTTGGCGAGCAAACGCAACTTTGTTTTCAGTGCTGGTTAATTCTTCTTGAAGCTGACTCATGGTTTCATTTGCTTTAAGCTCAGGGTAGGCTTCCACTACAACATTAAGTTTGCCCAACGCACTTTGCAGCATGCCTTCTGCTTGGTTTAGTTGGCTAATTGCCGCATCACTACCAGGCGCGTCACTGGCTGCTTTCAGGCCAGCAATTGCTTGATTACGAGCTTGGATGACAAGTTCAAATGTTTCTTTTTCGTGTTCCATATAGCCTTTTGCAGTATTAACTAAGTTCGGAATCAAATCGTATCGACGTTTTAATTGAACCTCTATTTGAGCGAAGCTGTTTTTGAAACGGTTTTGTAGAGTAACGAGCTTGTTGTAGATACTGACGGCGTACACCACAACGAGCAGGACAATAACGATAAAGACAATAAATGCAGTCATAATAAATCCCATTTTTTAATGTATTCAGTTCTTATATAAACTGTTGAGATATTACGCAAATGCTTCTGAAGAAGCGATGTAATAACCGAGAAATATGTCACGAGTTGAGTAACAATTAAAATGCATTTACAAAGCAATACAGAAAGAATAATGGCACTGGAGAGATGAAAAAAAAGGGCCCAGCTAGAAGCTGGGCCTTGTCGATAAGCAATATTGGCGATGCCGTTAGGCACTCATTGGAACAAGCACCATAGTACCAATTATAACTGTGATAAGACCAGCAAGAACCGGAACAGATGTTCGTTTTACAACCTCAAACGGGCTGATGTTCGCCATACCTGATGTCGCAACGATTACGCCAGACACTGGTGAGATAGTACGACCTAGGTTTGATGCTTGAAGCATCGGGATAATTAGGAACGCTGGGTTTAGTCCCATTTTCGCAGCCAAAGATGGTGCCAACTCTACAAATGCATAGAAAGGCGCGTTACCAGACCCCGTTGCAATTGCTGCTGCAACTGTCAATGCAGTAAGGATAAGCATTAAAGCAACACCGCCTGCACCTGCATTGTCTGCAAGGTGAAGTAGGTTATCGATAGCGCCGATAGACATTAGACCTTGAGCAAAAACCCCCGCTGCAACCAAAAGCATCACAACGCCTTTGAACGCGTCAGCCATGCCAGCGTAACAAGAATCTAAATCTTCCAGTGATTTCTTACCATCAAACTTATTTACAACGTAATGGATCAGAGCGCCAAGGAAAATCGAACCGACCACAATAGTGTAAATGTCTAGGCTAAGTCCTGGAATGGTACGACCGTTGAATAGGAACACGCCGATGATAGGTAGAAATGGCAGTGCCGCATAAAACGCTGGTGCATCGGCTTTGATCTCTGATACGTCAATTTTTTCCATTGGCGTATTTTCTTTCTTATCTAAGTATTTGTTCCAGAAGAAAGCCGCGGCAGCCATCACGATGATTGCGCAAATAGAAACAGGCAACACTGTTTGTACCGCAAACACATCAAGCGCCAAGCCAGATTTTTCGGCGGCGATCACCACATCACCAGAGGTTGGAGAAAGAATGATTGCCGCAGGAGAGGCACAAACTGCAACCGCTGCTGGACGAGAGATCCCCATCGCGACCATCATTGGGAACAATGTCGCCATTAATAGTACGCCAAGGCCAGTTGCAGAACTTACCGCAAGAGACATCAAACACGCCACAATGTAAGCCGCTACCAAAAGGACATAAGGAGACTTGATAACAGAAAGCGGTTTAGAGAACTGTTTCACTACAACGTTATTCGCGCCGATGTGAGTCATATAGGAAGCGAAGCCACATAGCAACATGATTTGCATACCAAGGCCGCCGCCGCGGTATTGTAGCATGTATTTCACGTATTCTAGCGCGTCTGTCACCATGTTACCGGTTGAGGTGATTTTTGAGGGCAGCACGTCATGCCCCAATACGCCAGTCATAAGAAGTAAAGCAATACCAGCCGTCAGTAACACGCCCGCTGCTTTATAGCCTTTGACGATAAAGTAACCCACAGCAATGGTGACAACTAAGCCAATTAAGAGCTCTAACATAGGGATCTCCGAATGTTATGAAAAAAAGAAAGAAACTGTTTCAGTTTATGATAAGGAATTTACAGAATTCTTAACTGTGGCACGAGACAAATATGGGGCTTGCATGATCTGAGACAAATAATAATTTAATAATTAATTTCGTTAGATTGTATTGTTGGAATTTGGTTTTCTAAGTGTTATGTGCTGGTTTGAAGCTGTTTGCAGGAAGGAAAATATGACCAGAAATTTGAATAAATAGTGAGGGAATTGATTCAAAATGAGAAAAAGAAACAACTCAGTGAGTTGGAAGAGGGTAATAATCCTTGCAACAAAAAAGCTTCGCCGAAGCGAAGCTAAATCGTAAGGATGGGTTAAGTTAAGCGTATCGGCGCACCATGAGGTTCCAACTGCGTTGTTGCCGCTCGAACTCCGCTTTGATTTGCTGATACTTTATCTTTGTCACAGAGCACTCGTATTTTTTTACCACACTGGCTGTTTTTGCACCGAGTACTTCCTTGCGCATTTCATAATATTCCTGCATGTGATGAACTAGCGCATCAAACTCGTGTTGTAACTGATCAAGAATCGTTTGCGTATTCGGTTTTGCTCCCAGTTTTTCTTTTGCTTTCTTCAAGAGTTGAGTTACGCGAGCTTTTTCAATTCTAAATGTAGGCGTTGTGCGCAACTTAGATGTGAGTCCAAGCCAAGAACAAGACTTAATCAACCACTTTGTCGGGTCGTAATGCCACCAATACACACCATTACGATAGTCATTCTCGAAGATATGATGGAAATTGTGGTAGCCCTCACCAAATGTGAAAAAGGCTAACACGCCGTTGTCGCGAGCGGTGTTTTTGTCCGTGAAAGTCTGCTTTCCCCAAACATGCGCAAGTGAGTTAATGAAAAAGGTCGTGTGGTGGCTCATAAAGAGTCGAGCGGCACCAACTACTAATAACATACCCCAAATATCGCCGTAGATAATTCCAAGAGCGACCGGAAAGCCAATATTGGTGAGTAGAGCAAGTGGAACATAGTACTTATGTTGCCACATGACGATTTTGTCACGTTTTAAATCGCGGCAGTTGGTGTATTCGTTTTCCTGCGATTTGTTGTAGTCGCGTAACATCCAACCAATATGAGAATACCAAAAGCCACGTTTCGCTGAGTAAGGATCTTTGTCGTTATTGTCGACATGCTTGTGGTGTACACGATGATCAGAAGACCAGTGTAATGCACTATTTTGCAAAGAAAATGCTCCTCCAATCGCAAAAATAGCACGTAAAATTGGATGAGCTTCGTATGTTTTATGGCTCCAGAGTCGGTGATAGCCTGCTGTAATAGAAAGATTCGTAAAACTGAATGCCATCACTCCCCAAACTAGATGCTCCCAACCCAGTCCAAAATGATATGCATACCAAGGCATTACAATAAAAGTCAGAACAAAACTGGAAGAAAATATCAATGTATTCAACCAGATAATGGGTGGTTTGTTTTGAGTCACAGGTGTATTCCTAACTTTGAGCTAACAACTGTTCGCCAGAATATCAGCGTACACGTGTAAGTCAAATTAAAGTTAGACAAATGTGACTGTTCCTTTGGATGTACATTAAGGAACTTGATGGGATATTTTGCTTTTAATTGAATAATGAGTAGTATTAAAAAATGAGCTCTGGCTTAAGGTGTATAAAATCTGCCAAGAAACAAGTGTTATAAAGGTGGAATATGCCGAGACTCTATAAAGAAGCAAAAAATGTAAGAAAATAGGAATACGTAATGGATTTACGATTAGCGGAATATAAGGACTACGAGCGCATTGCGCATCTTCATGCGGATAGTTGGAAGCGTCATTATCGTGGCATTCTTAGTGATAACTATCTTGATAAAGAGGCGATTGACGACAAACTACTGATCTGGCAAACCCGTCTGACCAACCCACCATTCAACCAGCACATTGTCTTGGCGGAAGAGGGTGGTTTGTTGCTCGGCTTCGTTTGTGTGTTTGGCAACCATGACTTCGAGCGTGGAACCTTTATTGACGCACTGCATGTTGATGACAGCTACCGTGGTCGTGGTATTGGCAAACAGCTATTACTTGCTGTCGCAGAATGGCAGCAACAGTACTTTAAAGACACTGGTCTTTATCTAGAAGTCGTATCGCAAAACATTTCTGCAATTGAATTCTACCGCCATATTGGAGGTCAAGAATGTCAAGAGCGAACTTGGCGTGCGCCAGGTGGTACAGAAGTATTGGAGAAGGTATTCCGTTGGAAGAATGCTCAGTCATTAGTTAGTGGGATAGAAGAAAACGTTATTTACTCCTAGTCTGACGTTTTAGCTTAGCAATAAGAGCAGCATCAACGCTGCTCTTTTTTGTGCCTGTCCTAAAGTTTTGTGTTTCAGTGGGCGACTTAAAAGCAAAGCCCCATGGCTTTTAGCTCTGACTCGCATTGCTGAGCATTTTCAAATTGAATGGCTTCCATGCCTACCGCTCGGGCCCCTTCGACGTTGTATGGCATATCATCAAGAAATACCGTTTCCTCGGCCTGAAGCTGATATGTTGAAAGTAGGGCTTGGTAGATCTCAGCTTGTGGCTTTAGTAACTGCACTTCAGAAGAGATGATTGCACCTTCAAACAGCGGCCAGAATTCATAGGTAGCACGAAGATGCTCAACAATTTCGTTGACGTTGTCTGTGAGCGCATAAACGCGATATCCTGCACTTTTTATTCTTTTTAGCAGTTCGACACTGCCGTAAAGTAATATTTGTGTATGTTTTACGTAGTAAAAAAAGCGGTCCATTTCTTCCGCTGTCACTTTGTGCTCACGTTGATAGCACAGTTTGGCTTCCTCTTCGGAAATGATTCCTTTGTTTAAGTCTTTCCAGATTTGTGATGAAAACAGCAACTGGGCCATTTTTTCCGCTTCTACTGAGTGACCAAATGTTAAGCGAACAATCTCTACCGGAGACCAGCGTACTAATACATTTCCCACATCAAAAATTACGTTTTTTATTTGTAAAGGTTCCATAACACACCCCAAGCCAATTGTTCATCACCGCGTTACATCCACAGTGAGTGCTGTCGTTAAATCTTTGGAAGTTCGAGCCAAAGGCGCTGTTTAAATGTCTCGAACGTATATGAGATTAACATCCCTTAGGATACAACGCGATTATCGCAAAATTACACTAAACTATATGCAACTTCATTTATTTGGTTGTAAATCAAGTGTCGCTATCTTAAAAGATTGAAATTAAAGACAAGCGTCGCGAAATATTTGCGCCATTTCGCGCTGCTTATAAGCGTTAAGTAATATATAATTACTTAATAATAAAACGATAAGAATGAATGCAAATCACACTATTGGGACGTCAGGCGGAGTAGGCAAAATAGATAATATGGACTCGATACGTAAGGTTTATCAATATGCAGAACCCAACCTGACTCTCGTTGGTTGGATGGGGTTTCTTGGCTTTCCGCTGTACTACTTTGTTTGGGATTTTGTTTTCCCACAGGCTTATGAAAACTTGCCGCTCAGATTGTTTTGTTCACTATTGTTCTTTGGCATCATTTTTAGAAATCGCCTGTCGTCAACGTGGCGAAAATATATCCATATTTACTACCAAGTGACGATAACGATCTGCTTACCGTTTTTCTTTTTCTATATGTTACTGATGAATGACTGGTCCAATGTTTGGGTCATGTCCTTTATGTCCGCGATTTTCTTGCACATTCTATTGGTTCATGTCACAAGAGTTATGTTCGCTCAAACTTTTGCCGGAATAGGTTTAGCGACGTTCTTTGCTTGGGTGGCGAAAGGGTTTCATCTCGATTTAACAATGGACTGGACGCATGTGCCAATCTTTCTCTTTATTTATGTATTTGGCAATTTATTCTATTTTCGGAACCAAGTGGAGCACGAAGCGAAGGTGTCGCTGGCTAAGTCATTCGGGGCCGGAATTGCGCATGAAATGCGTAACCCTTTAAGTGGCCTTTGCACGTCAATCGATGTTATCCAATCAGTCTTACCCAATAAAAAAGAAGCCGAGAAAGACCAATATCTAATGAGTGGAGAGGATGTCACCCTGCTGCGTGAAGTTAGTGAGGATGCGATGAACATCATCCAGTCGGGCAACGAGACGATAGATTTACTTCTGACATCGATAGACGAAAACCGTGTCTCGCGATCCAGTTTTCAAAAGCATTCTGCTCACTCTGTGGTTGAAAAAGCGATTGAAAGCTTTAGTTATAAGCGTGCGACGGATCGCTTTGCTATATCCCTAGATGCGAGAAGTGAGTTTGATTTTCTTGGTAGCGATACCTTACTCAAATACGTTATGTATAACCTTTTCAAGAACGCCTTCCATCATCGCACGTCTGAAGATTTCCACATACATGTGTCCATGACGAGCACGGAGCACTCAAACCAAATCGTTGTAACCGATAATGGTGCTGGTATTGCTCCTGATGTCCTACGTAATATATTTCAGGACTTTTACACAACTGGTAAGTCAGGCAGCTATGGTTTGGGTTTGCCATTTTGTAAAAAAGTGATGCGTTCTTTTGGAGGTAACATTGAATGCCAGTCTCAGCTAGGTGAGTGGTCTCAGTTCACGTTAACTTTCCCGCCGATCACATCTGATATCGTGACTGAAATTAAAAACGATTTGACCAAACTCAAAACCATCCTAACGGTGACTAATCAAGATATTCTTGTGTCGAAAGTGACGGACATTAGCCGTTTTATGGGTTTTGAATCAACGATCTTAGATGTTAATCAAGTGCTCAAAAAGAAAGAGTATGAGTTCGAATTCGACCTGATTTTTATCGATCTTGAGAGCTTGGATGCAAGAGCAAACCAATTGGATAGATTAGAATCTCTTTTGTCTTTCACGGAAGCTCGTATCGTTTATCTTTTTGAGCATCACCCGACACAGAGAGCATGCAAAGCGGCATATGAGCCTATTTGGGTCGAGACTCAAGCCTGGTTATTGAATACTAAGCCAACCATTGACCGTCTCTTGTATGATTCAAGCTATGTATCGACACCAACGGCCTCAGTGGCTTTGGATACGTCAAATAAGCGGACAATTATGGTCGTGGATGATAACGAATCTTTGCGAAAATTTACCGCGATGTTACTCGAAAAGCAGGGCTTTGAAGTGATTCAGAAAGAAGACGGGCAGCAAGCACTGGATACATTAGAGCAAGAGAACGTTGACCTCATTCTTATGGATATCGAGATGCCCATCATGGATGGTGTAGAAGCTTCAAGGCGAATTCGAAGCTCGGATAAAAACTATGCGTCGGTACCTATTATTGCGCATACTGGGGATAGCTCACCTGTTACGCTGGACAAAATAGGCTCTTCTGGCATGTCTGGCTTTATCGTAAAACCAGCGGATAAAAATCGCTTATTCGACAAAATCGCAAACTGGATTTAATCACTCGCAACTGTGTTATCTCGAGACGAGTTGATCATAACGCGAATACGGATAAAGAGCTCAGCAAAACTGCTGAGCTCTTTATTTTTACCTACACTCTAGCTTATACAAACTCTAGATCGGGATGAACAAACGCTTCTTGGCAGGCGGAAAGAACGTGATCGACTTCGGCGGCAGTCATGTCCGCATTGACAGAAAAACGAATGATGTTCTTGTTTCTTCCTGTTGCAGGGCGACAGAAAACTGCACCAAAGACATTCCTTTCTTCTAGAAAGTCGCGAACTCGCTCAGTGTTTCTTTCGTTGCCACATTCTAGCGCGATAATTTGCGACTCACTGCGAATAGTAAACCCAATACGTTTTAAACCAACGGCTAGAGACTTCGCTCTTTTAAACAAAATCTCCCGCTTGTCATCGGCTTTTTTTATGACGTCCAGTGTTTTTTCTAACCGAATAATTTCTTGCGGTAACACGGTGGAGCTGAAAATGGCAGGATACGCGACAAATGGAAGCGTCTTAGCCAGCTTTTCTGCACCTAAAATTGCGCCAGCACGATAAGCAAATGTCTTTGCAAGACTTACGGTTACAAAATCCACCATATGAGTCAAATCCAGCTCTTGCAGTAGCCCAGCGCCTTGCGTACCGTGCGTACCTAACGAGTGCGATTCATCCACAACTAAGCCGCAGTCAAACTCTTGTGCTATTTCGTAGATATCACGTAGAGGAGCAATGGTTCCGATAGTGCTGTAAACCGAATCCACAACAATAATTCCCGAACCATGGCGTGAAATCTGTTTTCGCAAGTGGTTGGTGTTGTTATGCATGAACGGATGAATTTGTGCTCCTGCGATACGTGCACCTTCCCATAAAGACATATGCGCAAAGAAGTCGATATACACAGGTATGTTCGGTGCACAAATAGTCTGTAATAAACCGACATTCGCAGCCCATCCTGATTGAGAAAGCAGACAGCTAGGCATGCCGACAAAACTGGCTAGTTGAGTTTCAAATGCAGGTTTTGATTCATCATCTTGCAAGAAAATCGCGGACATCACGACGTTGTCATCGTGTTGAGAAATCGCATCACGATGCGCGTTTTGAATCTCCTTGTTATGGGACAGTGCAAGGTAATCATTGCTTTGCATAACAACGGCATTACACGGTGGACGTTTACCAAGAACAAGGTGTTTCTTGTTCTCGTTCGGTTCAATTAGATCTTGAATATGAAAATCTAGGCGTTCCTCAATAAAGGAAGGAAGTGGTTTGCTTTGTATAGTTTCACTCATAATAAATCTCTTCTTCATATGGAAAAACGCCAGCGCTGACACTTATTCATATTGCGGATTTTGGGGAGAGTGTCACTAACCAGGTTGCATAAGTTTGCAGACCCTTGCAAACTCGACATTTGAGGGTTGGATGGTGGCTGTAACTCTATAGGGGCCCGGGGTCTAAACTAGTTTGTGCTTAAAGTTTATACGGCGATTTTGCGGTGTTTTTTTCGTGCTTCATATCTGGATTTTGTATGAGGAATATAAAGTTTGAAAAGTGAAAAAATGGGCGCATTAGATAACAAAAAAGGCGCGAAAATCGCGCCTTAAAATATAATTGGGAAAAGATAATATCAGTTTATCGCTTATTACGTAGATAGCGCTTGCGGCGCTCTTCTTTACGCTTCGCTTTTTCTTCTTCTTTACGAGCGGTTTCAATCTCGACTTCAATCAGCTCTTGAGTGATCATTTCTGGGCGCTCTAGTGTAATTTGGCCTAGTGTGCCTTGGCGAAGTTCGTGCAACAAAATCTCTGATACTTTGTGCAAGTCCACACGTCCACCTGCGCGTAGTGCGCCACGGCGACGACCAATTTCTTCCATGATCTCGATATCTGATTCAGGAAGCTCTTCGATTTGGTAACGCTCTTTAAGCTTGTCTGCATAGTGGGCTGCTAGGTACTCAATGGTGTAAAACGCAACCTCGTCGTATTCCATCGCAGTATCTTTTACAGCGCCAGTAGCAGCTAAACGGAAGCCACTGTGTGGGTTTTCCACTTTAGGCCACAGAATCCCTGGCGTATCGGATAAAACGATGCCATTTTGCAGGTTGATGCGCTGTTGACGACGTGTTACCGCTGGCTGGTTACCTGTCACCGCGATCGTTCGACCAGCTAGAGTATTGATGATTGTCGATTTCCCAACGTTTGGGATGCCCATGATCATGGTACGAATGTTTTTACCGATCTCTTCACGGTGTGGGGCAAGTTTACGGCAAAGCTCCATGATTCGATGCACTTCTTGCGGTTCTGACGTCGTGATTGCCATTGCTTTTACGTGTTGCTCTTGCTCCAAGTGCTCAATCCATAATTGAGTTAACTCAGGATCGGCCAAATCACGCTTGTTCAAGACTTTAACGACCGGCTTGTCACCACGGATTTGAGAAATCAAAGGGTTTTCACTACTGAAAGGAATACGAGCATCCAGTACTTCGATGATCACATCCACTTGTGGGATTGCTTCTTCGATCTCTTTACGTGCTTTGTGCATGTGGCCAGGAAACCACTGGATTGAGTTATTAACCATTTGAATTTAATACCTTAATTTTCTTACTGCTCCAACGGGCGTACGAGTAGTAATTTGAGCTTCGAGCAGCATAGTTTTAGACAGAGTGTGTTAAAACCGTACTTACTTTTGTGGCTCTGTACCGCAAAGTTGAGCGTTTCTTTCGTGTTAATGAGCTAGTTTATCATGGAATGAAGGCGAAGCATTCAAGATGGAGACAAAAAGCCACGGTTTACAAACGAGCAAGCAAACATTTGTTGAGTATGCTCGCCAACGGACTTACAACAAGTATTCACTTTGGTGAGATATTAAGCGCAAATATTGTGTAGTCAAAGGTGGGTTGTTTTGTCGGTTTTTTCTGACTTATTTCAAATTTTTATCTTTATATCAGTAATTTATATTTCATTTCGCTATTAGTCGAAATTTGACTTTTAGCCGACACAAATTAATCTGACTGCCCAGTCCGAGTAAGGCTTTATGCTCAGTACGATAAGTCGTATTACAGCGTTGTCCGTTGCCACATTTTTGCCAGTAGTTTCTTTTTTAACTCATTGATAGTGACAGTTATTGAGAACAGACAAGCAGACTGAGTTTTACATTGAGGCTGAGTAATGCTGGTCGATTTTGATCAGCGAGTGGCAGGATTAATTTAACCAATCGAGCAGGAGATCGAAAATATAGACTATTGGATAGAGATAAATGAATACACAGCTTAATGTGATGGTGATTGATGGTCATCCTCTACAAACCAAGATACTTACCCAAATATTGGGTCATAGTGGCGCTTCAGTCAGTACATTCAATTGTGTGGACACTGCTAGTCAATGTGCACAAGAGCAATATTTTGATGTGATCTTTTGCGATCTCCAGATGCCGGGAAAAGGCGGTATCGACATCTTGGAAGTATTCGACCAAATTCAGTATCACGGGCAAGTCGTGCTAGTCAGTTTGTTGGAGCAGAGCATCATCTCGGCAGTACGAGAAATGTGCGAAGGGTTTAGTTTTGAGATATTAGGAGAACTGCCTAAGCCGTACGACGAAATGCAAGTGGTTAAACTCCTCAACCAAATAAAAGATGAAAGAACGCGAAAAACAGCGTTTGCTCAACCTATCGCACTGCAAGACCAAGAGTTTTTATTTGCTTTGGGTGAAGGGCGAGTGAAGAATTATTACCAACCTTTGGTAGACGCACACAGTGGTGAGCTTTTAGGTTATGAAGCGTTAGCGCGTTGGGTGCATCCTATTTATGGCGTGTTGTTACCAAACCACTTTCTTCCGATCGTAAAACGATGCCATTTGTCTTCTGAACTTTTTCAATCAGTGCTGATTAATACAATCTATGACATCAACAATAGGGGATTAACCCAAAAGGTCTCGATTAATGTCGACCACGAAAACTTGAACGACCCTGACTTCTCGCATCGTTTTATTCAACAATGCTCGGAAAGTGGTGTCGACCCGTCACAAATCACCATTGAGATTACAGAGCGGGAAGCTTTCCAAGCTAGCACGTCTATCTACAAAAACCTCATCAAACTCAGAATGAAAGGTGTCACGGTATCAATTGATGATTTTGGTACGGGCTCATCTACATTTGAAAAGTTGGCAAAGTTACCTTTTAACGAGATCAAACTTGACCGCGTTTTTGTCTACGGAGCGAGTGAAGACCTGAAAAAGAAAAGCATTGTCATCGCTATTTGTGCTTTAGCGAAAAGCCTCAATATTCGTATTGTCGCAGAAGGTGTCGAAGACGAAGTAACCTATAAAACCATGCGCGAATGTGGAATAGACATCTGCCAAGGCTTTTACATTGATAAGCCCATGCCGTTAGAGGTAATCACTATTTTGAAGTAAAAATATGAAAAAATTGAACTGTTTGATCTTTGATGATCAAATGCTTATCTGTGTGGCTATCAGTGATAAAACCGTGAGTACCAAGAAACGTTGATTTCTAGACAAGCTTAATGTGAATGATGTTATTGAACTTGCAAAAGTAGTGGGAACATAAAGTGTTATGAATGTAAGAAGTTTTGTTTCTTCTTTTGCGGTTGCGATGTTGTTATTTATTGTATCGGTGACCATGATTGGTGCTGTACTCATCTCTTATGAGGAGAAGCAATTTAATACGTACGCTAACAATTTAGCAAAAACAAAGCAGAAGGTCATTCTGCTAGGCTTGTTGACCGAAGCTCAATTGGCGCAGTATGAAAACTTCAGTATCGAACAAATAGAAGTACTGACTGACTTCAGTTTTCAAGATGCAATTTATGCTTTAAAGCCGTATAAAAACCTAGATTATGTGGAAACTGTTGCTCGTAAAGCACTACACCAAGCAGAAGCTCATTTGTCCAATGTCTACGATAGAGAAGACGCCATATTGTACTTTCGTTCTTACACTAGTGACAAACTCATCTTAGAACGACCAATCCCAGCTCTAGAGGGATCTAAAGAGACGTTTGATATAGAATGGTGCAGAGTGAATTACGCTTGTATTCTTGCCGCGTGGAAAGAGCAGCTCTCCGACCGAGTTCTTATCTCTAAGCCCTTCAAAACCACGTATTCAGATGAGATGGCATTAAGTATCATGAGTCCCGTCTACTATAGAGGGAAGCTTGTCGGCGAATTTTCGGAACAACTGTATTTATCATCGCTTTATAATGAAGGCAAAGCCGTTGACGTAGAGGTTAGTAACGGAAATAAGCAGATAATTATTTACTTTCCGAGCTACCCCTTAGCTCATTTTGCTTATACTCAATCCTATGTTGCCGACAATAATAATCTTGTTATTTACCAATATCCGTTTAGTAAAATAGTGGTGGACTACAGCTTTATTCTTGTCATCTATTCTGTCGTTGCGTTCGCCTATTATCGAAAAGCCAATGAATCTAAACAGAGCAAAATTCAATTAGAAAATGCTCTGAGTGATGTAACGCAAGATGACTTAACCGGATTATTAAATCGGCGAGTATTTAAAGAAGAGCGGTTTAAACATCGGATGGAGGTTGAACCATACTCTATCATTGCGATTGATGGAAATCGTATCAAGAAGATTAATGATCGTTACGGACACCATGTTGGCGATGAAGTCATTGTTATTATTGCAGACTCAATGAGAAAGGTTTTTCGGAACAGTGACTACTTAGTCAGGACTGGTGGTGATGAGTTTATTGTCATTTTGCCCGGATGCAGCATGAGCAAAGCTTCCATGTTAGCGAAAAAGCTCCGTGGCGTTGTTAAACACAATCGTTTAAGTACATTAGATATAGAGATCAGCGTTAGTACTGGTGTTGCTGCGCGCGAAGAGGATGAAACGCTGCAAGAGGTGATCGTGAGAGCAGATGAAGAATTATATGAAATGAAAAAACAGCGTGTTTGAGGACAACAATACATAACCATGACATAACTGTTTGATAAATTTGACCAAGCAGTACCCTTGGTCTTTTATATTAGTCGAGCAATGCATAATGCTCCTTTGATTGCTGATTAGCATAAGACCCAACTGGTACTGTATCGTGAACAAAGACCTTGATCTAAACCTATTAAAAATACTGGTTCTGTTAGAAAAGCATCGTCAGCTTAAACCCGTAGCGAAAGCCTTGGGTAAGAGTGAGGCGTCGGTCAGTAAATATCTTGCTCGCTTACGCATCCAACTTGGTGATGAACTATTCATTCGTCACCCACATCATTTAGAACCCACCAACTTTCTGATGCGTCAGCTACCCAAAATTGCAGATGCATTAGATAACTTAGAAACATGCTTAGTTCGATCAGAATTCAAACCAGAAAAATACAGTAAGGATATAACGGTCTGCTTACCCCAAACGGCTCAGTACTCATTTGGACACTTGTTGGCGATGGATTTAATGACGCTGTTTCCTAAAGCTCATATTACTGTCGCAACCATCACGGAATATACGGTGGACGAAATCCTTTTAGGCAAAGTGGATGCTCAGCTTCATTACTTCAATGATGAATTGCCAAAATCTATCCATCAGAAATTTATTGGTTACGCGCCTGCTGTGGTTGTTGTTCCGGAAGAGCTTGGGATCACCACTCTTGAAGAGGCTGCCAAACTGCCATTTATTATGCTTGAAATTATCGGTTGGAAAGAGAAAGAGCAGCTTGCAAAACGAGCAATGGAGAATCACGGTATGGTGATCAATCGAATTGCAGCGCTAGATAACGTGAGCAGTGTGCTAAAGCTGCTCAAACAAAAAAAGGCGGCGACGGTTTTTCTGGAGTATCAGGCGCCAATCGAAGGATACCGTTTTATTCGTATTCCTGAATCTTATTACCCCAATGGCTGGCCAAAGGTTGTACTTCAGATGAAGCAAAGCCATCGTCACGACGCAATGCACCAGATATTAACCGATGCCATTGCAAAATATATGAAGAACTAACGATCGCATTGAATGTTTTCAGCGCTTGGGATCGTATGCAGTAATTCAATCAATGAATCTGCATGGTATTTTTTCAAAATACGAGTTTTGTAAGTGCTGATGGTTTTAGCGCTGAGCGATAGTTGTTCTGAAATACGTTTATTTGAATAGCCCTGAGCTAAGTAGTGGAACACCATGGCTTCGCGATTGGATAGCGTGACATCACCAGTAGAAGGAGCGTGAGTAGACTTAAACATAGAGTACCCACGTGAGACACTCACAATCGCGTCAGTAATCGCTTCTTTTGTCTCGTTTTTATTTAAGAAACCATGAGCTCCCATCTCGTAAGCCGCTTTAGAAAGGCTGGAATAGTCGCGTGAAGAAATGAAAAGTAATTTACCTTGATAGCCCGTTGCTAAAATATTCTTCGCCAAACGCATACCATCTCGATCACCAAGGACAACGTCTAGAATAATAAAATCAATTTTTGTATTTCGAACTAAGTCCATTACTTCTGCGCTGTCTTTCGACTGAATGACTTCGGCTGTGTTGATTACGCTCTCAACAAGAGAAGTCAGTGCTTCGCTGTAAAGTGGTTGGTCATCAATGATAAGAACATTATTCAAATGGAGCCTCACTACTATCCGAGCTGTCATACCGCCCAACGCAATATGATTGTATTAAGAGGGATTGTAGGAAAAACCTTGCTGGTGGAAAGTAAAATGACATTTTCTATAATTGAAATTCACTGAGCACAATTGAATAAGATACTGTCGAATACGCCAATACACGAGGGATTTCATATGTGTGGGAATAGTGATAGGCCAACGAAAAACATCAATATTAACCCTAAACTTTTTATCGAAATGGCCGCTAAAAGTGGGAAGGTAAGCTCGCACTAAGTTAACTCATGTTATCCTGTTCAAAAATGAGACATTTTTTCACAGTTTGATATGGAAATGTGCGTTGGCCGTCCTTTTGGTGGTTTACAAACTTTGTTGTAACGACTAAAAAGGATGCTTGGATTTTTAGCCTGAGAATGGCTTCTCATGGCGTTTGCATCAAACTTTTTCTGATGCGTATTTTGGTTGGATAATTGGCTTTATGAGTAACGTAACCAGCACCATTTTGACAGAAAGTGGTACCAATGAGCTTGAAATCATCGAGTTTCATTTAGAAAAAACATTGCCGGATGGCAGCACAAAAACTTGTTATTACGGCATCAACGTTGCGAAAGTACGAGAAGTGATTCGCGTACCAGAGACAACCGATTATCCAAACGCACAACCTCACATGATCGGGGTGTTTTCGTCCAGAGATGTATTGACGCCTTTAGTAGATTTAGCTGGTTGGTTAGGTGTACCAACACGCCAGGACCTAGAGCGTAAGTTTGTTATCGTTACTGATTTCAACAAAATGACCAATGGCTTTCTGATTGATAGTATTTCACGTATTCATCGTATCTCTTGGAATGATGTGGAATCACCAAGTCAGTTTTTGGAAGCGGGCGAACAAGATTGTGTAGTGGCCGTTGTTCGCAAAGAAGGCAACCTGATCATGATTCTCGACTTTGAAAAAATCATCGCGGATATTAACCCAGAGCTGAGTATGGAAAAATACGATGTGAAAGGGGATAAGTCGGTAGATCTAAACCAGAGAATGGTGGGTAAGCGTAATGCTAAAACGATCATGGTGGTGGATGACTCAGCATTTATTCGCTCTTTGATTCAAGATACATTAGCTTCTTCAGGTTACAATGTGATCACTTGTAAAGACGGTGGTGAGGCTCATGAGAAATTAATGAGCTTAATCGAGGTCGCGAAAGAAGAAAACTTGCCAGTTAAAGAGCTGCTAGATGCGGTGGTTACGGACGTAGAAATGCCTCGAATGGATGGTATGCACTTAGTGAAGAGACTACGCGATACTGAAGCGTTTCATGAAATGCCGATCATTATGTTCTCATCATTGATGAGTGAGGATAACCGAGCGAAAGCACTGTCTCTTGGCGCAAATGATACGATTACCAAGCCAGAGATTGGCCGTATGGTGAATATGATGGATAAATACGTGTTTAACTTTGCGTAAACAAACCCGATAAGATTGAAAATAAGGCTGCCGATGGGCAGCCTTATTTTATTGTGAACATGGAAGAATTTCCAAGGTATAATTTTCGTTTGGACCCTGCGGTGGTCCATATAAAATCCCACATTGAGTTAAACTGCTATTTTTATCATCTCTTGCTGAAATAACGACTTTAATGTTGTTAGTTTGAACAATTTTCCAGTCACTATCTCCATACTGATTCTCAAGTTCTGAGACTAATATAGCTAAGCTTGTTTCATCTGCATCTGGGTAACCGTACCTAAATGTACAGCTAAGAGAACCATTCAACTCACAACCTGAGAAAGGCAAATTTTCAGGGCCTTTACCTGAACCTGCGTCTGTGTGTTTGTTTGATATATATGGATAGTGTTCCAACCCTGCAATCGCCATTTTCCCATAACCGACACCGAGCGCTGATGCAATCGCGCCCTTCATGCCTTCTAAACGCGCTTCACGCGCATCACTTTGAAGGTTTAAAAAGCGTGGTGCGGCAGTGACAGCAAGAATGCCGAGCACGACAAGAACTACGACTAACTCTATTAGAGTAAATCCAGTTTGTTTTCTCATATTATTTTCACAGCAAGTTAAAGGTAGAAAAAGTAACACTGACCGTACACTTGTTGTTGTGTAAATAAGTACGGTAATGACAAAATGATCAATAGTATAAAGCGATGAGTCATAAAGTGCTATACCGACGTAGTGAGAATCGGCTACGCCTACATAGAGCGGGAGGAGGGGTCAAAGATCTAATGCGGCCGTTTTTGAGCAGTCATTAATTCCGTTGAAGAAATGCTGTATGAACAGTCGAGCATGAATTCGTCTAGATATAAGCATACGTGTACATTGGCTGAATGAAAGACGAAAAGAAGTGACGGCAAACCGCACAAATGGATTGTCTTTTTGTTCACTTTGATGAATGCTACGCGAGATTCATATCACAACACACTCGACGCATTCATCGTGCGAATGTGCTTTGGTTTCGTGTTTGGCTTTCAAATATAAGAATAATCTAAATGGAATTCGATTCGATAAACTTGCTTGCGATAGGGCTAATATTTCTTGGCTCTTATGTACAAACCGCAATAGGCTTTGGCTTGGCAATTGTTGCCGCACCTTTACTGATTCTTTGGGCGCCGGAGTATGTGCCTGCACCAATCTGTTTAGTCGCGTTATTTATTTCGTTGATGAATGCGATGAAGCACCGCAGTAGTGTTGAAATCGGCGGTTTAAAAATGGCATTGATTGGGCGTGTACCCGGATCGGTCGCTGGCGGCTTGCTACTGTTTTTTGTCTCGACTCAAGCCCTTACACTTTGGATTGGTTTTTTGGTGTTATTCGCGGTTGTGGTGAGTGTTTTACCGTTTCGGGTTGAACCCACACCATCGCGTATGACATTAGCAGGATTCTTTTCTGGATTGTTTGGTACCAGTTCGGCGATTGGAGGCCCACCGATGGCGTTGTTGTTGCAACATCAAGAAGCGAATCAGTTACGTGGTAACCTGTCGGCATTTTTTGTTTTCAGTTCCATCATTTCGCTCGTTGTTCAAATTCCCGCTGGTTTCTTCACATTACACCATTTGGTGATTACTATTCCGCTATTACCTGCGGCAGCACTTGGGTATTGGCTCGCGATGAAAACCACCCAATCGTTACCAAAAGAAAAAATTCGGTTTGGAGCACTTATGTTGTGTTTTGTGAGTGGGTTTACAGCAGTAGTAC
Organism: Vibrio sp. 1CM7H; assembly: GCF_023161645.1. Taxonomy (NCBI): domain Bacteria; kingdom Pseudomonadati; phylum Pseudomonadota; class Gammaproteobacteria; order Vibrionales; family Vibrionaceae; genus Vibrio; species Vibrio sp. 1CM7H. Next base: position 676,112 of record NZ_JALNTV010000001.1, read on the forward strand.
AAGCGTTGAACCAGTAATGCCCTCAGCATCTTAAACTCACAGGGATATCGATCTCCTTTTATTATGCATAGCGCGATTTGTTTGCGCTGACTTGTTCGTTTAGATGAGCGATAGTTTTATGAATAACACTCGTTATGGCACTTTTATGGCAGCATTCTCCTTTGTAATTTGGGGGCTGTTACCCATTTATTATCGTTATTTACCGAATGCTTCAATGGATGAGTTACTGGCATGGCGAATCATCGGCTCAGTTCCTGTCGGTTTTTTAATTGTGCTTGGTATAACCCGTCGAGGACCGAATTGGAAAGAAATCTGGTGTGACAAAAAATCTTTGTGGTACACGTTTGTCGCGAGCAGCTTGATGTGTATTTCATGGAGTGCGTTCACTTGGGCTTTGACTCACCATCGAGTCATTGATGCAAGCTTAGGCTTTTTTATTGGACCGTTGGTGTCAGTGGCGTTAGGCGTGTTTATTCTTGGAGATAAGCTTTCAAAAGGCAAACTCATCGCAATTGTGCTAGCAACAATTGGCGTGATGTATCAAGTGATTCATTATGGCCAGTTGCCTGTTATCGCACTAACGATGGGGTTGTTCTTTGCTTTGTATGGCTTGTACAAGAAGAAGATAACATACGACTGGAGCGCCACCTTGTTTGTTGAGGCCCTGCTATTGACTCCAGTTGCCGTGGCGTATTTGTTTTACAAACAATGGACAGTGGGTGAGTTGGCTTCAGGCGTAGATATCACAACATTGCTTTTGTACTTTGGCAGCGCACCGATCACGCTTTTACCACTGATTTTTTATTCTATCGCGATACGTATAACAAACTTATCGACAGTTGGTTTAATGCAATACATTGAACCAAGTTTGCAGTTTGTTTTGGCTGTGATGTTTTTCGGTGAACTGTTTGATGAAGTTAAAGCAGTGACCTTTGCCTTTATTTGGGTGGGGCTGTTATTTACAATCTTTGAAAGTATTGTCAAAGGGCATAAGCGTAAAAAGCTGGCCAATCATCCTTTATAGTGCACCATTCTTGAATATTCACGATTTCACTCTCACGCCCTCTATTCGAGGGCGTTTTTAGTTCCATAAAGTATTCTCTTACTCGTTTTCTTATATTCGAGTCAAATCATAATTTGAGGTTAATTGACGCATTATCATTAGGATACCGCTATATTTATAGCCAAGTGACACGCTATATAATGAAAACCGGATCAAAAAGGACGACATATGATCACAGCTCTATACGCTAGCATTCTTGCAATACTGATTATTTGGTTGGCCGTTCAAGTGATTAAGCAGCGTCGCTTAAATCAGGTTGCTTATGCTGACGGAGGAGTAGAGGCTCTCCAAATCGCTCGTAGTGCACAGAGTAACGCGACAGAATATATCCCCATTACTCTGATTCTAATGGCACTATTAGAATCCAATAGTGCTTACCCAACCTGGATACATCTCACAGGCATTATTTTCGTGATCGGTCGAATTATCCATGCTCGAGGTATATTGAAAGAGGACTTAAAAAGGCGTGTTAGGGGCATGCAGGTGACATTCCTAGCGATACTTTCGCTGGTTGTGTTGAATATGATTTATCTTCCGTACGATAAGTTATGGTAAGTCTTCGTAGCTATATCCCGCCGCCATGGGTACTCGTTCTGATTGGGTTAGTACTGAATATTGGCGCGATCGTTCTTACTAGCTTGGTCCTTGATAGGCTTGGCAAACAGTATTCGCAACTCGCAGAGCAAAAGGCGGAAAACTTGTATTCCATCCAACTCGCGTGGAATAGCGTTGAAACTCTAGAAAGAAAAAGAGAGGCGTTGCTGCTTCACTTGCACATAGGTCAGAGCGCAGCGATACCTTCGGAGATAGAACAGATATTGGAAGGGCACTTATCCTCTTGGACTCATCACGAATCGGATGAAATACAAATAGATAAACTCCCTCAGCTAATGTCAAAGATAAACCAAGCACAAGCTTCGTATAGAGATCGCATTGATGACTATTACATTGAGAATGTAGAGCTCAATGAGGTAATGGCAAAGCAAGATGAAAAGATCGCTTGGTACAAGAATATCGGGCTCTTCTTACAAGTATTCGGACTCGCATTAATCCTCGCACGTGATTTGGCTAGGAAGCCATAGAACAAAAGTTAATGGTAGGGTTTATTGCGAAATGCCAATAATAATTTGCAAATTGCAATTCATTGCGTGAGCAAACAGTGGCTATTGGTGAAGTTTTAATGAAAGTGATTAAATAACAACCTGTTTTTGTGCGCTGCAAAGTTGGCACGCCTCATGCTTTAGTATGAGTGACCCTTTCTAAGCCGAGGGTCACCTAGCCAACTGACGTTGTTAGTGAACCACTTTGTTCACAAATATATACAGCCAATCACGAATCCTTGTGGTTGGCTTTTTTTATTTAAATGACACAGTTTAGAACTGTGCTTTAATCCAGATCATGCGATGGTCGGAAGACACATCTTTGCCATCACCATACTTACCAATACGCGCATCGTTAAATAGCTTACGACCTTCTTCATAAGAAGCTGACCAGTATACGCCAGAGTCCACCACATTTAGGTTTGCAGAAGGCAAGGCATAATCTACACCCAAGCCAAACGTCGAAGTGATGCGATTTGGATATGGGTGAGTGGAGCTGCGGTCAACAGCGTGTTCGGCTGCCCCAAAGCTTGTCGGATAAAGCTCGCCATTCATCACGGTTTGGTTAACCAATGGATCATTATGCAGTTCTTGCATTACAGAGCTAATACCGTCACCGGCCACGGGATCAAGGTTTTGATCGCCCATCATTACGAATTTAACCCCGCTCGATAAGCCGCCTTTCTTACCTGCATCGTCGTAGAAATAGTCTTTACCTTGAATGTAGTGATGCCAGAACTCTACTTCGGCTGCGTTTTGCGCTTTGTTTTTACCTGGATCGAATACTGGTGGAGTAGGGTGCGACATCAGTAGATGCACAACTTCCTCGCCATTGCGAGTCGGAATGATAATTGGTGCATCTACGTGGTTTTTAGAAGATAGGCGTACTTGATCCCATTCTTCTGCAGAGTACCACTCATCACCACACTTCATGCCATCTGGAATCTTTTGTGAGCCGTCACAGATAGTAATGGTTGGAATCTTCGCACCTTCCATATCTTTCCATTTAAACGCTTGGAACGTACGCGTATTTGCCGTATCAATCTTGTATTTAGACATTAGGGCAAAGGCGTATTGACCGTGGTACATGCCAAAGCCCCATGCATCGCCCGGCATTTGACCTGCTGTTCCATTGTTGTCGAGGTCAAACTCGCTTAGCAAACCTGTGTTTGTAGAGTAAGACTCCGCGTAAGGATATTCGATAGGTTCAAGGTTCGCTTCACCGCCTGCACCATTGATGCTTTGCGCGACAGACAGGTAGTTCTTCTGGAAGCCTTCAAGGGCAGCTTTGTTTTCGCCTGTTCCGTCGTTGTTGTATTCCGCCATCATAAGAACGTCAGGGCGATTCTTCTGAATAATCGCAGCAACGTTTCGAATTTGAATGACTTTTTCCGCAGTGGTTTTGTCTTCAGCGGTGATAGAACCGTCTAAATAGGCATTAACCAATACAGTTTGCTGCGCTGGTTCAATTTGCATTTCACTCACTAAAGCTTCAAAAGTTGCACGGTCAAAAGAGAGGTTGTAAGTCGCTATTTTTACTTCTTTAGGCTGAACATTGACGTATTCAGTGTCGTCATTACATCCAGATAATAGAGCGGCGCCAATCAGGAGAGCGATAGAGGTTTTGATTGTTTTCATGGGTATGTCATACCTTATAATTGATTCGGCTGAATATTAAAGTCATCAGTAATTGTTTTAAGCGATATCAATCACACAAACGTTTTCATATTTACATGTTCAATTAGTTTTTGTGTGATTTGTGCAATAAACGCAACACTTTCAACACCAAAAGGTTATATGCAAATTGTTAAAAAACGGTGTCGCTTTTAATAGATGAAATGGCACTAAAACATAAGCTGTATGATTGTGTGTGCTAAAATCAATGAGCGGGATGATTACGATAAGTTTGACTTCACTTTCGGGTGAGAAACAAACAAATAAGAACTGGTCAGTTTGGCTTTGCTATTGATGCAAAATAGGGGGCTAACCGATGGGTTCAGTATCAAACTATCAGAGCAGGTTATTTGTCACGGCAATGCTTGCTTCACCACTTCTTTTTTCAACATCTTTATCCGCCGCTCAGTCCGAACGGCTAGAGCAAAACCATGGTCTTGTTGTTGCTTTAGAAAAACGCAACCTTGCAGCCACACAAAATATAGATCGTGTGTTAGGTTTACAAAATGGAAATCGTGTACAAAAGCTGAAAACCAACCAAGGTAAAAACGGCGGTACGCATAGTCGTTATCAGCAGATGTTTAAAGGCGTCCCGATTTGGGGCAAGCAAATTGTCGTACATCGTGATAAACAGGGCCAAATCAAGCACATCAACGGCACTCTCGTAAAGGATATTGCCCGAGATATCAATGATATGGTGCCTAGATTGTCGCTTTCTCAAGTAATGTCTTCAACGCAAAAGTCGTACCGTGAAAACGGATACCAAATAGATAATCAGCGCCAAGGTTTGCGTATTTATGTCGATAAAAGTGACGTGGCGCACTTAGCTTATATTGTCCAGTTTTTTGCTGATAATGAGCATGGTGGTAAGCCTACGCGTCCCACCTTTCTTGTTGATGCTAAAACAGGAAACATTTTGCTGCAATATGAAGGGTTAGCGCACGTAGAAGCGAATGGTCCGGGAGGAAACCAAAAAATTGGTCGTTATCATTATGGTGTGGACTTTGAGTCTCTATTAGTCCAGCAATCCGGTGATACGTGTTTGATGGACATTCTTGGCGTGGTCAAAACCATCAACTTGAATGGTAGGACGTCTGGCAATACACATACGTTCGTTTGTCCAACCAATAGTGTTAAAGAAATTAATGGAGCGTACAGCCCGTTAAACGATGCGCATTACTTTGGCAAAGTGGTATACGACATGTACAAAGATTGGCTGAATACTGCTCCCTTAACGTTTCAGCTTCAAATGCGAGTGCATTACCGCAAACGCTATGAAAACGCCTTTTGGAATGGCTCGAGCATGACTTTTGGCGACGGTGCGAGTTATTTCTATCCTTTAGTGAGTTTAGATGTCTCAGCGCACGAGGTTAGTCATGGATTTACAGAACAAAACTCTGATCTGATTTATTCAGAGCAATCTGGCGGAATCAATGAGGCTTTCTCAGATATGGCAGGTGAGGCGGCTGAATTCTATTCACGTGGTTCTAACGATTGGAAAGTTGGGTACGATATTAGAAAGGCTGCCAATGCGGCGCTGCGCTACATGGATAATCCGCCCCTTGATGGTCGTTCAATTGATCACGCGTCTCAGTATGTGAGTGGCATGGATGTGCATTATTCAAGTGGTGTGTTTAACAAAGCGTTTTATCTATTGGCGGTTGAGTACAATTGGGGAACGCGACAAGCGTTCGAGGTTTTTGCGTACGCTAACCAGAACTACTGGACGCCAAGCGAAACGTTTGACTCTGCAGCTGCGGGTGTATTGGCGGCCGCCCAAAGCTTAAACGTGGCGGCGAATGATGTAGCCGATGCTTTTGCTCAGGTCGGTGTTTCAGTTGATGGCGGAGTCGTCGAGCCACCATCTAGCACGTGTGAGGCTATCGCCCTAAACAATGGTGTTTCCAGCAACATAGACTCTTCATCTACTGGTGAGTGGCATTGTTTTACGATTGATGTGCCTACCAACAGTTCAGACTTTACTGTTACCACATCGGGAGCAAACGGCGATGCGGATCTTTATGTTAAGCTGGGAAGTGAACCAAGTTTAACCAGCTACGATTGTCGCTCATACAGTGGCAACAGTAATGAAGCATGTAGTATTACTTCTCCGAATGAAGGAACGTGGCACATTGGTGTGTACGCTTACAGCAGCTACAGTAACTTGAATGTGGAAGCAAGTTATGTAGGAGAAGAGGCGCCACCACCATCTGATGAAGTTACTACACAATCAATCAACAATGGTAAAACATGGACGGCGATTATTACTGGTTCTGGCTTGATGAATGGCGTGTGGAATGTTATTTCAAATACGCCGTGTGATAACGATAACGAGTGCAGTTTATCCGGTATCGGAAAGAAAACCAGTGAGGTTAGCTTTACGTTGACGGATGGTACCGTATTCATCATCGCTAAGCCCTAGCGATTTTTATGTAAAGAGGCTCTGAAATATCAGGGCCTTATTTTTTTACGTTCAATTTTCTGTATATAATAGCGAGTCACAAAGAAGTGAGGACGACCTCACCGCTCTATCTTTTCTCGGGGACGACCCCATCTCGTTGGGAAATATGACATGGCTTGGGGAATTCTCTTCATTGCTGGCTTATGCGAAGTGGCATGGGCTGTCGGACTAAAATACTCACAAGGTTTTACCAAATTGGCGGCATCTGGCTTTACCGTTACGTTTATGGTGTTGAGCTTTTGGTTACTTGGAATTGCATTAAGGACGCTACCACTCGGTATCGCTTACGGCGTTTGGGTAGGTATAGGAGCGATTGGAACGGCAATCGTCAGTATCTACATATTTAACGAGCCCGCGACGCTGATAAAATTGCTGAGTTTACTGCTTATTGTTGCCGGTATCGCTGGATTAAAATTATCCGCTTAACGTCAGTTTAAACATAAAAAGAAAGCCAGAGTCGACTCTGGCTTTTTACGTTTTAGTGTTGTCTCGCTTTGGGGCTGAAGGGTTAAGCGCTGCGCTTAACGAATGGCAATCGCAAATGGTGACCAAATACGTTAATGAGTGCGCCCGCTACAATTAGTGCACCACCGATGTACGTCCAAATGAGCGGGATTTCGCCGAAGAAAATGATGCCTAACAACACAGAAAATACGATCTGAATATACGAGTAAGCAGACGCTTTGCCCGCTTGCTGAGTTTGCATTGCTTTGGTTAATCCCAATTGCCCAACTTGGGTGAATACACCAACCAAAACCAACATGAAAGTCAGATACAGGTCGGGCATAACAAAATCATCGCCAATCAGTAAGAGTGAAGCGGGTAGAGCAACCAGAGGGAAATAGAAAATGATCACTGAACTATCTTCAGTTTGGCTGAGTTTTCTAACAATGACATAAGCAATTGAGCTACCAAATGCGCCCAAGATTGCAATCATTACGCTAAACATAGGTAAAGTGCGCTCTGCTTCTTGTCCTGTTTCTGGACTTACCATTATATAGATGCCGAGTAAGCACAAGGCAATGCAAAGGAACGTCGATGGTTGAATGCGTTCCTTCAAGAAAAAGACGGCTAGGAGCGCAGTAAATACTGGGTGAATGTATTGGAAGATGGTCGCTTCTGCCAAAGGTAAGGTAGTCACCGAATAATATACGCACATCAATGCCATGGTGCCCACTGCGCCACGCGCAAACAGTAATGGCTTATTATTGCCCCATACAGAAATTCGTTTTCGCTTAACATCTAAATAGCTGATAACAAGTGAGACGAGTGCCCTCGCTGCAACAATCTCAAATACAGGGATACCATGAAGACTGACATGCTTTACTGTGGCAGACATTAGCGCGAAACCGAATGCGGAGAGCACCATAAAGCGCACACCAATGGGAACCAGAGTGTTGAATGAATTAGACATTTTACTGCTCATTTGTTGCGACAGATCGCACTTTAGCATACTCAGCTCACAAAATGATCCGTGATATTCAAACACATCTGCCGAGAGTGAGAATAAGCAGTAGACTATGGGTTCTCAAGCAACCCTATCTTTCATTCGCGCATGGAGTGCATCTAGGAAATATCTAGATATTTAAGGAGCATACATGATCCCAGTACAAGCAACGCATACTTCTGGCGTTGTCATTTCTAAAATTGATGGCGTCGATAAAATGCTGTTGCTCAAACGTGTTAAAGGTGGTTATTGGTGCCATGTTGCTGGTGGTGTAGAGGCCGGTGAAACCGGATGGCAAACTATTCTCAGAGAACTGAAAGAGGAGACGCAAATTGACGATGTTGAGTTACATACTGCAGACTTTCTAGAACAGTTCTACGAAGCAAAAAATAACCGCATCATGGTTATTCCATGCTTCGTATTACTTTGTCCACCTAACCAATCGGTTGTACTTAACGAAGAACACACTGAGTATTGTTGGTGTACGCTTGAAGAAGCAAAGCGACTAGCGCCGTTTGCAAATCAGCACCACCTTTACGAACATGTGTGGAGGCATTACGTGGATGTGGAGTCGTTGACGCCATTTACGTTGATTGAACAAACAGACTAGACGAGATAACCATCCTTTTTAGCACGTTTGAAATAACGAATATGGAAGTTTGTTCTCAGCGCAATGAGGCGGTAGGATTTGTGAGTAGTGTTTACTGAAAAAGGGATAATGTGGATGGATGAGGTCATGTGCCAAAAGGCGTATCAAGGAAATAGCATGCAGGCCAGTTTTTCTGTTTCAGACAGGGTCTCAATTGAGCCTCTTACCACCAAACACGCGACCGTTTTACTGGAAGTGGTGAACACGTATCGAAACAGCCTCTCTGGCTATTTGCCTTGGACGGACTTTGTGACCAACCGCAGAGAAGCGGTGAACTACATCTCTCAGCGCGTGAACAGCAAAGCGTTAGATGCCCACTGGTGCGCTATTTATTTTGATGGGCAGTTTACGGGTGTTATTGGCATTAAAGGTGTGGATTCGCACACACGCGTCACTGAGATTGGCTATTGGCTTGCCAACAATGGGCGAGGACACCGAGTGATCGACCAAGTACTCGCGGTGTTGATTCCTTTTTTGAAGCAGAAAGGGCACGCGCAATTCATCCAATTCCACTGTATGGAAGACAACATCGCCAGTATCAGTATTGCTGAGCGTGCTGGTGCCACATTAAAAGAATATGTTGATCACGAGTTCGAGACGCTTGACCGCTCTCAACGGCTCGGCATTTATGAGTTGCGTCTGACTTAGTTCCAAACCCACTGATATTTTAATCAGAGTTCGAACTCTAATTTCGCGAGCGCTACAATAGTAACATTGTTGCGCTCGTGTTAATTTGAAGCGTCATTGGTTGAAACTAGGTTAGGAGAAGCATCATGAACGCAATCGCAGAGGTTGAAGTGGACAACCTGTTACAACAAAGCCTTGATCGCTTAAAAGCGGCGTATGCCGCCGAACCTTATCCTAGTTTGGATGAGCGTAAGCAGCGCCTTGTCTTGCTAAAACAAGCTCTGATTGCGAATAAACAAGCATTGGTGGAAGCGCTGAGTGACGATTTTGGTTATCGTTCCGAATTTGATACCGCCATGACCGACGTTTTGCCGACGGTCTCGCACATCAATTACACCATCAAGCAGCTAAAAAAGTGGTGCAAACCAAGTAAGCGTGAATCCGGTCTGTTGCTTGCTCCGTCGAAAGTGACTGTTCAGTATCAGCCACTCGGCGTGGTCGGGATCATTTCGCCGTGGAATTTTCCTGTCATTTTGAGCCTTGCGCCTTTAGTTACTGCTTTGGCCGCAGGTAACCGTGTGATGATGAAGCTCAGCGAATTTACGCCCAAAACCAATAAAGTCATCGTCAATATTTGTCGCGAGTTGTCTGAATATGTCGAAGTATTTGAAGGTGAAGCGGACGTTGCCCAATCCTTCAGTCAACTGCCATTCGATCATCTTTTGTTTACAGGCTCGACAAATGTTGGTCGCGCTGTGGCAAAAGCAGCGGCAGATAACCTGACTCCAGTGACGTTAGAGCTGGGTGGAAAATCTCCGGTGATCATTGCAGAAGATGCAGACATGAAGAAAACCGTTGATGCGATTTTGTTTGGTAAATGCATCAATGCAGGCCAGATTTGTGTGGCGCCAGATTACGCGTTTGTACCACAAGAACGCGTCGAAGAGTTCATTACGCTGTTCTTAAAACGTTTTGAAAAACTCTATTTGAAATCCAACAAGAATCAAAAGCTGACCCATATTATTAATCAACGACAGTATGATCGTTTGACTGCGCTACTTGAGGACGCCAAAGCTCAGGGCGCAAGCATCCATACTGTTGAAGCGCCACCTCAACAGGAAAGGCTTTTGTATCCTCATTTGATCACAGACGTGTCGACAGATATGCGCATCATGCAAGAGGAAATATTTGGGCCATTTCTACCCATCAAGCCTTACAAAGCGGTAGATGAAGCGATTGACTACATTAATCAGCACCAGCGACCTCTTGCGCTGTATGTTATGTCGGACAACAAATCGACCATCAGACATATTGTACGCAACACACACAGTGGCGGCGTCGGCATTAACGACACGGTATTACACGTTGGCGCTGAGGATGCGCCTTTCGGTGGCGTTGGTGAGTCAGGCATTGGTCATTATCACGGAGTGGAAGGATTCAGAACCTTTAGCCACGTGAAAACCGTACTCCATACGCCTAAATGGCTGCCAAGGACGGGGGCATTAATGCGTCGCAGAGCTATGGCGATAAAAGCGATTCAAAAGATTTTTGTTCGATAGTGGTTGGATTGAAAAAAAACGCCCAAACGGGCGGTTTTTTTGGTTTCTATGCGTTCTAAATTGCGGATTACTAAAAGCCGAGAAGCTTCCGACATGCACCGCCAATAGAAAAAGAAAGGCTCTTTTTGAAAGAGCCTTTTTCACGAAATGTCGACAGATTTTTGGAAGTTTAATGCAGAACTTCACTGCTGAATCTTAAGTATTTGCAGTCGTTCATTAGCTCTTTAAATGCCTTTCTATCTAGCTTAATCAGAGTTTCATGATCGCCGGCTTCAAGATAGACATGTTCCAAGTTTGCTAATCTTTCATCACAAACGGTCGACATGTGGTAAGGACTACCAATCGGTGGAATCGCGCCGTGCTCACAATCAGTGAAGAGTCGGTAAACCATACGCTCTTTCACCAAGTGGAAAGTAGCGTTAAATTCATCGTTTAATCTCGACAAACTGATTTTGTTGTTGGCAGGTAAGACTGCCATCATATGATGCCCTTCATGATCCTCAAGAATGACGCCTTTTGCGATATTCATTAAAGGCACACCTGCGGCAACACCACTTTGTAGCGAGCTATGACTGTGGCTGTGATTCACGGTTTGAAAGTGAATGTTATGCTCAGTCAAATATTCATCTAATCGGGTTGCAATCGTCATATAGCCTCCACGTGTATGAGACCCATAAAGAGTATAGGTGAGGCAAGCGACAATCGCGTATTTTACACTGGTTTCGCTGACGCTCTTTCCGCTCCTGTTCTACGCTTATTGCAAGCCAGCGAGAAAGCGTGGTTAACAATAATAAATAGGGGGCAACATGAGCAAGCCAATCATCGCCGATAATAAGCCGATTAAAGTGAATCTAACCGAAGGGCAAGAATATTACTTTTGCCGATGTGGACGTTCTAAAAATCAACCTTATTGCGATGGGTCGCATTCGGGAACAGGCTTAAAGCCAATGAGCTTTACTGCGGAAAAAGATGAAGAAGCGTATCTCTGCCAGTGCAAGCACACCTCTAATGCCCCATTTTGTGATGGAACACATAAGCGTTTTTCTGCTGAGCAAGTCGGCAAAGAAGGCCCTGAGAAAACGCGAGAGAAAAGTGACAAACCGACTGCGTCCGCTACTCAAGAAGAACCAACCCTAGAGTTTATCCACCAATTAGCGAGAGAAGGGCTCTCTAAACTCGGCCATCATGGTCCGATGGCTGCAATGGGGGTTCCTAGGCATTTGCTACCACATTGGGATGCTATACAAATCATGGTGGCGCAAATGGCGACACAACCGTTGTTGGAAGATGTTCCCGTATCAACTGAGTTGATTGTAGGGCCAAACGCGCGTAAGCCGCTCAAGCTCGCTATTCCTTTGTTGGTGTCGGACATGAGTTTTGGCGCACTCTCGGAAGAGGCGAAAATTGCGTTAGCAAAAGGTGCTGAGTTGGCAGGGACTGGGATTTGCTCCGGTGAAGGGGGGATGCTACCTGAAGAACAAGCTGCAAATTCGCGGTATTTCTATGAGCTTGCCAGTGCTCAGTTTGGCTACGATGAATCCAAGCTTCTTAATGTTCAGGCTTTTCATTTTAAAGGTGGGCAGGGCGCCAAAACAGGCACGGGTGGTCATCTTCCAGCAAATAAAAATGTGGGTAAGATCTCTCAGGTGAGAGGTATCCCCGAAGGACAACCAGCGATCTCACCGCCAACATTTAAAGATCTTCATACTACTCACGATTTCAGAAAGTTTGCTGACAGAGTCCGTGGCATCACTGGCGGCATTCCAATTGGCTTTAAACTCAGTGCAAACCATATTGAGCAAGACATACAATTTGCGCTCGATGCGGGTGCCGATTACATCATCTTAGATGGTCGCGGTGGTGGCACGGGCGCGGCGCCAACTATGTTCCGTGATCATATTAGCGTGCCAACTATTCCTGCGTTAGCTCGTGCGCGTAAGTACTTAGATGAAAAAGGCGCAAGTGACCGCGTCACATTAATCATCACTGGTGGGTTGCGAGTTCCTACGGATTTTGTCAAAGCGTTGGCACTTGGGGCAGACGGAGTGGCGATAGCAAACAGTGCGATGCAATCGATCGGTTGCGTCGCGGCCCGGATTTGTAACACCAATAATTGCCCTGCGGGGATCGCAACGCAAAATGCCGATTTGAGGCAGCGTCTCGATATCGAAAAATCATCTCAGCAACTGAAAAATTTCTTCGAATCCTCGGTCGAGCTCATGCAAGTTATGGCAAGGGCATGTGGTCATCACGCTCTGAATGAATTTAGTCATCATGATTTAGCTACCTGGGATCACAACATGGCGAGGCTGTCTGGGATTAAGTATTCAGGTATGGACTTAAACTGATCTCTATCCATATTTTCTGCATATAGGTACATGTTTGATAACAATTATTTATTAGCCGAGATATGGAAATTTTGACTTGGCGTTAACTAAAAATTCAGTGTATGAACTACGCTGTTTGAGGTGGATATTCGATTTATTGAATAACAAAGAGTGGTTACCACAACCACGATACGAAGGAGCATTATATGAGCAACACAAACGGCGGTTCGGTAGGTAAATGTCCAGTTATGCATGGTGGGCAAACATCTACAGATAAGTCGGTGATGGATTGGTGGCCGAATGCCTTAAACTTAGACATCCTGCATCAACACGACTCCAAAACCAACCCATTTGGCCAGGACTTTAATTACAAAGAAGAACTGAAAAAGCTAGATGTCGAAGCACTTAAAAAAGACTTAAAAGACTTAATGACTGATAGCCAAGACTGGTGGCCTGCCGACTGGGGACATTACGGCGGTTTAATGATCCGAATGGCATGGCACGCAGCGGGTAGTTATCGTATCGCGGATGGACGTGGCGGCGCTGCGACAGGCAACCAGCGTTTTGCTCCTCTCAACTCTTGGCCAGATAACGCAAACCTCGATAAGGCTCGCCGCCTTTTATGGCCCATCAAGAAAAAATATGGCAACAAATTAAGTTGGGCCGATCTGATTGTCCTTGCCGGTAACATGGCGTATGAATCCATGGGCTTTAAGACCTTTGGTTTTGGCTTTGGGCGAGAAGACATTTGGCATCCCGAAAAAGATACCTACTGGGGTTCCGAGCAAGAATGGTTAGCCACAAGTGACGCTGATAACAGCCGCTATTCTGGTGAGCGAGATTTAGAAAATCCACTTGCCGCAGTAATGATGGGGCTTATCTATGTCAACCCAGAAGGGGTGGACGGGAACCCAGATCCTCTCAAAACAGCACATGACATGCGCGTGACCTTTGCGCGAATGGCAATGAACGATGAAGAAACTGTCGCGCTCACAGCGGGTGGTCACACGGTCGGTAAGTGTCATGGTAATGGTGATGCCGCAAACCTTGGTCCAGAGCCCGAAGCCGCAGACGTTCATGAACAAGGTCTTGGCTGGATTAACCACAAAACACGTGGCATTGGCCGTGACACGGTAACGAGCGGCATTGAAGGTGCTTGGACGACACACCCTACACAATGGGACTACGGATACTTCCACCTACTATTTAAGTACGATTGGGAACTGAAGAAGAGCCCAGCAGGTGCGTGGCAGTGGGAGCCTATCGACATTGAAGAAGAAGACAAGCCTGTCGATGTTGAAGACGGTTCTAAGCGCTACAATCCAATCATGACTGACGCCGATATGGCGCTCAAAATGGACCCTGAATATCGCAAGATTGCAGAAAAGTTCCAAAATGACCCAGCGTACTTTGATGATGTTTTTGCTCGTGCCTGGTTTAAGTTGACACACCGCGATCTAGGACCAAAATCATGTTATTTCGGACCTGATGTGCCAAGCGAAGATCTTATTTGGCAAGACCCAACGCCTGCAGGTAAGACAGACTACGATGTCGATTTAGTGAAAACAAAAATCGAAGTAAGTGGCCTATCCATTAGTGAGCTAGTAAGCACGGCTTGGGATAGTGCGCGTACTTACCGTGGCTCTGACCGCCGAGGTGGCGCAAATGGTGCGAGAATTCGTTTGTCTCCGCAAAAAGATTGGCAAGGAAACGAGCCAGAGCGTCTAAGTCGTGTTCTTGCTGTGCTAGAAAAAATAGCAGCAGAAGAGGGCTGTAGTGTTGCAGATGCTATCGTGCTTGCTGGTAACGTAGGTATTGAACTGGCTGCGCGTGCCGCAGGTCATGATGTATCTGTGCCATTCGCGCCAGGCCGAGGTGATGCCACCCAAGAGATGACGGATGTTGAATCATTCGAAGTTCTTGAGCCTGTGGCTGACGGTTTCCGAAATTGGTTGAAGAAAGACTACGCGGTTAAGCCGGAAGAGCTTTTATTAGATCGTGCTCAGCTTATGGGGCTAACGGCGCCAGAAATGACGGTACTCATCGGTGGTATGCGCGTTTTAGGCAGTAACTACGGCGGTGGAAAAGAGGGCGTATTTACTGACCGAGTAGGCACTTTGTCGAATGATTTCTTCGTGAACCTTACTGACATGGCATATACGTGGAAACCAGTGAGTGCTAATCAATATGAAATCCGTGATCGTAAAACCGACGCTGTGAAGTGGACGGCAACCCGTGTGGATCTTGTCTTTGGCTCAAACTCGATTCTACGTTCGTACGCGGAAGTGTATGCGCAAGATGATAATCAGGAAAAATTCATCCACGACTTCATCGCTGCATGGACGAAAGTCATGAACGCCGACCGTTTTGACTTGTAGTAAGTGAAACGATGCAAATCGGTAGATGCGTAAACAAAGTTGATGAATAAGTAAGAGAGGCGGGCGCAAAGCTCGCCTTTTTCTTTACCTGTCTTTTTACTTTGATTGTTACTTTGATTGAAAATTGAGCTCATTTGAACCATAATAACTAGACCATATGAACCATAGGAGCTTGATATGGCAACTGCAGCATTAAAAAGCTTTAAGCCGAAACAATCTCATAAAGCCAATTTCTGGCTTATGCTAGGTATTGAAGATGCTGAAACGGGTCGTATTGATGCGGTTCACAAAGGCTTTGAGCCCAAGGTATACCGGAACATTGTTGATCGAGTAAAGCTTTCTCAAAGTGAATTCCAACATGTGACACTGATTCCTGTTAGTACAATTAAGCGTCGTCTTAAAAATGATGAGCGTTTTAATACTCAAGAGAGTGATGCAATCTATCGATTAGCGATGTTATTGAAACTCGCGACAGAGTTGTTTGACGACGAAGAGCGCGCGTTAAAATGGATGAGAGAGAATGTGTACGGCTTAGGTGGAAAAAGGCCGCTAGACATGGTCTCGACCACGGTGGATTTTGAAATCGTCAAAGATTTGATCGGCCGTTTAGAGCACGGGGTGTTCTCGTAATATGAAGCTCTATCGTCTCACACAAAAGAAATTCGCTGACACGCCATTCAGCCCCGTTGGCGCAAAGTTGTTTGGAGGGCGATGGAACTCAAAAGGAACCGAAGCCCTCTACTTCTCTGAATCGGAATCCCTTTGCTCGTTGGAAGTGTTTGTTCACGTAAATAACGATCCAGCTATCACCAAACTGTACGATTTATATCGTATTGAAATGCCTGAATACCTCATAGCTACCTTAGATGAAGAAGATCTCCCTGTGACGTGGCGAGCAATACCGGCGAGCGAGTCTACGCAATACATTGGTGACCAGTTTCTCAATGATCCTCATCCTGAGTTTGCCGCGCTGCAAGTGCCTTCAACGATTTCACCTCGTGATAAAAACTACGTGGTGAATCCAAATCATCCCAAAATGAAAGAGATCATCAAGAAAGCCGAAAAGCTCGATTTCGCGTTTGACCCACGCATTTTCAAATAAACGCGCTGGCTTTCTCTCGCTTTAAAATATTCAGCGCTTACCTGAGATAAGCGCTGAAGCATAAAAGTTTATTCTCTTGGTTATTGTCGGTCGTAAGTGAACTGTTGCGCTTCATTCGTACTGTTGTGGTAATGCCCAAGCACTAACTCAGCACCTTTGTAAGATAAATGGCTGTCATCGGTATACATGGCGTTGTTCGCACCAACTTTCATTCGACATACGCCATTTCTGCAAATGGCATCGGTCAAGTCGACAAACTCAACGTGCTCAAATTGCTCAAAGTAGTTCACTAACTTCGCCACGTTTTTTGGATGATGTCGCTTGGGAGAGAAATCGCATGCGGACTCTTCTGTCTCGCCAAACAAACGCGCTTTCCAAAGGCATTCTCCTACCGCAAAAGGTGCAGAAGGCGTTGGGCCGAAAACGACTACTTCTTTCCCTTCCAGTTCATTCAACAATCCAGTTAATGATGCCTCATAATCGGCTTGTGAAAGCTCTTTATTGAAATTGGAAGAGATAACGACGCGACGAATAGAAGGGGTACGCAAAATGGTATCGACTGCCTGTTTGAAGAACTGTCGGCAAGAAATTGATCCAGCATCTTTGATGATGTCGACATAACCGACTGCACAGGAATCTTGAGTAAGTTGCACTACGCCAGTTGGTGTTACTTCGGACAGACGCTTCACGTAAACCATGCTGTGACTATTGCCTAACACAGCGATGGTGGGCTGCGGCGCAGACGAGCACACATCGTTAACGTCGGTGTTGCCGTTGCAATCTAAACCGTAACCGTTGTTCACGCGCATGGCCTCGAAAAATGCACTTCTTTCTGGAAAACCACCGTTTTGATGACCAATAACGCCGAACGTCAGCAAGGGTAACGTCAAAACCGCAATAACCGCAGACACAGTGCGCATGCTCATGGCTTTTCGGCTGCGGAACGGCTTTTCAATAAAGCGCCAAGTGAAGTAAGAAAGTACAAACAGAGTGACAACGTAAAGTGGGATATTGACGTCTTGAGTTGCGTCCAGCATGTAGCGGTAAAACACAAATAGCGGAATATGCCACAAGTACAAGCTGTAGCTGATTAAGCCGACGAACACGACCCATTTTAGGCTCAGTAATCTACCGCAGACATTGTCTTTAGAGGCAAACAAAATCACCAACGCGCTACCGATGACCGGCACCAGCAGCGTAATGCCCGCGCCATCTTGCGATTTTTCAAACAAAAGCGCGGAAGCCAATATCAAAACGATGCCAATGGTTGCCAGCGTATCGTTGGATTGAACTTGAGCTTTTCTCATTACTAAGGCGAGTAATGAACCGGTTGCCAGCTCCCAAGCACGAGAGAAGATCATGTAGAAGGCGAAATCAGGATCGTTGCTCGCATAGACAATAGTCATCAAACTCAGCGCAAATACCGCGATGAAAAAAGTCAGGTAAAACGCGTTTTTGCCACGAGCGAGTAGCATGAGTAGCAAAGGAATGACAATGTAGTATTGTTCTTCAACGCCCAAGCTCCAAGTGTGAAACAGCGGATTGGCTTGATCTTCTAAACCGAAGTAATTGTGGCCTTTTAAATACAGAAGAATGTTGGATGAAGAAAGAATAGAAGACACTGCGAACTGACCAACGTCTTTGTGTGCTTGTGGCAAAAATAGCCACCAAGACATCAAATAGCTTACGGCAATCACCACCAGTAGCAGGGGCAGTATGCGGCGAATGCGTCGCTCATAAAAATCACCGAGGTTGAACTTCTGGTTTTCCAAATCGTTAATCACGATGGTGGTGATCAAATAGCCACTGATAACAAAAAATACGTCGACGCCAATAAAGCCACCAGCGAACTGCTCAACTCCTGCATGAAACAAAATCACCAACGTGACAGCAATCGCCCTTAATCCGTCTACTTCCGCTCTATAAGTCATATCGTGTCCCTCCAACATTCCGTTTAACGAAGTAGAGCAAAATATGAACCAGAAATAATATTGTTTTAAATCAGATTCTTAAGGTGATTGTCAAAATTAAAAGGCTGGGGGAAATAGCGAATTCCCAAATTGAATTTCAATATGGAAATCCCAGAAAGAGTGATGTTAAGAAGCGCCAAATCAAAGAACGTAAAGCGCCAGGCTCTTAGACTTCATTGAAAATGATAACGCTAAAGAAACAATGACAGAGAATACGATTCAGGAAAAAATTGCCAGCTTTACTTGTATCGAAGAAGCGTTGGATTACTTCGAAATCGAGTTTGATTGCCGATTTATCGAAAACAACCGAACCGAGTTGGTTAAGAGATTTAATGGCTACTTAATCCTCACTAAACCGGATGATTGGTTTTCAGGCCGCCGCGCACTGAAAAATGCCTACTGTAAAGTACAACGCAGTTTACTAAGTAAAACGACACGTTCTGCGTGCCGAGGTTGTACATCTTGTCAAAGACGTTAATTCTTGGTGGCTTGCCTAAAAAAGAACCCTGCATCTTGGCGTCACAGGGGGAAGAGCAAGGTTCTTTTGGGTTAGCTATTGGTTTGTCGCGAGTTGCGAATCAGCTTTACGCAGATGAATTAACCCGCATGATACGCAGGGTAGTCCACTAAGCCTTTTTCACCGCCGCCGAACAATGTCGTAGGGTCATGTTCTGCCAGTGGGTAGCCATGCTTGATGCGGCTTGGTAAGTCTGGGTTTGCAACAAACGGACGACCAAAACCGATCATGTCGGCTAAGCCACTTTCAATCGCGTGTTGCGCCTTTTCTGCGTTGTAACGACCGGCATAGATCAGTGTGCCTTTATACGCCTCACGAACTGCGGTTTTAAAGTCATGCGGAGTATCTGGCGCGTCGTCCCAATCGACTTCTGCAATGTGAATGTAAACCACATTGAGTTTATCAAGCAGCGCAGCAGCAGCGGTGTAGGTGTCGACAGGTGTGCTATCAACGGTGCCGTTTAACGAAGTGAATGGTGCAAGGCGAACACCAACACGCTCTGCGCCAATGGCTTGCGTCATTGCTTCGACCACTTCACCAAGAAAACGCAGACGGTTTTCAATTGAGCCGCCGTATTCATCGGTGCGGTTGTTCGCTTCAGAATCGATAAACTGGTTAACCAAGTAGCCATTTGCTGCGTGAAGTTCGACACCATCAAACCCAGCTTCTAACGCGTTTAATGCGGCTTGGCGGTATTCTTCAATAACATTCTTGATGTCTTTTTTGGTCATTTCACGCGGCTCAACCACGTCGACAAAGCCAGGTTCGTCAGTGCCATTGTCGATAAATACTTTCACGTTTTCTGCTTTGAGCGCAGAAGAAGAAATAGGTTGCTCGCCGCCGATGTTGTCAGGATGAGTCACACGACCAACGTGCCATAATTGCGCGAAGATAACGCCGCCTTTCTCGTGCACTGCATCAGTTACTTTTTTCCAGCCAGCAATTTGCTCTGGGCTATAAATACCCGGTGTCCACGCGTAGCCTTGACCCATTGGTGAAATTTGCGTGCCTTCAGCAACAATTAATCCCGCTTCGGCGCGTTGAGCGTAGTAGGTCGCCATCATGTCGTTAGCGACATTACCCGGTTGAGAGGCTCGAGAGCGCGTCATCGGAGGCATAACGATGCGGTTTTTTAATGAGAGAGAGCCAAGTTGAATCGGTTGAAATAATGCGTCTGTCATTGGAAACCTCGTTATTGTTTAGTTTGAATCAGTTCGATTGGGTAGCCGTCGGGATCTTTAATGAAGGCGATGTGCGTTTCTCCTCCTTTCATTGGACCGGGTTCGCGAGTGACGTTGCCACCAAGCGCTTTGATTTGTTCGCAAGCTGCGTAAATGTCTTCACACCCAAGCGCCATGTGTCCGAATGCGTTACCTAAGTCGTAACTGCCGGCATCCCAGTTATAAGTTAGCTCGATGGTCGCGCCATCTGGTTGATCAGGGCTACCAACAAACACCAGTGAGTAACGGTATTCTTGGTTTTCAAAACGATCCAAAACGCTCATTCCCAGAACGTTTGTATAAAATTCGATAGATTTGTCTAGGTCAACAACACGGATCATCGTGTGGAGAAACTTCATAAGTCGCCTTTCATAACGTTGCGTAATCACGATGCAAACCTTATCGCCACTCTAAATAAACTGGAAATTATCGTTAATTATAAAAATGATTATTTAACGTTATGGATAATGAGGTTGTTGGCCCTACAACGTGCAAACAAAGATTACTCGCCATTTCTTTTTAATAATTGGCATATGCTAATTACTCCTTTTTACAAGCCGAGTACTTAACATGTCCGCAAATAGTCACTTTCATTCCACTCACGAAGCTCATTATCAATGTGCGGTTTGTTCTTCCATCGATGCGAATCCGAACTCTTTGGCTGTGAACTACCAGTGTCTAGCCGATGGTTCTGTTGTCGGAGAGTTTCACGTTTTACCTCGTCATCAAGGTTACACAGACCTGTTGCATGGTGGCATTGCGAGTTCGCTGCTCGATGGTGCAATGACACACTGTTTGTTATTTAGAAACATTCAAGCCCTTACAGCGCAGTTGGATGTGCGCTACCATGCACCTATTGAGCTAGATGAGCGCGTCACGATTACTGCACACTGTGAAGGTGAACGCCGCGGTATATATCAACTGGTGGCTCAATTACTGGTCAATAATGAAGTTAGAGTGACGGCAAAAGGAAAGTTTATTCGTCCTAAAGAGGCGTAAATAAAAACTCGTTCTACGGAGAGATAATGAAGAAATTTGATGAGCTGTACGCAATTGCGACGAGAAAATCTCAATATGACCAAACCAACACTTGGTTTAAAGGCGTAGAGACTTATCTGGAGGCCATTGGCAAAGAAGTCGATGAAGTCCGTGAAGAGATTCGTGAGGACCGCCTTTGTCATTTGGAAGACGAGTTAGGCGATGTGTTGTGGAACTATCTTAACGTATTAAAAGTGTTGGAAAGAGAAAAGGGCATAGATCCTGAGAAAGTACTCGAAAGAGCCTGCACTAAATACGAGCAGCGTGTATCTGCGATTGAATCGGGACGCAGTTGGGGTGAGGTTAAACAGCAGCAGAAACAAGCCTTGAACGCGGAACATGAAGCCGCGCAGTTAGAGACCATGAAGAGCCAATAACTGCGCGTGATATTATTTAAGATGCGGCGGGATGGGGAAGCCTGATCAATCCTTCGTGCTATTGACGAGCAGCAGGTCACAAGGCGGTTGATCAAGTAACGTGTCTACAGTGCTGCCAGACCAAAATTGGGATGACATGCTTCGTTTACATGCGCCCATAATCAGAATTGCCGCTTGTGATTGCTTAACTGCTTTTGGTAACGCCGTTTCAGGGTTTCCTTCTGGCAGCAGTAGTGGTACTCGTGTTAACTTTTGCGCAGTAAGAAAGTCCGTAATGCCTGCTTTTTGATTGCTCAAAATCTCTGCACGATAGCGAGATAGATAAGGCGCAACGTAGCGGCAGTAAACTAACGTCATTTTTCCGCTCAAGGTTTTTTCTAGCTTTGAGCCTCGTGATACGATGGCTCTATCTACGACTGATTTTGCATCTCCGCGATGAAGCGGATCTATCGCGCAAAGCATGTTGGCGTGAGAAGGCCATGAACGCTCACTTAATAGTAATAAATCACAATCGTTTTTTGCTAGCTCGGTGAGTAAGGTTTGAATTTCGTGCTTGTTAAAATGCCCCACGAGCAGTAAATCTGTGTGGTCGACAAGCCGTTTCGCGACTTGAGCAATCCAATGACTCCCTTTGAAATGCTCGTAAGAGAGTGTTGGCGTTTCAACTTCCTCTTCTTCACAAAGTTCGATAACGAAGTCTTTAAATTTTGATGTCCAAGCTTCAAACTCAGCTTGTCTCTTTTCTATATGGTCAGAGTTGAAACTAAGGAAATGCGCGAACGCGTGATCTTCACTTCGGCGGTGATCTTCCACCAATACCACGATGGGTTGAGCCAGCGCTGTCGCAAACTGAATCACTTTACGAAGCACCTTACGACTTGGTAAGGCAGCTTGCTGAGTCAGAAAAAATACTGGTGCCATTGATTACTCCATTATCAAATGAGGCAAATGCGCCTAATGCACACTAAAAGTTTATACCATCCCCTTATGCAAAGACGTTCTGTTTCTGCGAGCAAAATATAAATTCCGCAATTGTGCGCGCCATTGCCTAGAATTTTAACATCAGGATCTCATGCCTTTAGATAATAGACATCGTGTTGACACTAACGTGATGTCCAAGGAAATCGGTGACAATGATGATAGATTCCAGCCAATTACAAATTAATCGCAAAGTGCCTCATTTGCTTGCCGAGATCATTAAAGCGATAGAGTCGACCGAAGACCTCAGTTTTTTGAAAGACTATCAGGAAGCGCAAATCGCGAACATTTTGGAGTCGGTCAACATTGCTTATCGTAAACGCGTGATAGAAGCGGTGCCGCCAGAGAAGTACTGGACGGTATTAAATTTGCTGCGATACGACACCGCCAAGCACATTCATCAATCACTCAACAAAGAGCTGCAACATGAACGCTTAGCGTACATCACGGATTCGGAACTGATCATCTTTGCAGACTTTCTACCGACCGAATTTGTGGATGAGTACCTTATCGACCAAAGTGAAGAGTCGGTCGCGCACATTCAACAAGCATTGTCGTATGAAGACAACAAAGTAGGACGATATGCCGAGCCGTATTTTTTGGTCGCGAATCCTAAAAACAGCGTAGGAGGCATCAAAAACGAGTTGTTAAAACGTGGACAAAGCCCGGTGCGATTGATCATTGTGCGCGATGTCGGAGGCGTTATTGGGACGATAGAACCTCAAACCCTGTTGCTGCATGAGAACCATACCAAACTCACAGACTTGACCGCAGTCACGTCAATTCTGGAAGATATCCAAACGATTCAAAGCGTCAGTAAACAGGTCTCGATTGATGGTGGCGCGCATTGGTTTCCTATCATGGCTGGTGGCAAAATTATGGGCGTTTTGTCGATGGCGACCATCGCGATTACCTTGCGTGAACTCAGCCTACAAGCTGTAGTGGCAGAAAACGTACGAAGCGAAGAAGATTTGTTCACACCATTAACTGTGGCGACAAGGCTAAGAGCACTTTGGTTGGTGATTAATTTGCTGACTGCCTTTGTTGCCTCTGCCATCATTGGTATTTTTGATAATGTGGTCGAGCAAGTCGTTGCGCTTGCGATCTTAATGCCCGTTGTGGCGAGTATGGGCGGCATCGCAGGTAGCCAAACCTTAGCGGTGGCCATTCGGGGTATCGCACTCAACCATTTGCACCAAAGTAACTTGAAGCTATTGGTGAATAAGGAATTAAAAATCGCCACCATTAATGGCTTGATCATGGGATTAGTCATCGCGGGTGTCGTCTACATGGTGTTTGACTCTTGGCCATTGGCGCTTATTATCTGCTGCGCAATTTTTCTCAATAGTCTGGCGGCTGCGGCATCGGGTACGCTGATACCATTCACGTTGAAGAAGTTTAACATTGACCCCGCCGTGGCTGGCTCGGTAGTATTGACGACCGTTACTGATGTCGTCGGTTTCTTTGCATTCTTAGGCTTAGGTGCCATTTTCTTGATATAGAAAGCCAATTGACGCGCTAACCCGCTGAACCAATCTCTCCATTTTCCAACCCAATTTTTTGGGCAAGCTTGGTTCGCTCAAAATTCCTCCGTTTTTCATAAACGCTGAACACGCCGTTTAAGCTTTCATTTCATCAATATTTTTCACTGCTCATTTCTATCCCAAAACTTTCCACTGCCGATCTCGCTTAACGCTGGCGTGCCAAATTACGATTTCAAAGGCCCGATCATGCCAATTTTCTTGGCTGTACACGCATTACTTCACTCAAACAAAAAATAAGGAAAAGATTTTGAACAAACTCATCGTATTCACTGGTGGTCCCGGTGCAGGAAAAACCTCGGTAATCGAACAACTAAAAACACAAGGCTTTATCTGCTCGCCAGAAACAGGTCGTCACGTAATACAAAGGCAGGTTACGAATCACGGTTCAGCATTACCTTGGAATGACAAACAAGCCTTTCGAGACGAAATGATGAAGGCAGAAGTGAGCAATTACCGAGCTTTCAATGTCCGCCAAGGGGACGTGTTTTTTGATCGCAGTATTGTGGACGTATATGGCTACAGCAAGTTGGAACAATTGCCAATCTCGCATGAGCTCATCACGCATTGCCAGACGCTTCGTTATCATTCTCAAGTGTTCATTTTTCCACCGTGGTCGTCGATATTCAGTAACGATGAAGAGCGAAAGCAAGATTTTTCTGAAGCGGTCGCCACGCATAAACAGATGGTCGATGCATACCACAAGTTCGGTTATCAATTGATCGAAGTGCCCAAAATGTCAGTCGAAGACAGAGTGGCGTTTATTCTCGACTCAGTCATCGAATAAGGCAGACAGATGAATAATGCAAACAAATGCGTAAGGCGATTGTGACCACGACGACAATATGCGTAAAGGGAGTTATTTATACTGGATAAAATTCAATAACTTAATTGAGCATTATGTCTTTTAAATATCTTACCTTATTGCTCGCAACGACGAGCATGAACAGCTTTGCTGATGTGGAGCTACCTTCGGGGGATGATTGGTTAAACCATGTGAAGAATGGCCTAGCCCCATATTGGATGATGGAAAGCGCGCATGGGCAACCTGCGGGGAATTTTCCGACATTTCGTTGTGATAATGGTGTCATTCTCGACCCACAAAAGCCGTGTGAAGAATTAAACAAAGGGTGGATTAGCCCACACTTCGATCGCGAATACACACGCATGAAATCGCGCCAAACTTACGCTTATGGCGTGTTTTTTCATCTTACGGGTGACAAACAAGCATTAGAGCTGGCAAAGAAAGGGGCTTATTACCTGATTGATCATCTACAAGATGATAAAAACGGCGGCTTTGTGAGCTTTACGCGTAGTGGAAAACCGGGGATGGAGTGGCAACAGCGAACTTCTCAAGACCAAGCTTACGCCTTGGTGGGCTTGGCGATGTACTACTACTTGACGCAAGATCCAAAGGTTGAACAAGCACTTATCGACCAGCAAGCGTTTATATTTAAACAATACCGACGAAGCGATGATCGCGGTCTGGCGTGGGTTTTGAAAGATGGTGATGGAGAAAGTGAGAAGCAGCAAGAGTTAGTCGCTCAACTTGACCAAATCAATGGCTACCTGTTGTTAACGGCGCCACTTTTACCAGAACCAGCGCAAGCCAAGTGGAAACAAGATCTGGAGTGGCTGACGCAAGTGATGCTGGATAACTACCACTCCGACAAAGAGCAGCGCTTTTATGGCGCGATACATCACAAAGCAGTAATGATGCCAGATGCGAAACACAATGATTTTGGACACACCACCAAAGCGTATTGGATGACGTATCTCACTGGTCAGTTGTTGGAGAATTCTAATTGGACAGAGTTTGGTTTCAAAGGAATGAAACACACGCTTAAGCAAGCGCAATACCAGCAAAACTTTGAGCAAGTCAAAGCGCTTTTCTCACCAGAATGGCAGGGTAAATGGACGCAAGAGAGCATTCCTGCTTGGCAATCAAGACCGCACAAGCATTACAGCTCGTCTTGGGAATGGGCAGAACTCGATCAAGCGGCGATGACGGTTTCTCTTGTCGATGGTTCGATGAAAGAAACGCTTCAATACACGTTACCCACCTTTATGGACGCGTGGGTGGATCATCAGTACGGAGGTGTTGGTCTGAATCCTAAATCAACCAAAGCGTTCCATTGGGGAAATGGTTACCACCAGTTTGAACATGCGTTGGTCGGATATTTGTACTCGCAACAAATGGCAAAACAGCCCGCCAAGCTTTACTACGCGCGACCAGCCGATAGTAAAATGCCACTTAATCCATATTACTTTAGCGCAGACGTAAAATCGTTGTCGTCACAAAGTGATGGAGTCACCGCCGCGACATTCACCAATATTCGACCTTAAGTTGGTCGATGGTGGTGTGGTGGTTAAAGTCTGCGTGCAAACTAACAAACCCCAGTGGTAAACTGCGGGTCTGTTTTACATAGTATTTAAAGGTAATTTGATGAACCCGATTCTTGCGATGTTGAAAGAAAACAATATTAGCGACGAGCAAATCAACGAGCTATTTCAGGCGTTAACTCAAAACCCTCTGGCTGCAATGGCAACTATCAGCCAACTAGGTCTGCCACAAGATCAGCTTCAAGCGTTAATGGCGCAGGTAATGCAAAATCCTGTACTGATTAAAGAAGCAGTGGAAGAGCTGGGCCTGGACTTCTCCAAAGTAGTAGAAGCCAAAGCTAAGCTACAGCAGTAATCGAGTTTTCGATAAAAACAAAAGCCGCCAGAGCCAAGTAGCTCTGGCGGCTTTTTTACATCAGATGAAAGGTACGCGACTCCAACGGGAAAGCGAATAGGTTGAGCTTAACTTGGTGCTTGCATAAAAGATTAAGTGCGATTCTAGTCACGTCGCATGAACTCACGGGTGCTATTGGAAATAAATGAATTGTTTCTAATACATAGAACGTATTAACATGGTTGCACTAGGCCCATATGAGTAAATTCATTGAATATACAATTTGAGAGAGGGTTTAGTTTTAAAAATAATAGTTAGTTGGAATCTAGGTTAAATGAAAATAAATATATTTAAAAAGCTACAAGTTGTATTTCTTGTGGTGTCAGCATCTTTAATGGTGGGGTGTTCGTCTATAGATGCGCATGCTGGTGGCGGATACGGAAAGCCGTTTTCAGGCACAGCGTTATCAGTCGCACGACAACCTTGCTATTTAAGAGCTGATATTACTTCCATCGCGTTATACCCACTTTCATTGATTGACATTCCTTTGTCGTTAGCAACGGACGTTGTGTTTCTTCCTGTTGATTTAGTCATGGTAGCTACACCCACAACGAGTTATGGCGGCGTTGTTTCTCTAGGTTGTCCAAGCGGCAGCATGATCTAAAGTCTGATTTTATAGAAATAAATGGAAGGAAATGAAAGTGGAATCGAAAAATAATTACTCAACAGAAAACAACGCTCCCTCGGTGCTCTTTGTAACGTCGCTTTTGTGTCTGGCATCAGTTTGTTTGGCCATACTGCTATTTATTATTGAGTACATTTCTGGCATAGAAATGAACGGTGTCGGCTTTCTTGGGACGTTAATACCAGCGATGAGTGTAGGATATTATTTGGGCTATAAAACAGGGAATATAATGCCTTCGGCAACGAGATGGTATTCAGTGCTGCTTTGGAATTTATCGAGCTTAGTGGTGTTTTCTCTCATCTTAATGTTTTTGGGCATCTCTATATTTGAATTGATAGCGGAACTAGGCTGGTTCAGTATTATTATCGTTGTATTAACGTTAATAACCGTTTGTCTCGGGTACTTTATTTTCAAGAGTGGTGAAAAAATGGCGATTAAGGTTTTGCTAAAAGCGCAAAAGAGTGCGTAACTCACAAATAACGAACGCTTAAAGATAGATACGTAAAAAAGACGCCAGCCATATCGTGCTGGCGTTATTGTTTTCTCTTTCTTTTTGCCTCTTTGGTCTCAAGCAAAATCGAATGTTTTAGACGAAACGGTCTTTCCACGAAAACTCAACATGTTTATGTCTGCCGAAACGTGTGTATAATTCGCCGGAAATTACGATTTACAGATAACGAAAGGTAAGTATGGCAGTCCTCGAAATTCTCTCCATTCCAGACCCAAGGCTTAAAGTAAAAGCAGAAAAAGTCACTGACGTATCGACAATACAAACGTTGATCGACGATATGCTAGAAACACTTTACGCAACGGGCAATGGCATCGGTTTAGCTTCAACCCAAGTGGGTAGAAAAGAGGCGGTTGTTGTCATCGATATCTCTGACGAACGCAATGATCCTTTAATCTTAGTCAACCCAGAAGTGGTGAGCGGAGAAAACAAAGCGCTTGGTCAAGAAGGGTGCCTATCTGTTCCCGAATACTACGCCGATGTAGAGCGTTACACATCAGTTGTTGTGTCTGCATTGGACCGCGATGGCAACCCGATTACAATCGAGAGCGATGAGTTCTTGGCGATTGTGATGCAGCATGAAATTGATCACCTATCTGGTAACTTGTTCATTGATTACCTTTCACCGTTAAAGCAAAAAATGGCGATGAAAAAAGTGAAGAAGTACGTAAAGGCGCAAGCTAAGTAATATGAGAGGAAGTAACTCACAACCGCGAGTTGCTTCCTTTTAAATCAAGGATAAGTAGAGTGGTTTATCTCGGTTTTTTGGGGACATAACGCTTTACGACCTTCATAAGCCTCTGAAATGAAGAGCAGTCCATATGTGACTCATGAGGGCAGGAGGCAACATGGTTTAGGCTGTCTCGCACCGCTTTCAAACGTGTTATTTGCTCATCAATTTCAAGCGCCTTTTTCGCCAGTAAGTCACGATCAATGTATGGTTTTGAACCTTCTGAGTGATTCAACATTTCCGCCATTTCGTTAAGTGATATTCCAGCGATACGCCCCAAACTAATGATGTTGAGTTTATTGAGTACCTCTGGTGAATATTGACGTCTCAATCCATTCCTTCCTATCGAGCGAATTAACCCCAACTGTTCGTAGTATCTGAGCGTTGAGGTCGGTAATCCTGATTTTTTAACCACTTCTGCAATATCCATATTATTCCTCATTGACTTCAAGTTGGCTTTAAGTTGTAGCATGCAACTAAGACCTTAACAAATCAAAAACTTGAGGAGCAAAAAATGCTGTTTTTAATAGGATTACAAGCGGCGCTAATAGGGATTGGTGCGACTTTGATAATGGATTTATGGGCTTGGCTACAAAGGAGAGTGTTTGGTATTCCCTCACTAAACTATGCATTGGTTGCGCGCTGGTTTTTGTACATGCCCAAAGGAAAGCTTATGCATGCGCCAATTATGGCAACAGACCCGATGTCGGGAGAAAAAGCACTCGGTTGGCTTTTGCACTATGCCATTGGCGTTGTTTTCGCTTTGGTTCACATTGCTGCTTTTGGGCATCATTGGTTGGTAGAGCCTAGTCTAGTGCCCGGCTTAGCCACTGGTGTGGTCACGTTGGTGTTCCCATTTTTTGTCATTCAACCTTGTCTAGGATTTGGTTTTGCTGCCAGTAAAACCCCAACACCTTGGAAAGCCCGTTTTCTTAGCACATTGGCGCATTTGGCTTATGGCTTGGATTTATTCATAGCCGCGTTTGCAATCAAAGTGGCGAGCCAGTATTTTGCATAGGGAATATGAGCATCATGCAAACGAGTCTTTTTTGTTTTTATTTATGATGCTCAACTCTTGGTCGTTTTTGGCGCGTTGCTCATAGTGGGCGGATATGTTTGAGGTCTGTCGTATTTATCCAAGACGTAAAGTCAGCGAACATTTAACATTGCCTTAACGCCAGAATGGCAAGCGGTTTACCAAGAAAAATTAAAATTATCTGGTTTGACATAAAGAATATTAAGGGTTTCAGATGGCTTCAAAAGTGGCAGGGATATCAATACTGAGCTTATTGGCAGCGCCAGTTGCGATGGGAGAAACAGCCAGTGCTTATGATTTATGTTTGCTAGACAAAATTAAGCAAAGCAAAGGTGAGGAAACCATAAAGAGCATTCGCGCGCAGTGTGAGCTTGATGCAGTAACAAGCACAGTGCCCGCTGATCCAGAAATTGAAGAACCTGAGGAGCTTCAGGAAAGCTTGGTCGACAAGCGTTTGGAGTCAGAACGAGAAAACGCCTTTGAACCATTTAGTTTGGTGGCGCATCGTGTTAACTACATCTTGCCGTTCACTTACAGTGATCGCGTAAATAAGCGTGCTTATGCGGACACTAAGTACGGGGATGAGCTGCGTAAGGAAGAAGCGGAGTTCCAAATTAGTTTTAAAGTGCCAATGAACTACGACGATTTGTTGTTTGATGGGGATGGTTTGTTCTTTGGTATGACGCTCAAGTCATTTTGGCAAGTGTATACAGGAGCCGCATCGCGTCCATTTCGTGAAACCAATTATCGTCCTGAGCTTTTTTATTATACCCCGACAGACTGGAAGCCACTTGATGGTTCGACTTGGTTAGGTTTTGGTATTGAGCATGAGTCGAATGGGCAGAGACAAGAGTTATCGCGCAGTTGGAATCGTGTTTACGCCAACTTAACCTTTGCGAAAGACAATTTTGCGGTTTCTCTTCAACCGTGGTGGCGTATACCTGAGGATGAAAAAACATCTCCGAATGATCCTAAAGGTGATGATAACCCGGATATCGAAGATTACATGGGGCACTTTGAGCTATCGAGTGCGTACAAATGGAATGGTTATGAGTTTACCTTCTTAGGCCGCCAGAACTTCCAAACGCATAAAGGCTTTGCCGAATTAGGGGTGTCATTTCCGATCTGGGGCAAACTTCAGGGATACGCACAGTACTCGACGGGGTATGGTAAGAGCTTGATTGACTATGATCATAATCAGCAGCGTATTGGTGTTGGTATTGCGATCAACGGTGTTCTGTAGTTTTTCGGTAGCCCAATAGAAATAAACGCTGGCAATTGAGATTTCAGTATTTAGAATGCGTGGCTGAAATTGATTTCCAACCTAGAGTGATTTTATGCTTCGTGATTACACCTTCGATTGTCTTGTAACCATGCCTCGTCATGAACTGGAAGAGTTTAGTGCTCGCATGATCAGTAAAATGGTGCCTGAAGACGTGATGAATGAGCTATTTACTTTCGATCAAGAAGAAGTGGATAGCGAAGACCGTATGTTGTCTGCACGTCTTGATGCCATGTTACGCATGACAGCAATCGCACTGAGTGAAATTCAACAAGCGTTTGATGACTCAGACAATGCGAAGCAAAATAGCGAGCGAATGACGAGACTGGTTCTTTGGCATTTCTATGCGATTTCATTCCATTTGGAAGAGGCGATCACGTTAGAAACACACTGTGCACTAGTGGAAAAGCTACTCGAAAATACACCTTCGGATGTTTTTGATTGGGTAAAAACATTGACGGAACTTCTGCACACTTACGCTGAAATCAACGCGAAAGAAAACCCTCAAGACTAAGGTTTTTGTCGTTAATCGTTCAGTAAACAAGGCGAGCCATCCGGTTCGCCTTGTTTTATTTTTGCATCTGTAAAATCCGCAGTTTTGTACTTTTGACGTACACCACAAGCCTCGCTTTAGGTTCGCTTCTCACTAGCGAATAGGGCGATTCCTTCTTACACTAAAATCAAAGTATTTGTTTTCGAACACTTTAATGCGTCATTAAGGTGTGTCTTCCAATCCACTTAAATACGGATAAATTATGTCGGAGAACGTTCTGGTTTTTAAATTTGAGCCTATTTTGAAGCGTATATGCCTTCTATCTCGGCTACATTTTCGTTGCGGGCGTAAATAATGGACCCGTTAACGCAAGGTTTACTGGGCGCTACTTTGCCACAGTCTGCGAGTAACAAGCGGCACATTGTGGCAGCTGGCGTGTTAGGCGTGGTTTCAGGGATGGCGCCGGATTTGGACGTACTTATCCGTTCATCAACTGACCCATTGCTGTTTTTGGAATATCACCGACACTTTACCCATTCATTGTTGTTTATCCCTTTTGGCAGCTTTCTCTGTGCTTTAGTGTTGTATCCGTTGTTTGCAAAAAGACGAGGGCTAAACTTCCGACAGAGTTGGTTTTATTGTGCCCTTGGTTATAGCACCCATGCGCTGTTAGATGCTTGCACCAGCTATGGGACTCAGCTTTTTTGGCCGATAAGCAACACACGCTATGCCTGGAATACGATCTCTGTTATCGATCCCGCTTTCTCACTTCCGATTTTGATCCTGCTTTTCTTTGCCGCACTGAAGCGAAATCGAAGCTACGCGCGTATCGCATTTCTATGGTCTCTGGCTTATCTGACTCTTGGGGTTATTCAACGAGATAGAGCAGAAGCGGCCGGGTGGAAAATCGTCCAAGAGAGACAGCACAGCGCTTTGCAGCTAAAAGCAAAACCAACCTTCGGGAATCTTTTGGTCTGGAAAGTGATTTATGAAACGGAAGATAACTACTATGTGGATGCGGTAAGAGTGGGGCGTTCAATAAAAATCTACCCAGGCGAATCCACACCAAAGCTCAATGTGAAGACTCAATTTCCATGGCTCGATCCGCAATCGCAGCAAGCGAAAGACATCGAACGTTTCCGTTGGTTTTCAAATGGTTTTGTAGCGCAAGACCCGAATAACGAAATGAGAATTGTTGACGTGCGTTACTCCATCGTTCCAAACCAAATTAACGCGCTGTGGGGCATCAATTTATCACCCAACGCTAGCCCGAATGTGCACGTCGAATACACTGCTCATCGAGGTAGTACAACGGTAGACCGCCAAACTTTTCTCAATATGCTTACGGATTTTGAGTGATGGTTTTTACTTTGGGTACCGACGCGGTGTCGTAATAACTATCACGCTGACTGAAAGTCCTTCACTAGGGTAGGCTTGCTGGCGAAGAAAACTTTGCCAAACAGAGACTTGTACTTCCAGCCAAGAGACAACAGTCGTTTTGCTAAGCTTTTGTTTTCAATGATAGCGACCTCAACGCCTTGGTAATGATATGGATGGCTTTTAATGTAGTCGATAAATGCAGTAAGCACACCTTGCCCGCGAACGGAGGGCGCAAAGTTGACTGCAACAATGGAAAAGCGCTGACTGCCAACAGGGCAACGGACAAAGCAGTGCCCAAGCGGATGAGTGATGGTCTCGGAAAACTCAGGAAACGCGCGAGACTCTAGCTCTTGAGAGAGTGCATCGTATTGTTGACATAAATGATAAAAAAGTTGTTTCGCTTCGCTGTTCATATCGGTGCCGCTTACTTGTAACTTGGTTTAAAGGCATTGATTTCACGAACATTGTAACCATAGGCAGAAAGACAAAATGCGGTGAATTTTTACAGTGGTAATTTCCTATTTTTGAAACCTAACTTGTTACAAGTGAAGTTGATTAGATTTTATATGGTACTTGGGGATGAGTGTTTCTAATTGAAGGGAGAATACGCTGGTTACTGGATTCTTACCGGAGTTCCTGTATTAAAAGGAGAACCTCTTGGTTTAATGCCGCTCGTTTAACTACGAGTGGCATCTTTTTGTATTTCGTCATCTTGTACAGCGATGAAGGTGCGTGATATAGGATCTTCTATCCTAGCTCTTTATGGTCAAAATTGTCTCTTTAACCACTCAGCGCGTTGCTATTAGATTCCTAGTCTCGCTGGAATGACACAAAACATCGTTAAGCTATTGGCATTAAATCACTTGGTCCGTTTTTGCTTATTCTTGAGGGCTTAACTAGGCGTTACTCTAAGTGCTTAAATTGTAACGCCACAAGTCGCTGATACAACTCACAGCTTTGCATTAATGATTGGTGGTTACCAACATCGACTAACTCGCCATTGTCGAGCACCGCAATTTTATCCGCATGTTGGATAGTCGAAAGGCGATGAGCAATGATAAGCGTTGTGCGTCCTTTCATCAGTGCTTCAAGTGCTTGCTGAACGTGATGTTCACTTTCACTATCAAGAGCGCTGGTAGCTTCGTCTAGCAGTAAGATTTTTGGATCTTTTAGAATCGCACGAGCAATCGCAATGCGCTGTTTTTGTCCACCCGATAGCCTAACGCCGCGCTCGCCTAAAAAGCTGTGATAGCCTTCGGGAAGCTTCTCAATAAACTCATAGGCATGGGCTTTTTTCGCAGCCTCGACGACTTGTTCATCCGTTGCTTCAGGATTGCCGTAGCGAATATTATGGAATACATCATGGCTAAACAGCGCGGGTTGTTGTGGTACGAGTGCCATTTGGCGCCGAAGCTCGTTTGGGTCGAACTGTCGAATATCTTCACCACCAAACAACACTTGCCCTTGCTGCGGGTCATAAAAGCGTTGCAGCAATTCGAATAGTGTCGTTTTACCTGCACCAGAAGGGCCGACCAACGCCAATACTTTGCCTTGTTCAGCGGTTAGATTTAATTCTTTGATAGCTGGTTGATTTGGGCGTGAAGGGTAGTTGAAACTCACCGAATTAAAGTTAACCTCAGCAGGCATGTCGGGACGGACAGGCAAATAGTTGCTTGGCGCTTTGATATCGCTGTCTACTTGAAGGATCTCAATCAGTCGCTCGGTAGCGCCTGCGGCCCTTTGCAGTTCACCCATCACTTCAGAAATGGTTGCAGTCGATGAGGCAACCATAATGGCATAAAACACAAACGCTGCTAGGTCTCCCGCAGACATCTTTCCGTGAATCACATCGCTGCCGCCAACCCAAAGCATGCCTGCAATCGCGCTGAATACAATTACAATAACGCCTGATATCAGGATTGCGCGTTGTTTTACTCTCTGTCTGCCCACTTCATACGCTTTTTCCACCTCGACAGCGAAAGCCGCTCGTTCGTACGGCTCTGAGCTAAAACTTTGCACGGTTTTAATATGTTCTATCGCTTCACCTGCGTAGCTGCCGACATCGGCCATTGAGTCTTGACTTTGGCGAGAGAGCGCACGCACGCGTCGTCCATAAAACAAAATCGGAACCAAAACCAAAGGCACAGAAGCAAGCACAATCAGCGTGAGCTTAACGTTGGTGGCAAACAACATTATGATGGCCCCAAAGCACATCAAAGCGCTACGCATCGCCATCGAGAACGATGAACCAATAATGCTTTGCAGCAACGTGGTATCGGTAGTCAGGCGCGACATAATATCGCCGCTACTGTTGGTCTCAAAATAGCTCGGATGCAGCGTAATCACATGGTTGAACACCGCAAGGCGAATATCCGCACTGACGCGCTCACCCACCGAAGATACAAGGTAGAAGCGAAAGAAAGTCCCAATGGCAATACATAGTGTGACACCAACAATAAACTGAATCGCATTGGTAAGCTCTTGCAATGATTGCTGTGCAAACCCTTGGTCGATAAGAATACGTACTCCATAACCAACGGATAACGTTAAACTTGCCGTCGCGACAAGTGCAACTAAGGCCGCTGCAACCCGCCATTTATAAGGCGCAATAAAGGTGTTGAGTTTAAGAAGAATGCTGAGATTTTTGTTATTTTTTCGGCTCATGAGTGACTCACAAAGCGTTTTAGGTAACTGGCATAGTAAGCGAGTTTGGTTGGTGAGACCAGTGAACTGCCGCTTTCGGAGTAGGAAGTTCACTGGGATAGCCAATATCGCATCGAAAATCACTTAAACGTCTAAGAGACGAGAATCAGCTTTTAGCTAGGAGGGGGTTAAGCACGGCTTTTGGCGAGTAGCAGGTCGACCTTTCCTTTTGCTGTTTTACTAACCGTTTGCATCAACTGAAAACTTGGCTTAACGATACCTGAGTTTTCTAATCCTTCGACCATTAAGAGCCAAAGCTTGGCCGTCATTTGTGCATCGGCTAGTGCGCGGTGAAAAACACCGTCGTTGTCGATATTTTTATAGCGAACAAGTTCACCTAGCTTATGTGATGGAGCTTCTTGAATGAGCCGTCTTGCCACCAGTAAGGAGCAAGCAAACTCACCCGAATAACTACAGTTGATTCGTTCAAGCTCTGCATCTAAAAATCGTTTATCGAAGGACGCGTTGTGAGCGATAAGGTTTTCGCCTGCAATGAATTCACTAAATGACGCCATTACCTCTTCGCAGCTTGGTGCCGATCGCAACATATTGTTAGTAATGCCGGTGTAGTTCTCAATGAAAGAACTCACTCTGAAGCCGGGATTCATGAGTTGCTGAAAACTATCGACAACCTCGCCATCGACTAACTTTACTGCACCAATTTCTATTGCGCGATCACCTAAAGTAGGAGAGAGACCTGTGGTTTCAAAGTCGAGTACGACCACAGAGTTTGCTTGAGGCATAAAATTTTCCAGCTGAGTAATATTGCGCAAGAGTATTATCGAAAGCGACAGAAAAAGAAAGGCGAACACAATGGTGAATATCTGTCTATCTTTACTCCACAAAGTCAGTGTTCGTCGTCCACTGTTTATGGACAGGTACGTTCTGGCTTACCCATCGCGGCTTGTGCGGTAGCCTTATATTTCAAATGTTTTTCGGCTTTTCGATTCATTTCAATTAAGCATTAACTTTCGATATAAAATACTGATTATAAATTGATTTTATAAATCCACTTCGGCATCATTCACTGCTTGATTTTGAGGATGATTATCATCACGGCAAAAAATCAGAACAACTTATAATGCGAGGCTAGGGAACGATGGAACCAATAAAAAATCACTATTTAGATATACCTGAAGAAAGAAAATTGCGTATTTTTCGTGAAGAAGACGAACGTTTCTACAGCTTTTGGGAAGAAATGCTTGATGAAAAGCAGTCCTTTTATCAACAACCTCTGAAAAGAATGAAAGGCGATGCTTGGCATTCGCTCCACTCATTCTTCACTGCTTCAAAATACGGACAACATCAGGCCTCGCCAGCTTATATAAAAAGAGCGCTTGAGTTACTGAATAACGTCTACTTACTGGCCAATCATTCAGACCAAGTTGTTGAATTCTCCGTTGGGCACCGACATTTTTCGGAAGTAGGTAACCGTTCTGTTGCAGGAGGAACAATGGATGCATGGTTGGATGAAATCTGTTTAACGATGGCCGCGAGAGATTGGCGCTGCGTAGAGCTGATGACCATCATGGATGAGTCGTTAGTGCGTTTAAAAGATC
Source organism: Vibrio sp. 1CM7H (assembly GCF_023161645.1). Classification (NCBI taxonomy): domain Bacteria; kingdom Pseudomonadati; phylum Pseudomonadota; class Gammaproteobacteria; order Vibrionales; family Vibrionaceae; genus Vibrio; species Vibrio sp. 1CM7H. Next base: position 713,193 of record NZ_JALNTV010000001.1, read on the forward strand.
CATTCGATGTTGCGCTAGTCGAGTTCGTTAACGGTGTATTTAGCAATTCATCAGCGTTACCTGAGTTATTGCAAACTGTGATGGAGAAATCTTCTCCGCAATACTTAGAATCAACCAGAGTGCCCTATGTACATTCTTTGTTTATTCCATTTGTGAATGTGTTTGTTGCCATTATCGATGGTGATAAGGAACATTATCAAAAAGCACTGAGAGATGCGTTAGAGGCGCATTACCAGTTCTATATGAATGAAGATGTTCGTTATTCGCCAAAAGGGAATGTTTCTCTGAAACTGACTGGTCTTGCTGCATTGGCATACGATAAGTATGGCTGGACAATTCCAGAAGCCGCATATTTGCCGAAGTGGCTCGTTTACGGTGAACATGATCTTTGTCCTAAATAAATCATTCGGAGTCTGCGCCCAAGCCCATTCGGATGTTCTGCACGGAAGCATACACAGAAAACATGCCGCGAAAAGGTTGTTTTTTAATCGACCACTCGGTCGTAAGGCATAAACTTATCAATATGCGAGCTTACTAACACGCCATACGTGACACTTCATGTATTCTTAGCCGAAGCGAAGAAGAGGATTTATCAATGTCAAAAAGCTCCAAGCTTCACAATGAAGACAAACTGGTCAAGAAAGCACTAGAGATTGGTGGGAAGATGGCGAAACTGCAAGGTTTTGATCTTCCTCAGTCACCACAACCTCTGAGAGTAAAAGCGATTTACCTATTCTTGGTCGATGCAAAACAGATAACGCCACTACCGGAAAGTAAGCTAGACGGCGCAAGCATCAAACACCGACTGGCAGTATGGATACACAGTGCATTGCCAGACAACGACCCTCTAAAGTAGAAAACTCAAGAAGTCACATAGGTTATTACTTAACACAGGCCATTAATTAACAAGGCGAGCCAAGTGGTTCGCCTTGTTTGATCTTGGCGAGTGCACCGAGGTCTTTTTGCGTGGCGGTATCATTGATTTACAAAACAGAATCAAAAGGACTAAAGATAAATCCCGAGAAGCGCTACAATGCAGGCGTTGCGAGAGTGCAACCAAGATTACTCATTTACAGAAGCCTTGAAGTAACCATACATGTCTAAAGATTTCGAATTCACTACAGAATACATACTCGACAAACCTTTCTTTGCTGAGTGTTATGATCAAACTAGCCAACCAACGAAGTTTCCACAGGCGTACCTAAAAGGGATGCTGTTTCTTACCTTTGGTGTGGTTTTATTGGAGTTTGAACTGCTACCTAACGGTTATGTCGGTTGGTTCTTTATCGTATTGAGTGTGATTGAAGCGTGCAGCGTGTACTTCAAAAGAACCTGGTGGCTATGGCGTCAAACCATCAGTTCAAGCCGTGGCAACAAAGTGGTGTTTGAAGTGAATGCAGACGGAGTGCGCTATAAAAGCGGTAAAATTGACCGTAGCCTCGCTTGGAATGATATCGACCAACTCGAACAAACTGATTTGGGCTTTATCCTTCACCTTGGTAAACAACGCCAATACATCAGCAAATCTTGCTTAAACCAAGAAGTGATCGCGTGGTAGAGCAGCACGCGGCATCAAAAGCGAGCTAACAAACCTCTATTAACAGAAGAGGCGAGCCAACGGGTTCGCCTTTTTTGATCTTACACTTAAATGCTAAATTTTATGCTGAGAAAATAATGAAAACTTCTTCTCTTCAAATGTTTTTAGTACAAAAGTTTTTAATTCCTTTTTGTTTTTTTGAGAAAGCTTCCCACGTACATTAAAATTGGCAATATAGATCTGTAGTTCACTGGTATTCATTGAGTCATAGATTGGGAACTCAAAAACCAGGTCACATGTCCCTTCATGCTTAGTTGTTTTTATCTCATACGAACCTTGTACACTATATAGTTTCAAGTGCTCTTTTAATTCGTTTTTACTCAAAAAAACACTACTATCCAGATTAGAGCCTTTTAAGGTTAAGTCATTGATTTTCTTTTCAAGAAAATCTATTTCCTTAGGTCTAGTTTTAGTCACTGTGTCATCGGGTTGAATGTGTATTCTTCGCGTATGTTTTTTAGAAGGGTATACCTCTACCTTTGTAGATTGTACCAGTGCTTTTAAGAAGTTAATTCTACCTATATTGGTGAAGTCGGTGAAAAGTATTCTCTTAATATTATCTGATTTGATTAAGCTGGCATCTTTTAAAGCTTTAGTAGCTCGCCTTACAACCTCGTTTGCTACGTACAAAGATTCTTTAGCAGTATGTTTAGTCGTTATGTTCAAATCAAGCTTGTTTGATGCATCAACTTTCAGTTCGACTTGGCATTCAAAGTAGCTTTCATCATCACCAAAGTTTTTTGTTTTATCTCGGCGTTTTAGTTTGATTTCAGCGATAACATGATTCGGATCTTTTGCGTTTCCAGCAGCTCGAAATTGTGGACTGTTTTCTATCGTTAAGACATCAAATGGGTCGTTAATTAAATTATTGAAATCAAAATTAAAACCCAAAGCTTGAACTAATGTTTTCCCTTGGGTTGCATCCCACTGTAACTGCTTAGTTTGAATTTTTGGATTGTCTTCCTTTTCCTTTACAGTTTCTTTGAGTTGTTCGAACTCGTAAGGAGCTACACCTGTTTTAATTAGTAATGGTCCCAACACTTTTTTGTCGTTTGAGCTACTAAAGCAGCCTCTACTCTGTAAGATTTGTTTTAAGTCACTAGCTTTTATCATTGGGTTTGCAAGAAACTGACGTAAAACATCACCAACAGGAATGAAAGCGTCACTATTCATTTGTTAAGTTCCTAAAGTTTGGTATGTAGTTTTCGACACGTAGTTTTTGCTCTGTAATATTATGGGCTTGCATAACTTTACTAACATCACCCTTGTGCTCATCTAAAAAGAAGTCTGGAAAACAGATTGATACTGAACTAATTCTATCTGAATGTTGGAGAGCACTATATGTGTGTCTTGATAAACTATCTTGTGAGAAAGGCTCGTTGGCAACAACTACACACTTAAACACTTCCTCATTCTCGATGTTCTTTCTCAAAACAAAAGTGAGATATGGAAGGGTCAAGTACTCTACGGGCATAACCGAACTATATGAACGTTGATTGAACGACATTCGATTTAAACTTGTGCTAGTGTGACCAAAGAAGATTTCGTAGTCTGAATAGTGATTAGTAACATGGTCAATAGCGTTAAGCATAAAGGTAAATTTGCTGTTATCGACAACATAAAATTCCTCGATTCCTTCATTCTCAAACTTTTTGAAGTACTGGGTGTTTGAAATATTAGCGAAGTAATCTTTATGTTTATCTTCCTTACTAGACAAATAGAAAAGTACAGGTACGTATTTTATGTTTTTTATCGTATTCCCAGAGAAGATTGCGTTTGTGTCTGCATTATGATCTGATACTCGAAAACAAACACTTGAATAAATAATATCGTCTACATAACCTTTTATCTTGTTAGTAAAGCTTTTTGGGTAATCACCAGTTGTGTGTTTTACCGAAGCAAGTATATGTACAAGTGTCTCAGTTTCTAAGCTAGATAAGTAAGAAAAGTGTTCATCTACACCATGCTTGGTTCTTGGTCCATCAGCATCAGATGGATGCGTTGTTCCAAAATGGCACGGAAAACTAATGTTTGGGTTAGAGTTCGGCCATCCGACTTTTTTGAAAAATTTACTGACAATATTCTCGCCAGTTTCACCTGATGATTTGGAGTCTTCTCCAGACATTTTTATCCACTTGCATGCTATTTTTTGTGATGAGTATATTTTACCTAAAAACTTGTATTTGAAAACAAATTATAGCTTCAGATTACACAGTGTTGATTAATAAAATCTAATGGGAATAAGCGATTTGCTTTAATTTTGGTTGTGTTATTGTTTTGCGTGTTGATATTTAAAGGTAAATGAGCGTATTTTGTTTCTTGTAATGGGGTGGGTATTAATGTGGTTAACTGTGAGGACGGTTTCTGTGAGATTAAATAACAAAAAGGCGAACCAAACGGTTCGCCTTTGTCTATTTAGATGCTACCAAAAATTAATCTTCGTAGTTATCGATGCTTGGGCACGAGCAGATTAGGTTACGGTCGCCGTATACGTTATCTACGCGGTTTACTGTTGGCCAGTACTTCCAAGATTTGGTCGCTTTAGAAGGGAAGCAGCCAAGCTCGCGAGAGTAAGGACGGTCCCACTCTTCAGCAGAAAGGTCAACTTGCGTGTGTGGCGCATTAACGAGAGGGTTGTTCTCTAGTGGCCATTCACCGTTTTTCACTTTTTCCATTTCTTCGCGGATAGCGATCATCGCATCACAGAAGCGGTCTAGCTCTTCTAGATCCTCCGATTCCGTTGGCTCAACCATTAGCGTGCCCGCCACAGGGAACGACATAGTTGGTGCGTGGAAACCGTAGTCCATTAGACGCTTCGCAATGTCTTCTTCGCTGATGCCTGTTTCTTCTTTCAGTGGACGAATGTCGATAATACATTCGTGCGCTACACGACCATTTTTGCCACGATAAAGAACAGGGTAGTGTTGGCGAAGTGTTTCCATCACGTAGTTTGCGTTCAGAATTGCTACTTTTGTTGCATCTGTTAGGCCTGCTTCGCCCATCATTGCGATGTAAGCCCAAGAGATCGGTAGGATAGAAGCGCTACCCATATCTGCTGCTGATACTGCAAAATCTTCGCCTTCTACGCCGTCTTCAATATGGCCTGGTAGGAAAGGCGCTAGGTGAGATTTCACACCGATAGGACCCATACCCGGACCGCCACCACCATGTGGGATACAGAAGGTTTTGTGTAGGTTTAGGTGAGAAACGTCTGAACCAATAAAGCCTGGTGATGTTAGACCAACCTGCGCGTTCATATTAGCGCCGTCTAGGTAAACCTGACCGCCAGCGGCATGAACCATTTCACACACTTCTTTCACTTTCTCTTCGTAAACGCCGTGCGTAGAAGGGTAAGTGATCATAATGCTTGATAGGTTGTCTTTGTGCTTCTCGATTTTCGCTGCTAGGTCGTCGATGTCGATGTTGCCTTCTTCATCACACTTAACCACGACAACTTTCATTGACACCATAGATGCTGTCGCAGGGTTAGTACCGTGCGCAGAGCTTGGGATCAAACATACGTTGCGGTGACCTTCGCCACGGCTTTCGTGGTAGCGTTGAATCGCGATAAGGCCTGCATACTCACCAGATGCGCCAGAGTTTGGCTGAAGTGAGAATGCGTCGTAGCCTGTGATCTCACAAAGCTTCTCTTTTAGATCTTTCGCTAGTGCTGCATAGCCCGCCGCTTGTTCTGCTGGCGCGAATGGGTGGATAGAACCAAACTCAGGCCAAGTGATTGGAATCATTTCTGCCGCGGCATTCAGCTTCATCGTACAGCTGCCTAGTGGGATCATGCCGTGCGTTAGCGAGAAGTCTTTGTTCTCTAGCTGTTTCAGGTAACGCATCATTTGCGTTTCGCTGTGATGCGTATTGAATACAGGGTGAGTCAGGTATTCTGTTGTGCGGCGTAGCGCTTCTGGAATTGCCGCAAACTCGTTGCCTGCGATTTCCGTCGATAGTGCTGCTACGTCTTCTTTTACGCCAAAGACTGCAAATAGTGCTTCTACATCAGCGACCGTGGTTGTTTCGTCACAGCTAATACCTAGCTTGCCAGGTAGTAGACGTAGGTTGATGTCTGCTGAAAGCGCTTTTGCGTAAAGCTCTTCTGTTTTTGAACCTGTGTTGATGGTGATGGTATCGAAGAAGCTGTTATGAGCAAGTTCAAAGCCGCCTTTGGTTAGGCCAGCGGCGATAATCGCAGTCATATGGTGTGTACGGCGAGCAATAGTGCGTAGACCTTCTGCACCGTGGTAAACCGCGTAAAAAGACGCCATGTTCGCTAGCAATGCTTGAGCGGTACAGATGTTCGATGTCGCTTTTTCGCGGCGGATATGCTGCTCACGAGTTTGCATTGCCATGCGCAGTGCTTGGTTACCGTTAGTATCGATAGAAACACCGATCACACGACCTGGCATGGTACGCTTGTGTTTGTCACGCGTTGCCATGAATGCCGCGTGTGGACCGCCGTAACCCATAGGAACGCCAAAACGTTGTGCAGAACCGATTGCTACGTCTGCGCCCATTTCACCAGCAGGTTTCAATAGGGTAGAAGCAAGCAGGTCAGTCGCAACAGTGACAAGCGTTTTGTTTGCTTGCGCTTTTGCGATGATGTCCGTTAGGTCACGAACTTCACCTGTTGTGCTTGGGTATTGAACTAATGCGCCGAACACGTCTTGCTCTGGTAGGGATTCTAGCGAACCAACCAGAACTTCAAAGCCGATGAATTTTGCACGAGTTTTTACTACTTCTAGCGTTTGTGGGTGAACATCGTCAGCCACAAAGAATACGTTACTCTTGCTCTTACCTGCGCGCTTACACAGAGTCATTGCTTCTGCTGCCGCTGTTGCTTCGTCTAGCAATGAGGCGTTCGCGATTTCCATACCAGTTAGGTCGATGATCATTTGTTGGAAGTTTAAAAGGGCTTCCAAGCGACCTTGAGAAATTTCAGGTTGGTAAGGTGTGTAAGCGGTATACCAGCCAGGGTTTTCTAGCACGTTACGTAGAATGACGTTTGGAGTAAACGTGTTGTAGTAGCCCTGGCCAATGAATGTACGTTTAATTTGGTTTTGTTTAGCAAACTGCTTCATCGTCACTAGCATGTCTGCTTCGCTTTTCGCTTCTGCCAACGTCATTGGTTGTTCTAGGCGAATTTGTGCAGGCACGGTTTCTTCGATAAGGGCGTCAAGGCTTACCGCGTTGATGGCATCCAACATTTTTTGTTGGTCTGATTTGCTTGGTCCGTTGTGGCGTCCAACGAACTCATTTTGTGTGCTGAGGCTTTGAAGTAATTCAGTCATTGTCCTTTACCTACTCCTTGGCTCGGGTAACGGAAATGGTCGTTAGTGACACATTTAATTATACGTCCGAACCTAGAAAAAAAGCTGCTCTCTAAACAGGCTAGGGAACAGCTTTCGTCACATCCTAATTACTCTTCTTCGATAGAGTTTAGGTATTCTTCCGCGTCTTTTAAGTCATCCAACTCAGATGGGTTTGAAAGCTTCACTTTCACAATCCAACCACCTTCGTACGGTTCTTCGTTGATTAGCTCTGGGCTGTCTTCTAGTTCTTCGTTGATTTCTACGATTTCACCGGTAACAGGAGAGTAGATATCTGATGCTGCTTTTACAGACTCAACCAAAGAGAAGCTTTCACCTGCTTCTACTTCGTCTTCTACGTCTGGTAGGTCAACGAATACTACGTCACCCAACATTTCTTGCGCATGCTCAGAAATACCAAGTGTTACTGTGCCGTCACCGTTGTCACGTACCCACTCGTGGCTATCTGTAAACTTCAGTGTTTTGTCCATTGCTTAATCTCCAAATAACTTGTCAGGAATTATTGTGATTTTTAAAAAATCGTTTATTGGTAAAGAGGGAAGCGACTGCAAAGTTCTTTTACTTCTTTGCGAACGCGTTTTTCAACGTCTGCGTCACCTTCTGGGTTGTTCACCAAACCATCCAGTACGTCACCAATCCAATTACCGATGAGTTTGAATTCTTCAGCGCCAAAGCCGCGGCTTGTACCCGCAGGCGTTCCTAAACGGATGCCCGATGTAATCATAGGCTTCTCTGTATCGAATGGGATGCCATTTTTATTACATGTGATCCCAGCACGTTCTAGAGCTTCTTCTGCTTTGTTGCCTTTCAAGCCTTTAGGGCGAAGGTCAACCAGCATTAGGTGCGTGTCTGTGCCACCAGTTACGATGTCGCAACCGCGAGTTTGCAATACTTCCGCTAGGACTTTTGCGTTATTGATCACCGAATCAATATAAGTTTTAAATTCAGGGCCAAGTGCTTCTCCAAATGCAACCGCTTTTGCTGCGATAACGTGCATCAGTGGACCGCCTTGTAGGCCAGGGAATACGGCGGAGTTGATTTTCTTAATGATGTCTTCGTGGTTAGTCAGGATCATACCGCCGCGAGGGCCACGCAATGTTTTGTGTGTTGTGGTTGTCACAACATGCGCATGTGGCAATGGGCTAGGGTGTGCACCTGTTGCGATAAGGCCAGCAATGTGCGCCATATCGACCATAAGAATTGCGCCAACTTCGTCAGCGATTTCACGGAACTTAGCAAAATCGATAACGCGTGGAATAGCACTGCCACCCGCGATGATCATCTTTGGTTTGTGTTCTACTGCAAGTGCACGAACGTCGTCGTAGTTGATTTCCAGTGTTTCGCGATCAACGCCGTATTGAACTGCGTTAAACCATTTACCAGAAAGTGCTGGGCGTGCACCGTGTGTTAGGTGGCCACCAGCGTCCAAAGACATGCCAAGAATGGTGTCACCTGGTTGAAGAAGAGCCAGTTTCACCGCACCATTTGCTTGAGCGCCTGAGTGAGGTTGAACGTTTGCGTATTCGCAATTAAAAAGTTTTTTCGCGCGTTCGATAGCAATGGCTTCCACTGTATCTACGTGCTCACAACCACCGTAGTAACGACGACCTGGATAACCTTCAGCGTATTTGTTTGTTAGGCATGTGCCTTGAGCTTGCATTACCGCTTTAGAAACAATGTTCTCAGAAGCGATAAGTTCGATTTGTTCGTTTTGGCGAGCGGATTCCGCCTGAATTCCAGCAAAGACAGCATCATCTGTCGCAGAGAGGTTGGTAGAGAAAAAGTTTTCCAAGCTGTGGTTAGGGTAACTCTTATTCATGGTAGTTGACCTTCCAAATCTTAAAATGAACCCGCAATAGATGAATTATGATTTGCGGTTGTGGTTCATTTGTCCTCAAAACAGCTGAACTGCATAGCAGAACAGAGTGAACATCCGGCCCTAAATGTGGGCAAAAATTCCGTCGGATTGCGTGTTTCCTTTACCAATCTCTTACGGAAATATGCATCTCTACATCTAACAAGTTGGTAACATAGCGCCTGCGGCGGGAACAATCAACCAAAAATTTCCTATAGGAAACAAGATTTCAAAATTTGTTAACAAGAGCACGGTTTAATTCACTTGGTGGACTTTTATCCACTATGTGCTTCATGCACAATGCTAGTAGGACAAAAATAAGGATATCTATAGAGGGATTTATGGCAGAAAGTATTTACGATGAATACCCATCGATGACGTTAGCGAAAGAGCAAAATGATCAAAATATCGAGCCATTAAAGCTGGGTCAGCGTATCAAGGATATCCGCTCAAAACTTGGTATTACACTAGAAGAAGCCAGTCAGCGAACAGGGCTTGCTCGTTCTACACTAAGTAAAATAGAAAATGAGCAGATCTCTCCGACATTTCAAGCAATGCAAAAATTGGCGCTTGGCTTACAAATTGATATGCCGCAACTCTTTGAGCCACCTAGAAAAAAGGTTGCGACAGGGCGTAGGGATGTTACCAAGAAGAATGAAGGCAAACCACACCCAACGCAAACCTATGAACATGAACTGCTCGCTACTCAACTTTCCAATAAGAAAATGATGCCGTTTAAGAGCCAAATTCGTGCTCGCAGTTTTGATGAATACAAAGACTGGGTTCGTCATGATGGCGAAGAATTTCTGCTTATCTTATCTGGTGAGGTCATGTTCTATTCTGAGTTCTACGAACCTGTGGTTCTAAGCGAGGGCGACAGCGTCTATTACGATGCGAACATGGGACATATGTTGACCAGTGTTAGCGAGGAAGATGCGCACATTTTGTGGGTGACAGCCAAATAGTGATAAATAATTGTAAATTTCCTATAGTGAAAGCAAACGATTGCTGTCGGTGGTCGTTATGATGAAAAGGCGCTTTTTTGATGAGAACACACTCATTAAAGCGCTTTTTTGTACGATTTGTTGTGATTAAAATGTTAAGAGTCACACTTTTGCAAGTCGATCTACGTCTTGTTCGTGCAAAATAGAATGAGCCGTGTTTATTATTGGAAACACATCGAATGCCGATAGCATTCTCGGGTCTATCTAAATGGAGACGAAAATGACTCAAGAACTACTGAAAACACCACTACACGCACTTCACGTTGAAGTTGGTGCCAAAATGGTCCCGTTCGCGGGTTACGATATGCCTGTTCAGTATCCTCTAGGCGTAAAAAAGGAACACTTACACACTCGTGATGCGGCAGGTCTGTTTGATGTTTCTCATATGGGACAACTTCGCCTACTCGGTGACGGTGCAGCTGCGTTCCTAGAAACATTAGTGCCAGTGGATATTGTGGATCTTGAGTCTGGTAAACAGCGTTATGCGTTCTTCACTAATGAAGAGGGCGGCATCATGGACGACTTGATGGTAGCTAATCTAGGCGATCATCTTTTTGTGGTTGTGAACGCGGCATGCAAAGAACAAGACATTGCACACCTACAATCGCATTTGCCATCTGGTGTTGAGTTAGAAATTATCGAAGACCGTGCTCTGCTTGCGATCCAAGGCCCTAAAGCAGCGGCTGTATTGGCGCGTTTTGCCCCAGAAGTTTCTGACATGCTGTTCATGGATATTTGTAAAGTCGATATTTTAGGCGCCGAATGCATTGTTTCTCGTAGTGGCTACACTGGCGAAGATGGTTACGAGATCTCGGTTCCTGCTGACAAGGCAGAAGAACTCGCACGTAAACTGACCGCGGAAGAGGAAGTTGAATGGATTGGCCTTGGTGCTCGTGATTCACTTCGTCTTGAGTGTGGTCTTTGCCTATACGGTCACGACCTAGACACAACAACTACGCCTGTAGAAGCAAGCTTGTTATGGGGCATCCAAAAGGTTCGTCGTATCGGCGGTGAACGTGAAGGTGGTTTCCCAGGTGCGGATATTATTCTTAAGCAGATCGAGACCAAAGATGTGGCGCGCAAGCGTGTCGGTTTGGTTGGCCAAACTAAAGCACCAGTCCGTGAAGGCGCGGAATTGTTTGATGCTGATGGCGTTAAAATTGGCGTTGTCACCAGCGGTACTGCGGGTCCAAATGCAGGTAAGCCTGTCTCAATGGGTTATGTGCGTGCTGATCTTGCTGCGATTGGTACCGAATTGTTCGCTGAAGTACGCGGAAAAATGCTACCAATGACGGTTGAGAAAATGCCGTTTGTACCGCAACGTTACTACCGCGGTTAGGTTACTCATTATTGTCATTCTTCGCGTATTCGCGAGGCAAGAAACAAGCAAAAATGCCGAGCTTTCTAGCTCGGTATTTTTATGTATATCGGCTTTATATATACGCTTGGAAGTTATCGTAGTTTCTGCAGCCTTATCCGACCGCTTTGTCGATTGTACAACACATGTCGATAACGATATCTTCAAGTTTTTCCGGATGAATCATGTCTTCTTTTGCAATCCCAAACTGAGACGCCATGATCGTATTGAACAACTCCCAATGTTTGATCAGCATTTTTTCGCGATTATCAGCGATGTCAGGCCATGTCTCTTGCATCATCGGAGTAAGACTGATTGCACCATGTGCAAAAATCAACATCTGCCACTTTGATTCCCACTGATCAAATTGGGCGTTAGGGTTTTCACTGTTGTACTGCTCAAAAATTCCGGTAAATATCGCAGCAAACTCATCTTTTGACTTTAAGAAATACTGCAGCAGGGCACCATCATCGCCTTGGCGAATAGCATCAGCGATCATCTGTACTGGGTGAGGATTAACGAGCGCAAATGCCAGCATGCGAACCATGAACAGATAAATTTTTCTATTCGAAGGTGTGTTCTCAGGCATCTCATTGATTAATTCAGCCATATAGCACTGCATGAATTCATCCATCGCGTCACTAACCGCTTGCCAAATCTTCTCTTTGCTGCCGAAGTGGTGACGGATCAAACTATGTGAAACACCAGCCTTTTCACTGATATTGCGCAGCGAGACACGCTCGTAACCAAGTTCACAAAACATATCTGCTGCCACCTTAAGGATCAGACACTTAGTTTGTTCTGCGGCTTCAGCACTTCTACGCCCCTGCTTTCTTTCATTCATAGTTCGAATTTTCCCGAATATTGATCAACGCGCTTACTTTTACCAGAAACCGGACGCTTTGACTAATTAATTTGCTTTCCACCTGGAAAATATGTTGATCAATTTCAAATTCTGCATATACTGCACAACTGTGTAATATATAAACCTACGGAGAAAGCGGGTGCGAAAACAATATTTAAAGCGCACTTTAGTTGGTGCTGTGGTGACATTAAGTCTCTCTGGCATGCTAACTGGGTGTAACAAAGCCATTTCCGAGCCGTCTGAACCTTTAATCAAACCTGTAAAATTACTGGCGGTGAAAGATCTAGAAGTTGAAGACTCGCATGCCTTTTTAGCGCGTATTGATGCGACACATCGCGCACAGCTTTCTTTTCAGGTGGGTGGTGAGGTCGATGAATTACTTGTTCGCATGGGCCAAGAGGTAAAAAAAGGTGAAGTGCTTGCAACGTTAGACCCTAAAGATCTTCAGCTTGCGTTAGACGCCTCTCAAGCACAATTCGCGTTAGCAAAAACGCAATGGGATCGCGCGAAAAACCTTTATGGAAAAAAGCTGATTAGTACAGATGAGTACGACCAGAAAGAAACTCAATATAAAGCGGCATTGGCAAACCACGAACAAGCCAAAACAGATTTGAGTTATACCAAGATTCACGCGCCTTTTGATGGCATCGTGTCATACACCTATGTCAATCCGTTTCAAGTGGTAGCAGAGAAGCAAGAGATCCTGAATCTTATCGATAACACGACCTTAGATGTGTCGTTCACACTGCCAGTCAGTTATGCGGAATCCGTATCACTTGAGTCACTGCAAAATTCCGATATGTGGGTGACGATGGATAGCGAGCCAGGAAAACGTATCCCTGGAAAATTTAAAGAAATTTCGACTCAGCCAAATGTCGATACCAACAGTTATGAGGCGATCGTAACCATTACTCGACCAGAAGATCGCAATTTGCTAACAGGTATGACAGGGCAGGTACACATAGCTAAACAACATCTATCGGACGCGATGACGTTGCCTCAATCCGCTTGGGTAAACAAAAAAGAGACGCAAGGCGAAGTGTGGGTAATGGACAGAAACACACAGCAAGTTAATAAAGTCACAGTGTCTCTTGATGCCGCTGGAGGTGTGAAAGCAGGGCTTGATAACAATGATTACGTTGTTGTTGCTGGCGTTGAGCGACTGGTCGAAGGACAAGTCGTGAAAGCTTGGGTTCGTGAGGGAGGCATTTAATGAAACGATCTCTATTTACGATCTCTGCAATTGCGCTTGCAGTTTTAACGGGTTGCAAAAATGAAAACCAAGCTGTCGTCGAGCAGCCGCTTTTTGTGTCGACTATCTCTGTGGATGCGCCGGTACAAAGCCAATATCGAGCTTTTAAAGGAATAGTTGTACCAGCAGAGCAAACGCCTATGGCATTCCGCCGCGCGGGAGAAATTCAACACGTGTTGGTGAAAGCGGGCGACGTTGTTAAGCAAGGCCAAATGATCGCAAAGCTGGATGACAGTAAAGAAAAGCAAGCCGTAAATGACGCAGAAGCGCAATATACACTGGCGATTCGTCAGCTCAAACGCGGCGAAGACCTACACGCACGTCAGATGATCTCAAAGGCCGAGCTTGATGAGCTAACGGCTAATAAAGAGTTGGCAGAGGCTAATTTCTATAACGCCACCAATCAATTGAACTACACCCGTTTATTTGCCCCGTTCGCCGGTAAAGTGTCTGACGTTTTCAAAGAGCGTTTTGAACGTGTGGCAGTTGGAGAGCCAGTGTTGAACCTATACCAAAACGATTTGGTGTACGTGCGTATTGAGCTTTCCGACAATGTTCTCGCTATGGTGGACCCAAATTCAGACAACATGAGTTACAAGCCTAGAGCAACCTTCTCCGGCATTAGTGACACATTTGCTTTGGACTATTTAGAGCACACAAGTGAGCCTAACTCCGAAACTCAAACTTACGAAATGTATTTGACGATGCCACAGCCAAAAGCAGAGATTCTACCGGGAACCAGCGTCAGTGTTCTGGTCGATATGGTTAAGGCGGGGATTACCTCCATCGATGGTTACAGTATTCCAGTAACGGCGCTTCAAGCGGGCAGCGAAGAGAATGAGTTCTTTGTATGGAAAAAAGAGGGTGACGTTGTCACTCGGGTGCCTGTGATGATTTCCCAAGTGAATGGCAACGGAGCCATTGTGTCGTCAGGAGTTAAGCAAGGCGACGTTCTGATTAATTCAAACCTACGTAAATTACGTGAAGGTAAACATGTGGATGTTGTGGAGAATAAACAATAATGAACATTGCTGAGTACTCAATAAAAAATAAAGTCATCAGCTGGTTGTTCATTATTATCCTTGCTGTTGGTGGTCTAACGTCGTTTTTGGAGCTTGGACGACTAGAGGACCCGGCATTTACGATTAAAGATGCCATGATCATTTCAACATACCCTGGCGCGACGTCGAAAGAGGTTGAAGAAGAGCTGACGTATCCTTTAGAAAAAGAGATTCGAAAGCTTCCTTATATAGACAAAATTACCTCTACGTCTTCTGATGGTATGTCTCAAATCACGGTCAGTATGGAAATGGACTATGGTCCTGATGAACTGCCGCAAATTTGGGATGAAATGCGCCGTAAAATTAATGACTTGCGACCAACTTTGCCTCAGGGCGTACAATCTTTGCAGATCATTGATGATTTCGGTGACGTTTATGGCGTGATGCTGATGCTCACTGGCGATGACTACGATTATGTCGAGCTAAAACGCTATGCTGATTACCTGACTCGTGAAATCGAGCTGGTTGATGGCGTAGGAAAAGTGGATATCACGGGCGATCAGCAAGAAATGCTGTTTGTTGAGATCTCTCTTGACCGCCTTGCCGCGCTGAACTTAGACATGAATGTGGTTGCGAGCTTGTTGAACCAACAAAATAATGTGGTTTCAGCAGGGGAAGTGATGGTCAATGGCGAAAGCCTTGTCATTCGTCCAAGTGGTACCTTAAACACCGTAGAAGCGCTAGAAAACTTGATCATTCATGGTCGTGACACTGGGAACCTAATTCGTCTAAAAGACGTAGCAACGATTTCTCGTGGTATCCAAGAGAAGCCAAGCAACGTCGTACTCTTTAACGGTCAAAAAGCGATTAATATCGGTATCTCGTTTGCGTCAGGTGTGAACGTGGTTGAGGTTGGCGAACGTTTGGATGCGGAGCTTGCGAGCCTTGAGTCTATCAAGCCTGCTGGCATCGATATGAACTACTTTTACAACCAAGCCAATGAAGTGGATGAGTCCGTTAAAGCGTTCGTAATTAGCCTAGCAGAGGCAGTGGCGATCGTTATCATCGTTCTGCTGTTTACGATGGGCTTACGCAGTGGTGTCATCATTGGCGTCGTGCTGTTATTGACGGTGTTCGGTACCTTCATCTTGATGAACTACAACAATATCGAGCTGCACCGTATTTCTCTTGGCGCGTTAATTATTGCTCTGGGTATGCTGGTTGATAACGCGATTGTGGTCGTGGAAGGCATCTTGGTTGGCCTAAAAAAAGGGCGCACTAAAGTTCAAGCGGCCGTCGATATTGTAAAGCAAACACAGTGGCCTTTGCTTGGCGCAACCATCATTGCGATTACGGCTTTTGCACCTATCGGTTTGTCGCAAGATGCAACGGGTGAGTTCATGGGCTCTCTATTCTGGGTGCTGTGTTTCTCACTATTTTTGAGCTGGATTACCGCTATTACGCTGACGCCATTCCTCGCAGATCTATTGTTGAAAGAAGAGGACAAGGGCCAAGATACCAACGAAGAAGATCCCTATAAAGGTTGGCTGTTTGTTGTATTTGGCGCATCGCTGAAATTCGCACTGCGATTCCGTTGGCTCACGGTTGCTGGCATGGTCGCGCTATTAGTGGGTGCTGTCGTGGCATTTGGTAATGTAAAACAGCAGTTCTTCCCACCATCGAACACGCCGATGTTTTACGTTGATATGTGGATGCCAGAAGGTACGGACATCCGCGAAACGATCAAAAAAGCTGAAGAGGTAGAAAGCTACATTCGTCAGCAAGATGATATTGACTTTGTTTCTGCTTCAATTGGGCAGGGTTTGCAGCGTTTCGCTCTGACTTACCAGCCAGAGAAAAGCTACGAAGCGTACGCCCAGTTCCAAGTTCGCGCCACTGATCGTGAGAGCATGTTCGGTTTGTTGCACAAGTTAGACGCTAACCTTGCGAAGACGTTTGATGCACCGACATTTCAATTTAAATTGATGGAATTTGGCCCTTCACCAGCGTCTAAGATCGAAGCGCGTATTACTGGTCCCGATCCGCAAGTTTTACGTGATTTAGCGGTACAAGTTGAAGACATCCTTCATACCGACCCTGGTGCCCGAAACATTCGTCACGATTGGCGAGAGCGTACTAAGGAGCTTGTGCCTGTTTTCAATGAGTCTAAAGCTCGTCGCTTGGGCATTTCGAAAGAAGATCTTTCAAGCACACTGCAAATGGCGTTTGGTGGTAGCACGTTGGGTTACTTACGTGATGGTACACACACGTTGCCAATTATGACGCGCCTTCCTGAAGAAGAACGCGTGGACTTTGAATCACTACAAAACGTGACCATTTGGAGCCCATCACTGCAAACGTATATTCCGGTCGACCAAGTGATTGATGGCGTTAAATTGGATTGGAGCGAGCCGCTAATTCAGCGTCGTGACCGCAAGCGCACGTTAACTGTGCTCGCTGACCACGATGTGTTGAGCGACGACACGGCGGCAAGCTTGTTTGCGCGTGTGCAGCCTACAGTGATGGCACTGCATATTCCAGAAGGTTACGAAATCACATGGGGTGGTGAGTATGAATCATCGAAAGATGCGCAAGAAGGTCTGTTTGGTTCGTTGCCGATGGGTTACTTGTTGATGTTCATCATTACTATTTTGCTGTTTAACTCAATTAAAAAGCCGTTGGTCATTTGGTTCACCGTGCCGTTGGCGATCATTGGTGTTGCCTTTGGTTTGCTTACCACGAATATGCCGTTCAGCTTTACAGCATTCCTTGGTTTGCTGAGCCTAAGTGGGATGATTTTGAAAAACGGTATTGTGTTGCTTGATCAAATTAACCTTGAGTTGGAGTCAGGGAAAGAGCCTTACCTCGCGATTATCGATAGTGCGATCAGTCGTGTTCGTCCGGTAAGTATGGCTGCTCTGACGACCATCTTGGGGATGATTCCACTCGTCTTCGATGCCTTCTTTGGATCGATGGCAATAACGATTATGGCAGGTCTTGGTTTTGCTACAGTACTGACACTGATTGTAGTGCCAGTGATGTTTGCGATTCTGTTTAGGGTAAAACCGACCACTGCATAGGGACTCCTGGCTATTTGCCAGCTTCCTGCCTAGCCCTGAAGGTTTTCTTCAGGGCTTTTTTGATCTTACCAATGTACACCAACCCATTCATTTACTTGATTCTAATGATTTTCTTACGAATGCAATGCAAATCATGCGTATACTGATGGAACGATACATCAAAGAGCGAGATAACATGAACAAGCGCGTATTACACGGACTCTTCTTCGTCGGTTCTTTCACCTTGGTCGGCTGTACTATGACAGACAGTATGACTACAGAAGAGGCTAAGCAAGCCGTTCCTAAAAACAACAGCGTTAGCACTGAAGTCATCTCCAACTGGATTGATAACAAGGTTTTAGCGCCTGAAGGGCTTTCACTCGAACAAGACAATCTACGTTATATATCGGGTAGCGCCGACTTAAACAGCGATGGCAATGCAGAACACATTGTATTGCTACAAGACCGTTATTTCTGTGGCAGCGGTGGCTGTGCAGCTTATATGTTTGATAACGAGGGGAACGTTATCAATAGAATGTCTGTCACTCGCACGCCTATTGTACTTGCAGATAGTTACAGCAATGGCTGGCAAGATTTCATCGTTTGGAGTAATGGCTCATATCGACTCATGAGTTACAACGGTGAATCTTACCCGAGTAACCCTTCTTTAGAGCCAAAGGTGGATCGTGACTCAAACCAGCAGGCGGCAATTGCGAATGTAATGGCGACAGAGCTTTATCAGCAAGATGGCTATGACATTATGCCCGCTGATTCGAAAGCTTTGTGGACGCCAGCCAATGTATACCACTTCACCTTTAAACATTACGGTGATCCGCATAGTACTTATAAAGCGACGGTGGATATGAACAGTGGGGAAGTAGACATTGTTGCCGTTCCGGCTGCGGAATAAAAAACACCTCCCTTAACCGGAATTAAAGGGAGGTGCTGAATGCCAAATTCGAGGGTGGCATTGTTAAGCGGAGTAATTCTGTTTAAGCTGCGACTTCTTGTTTGGCTTCTGCTTTGCTTTTTAAGAAAGCGTAAGTAAAGCCAGTTACTGCTGTACCAGCTGCGATAGCCACTAAGTACATTAACACTGGTGAAATGGCGTTAGGGATTAACAGTACGAACAGACCGCCGTGTGGTGCCATTAATTTTGCACCGAACAGCATAGATAGGGCACCAGTAAGCGCGCCACCTGCCATACAAGATGGAATCACACGCATTGGATCTTTGGCGGCAAATGGAATTGCGCCTTCAGAGATGAAACACAGGCCCAATACAAAA
This sequence comes from Vibrio sp. 1CM7H, assembly GCF_023161645.1. Taxonomy (NCBI): domain Bacteria; kingdom Pseudomonadati; phylum Pseudomonadota; class Gammaproteobacteria; order Vibrionales; family Vibrionaceae; genus Vibrio; species Vibrio sp. 1CM7H. The sequence continues at coordinate 731,806 of NZ_JALNTV010000001.1, forward strand.
GATGCTTTACCTGCCTCACGTTCATTTTGTTCAAATTTGTTCTTCGCAATGAAGGTCGCTAAACCCATACCTAGCGCAGGAACCATACCAGCTGCCATGATTGCTGCCATTGGCGCGTAAGTTTGCGAAGCCAATAGACCGACGCCAAATGCGTAAGCGGCTTTGTTTACTGGGCCACCTAGGTCGAAACACATCATCGCACCAAGGATAATACCTAGCAGAACTGCACTGTCAGATCCCATGTTGTTTAGGAAGTCAGTCAGGCCGTTCATGATGCCTGAAACTGGGCCACCTACGATGTAGATCATCACAAGGCCTGTGAACAGTGTTGCCACAAATGGAATGATCAGAATTGGTTTAAGCGCTTCCATCGATTGTGGGAGTTTTACTTTGTCCGCAAGGAGCTTCGCCGCGTAACCGGCAATGAAGCCAGCTGCGATACCTCCTAGGAAACCAGCACCCGTTGAACTTGCTAGCATACCGCCAACAAGACCAGGAGCCAGACCCGGACGGTCAGCAATTGAGAACGCGATGTAACCCGCAAGAACAGGAATCATCAATGCGAATGCAGAGCCACCACCAATGTTCATCAACGCTGCTGCTAGCGTGCCTTCTTCTTTAAATGCTTCAATACCAAACACGAACGATAGGGCGATGATCAAACCACCAGCGACAACCACAGGCAGCATGTGCGATACCCCTGTCATCAAGTGTTTGTAAGCGCCTTTCTTCTCGTCTGCTGCCGAAGCAGAATTTGCAGAACCTGAATGTTGGTAAATCGTGGCTTGCTCGAATGCTTTGTCCATCTCTTCGGCTGTTTTCTTCAGAGCTGGGCCTGTTTTCGTGCGGTACATCTTTTTGCCGTTGAAGCGATCAAGTGGCACTTCGATATCTGCAGCAATGATCACTAGATCAGCGTCTGCGATGTCTTGATCTGTCAGTTGGTTTTTCGCACCAACTGAACCACGAGTTTCCACCTTGATTTGATGGCCACGGCGTTTGCCTTCTTCTTCTAGCGCTTCTGCTGCCATAAAGGTATGCGCAACGCCAGTAGGACAAGCGGTGATTGCGACAATTTTCTTCGCTGCTGATGTTGCTTCAGCAGTGCTAGGGGCTGCAAGTGTGGTTGCTTTTTCAAGTAAAGTGGCGTTTTCAACCGCTTGCTGGAGAAACGTAGTTGCGTCTTTTGCTACTTCGCTGATTTCCGCTTGGTAAACCTTTTTCCCTACGAAACGAGAAGTATCCACGCTAGTATTTGCAGCAATGATAATGACTTCTGCTTGTTCAACGTCAGCTTCCGTCAGCAGTGTAGGTTCAACCACACTTGATTGACATTCGATTTTTGCATTCCAGGTTAATTTTGCGGCTGCTTGTTCTAGTAACCCTGCCGCAAGGATGCTATTTGCAACACCGCTCGGACAGGCAGTAATAATGGCAATATTCATACGATAACCTTCTGTTCCTTAGTTTTGTTCTAAGTTTGTAATAGGGTAAAGCTCGCTAACTTCAGTTTGCTGCTTGATGTTCTCCAGTTCTTCCTGACTGGTTAGCCCTACGCCGACTTGACTAACTGCCAAGGCAGAAAGTGCTGTAGCGAAGCGCAATAAATCGTTTTTCGGCATCAGTTGCATGTGGCCCCAACACAAGCCAGCAACTAGCGTATCGCCTGCGCCAACGGTGCTTACCACATTCATTCGAGGGGGTTGTGCACGAAGCCATTTGCCTTGGTTTAGCCACATCACACCGTCAGCGCCCATCGACACAACAATGTTCTCGATGCCTTTGTCACTCAGTGTTTGCGCGGCGGCTTGGCATTGTTCTGGTGTTTCTAGGTGTTCGCCAACAAAATCACCAAGTTCTTCATCGTTAGGCTTAATCAACCATGGGTGAGCCTCAATACCTGATTTCAATGCGGCTTTACTGCTGTCGAACAACACCTTTTTGCCTTGTTGATGCAGTGCGTTTATCCACGCAGCACATTGTTCGGCGGTTACGCCACCAGGTAAGCTACCCGCAAGCACAAAGTAATCGTGAGTCTCTGCGAGACGGAATAGCGTCTCCTCAAAGCGAGCAATTTCGTCAGCCGTTACTTGAACACCAGGGAAGTTAATGTCACTAACGTTGCCATTAGCCTCAACGAGCTTGACGTTGATACGAGTGGCACCTTGTACTTCTACAAACTCATTCTTAACGCCGATGTCATTGAAAAGCTGATGGAATAGCTCAGGGTTATCTTTACCAAGAAAGCCGGTAACCGTGACATCTGCGCCTAAATCGCTCAACACTTTTGCTACGTTGACACCTTTACCTGCAGCATGGAGATTGCTTTGCTGCACTAGGCTCACGGAACCAACGTTTAGCTCATTTACTGAACCTGTTAAATCTAATGCCGGGTTGAGCGTAATAGTGACAACTTTACTTGTTTTGTTCGTCATATCGGCTCCTTAACCTTCACCAAGGCCAGAAGCGATAGCATTCCCGATAGACTCCAAGGCTTGCGGTGCATCAGGGCCTTCCGCAGTAAATTGAAGTTGGTGACCGTGCTTAACGCCAAGCGCAATGACTTTCATTAGGCTCTTCGCGTTTACTGTTTTGCCATCACCGTCTAGGTTGGCAACGCGAATAGTGGATTCAAATTTTTTCGCTTCCGCCACTAACATTGCACCCGGACGAGCATGTAAACCATGAGAGTTTTTGATTTTAAATACAGCGGTATTGCCTTCTTCTGAGGATGCGGCTGTGACTTCTTCACCTTTAAACAAAGCAAGAATCTGTTCTACTGATGCATCTAAAAGCTTGCCGTGCTCATTGTTAAACACGATATTAGAAAGCGTTTTTAGGATAGGCTGGTGAGCATTGTTACATGCCGCAAACGCGACAAGTGCACGCACTTTTTGACCTTCATATTCGCAGTCGTTTGCCGTCGAGACAAATGACACGCCTGTGCGAGTTACATGTTTGTCACTGCCAATTAACCAAAGGCCATTACCTAAGTGAGTTGGTGTTTTGGTAACGAGATCTGCGACGAACTCGTTATCAGCACAGCCCGTGTTTTTCAAAAGACCACCAGCAACAGCACTCATTTGTAGCATATCGCTCGCAGGGAACATAAGTTGAATTAAAGAGGCGTCAAAGTCTGCTTCAAGCTGAACATCACCGTGGAGCAGGGCAATAATCTCGTCTTCATTTTTTGCATTACGTAGACGTTCTTCTACGCCGTCAGCGCCTAGCACTTTCGTTAGCTGTTTAAGAATGCCAAGGTGCTCATCAGATTTAGCTGCAATGCCGATAGCGACGAATACCGTGTTACCATCGCCCCAGTCGACACCTTGTGGAAAGTGATGCACAGCAACACCCGTTGTTTTCACCATTGAGCGAGTGTCGGTTGTACCGTGCGGTATGGCAATACCGTTCCCCAAAAACGTAGAGTTTTGGTTTTCACGGTTTAGCATGCCTTCAACGTAACCTTGCTCAACTAGGCCTTTATCAGTCAGGCTATGAGCAATACTCTTTATTGCTTCAAACTTATCTGTCGCTGATTGCGAGAGGGTAATGTCGTTCTTATTTAGCTTAAGCATGGTGCTTCTCCAGCCTTAAGGTATCAATTTAAAAATGTATTCTGTGTGAGAAGTTGAACGCTGCTTCTGCTGAGCGCTTATCACTCCTCAAACCTTTCTATCTTTCAAGCTAAATCGATTCAGCTTGTTGGTAAATTTTTTAAAAGACTCAGAAAAACTGTTTTAAAAACTGACGTTAACAAATGAGTCTTTGGCGCTGTCCTATAGCCTAGCCTACAAATTGGTTTGTTGTGTATTCAGGTGATTTACGTCAATTTTTAAGTTTTGCTGAATCCTTTCAGCTTTTATACTGAATCGGTTCAGCTTATAATTCAACTTATCGAAAGATCGTTGATGTATTAATATGATCGCGCGCACAGAATAAGGTTTAGAATATGACACTGGATGAAATAGCCAAATTAGCGGGTGTTTCTAAGACAACTGCAAGCTATGTGATTAACGGAAAAGCGCAGAAATACCGCATCAGCGAGAAGACTCAGAAAAAGGTGATGGCCGTTGTAGATGAGTACAATTATAAGCCAGATCATGCGGCGTCTTCCTTGCGGGCAGGTAATTCACGCTCATTTGGGCTTATCATCCCAGACTTAGAGAACACCAGTTATGCGCGTCTTGCAAAGCTGATAGAGCAGAACTCCCGGAAAGCGGGGTACCAAATTTTGATTGGCTGCTCTGATGATGATCCTGATACAGAGCAAAAGGTGGCGGAAGCATTAGTCAGTCGTCGCATTGATGCGTTGTTTGTGGCAAGTGGTATGCCCACTGCAAACGAGTATTATCTTAAGTTGCAAAATTCTGGTACGCCAGTTATCGCGCTAGACCGTCCAATGGATGATGAGCACTTTTGTTGTGTCATCAGCGAAGATTTTGACGCCGCACTTGAACTCACTCAGTCAGTACTGTCCGAAGATATTAAGTCCATTGGCTTAATCGGTGCATTGCAAGATCTTCAAGTCTCAAAAGAGCGTGAGCTCGGTTTTCTATCTGCTTCTCAACAAGGTGGCAAAACGGCAACAGTGGGTTATGGACAACACTTCTCCCGGGAAGAAGGCAAGAAAGTCTTAGAGAGTTGGTTAACAGAGAACGCATTGCCAGATGCCATTGTTACAACGTCATACACACTGTTAGAAGGTGTGTTGGATGTAATGCTAGAAAAACCAGAACTGATGGGAAAGGTGCGTTTAGCGACATTTGGTGATAATCGACTGCTGGACTTCTTGCCTGTGAAAATCAATTCTTTGCCTCAACAGTTTGAGTTGATCGCGGACAGCGCAATGGAGTTAGCACTCAACGCTTCCGCCAAGCGTTATAAACCGGGTGTTGAGTTGATTCCACGTAAAATTGTTAAACGTCACTAAACAGGTTACTCAAAGCTTTACTTCAGCCGTCAGCGCCACAAATGCGTGGTCGCTGGCGTTTTTATCTCTGTCATAAATCGGGTTGATCAGATGTTGGTTAGACACCTGATAATCAACAACCTCGGCAACCGATATATCTGATAAGGTGTCAAACTCTTGAGAGAGCAAGATATAGTCGAGCACATTCCCAGTGGAAAAATGATAATGCGTAGCGGGGCGTTCATCCTTCAGAGCGTCACTTTGTAATGACCATCCATCTTTGAGTTGCAACTCAGTGACGCTGTCACCAGTATTGGCTACCAATGCGCTATTAACACTGGTTGGAGTGATAGGTTGATTCATATCGCCCATTAATACCGTTGGCATTGGCTCCTTTCTATACCTTTTTTGCATCGCGTCTCTTAACATCGCTGCTTCCCAACCTCTTTGCTGGGTGGATAACCAGCGCCCAATAATCGTGCTAGACGTTTCTGGTTGTTCTGAGTCGGCTGGGCGTTGAGATTTTAAGTGCGTTACGTAAACGGCGATATGGCCGAGTACAGGATGTATCACTTGCGCATAGATAGGTTTGCGACTGAACTCTGGAGCAACATTCACTCCAAAAGGCTCAAGTGTTGCTAAGTCAAACTCTACCGCTTGTACTTTTTCGATTGGAAACCGAGATGCGATTGCCACAACAGGGCTTGAGTAAATGTACTCATCCTCTACATGTGGGGTGTCAACGGTCGCAAAGTAGGGGTAGCCGATGGTTGAAAAGAATGCCTGAGTCTTCTCGAGACTGAACACTTCTTGTAAGCCAATCACGTCAGCTTCGAGTTTTTCAATTTGGCGTTGCGTCCAAGCAAGTTTGTCTTGCCATTGCTCTAACGAGTAGATGTTTTCGAAATCATAGTAGGCATCAGGAGGTGCGACAAAATTAAACAAGTTAGCCGTGACAAAGGTAATTCTGCTTGGTTGAGACAAAGTATTCGCTCTTTTCAACAATAACTTGAAGAGTATATACCTTCAGGTTGCGTAATTGCAGCTTCGTTTGAGCTACGCATCGATATACAAGCTAACGAGCGACAAGTTAAATGGGTTAAGAGGTGCTCAAATGCCAAGGCTAATCGGTGATTGAGCATCGGCAGAGGTTTCTATTTTTAAGCATTGCGTTTAAACTTCAGGGCATCAAATAGTAAGAGTAAGTAACATGACCCAAGATTACGACCACGAAGAGTATTTAGAAGGCGAAGAGATTGAGATCGAAGCAATTGGCATCGACGTTGATGCGCATCCGATCGAACTGTACAAGCTTTTTAAAATCGCGAACTTGGTCAGCGGTGGCGGCGAAGCAAAGCATATCATCGAAGAAGGTTACGTCGCGGTGAATGGTGAGCTAGAAACACGTAAGCGCCGCAAGATGTATGATGGTGACTTTTTTGAGTTTAACCAAGAATATTATGTTGTGGTTTGCGATGCGCCAGTAACTGAACCTGAAACGGCAGAGCAAAAAGCGGAAAAGAAAGCGAAGAAAGAAGCGCAATCTGCACGTAAAGAGAAATCTCGCCAAAGCAAGCCAGCTAAAGGCTCTGGACCTAAGTCAACAGGCCGAAAAGCAGCGCATAAAGAGCGGAAAGCACAACAAAACGCGCTGTCGCAATCAGCGAAGAAAGGTAAGAAAGCTGAAAAGCCGCAAGCGACTCGTGATCCGAAGAGCGGACGTAACTCTATTGACTTTTTCTAAGCAAATTAATACCTAGCTAGGCAGGTCATCGCCAAGCAAAACCAAAAAGCGCCGAGTATATATCGGCGCTTTTTTGGTTTTACTGTATCGTAAGGGGGCAGTGTCAATGCACTGTCGTTTCAATGTTTAGGCTATCGGTCCAGTGATGAATGGCGCAAGGCTTACCTAAGTAAAAGCCTTGGTAATAATCCAAATCAAGTTGATACATCGCTTGCAGCTGCACGTCTTCTTCTACCCCTTCTATGATCACTTTTGCTCCCATATGAGCCGCGAGCTCAACGGCGCTATGTATGGAAAAGGTTTCTCCGGCGCAGTAATCAAGTAGATAAGAGCGATCGATTTTTATGATGTCAGGGCAGAGCTGCTGAACACGTGCGATATCAGAATGTTGAGCGCCAAAATCATCGATAGCAAAGATAAAACCATTCGCTCTCATTAACTGCACGGCTTTGATCAGTAAATCAGTATCACCGCATGACTCTTCGACTACTTCAAACACCACGTCTGATGGGCTCATACCAAGTTCGGAAAGGCGCTTGTAAAGCAGGCCGTTGTCTTTAAAGCCCATGTCTTTGGTTAGGGTGAGTAGGGTTTGAGGCATGACATTGAGAAACAGTTTGATAGGCGTTCCTGCGAAACAGCGTGCAAAATTTCGAATGTGCATTGCTCTGGATAAAAACTCAACACACAATCGAAAGTAGGGATCGAGGCCATTGTTGGCCAGAAATACATCAGGACGAATTAACGAACCATCAATGCCACGAATTCGCAGTAGAGCTTCCATTCCAATAATACGCTGGTGCTTATCAAAAATCGGCTGATAAACACTGTGAAAAGTGAATTGATTGAGAACTACGTAATATTCACCAAGATTATCTTGCTTAATGTATCGCTCGTAGTCCGATTGATTCTTTAACTCCATGAAAAACGCCGAAAATTTAGCATCTTTTCAATGTAACAGGATGCAATTCTGATTTGAAGATTCAAATGTGTCTAATTACATATACGGTTGAGTTAATTTGAAATGGATTCCGATTTTGCTTCAATGTAGCGAAAAATAAGTGACAACCCGAAACAAATCAAAAAGTAAGCAAGGCCGACAATCAGCCAAATTTCAAAGATATATCCTGATGAGTTTGCCATCTCTGTCCCAACGAAAGTCATTTCTTGTATAGAAATTAGCGAAACGATGGAGGTGTCTTTCACCAAAGAGATGGTTTGACCGGCAAGTGCAGGTGTTATTGCTTTAAGCACTTGCGGCGCGATAACGAATCGGTACTTCACCCATCGAGACAAGCCCAATGAATCCGCCGCTTCCCACTGTCCTTGGTCGATACTTTGTAAACCTGCACGCACCACTTCTGCAACGTAGGCAGAAGAGAGTAGGCCGACGCATAACACGCCAGAGGCAAGATTTTCCCAAAGGTTATAAGGCCCAAAAAGAAAGCTCTGTAGCGCATTTGGTTCGCTGTTATAGTTTCGTAGAATATCTTCCAAACCGAGTAATGGGATCAATTGGTTGGAAATGAAAAAGTAGAAGATGAAAACAAACACCAGCGGCGGAATGTTTCTCACCAATTGGATAAACGCATTAGCAGGTGTGCGCAACCAAACGGAGCGAGAGAAGCGTGCTAAGCCTAGCAACGTGCCAAGCACTAACGCGAAGCTGATGCCCCAAATACTGAGCCTTAACGTCGAAATCAAACCTTGGAAGAAGTAGGGCAAACCACCATCGGATCTTGGCGTAAAAAGTAGTTCAAACGCCTCTTTCCACTGCCACAAATAATGTACACCAACAGTGGAGCGATGGTACAGCCAAACGCCACCAATACCACAGATAATAAGCAGTACCCAATCTAGCGTGTTTAACCGCGATAGAAAGGAACCTGTGTTGGAATTAGTGGGTACTGTGCGAGTGGTGGTTTGTTCGCCCAAAAATTTGACTCCGATAGATGATGAAAAAGTAAAATGGATGATTGGAAAGTATAGGCTCGCGAAGACCACGAGCCACTCAGATTACTGACCTTGCGCGACTTGATCTTGCCAATCTAATGTCGAGAACCAGTATTCATAACGTTGTTTTAACCATCCATCTTGGGTTCTTGCTTCAATCCATTTATTGAAAAAGGCTTTTTTATCTTCTTCCCCCAAACGAACTGCAAAGGCTTCGTTACCTTTTGATAATCGCTCAGAGAATGGAAGGAATAGTTTGTCGCTGTGTTTCACTGTCTCATGCTCTGGTTTTGGGCTAGAAGCGATGACCGCATGGGCGTTACCATTCAGCACCTCTTGGAACGCTTGAGCGTCATCATCAAATTGCAGAATCTTCGCTTTCGGGAAGGTTTCTCTGGCTACTTGAACGGTGAACGCACCGCGACGAGCCGCTATTTTTACGCGTCGTGAGTCAAAATCGGAGAATTCGCTAAAACCTGAAGCCAGCTCTTTGTTCGCTGCCACTTGAACTCCAGAGTGCGAGTAGGGCTCAGTAAACAACACGCTTTTGGAACGCTCGGGCGTGACCGACATGCCACCGATAATCACGTCGAACTTTTTCGCCAGTAGTGCGGGAATAATGCCATCCCATGCAGTCGGTACAAATTCCACTTTCAAACCTGAATCTTGTGCTAAGCGTTTGGCCACATCGATTTCAAAACCGATTAACTCACCTTGCTTGTTGCGCATTGCCCAAGGTACAAATGTTGACATACCAACGCGCAAAGTGCCTCGTTCTTTGATTTGATCTACATTGGGGGTGGCAACGTCTTCTTTCGCGATTGTAGGCATAGCGATGGCTAACCCTAATAATGCAGTAATGGTCGCTTTGAATAACTTCATGTTATCTCCTTATAATTTGCGCCAACTGGCTCCGAGTTTGTGTTCTAGCCATGCAGACAAGCCAGAAAGTGATAGAGTGAGAGCAAGATAAATTGCTGCCACGGTAAACCAAATTTCAAACGGCATCGCCGTCTCAGAGACGATGTTGCGTGCCTGTGTTGTTAAATCAAAAATCGCCATCACGCTTACAATGGAAGAGTTTTTGATCAAAGAAACCACTTCATTGGTTAATGGCGGTAATGTGCGCTGTAAAACCTGAGGCAAAATCACGTCTTTGTAGGTGTAAAACGGTGACAGCCCGAGAGTTTTTGCTGCTTCGAATTGCCCTTTAGGAATACTGTTTAAACCTGCACGGAATATTTCCGCGGTATAGGCACCTTGGAAAAGGGACAATGCCAAAACGGCGGTGCTGAATCGGTCCAAACCAATCACGGGGCCAAACACGAAGTAGAGTAAATAGATTTGCACCAACAACGGCGTGTTACGTATGACTTCGACATAAGTGGTACCAATAACATTGCCGACTTTCGAATCGCTAAGCCTTAGTAACGCGGTGACCAACCCCAACACTAAGGTGAAGAATAGACTAATGGCCGAGATGTTAAGCGTGACCAATAGCCCATCGATAAGTTCTGCCGGCCACCATTCGCCATCTTCATAAAAAGCTATGTAATCAGGTACGCGCTCCCATTGCCATTGATACCCCATAGCGTCGGCACCAGAGTCTAACACCCACACAATCGCGATGAAGAGGAGCGTCATTTGTAGTAAAGCTTGAAGGACAGGTTTGATTACGCGAACTATCATCAGTAACTTAAAATTTGGTTCAAAAATGCTTGGGTTCGTGGATGCTGTGGTGTCTCAAATAAGGCGATCGGTGAGTTCATTTCCACTATTTGGCCTTCATCCATAAATACCACGCGGTTCGCTACTTTTTTGGCAAATCCCATTTCGTGCGTGACACAAATCATCGTCATTCCGCTTTGAGCCAGCTCAACCATGACATCCAATACTTCGTTGATCATTTCCGGATCAAGCGCCGAAGTTGGTTCGTCAAACAGGAGCAAATCCGGTTCCATACACAAGGAGCGAGCAATCGCGACGCGTTGCTGCTGACCGCCAGAAAGCTGGATAGGGTACTTACTCGCTTGCTCTTCAATATTGACGCGCTTGAGGTAATGTCGTGCGCGTTTTTCAGCTTCTTGTTTTGACAATTTGAGTGTGCGAATCGGCGCTAAGGTGAGGTTTTCCAGTACAGTCAAATGAGGAAAAAGGTGGAAGTGCTGGAACACCATGCCGATTTTACCGGGCTTGAGAGATTTTGCGTGAGAAGGCTGGTCGAATACATGAAGCTGGCCTTCTTGAATCGATTCAAGATGGTTGATGCAACGAATGAGCGTTGATTTTCCTGAACCAGAAGGGCCACACACCACGACGATCTCGCCAGAATGCACGGAGAAGTTGATATCTTTTAGAGCGTGGTAATCGCCATACCACTTGTTTACGTTGCTAAATTCAACAACAGGAGTGTTCTCTTTCAAAGGGGCACGCTATAAAGGAAAAATATCCTTCTACAATAGCAAGTTGTGCGCATTATTTCATTAAGAACAAGCTTATATTCAGGTTCTAAGATTAAGAACCTGCTCACTTTAGTGCTTGATAAAGTGATGTTTTAAGAATTAGACACAGAGGCTCTTACTAATAAGTCAGTTCAACTGAGATACGGATAACGAACTACGATGGCAACAACGGACATTACCATCAATGTTTGTGCGGAATAGTAGGTCACCATGACGACTTGTCGGGAAAATACGGATCGTCCCCCGAAGCGTTCAAAAGCTAAGACGGTACCAGAAACGATGAAGATAAAGCTTCCGAGCACTGCAAACGAGGACGATTGTGTTTTTCCACTCAAATAATACTCGATAGCAGCCCAACACATGGTCATCAATACCAATATGTAGCTGGCAACCGGGAGCTTTTCTTGACCAAGGTCCGGTCGAAACAACCAATAGAAACATACACCGAGGCCAAATAAAGCAATAGGGAGCCAAGGCGTAAAATGCCAAGCGGACATGATGGTAAAACCGTAGCTATAGGAAAGATGGGCAGAGCAGAAGAGCACTAATCCGGTAATAAACTTATCTCTAGGGAGCATTAATAGTAGATCACCAAGCAACGAGAGCGATAAGCCAATCAAAATCCAATGCGTATATGGCATATGATAGGCAGGAGACTGGATTAAAATTCCTAACATACAGAGCACTGGTAATGGTTTGGATACGTAGAAGACCCACTTAGGACCTTTACGGATACTGATGATATGTATGAATGCTAATACGACAACAACTAGCCACATAAAATGGATTCTCGAACAGACAAGCTAATGTAGTGGATAACTACAACAAATAAAAGGTCCATTAAATGAGTAAGTTAGACCTTTGAATTCAATTTTATTTTTGTTTGTGTAAAGCTGGACAGTTGTCTCTTTACTGACCTACACGATCAATGAGTTTGTAGGGATTAATCGTTATTTTGAGGAGTTCCCGAATTTGAACGTGATGAAGCTTACAAAATAGCATAAAAAAACGGTATTGTGACCGTTAAGTCACAATACCGTTAAACCCTAGAAAGGGCAGTGAACTGTTTTTGCTGTTAGGCAACAGCGAGCTCTAAAATTTCACGACTACGTTCAAGAGTAATCGCCTGGTTTTCACCGAGAACGGTCATTCCGTGTTTATTGAGTTGTTCGATGATGGCATCGATCGCTTGTTCACGACTTTCACCATAGTTTTCTAGCTTAGTTGCGACATCAAGTTGATGATAAAACGCTTCGATCGCTTCGATGGTACGTTCAGCAAGATCGTCTCCAGCTTCAAGTCCAAATACGTTGCGACCCATTTGCTCTAGTTTAGGACGTTTAAATTGCATTTGGTTGCGAAGTAGCGATGGTTGGACGATTGCAAGAGAACGTGCATGATCGACGCCCCATAGAGCCGTTAATTCATGGCCGATCATATGTGTCGCCCAGTCTTGTGGAACGCCACTACCAATTAACCCGTTCAATGCTTGGTTAGCAGACCACATTAAGTTTGCGCGCCACATATCGTCGTCTCGCTCGGCAAACTGTTTTCCGAGTGTTTTTAAGGTTTTCAGCAGTGTTTCTGCATAACCATCTTGAACCATTGCGCCGGTAGGAAGCGTCAAGTATTGCTCACATACGTGCACCCACGCGTCAACAATGCCGTTGATCAACTGGCGTTCTGGCAATGTTTTCATTACATCCGGGTCTAACACAGCAAATTTAGGCTGTACTGCTGGAGACATGAACGGAAGTTTGTCTTGAGTTTCTTTTTTAGTGATAACTGCGCCCATGTTTGACTCTGAGCCTGTTGCTGGCAATGTCAAAATTGCAGCTAGAGGCGTCGCTTCAGTGACTTGGTGTTTACCAATCATGATATCCCAGCCATCACCATCATACTTAGATGCTGCTGCTACGTATTTAGAGCCATCAATGACTGAACCACCACCTACAGCAAGAATAAAGTCAACACCATGTTCTTTTACCATTGCGACCGCTTTATCGAGCGTTTCTTTGGTTGGGTTGGGTTCAACACCAGAAAACTCTAGCCATTCATGTCCCTCTAGTGCTTCTGAGACTTGGTCGTACACGCCATTTTTTTTAATTGAGCCACCGCCGTATACCACTAAAACTTTTTGGTCGGATGGGATAGCTTCTTTGATTGCAGCGATTTGTTTTTGACCAAAGAAAATCTTGGTTGGGTTTACATAAGAAAAGTTCATTATTAGCCCTCTTGCTTCCAGTAAAGGAGATTGAATACGTGCATATTAGTCCTGATTAACGTTCGTTAACAGGTCGATTTCTGCAAATAATTTGCCTATTTCTACAAAATTAATGCTCTTGAACTAGAAAGTTAAAGTTGAGAGGAAGTATAGTGCTCACAATAATAATAGAGACCAAACTCGTTGGTCATTGATGGAGCGCTCTAATGCACACTCTCGCAGATATCATGCAGCAATATGTTGAAAAGCAGGGACTGCATGACTTAGAAGGTATGAAGAAAACCGCAATAGATGGCGTATGGTTTTATCGCAGTAGCAAAGGAAATCATCGACAGCCGTTTGTCTATCAGTCTGGCATTATTGTTTTAGGTCAAGGATATAAGAACATTCATATTGGTGATACACCTGTCCAATATGGGCCCGATGATTACCTTGTCGTAGGAGTTCCCATGCCCCTGGAGTGCGAAGCGTTTGCGACAAACAATGAGCCTTTACTTGGCATCTCGATAGATATTTCGCCAACGCTTCTTCATAAGCTCGTTAAAAAACTTGAGGCTGAGAAATTCAGTAATAAGTGTCTGGATGCTACCCGTTGCGGCCTTAAATCGGTACGCATGAGCGAAGGTATGCTGGATGCATGCAAGCGACTAATGAGAGCGTTGTGTAATGAGCTTGATGTTGTCATGCTCGGTGATCTACTTCTTGAGGAAATTGTTTATCGCACTTTGGTAAGCAAAGAAGGGTATGTTTTATTTGACTTAGCACACCAAGAAGGCTCTTACGCTAGAGTGGCCAAAGCACTGAATCGTGTTCATCAAGCGTACCATGAACAGTTGAGCGTACAAACATTGGCAGAAGAAGCCAATATGAGTGTGTCTGCTTTCCATCAAGCTTTTCGCAATGTCACGCTTGAATCTCCGTTGCAATACATTAAGAAAGTTCGACTTAATAAAGCGCGCGAGTTGATCCAACTGGAGGGGAGACGAGTCAACGATGCCGCGAGACTGGTTGGGTACACAAGCCCATCACAGTTTAGTCGTGAGTACAAGCGCCATTTTAATGAAACGCCAAGGTCAACAAAGGCTTAGTGATCTTTATTTCAAAATAACGACTTTTTTTGCCTTTTTTATTAATTTGCGAGTGACATATTTATTTGATTTATAAAATTAGTTACTGGTGCCAAATAATAGGTACGTTGTTGCAAGCATTTAGTGGATTGTTGCGAGGCGGTGTGGAAAACTCGTAAATAGATAGTGTGAAATCACCAACTTGTACTTAAGTTATTTTACGTCGAAATAAAAGTATAAGTGCGCTTTGTTTAGCGCATTTAGTATTGTTTTAACAATAACTTAAGGAAGAGCGATTATGCACCTTAAAAACGGCAACGCAGTGAAAAGCGTGTTCACACTAAGCACTCTCACCGCTTCTTGTCTTATGGCCTTCAATAGCTACGCAGCGGTTGACTGTGCCCCTCTAGAAACTTGGCAATCATCAAAAGTTTATAACGGTGGTGACCAAGTTCAACATGAAGGTAATGCTTACAAAGCACGCTACTGGACGCAAAACAGTAACCCAGCGCAATCTGGTGAGTGGGGCGAGTGGGAAACACTTGGCGCATGTGATGGCACTGGACCGGTTGATCCACCTCAGAATGAAGTCCCGACTGTTACTCTAACATCGCCTTCTGCGTCGGCTTCTGTGACTGCAGGGGATGTTGTTAACCTAGCTGCAGATGCAGCTGATACCGATGGTACTGTTAGAAAAGTAGAATTCTTTGTTGATGGCGTATTAGTTGGTCAGGCAACGTCTGCGCCTTATGCTGCGTCATGGACAGCGACTGAAGGCCAGCACGAATTCTCTACTAAGGCGTATGACGATACAGGTGCAGTAAGCACAGCAAGCGCTGTGACGTTAACTGTGGCACCAGCACAATCTGGTAACGAAGCGCCGACAGTGGATGTTGCACTTTCTGCGACTTCTATTGACTTGGGTGGCTCCGTCACACTGACTGCGAATGCCGCAGATGCGGAAGGCACCGTTGCTAAAGTTGATTTCTATGTGGCGGGTGTCCTTGCTGGCACCGCAACAACTGCACCATACACGCTTGATGTAACGCCTTCACAAGCTGGTTCGCTAAGTGTTTATGCGAGAGCAACCGATGATGCCGGAGCAACTGCAGATTCTGCACTTGCGACGTTAACGGTAAACGGTGGTGCGGTGACATCTAACTGTCGCCCTGATGGCTTGTATCAAACAACGGGTGTAGACGTTCCTTACTGTTCTATTTATGACGAAGAAGGTCGCGAGAAAATGGGCGCCGATCACCCACGTCGTGTGATTGGTTACTTTACTAGTTGGCGCGCAGGTGAGGACCCTCAATCGACTTACCTTGTTAAAGATATTCCTTGGGAGCAACTTACTCACATTAACTACGCGTTTGTGAGCATTGGTTCTGATGGTAAAGTAAACGTTGGTGACGTTAATGACCCTAACAACCCTGCTACGGGTAAAACTTGGCCTGGCGTTGAGGTAGATCCTGCTCTTGGCTTTAAAGGTCACTTTGGTGCGCTAGCGACTTACAAGCAAAAACATGATGTTAAAACGTTAATCTCTATCGGTGGTTGGGCTGAAACGGGCGGTCACTTCGATACGAACGGCAATCGTGTAGCTGATGGTGGCTTCTACACCATGACGACGAATGCGGACGGTTCTATTAACCATGCAGGCATCGAGAAGTTCGCAACTTCTGCCGTTGAAATGATGCGTCAGTACAAGTTCGATGGTCTGGATATCGACTATGAATACCCGACATCAATGGCTGGTGCTGGTAACCCTTACGACAAAGACTTCATGGAACCACGTCGTCAGTATCTATGGGCGTCTTACCAAGAGCTGATGAAAGTATTGCGTGAGAAACTTGATGCGGCATCCGCGCAAGATGGCATTCATTATATGCTGACTATCGCAGCACCATCTTCAGGTTACCTACTGCGTGGTATGGAAACCTTCGATGTAACTAAGTACCTAGACTACGTAAACATCATGTCTTACGACTTGCATGGGGCTTGGAATGATCACGTTGGTCACAACGCAGCATTATTCGATACAGGTAAAGACTCGGAGCTAGCCCAGTGGAACGTATACGGCACTGCTGCATACGGTGGTATCGGTTACTTGAACACAGACTGGGCTTACCACTATTTCCGTGGTTCTATGCCAGCAGGTCGTATCAACATCGGTGTTCCTTACTACACCCGTGGTTGGCAAGGTGTTACTGGTGGTGAAAATGGTCTGTGGGGCCGAGCAGCACTGCCAAACCAAGCTGAGTGTCAACCTGGTACCGGTGAAGGTGAGAAAAACAACTGTGGTCACGGTGCTATTGGTATCGACAACATGTGGCACGATACAGACCCTAAAGGCAACGAAATGGGCGCTGGCTCTAACCCAATGTGGCATGCGAAGAACCTAGAAAATGGTATCTGGGGCTCTTACGCAGCCGCTTACGGTCTTGATCCAGTTAACGATCCTTCGGATAAGTTTGTTGGTACATATACTCGTCATTACGATAGCGTTGCGGTAGCGCCTTGGTTGTGGAACGCAGAGAAGAGCGTGTTCCTGTCTACGGAAGATAAAGCTTCTATCGAAGTGAAAGCTGATTACGTTATCGATAAAGAAATCGGCGGTATTATGTTCTGGGAACTGGCAGGTGACTACAACTGTTACGTACTGGATGCAAATGGTAATCGTACGGCAGTAGATGCAACTGAACAAGCTTGTGCGGCTGGTAATGGTGAGTACCATATGGGTAACACTATGACCAAAGCTATCTACGACAAGTTTAAGTCTGCAACACCTTACGGCAATAAAGTCGCGACGGGTCCAACACCAACAGAAGCGGTAGACATTGCAGTCAGCGTTGGCGGCTTTAAGGTTGGCGACCAAAACTACCCAATTAATCCGAAGATCACGTTTACGAACAACACTGGTCAAGCGATCCCTGGTGGTACTGAATTCCAGTTTGATATCCCAGTATCAGCTCCTGATAACGCGAAAGATCAATCAGGTGGCGGTTTGAAAGTCATTGCTTCTGGACATACTCGTGCAAACAACATCGGTGGCTTAGATGGCGTAATGCACCGCGTATCGTTCTCTCTACCTGCTTGGAAAGATTTACCTGCGGGCGGTACTTACGAGCTTGATATGGTTTACTACCTACCAATCTCTGGTCCGGCTAACTACTCAGTGATTTCTGGTGGTAAAGAGTTTGCGTTCAAGTTTGAACAGCCAGAACTACCAATTGGCGACCTAAATGCAGGCTCGGGTGATGGTGGTACTACTGAACCAGGTACGTGTGATACGACAGGTTTAGTGACATACCCAGCTCTACCACAAACGGATTGGGCTGGTAACCCAAGCCACGCTAACCAAGGTGATAAGATCATCCACAACGGTGTGGTTTACCAAGCGAACTGGTGGACAGCGGCTGAGCCGGGCACAGATGGTAGCTGGTCAACGGTATGTAACATCTAATTATTATGTATTATTTGTTATAGCCTAACGTTAATAGGCACTTAAACAAAAGCGCACGATGATGATCGTGCGCTTTTTTGTTGCGATGGTTTGTCGTTTAGTCGAATTGGTAACTTTCGGGTATGACGACAATACCTTTGTCTGAGATTTTAAATCGCTTCGCATCTTCTAGTTTGTTGATGCCAATTTGAGTATGTGGCGGAATACGAACATGTTTATCAACTATGCAGTTGACCAACTGACTTCCTTCACCGACCTCTACGTCATCAAAAATGATGGAATCGACTACCGTGGCACTGTCTTGAATGCGTACGTTAGAGGAAATAATGGAATGCTGTACTGAGCCTCCAGAATTGATGACACCGGTAGCAATGATGGAGTTAATAAAAATACCTTCATTGCCCGTGGCTGACGATACGGTACGAGCTGGTGGAAACTGCGGCTCGTAAGTACGAATCGCCCAATTGGATTGATATAGGTTCATTGGTGGTACAGGCTCTAGCAGATCCATATTCGCTTCATAGAAGGAATCAATGGTACCCACGTCGCGCCAATAGCAATCTTTATCGACGCGCCCTTTACTGCCACAGAATTGATAAGCGTAAACGGATTCCGTATCAATCAGCTTAGGTATGATGTCTTTTCCAAAGTCATGACTTGATGAATCGAGTTTTGAGTCGTCTTCGAGTGCTTCTTTTAAAACATCCATATCAAAGATATAGATCCCCATAGAAACGAGGCTTCTGGTTTTACTTCCTGGAAGGGTAGGTGGGCATTCTGGTTTTTCTATAAATGAAGTAACTAGCCCGTTTTCTGCGGTGCCCATTACCCCGAATGCTGAAGCATCCTCTACGGGAACATCCATACAGGCAACGGTGAGCTTAGCACCTTTCTCTTTATGCTCTTCAAGCATTGCGGCGTAGTCCATTCGATAGATATGATCGCCGGATAACACAACCACATACTTCGCGTCATTGCGCGATAGTAACCACATGTTGTGATAAATCGCATCAGCGGTTCCTTCATACCATGCACCACCTTTGCGCATTTGAGGTGGAACCGCAGTGATGTACTCGCCAAGCTCTGGATTGAATATCGACCAACCATCTCGCAAGTGTTTTTGAAGTGAATGAGATTTGTATTGGGTCAAAACAAGGATTTTACGTAAACCTGAGTGTAAACAGTTGGTTAGTGTGAAATCTATAATTCTATACTTTCCGCCAAAAGGTACTGCTGGCTTGGTTCTATCATCGGTGAGTGGGCTGAGTCTAGACCCCATCCCTCCAGCTAAAATTACGGCGAGTGCGTCTTCCATATTATTCCCTTTCCCTTTTTTGCATGCATCAAAACGGTGCTAACCAGGAGGAAGTGGTGTACAGCGCAGAGGTTTTGAAAGTGCATGTGCTGATGTGTTTACTACTGCAAACTTTAGTACAAGATTCGAGCCATAGAATATCTCTTTAAAAATCAAAGGGGTTAAAAGTTCATCGCAAGGTAATTGCACCACATTAGTGAAGTGCTAAGTAGGCCGTGCATCAAATTGGCGCAAGATTATAGGGAAGGGGAGAAAATAAGTATGGATTTACAATGTAAAGTGAGGATAAAACAGTAAGATAAAGATAATCAAGCACGCCTCTTCGTCTGTTCAAAGTGAGTGGATATAGAAGTAAACCACTCACTCTTTAAACGTGCTTCCTTTATAGTCAACTATACGTTGACGTTACACTAAGAGAGACCGACGATATTTCCTTCATCATCAAGGTCTAAATTCATAAATGCAGGTTTATCAGGCAAACCTGGCATCGTCATCACCGTGCCTGATAACGCATACACAAACCCAGCGCCAGCACACAGACGTAACTCGCGGATAGGGACTGTAAAACCTGTCGGCGCTCCTTTGACAGCGGAATCTGTTGTTATCGATAGTGGAGTTTTCGCTATGCAAACCGCTAAGTTGTCAAAACCTAGATTTTCAAAATGGTTGAGCTGTTCAGTAGCAAGGGAACTCATTTCTATATTGGCGGCACCATAGCCAGCTTCACACACAGCCATAAGTTTTTCGTGTAACGATTGTTCTTTATTGTATAAAGGACGAAACTCTGTAGGCTGGGTACAAGCGTCAATAACATGTTGAGCTAACTGAGTAGTGCCTTGCCCGCCTTGCGCAAAAGCGGTGCTGATAGCGACTTTAACTTCCGGATTAAATTTCTGAACCAGCTCTTTAAGTATTTTAAGCTCTTTCTCACAATCTTGCGGAAACTGGTTAATAGCGACAACAGCTGGAATGCCATATTTATGGACGTTATTAATGTGCCATTTTAAGTTTTCAAATCCCGCTTCCAATGCTGCTTGGTCTGGATTAAAAATGGAATCTGGAATGGCCATACCTGGTCGTAAATCGTAGTGTCCAGAATTTGCTTTGAGGCCGCGTAATGTTGCTACTATCACTACACAATCTGGCGCCTTGCTGGCGGCGGCAGCTTTAATGTTACACGCTTTCTCAAATCCCATGTCCGAACCAAACCCCGCCTCTGTTACGGTGTAACTTGATAGTTTTAGCGCGATATCGTCGGCAATAATAGATGAATTTCCATGGGCGATGTTTGCAAACGGGCCTGCGTGAATCAACGTAGGAACACCTTCTAGAGTTTGCATCAGTGTCGGTGCAATGGCCTCTTTTAATGTCACAGCCATTGCTCCTGCAACTTGCAGATCCTCAGTGGTTACCGGGTTTCCGTTCAAATCGTACGCTACGACAATTTTCCCGATACGCTGACGTAAATCTTTCAAATCTTTAGCCAGTGCAATGATAGCCATTAACTCAGACGCGGCAGAAATATCGAACCCTTCGTCGCGTTCGTATCCATTGATGGCTTTTCCTGGCTCATTTAACCCAATTTTGACTTTACGTAGTGCACGATCATTATGGTCCATTACTCGTTTCCAAGTAATGCTTGCCGTATCGATTTTAAGTGCCTTTAATCCAGTACGTGCCTCAAAGGCATCATAGCCTTCGCGTTGTTCATGATACAAGCGAGCATCAAGCGCGGCTGAAGCTAGATTATGCGCCGCCGTCACCGCATGGATGTCACCAGTAAGGTGCAAGTTCAGTTCTTCCATTGGAGCAACTTGGGAATAACCACCGCCAGCAGCACCGCCTTTAATACCGAATACAGGTCCCATAGAAGGTTGTCTAATACATGCGATAACGGATTGTCTAAGCTTAGCTAAACCTTGCGCCAGTCCGACTGTTGTAACGGTTTTTCCTTCGCCAAGTGGGGTAGGAGTGATCGCAGTAACAAGCACAAGCTTACCGTTATCATTCTCTTTGAGCCGCTCCAAACATTTTGGATGGACTTTGGCTTTGTGCTTCCCGTGAGTGTCATATTCTTCGGGTAGTAACCCTACTTTTTCCGCAATAACATCAATAGAATAAAGTGGTGTGTTTCGGCAAATTTCAATATCTGACTGCATGGATAATCCCTAAAGTGACTCGCAGGTAGTGTTGAAAAACAATCTGAGTTGGAGCAAGTATTATTGTTGGGCAAACGTTTGCTCGGTGATGGTACTGTTTCGATTCGGTATGTAAAGAGTTTACTGCTCTATACTGTGCTACATACTAACAAAATCTACTAATTACTGCGCCAGATCAAAACAAAAAGGCCACCAAATGGTGACCTTGATGTATTTTTAGCTTTAAAGCTGTGATCTTAACGATCCCAGTAAGTTTCTTCTAAGCTATCTTCTCGTTCAGGAAGTGCTCGCGATAGGCGAGGAGAGTGTTGCGTCAACACTTCATAGCTTACTCGGTTTGCATATTTACAGATCTGAGAAAGTGATGAGTAAGTCAAACAGCGTACTTCGTGCTTTTCTGAGTTAGGCACTTCTTTTTGATGGAAAGAGTTTGCAGCCATATCATGCAGTAAAGCAGAAAGCGCCGCATCACCTGCGCCGTTGGTGTTCTTTATCTCTAGTGGACCACCCAGGTAAGGACCAATGTAAGAGTATACCTTCATTGGCTTCTCACAATCTCCTTTACGCATCGCGCGACTAAATTCGTATTGGTTAAAGGCTTCAATTGAACCTTCAAGAATGTCGTGTGTGGTTTCTCGTTTTACTTTTTCGTCGGTGTAACCTGCCATGTATAGGCCATTTGGGCCAGCAGTACATAGAACAAGATCAACCCACTCAAGTGCTTTATCAGCAGCCGCTAGCGGTTCTGTCTCGCCTGTTAATGCCGCGCCTTCTTCTTCATTCATTGCAACAACAGATATGTTCTCGCGAATGTACTCTTGCCACCACTGCGCGTTACCTTCGATAACGTATTTTGTGCCTAAAGTTAGTACAACAGGGACATCGTGCTTCTTGGCAAAGTCGATCGCTTTTTGTACCGCTTTCGGCATTGGATCCTCTTCTTTGCCGCGCATGAGGTAAGAAGAAACAACCAGAGCTGATGCTTTCTCAAAGATCTCTTCAGGAATGCTTTCTGGAAGTAGTTGGTTCATGTGACCTTCATTGATAGCAAATGTGCGTTCGCCATCTTGAGAAATCAAGGTATAACAACGACCAATAGGACCATCTACCGTTTGTAGGTGGTTGAGGTTCATGCGTGAAGACGTGCGGCAAAGGTAACGGTAAGCAAAAGAACCAACTTGAATGTTCTTGGACATCACACCGAGCAAAACGGATTTGCTATCCGCCAATACTGAGTAATTGTGGAGCGTGTTGCCAATCGTGTCACCTGGGTATTGGTGTGTGATCAGGCCTTGCTCAACCAGTTCTTCGTAAAGTGCATCTGCTTTGCTTTCTTCAAGAACGAGTGAATGTCCTTTACTTAGGTTGTATTTTTCTAAAAACGCATCATCTACACGCGCTTCGATATCTACGATGGTTTGACCGACACCAACAATAGTTGGGCGATATAGCTTAGGCGCTTGTCGGATTTGGTTTACTAATGGATCTCGAGCGTGAGTTGGGAAGTAGTGTTTAGATTTACGCTGACCAGGAAACTTCATGCTTGTTCTTGAGTGAGAAAAAAAAGAGGCGGGATTGTATCACAAAAAAATGAAAATCGTGGCGTTTTATTACAAAGAAGTTTGCCCGCTGAAAAAATCAGCGAGCTGGAGAAATTGCGACCAAGATAGCCTAAATTGCTGATGCTTATAGTACTGCAATTGGTCGCTTTTCAGATTGTTGAGCGGTTATTTTCTTTAACAACGAGCTTGGAGCTACCCAAAATTAGCTGCGTTACTTTTTCACTTCAGTAGGCTCAACGTAAGCCTTGGTACCCCAAAGTGGAACTGTCGATAGGCTGTGCTTAAAGCTACCGTCTGTCTCTTTTGTTGTGTAAGACAGGTAGAGCAAGGTTTGGTTGTCTGCATCATAAATTCGGCGAACCTTCATTGTTTTGAAGAAAATACTTTTTGACTTCTTAAATACAATTTCGCCAGACTTACTTTTATCTATTTTTGCAATCATTTCCGGCGTGATTTCGCCAGTCTGACGACATGATATTGAGCTGTCACTTGGATCCGCTAAGCTAAAATCGGCTTCGATAGAAGCTATATGACACGTTACCCCCGTGACTACCTCGTCTTTTAATTCACCTACTTTGATGTCTTTCAAAGTAAACCAACCGAGTCCTACATCAGCAACATCGTTATCTGAACAACCAACCAGCGTAGTAGCAAGCAATGCACTTAACAGCATCTTTTTCATTATTTTTGTCCTTAACTAGGAAAGATATTGATGAAATCTATCAGAGGTTTGCAACTAAAACAAAATTTAGCCAAGGAAAGGTCTACGTACGCTAGGTTTGTTGTAGGCTTCATGCTAATGTACTGCTCTAAACGAAATGATGAGTTAGAGTGACCATACTTTCTCCCAATATGTTTGACTTTATATCGCTTGTCGCTCTGTCTAAGCTTCACTCTATGTGAGAATGAAACACTTTGCACATTTCGTTTTGCAACTAAGGTATCAAAATGAATGAACAACAGTTAGCCAGTATCGAGCGTAAAAATACATGGCTGTATGATCTGGTTGAAGTTGAATTTCCAACACCAGAGAGTCTGAAAGGGCGTGATGTCTATTTCAAAGCACTAGAACAAGCAACCTATCAAGTGGTCGACAAAGACACGCTACTTGAGAGTAATTCTGAATTTAGCTCTGACGATATTTTTCTGGTCGATTTTCACCGGCTTACTATCATGTTTTCTGTCCTGCAGTCTCAGCGTTGGGATCAACAGTACGATAAAGATATGATTGTGGAATATCTCACTCAGATAATTCTAACACCAGATTTTGAATTATATGTTGGTTTTAAATCTGGAGCTCCAATTGGTGCCGCTATTATTAGCCACCTTGAAGGAAACACGCTTATCTCTGATGTCGCGGTTTCTGAATCAAAATACAAGAGTTCGTTTGTGGCGGATCTTGCTAAAAGACTAAGTACCGAACACAAGCTTTTAGATTCGGTGATTATTGAAAGCTAATTTGCGCACTCAAATGCATAAAAAGCAAAGCAAGATGACGATAGGTGATCTTGCTTAGAAAAACTGTAATTGCTCCCCTCTATTTCCATGAAATGCCAAGCTCGTCGTTTCAACAATCCCAAACTTAAATAAGATTAAGCCAACATTTTTAAAATCAGCTAGGGCATTAGCCTTTAAGATGTCTGGAGATGGCTATGGCAATTACCAATATTAAGTGCGTGATATTTGATTGTGATGGTACGTTGGTCGATAGTGAACGATTGTGTTGCCAAGCTCTCGTCAATGTATTTAACCTGCATGGCGCAGAATTAACGATGGAAGAGTGCGTTTCTCATTTTAAAGGAGGAAAGCTCGCTGACATCCTGTTAGATACTAAAGAGCTGAAAGATATCAAAGTCCCTATTGATGTCTTAGAGCCGCAATACCGTGAAGAAGTCCAGTCTCTTTTTGTTCGCCACTTACAGCCGATGGATGGCGCAAAGCGTTTAATTCAGTTTTTGGATTCGCATAATATCGAATATTGTGTCGCGTCCAATGGGCCGAAAGATAAAATAGAATACGCATTGGAGTTAACAGGATTGCTCGATGCTTTCCAGGGGAAAGTGTTCTCTGCATTCGATGCGAATAGTTGGAAGCCTGAACCTGACTTAATTATGTACAGTGCAATGAGCATGGGCTTTTTACCGAGCGACTGTCTTTATATTGATGACACACCTAAAGGCGTAGAAGCGGGATTAAACGCTGGCATTAAAACCGTACAGCTATTTAATGGTGAGGCAATCAATCGTGTTGATGATGAACGCGTAATTCGCATTCAACATTTAGATGAATTAAAAGAGCAGCTATTTAGCTGCTCTGTTTAATCTCTTAATGGCACACCGTACTTAAGCTATGGATATGTTTAAGTTTGGACTGTAGGTAAGGGGTTTGATGTAGGCATTGGATGGATGAGAAGCTTTTTGTATGAAATCCGCAAGCAGCGCATGTGAATTTCTCTCCATCCGATGAAATGAGATATTCATCCCCCTGGCAGAGTGGGCAACTTAGGTTTTCGATGTCTTTTGTATCTTTGTAATTATTCATATTGTTTTCCAGCAGCAAATTGGAATTGGCAGGATTAAGCATAGCGGAACGCTTTGTTTATGAACATTATTTCATCAGGTACAGCGAGAACTTGAGATTCACTTCAAATATCCACTTGTGTGTAGTAGAAAATATCGACGATAACGGCTGAAAACGGTTTAAAGAAAAGGGCTCATCAGGAGCCCTTGTGGATCATAAATGCTGCAAAGTTATGCTGTGCGGTAGCGCTGTAATACCTCACCAAGAGACACTGACGCCTGAGTGAGACTAGCTACCCCTACGGTAGATTGCTCTGCAACTTCTCTGATTGTGCTCGACTGGCTGCGAATTTCTGAAAGCTCAGATGCAATATCGTTGGCGACTGCGCTTTGTTCTTCTGCTGAGGTGGAAATTTGGATACTCATGTCCATCAATGAGCGTGCGGATTCAGCAATGGACGTCACATCATGACCAATTTCATCAATAAGCTGGCTACTGGTTTGCGCTTGTTGAACGGTTCGATCAGTGATTGAAGCAATGTTCTGGCTTTCGGCTTGTAGTTTCTCAATCATGGCTTGAATTTCTACTGTTGCCTGTTGAGTTCGGCTTGCCAATGTACGCACTTCATCAGCAACCACAGCAAATCCACGACCTTGTTCACCAGCGCGTGCTGCTTCAATTGCCGCATTCAGAGCCAATAGGTTGGTTTGTTCTGAAATGGCATTGATCGTTGTAATAACGTCATTGATCTGTGTCGTGTTCTCATTTAAGTTGGTTACTGACGTGGAAGCCTGTTCAATATAGCTGGATAACGTCTCAATTTCTCCAATCACATTTTGCACGCGATTTCTGCTTAGCTCGATCTTTTGAGCATCCTGATCGGATTGCATCGTCGCTTGTTGGGAAATGCTGGATACTTCTTTTGCAGAGGCTGTCATTTCTTCCATTGCTGTCGCGACGGAATCGAGTGTTTGATATTGATGAGATATCTGCGTTTCGCTCAACTGCATATCTTTTTCGAATGCAGAAGATGTCTCACTCAATGTAGCCGCATTATTTTTCACACTGTTAACCAGTTCACTTAAGGTGTCCATAGATTTATCTAACGCACAACCAATGGTGCCAAACTCGTCTCGACCAGGATGGAAACCAAGGCGAGAGGTTAAATCACCTTCACCAATTTTTTCGGTTGTCGTATATAAAACCCACAGGGCGCCTCCTATAAAGGTCGCAACCCAGTAAGAGAAAAGGGCAAAAGGAACAACCCATAAAAAGCTGAGTAACAGAGAGGTTAAGGCTGACGACTTTGCAGATTCGTATTGCGCGGATACGTTTTGAGTCAACTTAATCACTTCGCCAGAATGCAACTTTGCATAAGCGGTGACAGAGCCATCAACAAAAGAGCTCTCGCTTACGCGACTTGATTTCGATACGCCGTTAATTTGTGGAATATGACCTGGTTGAGCGTCAACAATACCAGAAAGTTTCGCTTCGCTAGCAGAAATCGCTTGTTGTTTAAATTGTTGTATTTCATTGAAGTAGCGGCTTCCAGCCACAGAAGTGAGGGCTACTAAAAACAGCAGGAATATAACCCACATTTTGTCGTTGATAGACATCTTGATAAACAGCCTGTCTATCGTTCTAAACTCAACTTCTCTCATTTAAAGCTCCATTAGAGATAAAAGATATTGACCAAATCTATTGCTATATCGAAACAAAATATGCGAAGTTAATCAGCAAAATATGTAACGAAAACTAAATTTAGTTTAAGAAATGAGATCTAAGGACGCCTATAACGGTATGTTATATCTTTAAATTGACATAAATATTGATAAAAGAGCGATTTCTCTGAAGTGCTAAGTAGATATGAAATCTGGTTGCAAACGTTTACTTTTGATTCTGCTCATAGGTTTTTAAATCTTTACTTCTCGCTGTCATGAATGTGTCATATAAAGACTATAAAAAGGAGTTGTTGACGTGGATATGGCAAGGCCAAGCCGTCAGCAAGTACAAGCAAGAGAGCTTAAAATAAAGGAGGTCACAATGAGCGACCAATACCAAAACGATGAGAGCCTAGAGCTGCTAGATGCGCTTGAAATTGGCATTATCTTGTCGGAATACGTTGGCTCAGACAACGAAGCCGAATAGCGGAACACTCTCATCTCGTCGTAATTGACGTTATACTAGGTTCATGTCACACCAAGCCTTAAAGGCCAAAACTGGCGTCGGATGAACTTTCTAGCCCACCTGCATATCGCAGACCACTGTAACAGCCATTTATTGGGAAACTTGCTTGGAGACTTCGTAAAAGGAGATCCAAGCAAGCTGTATGAACGTGATATCTCGAACGGCATCAAATTACATAGATTTGTTGACCGCATTACCGATCACCATCCTATTGTTAACGAATGCAAACCTCACTTCAAAGGTACTGCGCGGCGCTTTGCACCTATCGCTCTCGATATGTTCTGGGACCATTGTCTCGCAAAACACTGGAACGACTTTTATGCCGTATCTCTCGAACACTTTGTCGACTTGGCATACGAGCGAGTAAACCGTGACGTTAATGAACATTTGCCGCCGCGTTTTTTGGTGCTCCACAGCCGGATGTGGCACGGTCGATGGCTTCAGTCATACCAAGACCTGGATAATATCGAATTTGCATTACATCGAATGTCGCAAAGAAGCTCGAGAATGGCTGACCTTACTACAACATTTAAAGTGATTGAGAGTGATTACACAGAATTGGAAGAGAAGTTCTCGACACTCTATCGAGACGTTTTACGCCAGTCGTATGATTTTCAGCAACATCTTATTGATTCAGCCCAATGAAATAGAAAAGTAGTATGGCTATTGGGGCTCTGGTAAACTCTGCGCTCCAAAAATAATGAGGTTACACATGTCTGTTAATTTTGCTGACTTAGGTATTGAACAAAAGCTAATCGAGACGCTAAGCAATCTAAATATCGTGACGCCAACACCAGTGCAAGAAAAGTCTATTCCACATGTCCTTGAAGGAAAGAACTTACTTGCTGCTGCACAAACTGGTACGGGGAAAACAGCTGCGTTTGGTTTACCTATTATACAAACCGTTCAGCAAAAGAAACTCAACGGTACGCCTCAAGCATTGGTTTTGGTTCCAACACGCGAGCTTGCGCAGCAGGTATTTGATAATTTGAATCAGTACTCTGCACAAACCGAACTTCGCATTGTGTGTGTTTATGGTGGTACAAGCATTGGCGTACAAAAGAGGAAGTTAGAAGAGGGCGCTGATATTTTGATTGCAACACCAGGCCGCCTTTTGGATCATCTGTTTAATGGCAACGTAAACATCTCCAAAACCAGTATGCTCGTTCTAGACGAAGCCGACCGTATGTTAGATATGGGATTCTGGCCTGACTTGCAACGCATCTTCCGACGTTTACCCGCCGAAAAACAGATCCTGTTGTTCTCTGCGACATTTGAAAAGCGAATCAAGACTATTGCGTACAAACTCATGGAATCGCCGGTTGAAGTTGAAGTGTCACCAGCAAACACGACGGCTGAAACGGTAAAACAGATGGTTTATCCGGTAGACAAAAAGCGTAAACGTGAATTATTGGCGTACTTGATTGGCTCGCGCAATTGGCAGCAAGTGCTTGTATTTACAAAAACTAAGCAAGGTAGCGATGAGCTAGCAAAAGAGCTTAAGTTAGATGGCATAAAAGCGGTTTCAATTAACGGGGATAAGTCACAGGGTGCGCGTCAAAGAGCGTTGGATGAGTTCAAACAAGGTAAGGTGCGTGCGTTGATTGCGACAGATGTAGCTGCACGAGGACTGGATATTCAAGAGTTAGAGCAAGTGGTGAACTTTGATATGCCATTTAAAGCCGAAGATTATGTCCACCGTATAGGCCGTACTGGCCGTGCAGGAAAGTCAGGTTTAGCTGTCTCTCTAATGAGTCGGGATGAAGAATATTTATTGCATGCTATCGAGAATTTGCTTGATCAACGCCTACCGCAAGAATGGTTGGCAGGCTTCGAGCCAAGCCTTATAGAAGAAGTCGAGCCTGAGAAAAATGGTAGTGGACGCCGTCGAAGCCGTTCATCAGAGAAGCGTAAGCTAAAAGCAAAATTAGCGATTCATAAGAACCGTGGTAAATCACGTAACTCTCGCTAAACCGCACAAACTTTTGTTCTTACATAGTCAGGCTGTTTTTGCCTCTTCATAAACGTCTAACGTTTGCGGGATAGCGAGTAGGTATCCTTGATACATATCGAAACCGAGTTTTTTCATTAAGTTAAGTTGATGCTCGGTTTCAATTCCTTCGATAACGGTTTTAGAGCGCAACGTTCTTGCTAGTGATAATGCATCGACTAGAGCTTTCCAGTCACCATTTTCGTATCTCAGCATTAACGAGCGATCCATTTTTATTATGTCTGGACGAACGCCTTTCACTCGTTCAATTGTCGATGCATTGACGCCATAATCGTCGATCGCCAATTTAAACCCGCCTTGGCTTAATTCACGAGCTGCTTGCGACAAAGAGGACTCGTCTTCTACGTTCAACTCAAGCAACTCCATGACGATTTGTTCATTTACTAAATGAGATTGATAAATGGTTTGTTTTAGCAGCCTATTGTACGTGATGTCTCTGGCTAGTATTTTTGCTGCTTCTGGTAATACATTAAGAAACAGTTGTTTATTGTGAAAGTGAGATTGGGCAAAGTTTTTGATATGAATTAGGCGACTTAAGCGTTCAACATTGAGTAGGTCTTGAGCGGCAATGGTTTTTGATTGGAAAAACTGATCTGGCCTGATCATGGCGCCATTAGCATTGGTAATTCTTACTAGTGCCTCAAGGCCAACGATAGAAATATCTTTTTTATATATAGGTTGAAAGACACTTCGAAGAGTGAGCTTTGCGTATTTCGCAATATATTGCCCGTCGGCTTGTTTGCGGATGCAACTAAGAAGTTGCGAGGTGCTCATCATTGTTACAACAACCTAAATCAATGCTTCTACATCAGCGCTATCGCGCTAATTTTTTATTTCATTGGCAGTGAATCTAAGTGGGCTCATGAACTCAAGCAAGAATGATGGTAAGAGATGATCAGATTTGTCGAGTGATATCAAACAAATTGATGAAATGACTGACAATCTTCCTATTGCAATTTGATGTTACCATTGTAGTACTGCATACAGTTGTAAGTATTTTCTGACCAACTGTTGTTTGTTCGAGCGACGCAAAGGATGACCAAACTTAATGTAACAAGGGCTAATGCCAAATCGAGTGTCTAACGATTGCGTGAGCTGCGATTCGCTGGTGTACAGCGTGATGCCTTGCTCCGTGTATTCGTTGATCTGATCGGGCAGTTCTCCCATCCACCAATGAAGCAACTCTCGGCTCGTTTTGCTGCGACTGATCCAGTGATCACAAACTAAAAAGAGTAGATCATTCGGTTGCAGCGCATAACCGTATTCGCTTTGCCATTCCGTAATTGATGAGAGTAAGTTCTCTCGACAAGATTTTCCCGCACTGACCATATGGTGACTCAGGACCCAAACCGTGCCTATTTCAGATGAAATACGGTAGTGATGAGGCAGGTCCGGAGTATTTAAAACTTCAATTGGTTTTACCACGCTGTTGTATCCGAAGTGACGGAAAGTGTGTTCCATTCTTCTTGAAAACGCGAGACCAAGATGATGCTCACTCATGCCTTGGTTATGTACCGCAGGGTAATGCTTTTCACACAGCTTAAGACAGTCGTCTTGAAAATCATTAACACTTTGAATCACTAGGTCGAGTAGCAAAGAATATCCCTTAATAATTAACAAAACGAACTGCAAAAGGTTAGCATAGTCTTTTGAGAATAGACTAATTTACTTCGGCAACTTCTTGATCTAAACACCAAATTTCTCACAAATGATCGCGCCTACTCTTTAAGAGAGCAAGACGATAGAAGCACACATAGAACAAAATTCTGAAAAAGGGCAAAGATGATAAAGTTAGAACGTGCACAAAAAGAAACGCTGGCAACCGCCATTCAAGATTATATGCAGGACGAACTAGATGTTGAGATTGGCCAGTTCGATAGTGAATTTCTTATTGATTTCATTACAGAAAAACTAGGGCCAATTTATTACAACAAGGGGGTGGAAGATGCAAAATCACTGGTTGAACGTAGAATGTTAGAAGTGTCCGAAGAGCTGTATGAGATAGAACAAGAAGTTAAGCTGTAAGTTTCAGTTTTATAAACGATTTAAAGTTCCTTCAAAAAATTCGAACAACTTGATAGATACGGTGCCATTGGCTGGATGTAAATGATGGTAAATAATCTGTTTCATATGACGTAAATAGGTTAATGTAGTGTTTCTTACTCAACATTAACTTAGGAATATATCTAGGAACTTGAGATGGATACACTGGTAAAGAATTACAACCTTACTGCACGCGTGATGCACTGGTTATCTGCGCTGTGCATTATTGGTCTATTTGCAGTGGGTTTGTGGATGGTCGACCTTAGCTATTACAGCGAATGGTATCGAACTGCGCCACATTACCATCGCTCTGTCGGTATTTTACTCGCTATTTTAACTTTGGCACGCATTGTATGGAAACATGTTACGGCGTCACCAAAGGTAGAAGGCAAACCTTACGAAGTGCTTGCTGCTAAAGCAGCGCATGGTGTTATGTACCTACTATTGGTCACCATCTTTGTTTCAGGTTACCTCATTTCAACGTCTGATGGACGCGGTATCGAAGTGTTTAATTGGTTTACCGTGCCAGGAGCGGGAGAGTTATTCCCAGGACAATCAGACATAGCGGGTGAAATTCACTTCTACGCAGCTTGGGCCGTCATCCTGATAGCAGGTTTGCACGCTATTGCTGCGCTAAAACACCACTTTATCGATAAAGACAACACATTAAGAAAAATGTTAGGAGCTTCAAAATGAAAAAGTCACTCTTCGCTACAGGATTAGCTATCGCTATGGCACTACCATTTGGTGCGCAAGCTGCAGATTATGTCATCGATACCAAAGGTGCTCACGCTTCAATTAACTTTAAAGTTAGTCACTTGGGTTACAGCTTCATCAAAGGTCGTTTCAATACATTTTCTGGTGACTTTTCTTTTGATGAGAACAACATTGCTGATTCAAAAGTAAATGTTGTTGTTGATACAACTAGCTTAGACTCCAACCACGCTGAACGTGACAAGCACATTCGTAGTGGTGATTTCATTGATGCTGGTAAATACAGCGAAGCGACCTTTAAAAGCACAAAAGTGGTTGATAAAGGCAATGGCAAGCTAGATGTAACTGGTGATCTAACGCTACACGGTGTTACTAAGCCTATTACTATCG
This sequence comes from Vibrio sp. 1CM7H, assembly GCF_023161645.1. Lineage (NCBI taxonomy): Bacteria > Pseudomonadati > Pseudomonadota > Gammaproteobacteria > Vibrionales > Vibrionaceae > Vibrio > Vibrio sp. 1CM7H. The sequence continues at coordinate 764,532 of NZ_JALNTV010000001.1, forward strand.
AAGCTGAATTTGTTGGCGCAGGTAATGACCCATGGGGTGGTGAGCGCGCTGGCTTCGTTGGTAACACTCGCCTCGAGCTTGCTGACTTTGATATCCCAGTAATGGGTGCTTCAAGTTATGTTGATATGGAACTTCATATCGAAGGCGTTAAGAAGTAACGAACTTCTTTTAGATACAGTAAAAGCGCTCTCCAACGGAAGAGCGCTTTTTTATTACCTCAATCACAATCGACAACATTGGCAAGCCAGTCAGTGACAGCGATTGAAAGCCAACAGACGTTGCAATCGTTTAATGAATTACGCTGTTTCTAACTCGTTTTTTTCTACTAGGTTTAAACGCTCACCAAAAATCGGGCGTAGTGCTTTTAATACTTCAGTACGAGTAACAACACCGACCATCTGGCCATTTTCAAGTACAGGAAGTACTTGTGGCTTGCTCACTTTGATGCTTTTTGCGCGTTCTTCTAAAGATAAAGACGTCATGCGAGTGGCGATGCCCATGCTGCTCGTTGGGTACAACTGCTCTTTATCGATACATAGGAATTCGACAACATCAACGAGACGATCACCAGCATCAATTGCGACCACATCGCGGCTCATGATGTCGACGACTTTTTGGTCTTTCACCGGAATGTAGTCCTCACACCATAGTTCTACCATCACATCGTGAGCAGAGAAGAAGCCAACCAATCGATTTTGTACGTCTACAACAGGTGCGCTAGTTACGTTGTTATCAAGTAGCACATCCAGTGCGATTGCTATCGGTGTTTCTGCACTGATGGTAACTGGTTTTGGGTTCATAATATCTTTAACAAAAGATGCGTTTTTCATGGTGAAATCCTTAACTGACGAGAGTGTTGTAGTCGTTGTGATAGAAGAGATATTCGCTGCTTTTAGTTCTGGTCGGCGAAAAATACACCAGTTTGCAAGACCAACTAAAACCGCTCCGCCGACGATGTTGCCAAGCGTGACAGGAATTAAGTTAGCGGTAATAAAGTGGCCAATATTTAGGTCTGCATACTGTGAAGCGGGCACACCGACGGAGGCCCAAAAAGACTCAGGTGCAAAGTTAGCGATAACAATGCCAAGTGGAACCATAAACATGTTCGCGACACAGTGTTCAAAGCCACTGCTGACAAACATGGCCACAGGCATGATTGTCATTGCTGCTTTTGTCATTGCATTTGCAGAGCTAAACGTTAACCAAATAGCGAGGCAGACCAATAGGTTACAAAGGATACCGAGCGCAAACGCCTGAATGAGAGTGTGATGAAGCTTGTGCTGCGCGATGTTAAGCGCATTTAACCCCCATTGACCGCTATCCATTTGATAAAGACCAGCTGCAGTAACTAGCGCAAGTAGGAACATCGCACCAATGAAGTTGCCAACGTAAACCTTGCCCCAAATAGAAAGCATTTTTCCGAACGAGATTTGCTTATTGGCCCATGAGATACTGGAAAGAACTGAGCTGGTAAATAGTTCACCACCGCAGATCACGATGAGGATCAAGCCCATACTAAATGCTAATCCGCCAGCAAGACGGCTTAAGCCCCAACCAGCGCCAGCGCTGCCAGTAGTCACCGTGATGTAAAACAAGAACGCCAATCCAATGAACGCGCCCGCCATGATGGCAAGACTCAGTGTCATACTGCTGGTTTTGTTTGCTTTACTTAACGCAAATTTTTCCGCTTCAGCCATCATTTCTTTTGGAGAAAAGTACTGGTGATTTTGAGAGCTGGTCACCGCCATATTGACTCCTTAATTTGTAATCGCATAAAAATTCCTTGGTTATTAACTCAAAAATGAAATTGTTGTTTTTATTTAGAAGCCTCAATGACTTCAGTCTCAAAGTCATTGAGGCTTGCGGTGTTCCCGAACCGCACAGTCAGAATAAGGAGAAGGGTTTGGTAGGTAAAATTGATAATATTTAGAAACCTCATCAAATTAATTGATAACTTTATGCGGCTAGGTAAAATGAACTCTATTGCTTATTGGGGCATGTTTTTAACGATTGTGAGGGTATGAAAAATACTCACCAATAATGGAGGACACTTTGCGCTACTCACTTAAGCAATTAGCGGTTTTTGACGCAGTTGCAGATACCGGCAGTGTAAGCCAGGCCGCAGAGAAACTGGCTTTGACACAATCAGCGACAAGTATGTCGCTTGCGCAATTAGAAAAAATGCTTGGCAGGCCTTTATTTGAGAGGCAGGGCAAGCAAATGGCGTTAACCCATTGGGGTATGTGGCTACGACCAAAAGCAAAACGCTTATTACAAGACGCACTGCAGATTGAAATGGGCTTTTATGAGCAACATTTGTTAAGCGGTGAGATTCGCATGGGCGCGAGTCAAACTCCGGCAGAGCATCTGGTTCCAGACCTTATCAGTATCATTGATAATGACTTTCCAGAAATGCGTATTTCCCTTGGTGTGCAGAGTACAAAAGGGGTTATTGATGGCGTATTAGATTATAAATATGACTTAGGGATCATCGAGGGGCGTTGTGACGATAACCGTTTGCACCAAGAAGTCTGGTGCCGAGACCATCTTACTGTTGTCGCTGCTTCTCATCATCCTTTTGCTCGCAATCAATCTGTAAGCCTCGCGCAGTTAGAACAAGCGAAGTGGGTGTTGAGAGAGCATGGCTCTGGCACACGAAAAACATTTGATAGCTCTATTCATCATCTAATTGAAGATTTGGATGTGTGGCGAGAGTACGAGCACGTTCCGGTGTTACGCAGCTTAGTTGCTAACGGCCAATACCTTACTTGTTTACCGTATTTAGATGTAGAGCGATATATAGAAGCGGGTCATCTTGTTGCGTTAAATGTGCCCGAGCTAAAAATGGAAAGGACACTTTCATTTATATGGCGAGCTGATATGGCAGAAAACCCACTAGTCGACTGCATTAAACGAGAAGGTCTGCGCATGATGAAAGGTAAGCCCTCGGTATTGTAAGTTACTACTCAATACACGCAATAAACTCTAGAAGCACAGCAATGCCACTCGCTTAATTGGGAGTGGCATATTTCTATGTACAGTATACTGAACATAGAAGAACAAGTGTGATTCAGGAGCTTTTATGCACTCACTTGGTGACCCATGATTCTGCACGCCGATATTAGCTTCCCAGTCTCGTTAAAGCTTGCTGGAGTGACCTATTGGAGCTATCCAACACACATCCTTTTTACCTAGCACTAGAAATACTCATTCCCTAAATCTGTTGATTTATCGGTTGCGTCAAACTTTTAGTGCAAGTCATGAAATTGTTATAACCTTATTGTGATCATTATCACCGATAAACAAGACTGATGTATCTAACATGTGTCCTTGATTTCAATGTATGAAGGCAGTTATTGATCCATATGGGTACGATAATAGCCAAGCAGGTACGACTACCATGACGACACTTTTAGCTATCTCTATCACTACTGGAATTTTATCTGGCGTATGGGGTTGGATCGCCATTTCTTTAGGTTTGCTTTCTTGGGCTGGTTTTTTAGGTTGCACGAGCTACTTTGCTGCGCCAACTAGTGGATTGAAAGGACTTGGTATCAGCTTAATCACTAATATGACGGGTGTATTCTGGGCAATGGTAATTATCCACGGTTCAACTTACGTTGGTTTGGAAATTATCGGTTATGTGATTACCGCTATTGTGGCATTTTTCATGTGTATTCAAGCGAAACAGTCTTGGCTCGCGTACATTCCAGGCACTTTTATTGGTTCCTGCGCAACATTTGCCGCTGATGGAAACTGGCAACTTGTCATTCCATCTTTGCTGCTAGGTGGTGTGTTTGGTTATCTAATGAAAGCGACTGGACTTTGGTTGCATACGAAATCAAGCACTACTTCTTCTACGCTTGCTGAGCAAGCACAGTAGTGAACCCCCGATCTTATTTGTATCCACTGTGTATTGAGTTTTATCCCTCTCAATACCTTTAATCAAAATTAATGATGTTTGATACAAGCACACCAATTTGGTGTGCTTTTTTTGTATTACAAGGCAAGGTGTGAGTGTGAAATACTCTAACTCATGTATTGCCGTTTGCCATGGTGACAACGCGCTTAAGTGTCCAACGCAGAAGTACAGGAATGCATTCCATACCTCTCTCTTCACAGTGAGATACAATGGCCAAAGCTAAGTCCGGTTTTGCATGCTTTTTCAAAACACGGTTGACGACTTTTTTAGCTGGGATAGGGTGATCATGAGGAACTTTGATGATGTCCTTAAAGAAAAGTTCAAACCCATGATTATATAGAAAATGTTCGATATCTCGATCAGGTAACTCTGTAAGTCTATGCCTTTCCTGATCATGATCGAGTTGCGCTCTCACGGCATGCGCGTACTTTTTACCTGCCGGGTCACCATCGGTAACAACATGCCAGTCGATACCGAACTCTTTTGCTACTTTGATCAGTGACTTCAGTCCTGACTGTGCAAATTCAACGATTTGAACTCCTTCCGCAGCTAAGTCATATCCGCATTGACGAGCCAGTTCATGAAATAACCAAACTTCAGTTTCGCCCTCTACGAGTAACCAACACCGTGCAAACAACGCCCCTGAGCGATGAAAACGAATGTGGAAACCAATTCGGCGTAACTCATCTCTACCAAACTTGGCAGAGTTTAAGCTCTTGGCAATGGTTCGGTCTGACAAGCGAATCAAACGCCGGATTGAATAAAGTGGAACCGAGCCAAGTAACGTACCGCTGTTGGTAGTTAAAATCTTTTGCATTGGCAACAACTGCAATAATGACCACGCTCTAGCGAGATGAGTCGGGTGTAGTCGGCCTTCCGGGTCTTCGATGATCAGTATCGGTCTTGCGCAGCGTCTTAAATCGGTAGGGCCTTTTGCTTGAAGGTAAGCATTGAGAAGCCCCATTAAAAGCAAGCGGCTTTGTTTATCATTTGTTTCCTTAAGGAATTGACTTAATCCTTTATCAGAGGAAGGGCTTGTATAAAAAAGACCATCACGAGGTTTTCGTGGGTTACCTTTGCTGACGCTGCGGAACGCAAAATAGTGTTCGACAAGTGTTTGCATTGAATCGAGACTACTGCGAATCTCACCCTTGTTTACGTGCCCAGGCATCGCCAATAGCCGTCGGCAGGTATTGTTGATTCGTTTTTCAATCCGAGCATTTTTGCTGTCGCCGTTGACGTGGTTTAAATCTGGGAAGCGTCGGGAGTCTCGTAGGCGGATAACAGGGTGAAGAGTCATCAACTCTACGGCGAGTTTTTCAGAGTGGTGCAGTTTCTTCGGCTTACCGTTATGATCCAAAAATGCGTATTCAGTTTTAATATCATACTCGTCGCGAGACGCACTAATTCGATAGTAAATGACCTGCTCACCATCCTCGTTTGTGCACCATGCAGGTTTTATCCGTCGATAACGCCCAGCTTTTACTTCGTTCTTGTCTTGTGCTTTAAAGCAAACAATGATCTGCAAGTGTTGGGTTTGTGGATGAGAAATTGAGTAATCAACGTGAAAATCTTTTAGTTCGAATTGATATAATGAGCCATTAGCAGGTAGCGCGATAGAAAGGGCATCGAGCAATGATGATTTGCCCCACGTGTTCTCACCGATGAGCGTAGTGAGTTCGTCAAAAGAGAGTGAAAGGCGTTTGATGCCTCTAAACCCGGAGATTTCGATGCGTTCTAGTCTCATCTCAATCCTCCTTGCAATTATTTGAATTATAGAGAGTTATTTTGCTACTCCTAAGCATATATTAATTCGAAATATTGGAGTTAAGCTCAGTTCACAAAATTACGAGAGCCCCTTACTGAATAGAGACCGCAACAAGCGACGCTTGCTTTCAAAAGTAGTGTAGATAGCATCGTGATCACTTAAACATGAAATCAAAAAATCACAGTTTCATAAAATTCATGATTCTGTCATGATTCACTTCTTATTATTATAAGGAATGAAAAGAGAGAAGATGAAGATGAATAACAATCATAAGCCAGTGAGAATCAAACTGGCACACATCAATGACACACATTCCTACTTTGAGCCAACGTCATTACAGTTAAAGCTTAAGATCAACAAAGAACTCACGTTAGAGCCATACGTGAGTGCTGGCGGGTTCTCTCGCATCGCAACCCGAGTAGAGCAGCTACGAGACGACGCTCAGCGTCAAGGGCATGGGATGTTATTTCTCCATGCTGGAGACTGTTTCCAAGGCACACTTTATTTCTCATTATTTAAAGGTAAAGCCAACGCCGATTTGTTGAATGCGTTAAAGATTGATGCGATGGCGTTAGGCAACCATGAATTGGATATGGGTAATGAACCTGTTGCCTTATTCTGTCAACGCACTCAGTTTCCATTGCTTGCTGGTAACTGGGATCTATCAAATGAATCGCTTCAAAAGCCTCACCGAGTCAGCGATAGCAACAATGTGTATAGCTATCAAACGGAGACACAAAGCGCACAATACATCGTCAAAGAGTTTCATGGTGAGCAGGTTGCGATTTTCGGATTATCCATTGATAAAATGAGCGATATCGCGAACCCAGATGCAGATACGCCATTTAAGTCTGCAATTGAAACCGCTAAGGCGACCGTAAAACAAATTCACTACTCTGGTATTAAAAATATCATTCTTCTGAGCCACTTAGGTTATGAAGGCGATTTAGAGTTGGCTGAACAAGTTGAGGGGATTGGTATTATTGTTGGTGGACATAGCCACCGACTGCAAGGCGATTTCTCATCAATAGGTTTAGGGCAAGATGACCCTTATGGTGTCAAAGTAAAAGATACCTACGTTGTGCAAGCGGGCTTTCATGCTTTGACTATGGGGCACTGCGTCATTGAATTTGATGAAAACGGCAAAGCAACCATGCTGAGTGGTCAAAATGAACTGTTACTTGGCCGACGTATTTTTTGGGACTCGACACTAAATCAACAGCTTGACCAAGGCGTATTCGAAACCGCGTGTGACTTTATCCATGGCCAACCTAATGTGGTGGTCTGTAAGAAACACCCGGAGACTCAAGCAATCCTAAGTGATAAATACATCCCTCGGGTAAGGCAGTTACAGTCACAAGTCATTGCCAGTATTGACACCAAAAAGCGTCATGTGCGAATCCCAGATGAGTTTGGTGAGAGCGAGCTGGCTTCTTCTGTTGCTCGTTCATTTTTGTACAGCCTAAATAAACGCGGCCATGAGGTTCAATTTGCGATTCATAATGCGGGTGGCGTGCGAACGTCATTGAATCCTGGCAACATCACAGTGGCAGATATTGCCGGACGATTGTTGCCTTTTGCCGTTCCGATCGGCTTTTACGACGTAAAAGGCAGTGCTATTCGCCGAGCACTTGAAGGCGCCATAAACAATGCACTCAACAATGATGTGGAAGGTACTGGCTCTGGCAGTTATCCATACACTTACAATTTAAACTTTGAGTACCGAGCTGATGCCCCTAAAGGTGAAAGAATTCAGTTATTAGCAATTTTTGATGGTCAACAATGGGTCGACGTTCAAGACGACACCTGGTATCGAGGCACTTCCTCCGCTTATACCATGAAAGGGAAAGAAGGTTACGATGCGCTACTGGAGATGAAAGGCGAGGGGCGTGTAACCAACTTATCCATGGCAGACTGTTTTATTGAACTTCTGACCGATGAGCCAAACTGCTTGAATCAAAGTCACAAACTTTATACACAGCAACACAGATAGTAGATATTGGTATCGATTTTGCTGTCCTTCAATTGCTACATGCGATGATGAGGGTGGCAGTATGTGGAATAAAGATTGGACAGATACGGCAGTGGTGGTTGCTTGGGTCGCAATTTGGTCAACGTTAGTTTACTTTGTACCTTTGAGCGGTTTTTGAATTGCTAATAACACGGAAGTTAGGAAAGGAGCAGTTATGCTCCTTTTTTGTGTCTATGTTCTCAAAGACAACGCTCTGACTCTTAAATGTATCATCTTGAGTCACTTGCAGATCTTTACGTCTAATAACAAAAGTTCACGTGGTTGAACCAATTCCTTTGTTTTTATATTTCTTTCTGATTTTTAATAAGAGTTTTATTTCGATTGGACAAAGTTTTTTTGTTGGAAAGCGTGACATTCGGCGTTATCATTGCGGCGTTTGGGGAGTAGTTAGCGCAAGTTTACTTATCGTCATCTCGTTAAGCATCAGCTTATCCGGTAAGTAAAGGTGTTGCGTGATTCATCCACGCCGACACTTCAACGAGACCAACGCATTCATTGACTGGCAGCACATGATTACTATGTGACTGCTTGTTGTTATTGTCTGCGGAAGGTCACCAAACTCATGCCCTTCCGCCATGGGAGGAAGCATGTCTCTTATCGAAAGTACCACCCAATTGAGCCAATCGGCACCACTTCAAGAGTCATTAGCGATGTATGGTGCTTTTGGTCTTTTTACGCTTGTTCTTGTTGCGCTTGATATCTATCAAACGCGTGGTGGCGTAATAACGATGAAAAAAGCCATCCTTTGGAGTGTTTTTTGGTTCTTACTTGCCTTTGTTTTTGCAGGTTCTATCTATTTATTCTGGGACCTTTACGCACCGCACAGCACTTATACGAACGATAAAGCAACGGTTTCATTCTTAACAGGCTACTTACTAGAGAAGTCGCTAAGCGTGGATAACTTGTTTGTGTTTGCCATCATCTTTGCACAATACAGTGTGCCGGAGCATTTGCGTCCGCGAGCGATGCTTTGGGGCGTGATTGGTGCGTTGGTTCTGCGGGCTATCATGATTGCGGTTGGTGCTCAGTTACTTGCGCAGTACCACTGGGTGTTGTACCTCTTTGCCGCATTCCTTATTTGGACAGGTATTAAGCTTGCTCGCGACAAAGGTGAAGCAGAAGAGGTTAACCCATATCCTGAGCAGTTTATTCGCAAAATATTGCCAGTTACGGATGATTACCAAGGAAATCACTTAATCTTAAAGCAAGCTGGTAAGTGGGTGGCAACACCAATGCTGATCGTAGTCGGTGTAATTGCAGTGATGGACGTAATGTTTGCACTGGATTCTATACCAGCCATATTCTCGGTAACACGAGAGCCATTTTTAGTCTTAGCCGCGAACGTGTTTGCACTGTTGGGTTTGCGATCTTTGTACTTTGTTCTGCAAGCGATGTTAGACAAGTTTGTGTACTTAAAACCAGCATTATCGGTGATCATGATGTTTATCGGTGTAAAGATGTTATTGGTGGGAACAGAGTATGAGATTCCGACAACGTGGTCACTCACATTCTTAATCGTTGTGATGGCATCAGCGGTTGTGGCATCGCTCCTCAAAAATAAGTCGAACAGTCGCTCTAGCGTTAAAATTACTAATCAAAAAATATAAGTAAAGCGCTAAAAATAAAATAAATAACGAAACTTAATGTTAAAAATATGTTGTAACTTGAGGTGTGATTATGCAGGTAACGTTAAGTTATTCAACATAATTAAACACTTTCTGACTATTTATGCTGTTATTATTCATTTGTATTTTTGATGTTTGTAATGGGCTTGTTTTATTAGATAATCTAATTCGAATAGGTAAAATTTGTCATTTCTTAAACAATAAGAAACTGACTAATATACAACCAACAAAACAGACTACTGCTTTAAAGAGAGGCAATCATGGCACAAGCAATGCAAATGACAAATGTAGCTTTACCAACCTCTATGGATAAGAAAACCTACGCGGTTAACTTCAAAGGACTGATTGCTCACTTACTAGACATTCTATTCGTAGATAATACTGCACCACGCAGTTACTATGCGGAAGATTTGTCAGCTCACATTCAAAAAGATATCGGTATGTACCGTTAATCTTGAAATAATGAATGAAAATACCGGCTTATAAGCCGGTATTTTTTTAGCTGCTCAAACGCGAATAACGGAGCTAGAACTCTATACAGAGTCAATACCGGAGTAGAGGAGCTTATTCCAAATTGGCGCTCATTAGAAATGAAAACGGGGCACTAATAGTGCCCCGTTTTGACTTGTAGAGTAATACGATATTACTTCTTACGGCAGTATTCTGCGATCACGTACATTGACTGACCGCCATTTGCCTTGCCCGAAACTAGTTTCGGATCATCACCAAGGCTGATACCACGGATCACTGTGCCTTGTTTGATTACTTGGTTAGTGCCTTTAACTGGTAGGTCTTTGATTACCGTTACATCGTCACCTTTCTTAAGTTCAGTGCCGTTGCAATCCAGCGTTTTGTCATCATCAGACATACCCTTCATCGCCCAGTTCATTTGCTCTTCTTCCATGTACATCATGTCAAGAGCATCTTGAGCCCAGCTTTCAGAGTTTAGGCGAGTGAGTTGGCGCCATGCTGTCACTTGTACTGCAGGAACCTGGCTCCACATGCTTTCGTTTAGACAACGCCAGTGGTTAATGTCTTTTGGCTCATCGATCTCACCCAGACACTTATCACAAACCATGATAGCAGTATCAACAGTCACGTTACCGTGAGGTGGGACAGCGTATGCTGTTAGTTGAGATTCAGAAGAACACAGTTCACATTTTGACTCGCAGCGCGCAAGCAGAGTAGCTTCAATAGACATAAGGACTCACCTTAGTAATGTTATTTTGTGGCGGTATTATCCACTTTATCCTGAGAAATAAAAGGGTGTTAGCGAATTAAAGCCGAGATTTTACAATATTCCAACCTGATTAGGGTGAAGATGTAAAATATTCGCTAAACAAATAATACCTGTATATAAGAAAATGCATTGATTGCTTTGGGTGATGAATTGGTTGCTTCATTTCTTGAGTAAGTTAGAGGTTCGTTGGGAGTATTGACTGCGCTCAGAAGTGTGGGTAGAGCCCTCTAAAAATATAGAGGGCATATTGCTAGCGTTCTATAATCTGCACAATTTGATCTTTTGAAGTGCTCATTTCTTTCCCATCCATGTCTTCATACTCATACATACCCGTTTCTTCGTTAAGGTCTGGCTTACCGTAAGAAGTAATGATTTTCCCTTCATTTGTCGACATAAGATATTGACTACTTCCGCATGCAGCAAGAAGTAAAGCTGTGGCCATTATAGTGAATATGCGCATAGAGTTTTCCTTTCAAACAAGTAAGTTAGGTACGGCACCGATTTAACTATAGCAAAGGATATACGGGACGGTTTTTATGATAGAGAACGAAAAAGCCCAGTCGAAACTGGGCTTTGGTAAGAGAGGTAATACGATTACTTCAGAACGGAAGTATTAGTCACACCCGTTAAAGTGTCATCCATTAAGAAGTCAGTGTTTTCCATTTGCATCTCAACGTGATGATCAATATCAGAAAGTGTGCCATTTGGAGAAACAAACGTAATGTGCGATGCAGTAGCGTTATACTGCACAAAGCTTGCCATTGGAGACACTGCTGTATTAGCACTGTTTACGGTCGTTAAACCTAGCTTAGCTGCTAGAGGCTCAGTCCCGGCAAACGGTGCATTTGGAACGCTGTTTGGTACATTGCCATCGCCATCAACCTCGGTCATCAGGAATGGTGTTGTTAGTGAACCAGAAGCAACTAAATCTGACGCGTTTGTGAACGGGTCTACGGTATCTAGCGTGGTTTGTGCCGCGTAGATAAACTGCGAGAAGCCAGCTTCTAGTGTTGCTAACTGAGTTTCTGTTGCTGCGGCCTCAAAAGCTTCGTAACACGTTTTATCTTCCAATTGTGTACATGACGCATCTGCATAACTCGCGTAGTTTGCAGACGCAGCATATGCTAAGTTATGCCTGATCTGAGCGCCGTAGGCTTCTGAACCTAGTAACAAATTGCCAATTTGGCCACCAGAGTTCTGTACAGAAGCAGAGCTAAATGTGTAAAGTGCATCTGCGTTGGGGCTACCTAGCGTGTTATTTGCTGCTGCCACGGCAGATGTAGCCACAATACCGCCAAGTGAATGACCTAACATTTTTACTTTAGAACCCGTCATTGGGTTAAAGCCTTGCAGAGGACCTTCTGCCAACAGACCACCTTGCGCCGATACCACTAAGCTCGCGCGTAAACCCAATACATCCAGTACACTTTGGCGTAGGTTATCACGAGCGATTGCCAAGTTAGAAAGATTTAGATACGCCAAGATATTAGCATTAGCTGAACGTTGCTCATCTAAGCTACGTGTGCCGTGAATAGGTAAGTCGATAGCAATAACAGCCACACCTGCTTTCACCATATTAAACGCGAAGGCATATGAATCCTCTTTTGCTGAAGTGATGCCGTGTTGATAAATCACAACGTCGGTCGCGACACCAGATTTAGGTGTGAAGACAAGTACTTCGACATCTTCTACCGATTTAACGACTGGAACTGGGGAGTAGCGAGTCACAATACGTTCACTGTCGAGTCGGGTACCATCGCTTAATGTGAGTTTAGCACCCACCAGTTTTAGCTGCTCTGTAGGATCGGTTGCAAGCTTTGTCACGTCAACAGGGTTATTTGCGAAAACGCCAGTTGATAGCTGCTGAACCATGTTCGCTTGCTCGTTCGGATCCGCCAGTGCTGCGCTTAGCTTCGCTAGGCTTGGCATCGCAGATACCATTGGCTGCATGTTCCAGTTTGCCCCTTTTTCTAGATAATGAGGCAGTCTGACCACACCTTGAGTCACATTTACATCGGCACCTGACTTCGCATAAAGGCCTTTAATTGCCGTTTTAGCTGCGTCTAGGTCACTAACGTACTTACTAAAGTCATCGTCAGAGTCTAGCGCAGTGCTAAAGTCTTGGGTTGCACCAAGTGTCATTGTGTAGGCTGTTGATAAATCTACTGAACCTTCGTTCGCATCGTTTTTGTAAACCGCGTTTAATGTATTTGCACCCGTTGAAAAACCGGTTGCAGTTACACCTTTAACCGCCGCCAAAGTGTCACCTACAGACTGAGTGCTGAACCAGGAGGAGTAAACGATGTCGTCTGGGTTAACTTGAGCTAGACCAAAAATGCCTTCCACCGCTTGTGTCACCGCTTGAATAGAAGCAAGAGCACCAGTTTCATAAACGATTTCTTTCGATTTACCTGTCGCGTAACTGGCTGATGTACCGATTGGCTCACCATTCACGTCAGTAACATCTTGTGTTACTGCAAAAATGTACTCGCTTGACTCATCAAGCGCATCCATGAACTGGATATATAGAGAGTTGCCTTTTGCTTGAACAACGTAGTCTTGGTTCTGAACGAGAACTTCTTCGATTGGGTTAGACTTACCATCCCACTCGGTCAAACGTTGATTAATCTTGATGACTTTAATACCAGACGGCAGCATACCCGTTGCAAAACCATCGCCTTTAAAGTTCAGAACGATTGGCATAGACGTTGACCATCCATCCATCGTATTCATCGAGGCTCTAGGGTTGGTTAAGGCATCATCACCGTCAGTTGGCAGACCAAGCGTGCCATCTGTTGTGTCCATTAATAAGTAAGAGGGCGCAGGTACATCCGCATTCGCCCCTTGAAGCGTAAAGCTGATAGATGTTCCACGGTCGAGCAGTGCTTGGACTTCATCTTCAAATTGAACTTTGTCGGAAGTACCAGAGCTTGATGTATTATCACCACAACCAGCAAGAAGGATTGCAGAACAAAGCATTGATAATTTAAACGTGTGTTTCATTGGTTTACTCCGTAATCCCATTATTTGAAGGTGTAGTTCATCTGTACCGCGCTGATGTAAGCAGTACCTTCAGAGTCGAACTTGATCTCTTCATCCTGAGCATTTGTCTCGGTGAAAGAGCCTGATTTACTCTTAACAAGTGCAAAGCCTGCATCGAAAGTTAAATTCTCATTCATTGCGTAAGTTAGGCCCGCGCTGTACCAAAAACGGTCACTGTCAGGGATGCTCAATGTGGCTTCACCTGCTTGTTCGTCGTATGCAAAGCCTGCACGGAATGTCCAATCCGCATTGAGGGTGTAAGTTGCACCAATAGAATAACGGTTGTTGTCTTCGTATTTCTCTGGTTTGTAGAAACATTGACCAGCAGTTCCATCATTACATTGAGGACTCGTCGCTTTCAGTTCTTTAAATGTGCTCCAATCGGTCTGTTGCCAGCCGTAATGTACTGCCCATTGTTCATTCAGTTGATGGAAAGCCGATAATTCGATAATTGAAGGGAGAGAGATTTTTAAACGGCCATCCACTTTTGGTGATGGAGCTCGGCCTGAGTCGTAACTACTAAACTCACCGTCGTCAAAATCTAGATCAACTTTAGAACGGTAACCAAAGCCAAAACGGTTATTTTCATTTAGCTCATACAAAGCGCCAATATTCCAACCCCAAGCAAAAGTTTCGCCTTCCATGCCGACAAGGTTATCGGACTTATTACCACCCAAAATACCGGCGAGTGCGCCTTTGTGACGAGTCAGCTCCGCTTCCGCGTACACTAGGTTGATACCGCCACCAACACTGAAAGACTCGTTAATACGGTAAGCGATATTGGGATTAATGTTTACTGAAAGTAGGGAAGTGTCACCCGCCATGTCACCCGCAGAAATATCATCTGGATAATCAGTAGCAACACCGTATGTTGTGAACATACCGATACCCCAAGCCCAGTTATCGTTGATAGGGCTGATGTAATAACCCGCTGGCACGACTTGTAAAGGGGCAACATCTTTTGCATGTTCTTTGTTAACCGTGTCATACACATCGACTTCAGGATCGATGATAGATAACGCGCCCGAGAATTGAGCTTCTTTGAAAAGCGTCATCGCTGCTGGGTTTCGTGCAAGAACGCTGGCATTGTCTGCGACCGCTCCTTCACCTGAAAATGCTCGACCAAGACCAGATGCTGAATGCTCAGCTACCTGGAAGCCCGCTGAATGGGCATTACACGCAAACAATATCGAAATTGTAAGCAGAGAGCAGTGCTTCTTGTTCATCCTTGACCCTCCTAGGGTGTCATAGTGTTGGACCGAAGTCCTTGTAATTGTTGTGTGATACTTACACCAGTTGTTAATACGTGAAATACAACTGTGATGTAAATGTAATGTTAATTGTATGTTTAATAACTTGTCAAAGTTTGAGCGTATTTTGCGTTTTAAATATGATGCATAGGTCAAACGTTGATTCGTAAGGGCATGTATTATCGTTATATTTTTTAAGAGAATGGTACGACCAGAATTGTTTTACGGGCTTTATGGTTAAATGGCATTCAAACCAAGAGATAGCGGGCTTTGCCGTTTCTGTACTTAGCAGGCATAATTCGCGCCTCGCTTTGTTGTTATTCAATAGACGCAATAGGAATCGTGTTGGAATTACTGAATGTTGAATTTTTAGGTCGTTCGTTAAGGCTCGAAGGATCGATGGCTGGTTGGCAGCAGTTATATTGGGATAACACCTTGGTGTCCCAAATAGATGCCAGTGATAATGTTGCAGACACTTGTCTTCACCAGTTTAGACTTTCTGCAGGGGAGGAAGTCCTGGTATGCCATTTGGAGTGTTCATTAACATGGCAACCGTTTGAATTGAGTTACAAGGTCACAATTAACAATGAGCTTGTTAGCGAAGGTTGCCGAAATGAAAAAGACATCGAACGCCAAGTACCAGAAGTTGAGCCGCCAACGGAAAAGCGTTTAAGTGTGATAGGGCTAGTATCGCTTGGAATGAAAGCACTCAAGAGTGCGAAAGTAATCAAAGTGGCGCTAGCATCTGCAAGTCTTGCTGCATATTCTTGGCTATTTTCGATCGAGTTCGCGTTAGCTTTGATCGCTTGTTTAGTTTTCCATGAGTATGGCCATATTAGAGCGATGAAGTACTTTGGAATGAAGACCAAGGGCATCTATTTGATTCCATTTCTTGGCGGTTTAGCGCTGAGTGATGAAAAGATCAACACACGCTGGCAAGATGTGGTTATCTCGATTATGGGACCATTTTTTGGTTTAGTTCTTAGCATCGCGTTTACTTTGCTTTATTGGATGACTGGAGAGGTGCTCTTCGCTGGCCTAGCAGTGTTTAACGCGTTGCTCAACCTGTTTAATCTGCTGCCTATTCTGCCACTAGATGGTGGTCATGTACTCAAAAGCATTACCTTCTCGATGAACACTTGGGTTGGATTAGTCGGCAGTATAGCTGCTGCCTTGTTGGGTATTTTTATCAGCTATTCTTTCGGGCTGACGTTGCTAGGGTTTTTATTGTTAATGGGGATGCTAGAAGTGGTCATGGAATGGAGAGGTCGACATCATAGTCATTTATTGCCGTTAACCCGTTACGGACAACTCTTCTCACTTGCTTGGTACTTGGTTTCTGTCGGTGGTTTTGTCGCTATCATTTGGTATTTTGCTACCCTTGGAGATAGCCTGTTGAGCTTGCCACTACAGATACTGGGTACTTAAACTATTCCTTATACCCATTAAAAAAGCTCCCTAGGGAGCTTTTTTGCGAAAAATAGACACTGGTAGCAGAAGTTTAGCCACATTTTGGCGCTTTCGCGTTATACGCAGGCAACTTATTTATGGTTGCTTGTAAATCTTTAATACGCGTACTGTGCGATGGGTGAGTTGAGAAGAATTCAGGCGGTTGAGAGCCACCGGATGCAGCACTCATATTTTTCCATAAATCGACACTTTGACGTGGGTCGAAGCCTGCTTTTGCCATAAACTCAAGCCCGACAATATCAGCCTCGGATTCCTGTGTACGACCGTATGGCAAAATAACACCGTATTGGACACCGACACCAAGTGCCGCCATCGTCATTTGCTGATACTGTTTGTACTCGGAAGCTCCTATAGCAACGTTTGCCAGAGACAATCCCGCATTTGCTAACTGGCTTTGTGAAAGGCGTTCATTACTGTGGTCAGCGAGGAC
The DNA here is from genome assembly GCF_023161645.1 of Vibrio sp. 1CM7H. NCBI lineage: Bacteria > Pseudomonadati > Pseudomonadota > Gammaproteobacteria > Vibrionales > Vibrionaceae > Vibrio > Vibrio sp. 1CM7H. The sequence goes on from NZ_JALNTV010000001.1 coordinate 781,311, forward strand.
GTGAGCCACTTCGTGACCAATGACTGTTGCCAACTGATCTTGGTTTTTCGCGACACCTAAAAGCCCTGTGTAAACGCCGATCTTCCCACCAGGTAGAGCAAACGCATTGACTTGTTCACTATCAAAAACAACCACCTCCCAATCTTTAAATCCAGCTTGCGCAGGGATGGTGTCAGTGATGTGTTTGGCAACACATTGTACGTAGGCATTCGTTTTGCGATCTTTGCTGATTGGGATATCTTTCTTCATTTGTTCGAAAGATTTGGCGCCAAGCGATGACATTTCTTGATCTGAAAACATCAGGATCTGGTTACGGCCAGTCGGTGATGCGCTACATGCCGTTAAGCCCGCGATAGTTAAAAGAGCAGAGGCTTTCATCCATACCTTCATAATAGGCTCCATCTAAATTATTTTTGTTTTGAAGCAATAGTATATACCCAAATAGTAACATGATGCATGGATCAAATTATTCATCAACTGGCAAGGAGGCCAAGATGTTACACCTTGAAGTTAGACCTAAGTAAAGTCTATGCTAGCTCTCTAATAAATCGTTACAATCCGACAAACCAGTTTGTGAAATTAAGAGTAAAACAATGAGTATATGGAAAAAGCCCGTTAGCATAGAGATTCTGAATGCTACGTCAAAAAATACCCTGATCGAGCACCTACAAATTGAATACACAGATTTCACGGATGACTCCCTTACAGCAACCATGCCTGTATGTAGTTTTACTCATCAACCTTTAGGAATGCTTCATGGTGGCGCTTCTGTTGTACTCGCAGAAACATTAGGCTCTTTAGCTGCGAATTTCTCTGTCGATGAGGGGAGTTACTGTGTCGGTTTGGATATCAACGCGAACCATGTACGTGCAATGCGAAGTGGTCATGTGATTGGTACGGCAAAACCCGTACACCTTGGCGTTTCAACACAAGTATGGCAAATCGACATAACTGATGAACGAGGCCGATTAGTGTGTACCAGTCGCTTAACTATCGCAGTGAAGCAACATAAAACGAAGTCGGTATAAAGCAAGATGGTGATTGAGTTTTCATTAGGAAAAATCATTGCTACCCAGCGTGAAATCGTGATTAAGCTCTCCGGCAGTGCAATGGTAACCTTACAAGCGCAAACCGATTCTATCCAGTTACTGGGTAGAGGAGCGAACGTTGTTTTATCTCATGGTGCAGAGTGTAAATGGTCTATCAAGCTGGATAATGAGGAACAACTTGCCGATCTTGCACGAGAAATTGGCATCGATATTCAATAATTTACTGCGTGACGTTTGCACTTTTTAATAAAAATGAGGAAACTTAGCTCATCAACAATAAGATAAGAATTTCCTCTTTATGAGTAGCCCTCGTTTACGTGTTCAGTTCGAAACACTGTTTGAAAAATTCGCCGGTCACGATACGGACGTTCAGCTAGAAGACATTACCGAAGCGCTGTTTTGTACACGTCGCAATGCCCGTATTGTTCTCAATAAATTAGAAGAGGAGGGCTGGATTGAATGGCATCCAGCGGCGGGTCGAGGAAAACTCTCAAAACTCGTTTTCAAACGTAATCGTAGCGATGTCAGTGAAAACCTCGCCAGACGTTATCTTGACGAAGGGAAAATTGGCCAGGCTCTAGATGCGCTTGATAACGACGCGGCTCGATTAACGCAGGTTATTCAGGGTTATTTAGGGCTTCAGCATCGGCAGGGCGAACAGGTGGTACGTTTGCCATATTATCGACCATTGGCGATGTTAAACCCACAGAAACCGATGCGGCGTTCAGAACAGCACATCGCCAGACAAATTTTTAGCGGGCTAACTCGCCTTGATGAAAATGAACAACTTCAGCCAGATTTAGCCCACACATGGGAAGCCATTTCTGATACGCACTGGCGTTTTTATCTTCGTCGTGGGGTGCGTTTTCATAATGGTGAACCCTTATCAACCAGTTGTGTACTTGAAAGTGTGCTTGCACTAAGTAGCCTGAACCTGTTTTCTCATATAAAAAAGGTATCTTCACCACAGGAATGGACCGTCGATATTGAACTCGTCCGCCCTGATCGCTACCTGCCTTTGGCGCTGAGTGAGTCGCAAGCAAAAATTTTGCTACCAAGCGCTTTGCGTTCAGAAAACTTCGATAGACAACCAATAGGGACTGGGCCGTTCCAAGTTAAAATGAATGATGATAAGCGTCTCATTTTGACTGCTTTTGATGGCTACTTTGGCTTTCGTCCCTTACTGGACCAAGTTGAGGTGTGGGTAATTGATGAAGCGTACTCTTCAATGGTCTATCCAAGCCTGTCTAAGCCAAAGATGGATAAACAAGGTTCATCTGATGAGGTCGAGCTTGATCCTGGCTGTACATTCCTATTACTAAACAAAAACACCGGGATTGCAAAAGACCCTCGCTGGGCAGAATTCCTATCACAAACTCTCAACAGTCACCAGATTTACGCGCATGTTCCTCAAGATAAAGTGATGGAATTGGGTGTATTGCAAGCCTTTGGCCTTAAGCCAGGTTGGATTGACCTTAGGCCAGCAAAGGCGGGCACCGTGCCGCAGGCTGATAAGGTGATTTCCGTAGCGTATCAGAAAAAGCATCCGATGTTTCCAGTAGTTGCCAAGGCCATCAAGACACTCTTAAAACCGCATGGTATAGAGGTCGAGTTTATTCGTTATGATTCTCAACCGCCCGCACCTGAGGAAGTGGATATTTGGGTGAAAGCCATGGGCATTGCAACGAACCGAAATGACGCGTTAGCGGGCTGGCTTCTGGATTACAGTGATATTGAGAAATTCAGTTCTGGTTACGATTTTAGCGAATGGGCTAAGCTCGTTGATCAGTGGCGTGCTGGTGTTTATCCAGACTTCCCTGCACGTGAGTTAGGACGTCAGTTGGTAAAAAGTTGTCAGGTGATTCCGATGTTTCACTGCTGGTTGGGTGTCAATAAAGACCACAGCGGTGCCTTGCAAAATGCAAAGTGTAATGCCTTAGGTTGGTTTGACTTTAATAACGTATGGGTAAAACCTGATATAGAAAATAATCATGGCGAAACCGAATAAGAAACAGCCGACGAAAACCGTCGATATCTATTGCTCAAAGTGTAAAACTCAACTATTCAAGTACCGTAAAGGCGGAAAAGGCGCACTGGTCAAATGCTTCAAAGAGCGCATTGTTGACGATTTCACACAAACCCCATGCATCTGTCCCAGTTGCGGGCAAGAGTTTGCAAGAGATACCCTAGTGAGAGGAACGCCCGCTTACAAAATGATTGGCGGCAAAGTGACAATGAAATAATGAAGGGCTAGAAAATGAGTATAAAACATGACTACTGCATGGTGTTAAGCACAACCAGCAACGAAAAAAATCGAGATCAGATCATTAAAGGTTTGCTAGATGCCCAATTAGCCGCGTGTATTCAAACGATGCCTATTGAAAGCCACTATGTGTGGAAAGGGGAGATTTGTACTGACAACGAATGGTTGCTGGTGATCAAAACTCGCCGAGAGCTCTATGAATTGGTGGAAGAGAAAATAGAAAACCTGCACGAATATGAAGTAGCACAGATCGTACAGGTTCCAATTGTTGATGGGTTTAACCCTTATTTAGAGTGGCTGAGAGAATCGACGCTGAGCCGACATTAAAAACAGCGACAACGCTGCACCAACGGTGTCGCACAACATATCTTTCTGGGCGTCCCATATGTCACCTTGCGAGCCCAGAAAGGCGATTCCTTCATCGCCGCCAGCCAATTCTGCATACCACCATTCGATAATCTCATAGCCTGCTGCAAGCGACATGATCGCAAACAAAGCAAACCAGCAAGAGAACGTTTTGTTGAACTTGTTCTTGTGTATCAAGTATTCAGCTATCGGATACGCATAAAGGCCAATCGAAAAGTGCGCAACGCGATCAAAGTTGTTTCTATCTGAACCAATCATGTCGTTAAACCAGTCAAATGGTACTTCGGAAAACGTATATTTCGCTCCGATAGTGTGCAAACAGAGCCAGATGAACATTAAAAAGTAAGCCGTATTACTGAATTGATAGCGAATCGAGATTGCCCAAATAGCAACAAGAATACCAATTGCTGGGATAATCTCCGCAAACCAAACGGCACGTGAGTTAGGTTCTAACGCAGAAAATAAAAACACGATGGCATAAAAAATCGTCAATCCTAAGAGTGTCGAGGTACTTTTCATAGAGTTACTTGATCCTTCAATTTATCTTACAGTGGGACTCCATAGACTTGGGTAATGATTACACTTAATTGAACGGTGTGCAATTGTTATTTTGATGGTGTTTTTGATCACTGAAAATGTTGATTTATTGCCAAACTGCTCAACATTAAAACGTTTGCGCGTGCACCTTTCATTAAAGTTTGATTTACAACATGGCCATCCATAGAATCCGTGATTCAGTCTAATAAAAAAGAAGTAAAGCCATGAAACTGGAAACTGTCGATTATCTTGCTGACGATGCTGCTCAACAGTTCGTTACCTCTCTGCGCGAAACAGGGTTCGGTGTGTTAAAAAACCACCCGATTCCACAAGAGCTTGTAGAGTCAATTTACAAAAACTGGCATGAGTTTTTCTGTTCAGATCAAAAGAATGATTTTTACTTTAACGTAGACACCCAAGATGGCTACTTCCCACCTTCTGTGTCTGAAGTAGCGAAAGGGCACAAAGTGAAAGACATCAAAGAGTACTTTCATGTTTACCCTTGGGGCCAGATCCCAGAGCAACTTAAAGCTGAAATCTTAGAGTACTATGAGCGGGCGAATGCATTTGCTCAGGAGCTATTAGGCTGGGTTGAAGCGTACGCACCTAAGGACGTTCAAGAGAAGTTCTCTATCGCGTTGTCAGAAATGATCAATAACAGCGACAAAACATTACTACGCGTTCTTCACTACCCACCGATGACAGGCGAAGAAGAGCCTGGCGCTATTCGTGCTGCTGCGCATGAAGACATTAACCTGCTAACGGTTCTGCCAGCCGCTAACGAGCCGGGGCTGCAAGTAAAGAGCAAAGAAGGTGATTGGATTGATGTACCCTGTGACTTTGGTAACTTAATCATCAACATTGGTGATATGCTTCAAGAAGCGTCGGGCGGTTACTTTCCTTCAACGACTCATCGTGTAATCAATCCAACGGGTGGACGTCAAGAAAAGTCGCGTATCTCATTGCCGTTGTTCTTGCATCCAAAACCAGAAGTAGTTTTGTCTGAGCGCTACACCGCACATAGCTACCTTATGGAACGTTTACGTGAACTAGGGGTTATTTAACCTTTACGTGATCTCCTTACAAAGGCCGATGGTTGATGACTATCGGCCTTTTGTTGTTTATGGTACAAAATGATACCCACGCTTCATTCGGTGCCACAGAAATTAGGCCTGAAACACGCGTCAGCAAGCATTTTTACCAGTACAGATGAGCAGCTTTCTCTGAGATTAGTGTGATGCTTCAATATTAAAAACAGAGAGGATGAATGGAAGGACAACGCACGGTCAGTAGTATTGAGACTCATGCAATAGAAAACCCGTTGCTTTGGCCAATGCTAGAAATTCTTAGAAAGCAGCCTTCCGATTGGAAAGTTCACACCTTAGCAAGCAAGTTGAGTGAACAGGGCTACATTTCGAAATTGGATGATTCTCCTGATAAGGATTTATTCAAACGAAATTTCTTAATCATGAACGCACTATACCAACTGCAAGAAACGCTTTACCCAGATGCCTGGCTGCAAGTTGAAGCGATGAATATCCAGCTGATGTCTTCGCTAGAAGCTTCGAGGCATATCGTTGATATTAACGACCCTTTGCGTGAATATTATCTGGATTGGCGCAACTACGAAGCGGACGAAGATGAAGTGCGTCGATTGTTGAATGAATTTTGGACCACTTATCAAAAATTCATTGGTGGTTCGTCTACAGTCAGCGTGGATAAAACAAAAGCACTCTCACTGTTTGAGCTTAACCCTGATGCAACACCCGCAGAAATTAGAAAGCAGTGGCGAAAACTCGCGCTTCGTTGGCACCCAGATAGAGAGAATGGTGATGCAGAAAGGTTTAGAATTCTTTGTGAAGCGTGGAATGTACTGAGAAACGAATGATTCGGTATGAATAAAGATAAAGGAAGGCAGCTAACTATTAGCTGCCTTTTTTCATTGGATTGTCTCAATCAGCGTATCAAAACTAGCATGAAGGCTTAAACTGAGATTTTCTCATGCGATTAAGCGCAGCCATTACGTCTAGTGTGCGTGGTTTGGCTAAGTCCCCTTGCTTAGGAAGCGATGCATGCCACTCACCAGACAGCATTTCTTCAATTTCCTTCGCTGGATGATTACACCAGCCTGGAAGCTGAGCAATTTGAAACCATAACCAGCCAATCGTGTTGACTTCATCAGCGGACTCAATCTGTTCCAAAGCGCTAAGGTCAGTAAACTCTTTGCCAAATCGAAGTGACTCTTTGCCTTTCGCATTCACACGGAATTTACCGTCAGTGAGAATATTCATCAAAGCAACGCGATTCAGGGCGCGAGGCGGGAAGGTTTGTAAACGTTCTTCCGATTCGTTATGACGTTGAGTAGGGTGCTGAGCGATCACTTCTTTCGCTTTTTCTGTCACATCAACCGCTTGGTAGTCGTGCATCTGAATGACTGTGTCGGCAACGTCTAAGTAGTCGCCTGAACCACCCATAACGATAATGGTAGAGATATCGAGATCATCTCGCAATTGACCAATGCGATCGACAAGAGGGGTAATTGGTTCATCACCTTTTGCCACCAATGCCTGCATACGTTCATCTCGAATCATGAAGTTCGTCGCAGAGGTGTCTTCATCAATCAATAACGTGCTCGCCCCCGCTTCAATAGACTCTTGAAGCCAAGCGGCTTGTGATGTTGAGCCTGATGCATCTTGAGTCGAAAAGTCCGCTGTATCTTTACCCATTGGCAAATGGTTGATGTAATTCGACAGGTTCAAATGATGCACGCATCGACCATCTTCGGCGCGGATCTTCATTGCCTTGTCATCAGCTACGATGTATTCACGACCATCTCCTGGAATATGGTCGTAAATCGAACGCTCAATCGCATTCAGTAAGGTAGATTTACCGTGGAAACCGCCACCAACGATTAGCGTAATGCCCTTTGGAATCCCTAATCCCGTGACATGGCCTTTGTTTGGTGCATGTAAAGTCACTTGCAGCGATTCAGGGGCCTTGAACTCAACCGCCTCTTTCATTGGGAGATCACAGTTGCCAGCAATTCGAGGAAGAATGCTGCCATTTGCGACAAACGCAACTAGGTTATTGGCTTCCAACTGTGCACGCAGGGCGTCTTGGTCTTCAACAACTTGGCAATGCTCCATCAATGCTGCTTTGTCGAGTTCACGTTCTAAGGTCGCTCGACGGATAAACTTAGGCAAATGGAAAGTCAGTATGTTGTTGGCTTTTTTCCCCAACACTGAACGACCTTCAGCAGGCAAGTTAACTCGAAAACGCAGTTCAATACCTTCCTCGGTAAACAATACTGCGGTGCTATCCAACACAGTTTGGCCACTCAATGAAATGGATACGGAGTTTTCTTGTTTAGCAAACTGCTCAAAACTGCGCGCAATAAAATCACGTGCTGCTCGTTGAAAAGCAGGGGACTCGTCTTTCAACCATTCCAGACCAGTCAAGGACCAGGCGCGAGTTGCACGAAAACGTGACGCGGAAGCATACGGATCTCCTTGTACGTGATCGATGAACAAAGTGAAATCAGTGAAGTCGTATTGACCTTTGATTTGCTGATAAGCGCGGTAGTTCTGCTTTTCAATTTTCTTAAGCGTGGCAGTCAACAGATCCATGAAGATATTGGCCTTTTAATAGAAGCGGGCGGCGATTATAGAAACCACCGACACCTTAGTAAAGAGAATGCTTAGGAAGAGTAGGCGTATTGTCCGCCTGAAAGACGCTGATTAAACAAACTTTGCTCAAATTCATTACAAGGCATCGGTTTACCATAGAGAAAGCCTTGCCCAATATCACAACCCTCACCAATAAGAAACTGCTCTTGTTGGGGGGATTCAATGCCCTCAATAACCACTTGGAGGTCCAGTTTTTTAGCTATGTGTATGATAGAGCAAATGATCGCACGATCATCATCCGACTTTTCCATTTGCTGGACAAAGCTCTTATCAATCTTGATGGCATCAAATGGGTATTTCTTCAAATAGCTGAAAGAGGCGTACCCTGTACCGAAGTCATCTAGTGACAACGTCACACCCAGTTCGTGCAATTTGTTTAGCGTTGTGCGTGCTACGATTTCATCGGCAATTAAAGCGCTCTCGGTCACCTCGAGTTCGAGAAAATGTGCTGGTAAATGGAAGGATTCGAGTAGGTGTTGCACTTGCTCCGCAAAGTTCACGTTTTGTAATTGAATTGGAGAGACGTTAACGGCAATTTTGAAATTATCAATTAACTCCGACCACTGTTTCGCTTTGTCTATCGCGGTACGAAGAACAAAAGAGCCAACTTCAAAAATAAGCCCGTTTTGTTCGGCCATATGTATTAATGCTTCGTTAGAGACGTCGCCCAGTATTGGGTGTCTCCAGCGCAGCAATGCTTCTGCGCCAATCCATTTGTGAGTATGGGGATGAACTTTGGGCTGAAAGTACAGCATCAGGTCGTCATTTCTTACCGCTTGCAACAAGTAGCTTTCCAATTGATTGTGGTTGTTTAGCTCATTCGAATGACTTTCACAAAAATAACTATACGCTTCGCCAGACTCTTTACACAGCAGCATGGCATAGCATGCATTTTGAAGAAGTTGTTTGGCATTGCTGGTTTGGTGGGCTTGTACAACACCAATATAAGAGTTGAGGTGAACCTCTGTGTCTTTAATATAAAAGCTTCCCAAGCCAATATTGGTGATATCATCCAGTAGCTTACGCAATTTCATATCAATATCGTTGCCCCAAATGAGTAATACAAGGTCATTCGAGCTTGGCCTTCCGGTAACGAAATAACTCGATTCTCGTTTACCAAGGCGATACCGAAATTCTTTTAATATCTCGTCAAAGGCCTCAAAGCCATAACGGGTTTGGATACTGCGAGCATTACTAAAGCCAATGTTTATCACGAGCAGTGATTGCTGACTATGATCCAACGTTCCGAGTGTCTCTCCGACAACACTTTCCAGTGCTGCGCGGTTTAAGAATCCGGTTCCCTGATCGTGTGTTTTTTGGTAGCTCACTTGTTTTTCTGCGGCCTTACGACGATCAATCTCTTTTGTTAGGGAGTAACTCAACTGCGCTAGGTCCGTAGTACGGTTCTCAACTCGATTTTTGAGTTCATTATTAAGACGCTGGAGTTTGTGTTGCTGATACACGACGGAGAGCTGCGCTTCGATTGAGTCTTTGAAAGTTCCGAGCAATTGACGGTAAGTGTCGCTGTATTCATTCTTCTTGGAATCAAGCATGCAGATGGTTCCAAACGTCTCTCCGTTTGGCCAGAATAACGGTAAACCGCAATAAGATATCATGCCTAGTTTGATGTCAGGGTTATTGCACCATTCTTCATCCTCGAGCGCATTAGGAACCATGAGTTCGCTCTTATGCTCAATGACATGCTCACAATACAAACCGTTGCCGAGCAGTTCAGCATCGCCGGTACGATAGGGGTTACCTTGAGTTTCACTGGATGTGTTGACTTCAATACGATCTGGATGGATACGCATGATTAATGTGGTGGGTACGTGCGTTATTTGAGCCAGTAAGTTGACGATTTCCTGCCAGCTTTTTTGCATAGACTCAGGGATTTCATAATCTAATGTTTGCAATCTCCCCATATAGGTCATCCTTTACGTGGTTTCACTTCCTGTGAATTTAAAATGTAGACTGCTCTATCTTGTTCTCGGTTTTTAATTAAGTATAGGGTGGCTGGGGCTTGAAACAAAAAAAAGTCCTGAAAAGTGTTCAGGACTAGGAATAGTTATCACATATCTCATACTTGAAACAGATAACAAGCATTACGGTTTAAGCGATTTTAGCGACTCAATAGAAATGTCTTGCGAATAGTCGACGTCTTCAAAGTTAAAGCCATTTAGCTTCATAAACTCATCTTTAAAGCCTTGGTAATCACCAATCTCTTTAAAGTTATTGGCGTTCATTTGCTCTAAAAGAGCATGGACTTCTTGTTGTACTTGCGGGTCAAGCTCTAAGTCGTCTATTCGGATTAAGCGTTCGCCGTCAACAGGCACTTTATCTTGATCGTACAATTTAGTGGTAAACAGTCGCTGCATTTGTTCAATACAACGTTCGTGAGTACCTTTTTCCTTCATCACTCGATAAAGTGCTAAAAGGTAGGGACTTAGCGCAGGAATGAACACACTGGCTTTCGTCACCAACGCCTTACACACTGTTGCGTAAGCACCGCCGTCAAAGTTGGCAAGTTTTAGATTTAACGAGTGACTTGTTTGGTGTAAATCTATTTTCGCTCGACCTAACGTACCATCGAGATAGATAGGGTGCGTAACGTCTGGTCCCATGTAAGAAAACGCGATGGTTTTGCAGCCTTGTGCAATCGAGTCATTATTAATCAGTGTATCAATCCAGCTTTCCCAGTCTTCACCGCCCATCACTTTGATAGTGGCTTCGGCCTCTTCCTCTGTTGCTGGAGTTAAAGTGGTTTCTACCCACTGATCGTTCTCCAGCATAATTGAAGCGCCAGTGACAGACTCACCAATAGGCTTAATGACGCTGCGCCAAAACTCATCAGACTCTGGTTTAGGTCGAACACCCGTCGCTAAGCTATAGATGACTAAATCAACTTCACCTTCAAAGTACGTTTCAATGGCTTCAATCACTTGATTGCGGACAGAGTCAGAGAATGCGTCACCAACAATATTGATAGCGGTACGCCCCGCGTGATTTGCTTCTTGTTTAAAAAAGATGTTGTTATACCAACCCGCACTTCCAACGCCTTTATCTGAAGGCCCGCGCTCGAAGGAGACACCAATGGTATCAGCTTTAGCACCTCCGAAGGTGAGGGCAATACGAGCCGCTAACCCGAAACCAGAGGAAGCACCAATAATCAAAACCCGTTTTGGACCGCTTTTGATCTGCGGGGCGTGTTTTACGTATTCAATTTGCTCTTTAATGGATGCATGACACCCGTGTGGGTGAGCAGAGCGAGCAACAACACCTTGAATTAAAGGGTCTATTCGCATGTTGTTATCTATCCTCGATGAGTGGAATTGAAAATAGATTAACGTAAAGTTAAGTAAAACTTATTGAGCTAGACCATTAAAATTAGAGATGTTTAATTAATTCTTGAGCAACAAAGTCAGCAATCCAAGGCTGTGCATCAGGCTTTGGGTGAAGGCCATCATCCATCATCCACTCGGGTTTGATGACCACATGCTCCAAGAAGAATGGCATCAAGGTAACTTGTTGATGTTGTGCAAGCTTAGGGTAGATATCGTAAAACATATCGCTATAGCGCTTACCATAATTAGGTGGCACTCGAATTTGCATCATGACAACGTCCGCACCTGAATCTTTTATCATGGTAATCATTTTTGAGAGATTCGACGTAATAAGTTTAGGAGGGAAACCTCTTAGGCCATCGTTGGCACCTAACTCAATGAGCACCATATCAGGGCTGTGCTGGGTTAGCAGCTGTGGTAATCGAGCTAAGCCGTTGCCTGTGGTATCGCCAGAAATGCTGGCATTAATAACTGTTACATCTTGACCATGTTCTGACAACGCATCAGGGAGTAAGCTAGGCCAACTCTTTTCGATCGGCATCTGATAGCCCGCGCTCAGGCTATCACCTAAGACAAGTAGCTTTTCGCTCGCATGTGCAGTAGCGGAAAAACAAAAAAATAGAACTAAGGAAAGTATACGAATCATGCAAACACCTGTACTTAATGCACCTATTGTTCAAGCCAATTTGGTTTCTAAACAAGTCTCTACTAATCAAGAGCAATTAACAATCCTCAAAGATGTAAATGTTGACATCAGGAAAGGAGAAAAAATCGCCATCGTCGGTACTTCCGGTGCGGGTAAGTCAACGTTGATGACGTTGTTAGCTGGCCTTGATACACCAACATCAGGTGAAATTACCTTGTTAGGTCATGAGTTATCAAAACTTGACGATGAAGCTCGCGCAAAAATTCGCGCTGACTCTCTAGGTTTTGTTTTCCAAAGTTTCTTATTAATCCCGAGCTTGAGTGCATTACGCAATGTCACGCTTCCTTGTCTTTTACGTGGTGAAGCCGAAGATGAAGCAAGAGCAGCCGAATTATTAACCGCTGTTGGATTGGAAAAACGTGTCGATCATCTTCCAAGTCAATTATCTGGTGGTGAACAACAACGTGTCGCGCTAGCACGTGCCTTTATGACACAGCCTGAACTGTTGTTCGCAGACGAGCCTACCGGCAATCTTGACCATCAAACCGCAGACAAAGTGATTGAGCTGCTATTCGATCTTAATGAGCAGCATGGAACAACGCTGATATTAGTTACACACGATGGTCATCTAGCAAGTCGATGTGACCGTATTTATCGTATGGAGGCGGGTGAGCTTAAGGAGGAGGTGTAATGTCTGCAGTATCATCAAGCGAAGCAACATCGACAGAAAGAAGCAGTGCAATAAAACACTCGTCAAACAAAAGCCTAATACGTTGGAGTTTCGGCGAAATAAGACAGGGGAACCTTTGGCCTATTAGCGTTGCTCTTATTCTTGTGATTGCGAGCATCTTTGCGCTTTCTGCATTAGCGGAGCGAATGGAGCAGGTGATCGTCAAACAGGGGAAGGATGCATTGACAGCGGATGCGGTGTTTGTGTCTGCTAATCCTATACCTGACACGTTGTTAACCTCGACTGAAAACCTAGAACGTTCAACGATGACACGATTTGCCACGATGGCATTTAGCGACAATGGTATGCAGTTGATTTCCGTAAGGGCAGTGGACGACAATTACCCTTTAATGGGAGAACTGGTACTAGACAACAACCCATCCGGTCGCGTTAAAGAGAACCAACTCTGGCTTGATGAGCGGATTATGGCTCAACTAGACGTCAAGTCGGGTGACAGCGTCACTATAGGCGATGCCGATTTTACGGTTTCAGGTGCAGTGCTGATGGAACCTGGGTTAAGCTTTAACCCATTTCAACAAATACCTTCTGCATACATCCATCAAAAAGACGTTGAGAAAACGGGAGCGATTCAAGTCGGGAGTCGAGTTCAATACCGTCTGTTTCTACAAGCCGATGATAAAACGCTAAAAGGCCTGCAAGAAGATACGGTTCTTTCTCCTAGTGATCGCTGGCGCACGCAAGATACTGCCAGTCGTAGCAATGAGGTCTTTGAACGAACGACGCAGTATTTGTCTCTAACTGTTGCGATTGTCATCATTATGGCAGCGACAACATTGGTTCTTACTTGCCAAAACTATGTGAATAGTCGAACACAAACCATTGCGATGCTAAAAAGCCTTGGCGCAAGTCGACGATGGATTGAAAAATGGCTGTTTATTCAAGTCACAATCCTGCTCATTAGCGCCAGTGTCGTTGGGTTATTGTTGGGAAGTGGGCTGGAGTACTTGTTGCGCATTCCACTCAAAGACTTATTACCCGAGCCTCTACCTAGTTACGGCGTCACTCCATATCTAGTGTCGTTTATCTCAGCGGTCCTGATCACCGTTCCTGCCCTTGGCATACCATTGTTGGGTTTGATTAAAACTCCAGCCTTAGAAGTGCTACAGCAGGGCAAAGCACAACGTTCTTGGAAGCGAATGTTGCTCGTTCTAGTCCCCGTTGTTCCATTACTTTTGCTTTATGCTGATAATACCTTAGTTTGGATTGTTCTTATGGGTATTGCAGTACTGTTTGTTGTGCTTGCTGCAGTGAGCGTCGCACTCACAAAATTGTTTGCGCGTATTTCAACACAACCTGCCATGAAGCTTGCGTTGAGTCGTATCAACCGCACGCCAGTAACTAGTGGCCTGCAGTTTGGTGCTTTGGCATTGTCTTTGATGCTGCTATCTATTATCTGGCTTGTGCGCAGCGATATTCTCTCGGATTGGGAGAGAACCTTACCTGCAGACGCGCCAAATGTCTTCGCATTAAATATTGGTGATTACGAACTCGATAGCTACCTAGAAACCTTAGATAAAAATGGGGTTACACGGTCACAAGCTTATCCAATTATTCGTGGTCGATTGAAAGAGATTAATGGTCAAAACGTCAAAGAGATTGAATACGAAGGAGAAGGCTCTGACGCAATACGTCGTGAATTGAACCTTACGTGGGGAGACGGCCTGCCAGAGTATAATGATGTGCTTGCGGGTGAATGGACAAATAAAGGGAGTGTCTCTGTAGAAGCCGATGTAGCAAATGACTTGGGCATCGAACTTGGTGACAAACTGCGCTTTGTTATTAATAGCCAGAACTACGATGCGGTAGTAGATACCATTCGTTATGTTGAATGGCGTGATATGAAGCCTAACTTTTACTTTATTTTCTCATCCGACGTTATGGCTAATCTACCGGGTTCTTACCTCATCAGTTATAGAATTGATGAGGGGAACGAAGCACTATTAACGTCTATGTCTCGATCTCACCCAACGGTATCTGTTTTAGATATTCGTACCATGGGCGAAAAAATCCAGGATTTGATTCAACAAATCGTATCGGCAATCACTATTCTTGCTCTTTTAGGCGTGGTTGCGGGATTGCTACTTATCTTCACGCTATTGAGATTAAGCTTATCCCAACGTCAGCAGGAGATTCGTTTGTATCGCACATTAGGCTCAAGTAAAAAACGGATCAATACGACTCTGTGGGCCGAATACGGCATTATGGCGTTGATAGCTAGCGGTGTTGCGGTATTCGCTGCGGAAGTTTGTGTGGCCGCGGTAATGACATATGGCTTCGATCTGAACGCACAAATTCACCCCGAATTGTGGATAGCTTTACCACTGGCAACATTTGTTACGTTGGCACTTGTCGTAATGAGTTTGTTGAAAAGATTGTTAACGCCAGTAAACACTTAATCACTGCAAATGTTATTAAATGTGGAACACTCCATGACACTTTTATTTTAGTTATCCACAAAAACAGTGGATAACTTTTGGGATAACTAAATGGGGTAAAAAGTGGGGTGTTTCTGCAGGCTTTGCGCCATGGGTCTTACAGTGAAATTGTTATTCACATAGGCATAAAAAAGTGTCTTCCTAACCATGTCGTCAAGTACTTTTTTTGCAATTTTTTTCTACTTTAACGCACCATAAAGGCGCAGTTGGATATTTCGCAAACCCATGAACTTTTTGTGATTTTAATCAAGCCCAAACACGAGTAGAATCCACCGTTAGTAAAGAATTTTCCTTATAAAATTTTTAGTGAAGCAATGAAGTCTGAGTTTCCAAATTACAAAGATAAGCACATCGCTGTTGTTGGTGGCGGTGTCGCAGGTGCAACAGCAGCAATTCATTTTGCGGAGCTGGGTTTTAAAGTTTCCGTAATAGAGAAGGGCGTATCACTGGTAAATGGTCCGCCCATTTGCCATTTACATGCAGGTGGCAACTTATATCGAGAGATTTCTGAGCAACAATGTTTAGATTTGTTAGCACAATCCATTGATACCGTTCGCCTATATCCGCTTTCACTGAATATTCGCCCGACGATCATTGCAGTCCCTTATTCTGATGGTGGAGATCCATCCGCACTGATTCCTCGACTAGAGGTGGTGAAAAATGCTTATCAAACGCTCGTTGATAAAGATCAAAGCAACAAAGTGCTTGGTGAGCCAAGCGAATACTACAAATTGTATTCAAAAGAGGATCTAGAAGCACTCGCACAACGTACTCAACCAAGTCACCCTGCAACCTTTGATGAGTGGTGTATTCCTTTTGCTCAACATGCTGATCTAGACGCGCTAAAGTACCCAGTCGTGGCGGTTCAGGAATATGGCTGGAGTGTTTTTCGCCTTGCCGCAATTGCCAACTTAACGTTGAACGCTCTGCCAAACGCCTCAGTATGCACACAAGCAACGCTCAAACAAGCGGACTGGATGGGTAATCACTGGCAACTTGGTTACGAACGAGATGGCATTGATTATCTTATGACATGTGACTACTTGGTCAATGCATGTGGTTTTGAAACAGGATCCATTGACAATACCATCGGTGCCAAGCGTGATAGGTTAGTTGAGTTTAAAGCCGCTTATGTAACCAAGTGGGCAGACTGCCAACAACTGTGGCCAGAAGTTATTTTCCATGGACCGCGTGGAACTGATAAAGGAATGGCTCAACTGACCCCCTATGGTGATGGTTATTTTCAGCTTCACGGCATGACGAAAGGCATTACGCTATTTGAAGATGGCTTAGTTGAGAGTACGCCGTCCTCAGCTCAGCCCGAACTGCCAGTTCCTTTACTCTCAAAGATACGTAACGGTTGGCGAGAAGAAGTCTTAGCAGAACGAACCAATAATGCTATCAAACACATGGCGCAGTTCATTCCCGACTATCACTCTGCTATCAAAGGGGGAAAAGCCCTGTTTGGTGCCCAGCAAATTCCTGGAACGGATCCGGTACTCAGGGCAGCCGACGTGACCTTTGAAGACAACCATTACGCACGAATAGAAGTGGTAAAAGCGTCATCAACACTACTCGCAGCGCAAAAAATGCTTCAGTTCTGGTTTGATATTGAACCTAATCAAAATGTGGAATCCCAACATCCTGTCGCTGTGCATTGGTCTGAGCAAGAAATTGAGCAGTACGCGATTAAACTCACTCAAGAGCGAGACTATCCGCAAGCATTAGCAGAGCGTTATGGGATGCCTGCATAACCGTTACGTATGGGCTCAGAGGTTGTACTAATATCCAAAAAACTGAGCCCATTGGCACCATACTTCTTGCAAGCCTTGTCTATCTCCTTTCACAAAATTGACTTTTTGCCCGGGTTTCGCCTGTGCCAACCTTGGCAGGTCAATACGTGCTACACAGCCAAACTTAGGATAGCCACCGATGGTTTGGTGATCGTTGAGCAACACAATGGGATTACCATCGTTAGGAACTTGAATCGATCCTAGCGCAATTCCTTCCGACAGTACGCCTTCGTAAGGCGGTTTGATTTTGTTTCCTTCAAGACGATAGCCCATACGATTTGAATCAGGGGATATGGTGAATGCGTTGCTATAAAAGGCTTGGCGAGCGTCTTCATCAAAGTCCTCATTTTGATAGCCTTCAATCACTCTCAGCTTGATAGGTAAGTTGTAATCCGGCTTAAAGCGAAATGTCATCAGCCTTGGTTTGTGTTTCGGTAAGTTATGAGGAAAAAAGGGAAGAATATCGCCTGCTTTTAAAGCGCCACCATTTGAGTCATAACCACCAAGAGATTCTCTCGTGACTGTAGAGGCACTTCCTAAGTGCTGAGCAATATCGAACCCACCTTTAACCGCAAGATAGGATCGAAGTCCATTTTTTGCGACTCCGAACTGCAACTTCTGCCCCTTCTTCAACGTAAAGTCAGACCAATTTGAGATAGGCTCACCATCTACTTTTGCATTCAAATCACCACCACATATTGCAAGATGGCAGTTATGTAGTGCGACAAAGCAAGCGTTACCCAAAGTAATTTCAATCGCTGCACAATTGACTACGTTACCAAGTAAATGGTTTGCCCAACTGTAGGCGTAATCATCTACGGGGCCACCTTGAGTCACGCCAATATGCGCTAAGCCAAAACGACCAAAGTCTTGAATCAAAGAAAGTGGCCCTGACTTTTCCACCAGCAATCCAGCGTAACTCATAGAACACCTCCTAACTCGATAAACTTTTGTTTGGAAATGGCATTAAACGTGACCTTGTCACCTACTTCAAACGGTATAAAAGGTGGCGTATCAGAGAAAAGGGGAAGCGGGCTTCTACCGATAATGTTCCATCCGCCAGGACTATCTGATGGATAGACGGCCGTTTTAGAGTCTGCGATTCCCACGCTTCCGGCTGGTACTCGCGTTCTTGGTGTAGCTAACCTTGGCATATGTAATTGAGTATCGACATCGGAGAGGAATGCAAAACCTGGAGCAAAACCAATCGCTGAAACCGCATACTCGGTTTGAGTATGTAAGGAAATGAGCGCGTCTAATGATAGTCCACGATCTTGAAAGCGGGGCAAATCTAGCGCGGTTTCTTCGGAGTAGTATACGGGAATAGTGATGTGGTTAGGTTGAACAAGGCTGAGCGATTGAGTATCAAACTGACGGATCATTTGATGCAGTTTATGCACTAAATCTTTTTCATTGATTCGAAAAGGCAAGTAATCAATGAGGATGGTTTGATAGGAGGGGACCACGTTCATAATGATTGACGCTAAAGTTTCTTTGATGTTTCGAGCAAGTTCTCCGACCGCATTTTCAGAGATATTCTCGTCAAACTTAATGAAAATACTGCACTCAGAGATCAAAGAGATACTAAATTTCTCTTTATGCATTAATTTCCTCCCGCGTATAGGCTTTGACGGATCTTTTGGATCAGAGCGATCGACTCTTCATTGTCACCATGAACACAAATCGTATCGGCTTCCAGTAAAATGTAGCCGCCAGAAGCGGTTTTGACACGCCCAGAATCTGCTAACGTACGGACTTGCTCAAGTATCGCATGCTCATTCTTTAACACGGCATTAGGCTGTGTCCTAGGTGTAAGTAATCCGTCATCTTGATACAAACGGTCTGCAAATGCTTCAAACAGCAAGGGAACGTCATAATCATCTGCGATTTCTAAGTATTTTTCGTTTTCCTGTGACGCTAGAATCATTAACGGCACTTTGAATAAAGCTGCCGCCTTTACGACTGATCTAAATATCGCATCACTTTTCATCATGTCGTTGTATAACGCGCCATGAGGCTTTATATAGCTGATATCTGTGTATTGAGCCCGACAAAGTGCCTGTAAAGCGCCTGCTTGGTATATAACCATGTTAGTAATTTCATCACCCGTCATGTTTATACTGCGCCTGCCGAAGCCTTGGAGGTCGGCGTAGCCCGGGTGTGCTCCAATATCAACATCGTTGTCGTTGGCGAGAGCGATAGTGTCGTGCATAACATTAGGATCGGAAGCATGAAAACCGCACGCGATGTTTGCCATATCAACATGAGGCATAACATCTTCGTCTGCCCCCATAATCCAAGAGCCAAAGCTCTCACCCATGTCACAGTTCAATGTAAGTTGCTGTTTATTCAATGTCATACGTTTTATTTCTACACAAGCAATGGGTTCACGATGCAGGAAAATGCATCTAGGTTCAGTGACTCACTTCATTCTTCTATCATGAAAGCGAGGTTTATGATCTGATGGCTGACGAAAAAGATCACTTTAGTCCATAAAGATGTTGCCGTTATTTGAGTTGATCCGAATTTTAAGGTATTTCGTTCCTTTTCCATCCAATTTTTGAGAATTTAAGGTTATTTTGCATTGTCATCGTGTTAATCTTGTCGCCCTTAATGGGTAATAGATTGCATAACAACGCTTCTGTCATTTTTAGTGGTTGTCTGCGACAGGAATACATATGTCATTACGAGCAAAGCTTATTTGGCCAATTTTGGTCTTTATAACGGCTATCTTTGTTATCTCAAAAGGTTATACCTCGTATACTGCATACCAATCGTCTAAGCATGAGTTGGTCGAACAAACGAGAAAGTTGATTAACAATGTTTCTTTCTCAATTAAAGATGCGCTAACGACAAAGAACAAGCAAAAAGCTCAAACTACTCTCATCAACTTTTTAAACCAGCCAAATGTTACGCGGGTCAAACTTTACGACCAAGATGATCAACCTTTCGTTGTTCTTGAAGGAAGTGGGGTATCAGCTCCCGTCCCTAATCAAACTGAAAGAAGCAAGTTACACGCGCTAGGTTATGCCTTATCAGCCAAATTTCTTTATGTTCTAGAACCGATTATTCACGATGGTCGTGTCATTGGCAGTATGAGGGTTACGCTTTCCCATCGTCCAATCATAGAAGCCCAACAATCTTTACTTCAAGATGGTGCTGTACTTCTTCTGTTGCTGTTCGCTGGTGGCACCATCTTTTACATAAGTATCGATAGGCTTGTTCTCAAACCTGTTATAGAACTGAGTCATACGATAGAGAGTGTGACACACGGACAACATACGGATACTCAAGTTCGCTATTACTCCAAGGATGAAATTGGAGAACTCGCACATTCCTTCAATCAAATGATGAACAAGTTAACAACACGCGAGAAACAGCGGCAACATTCATTAGAAATGTTAGAACAAAAGCGGGCGTTTTCAGAAGAAGTCATTGAATCTATTCAACATGCATTAGTTATTACCGACAACTTCGGGCGTGTTATTTACTGTAATACTGCGACTCGGCAGATATTTCAAAAAAAGTCAGAGGAACTTGACCATGCCAATATCCGTGATCTAATTAAAACGAAAACACCGAATGAGCTGAGCCAAATCCTAAGTAGGGGGTTAGAATGCGATGATATTCACCTCAAAAATGCAGATAACGAACAGCAGTTGAGTTTAACCAGTCGTCGTTTGTCCACACATGGACACTTATTGTTTTCGATTCAAGATATCACCGAAATTGAAGAGGCCATGAGCAGGCAGCGTGTTGCGGGGCGTGTTTTTGAGAGCAGCCAAGATGGCCTCATCGTTCTTAATCATCGAGGTGTTATCACAATGGCTAACCCTGCGGTCACTAAGTTAGTTGGACTAGAGATGGATCAGCTTATTGGGAAGTCATTTATCCAAACACTTAAGTGGCGCAAGTTGCAGGAAATGATGCCTAGCATCATTGAATCGATAGAAAACTACGGGGTATGGCAAGGGGAAGTTATTGAACAGAACCATCTTGGCCAGTTTGTGCCGATGTTTGCAAGGGTTAATCGTATCGTTAAGTGTGAAGACAATGGGTTCTACGACCTAGTCATTGTTCTTACCGATCTTTCTGGTGCAAAAGAGATGGAACGACTTGAGTACTTAGCTCATCACGATGCACTAACGGGGTTAGCGAATCGCTCCAAGTTCCATTTAGAGTTGGAAGAATTAGTACAACGGTCGGGATACTTACGTGACGAATTTGCGGTGCTTTACCTCGATCTCGATGGTTTTAAAGAGGTTAATGATACCTATGGCCATGACGCAGGTGATGAAGTTCTGAAAAAAGTAGCCGAGCGTCTAACATCTGCGACTCGACATAGTGATTTAATCGCAAGACTTTCGGGTGATGAATTTGTCATGTTGGTTAATCCTGCCAACCAAAAAGTCGTCACCCGAATTGCAGAACAACTGCTCGAAAGCGTATGCACACCAATCGAGTACAAAGGTAACTCGCTCAAGGTTGGCGTTAGCATCGGCGTAAAATTGGTCGGTGTTAATGAGCGAGATGCCACTCGAGTGTTAAAAAGTGCAGATACTGCAATGTATCAAGCTAAAAAAGCCGGAAAAGGCCAAGCAATATTAATGGGATGTGAATTGCAGGAGACAGTTTAAATCGTAACGTCAAAGCTTTAAACTAAACCCATTCGCGTCAGAAGGAATGATAAAATGAAAGTACTTGTTACGGGTGGTATGGGCTATATTGGTAGCCATACATGTATTCAAATGATCGAAGCTGGTATGACGCCAGTGATTCTAGATAACCTGTACAACAGTAAGTCTACGGTCTTAGAGCGCATTGAAAAGGTATGTGGCGTAAAGCCAACCTTCATCCAAGCCGATATCAGAGATAAATCGACAATGGTAGAGGTTCTAAAATCGCACGATATAGAAGCGGTTATCCATTTTGCAGGTTTAAAGGCCGTCGGTGAGTCCGTAGCAAAACCTCTAGAGTATTATGACAACAATGTGAATGGCACTTTGGTATTGGTTGATGCAATGCGCGAAGCTGGAGTTAAATCGTTGGTATTTAGCTCCTCAGCAACTGTCTATGGCGATCCTGCATCTGTTCCAATCACAGAAGACTTTCCAACTAGCGCAACTAACCCTTACGGACGCAGTAAATTAATGGTGGAAGAGTGTTTAACAGACTTCCAAAAGGCGAATTCAGATTGGAGCATCACACTTCTTCGTTACTTTAACCCTGTAGGTTCACATCCAACAGGTGAGTTAGGTGAAGATCCTCAAGGTATTCCAAATAACCTAATGCCGTTTGTTTCTCAAGTTGCGGTGGGCCGCCGAGAGTTCCTCTCTGTATTCGGTAGCGACTACCCAACGAAAGATGGCACTGGCGTGCGTGACTACATTCATGTGATGGACTTATCCGATGGTCACGTCGCTGCTTTGGAAAAAGTAGGTAACAAAGCGGGCCTTCATGTCTACAACCTTGGCACTGGCAATGGCTACAGTGTGCTTGAAATGGTGAAAGCGTTTGAAACCGCAAGTGGTAAAGATGTTCCATACCAACTTGTTGAACGTCGTCCAGGCGATATTGCGGAGTGCTGGGCTGATCCATCAAAAGCAATGAATGAGTTAGGTTGGAAAGCGTCTCGCACTCTAGAAGAAATGACTGGTGATACATGGCGTTGGCAATCTAACAACCCTCAAGGTTACCCAGACGCCTAATTTTGATTTACATAATAATAACAAAAAGACGCATAATTGCGTCTTTTTTGATCCAAATCGGAAAAAGTCGTAAATTACTGGTTAAAAGGTAGCAAGTCTATATAGAGCTGTTAAACTATGTCCGACTCTTAATTTGGGTTATAAATTTTCTCATAGCTATTGGGGTAGTTCATGGAACTCGGTCTGATCATCACTTTTATCATTGCAGCAGCAGTAATGGTGAAAAAAGAGATGGCAAAACAGTAAACTTTCATTTTTCATACTTTTCTTTACATTTTTGAAATGAAAGCCATAAAAAAAGCCAGCATTACGCTGGCTTTTGTGTTTTTAAGGTTTAGAACTCGTATTTAACACTAATGTTGTAATTACGCTCAGCTTGCGTTTTATCTCGACTTAACTCAGTCTTACCGCGAACATCGTTCCAAAGATGGTATTCTTCATTCGTCAGATTCATAACACCAGTATGAATGGTTATATCTTTCATTGGTTTGTAGTACGCCGTTAAGTCAACGACTGTCGCAGACGGCAAAGCAACTTGGTCTTTGATTCCGCCTTTATCACCATCAGAGTTGATATCACTGTTCGATTTCTTAGCCGTGTAGTTTACTTTTAGGCTTGTCCCCCAAAGTGCATTTGGTGAATCGTAATTTACCGCTGCCACTGCATTCCATGGGTTGACGCTGTTCAATGGGTTACCATCACCATCTTCACCTTCTGTGTATGCTGCAACAAAACGAGTTGTCACGCCTGATGGAAGACCGGCAATAGCATGCCAATCAAGACGGTTAGAGAGCTCAACCCCTTTAATATTTGCTTCATTAATATTGATATTTGTGAATTCAGTTAAACCACCATTATTTGATGAAGTTTGCTCAATAAAGTCACTGTAATCGCTGTAGTAGAACGCCACTTCAGTTACCGACGCTACAGTGTTATGACGGTAACCAAGCTCATAAGATACACTCTTTTCAGAGCCTAAATTTGGGTTAGGGCGATTAATATAGCCATGAGACGGATTATCGTAGGTGTAATAAAGCTCGTCGAACGATGGCGCTCGAAACCCTTGGCTCACTTGCGCGAAGATCGTGCCAGGTTGCGATATAGAGTAAGTTGCTCCTAAACGACCAGTTAATGCAGAGTCGCTAAACTTCTCGAATGACTCTTCAGAGGTGTTGGAAGGATTAGTAGAGAAGTAATCGTAACGCACACCTGGAGTCAGAATTAGCTTGTCATTAAGAAGTGAAATTTCATCTTGCAAGAATAAACCAAAGCTTTCTTCTTTTGCATCCGGCGTGTAAACGTAAACGGTATCTGGCGTGCCGGGATCGGAATTCAACTCGCGATTAGTATTACTGATGTCACTATGTTTATACGATATTCCGTAAACAATATAGTGATTTTGAATCTCTTTATCTAACTGAGTTTCGAATTCAAATTTGTCTTCAGTATATTCGTAATCTTTTTTCTGTTGGTTGTCACCACTAGGCGGTACGTAAGGTGGGTAACCTGGGCTAGCTTCGATAAAGCGATTAGACACGCCGTTTTCTTCTTTACCAATCCATGTAAGCTTGGACGTTATCGTATCCGAGATAGCTGCATCTGCAAACCAAATGTGCTTGAGCCCAATGCGATTTTGCTTGGTTGTGTCTTCAGCGTTGAAGTTTTTGTAACTTTTATGTGCGATCTCTGAGTCAGTCTCGTTGTAAATAACTTCTCCCAAGAACTCCAAGCGATGAGCGTCATTCAATTGAGATTGAAGTTTTACCAATAGATCGTTTTTGTAATAATCTTGGTTGTCCACAGAATAGTTATCGTAAGGCGCCTTAGAGAAATTTTGTAGCTCTGCACCATCACGTCGTGTAAAGGCAACAAGTGCTTCTGTATTACCGAAACGCTTTGCTAAAGCTACATGCTCACTAAAAGAGTTATCTTCCGATGAATAAGAGAGTTTTGCTTGACCGCCAAAGTCTTTACCATCTTTGATGAAATCCTTCGGATCTTTTGTTTCGAATGCGACAACACCGCCAATTGCATCACTACCATGTAGGCTAGAAGCTGCACCTTTAACAATTTCGACACTCTTTAGCATATCAGGGTCAACAGTAACGGCACTAGAATTGATAAAAGAATATGGTCCACCGCTGAATACACCTGGTTGAGATGCACCGTCTACTAAGATTTTAACTCGTTTACCTTCCATCCCGCGAATGTTAATACTTTGGACGCCTTGGCGTTGAGTGCCATTAACAGTAACACCTGGCGTATACTCGAATAGGTCATTCAAGTCCTTTACCATGTTTTCTTCGATGTCTTTCTCTGATACAACAGCAACAGAAGCAGCAACAGTGTTTATGGTTTGGTTGGTACGGGTGGCCGACACAACGACTTCTTCAAACTTAGAAGCTTCTTCCGCATAAGCAGTATGGGAAAGGGCAACTAAAATGGAGGCTGACAAAATGGTTTTTTTATACATTGACTTCAATACCTTAGATCCATAATAGGTAACAACAAACGGGATATTAATAGATCTAAATAATAATTACTATCATTACCATTGTTATTTGTGGTTTTATCTTGAGTAGAACTCTTAGGTTATGAGCATTTCTAGTCTTTAGTTATCAGTGTGTTATATTGTTTAACGTTAGTTCTTGATAAGATCATCCAAATACAATCAATGTGACAAAAATCACATTAAGAGAGGCCATGTGCAGAGTCCAATTACGTTAGAAGCGCTCCATATTCTGGATGCCATTGACCGAAGAGGGAGTTTTTCAGCTGCTGCGAATGAGTTAGATAGAGCCCCGTCATCACTGAGTTATCAGATCCAGAAACTCGAGCAAGACTTAGACATCATTATCTTCGATCGCTCTGGTCACAAAGCCCATTTTACTGAAGCAGGAAAGCTCATCCTTGAAAGAGGACGAGCCATTTTACAAGCCAGTGAAAAGTTAGTGAATGATGCAACGTTATTGGCGAATGGCTGGGAACTGGATATTACCATTGCCTTTGATGGCATTATTCCTATATCCAATTTCTTCCCTATGGTTGATGCATTGGCTGAAGTAAGCTCAACACGAGTCAGACTGCAAGAAGAGATCTTGGCTGGTAGCTGGGAATCGCTGAATACAGGTAGAGCGGATTTACTGATTTGCCCATCACTGGATACACTTCCTCAAGAAGTCAAATCAGAAAAAATTGGTAAAATGAGCATGTTTTGGGTAGCTGCAGCTGATCACTATGTTCACAAGCGTAGTGGTAAGTTTGATGAGGCGGCGCGAGAAAAGTACCGAATCATTGCCATTGCAGACACTGCACGCGAACAACCCGCGCTCTCAATTAATATCATTCAAAAACAGCCTCGCTTGACCGTCACCAACTTTACGGCAAAAGTAGATGCGCTCACTGCAGGTTTAGGCATTGGTACGTTACCAAGCCAAATTGCACAACCTTTGATTGATAGTGGCGTATTGAAGCGAATCGAAGGTACAGAAGAGCAGCCGATGGATATTATCTTAGCATGGCGCCGAAATACCATGGGTGAGGCGAAATCCTGGTGTATTCAATACTTGAAAAAGAATTGGAAACTAAAGTAACAACGTAACTTTTACTTCTTAGGTTCCCATTGCTTATCGAATCTAAGAAGTAAAGTTATCGCTAATGCTTTATTTTTCAATTTAAAGGAAGCACCATATCTGCCGTACCATCGGCAAACTGAACATCGACTTCAAATCCCAGGTTTTGAGCTAACATCAACATCCCTCTGTTTGTAGGCATGGTCATTCCAGACATTTGCTTTGTGCCTTTAATCTTGCAATAGCTGATAATTTTCTGCATCAGTACTTTACCTAAGCCTTTTCCTTTCAAATCTGAACGAACCAAAATAGCAAACTCAGCATCACTATTATCTGGAGTAATCAATGCGCGGGCTACGCCTATGATAGACGGTCCGTCGGTATTAAACGCTACCGCAACAAACGCCATTTCGCGGTCGTAGTCGATTTGAGTGAAGTTTGCCAAAGCCTCATGGTTGAACTCACCAACCTCAGAAAAGAAACGCTTATAGAGATCTTCTTTCGATACGCTATTAATGAATTGAGCATGCAGCGGCTCATCTTCAGGCAGGATAGGGCGAAGCAGGATAGGTTGGCCATCTCGAAGCGTTACAGTTTCGACAAATTCTGCCGGGAAAGGACGAATCGCCAGACGTTTTTGCGCATCTCCCTCGTATTTACACAGTGTGATGTCCGCATCGAGGATAGTTAAATCGCTTCCCGACACCAATACTGGATGGATATCCAGTCTTTGTATTTCTGGCAACTCAACCGCCATTTGGGAGATACGAACTAAGAATTTCGACAACTCACTGATATCGAGCGCATCTTTGTGTTTCTGCAGGCGAATCTTTCCAGACTTTAGGGCAACAACGACAAGGTAGCGCGCAAGCGTCATGTTCAAAGGAGGAAGTGCAGCGACGGCATCTTGGGCGATATTCCACTCCGAGCCGCCTTGACCAAGCAAGATGACAGGTCCAAAGACCTTATCTACTGCAATACTAATCCGTAGCTCTTCAGCGCTGCCGAGCTTTGCCATACCTTGCACCAGCAGACCGTGTACATTGGCAGAAGGATAACTGAGCTTTACGGTATCTAAAATGGATAGCGCTGCGTTAGAAACTTCTCGACTGTTTCTTAAATTCAGGGCGACACCGTGTACATCCGATTTATGAGGAATGTCTGGAGATCGCAACTTAACCGCAACAGGGTATCCGATATTTTCTGCCATATGAACGGCTTCAATGTCGTCAGATGCAATCCATGTTGGCAGAACATTAAACCCGAACAGCTTAAATAATGGGCTGGTTTGATGCGTATCCAGGGCAACTGTGTTTTTATCCAGTAGTCGCTCATTTACCCATTCTTTTGCAGAACTCACACTTCCAGAGTGCAATGGCTCAGCTGTCGTTGGCGTTTCCATTAATTGCTTCTGGTTTCGACGATACTCAACCAAGTGCATGTATGCAACGACCGCACTTTCCGGCGTTCGATAGGTTGGAATGCCAGCTTGAGTAAATGCCAGTCGTGCCTCTCTCGACGTTTGTTCTCCTGACCAGTTGGTCAAGATATTAAAATGCTTATGCCGAGGGTGAGCATTGATAGCCTCAATAACAGCTTGAGCAGTTTCAAGAGGGTCGGAAACCGCAGAAGGACTATGCATAATCAAGATTGCATCTGCACAGTCGTTATTCATCAGTGCGTTAATGGTATCAATGTAGCGTTTTTTTGTTGCGTCACCAGACAGATCAATCGGATTTCGAGCGCGCCAGTTGGACGGGAGTACAGTTTGTAATTGCGCAATAGAGGCGTCATCAAGTGTTGCGAGCTGGCCACCACGTTCAATCAAAGTATCAACGGACATAACAGCAGGGCCGCCGCCATTGGTGATGATCGCTAAACGCTCCCCACGAAGTGGCACAGAATGCGTGAGTGTTTCTACCGCAGCGAATAACTCATGCGTATTGCTGACTCGTAACATACCAGTTCGACGGATGGCAGAATCGTAAATTACATCAAGCGTATCACCATCTTGCTCTTCGAAAGTATTCATCTCTTTAGAGCGGCCCGCTTTTAATACCAATATACGGCGGTTACGTGAAGCAGCTCGCGCAGCAGACATAAATCGCCGAGCATCTTGGATGTTATCCACATAAAGCAGAATAGCTTCCGTATTCCCATCCATACTTAAGTAATCAAGCAAATCTGCAAAATCGATATCCTGTCCGCGTCCAATCGAAATGAACGAAGAAAAGCCAATATTCTTATCATTTGCCCAGTCTAACACTGTGGTACAAACCGCCGCAGATTGTGAGATGAACGCAATTTTTCCGGGCTTAGCCGCAACAGGAGAAAACGTGCAGTTAAAATTGTGCCAAGGCAAGATAATACCCAAGCTGTTTGGTCCTAAAACTCGAATATTCAATGATGAAATATTTAAAGGCTGAGCGTCATCAGAGATCACAATCGCAAACGGCGTGCCTCTCTCCTCTAACTCTTTAAGCAGTTGCTCATTGCGTGAAACGTTCGTACATAAAATCGCAATATCTGGAGTATAGGGTAGGGAAGCCACATCCGGGTAGGCTATAACTCCGGATACCGCTTTGTATCGCGGCGTTACTGGCATAATCGCGCCACCAAATCCACTTTGTAGAAGGTTACGCATAACGACATGCCCTGCTCGCAATGCTTTTTGAGATGCACCAATAACGGCCACAGAGTTGGGTTTAAAGAGTTTATGTAGTTTATTCATGCTGACTCCTAGCCGTTTGCAAGTAACGTTTGCCTATCGGTTTCATATCAATCATAAACGAATAATTTATTGATAAAACGCCTTCAGACCAGACATTGCATAAAATGTGGGCGATGCTTATGGAGTTTGTGTTATTCATCACATCAAAATCACAGATTATTGTATTTGATGCTTGATAAACGGCCCTGCTATCGGCATGATTTATCGTAATATTTATCCAGAGCATTTGTTACTTCATGAAAAAAATCGCAATCATCGGCTTGTCAGTCCTGCTTTCTGCTTGTGCATCTGAAACTTACATCACAGACGTAACTTCTGAAAGTTATCGAGAGGACTACAAATCAGATCGTATCTCTAAGCCAATTATGGCGTCTGAAAACGCTGTAGTAGAAAAAGACGTACAACCAACTGTTGTGAAAATGACGGCAAAGCCTGAAGAGAAGAAAGTAGTCAAGCTAACGCCAAAAGAGCAGGCGAAGCCAGTTAAGATCGTACCACCGAGTAAAAAGCAAGCAGGTATTCAACGATTCGGCTATACCATTCAAGTCGCGGCTGTGGGTAGCCAAGCGAAAGTCGATCAGTTTGCAAATAAGCTGCCACAGAACGGTCAGCCAATTTGGGAAAACTACAAAGTCGTCAACGGTACTAAGTGGTTCTCAGTTTTATACGGAGACTACGCAACAAGCGCGGAAGCCAAGCAAGCGATTTCGACTTTGCCTGCTCAATTTCAGCAGTTAAGACCATTTGTTAAAAGCATTGACGCCATTAAAAACTCAGCTTACCCAACGCTTAACAAATTAAACTAACACATCAAATAAGGGAGCGAATAGCTCCCTTATTTATTTGTTCAAATCCTACTCGAACAAAATTCCTCACACTAAAATTACTGTACGTCACACTTCAAAGGTTTATCATAATAAATAGTATCTTTTGTAGGTCACGGAAAGATTGATTCATGATTAAAAATATTCTTCTACTATGCGGCGGCGGCTCTTCTGAGCACGAGATTTCATTATTGTCTGCAAACTTTGTCGAACAACAATTAAATCTTATTGAAGACGTTCACGTTACACGCGTAGAAATTAAAAACGAAGGTTGGATGACCAACCAAGGTGAGTTGGTTTACTTGGATCTCAATACCAAGCAGTTGTGCTCAAGTGAATCTAATCAAACCATCGATTTCATTGTGCCTTGTATACATGGTTTTCCAGGCGAGACAGGTGATATTCAATCTCTGTTTGAAATCGCAGGCATTCCTTACCTGGGTTGCGGGCCAGAAGCAAGTAGCAATAGCTTCAATAAAATCACATCTAAGCTTTGGTACGACGCTATCGGCATTCCCAATACGCCATACTTATTCTTAACGCGCAACGATGAAGAAGCTCATACTCAAGCTCATAAAGCATTTGAAAAATGGGGAAAAGTCTTTGTCAAAGCCGCTCGTCAAGGGTCATCCGTTGGATGTTACAGCGTCACAGAAAAAGATAAACTTTCCAATGCAGTAAATGATGCGTTTGGGTTTTCTGACCAAGTGTTGGTTGAAAAATCAGTAAAACCACGAGAGCTTGAAGTTGCTGCATATGAGATGAATGGCCAGCTGCACATAACGAAGCCAGGCGAGGTTATTGCACCTGACGGTGCTTTTTACTCGTACGATGAAAAGTACAGCAGTTCAAGTCACTCGCTCACCGAAGTTGAAGCGAAGAATCTAACCCAAGCACAATTAGATGCAATTCAGCACGCATCTGAAAGGGTATTTAAGCAAATGAATCTTCGCCATTTGTCTCGTATCGACTTTTTCTTAACGGAAGATGATGAGATTTACTTAAACGAAGTAAACACATTCCCAGGTATGACTCCTATCTCGATGTTCCCTAAAATGCTTCAAAATAACGGGCACAAATTCCATGAGTTCTTGGAAGATTGTATAAACAGTGCAAAGTGATTAACGTTATCGAGGCGCGTTTTATGATAGAAATTGTTTTCTAGAGCAAGGTTTATTCAAGCCGTATTTGAATATTGCTCAGTAGCAATTATGATTATATCAACGCATTAAACAGATGACTCAGTGGTATGGCGATTTCAAACTATAGAGGTTTTAACCTGCAGTCAGGCGGACCAGATGGCAGTATTTGGAAGGTTAAAATCAAGAACCACGTCTTACAAGGCAGTTTGACGGCGGTAAAGAAAAGCATTGATTGGTGGTGCGATACCGCATCAATTATTGATCCCAAAGAGTTTGCTGCGCTTGGACAAAGAGCGCAGCAAGTTGGTGGTGCAAAATCAGAAGTCTTTAACGGTTATACTATTCAAAATGATACAGGTCAGCCCAACTCTTGGTACTGTATGTTTAATGGTAAACTGATTAAGGGTAGTAAAACTGCTATTCAACGTCATATCGAAGCTTATTTAGTTGCAAAGCAAAAAGCGATGCAAGCACAACAACAAAAGAAACAATAGAATGACTCTGGTATATTCAACAGAAACCGGTCGAATTAAGCCGGAAGAAGAAAAAATATCTCGCCCCAAAGGCGACGGTATTGTACGAATTCAGCGCCAAACGAAAGGACGTAAAGGTAAAGGTGTATGCATCGTTACAGGTTTAGACTTGGATGATGCACCTTTAAAATTATTGGCTGCAGAACTCAAAAAAGTCTGCGGCTGTGGTGGCTCGGTAAAAGATGGCAATATCGAAATTCAAGGTGATGCTAGAGACAAGATCAAAGCGCATCTTGAAAAGAAAGGCATGACAGTCAAATTAGCCGGTGGTTAATTTACATTCAGGAAAACTCAGAATGGCGTCTAAAAATAGACGCCATTCTGAGTTTTAGTAAGTAATACGCTAATTGAAGAACAAGCAATCGCAGATTGATAGATCGATATTAGCTATTTTATGGTAAATAGCCATTATGTTTAATGGTTATGATAGAGACCTTAAATTTCAAATCCACAGGGGAATAGGAGTAGGAATGCTCATTGGCAACATTTGGCGTACGAGCATATCTCATTTAACATAATATACATAATGCGCACTAAGGGTAAGGTTTGTAATGGTCGATAACCAAATCCCAAAGGAAGTAATAAATAACGCTAGCAAAAAACCAAAGCGGTAAATGCCAAAATGAAAACTCATAAGAGCCTAGCCAAGCAAAAATCGAATCAATCATAAATAAGTCCTGTGTGAACGTGCCAAAGATTGGCTGTGTACATATTCCGCTTCCTCGAAGCGATTTTCGCAAGCTCAATATCACTTCTTGCGGCGAGCGGTCTAACTAGAGGTTGCCCATCTGAATAGCATTATTGTTCCCCAAATGCAGAAGCCCCAGAACAACGTCCAAAGAATGTTTATCAGCATTGCTATATCTGAACAGGAACGTTTTGCTGAAGAATGTCGGTTGGCTTTTCGCGTTGGCCGCAAGTGAAGATCCTTTCTGAATCCTCCCAAGCTACCCGATAGACACAATCCGAAAGAACCTCGAACTGGTAGCCAATATCAACCAAATCTGTATGGTCGAAACTAAAAAGCTTATCCGTACCATCGTAAACATCGATGTATATCTTGTAGAAAGTCAGGTCACGATTTAGCTCTCCCATTGATTTCAAGTTAGTGGTAAGCGCGATTTGCTTAGCGTAACCAGTGATAAAAAAGTCATAACCATCTAAAGGACCAAAACCGGAACTGTTCTTTTTCTTGGGTGAAGTCTCCGTTCCTTGAGCTGTTGGCGTGCCAGCTGGAATTTCGACGTTAACATTTTGCTGCTTTACTGGTTCCGGTGTTTTTTCGGGTTCAGGCCACCACGCCATGATGTTGATAGGCAAACCAACACCCAAGAGCAAAGCGGTACCGATAACGGGCCATCGCTTCCAAAAAGGTCTAATATCTTTCGCTTGCGCTTCTTGAACATGCTTATTGGACTGAGAATGGCTTTTGTAAAAAGGAAAATACTCAGACTTGTAAGATCGTATCGAAGTATTAACCACCTCACCATTGCAACCATCTTGAACCTTTTTGGTGTATGAGTTGCTGGAGCCCATTGCAGTATTTTTAGTACAACGGTAAGTGACTTCAATCATGTCTTTGATATCACGATGCACCTTACGTATATTCTGAGTAAGCAAGATGATATCGACACCATAGTGACGGTGTATCGAAAACCACTCAAGAATCGCAGCCGGAAGCCCACGAGATGGTAAGCTCATATGAGCCTCATCAACAATGTACAAAGGCCCCTGTCCTTTCTCGTTTCGCCACTCATCCGAGTAATCTTCAATCTGACTAAAAGGCCGACTTGTAGAGCCAAAATCCGTCAATCGACCATCAACTATCTTTATTAGGTCGCGCGCATCCTCGCCGAATATCTTTACGAACCAATCAACATTAAGCGTAATGTTGGTGATAACTTTACGACCTTCCTTGATAGCCGGAATGATGTGATAGGCCACGGCCTCGTAAGTCTTACCGCCCCCTGGTCTACCTGCTATTGCATAAATCATGAGCCTAACCTCGTAAACGGAATAAGTTGAAGCATTAAGCGAACAGTGATTGCTGCAAGGATGATAGAAAGACACTGAGGCAAACCAACCGCAGCCATAACCCAAGACACTGTTGGAGGGATTGAAGTCATATACTGACTCATATCGACAGGCGCAAAGAGCGCGAACACGCCAGAAAGCAGCATGTTAACCATCTCCATGACCTGCTCGACAGCCCAGAAAAATAAGTCCTTGAGCATGTTAAAAAGCGACACTAAGAGCTGATATAAAAAGACCAAAAGCTTATTAAATAAATCGACTAACCAATCCATATTAACCCCCGAAGATAATGCGACGTGCTGCGAAGATGGACGACATAATCAGAACTGCACGAACAAAACCGAAAACCCAATCAAAACTGATGTGCTCTTCAAAACTGAAGTCACCAAAGAACGGGACTGGAAGAACGAAAGAAGGACGCTGAGCATTAGATAAATCTATGTTGCCGAATGAATTAACAAAGTCGTCAATCACATTGGTTTTTAGATCATTAAGTTGACCAGATACCAAACCGCCTAACCCATCAGGATAAGCAGATTCATAAAAGCCCGTACAATTGCCAGCCTCGATACAAGTACCACCCGTACCAGCGCCGGACGTGTCAGTGTTGGCAATACCATCTAAAGTATCTGAAATACCAGCAACATCCTCAGCAATACCATCCATTGCACCCGCAATTTGTTCAACGTCATTACCAACGCCGTTAATCGCATTGGTATTTTTATTTACCGCTGTTGTTATGTCAGCGTTGGCCTGTTGAATCAGAGATTTTGTTTTACGATAGATTTCATTGTCGTTAGCTTGCTGCTTTTGAATGGCCTGCGTATTAGTAACAACAGAACCATTAAGCGCGATGATTTGATTCTGAACGTCAGCACTTGCCTGATTAATATCGATGTTCATCTCATTGAGCGCCTTGTTTACATCCTTATTCATTCCCGTTATTGCGCTAACTACTGCCGTATCTGTCGATTCATCTGTTGGAGGGTCTTCAACATCTGGTTCATCTGTTGGAGGGTCAGGAACGACAACATCATTGTCTGAATCTGGTAAAACGCTAGGGTCTTCGATGTCGCCGCCTGTTGGGTCGTCTGGGTCATGGGTTGGGTCTGTATCTGGTTTTTCATCTGAATCTGGGTCTTTGAAGTTGGTGCATAAAGGGTCGGAACAAAAGGAAGGACCGTTTGGAACGTCGCAAGCAGGGCCAATGACCGTGTAACTGGCATAACACCAACCAGACTCACCGCACCAAGAGCTAGAGCCGTCAATTGAAGCACCGCAACCGCCGCCTTTTGAAGAGCAAAGATAACTGGCGGGAGATGAATTACCCCATATAGATGAATCCCAAGCGACAGAGTCATGTTCGCCCTCAACATCTGAACAATCACCGCCATTACATTCAGATTCCCATGACTCAGTTTCATTGCTACAGGAATAGGAAAATTGCCTGCCTTGAGATTCACATTGAGTACGAGCTGAATTAATGGCATCAAGAGTTGATTGGCGTGAACAGTACGGAGGATTAGGCTCTTCACACCTGCCAGTATCGGGATTTAAAAGTTGTCCGGAAGGACAAGAACTAACTGGCGTAACGTAGACAGGTATAAAGTTTTTGTTGCCACCAAACCCATAAACAGGACCGTTATTATAAGCAACCTCATCAACCGTGTATGATTTTCCATCAACAGTAGATTTAAAGGAAACGCCCAAGCATGCTCGTAAAGTAAAAACTTGACCGACACTAAGGCCACAGTATTCAGCTGGATAAGAAAACGTACCCTTAAGCTTTTCGACCTTATAGAATTTATCAAGATCATAGTCATAATAAGCCGAAGCACTAAACGAAACACTCAAAAGTATCACCAGTGCCGCAATGCTTTGTTTAATACTCATGTATAAACCTCATTAAAAAAGGGGACCGAAGCCCCCTATCCTCTAAAGTTTTGAGAGGCCACAAATCCAGCCATGCCACCCAAAAGCACAAAGACGATGAGAATGACATCGTGAAGAATGGCCAACATAAACTTAAGCCTTATTCACAGCACGCTTAGCAAGAGTGATGGATTTAAGAGCCATAGCGATACCAACAATTAGCAAGCCAGCCGCACCGATTTTGGTCGCAACGCCAGCAAGGTCGATTGCACTGAATGGGTCAGCACCTGCCTCACTTGCGAAAGCAGCACCAGAGAAAGCAGCCACAGCAACAGTAGCAGCACCACGTTTTGCGAATTTCTTCGCTTGATTGATGTATTTCATAAGTACCTCAGAGAAGTTTGATTAAACGTAAAGCCATCTTGATGGCATAGGTAGAAATGAAGCCCCCAAAGAACACCAAGGAAAAACCAAGGCCGAACATTTGAGTGGCTTCAGGGCCAGTAACCTGAGTGAAATCCATCAGCGAACCGTATTCTTGAGCCGTAACCATGACGTAACCACTACAAGAAGCAGCATCAACCTCAGGAACGACAGCAATAAAACCGTCAGCGTTTGGAAGTGCGCACACAGGCATAATTAAAAACCTTACTTAGCTTTTTCAGAGACAGGACTGTCGAACAGGCTGCGAATGACTTTGAAGTCACAAACCAAGTTGCGGCGAGGGTCTTCAGGGTCAGGTTCGTACTCAAACTCAACAAGAGCCGGACACATCGTTGTTTCGAATTTAGCGAGAAGAGCATCGTTTGGTGCAAATGGAACCTCAACAGATTCAATACCAAACGCAATTTGAGAGCCGTTTTCGTTTTCCCAAGGCTTCAGCGCCTTACCAGCAAACAAACGACCAATTTCATATTTTTTACCAGATTGCTTACCAACGCCTTTTGAGTAAGTACCACCTGTTAGAACGTAACGAACAGCCATGCTAATTCTCCATTATCTCTTTGATTATGTGTTTGTATGTATCAGGCAAGTTGAGCAAGTCGCCCTGCGTATCCTCAGAGATAAGCAAACCGAAAACTTTCTCCAAGTCACCATCCAAGTACTTAGCAATATCCGCTAACGTGCGGCCAACTTGACGACGAGCCCAACGAATGCGCCCGTGCATATCGAGCGCAACTTGTTTCTTTTTTGTAACCACCTTTACTGGAGAGCTAGATACGATAGATGCGCTATACGCACAAATTCCGGCGAAGTAACCGCTGATATTGAGAAGCACATCGATTGGCATCTCCTTCAGCTCACACTCACTTCTAAACCAAAACATATCGAGCCCAAGCTGAGCAGCCTTGTTATAAATACGCCAGTAAATACGAGATTTGCGGTTGCCAACCTCGAACGATTCATTGATAACCTTGCCGGAAGGTTCAGCGAAATAACGCTCACCTGCACTAGGGCCGCAACCCCTATCAGATGTGCGAAACGCATTATCGGCATAGGCTTTTTTTGCATACTCACGACCGAACAAGCCGTGGAAGTCATCGACTGCAAGGTCGATTCGAGATAGACGGTTACAGTCGAGAAGCTCTAACCACCAATGCAAACGGAATGCACTTGTGTGCTCAAAAACGTGTTTGCACCCTAGCCCCTCAATTTGGAAATAACAGGTTCCACGGTTGCCACCCAAAGCAACAAATCCAACGTGCTTATTAGAGTGTTTGGTCATCAAGTGACATGAATCCTCGTAACCGTATAACCCCTTACCACGCCAAGGCGACATTCGAAGGCCAAGAACGTGCAAGCAAAAAACCTCCAAACGTTCCATCATTGCAACGTTCCATTGCTGTTTGTATCGCTCGATTAACTTTTCTTTTTGCTGAGGAGTTTTAGCCATGCGGTAATTTGGCTTAGGGATTGGAGCCCAGATAGCAGAAGAAAGATCTGACTTGTGAGCGTGACGCAAAGATGAGTAAGGGATTGTCCAAGACAGGTAATCAACAAAAACAAAAGGACTCGCATCAGTATCGATTTCCAATTCTTCAGGGGTGAATACTTGTTTTTTCATGTTCTCTGAAAACCTGTCAAGAGTAAATTTATTGCATATCTTGGGTAAATATTTTTACCTTGTCAAGATACTGTATGAAAAAACACTCCTTATAATGAGAAAAAACATGGACTCAATAAGGGGTTTAACATGCTAAATGAGAACATTAAGAGACTCCGAGAGGAAAAAGGAGTCACTCAGCTTGAAATGGCTAAATCTGTCGGAGCATCGGCAAAAACCGTTATGAACTGGGAATCAGGCAAGACTGAGCCAAAAGCATCAGAGCTAGTTTTAATAGCTAAAAGACTTGGGGTATCAGTTAATGAAGTACTTGGAAGAGAACAGAATCCGCACGAAAGACTGATAGAGAAAATTAGTTCAGCGATTGGAGATTTCAACGACGCGGAGATCGAATCACTGTCGATAATGGTCGAAGGTTTGTATTTGAGGAATCAAAGCAACAGAGCTAGAAATAATTTCTCCTCAGATAAGACTCGCTAAAGCTCAAACACTGGCGCGCTACGCTTGCGAATACACGGAGAACACTGATGGTTCAGTGGAATTTACCCCCGTAATACTAGACGGGGGTTTGGCTCCGCTTTTAGGTCCCTCCCGCAAAGCGGGCCCCTCCCAAAATGCTCGCTAACCGACGAAGTTATGACGATAAAAAAGATCATATTATCGATGGCCTTAATGAGCTCAAGTTCATTGGCAGACCCGACAATGAGCGAAATCATTGGTCGTGAAGAAGATCCAAACCAGCCGATTGAAGAAGTCTATGGCAAGGAACGCATAGACAGAATCAGAAACGGCGATGATACATGCATGTATGAATACAAAACCGATGAAGATGGAAATATCAAAAGTATACGACTTGAGGGAAAACCTATTCACTGCAAAGATCTTATAACGTTTTTCATCATGCAAAACAAAGACAAACTAAAATGACATACTCAGCGTTTGGTATGTCATTTCATTAGTGCAGCATTATGTGTGTTATGTTACGGGCTCTCACTTCAAAGCGATTCTCTTTCCTGGCATGTACGGCAAGCCGACAATGAGCAAGTCTCTCGCCCACCCTTTGCGCGTTCTAGGCCAAAGGCGAACCACTCAACATAACACTCACCCATAATGCGCACTAAGGGTAAGGTTTGTAATGGTCGATAACCAAATCCCAAAGGAAGTAATAAATAACGCTAGCAAAAAACCAAAGCGGTAAATGCCAAAATGAAAACTCATAAGAGCCTAGCCAAGCAAAAATCGAATCAATCATAAATAAGTCCTGTGTGAACGTGCCAAAGATTGGCTGTGTACATATTCCGCTTCCTCGAAGCGATTTTCGCAAGCTCAATATCACTTCTTGCGGCGAGCGGTCTAACTAGAGGTTGCCCATCTGAATAGCATTATTGTTCCCCAAATGCAGAAGCCCCAGAACAACGTCCAAAGAATGTTTATCAGCATTGCTATATCTGAACAGGAACGTTTTGCTGAAGAATGTCGGTTGGCTTTTCGCGTTGGCCGCAAGTGAAGATCCTTTCTGAATCCTCCCAAGCTACCCGATAGACACAATCCGAAAGAACCTCGAACTGGTAGCCAATATCAACCAAATCTGTATGGTCGAAACTAAAAAGCTTATCCGTACCATCGTAAACATCGATGTATATCTTGTAGAAAGTCAGGTCACGATTTAGCTCTCCCATTGATTTCAAGTTAGTGGTAAGCGCGATTTGCTTAGCGTAACCAGTGATAAAAAAGTCATAACCATCTAAAGGACCAAAACCGGAACTGTTCTTTTTCTTGGGTGAAGTCTCCGTTCCTTGAGCTGTTGGCGTGCCAGCTGGAATTTCGACGTTAACATTTTGCTGCTTTACTGGTTCCGGTGTTTTTTCGGGTTCAGGCCACCACGCCATGATGTTGATAGGCAAACCAACACCCAAGAGCAAAGCGGTACCGATAACGGGCCATCGCTTCCAAAAAGGTCTAATATCTTTCGCTTGCGCTTCTTGAACATGCTTATTGGACTGAGAATGGCTTTTGTAAAAAGGAAAATACTCAGACTTGTAAGATCGTATCGAAGTATTAACCACCTCACCATTGCAACCATCTTGAACCTTTTTGGTGTATGAGTTGCTGGAGCCCATTGCAGTATTTTTAGTACAACGGTAAGTGACTTCAATCATGTCTTTGATATCACGATGCACCTTACGTATATTCTGAGTAAGCAAGATGATATCGACACCATAGTGACGGTGTATCGAAAACCACTCAAGAATCGCAGCCGGAAGCCCACGAGATGGTAAGCTCATATGAGCCTCATCAACAATGTACAAAGGCCCCTGTCCTTTCTCGTTTCGCCACTCATCCGAGTAATCTTCAATCTGACTAAAAGGCCGACTTGTAGAGCCAAAATCCGTCAATCGACCATCAACTATCTTTATTAGGTCGCGCGCATCCTCGCCGAATATCTTTACGAACCAATCAACATTAAGCGTAATGTTGGTGATAACTTTACGACCTTCCTTGATAGCCGGAATGATGTGATAGGCCACGGCCTCGTAAGTCTTACCGCCCCCTGGTCTACCTGCTATTGCATAAATCATGAGCCTAACCTCGTAAACGGAATAAGTTGAAGCATTAAGCGAACAGTGATTGCTGCAAGGATGATAGAAAGACACTGAGGCAAACCAACCGCAGCCATAACCCAAGACACTGTTGGAGGGATTGAAGTCATATACTGACTCATATCGACAGGCGCAAAGAGCGCGAACACGCCAGAAAGCAGCATGTTAACCATCTCCATGACCTGCTCGACAGCCCAGAAAAATAAGTCCTTGAGCATGTTAAAAAGCGACACTAAGAGCTGATATAAAAAGACCAAAAGCTTATTAAATAAATCGACTAACCAATCCATATTAACCCCCGAAGATAATGCGACGTGCTGCGAAGATGGACGACATAATCAGAACTGCACGAACAAAACCGAAAACCCAATCAAAACTGATGTGCTCTTCAAAACTGAAGTCACCAAAGAACGGGACTGGAAGAACGAAAGAAGGACGCTGAGCATTAGATAAATCTATGTTGCCGAATGAATTAACAAAGTCGTCAATCACATTGGTTTTTAGATCATTAAGTTGACCAGATACCAAACCGCCTAACCCATCAGGATAAGCAGATTCATAAAAGCCCGTACAATTGCCAGCCTCGATACAAGTACCACCCGTACCAGCGCCGGACGTGTCAGTGTTGGCAATACCATCTAAAGTATCTGAAATACCAGCAACATCCTCAGCAATACCATCCATTGCACCCGCAATTTGTTCAACGTCATTACCAACGCCGTTAATCGCATTGGTATTTTTATTTACCGCTGTTGTTATGTCAGCGTTGGCCTGTTGAATCAGAGATTTTGTTTTACGATAGATTTCATTGTCGTTAGCTTGCTGCTTTTGAATGGCCTGCGTATTAGTAACAACAGAACCATTAAGCGCGATGATTTGATTCTGAACGTCAGCACTTGCCTGATTAATATCGATGTTCATCTCATTGAGCGCCTTGTTTACATCCTTATTCATTCCCGTTATTGCGCTAACTACTGCCGTATCTGTCGATTCATCTGTTGGAGGGTCTTCAACATCTGGTTCATCTGTTGGAGGGTCAGGAACGACAACATCATTGTCTGAATCTGGTAAAACGCTAGGGTCTTCGATGTCGCCGCCTGTTGGGTCGTCTGGGTCATGGGTTGGGTCTGTATCTGGTTTTTCATCTGAATCTGGGTCTTTGAAGTTGGTGCATAAAGGGTCGGAACAAAAGGAAGGACCGTTTGGAACGTCGCAAGCAGGGCCAATGACCGTGTAACTGGCATAACACCAACCAGACTCACCGCACCAAGAGCTAGAGCCGTCAATTGAAGCACCGCAACCGCCGCCTTTTGAAGAGCAAAGATAACTGGCGGGAGATGAATTACCCCATATAGATGAATCCCAAGCGACAGAGTCATGTTCGCCCTCAACATCTGAACAATCACCGCCATTACATTCAGATTCCCATGACTCAGTTTCATTGCTACAGGAATAGGAAAATTGCCTGCCTTGAGATTCACATTGAGTACGAGCTGAATTAATGGCATCAAGAGTTGATTGGCGTGAACAGTACGGAGGATTAGGCTCTTCACACCTGCCAGTATCGGGATTTAAAAGTTGTCCGGAAGGACAAGAACTAACTGGCGTAACGTAGACAGGTATAAAGTTTTTGTTGCCACCAAACCCATAAACAGGACCGTTATTATAAGCAACCTCATCAACCGTGTATGATTTTCCATCAACAGTAGATTTAAAGGAAACGCCCAAGCATGCTCGTAAAGTAAAAACTTGACCGACACTAAGGCCACAGTATTCAGCTGGATAAGAAAACGTACCCTTAAGCTTTTCGACCTTATAGAATTTATCAAGATCATAGTCATAATAAGCCGAAGCACTAAACGAAACACTCAAAAGTATCACCAGTGCCGCAATGCTTTGTTTAATACTCATGTATAAACCTCATTAAAAAAGGGGACCGAAGCCCCCTATCCTCTAAAGTTTTGAGAGGCCACAAATCCAGCCATGCCACCCAAAAGCACAAAGACGATGAGAATGACATCGTGAAGAATGGCCAACATAAACTTAAGCCTTATTCACAGCACGCTTAGCAAGAGTGATGGATTTAAGAGCCATAGCGATACCAACAATTAGCAAGCCAGCCGCACCGATTTTGGTCGCAACGCCAGCAAGGTCGATTGCACTGAATGGGTCAGCACCTGCCTCACTTGCGAAAGCAGCACCAGAGAAAGCAGCCACAGCAACAGTAGCAGCACCACGTTTTGCGAATTTCTTCGCTTGATTGATGTATTTCATAAGTACCTCAGAGAAGTTTGATTAAACGTAAAGCCATCTTGATGGCATAGGTAGAAATGAAGCCCCCAAAGAACACCAAGGAAAAACCAAGGCCGAACATTTGAGTGGCTTCAGGGCCAGTAACCTGAGTGAAATCCATCAGCGAACCGTATTCTTGAGCCGTAACCATGACGTAACCACTACAAGAAGCAGCATCAACCTCAGGAACGACAGCAATAAAACCGTCAGCGTTTGGAAGTGCGCACACAGGCATAATTAAAAACCTTACTTAGCTTTTTCAGAGACAGGACTGTCGAACAGGCTGCGAATGACTTTGAAGTCACAAACCAAGTTGCGGCGAGGGTCTTCAGGGTCAGGTTCGTACTCAAACTCAACAAGAGCCGGACACATCGTTGTTTCGAATTTAGCGAGAAGAGCATCGTTTGGTGCAAATGGAACCTCAACAGATTCAATACCAAACGCAATTTGAGAGCCGTTTTCGTTTTCCCAAGGCTTCAGCGCCTTACCAGCAAACAAACGACCAATTTCATATTTTTTACCAGATTGCTTACCAACGCCTTTTGAGTAAGTACCACCTGTTAGAACGTAACGAACAGCCATGCTAATTCTCCATTATCTCTTTGATTATGTGTTTGTATGTATCAGGCAAGTTGAGCAAGTCGCCCTGCGTATCCTCAGAGATAAGCAAACCGAAAACTTTCTCCAAGTCACCATCCAAGTACTTAGCAATATCCGCTAACGTGCGGCCAACTTGACGACGAGCCCAACGAATGCGCCCGTGCATATCGAGCGCAACTTGTTTCTTTTTTGTAACCACCTTTACTGGAGAGCTAGATACGATAGATGCGCTATACGCACAAATTCCGGCGAAGTAACCGCTGATATTGAGAAGCACATCGATTGGCATCTCCTTCAGCTCACACTCACTTCTAAACCAAAACATATCGAGCCCAAGCTGAGCAGCCTTGTTATAAATACGCCAG
This sequence comes from Vibrio sp. 1CM7H, assembly GCF_023161645.1. Lineage (NCBI taxonomy): Bacteria > Pseudomonadati > Pseudomonadota > Gammaproteobacteria > Vibrionales > Vibrionaceae > Vibrio > Vibrio sp. 1CM7H. The sequence continues at coordinate 824,516 of NZ_JALNTV010000001.1, forward strand.
TAAATACGAGATTTGCGGTTGCCAACCTCGAACGATTCATTGATAACCTTGCCGGAAGGTTCAGCGAAATAACGCTCACCTGCACTAGGGCCGCAACCCCTATCAGATGTGCGAAACGCATTATCGGCATAGGCTTTTTTTGCATACTCACGACCGAACAAGCCGTGGAAGTCATCGACTGCAAGGTCGATTCGAGATAGACGGTTACAGTCGAGAAGCTCTAACCACCAATGCAAACGGAATGCACTTGTGTGCTCAAAAACGTGTTTGCACCCTAGCCCCTCAATTTGGAAATAACAGGTTCCACGGTTGCCACCCAAAGCAACAAATCCAACGTGCTTATTAGAGTGTTTGGTCATCAAGTGACATGAATCCTCGTAACCGTATAACCCCTTACCACGCCAAGGCGACATTCGAAGGCCAAGAACGTGCAAGCAAAAAACCTCCAAACGTTCCATCATTGCAACGTTCCATTGCTGTTTGTATCGCTCGATTAACTTTTCTTTTTGCTGAGGAGTTTTAGCCATGCGGTAATTTGGCTTAGGGATTGGAGCCCAGATAGCAGAAGAAAGATCTGACTTGTGAGCGTGACGCAAAGATGAGTAAGGGATTGTCCAAGACAGGTAATCAACAAAAACAAAAGGACTCGCATCAGTATCGATTTCCAATTCTTCAGGGGTGAATACTTGTTTTTTCATGTTCTCTGAAAACCTGTCAAGAGTAAATTTATTGCATATCTTGGGTAAATATTTTTACCTTGTCAAGATACTGTATGAAAAAACACTCCTTATAATGAGAAAAAACATGGACTCAATAAGGGGTTTAACATGCTAAATGAGAACATTAAGAGACTCCGAGAGGAAAAAGGAGTCACTCAGCTTGAAATGGCTAAATCTGTCGGAGCATCGGCAAAAACCGTTATGAACTGGGAATCAGGCAAGACTGAGCCAAAAGCATCAGAGCTAGTTTTAATAGCTAAAAGACTTGGGGTATCAGTTAATGAAGTACTTGGAAGAGAACAGAATCCGCACGAAAGACTGATAGAGAAAATTAGTTCAGCGATTGGAGATTTCAACGACGCGGAGATCGAATCACTGTCGATAATGGTCGAAGGTTTGTATTTGAGGAATCAAAGCAACAGAGCTAGAAATAATTTCTCCTCAGATAAGACTCGCTAAAGCTCAAACACTGGCGCGCTACGCTTGCGAATACACGGAGAACACTGATGGTTCAGTGGAATTTACCCCCGTAATACTAGACGGGGGTTTGGCTCCGCTTTTAGGTCCCTCCCGCAAAGCGGGCCCCTCCCAAAATGCTCGCTAACCGACGAAGTTATGACGATAAAAAAGATCATATTATCGATGGCCTTAATGAGCTCAAGTTCATTGGCAGACCCGACAATGAGCGAAATCATTGGTCGTGAAGAAGATCCAAACCAGCCGATTGAAGAAGTCTATGGCAAGGAACGCATAGACAGAATCAGAAACGGCGATGATACATGCATGTATGAATACAAAACCGATGAAGATGGAAATATCAAAAGTATACGACTTGAGGGAAAACCTATTCACTGCAAAGATCTTATAACGTTTTTCATCATGCAAAACAAAGACAAACTAAAATGACATACTCAGCGTTTGGTATGTCATTTCATTAGTGCAGCATTATGTGTGTTATGTTACGGGCTCTCACTTCAAAGCGATTCTCTTTCCTGGCATGTACGGCAAGCCGACAATGAGCAAGTCTCTCGCCCACCCTTTGCGCGTTCTAGGCCAAAGGCGAACCACTCAACATAACACTCACCCATAATGCGCACTGATATAGGGATTCCTGTGGACTTGCAATCACTAAGGCCAATCCAGCACAAGCCATTGAAATACTTGATAATCCAAGTCCGTTAAACTTTTTTCCTATGTTCTGCCACAGTGTCTGCGCTTCGTGCGTTTTTGCTTTATCCATCGCCAAGCCAATCAGAGCCTTTTCTTTATCTTCGCCTACAGCGTCCGCAAGCATAAGTATCTGATTCTCATTAAGAAATGTCCGACCTTTTCTAACTTCTGTGATCATTTGCGGGCTTACACCCAAGTCATGAGCTATCTGTTTGTATTGAACGTAGTTCATCTTGTCTTTATAAGCGTCGAGCAGCTTGTTTGTATACATTTTGTAGCGTCCTCAATTCACGTCATTAAATCGATTTTAGTCTTTTAACACATAATTTGCTGTATTGACGATACATAAGATTCTGTATTTAATCGGTACAGAATTTAATGTATCAGACCGCCTTAGCTTTGGGCGTTTGCCCTTGACGCTTACGTCTTGGCTTCGGTGGTCGCTCTCAACTAGTCAAGGTGGTTGTAATGGTCGTATTAGAAACTGAAGTAAAAAACGTCAATGTTAAAACGTTAACGCTCCGTCACTTCGCAGTGTCTCACGTTCCAGCTTTCAAGCTCTGTTACATCAGTACAACTGACATCTTTGAAGAAGTCGTTGTTCCTTTCAATCACTTTGGCTACTGCATTAGCACATTCGAAAACAACCAAGAGTCCTTTGGTTATCTCTCGGTTGGTGATTACGAGTTTCGTTTTGAATCTGACGAGCATGAAGTCCTATGTCGGTTTTTAGGCATGACACCTTCCAAGCCTACTGAGTTGGAGGCTTAACTATGTATCGAGAAAATTCTTTGCTCGAAATTGTTTGCGTCATCATTGCGATAATCATGATTTTTGTCTTCATCTATGCGTCTGCCAATGTTGATTTAGGTGCCTCTGCTTACGAAAAAGTTAATCAGTTTTTAATTGATGTTCCTTCTGTTGAGCCTCTAGTTATCGAGGCTCTTTCTGACAGAGTTCTTACATTACAAGAGCTTAACGACATTAAAGATTACGTAGATGACGAATCAAAGCGCGCTCTTCTTTCAAAAATCGCTGAGGCTCAGTAATCATGAACGAAGCTCAAATCATCTATTACGACTTGCTGCCTGACTACACGGTTTCTGTGTTGGTCAAAGGTTGCGACGAATGGGATTTGCTTAAATCCATGTCTCATCTTGAGTCTTGGGCTTCGTCTCAGTTTGCTTCTTATGAGTTGGTGTCCATCACCAACACGACCGTTGAACAACGTATCAATTTGGGGGTGTTTGATGACTACCGCAACTAACATCCTTAAAAGTTTCGATGAGCAAAGCGTTCATATTGATTACCTGTGTTTTACGTTTGCTGTGAAAGACTTACGTCATTGTCACGATGCCGTTCGTCGATTGCACAAGCATGAGGAATACAAAGGCTTTGCCAAATCAGGACTGTTACAGCGTCACTGTCGAGCGCCTAAGTTCCCTGCTCCACCTGTGTTTAATCCGACGGTCGCTAAGACGTCTGAAGAAATTGAAGCGTACAACAAAGCCTTTGATATCTGTTACCGCAACTATTTGGAAGACTGCTTGCGCATCTTCACCAATCAAGTGCTTGGTTTGTCGCTGTCTGCGCCTCGCGGTTTGGGTTTCCAGTTCTACACCGAATCCATGAAACTGACTTCGCCAGATGGTGAGGACTTCTGCGGCTTCGTTGGTATCGGCGGTAACAATGACACGGTGCATTTCCAAATCAACGGAACGGGATGCAAGCATGTATTTGCCCGTCGTCCTACGTGGTCGCTGCATGACTGGCTGACTAATGTCCTTGGTGTGCAAACTCTGGCGCGTGTTGACTTGGCCTATGACGATTACGACGGCATTTTTGATTGCGAATACGCTTACAAGGCGTGGCGTGACGACTGTTTCCGCACCGCAGAACGTGGTCGTGGCCCTGTGCTTCATGAAGATATGACCATTGCCAGCATCGGCAAAGACGGCAAACCGATTTACACCAAAGAGCAATACTCGATTGGTTCGCGTACCTCGCGCATTTACTGGCGTATCTACAACAAGGCTCTTGAGCAGAAACTCGCGAACACGGGTCTTGTCTGGTACCGCTCTGAAGTTGAGCTTAAAAAATGGAATGTTGATGTGTTGCTAAATCCAGCTGGCGCGTATGCCGCGCTCAATGATTTTGCTGCGTCAATTTCTACTGCAAAGAAATTCAATACCAAACCTGTCCCGACTAAACGCGCGGCGTTAGACCTGTTGGCCTCTGCGCACTGGATGCGTCGCCAGTACGGGAAAATCCTTAATTCACTTATCGAATTCCATGAGGGCGACATTGAAACCGTCGTCGGTTCCCTTGTCCGTGATGGAACGAAATTCACCTTCCCCGATACCTACGGCAAGTTGGTGACTCACATATTGGAGACTTAACAAATGGCTAAATCCGTTTTTGTACTTGGCATGGATATCACTTGGAACTCAGCACGTGGTGACAGTGCTCAACTGAACGTGTCACGACCTCTACGTGAAATCAACTCGGAGAAATTCAAACGCCGCACTATCGGTGAATCGGGTGATGTGAATCCCCAATGGGATCAACCTTTAATGATTGACCATGAATATGCCCTGCTTCTTGAGCGCACTGGTGCTCTCGTTCCTCGCCGCGAATACCAATTGCGCTTGGAGATTAACCCAGAAGACCCATTGGCAGGCGCTATCGTGACTGAGCTTATTCCAGTCGACCAAGAAATTAAGAAGCACTTCGAGGCTTCAATGAAACCCGTTCAAGGCTAAAAAATGTCTGTATGCGTCACCGTCGTTAACCAGTATGGCAATTTGAAAGCAACGAAAACGCCTGTTGCGGATTGCCAAGAATACGTTCTGATTTCGGCGGTGGACTACCAAGAATATAAGGAACCCGTCCTCTTTAACGGTGACTTGTTCCTGTATGTCAGTGGCGTGCTCTTGATCAACATGGTCGTTGGTCATTGGGTGGGTCGTGTTGTTCGCCTTATGAGTAAAAGGTAAATCTTATGAAAAAACTAGAACTTGTTGTAAATAACGTAAAACACGCAGTAGTAAACAAAAAGACCGCAGCTGGCGCTGCACTGATGGTCGCGTCTGTCTCTCCGGCGTTCGCTGAAGTCGATATCACGGGCGCAATCAACTCTGCGGTATCCGGTGGTCAAGCTAACGTATCACTGGTTGTGGCGGGTCTGATTGGTATGGCTGCACTGGGCTTTGGTGTGACCATGGTTGTTGGCTTCTTGCGTAAATAACGGCTCACCTCTATGCCTCCTTTATCGGGTAATTTACTTGGAGATGTTCTCGCTATCGTTCTAGGTGTTGCCTTTGCGGGGGCATTCCTCCACGGCTTTGTGAGTGGCATCAATACTCACTAATCAATAGATAAAGGGGGCTTCGGCTCCCTTTTTTATTGGTTTTATACAATGAATTACTATCTCCGTTTTTTTATTGCCCTTGTTATTCTGTGTGCTAGTAGTCATACGTATGCTTTAGAAGCTCGTATTAGTTATATGCAAATGAGGGGGTGTGGCTCTCAAGGTGATTGGGTTGACCCTTACAAGGTGAATACTTGTTTTTTGGATACTGGGTATTTCGACACATGCACATTTGAGAAGACACCCTATTCTAATGCGCGCTATCCCTATCAAACGGTTTGTGATAATGGGCTCGGTCTCGCTTATGACGAGGTTCGTTGTCCAGAAAATAGCGAATTTGATCCCTCCACCTTACGTTGTAAATCGGTCTGTGAATATGGTGAGAACCCTGACGGCTCATGTATGGACGCTTGCCAGTTCAAACAGTCCATTGGCGATACGGTGAAATTGCATTGGCATCCTGCGGTCTACGGCGAACTGGTGACAGGCGCGTGCTACGGTGACTACGGTGCGACTCGATGTGAAATGACCAAAAACGAATCCACCATTATTTGTACTGGCGTTCCAGATGGACAGTACACGCCCGACTCTCAATGTTCTCTCAAGTTCGCTTTCACTGGACGTCAGTGTGAAGGTGGCACACTTTTCTGGGGCGTGCCAGATGAACCTATCATTCCACCGGATACGCCAGAAGACCCAACTCATGACCCTGATGACCCAACAGGAGAGATTGAAGACCCAAGTGTCCTACCCGATGATTCAACCAACACGGTTAATCCCGGTGTCGTTGATGATAAACCGGATGTAGAAGACCCTGATACGGATGAATCGACAGACACGGCAGTCCTTTCTGCTATTAAAGGGCTTAACGTGGATGTGAACAAAGGCATTCATGATCTTAACGTCGATATCAACCAGTCACACGCTGACATCACCAACGCGGTGATTGATGTGAAAGGCTCTTTGGTCGATAACACCCAAGCCATTCAAGAACAGCAAATCAATGACAACAAGATTTATAAAAACACCAAGGCACTCATCCAACAGGCCAACGGCGATATCACTACGGCGGTGAACAACAATACCAACGCGACCATTGGTATTCGTAACGATTTAAAAGGGCTTGGTGATTCAATGGGCGAACTCGATAACAGCTTAAACGCGATTGAGGGTCTACTGACTGGCTCAGAGTTTGGCACACCTACGGGCACTGCTATCACTGGCGAAATCTTCACGGCAGAAGACTTTGCCAACCTGCAAACCACGATAGATGAAAAAGCCGAATCCATCCAAGACTATGTGGACGACATCAAAGGCTTAATCACTATCGGCACCAACTTCAACAACGGCACATTAAGTGACAAGTCTTTTAACATCAAAGGCGCAACCGTTGAATCAGGACTACAGCGTTTTGATGCGGTATCGGGCTACGTGCGCCCTGTCGTGCTGTTCATTTGTGCCTTAATCGGCCTTTGGGTTCTGTTTGGTAATCGGAGTAAATAACATGGAATACATCTACTCAGCATTAGAGTTTATTGCCAACATTGGGCAAACCTTTCTCGACTTCTTTGATGTGGCGATTGAATGGATAAAGAACGCGTTTGAATACGGCGCGATGTGGCTTATCTCAGTATGGCTCGATATCAAGATTGCCTCGATACAAATCGCACTCAAGATTGCGCAGCTGCTGCTCGAAGAATATGGCGTCTATACGCTTGTCGAAGACCGCTTTAATGCGCTTCCCTCTGATGTCCGTTATATCTTGACCGAATACGGCGTCACCTCTGGGCTACGTGTCATCTTTGATGCGTTCGCTACGTCTTTAGTTATGCGTTTCTTTAACTGGTGATTGAATGGCTACTTCATTTCGATACGGTCACGGTGGCTCTTACAAATCGGCTTGCGCCGTGTGGTTTGACTTACTGCCTGCACTGCGTGAAGGTCGAATTTGCATTACGAATATTCATGGCATGCAGCCACTTGAAGTGATTGAACAACGCCTTGGTGAGAAGTTTCCTGATACAGCTCGGCTCATTCGCATTAGCTCTCGCAATCCTGAAGGCTTCGAGCTTTGGAAATACTTCTTCTGTTGGGCACCCATTGGGGCATTCATCCTCATTGATGAGTGTCAGCAAATCTTCTCGGTCAATGCAGGTTTCAAAATGGCGAACATACACAAGCGCCCTTTCACTGACTTTGAGCCTCACTTACCGGAAGGATTCTCTGAGCTGTTTCACTCTCGTTGGCTAACGATTGATACGTCCAGTTTGGACAATGGCGAGATAGACGATTGCCAGCGCACACGTTTTGATGAGCAAGGGCGCATCATCTATCCGGAGAACTTTAACAACGCCTTTATGGAGCACCGGCACTACAACTGGGACATTGTGTTGCTCACGCCTGACTTTGCTCAAATCCCGAAAGAGTTAAAAGGTGTTGCGGAGTTGGCCAAGCAACATAAGGGTAAAGATGGGATCTTCTTTTCCAACCGCAAACCGCGCATCTTGGAACATGACCCGACTCGAACGGTCACCAAACCAAGCAAAGACGATGTGGTTTATAACCTCAAGGTGCCGCTTGATGTCCACCTACTCTACGCCTCGACCGTCACGGGGCAAATCACCAAATCGGGACTTGGAAAGAACATCTTTCTTAATCCGAAATTCTTAGCAGCTATGGCACTGGTCGTGCTTTCATTTGGGTACTTAGTTTATGCGCTTATTGGTATGGTTTCTGATTCTGAGACGACAACTGCGGAAGGAACGCAGCTTCATCAAACTTCGCAGCAAAGTGGCGTTTCGACTTCGCAAGGTCAAGCACGTCCTGGTCAAAGTGGTTCGCCTGGTTCTGTCATGGGTTCTAGTGGTTCTGGCTGTACGGGTTCTGGTTGCGGGAATGAGTCTTATCATGACGTAGGCACTGTTCCGACTTGGTTCCCACTGGCGAACTCAGAGAGTATCTATGTCTCTGCGGTGGAACGTTGGCACAAAGCCACCTCGATACACGTCAACGTGCATTTTGAGGTTGTCACACCGCGCGGTGTGACTTACCTCGATGACGGATTCCTAAACAAGTTGGGCGTCAAGATGGAATATCTGGACGATTGCCTCGTCCAGCTGTCCCACGGCGCATCCAATTTCTATGTCACGTGTTCGCCGTATGAGCAATATGCACAACGGCAAGAGCAAGATATTGAACTCAAACCCGTTGGCGGTTTGTTTAGTGGAGACGAAACCTAATGAATGAATACGTAACGCATGGACAGCTCGTTGAAATCATCGAGTTGTTTGATCATCTCTCGATAGTGAATGCAGTCATAGTGGTGCTCGTGTATGACCTTTCCAGATACCTCCTAGGTAAACTGGTCGACTACTTCAATTAAAGGCAAGGTGCCAGCCCCGCAGGGATAAGGAGTTGCGGAGCGACGACGAGGCACCAAGCCGCCCACCTTAGCAAAACCTAACCCCATCACTTAATCGGCGCGGTTAGCAGCCCAAAGCCACTTGGATGCTGCCGCCCTCCTTCCTGCTAGACCAGCCTCGCAGAGACTATCCACACCAAAGGCGCGTTAACCTACTGGAACGCTGCATACTCACAACATCAAAGCTTTGCGAGTGTCGAGCAATGCTTATTCTTCTTTTCTGGGTTCTCTCCGACGGACGCGCGGAGCAAGTGAGGACGGGCTAGGACGATTGCGCGACGTGCGGCGGGAGGTCAAACCCCCGAATCTGTATTACGGGGGTAAATTCCACGAAATTAACAGAGGTTTCTATAAGCAAGCAACAGCCATATGCGTCTTGTGTCTATAAATCAGTTTTAAAAGATGCGATAGTTAGCGTCTTCATGATAGGATTGCAGCGAGTTTACGCTAACGATAAATCATTAAAATGAAAAGACTAATTATAGATAATTTTATAACATTGAAGCATGTCGACATAGAGATTGGCGGCTTTACAGTTTTAATCGGTCAGCAAGCTAGTGGTAAAAGTATCATCGCTAAACTTTGTTACTTTTTCACAGAGTTTGCCACAGAATCCTTATTTGATGGGATAAAAAACAACTCGAGAAAGAACAAAGTAGATAAAGAAATTATTTCTAATTTTGTCAGCCTTTTTGACAAAGAAACGTGGCAAGACAAACCATTTAAGATTACTTTTAGATATGATGAATATCACGGTATAACTATTGAAAAGGTAAAAGTAAAGTCAAGTATTAAGGTTACTCTTTTAGATTGTACCAATAATTTTTTCACACAAGGAAAAAAGAAATTTATTCGTTATCAAAACCATGTTCCTTCTGACGAATATACATCATTGAGCAAAATGTTTCATAATTTCAAATATGATGAATTACGATATTTCCAACACTGCGATACTTTGTTTCATTTTAATTCGTACATACCAGCATCTAGAGCTATATTCTCCACATTGTCAGAAAATATATTCTCATTACTTTCCGAAACGGGAAGAATTGATAAAATGATTTCTGAGTTTGGCAATGTATATAGCTTAGCCAAAGACATAAATAACAAAAAAATTAGTCGTAAAATTCTTGATAGAATTGAAGCATACTTATCCGATGAACAGCAGGATGTATTGAAATATGTTGACGAAATTATCTATAGCATCTTGCATGGCGAATTCAGATCTATCAATGGGGATGAATATTTAGAAACTAAAGAGGGTATATTAAGCCTTATTAATACATCTTCTGGGCAGCAGGAAAGTTTACCGCTTTTGATAACTGTCCGAATGATATCTTATTTTTGGTCAGATTTCCCTGGTAACTATTATGTTGAAGAGCCAGAAGCTCACCTTTTCCCGGAAGCGCAATATAACGTTGTTAAAGTTCTAGCGCTGTTAAGGTCATGCTATGAAGATGCTCCAAATTATTTTATTACTACACACAGTCCTTATGTACTGACAGCCATTAATAACCTGCTTTACGTAGGTAAAATTAGAGAGCTAGATAACAAGACTTCTGACTTAGAAAAAGACTTTAATCCATATTTAGGAATCGATTTTAAACACTTAAACGCTTACTCTATAATTGATGGCTATTCTAAATCTATTCTTGATGAAGAGTCAGAACTTATAGATGCAACACTTATTGATTCTGTTTCCTCCGTATTCAGTGACGAGTTTGATAAATTGCTTGACATTTTATATAGCGAAGATGAGGAAGGGAATGAGTAATCTTGATTATATTAGTGCTACCGTAACCTGCTCGAAGAAACTAATGCCTTGTAGTGAGAATAATAGGAAGTTTGATTTCAAAAACCCTAAACAAATTCCCGCAAAACTATACAAAGTAGATGGTGGTCTAATAGCGAGCGTGGGACAAAAAAAGTGTGATTATATGTATGAAGTATTTTCACCGAATGCGGACATAGCTCAAATTACTAAGGATCTTAATCAGGACAATAAGATTAGCCCCCACATTAAGAAGTTAGTTTATGTTGAGCTTAAAGGTAAGGATTTTGAACAAGGCGTATCTCAATTAGAAGTGACTGCGGCTACTTTTAAAAATCGCCACTCAAATTGTAAATCTAAGCATGGGTTTATCGTTTGTAGCAAGGTTAGACATCCACAGTTTTCAACTCTTTATCAGAACCTCAAAGCCAAATTTAGAAAAAATCACAATATTAGTCTTACTATACAAAGCCAAGTTAGTAATATGACTGTCTAGATAAAGGCTCCACAAGGAGCCTTTTTTACTACACGATTTTCTTCAATACCCTTGCATATTTAAGAATCTGGTGCGCTACCTCAATATCATTTGAGGCTCCGATCTCGAGCAACGCTACTCCAATCAAAACTTGCTGAGCAGTAACCAACTGCCCTGTCGGAAGCTCTAGACGATCATGCCTCATTACGAAGTTTTCCCACTCTTCACAACAGCTAAGCTCCCTCCCCCTATTCATCCTCATTAAGCGTTTACACTCTGGCGGAATGGATTTTCCCTTATCCCATTCTTTGACCGTTCTCACAGTTTTTAAACAAAGTTTGGCAGCTTCTTCGACGGTTAAACCACATTCAAATTCACGAAAAATATAGTTTTTAGTCATTTCGTGATACTTCATTGAATTGTCCCTCAAAAGAGAGACATTTTATAGGATACGCATATGCAATCGTATTCAACATAAGCGCCCATAATGCGAAATAAAAAGCTAGAAGATTAACATTGTCGATATCAGCATAGTTACGCTTTTTCTGGCCTTATAGACTGCACCTGATATCTTGCTTGTATGGATCATGAACTTTTATTTCACCACAGCGACCACTTGATAAGAACCAGTCATCAACTTTAAAACCGTGTAGCCGATTAAGTTCCTGCACTGTATCTTTGATTACGTTCGACACTATACGCGTTTGTTCTGCTTCTTGCTCATTCAAGTAGACGAACAGTTGGATTGGATATTCCATTCTTTCTCTGCAACTTTCTGAGTTAACAAGATCTTTGGCTGGCGTTCTTGAAGTTCTGATACTAACTCAGCTGGGTATGAGCTAGTGTTTAAGTTATATCAGATAAGCAACCTAACGATTGCTTAAAGCCTTTGTCTTCAAATCTCATTCCAAAAGTGTAAGTATTACATTAGCTTTATAGGAACAAGGAATCCATTAGATGTAAACTCTCTACTTTTCAATCTATACCTAGATCTTTCTTCATATGTTCACTCAACTCGCTAGTGGTTCTTACATTAATTTTATGTTTGCAATGATGGATTCTCAACTCTTCACCAAATAATTTCACTATTGATTTTGTATACAAAGCACTAATATTATTTATTAATCTATACAATGTACCTTTCTGATAAACAGATCTTTTCGAATTTTGTATTGCAGTCTTCATATTTAAATATTCTCACATTTTTAACTTTATAATTTAAGGAATTATTTTCAAGTTCGATATTTATTATTGCTTTTGTCGATATTGAATGAGTCATTATAAATGATGCGCAATCGACAATTAAATCACCTGAATCCAACTTAGTAATTTCACGAGAGAGAACTTTTATTTTTAAATTTTCCTTTTCGTTACTTAAGTCGATTGAGTTAATTTCTTCAGGATATTTGTTTAACTTAATATCCAATATAGTTTTATTAAGATAGTAGTCTGCCATTATTTCATGACGGCTTTTAAATATCATTGTCCCCCTCCGTTGATGCAAGTTATACTTTCCCTCCCGTTAAAAGACAACGTGACTCAGAGTTGCAAAAAGGTAACAATCATGGAATTGATGAACAATGAGCTGGTCTGCTTTGCAGCCATTTGTAAACACCTCTCTCTTACAGAGGCATCAAAAGAACTTGGAAAGTCGAAAGCTCAAGTCAGCAGGCAGTTAGCGGCATTAGAAAAACAACTTGGTGTAACACTCGTCCACAGGACAACAAGAAAACTCGTTTTAACTGATCATGGTGAAAGCATTAGAGAGCTTGCCATCAAAACGTTAGAGAGCTTGCAGGAGTTGAATTACAGAGCTAGCTCGTTGAGTGAGTGCATTAATGGAAAGTTTAAAATTACAATGCCCAACTCTATAGCCTCTTCTATTTTTGGTTCTGTTCTTAAAGGCTTACAAGAACGATATCCAGCAGTGAACTTTGAAATATCATCAAGTAACAATGTTGAGAATTTATTAGAAAGCAATGTAGATTTAGCGATTAGGCTTAATAATATTATTGATGACACTCTGATTGCACATAAAATCGGTGATTATAACGATGTTTTAATATCTACAGTTAACAATGCCAATAACAACACGCTATTAATCTACAAGAATCACTCGAATAAGGAATCAATTAAAAAGCAGTACACTGACGTTATCGAAGTTGATAACACCTCTATTTTAATAAACTTTGTCTCTGAGGGGGTTGGGGTTGGCGTCATTCCAAATTACCTTGTAAAAAGTAACCATATAGACAACAATATCCAAATTTCACAAAATTTTGATATAGAACGCTCCATGTATATCGCCTACCCTTATCAAAACCCTTTACCAAGAAAGCTAGCTGAAATATCTACTTTTATTAGGTCTGAGTTATCAAAAATATTGAAAAATGAATCACTTTAGGATGGCTTTTCAGGTTTATAATTTTCCTTTGATAACTCATGAGATCTAGCGAGAAGCTTTGTAACGTATTGTTTCAAAGAGCCTCGTTAGGCATTTATGAAAATCCCCAACTTTATGCTTGTTATCACAACATGAGATGCTATACCGTTTCATTATCAAGGCTTTGCGTGGAATAAATCACGTGGGTTAAACGATAGATTGACTTACATTAAAAATTTAATCGAAAGCAGCTTTATATTAAATTGATTTCATACCGTTCTGCGTGTATCTTCTACCCATATCCCCACAATAACCAAGGAGAATGCCATGGATAAGCTACTCGCGTCTGCACTAGAAATTAAGCAGCGAACTATGGTGACTGGCTTTTTTGCTAGAAATGGATTCAAAATTGCTATGACCGATTTTGATGATGTCACTTTTGAGCGAGAAGGTGTGCAAGTTAACGTGCATTTTGATTTGCAGTCAAACGCAGAGTCTGCATCTATTTTATCCCAAGAGGCATCTGCCATTCCTGGTTAGTTATTTTGTTGTCAATCATACGCAAAGCCGAACGCAAACGTTCGGCTTTTTAATATGCGAAAAACGGGATTACAAAAGATGTGGCACAAACCTGCGTTACTGTCACTCATCCAAGTAAACAATCAATAAATCTGCTTCAACCTCATTCGCTACCCTTGGTACCGATGAAAAGAAACGGCTCAATAAATTATGATGATGACCGCAGACTACTAGGTCTATTCCCTCTTTTTTTACGATTCCCGACAATTTGATATGCAGGTCACCGATAACTGCCATCGTCTCGTGTACTGGATATAGGCATTTATCAGCGAGTTCTTGTAGCTCCTTTTGCAACTTTTGTTCTTCTTTCGGCTCCATGATCACACGATCAACATCCACATAAACGAATGAAAGTTTGGCGTTCGAGTTCTTTGCTTGAGTTATTGCTTTTTCGATAACGACTTGGCTAGATTGAGATAAATCAACAGCGATTAAAACGTGCTTGTAACTCATTCTTTCTCTCCTAGTTAGTTTTCATGTGCTTATAGTAAGTCTAGTTCACTAAGAGCGAATGCAATGTCTAAACTCATATTTCATGAAAATATGGGAGTTTGATATAAGAATGTGGAAACAGCCGAGCGATCAGCTATCTAATAGCCATTGAAGGCTCTTGAAGTCAACTAGTGACTTAGGAACCAGTTATTGATATGTGGCCCATTTTGTTCTCCCTCCTTAAGATGTACATAACTATGTAACTAACGCAAACAAACCCACGTTACGCCGTCACTACGCTTCTAAACCCTGTCAATTTCTATTGCAGCTTGTTTTATATTCCTAATTACAACGTCGCCTAGTTTAGTAAAACCACTTGGCAATAAGTAATTTTTTCGTGTAATCCATCGATCAAGATTAAGAGTTATTTCATAGACAACACTGAATTAAAGACAAGATTTAGAGTTAAAACAGAGTCCAACACTCCTATGTTCAACCTAAAACCGACATACGTCTGCGAGCACTTACTGTCTATATAACGTCAACTATATAACTATATTCAGATTTTATTTTTCTGTTACAACGTGTCTTTTTTATCTTCACAGCATAATCCTCTACTTGAAAACATACCCAATCATCATCTTGTAATTTAATTACACAAGAAGATGTTCGAAACATAACTACAAGACAAAAAACCAACACAAGTTACTGATTTTATTAATTTTAATTTAAAAAATAGCATTTCACCCCATATTCGTTCAAGCCAGAACGCATCAAGGTTAACTTAAACAAGTAAAATTTTACTAACTGCTTAGTACAGAATAGAGGAAGTTGAATAAATTGAAAGGTATAGAAATAACGTTACGACGTAACTACGTTAAGGTATGAAAATATTTGAGGATAAATATGAGGACCAAAAAAACAGGGCCAAAGCCCTGATATGAATTAATTAGTTTTGTTGCTGTTGTTTTTCTGCGTACTCAGATCGAATCTGTTCGGCAACAATTTTGATGGCTTCTGCTGTACTTGTGCCCTTCGCCATCAATTCTTGAATTTTCTCTACAGCTTGTTGTTGCTCTTGGTGAGATAGAGGGGGTAAATCGTCAAACATAAAAAAGCTCCTCATTTTGAGGAGCAGACTATAACGATTCAATTAATAGGTCGCAAGGAAATTAATTGATGCCCCCATTGCGTTCTCGTTCGTGTACTGAGCAGCAATATCTAATTCGATCAACTTAAGTGGAGACAGTCCAATACCCGCAGTAATGGTACCTTCGTCGCTACTTCGAGCTAAGTTTTTCATATAACCCGCTCGCAACGCCATTTGACGCAAGATATCAAATTCAATACCAGCTCGAATCATTTGCGTATTATCATCGAAGGATGAAAAACGTTTTTCTTCATTAAGATCGTAGTCGACACTCATAGTAAAGTAATCGGCAACAATCCCTGCCCCGACCGTATATACGGGACGCATGCTGTATTCGTATGATTTAATCGTATCACTGCCATACATGAACGATTTTGTTTTAACGTCTCTTCCGATCAAGTTTTTTGCTGAAATACCGACACGATATGGGCCAAAGAACCAAAGCGCGCCCGCATCCAAGTTAAACATCGTTTCCGCTGTTTCATGTTCACGTAAGTCTTTGGTATCGAAATTCTGAAAACTCGTGGCGTAAGAGTACGTATAAATACGCTGAAGTTTAGGCGTAACACCAAATGAAAGGTGTTGATTCATAAAGTTGGTGTATTTAGCAAGTGATACACCTGCTTCAGCAACACCAATAGAAACACCTTGTACGTAGCTATCGTCTAACGGATTAGTACCTGACGTATCTACTTTTGGTTGCACGAATGATTCAGTGTATAACTTACCGTATGCAGTTGCAGATAAAAATTTATTAGGAATACCTATAGCGACAACGCCACCAAGATCAAAGTCAGTTTTTTTTCCATCTATGGCATTCATCGATTTTTTGATTTCATCGACATCAGTCAATTTGCTGATGCGTTCGATTTCATCGACAAGATCATATTGATCATCGTAGTTACCACCAAAACTTGGCACGATCATTCCAGCATCGTCGTTTCGGCGATAAATTGCAGTAAGTGCGGGGTTGAAAAAAGGAGCAGTCAGATAAGTTGCTGATACCGTACCAACGCCACCCATCGCATCGCTACGAGCTTCTATCGCATAAGTGGCAGCCGAAGCAACGTTTGCGAAAAGTGTGGTGGCAACAGAGGTGGCTAGAATTTTATATTTGGTTTTCATACTACACTTGTGATTTTGGTTCTTCCTGAACCTTTATCGGCACAAATGGTATTTCTTTAACTATTCTTCTTGGGAAAGATCATAGGTTCGGCTAATAGTTTGAGCTTGCTCAACAATTATATCGCCCTGCCAACGACGACTGTTGATACTCACTGCTAGCACGTATCTATCATTTGGGACACCCGCAAGCTCTAGTGAATTGGGATAGTTAGACTCGTAAGTCTTTTTCCACATTTGCTCGTATTGACCATCAATGTAGTCATATAAACCAACTTCAAGTTGCGGTAATGGACAATGGGGATTACGAAGTGCGCTCTTTTCTACTTTCCAATTCTCTTTAGATGTCCAACGAACATATTGCGAAGAATTGGAATCTCCTAATATTACCCAAGTTCGATACTCTTGTTTATCTTTAGAAACAATAGTTAAGTGATACAAGCCTGCTTCAAGCTTACCCGTGAGGTTATAGCGTTTCGAATAACTGCGCTCATTGGCTAATTCTGTACCGCTCGGCTGTTCTTCATAACTGAATGAACTGTCTGCGGATATAGAATCATCCACCCATCGATTAAATGAAATATTTTCGATGTCAGTTGTAGCTCTTAGCTTGATCACTAATCTAAATGTATCTCGCCCAGGGCTTTGGATGGTCTGACGAATAACGTTCACGCCACTTATCCATTCAGGCAGCGTTACACCAGTGAGAGACTTGCCACAGTTTTTAGATAGTGACTGACCAAGAAGATCATTCAGGTGAGGAGTCAAATCTTTGCTTGGTTCCGTTTGCCACAGTTCAACAAGAGAGTTGAACATACCGGCAAGATCATCTTCAAGTAAGTGTTGATGTGCCTGCGTTAAAGGCGTGTTGGTTTGAAACCAGTCCATTGCATGGACTGGTTTCACTAACGCTAATGAGAGAACTACGGGGAGTAGTGTTTTCATTATGACTTATGCTTTCATCTTGTAGCCAACACCGCGAAGTGTTTCAATTTCCAGTCCTGGCAGTTTTTGACGAAGCTGCAATACGTGCGTATCCACAGTACGTGTTGTTGGGAAATGATTATAACCCCAAACGTGGTCAAGTAGCTCATCACGAGTAAACACGCGACCTAAGTTCGACGCTAAAAATAGCAGTAGATCAAACTCTGTACGAGTTAACGTAATTAGCTCATCTTTATAGGTAACTTCACGAGTTGAACGATCAATTTCTAAGTCTTTTGTGATCACTTTATCAGCGCTGCTTTGCTCTGCTGAATCCGGTGCTCGTAGCTGTGCACGGATTCTCGCAAAGAGTTCCGCTTCAGCAAAAGGCTTCGTTAAGTAGTCGTTCGCGCCGGAATCAAGGCCTGCAACTTTATCTTTTACGGTAACAAGTGCCGTTAGCAAGATAACTGGTACGTCTTTAATCTGTTTCCATTCTGGGAGACATTGTACAGAGTCACCATCTGGGAGTTGGCGATCGAGAATAACCAAGTCAGCTTTTTTCCATTGTGGTTCTACGTCTGCAATACGTTCCACATGTAAACACTCATATCCTGCTTGTTCCAGGCTTACTAACAGGCCATCAGCCAAGTTTTTATCGTCCTCAACGAGAAGCAGTGTCTGTTTCACAAGGTATCTCCAATATAAAGGTTGTAGGTGGTCCCATCAGGGACATTTTTCCGCCCATGCGGCCTACCATAGATTCAACGATTGTTAACCCAAGTCCTAACCCGCTCTTACTGACGAACGGTTTCTTCAAATTTGCCCAATCTTTAGCCGTTAGGCCACCAGCATCTCGGACTTGGAATACTATTTTTTCTTCACTAGTTGAAACATCCAATTCAACTGGTGCAATACCGTACTTAAGCGCATTACGAAGCAAGTTATCGATACAAGTTCCTAACCAGTACACATTAACTTTAGCAGCCACATCTTCATTGATGTTGAAAAGCACGGCACTATCAAATTCTTCTTCGATCTTAAATTCTAACCAGTCTGCGACAGACGGAACCCAATCTGTTGCAAGCATTTGGTTATCAGATTGCAAATAATCTTTACTCGCTTCTGCCAATTGACGCAAACGACGTGTATCTTCACACAATCTGCGAAACTCGTCATACACGCTTTCAGGTAGATGCTCGAACTCTCGGCGAAAGCCCTCAACCGTCAGTGATAGAGATGCAATCGGTGTTCTGAGCTCATGCGTTAAAATTTGCAACACAAGCATTCTACTACGGAGCTCTTCTCGCTTACTATTCCAGCGGTATACAGCCCAACCAATCACTAGAAGAATATTTGCGATTACCAGTATGATCATACTGATCCGCAAAACTTGTGAGTGATCTTCTACATCCCAACAAATATTGCCTCGTTTAACAAAGCAACTTTTGCTTTGAGACGCTAGAGCGTATGACAAACCCGCATTAGCGACGTTTTCTTCCCAGATATCTTTCTCGAAGACAAAGTAACGGTCACCACGTCGTAACCAAAGTTCGTTACCTTCGATAAACATGCTCGCGCCTGCAATCAAAGCATTAATGGCGTCGTCGTCCATGTTTTTCAAGCTTTCTAACAACTCATCCCCTTCCTCATTGTCACGCTCTTTAATATGCATGTATTGAGCAAGCTTGGGTTTGAGTTCTGGATACTTATCCACATAGCGTGCAGCATAAGTCCCACCACCAGGGTGAATGAGGCCACTACGCGAAAACCAACGTGGTGTCAGTTGCGTCCCTTTACAGATAGCTCTTGTAAATACTAACGGCTCAGTAATTAAAGGACTCAGTGGCAATTTACCACGACAAGTATTCGCTAAGCTGTAAAGCTGTTGTATATCTTTTAACGGATAGTCAGACGTTTGCGGCAGAAGCGAATCTGGCGCAAGTAACTTGGTAGGATAATTTGATTGCAGAATACGAATATCATACGATTTAAGAGCTACTTCATAATTAAATAGCTCTGTAAACGTATCTATTCTTTCTGGTAGTGAATCGGAAAATGCAGGTGCCGAAAAAAGCGGCAATACAGTTGCAAAACCGAGCAAAAACTTTTTAATCAAACTGTTACCGTCACTTGTTACATTAGCCAAAACTATACATCAATCTACAAGCAATTGACATCTGCTAACAGAAGGATTTGCATTACTATAACATTGAAACGGAACAAAAAAGGGCCAGCGATTGCTGACCCTGTATAGTTTTAAATCAAGAATGGTTAGAGTGCTTTAAAAATAGACTCAACACTTTCCTTCGCATCACCAAATAGCATTGATGTATTTTCTTTGAAGAACAGTGGGTTCTGTACACCTGCGTAACCAGTATTCATTGAACGCTTGAATACCACTACATTTTTCGCGTTCCAAACCTCCAGTACAGGCATACCAGCAATCGGGCTGTTCGGATCTTCCAGAGCTGCCGGGTTTACCGTATCGTTAGCACCGATAACCAGTACTGTATCGGTTTCAGCGAAGTCATCATTGATTTCATCCATTTCAAGAACGATATCATACGGTACTTTCGCTTCAGCAAGTAACACGTTCATATGTCCCGGAAGACGACCTGCTACTGGGTGAATACCAAAGCGAACCTCAATACCTTTTGAACGAAGTACGTCAGTAATTTCATGCACTGGATACTGCGCTTGCGCTACAGCCATACCATATCCTGGGGTGATGATTACTGATTTTGAGTTCTTCAGCATTTCAGCGACTTCTTCTGCCGTTGTTTCGCGATGTTCGCCCTGCTCTTCGTCACCTGAAATCACAATCTCTTGACCAAAGCCACCAGCAATAACACTGATAAACGAACGGTTCATGGCTTTACACATGATGTAAGAAAGAATCGCACCTGAAGAACCAACCAACGCACCTGTTACGATTAATAGATCATTTGCGAGCATGAAACCTGCTGCTGCTGCTGCCCAACCTGAATATGAGTTCAGCATTGAAACGACAACTGGCATATCAGCACCACCAATTGAAGCAACTAAGTGGTAACCGAACGCGAACGCAATCAGTGTCATCACAATCAGAGCGAACATGCTGCCATCTACTTTTACGAAGTAGATCATAAGAAGCGTAGAAATCACAACCGCTGCAAGGTTCATTTTGTGCTTGTGAGGAAGGTTAAGCGGCGAAGAAGAAATCACACCACGTAACTTACCAAATGCAACAATTGAACCCGTGAAGGTTACGGCACCAATGAAGACACCCAAGAATACTTCTACAAGGTGGATAACATGTTCAGCATGAGTTGCTGCTTCTGGCGCATCAAGGTAACTGTTGTAGCCAACTAAAACCGCAGCTAAGCCTACAAAGCTGTGCAGTATCGCAACCAGTTCTGGCATTTCGGTCATTTCTACTTTCTTCGCATAGAAAATACCGATCGCCCCACCTATCGCCATCGCAATAATGATCCACCCAAAGCCTTGAGCATCAGGGCTGAAGATCGTCGCGATCAGCGCGATCGTCATACCTGCGATACCATAGTAGTTACCATTACGAGCGGACTCTTGCTTTGAAAGCCCCGCCAAACTCATGATGAAAAATAATGCAGCAACAATGTAAGCTGCTTGTACTAATCCTGCAGACATTGTAACTCCTATTTATCTTTGCGGAACATTTCAAGCATACGCTTGGTGACGGTGAAACCACCGAAGATATTGATGCTGGCGATCAATACAGCAATAAAGGATAGGAATGAAACGACCCCATTACCTTGCCCAATTTGCAGTAATGCACCAACCACAATAATGCCGGAGATAGCATTCGTTACCGACATAAGCGGAGTATGAAGTGCATGGGTAACATTCCAAACCACGTAGTAGCCGACAACACAAGCTAAAACAAATACAGTAAAGTGAGAAAGGAACGCTGCCGGCGCAACCGATGCAATCCAAGCAAAAGCACCTACTGCCGCGGCTACACCAATAATTTTCTTCGTTGGAGAGGTAGGTTCTTCTACTTTAGGCTCTGGTTTCGCAGGTTGCTCTTGTTTCACTTGCGGCTGCGCTGAAACCTGAATTGGTGGTGCAGGCCATGTAATTTCACCTTCTTTAACCACGGTGACACCACGGATAACAACATCTTCGAAATCAATATTGATGTTACCGTCTTTTTCTTTACACAGCAGTTTTAGAAGGTTAACAAGGTTTGTCGCGTAAAGTTGAGAAGATTGCGTTGGCAAACGACCGACCATGTCAGTGTAACCAACAATTTTTACGCCGTTATCTGTCATGATAACTTGGTCTTTCACTGTGTATTCACAGTTACCGCCATTAGCAGCTGCCAAGTCAACAATGACACTGCCCGCTTTCATGCTGTCGACCATTTCTTTGGTGATCAGCTTCGGAGCAGGTTTGCCAGGGATTAGTGCCGTTGTAATGATGATATCAACATCTTTAGCTTGCTCTGCGTATAACTCTGCTGCTTTTTTGTTGAAGTCATCGGACATTTCTTTTGCGTAGCCGTCACCAGAACCAGAGTCTTCTTGGAAATCCACGGTCAGGAACTCTGCTCCCATGGACTCAACTTGTTCTTTTACTTCTGGGCGAACGTCAAATGCACGAACAATAGCCCCTAGGCTACCCGCAGCACCGATTGCAGCCAAACCAGCCACACCCGCACCAGCGACCAATACTTTCGCTGGTGGTACTTTACCGGCAGCCGTTATTTGACCTGTAAAGAAACGACCAAACTCATGAGCTGCTTCAACAACCGCACGATACCCAGCGATGTTAGCCATCGAAGAGAGCGCGTCTAAGGCTTGCGCACGAGAGATACGAGGAACAGAATCCATGGCAAGAACGTTAATGTTCTTACTTGAAAGTTGTTCCATCAACTCTGCGTTTTGAGCAGGCCAAATAAAGCTAACAAGTGTTGCACCATCTTGTAGTAGTGCGATTTCGTCAATGCCTTGTTCTTCATCTACGATTGGCGCATTAACTTTTAGAATAAGACCAGATGCCCAAACTTCTTCACTAGAAACGATTTTCGCACCAGCAGCTTCATAAGCAGCATCATCGAAACTCGCAAGCACCCCCGCTTGGGATTCAATCGCGATATCGAATCCCAACTTTATTAACTGCTCAACCGACTTCGGCGATGCAGCTACTCGCGATTCACCCGCAAGTATCTCTTTAGGTACACCGATTTGCAAAACGCATACTCCTTGTATACATATCAATAAATTAGCCCCAAAACAGAGCGTCGCTCTACTCTAACTCTTTTTTATTTCTATCTGTTTACCACGCAAGACAATTGCAAACGAAAGATGGTGTTTGGGGCCACCCATTTGCACAATAACACCTTGACTAACAGCCCTGTTATTATTCTGTTTGTATCGAACGCGTCTCATTACTTCAAGTGTTTTGTAATTTAAATACTAAATTTCATTACATATAACGCTAAGTAATGAATGATTGTCGCTCTGAGCACGAAAAATAACAACGCCATGCCTTACTAGACTGAGGTCTAACCAGATCATAATTAAATGCTGACTTAACAAACATTTAAGCTCTAAAAAAGAAAGAGCCATCAGCATATACACTAATGGCTCTTTTTAAGATGATTGGAATCAAGTTGCGGTGAATTGTTAGTCGAAGATTTTATCGCCCATTTGATCGATAAACATTTGAGATTTCTTCAACATAAGTTCATTGGCATCTTGTTCCGAGCCGAGCAAATCTGAACGAATAAATCGATGAGTTTTCACTTCATCGTCGTATTGCTTTTCTATTCGACCGGCAATGCGGTATTGCCCACCCTCTGAAAGGCTCTCTTGGTAAATAAGGAAACCTTTGTACTCAACTGGTTCCACAGTTTTTACTTCAGCAGTTTTTTCACTACCACCAAACAAACGCGAAAAAAATCCCACGGTTCCTCCTTGGGTAAGCTCATCGATAGATTAAGCTTGTATCACTTAATATTGACATTGAGGATTGGTTTTTCATACCAGTCCAATTCTTTGTCTTCATCATAACTGGTATGGGTAAAAATTACAGGTACATCATGATCTCGGTTTTTACGCCGGTCTTCTTTCACCATTTCTGCCGCGTTTTTCACCGCGATATCTGCACTTTGCTTAAATTGGGTGAGCTTTTGTTCCGGAAGCGAAGATAAAAAATCAATATCATGACGAATATAGACGGGTTTGAGCTGAATAAGTGCAAGGCACGCGATATCTGCGAGCTGCTCGTTGTCATACTGCTCTACAAACTGAGGCAAACTGAGCACTTGTCCAACAAGTGTTTCCATGTAGTTATGCACATCTGAACTTATCTGCATTGGCAAATCTCCCTTGTTCTATGAAAACAAGTATAGCAACGACTTGTTTATAACAACTTATTGATTGCTCTTAATTTAATCAATCTCTCTCTTTTTGTCGTAATGTCTCCCAAAATACTTGGGAAAATGAGCAAATAGACGTATTCTTGCTAGTTCTCGAAGAAAGAAAATCGATAGCAGATTAATATCTATATTGATGAAACGCTTAACCTAACCAATTATATAATCAACTATTTTCAGGCAATTTGTAATAGATGTCCTCATCATCAATGACTTCATCAGGCTTTCGATTCCTTTTCCCATTTATGTTGCTGGGATTAGTGAGTTCGAGCATGAACAACATCATTCAGATGACTCAGTCAAACTGGGGTATTGCCGCAAATTTGCCGTACATACTGTTAGGCTGTGCACTGCTCCTTTGCTATTCATTTAAGCAAGGTCGGGAGTCAATGGTGTGCTTAGCGACGTTACTGGCCTATTTCGTGATACAGCACAGGCTACAAGTTCCACTTCAAAGTGGTACAGCCTTACTTGAGCTGACCATTTTAGCCACGCTACTTCCTGTTTCTTTTCTTGCGGTATTTTTGTTTAGTAAAGACGGTTTCGACTCAAGAGCCATGTTTACTTACCTCTTGATGTTAACGATGTTCGTTCTTTGGTCTTACCTTACGTTAGCGTATTACGTTGAAGGTGGGTTTGAACAATGGACAAGCGGCATTTTATTTATCGTACCTACGGTTTCTAAACTGCCTTTTATTCTAGTTTTATATTGTGTGGGTATTGTCTGCTTCCTCGGAATTCTTGTTTTAAAGAAGAATGAAATCATCCATGCTATGACCTACTCTGCAATGGTGCTGGCGTCCGCGACGTTCATTTTCTTTGATGTGCAATACATATCTAGCACCATGTTTACCCTAACGGGATTGCTTATCATTATTTATGCTGCCTCTGCCAGCCATCAATTGGCTTTCACAGATAGCTTAACGCGGATCCCGAGTAGGCGCGCACTCGACCTTGACTTAAAACACATGGGCAAAAAGTTCACGATCGCAATGCTTGATGTTGACCACTTTAAAAAGTTTAACGATACCTACGGTCACGATACGGGTGATGACGTATTAAAAATGGTCGCTTCGCGTCTAACTAAAACTCCCGGTGGCGCAAAAGTATATCGATTTGGCGGAGAAGAATTTACCATCGTCTTTAAAGGCAAGTACGCAGATGAGTGTAAAGAGTTTTTAGAAGAAGCACGTAAATCCATCGCAGAGTATGAGATGATTTTGCGTGATGAAGAATCCCGCCCAGATAACCATAAACAAGGCCAAAAAAAGCGTGGTAACGACAGTTCGAGGAGAAAGTCAGTCTTTGTCACCGCAAGTTTCGGAGCGGCCGACAGCAAAAACGGGCAAGCACCTCAGGACGTGATAAAGTTAGCGGACGAAGCGCTTTACAAAGCGAAAAAGGCTGGACGCAATTGCGTGAGGCTTCATTAATACCCCAGAGCGAAAGTTAGCCGACTAATCTTGATTAAAGAACAAGACTAAGCTTCCTCCTTTTAACGCACTACCATAATTGATCGTTAATCCGATCCCGATATTATCTATCCAATCGGAGTCAAATGGTGGTGTCATTAACCATCCAACACTGGCTTCGTAGTAGTGCACAGTATTCATGGGTTTTCTTGTATCACCACCAATATCAACTCGATTGAAGCTCGAATACACTGACTGCACAGTATCTCCAATGTGGGTAAAATCATAAAACACCTTTATTCCATTGACCCAATACCAGCCTTCCGGATTGCCAATATCACCATTATTTGCTTTACCCCAGCCAGTGCCATAAAAATAGTGAGGAGCCGACCAGAGGTACCATTTCCCCCACGATTCATGCTCTAGGTATTTGAGCTTTGTGTTGACTTCTCCAACAACGGCCCAAGCACTGGTGTTTAGGTATACACCTTCTAGAAATGGTTTTAGGTCATTCAGTGCATTACTACGATAACTATAATCGTTTTGATAGTACATTAAGTGTGAGCCGATTGCGCCACTAAGCGTTAGCTTATCAGTGAGGTGTTTTTCTCCAGCAAACTCAATATATCCGCCCATGACTAACTCTTTACTTTTATCTGGAATCTGTCCTTTTTGGTCTACATACACATCTTGCTCTGTACTTAAGGCATAAACTCGGCCATTTAATAGGTAGTGAGTTTGTATTCCCTCTTGTTCAAACAAATCAAAACTAAATGGTAGCGTTGATACAGCGATCTTCTTTCTGAGATCAACCGAATCTTGAGTACCAATGTCTTCGTTATCTATGTTGAAGTATTCGTTCGGATCGAAATCATGAAATCCTACCGTAAAGACATCGCTATCTGACAGAACGATCCCAATAGCAAAGTTCCTTTCATACTCTTTTTGTATTTGATCTTGAATCGAATTAGCCTTAGAACATAATGAAAAAAGTGACAGTGTAGCTAAGGCATAACTATTGATAACAGATTGTTTCAACTTGCATTTACCACCGTATGTGTATTTCTTCCTAAAGATTTTGAGGTATACAACGCTCTATCCACCGTCGCATACAAATCAGACTGCTGCTCTTTTCCCGTTGGTTGAAAAACAAAAACACCTTGTGACACTGTCACTCTATTAGACACACTAGAATACTCATGTGGGTAATCCAGAAAATACATGGCCTCTTGTATACGTTCTGCTTCTCTTTCTGCGGTTTGGGCGTCTGTGCAACCCAGTAACACCACAAACTCTTCTCCGCCATAACGCCCTACGTATTCACCAGAGCGACAAAATGTTGCTTTAAGTTGGCTCGCAATGGCTTGCAAGCAACGATCTCCTTCTATATGACCGTAATTATCATTAAACGGTTTGAAAAAATCGACGTCTAATAAAATCAAAGCCATTGGCATGTTGTGACGGCCATGCCATGCAACCATCGATTCTAACTTATGATCGATATAACGACGGTTATAGAGTTTGGTTAAGCCATCTTCATTCGCTTGCTGGGTCAAAAGTTGGTTCACTTTCTCCAATTGAGCTGTCGCTTGTTTAAGCTCTCGTCTCATATGGGCAATACGCTGCATTGCGATAAGCTTAGAGTTCAGTACGAGTTTATCTACGGGTTTAATTAAATAATCATCACCGCCGGCCTCTATGGCTTTTGCAATCATTTCTGGCTCTTCGTGACTGCTCAGGAAAATTATTGGGATCCAGTCGGGAAAGGTTTCTCTGATATGAAGAGAGACTTCAAAACCGTTCATATCTGGCATCGATATATCGAGTAATACCAGTTCAGGATCAAAACTCTCGTAGGTGTTTAGTGCTTCTAGCCCACTCCCCACCGCTTTTACAATATGTCCAAGTTGCTTAAGACGAATAGCCAACTGCATCCTGTCTAGCTGAACATCGTCAACCAGGAGGATTCGCATTGATGTCCCTGTCGGTTGCATAACGCGTTCCATTTCTTATTTTGTCTTTATTAAACATATACCATACTCATAGAGTTGTTGCATTCGACTCATAATTAAGTGCTATATTTTTGTTTAAATATCACGGAATCAATTGTCTATAACGATTACACTGAAAATTGCCCTACCAAAACATGACCAACGAACGTTAGTTCAACAAACTCACGTGTTCTGGTCATCTTGCGGACACATGGGTATAGCTATTTGATGCATTTGGTATTAATATTCCCGCCTTTTTGTAATGAGAGACACACCATGTCAGAAGCAACTAACAGCGAAAGCAAAAAAATCGATCTAGCAACCATTTCTCCTGAACTACGTAAAGTTATTGAGTTTGACGAAGTTCCAGAGCAAATGTTCGAAATGGTTACCTCTATCCATGAAGTGTCTGAAGAAGCAGTGCGTGAGTCTTGGGACGAAATGCCTGCAAGTGCTCAGAACATTCTAGATAACTTCGAGCAATTTCATGCTCTAGTTTCTGTTGGCCAAGCATTTGCTGGTATCAACGTGATGGAAGAATTCCCTACTCTTAATCTGCCAAAAAACATGACAGATGAAGATAAAGAAGAATACCGCGCTCAATTACTTGATAATGTGCTTCACAACTGCGTGAAAGACATGGTTAAGCAACTTAAGAAAGCACGTCGCGACCCACTTCTTAAACGCGAATTCAAAGAAGTGTTCGCAAAATAACGTTTTTCCGACAAAATAAAGGCCGCGTTTACGGCCTTTTTTGATCATTAAGCGTGCGTAGCTTTAAACGATTAATGCGGCGCTAACGCCACGTCTTTTTGCGTGACACTGACACCTTTAATTTGTGCGAATACACTATCACCTGCCTTTAAGTCGAGATCATCAAGCGCCCAAGGTGTTATCGTTGCCCACAAATAACATCCCTCATCTAGCTTTAGCGATACATTAATACTCTGTTTATCATCAGCCGCGTTAAACACCTCGATTGAATCGACAGTCGCAGGCAGGATATTTCGAATAGAAGTCGCCTTAGGTTGCTCTAGCGTAATAGAAACGTCGTTGGCACGCACTTGTAAGCGAATTGGCGTCTCTGGCTCACCATCAATCTTTTGCACCCATAGTGATGCATTAGGTGCAAGGCTGACACAAGTCAGCGCATAACGCTCATGATGTTCAGCAATTCGGCCTTCAAATAAGCTGCTTTGATCCGAGAAAGACTGCCACGGACGCATCGCATGAGAAGCCCACACGTCTTCAAGCTTACCTGAACTCGTAATTTTACCTTGGTCAATAATTGCAAGGTGCTGAGCAAGCCTTAAAATTTCTTGGAGACTGTGCGTGACATAGATAATCGGAATATTAACCTTATCCGACAATTCCTCCAGAAATGGCATCACCTCACGTTTTCTCGGCATATCAAGCGACGCAAGTGGTTCATCCATCAAAAGCAAGTTGGGTTTTGATAGTAATGCTCGTGCAATCGCAACACGTTGCTTTTCACCACCAGACAGTGAGATCGGGAAGCGCTTTAGTAACGGTTTGATAGACAAGAGTTCGGTGACTGCATCAAAGTACTCGTCATCTTTTTCTTTAACGCCATACAACAAATTGCCTTGAACCGAATAGTGAGGAAATAAACGTGAATCCTGAAACACGTAACCAATGCCGCGCTTGTGTGTTGGTAAGTTGATCCCCTTTTCACTATCAAACAAAACGTGATCACCAATCGCAACATGTCCCTGCTTTGGTGCAACTAATCCGCTGATGATATTAATTAACGTGGTTTTTCCCGCACCAGATCGCCCAAACAAAGCGCTAATTCCGTTACACGGTAACTCAAGCTTAATATCGAAGTCAGTATCACCAAGCATTTGTTTAAATTGAACTTTAATCGTCATTACTTCGCACCCAATCGACTTGCCGCTTTACGATTTAACCATTCAGAGATCATTAATGTAGACAAAGCTAACGCGATAGAAATGATACATAGGCGAGCCGCCTGCATTTCCGCGCCTGGCGTTTCAATAAAGTTGTACATTGCTAGTGGAATCGTTTGGGTCTCTCCTGGAATGTTAGAGACGAAACTGATCGTCGCCCCAAATTCACCAAGACTACGAGCAAAGGACAGCATCGTCCCAGTAATAATTCCGGGAATGGTCAGTGGTAACGTAATGGTGAGAAAAACTTTTAAAGGAGAAGCGCCTAACGTTGACGCGGCATGTTCCAGTTTAGGGTCAACGTTCTCTAAACTTAACCGCACAGACCGAACCATCAAAGGCAAGGCCACGACAATACAAGCGACTACTGCTCCTTTCCAATTAAAGCTAAAGACTAGCCCTACATGTTCATAGAGCCACTTTCCAAGAAACCCTTGCCGCCCAAGAGAAATCAACAACAAATAGCCGATAACCACTGGCGGCAATACCAGTGGTAAATGAATTAAGCTATCTAGAATCGATTTACCGAAGAACGTTTTTCGAGAAAGTAGCCAAGCAAGAAAAACGCCGAGAGGAATGAGCCAAAGTACTGCGTACGCGCCCACTTTGAGGCTTAACATTAAGGCTTGGTATTCCAGTTCTGTCACGCTTCGTTCCTATTATTGAAAGCCGGTTTATTGCTGAAAGCCATATTGAGCAAAAACGCGTGCGGCTTCGTCCGATTTTAGGTACTGGAAGAACTGCTCGGACTCAGTAGAATCATTCACAACCGCAGCCGGATAAACAATAGCCGCATGCGTATCACTCGCGAATTCACCGACAATTTTGACTTTGTCGGTTAACTGCGCATCAGTTTTGTAGACCACGCCTAAAGGTGCTTCTCCACGTTCAACCAACGCCAAAGCTAGGCGCACATTCTTTGCTGGTGCGATTTGAGTTTGAATCTCTTTCCATACACCCAGTGTAGTCAGTGATTCTTTCGCGTACATACCAGCAGGCACTGACGTCGGATTGCCTAACGCAAGGCGATTTCCATGCAATGCCTTTTCCCATGCTGTTGCATCAGAGAAGTTAAATGAGGTTAATTCTGAAGACTGAGGCGCAATCAACACTAAGCTATTGCGCACCAAGCTTGTGACATTGTCACGAGAAATAACGTCTTTATCGACCAAATAATCCATCCATTTAGTATTCGCAGAAATGAATATATCCGCTGGTGCGCCGTTGATAATTTGTCGAGCGATAGAAGAAGAACCACCATAAACGGGAGTGATAGAAACGTCATACTTTTCTTCAAAGTTTTGTGCGATTTCGTCGATCGCATTCGTCATCGAAGACGCCGCATACACTTTGAGGTTCGTAGCTGCGTTAGCTGAAAATGAAATGCTTAATATTGCCGCGAGGCAAGCATGCGTTTTCCATGCTTTCATAGAGAAACTCCAATACAAGGCAAGCGAAAGAACTGGTTATTTGGGTATAAAGTTCAATCAGTTAATGTGCTATTTAAACAAAAAATCAAGGTTCATATGTTGTTCTATCGCATCTGCAATACGATTAATTCCTTGCTCCTTTAACTCTTCAAAGTCTTGTTGTTTGATTTGAGTGCCGTTTACCCACTCTGACACCAGGCTTAAGACATCTGCCTCATCAAAGAACCCGTGAAGGTAGGTTCCCATGATTTGGCCACACTTGCTGATAGCCCCCTCAGCTTCACCGGAACTCAATGTAAGAGGTTGAACGCCCTGCACTTCACTTTGTCCTACGTGGATTTCATAACCCTTTACATTGGCTGTTTTGCCATTAAGAGAAAGCTGTGCTTGTGTATTTGTAAGCTGTTTGCTGTTAGTTAGCGTCGTGGTGATGTCTAGTAAGCCAAGCCCTTCGCTTTGACCCGGCTGGCCTTCGACGCCATTTGGGTCATCAATCAAGTTTCCAAGCATCTGGTAGCCACCGCAGATACCAATCACTTTTCCACCAAGACGAATATGACGTAAGATATCTTTATCCCACCCTTGGCTTCTTAGATACTCTAAGTCGTCTCTAACTGATTTGGTCCCAGGTAAAATAACAAGATCGGCTTTATCTATTTTCTCGCCTTTGCCTACATAACGTAGATTGATGTCGGGATTCAATCGCAACACATCAAAATCAGTATGATTACTAATCCGGGTTAAAACAGGCACAACGACATTCAGTTTTACCTCAGAGTGCAACTCTTGCTGCGCGGTGATCGCGTCTTCTGCTTCTAAATTCAAACCATGAAGAAAAGGAAGCACGCCGAGTACAGGTTTGCCTGTTTTTTCTTCTAGCCAGTCGAGGCCCGATTGCAATAAACGAATATCACCTCGAAAACGGTTGATAACAAATCCTTTTACTCGCGCTTGTTCAGATTCAGAAAGTAACGCGAGTGTTCCGTACAAATGCGCAAATACACCACCACGATCAATATCAGCAACAATGATCACCGGAACATCAGCGGCCTCCGCAAAACCCATGTTCGCGATATCGCCTTCACGTAAATTGATTTCAGCAGGACTCCCTGCACCCTCGATCATGATCGAATCAAATTCTTGAGTCAGACGAGAGAAGGAATCTAACACCGTATCCATCGCAACTTTCTTGTAATCATGAAAGCCAGCCGCATCCATATTTGAAAGCGCCTTGCCCTGCAAAATGATCTGAGCACCTGTATCACTGTTAGGTTTAATCAAAACCGGATTCATATGCACGGTTGGCTCAATATTACACGCCTGTGCCTGAACTGCCTGAGCTCGACCTATTTCACCGCCATCTTTGGTTACCGCACTATTTAGTGCCATGTTTTGTGGCTTAAATGGGGCAACGTTTATCCCTTTTCTCGCTAATACACGGCATAAACCTGCCACAAGGACACTTTTTCCGGCATCCGAAGTGGTGCCTTGAACCATTAAAGATGGGATCGCTGATTTCATGAACATTTGTAAGGAATAGAGGAAGATGAACAATCATAACGTCATCGTCCCCACTTACTCAAGCAAATGAATAGAATATGAATGTTGAAATCATCATTGGTTCAAACAAGCTCTGTTTTAATGAACCCATCAAAACAAACCGATGAGGATGTAACATGAAAAAGAATACAATTATCGCAACAATCGCCGCCTTAGTTATTGCTCCTTCTATCGCGTTCGCGAAAGATCACGCTCAAAACCAATCAAACTTGCAGTTTAATGGTCCTGTCACTGTGGAAAAATTGGACGCCTTGCTAAACGACTCCAATATGTTTACTGAAAAAGATGTAGTCGTTGAAGGTAACTTATTACGTCAAGTTCGCGCGGATAAGTTTGTCTTTAGCGATGGTTCCGGTGAAGTCATGGTCGAACTGGATGACGATATCCGACTAAACTCTCCGATTGATCACACGACTAAAGTCCGTCTGTTTGGCGAATTTGAAGGCGGAAATAAGCCAGAAATTGAAGTCGAGCAACTGGTGATCATGTAAAACACCCCCGATTGCTTTGGATATCAGGATGATGTGGTGAGCATTACAGCTAAATGGTGACGGCAAGCACTTAAAATGATAGCTTTATCAATCTTGGTCTGCTTTTTGCAGACCATTTTTTTGTTCATTTTAATCATCTTGCCCGGAGACACCATGCTAGGTAAAGCTCTAAAGGTTGCAGCCTTTGGTTTGTGCGCTGTTTTGCCACTTTCCGCACATGCAAATAATTTCAACTACAACACGATGGAATTTCGCATGGGCACTAGCCCTGGTACATTTGGTGGCGAGTTCAATACCTACTTTACGGAAAACACCCACTTCATTGCTCGCGCAGACAGTGAATTCAGCGGAGACTGGGACATTGCTGGTGGTATTGGCTTTAATGGCCCTGCGGGTCAATTTGCGGATATTTATGGCCAAATGTTGGTACACAACATTAAAGAAAACGGCAGTGATAAAGTGGGTGACGAGTGGCGCACTGAGGTGAATATTGGTACTCGTATTTGGTTCATGCAAAATGTTGAGCTACATGCCCGTATCGGTCAAATAATGGATAACGACGATTCCAATACCGTTTATAATTTTGGCGCAAGATTCCACTCTACTCAGCAACTATCACTTGGCGCGGATTTCAAAAATAATGGTGTCTATGGCCAACAAATTGTGATGTCTGCTCGTTTTGCATTTTAATTAAGTAACCAAGCAACTGCATTAACAAGTGTGTGATTCAATAAAAATGGCCTCCGTTTTCGGAGGCCATTTTTGTTAAGTACCGATTGTTAGCCGGAACTAGTAATAAGGCATTAATTTTTGCCGGATTTTTTAGGTTTATCTTGGACATACTTTTTCGATACATCCACAACGGCGATATCTCTAAAAAAGCTTCGACCTAGTAAAATTGGAAACTTCATATGCCCACGCTCAGCTAACGTAAACTCAGTCTTTTCTTTGTGGTCACCGACGGTAATATACGCTTTTACTACCGCTCGTTTATCCACCTCTTCTGACGATGACTGCTTGATTTTAGCCCAGCGCTCTACAGGTACTTTAAACTCTTTAGTTTCTTTATCGCCCAAGTCGATCTTAAACTGAACCCAATCTTTACCATCACGCTCAAACGGAACAATGTCTGTCGCGCTAATTGATGATGTTGTCGCCCCTGTATCGACCCTAGCTTTGAAGGTTTGATCAATTTCAGGAACGTAAACCCACTCTTCAGAACCAAGAATCAACATGCCGTCTGGTGTCTTTGTCACTTTGGCTGGTTTTGTCGGTTTTGGCTCGAGCTTTTTCTCAGGTTTTACTTCAGGCTTAGGCTCCACCTCAGGCGTTGGATCGACCTCTGGTTTCACTTCTGGCTCTACTTTGACAGGTTCTTCGACCTTCGGCGACTCAGGCTCAGCAGGTTCCGGCGTCGTTTGAGTTGACGTACAAGCAATTAAACTGCCGCTCATCATAAGCGGCAGAATCAGTTTCCAGTTTTTCATCCACACTCCAATTAAGCTTGAGATACTTTCTTAATTGCGTCCGCTACGTATGGAATATGAGTTTCGGTAAGTCCAGCGATGTTAATTCGACCATCGCCGACACCATAAATGCCATAATCTTCACGCAGTTGCGCCATTTGGTTTTCACTAAAGCCTAGCACAGTAAACATGCCTTTGTGACCCTCAATGAAGTCAAATTGATCGGTATTATGGTTGTTTCTCAATTCGTTACACAAACTTTGACGAAGACTAACCAAACGATGTTGCATTTCACTCAACTCTTGCTTCCAAACGGAAGTCAGGTTGTCATCTTGAAGAATCGTCTTAACCAAAGCAGCTCCATGATCGGGTGGCATCGTGTAAGTAGAACGCGCTAACGTAAGTAACTTGCCTTTTGCGTTGGCCACGTCTTGCATGTTCTTACCAACGACAATCGCCGCACCTGTGCGCTCGCGATATAGGCCAAAGTTCTTCGAACATGATGTCGTAATTAACATCTCTTCAACGTTATCTGCCATGAAGCGAAGCCCTTTTGCGTCTTCCTCTAGGCCATCACCAAAGCCTTGGTAGGCAATATCAACAAATGGTGTGAAACCGTTCTTCTGTGACAATTCCGTAATGGCTTGCCAAGCAGAAAAATCGATATCTGCGCCTGTTGGGTTGTGACAACAACCATGCAGCAATACAACATCAGAAGGCCCTGCTTTCGCAAGATCATCCATCATTTTTGCTGTGTCTACTTGTTTCGTTTCTGGAGAAAAGTAATGGTAGAACTTAACTTTAAGACCTGCCGCTTCCATCACTGGTTTATGGTTTACGTAGCTAGGGTTTGAAATCCAAACCGTCGTATCTGGCTGTGCGACCTTCATCAGGTCACCTAACATACGCAGCGCACCACTTGCACCTGGCGTTTGAATGGCAGCAACACGATCCATTGCTGACGTTCCCGTCAGTAGCAAATCGATCATGCTTTTATTAAATTCTTCGCAACCCGCAAGACCAACGTACGATTTGGTTTTTTGAGTTTCAACAACGACATCCTGCGCCATTTGAATGGCTTTCATGATCGGCGTTTCACCTGCGCTGTTCTTATAGACGCCAATACCAAGGTCAACCTTGTTTGGACGGTCATCGTTACGGTATGCAACGGATAGAGATAAAATAGGATCTAATACGGGAGTTGGGAGATTAGAAAACATGAAAGTCATAACCCTTTGAAATTCAAGTACCGAACCTCACGTTAACACCATCGCAAAAAATGGCGAAATGATTTTTCACTTATTTCATCAATTAGAGAACAAAATTCTGGGTTGCGATAAGTTTTGTGCGCTCTATCGGTTATAAAAAGAACGATTCACTCCTCAATATACCAATCCACTCTTCCGTTTTTCCTAAATTCTCTTGGCGTCATGCTCGACCACGCTTTAAAACGTGTACTAAAGTTGGCACTAGTTGGATATCCGACTATCTCTCCAATATGTTGAATCGGCCATTCTGTTGAACGAAGTAGCCTAGCAGCATATTCCATGCGCATACGTGTTAAATGTGCCATCGGGCTTCGACCAAACTGCTTTTGAGTCAGACGGTGCAAATGTGGCTCCGAACATGGATATAAAGCTGCCACTTGCTCGACACTCCAATCCTTATGCAGCTGACGCTGGACAAGATCGAATACGCGCCGAAGCCTCAATTGGCTGCGTGATATCGACTCTGAGGGCGGCATGTTTAACATCAGCTCTAACTGAGCCACGCTATGTGCACCAACCGCACCACCATAATCAATAGGAAGATTAATGCTGCGTAACAACGTTTGGATACACGCATACATCACCTCAGGTGCAGATGTGAGCTGGTAACTAATATTACTCTCTATCATTGGCCATGCTCTATCAGGAGCAAGAAAAAGCCATGCGATCTGCCAGAGTTCCTCTTCCATACCAAAACCGTTTTCAACACCTGCTGGCACCGTGATCAACGAGCCAGGCTCCAAATCATATCGACACGCCCCACTTTCTAACCAACCTTTACCGCGCACGGTGTAAAGCAGCATGTGTTTTTTTTGGTTTTTACGATAAACAGAGAAGAAGTCACGACAGGTTGCAATTCCGCACTGCACAATGCCTCTCTCCTCCAATGCCAGTACTCGACTGTGATCAATAAACTCTTGATAGGTTTTTTCTGAAATCGCGTAGCGTTCTTGTTTATCTTCCATGATTTATTGGCTCACATATACACTAGTGGAGAGTTTTACAAAGGTTTTGGATGCCTTTGAAAAATACACCGCCAAATCATAGGGATAAACTACTCGCATTAATCTTTAAGGAGAAATGCGATGCTCTTAACACGCGAATACATCGATAAAGCATTTTGGCAAAAGCTGATTGCGATTGGCCTTCCTGTTTCACTTCAATCCATGCTTTTTGCGTTACTCGGCGTCGTGGATATTTTCATGGTGAGCCAACTCGGTGAATCCGCAACGGCTGCAGTCGGTGTCGGAAACCGCGTCTTTTTCTTTAACCTTGCAGTCATTTTCGGTCTTTGCGGTGCAGTAACGGTGCTGGCTTCTCAATATTACGGCTCAGGGAACCTGGCAGGAATCCGCAGAACACTGGCGCAATCTTGGTTTATTTCCATTTTAGTGACGCTGCCGTTTATTGTTCTTTATGCGATTTTTGATAAAGAGATCGTCTCTTTCATGTCAGACGATCCTGAATACGTCACTTATGCACGTGACTATCTTGTGATTACGGGCTTTAGTCTCATTGCAACGGCGATAGTGGTACCGATTGAAGCGGTATTGCGCTCCGTAGGCCAAACCAAACTGGCAACCAACGTTAGTATCTCCGCCATTGTTGTGAATGTCGTGCTGAACTCCGTTTTGATTTTCGGTTTATTTGGATTTCCTCAATGGGGCGTATTTGGTGCAGCAGTCGGTACTTTTGTTTCTCGATTTTTCCAAACTGCGGTATTGATTTACTTTTTCTGCAAACGTTATGCGCACCTGATTCCGACCAAATTCGATTGGGCACAAGGCCGTTTAAAGCAGTATCGTCAAAAATACTTTAAGGTTTCTCTACCCATGTTGGTCCACGATGCGCTCTGGACTGGTGGACTGATCGTTTACAGCATCATCTATGGTCAATTGGGCGTTTCAGAACTTGCGATCATCTCATTCTTGTCGCCAATTGAAGGTGTACTGATTTCAACCTTTATGGGATTTGCGGTCGCTGCATCCGTTCTTCTTGGGAATGATATTGGCGCAAAACATTATGATCGGGTCGAGAAAACGGCGTGGTGGTATGTGTTAACCAGCGCAATCTTAGCCACCTTACTGTTTTTCCTAGTGTGGTTGAGCTCGCCTTTGATTCATCATCTATTGGTACTGAGCCCATTAACCGATGCAGAAATGGCACTCAACGTATGCTTAGTCATGGCGCTGGGTATGATTTTAAGAGTGTTTAACATGGTAGGGATTGGCGGCGTACTAAAGAGTGGTGCGGATATTCGCTACAGCATTTTTATTGATACGTTCGGTCAGTGGGCTATTGGCATTCCCCTTACCTATTACACTGGTATGGTACTCGGGTTGCCTTTGCATTTTGTCTTGATGTCTCTGCTAGCTGAAGAATTTGTGAAAGGCGTACTGACGACTTATCGTATCCAATCTAAACGTTGGATAAACAATATGGTCGAAGATGACCAAACGGTGACAGCGTAACTGTAAATGCACTGACGAACTCACACCAAAAGGGCTCACCCGTTATGCACGCGTGAGCCCTTTTTATGTTTGGAGAATACTTGGTTAGATGTCTGTAAAGCGATGAATGATTTGGTTTGAACTACCACGCCATTCGAGATTGAGGTCTTTCTTGTCTTGTTCAAACTTACCATCAATCAAAACATCGATGTATTGCACCACTTCTCTTTGCGCGTCATCCAGTTCAGCCAGCGTGTAGCCTGTCCAAACCCAGATGTCTTTACCGGGACACTCTTCTCTCACCCTTTTCACGATCTTTAAAATATGAGGCACATTAGCAGGATGAAGCGGATCTCCGCCAGACAACGACAAGCCGCGACGTTTAATGCGCGTGTCATTCAAATCATTGATGATCTTGTCTTCCGCTTCTTGCGTGAACAACACACCCGAATCCAAGCGTTGCGTCGATTGGTTATAACAGCCACGACACTGATGCACACACCCCGACACAAACAATGTGCAGCGCGTACCCGGTCCGTTAACAACGTCAATTGGATAATATTGGTGGTAGTTCATAATGTGTCTCTTTGTTATCGCGAAAAAGAAAATCAACCTAAAGCAGGTTGATTTTCAAAGTGTTGAATCGAGTGGTAATTAACCTTATAGGTGTTTCACTCGACGTTTAACTTCTTCTTGTTTGCCGAAGTTAAACGGACGTGCATCTGGGCTGCCCAAGTAGCCACATACGCGACGTGTCACCGATACTTTGGTTGAATCATGGTTGCCACAACTCGGGCAAGTAAAGCCTTTGCTTGTACATTCAAACTCACCGGTGTAACCACATTCGTAACACTCATCAATCGGTGTGTTGGTTCCGTAGTAAGGAACGCGGGTGTAACTGTAGTCCCACACGTTTTCTAGCGCTTCTACGTTACGTTGCATGTTCGGGAACTCACCGTAACAGATGAAGCCACCGCTTGAAATTTCAGGGTAAGGCATCTCGAAGTCGATCTTGTCGTAAGGGTTAACCTTCTTCTCAACGTCCAAGTGGAAGCTGTTGGTGTAGTAACCTTTGTCTGTTACGCCTTCAATCAAACCAAACTCTTTGGTGTCGATGCGGCAGAAGCGACTACATAGGTTTTCACTTGGTGTTGCGTACAAGCTAAAGCCATAGCCAGTTTCGTCAGCCCATTGGTTCACCGCATCTTTTAGATGTTTGATGATCGCGACCGCTTTTTCACGCAATACGGCATCATCGTAAACGTGCGCTTCAGTACCAAACAACGCGTTGATAGTTTCATGCACGCCAATGTAGCCTAGAGAAATTGACGCACGGCCGTTTTTGAAGATTTCTGCAATCGAATCGTCCGCTTTCAAGCGCACACCACATGCACCTTCCATATATAGAATTGGGGCAACGCGCGCTTTTACGTTCTCTAGACGAGAAATACGCGTTTCTAGTGCTTTACGAGCAAGACGTAGACGATCATCAAGCAGTTCATAGAACTTCGCTTCGCTGCCTTTTGCGCGAAGCGCGATACGTGGCAAGTTCAAGCTAACTACACCAAGGTTGTTACGACCTTCATGGATAAGTTCGCCATCCTCTTCGTAGGTGCCTAGGAAGCTACGACAACCCATAGGTGTTTTGAATGACCCCGTGACTTCCACGACTTTGTCGTAGTTAAGAATGTCTGGGTACATACGTTTTGAAGCACACTCAAGTGCAAGCTTCTTAATGTCGTAGTTTGGATCTTCTTCCTTGTGGTTTAGACCGTCTTTAATACCGAACACCAATTTAGGGAATACGGCGGTTTTACGGTTTTTGCCAAGACCAGCGATACGGTTTTTCAAAATCGATTGCTGAATAAGACGAGACGCCCAGCTTGTACCAAGACCAAAACCAAACGTAACGAATGGCGTTTGACCGTTTGCCGTGTGCAGTGTGTTTACTTCGTACTCTAGCGATTGGAATGCGTCGTAACACTCTTTCTCGGTGCGCGCTTTAGCGAACTCTTCTGGCTCGGCAATGTTCCACTCTTTCGCGATCTCTAGATGTTTCTCGTAGCTTGTCATAACGTACGGAGCAAGCACTTCGTCGATACGGTTGATTGTCGTACCGCCATAAATATGGCTAGCTACTTGAGCAATAATTTGCGCCGTTACGGCAGTCGCAGTTGAAATCGATTTAGGCGTGTCGATTTCTGCATTACCCATCTTGAAGCCGTGCGTTAGCATGCCTTTCAAATCGATAAGCATACAGTTAAACATCGGGAAGAAAGGCGCGTAATCCAGATCGTGGTAGTGAATGTCACCCACTTCGTGTGCTTGAACCACATCACGAGGCAGGATGTGCGTTTTCGCGTAGTGCTTCGCCACGATACCCGCTAAAAGGTCACGCTGAGTTGGGATAACTTTGCCGTCTTTGTTCGCGTTTTCGTTGATCAAATCAAGGTTACTTTCTTCAATCAAACCTTCGATTTCACGAGTTAGTGCACTTTGCTTTTCACGCGCGATGTCGCGGTCATGGCGGTATTCAATGTAAGAACGTGCTAGGGCTTTGTAAGGACCTTGCATGAGTTCATTCTCGACTAAGTCTTGAATCTCATGGATGTGAACTTCATCGTGATCTTTTAGCTGTAACTCGACAGCAAGAGCGACATTAAGAGCATAAATGGCGACATCTTTATCTTTGTTTTCCGCTGCCGCTTCAACTGCTGCTTGGATACGATCCCTGTTGAACGGAGCCCTTGAGCCGTCACGCTTGATTACGATTGGTTTCACTTTCTTCTCCTTACCCCAGCATACTCACAGAGTTATCCACAAACACACTATATGGGGTTATTTTTTATTCTGCTAACACAATATATTGTGGCGTATTTAACGAAAAGCACCACTTGAAAACATTGATTTTGATCAATAAAGATCGGCTAGCGGACAAGAACAAATCGATCTTATTGGTACTGATCTCAGTTGCGAAGAAAACCATGAAAATTGCAAAATTGGTACGAAATCTACTTGCTTTTTTTAGAGCGCTTATAGGATAAAGGTTGGAAAGGAATACGCTAAAATCCAGGAGTGAAACAAGCCAATATGCGATCACTATTTGTTACTGCCTTATTAATTTTTAGTTCAACGTCACTTGCTCAAAACTCCATCAACTTAACCAGTTGGAATATAGAATGGCTGTCTATAAATGGAGGTAAGGTTTCTAGAACCAGTGACGATTTCGTCAAACTCAACCAATATGTGGATAAAACTCAAGCCGACATCATCGCCTTTCAGGAGGTCGACTCCAAAGCTGCGGTTCAAAAAGCCGTAGGCGATGGCTACGCGATTTACCTCTCTGATCGAGCTCAATCAAACAATAAGCACCTTCAGTTTTCTGATACCAATCAGTACACTGGTTTTGCTGTGCGCAAAGACATTGAAGTGTCTGATCCAGCAGACTTCTCAATCACGCGTGGTAATAGCAAGTTGCGCTTTGCCAGCTACATCGTCGTTAACCCAAACCAAAAGGACGAGCTTCACCTGCTCTCTGTGCATCTAAAAGCAGGATGCAGCGGAGCATACAAAAACAACCGCAATTGCCAAACACTGAGCCAACAAGGAGAAGCACTTGCGAAATGGATGAGCGAGAGAGAAAAGAAAAAGCAGCAGTACGCCGTAATGGGCGATTTCAATCACAACTTGTCGTATCAACGTGATTGGCTGTGGGCGATCATGACGCTTGGTAACGATGCACAATTGGTAACGCGAGATACCAAAGCGGATTGCAAGGTTCGCTCAAATAAGAACCCAAGAAAAACACACCAATTCCGCTCTTTGATTGATCACATTATTGTTAGCCCGCAAATAAAAGCGAAAAACGCACATCAAACGCTGTTCAGCTCACAAGATGTTTTGGATTACAAACTGAGTGACCATTGCCCTGTAAACGCAACGGTAACGCTTAACTGAACGAACAAAATAGCCCAGCATCATGCTGGGCTATTTTATATTGTTTGTTAGATAGACGTTTGATTAGACGAGAGAAACCGTTCTATCAAAGCGATCTTGGATTCAGCAGTACGACGTCACCCTGCTTTAACCCCGTTCGCACTCTCCCCAACTCTCCAAGCTGGATAAGTCGAGTTTCTA
This sequence comes from Vibrio sp. 1CM7H, assembly GCF_023161645.1. Taxonomy (NCBI): domain Bacteria; kingdom Pseudomonadati; phylum Pseudomonadota; class Gammaproteobacteria; order Vibrionales; family Vibrionaceae; genus Vibrio; species Vibrio sp. 1CM7H. Next base: position 866,571 of record NZ_JALNTV010000001.1, read on the forward strand.
CCTCACCGCTGTCTTGCACCACTTTTACGTAGTCCAATTGACCAACTTGGTAAACCGCCTCTTTTGGCACGCGAAGTACAACATCGTCGGTCAAGGTCAACGCGACTTTGGCGTATGTACCTGGATAGATAGCCGTTAGCGGCTCAAATTGAAGCTTTACGGTATAACTGCGCGAGTTGGCATCTGCCGACGGCGTCACTTCTTTTACAGCCGCTTGCGCGTTGAGGTTGTAAGACGGAAAAACAACGTCCACTTCTTTATCGTAAGTTACATAAGGCATGACAGACTCAGCAAAGTTCACCTCTATTTCCAACGAGTTTGGATTGTACATTGATAAAAGCAAAGCCCCCGGCGTCGCAGTATCACCTTTGTTGATGGGCTTTTTCGTGATCAAGCCATCAAACGGCGCAGTAATAATGCTGTAGCCAAAGGTCGTTTCCGCCTCAGAGACCGCCGCCTGAGCTTTATTGAAGTTGGCTTGCGCGGTTTGCAACGCACTTTCCGCTTGGTCAAATTGCGATTGAGGGATCAGCTTTTTGTTTAAAAGCGCTCTGACACGAGAAAACTCCTTTCTCGCCGCGTTGAGCTGCGCTTGTGCAGAGGATAAAGCCTGCTCACTTTGACGAACTCGCGCGTCGAGATCATCGCTTTCTAGCCGCGCCAACACGTCTCCTTGCTTCACTCTATCGCCAACCTTCACCAATACCCCCATCACCGATGCCGTTAACCGTGCCGCGATATCGGCGTGCTGCTCTGCAACGACGACGCCCGGAAATTCTCGAACAACCGGTTCGCTGGTTAACATCAGTTGATGTGTCTCTGCGTTATTTACATCAATCTGGTTGGTTTTCGCGTCATGTTCTGTCGGCAACTTTTCTGTAAAAAATCCAGCCATATAGAGAAAAAGAAGCGCGAGTATGGCAAACAGAATCACGCCTAACCATTTGGTATCTAATTTCATTGCTCTTCCTCCATCTGAGGTAATCCATGTCCTTTGGTGTTTTGGTATGCAAGGTTGTAAACCACCGGAACCACAAGCAGCGTAAAGATGGTCGAGGCGGTAATACCGAATATGATTGCCCAAGCCAAACCGTTAAAAATTGGGTCTAACGTAATCACGACGTTACCCAGTAACGTTGTACCCGCAGTCAGCAAGATTGGCCGCATACGAACAACGCCAGATTCAATCAACGCATCATGTAAGCTACGACCTTCAGCCAGCGATTGCTGAACAAATTCAATCAAAACGAGTGAGTTACGCACCACAATCCCAGCTAGCGCAATCATGCCGATCATCGCGGTCGCCGTGAACAGAGCTGGGTTGGGGTAATTACCGATGTCACTGCTTAACACATTCAAAATCCAGAACCCCGGCATAATCCCAATCACGGTCAGTGGTATCGCCAGCATGATGATGCCCGATACCGCAGGTAAACCTGTTTGAATCAACATCACCACAAATACGCCAAGCAGCGCAGCGCCATAAGCAATGCCTAAATCGCGGAATACGTCTACTGTGATTTTCCATTCCCCCTCACCACTCCAAACTACTTCGATGTTGTCTGGCACGCTCCAAGTGACACCAGCTCCATTGCTCAAGTACGTGCGATCTTGCCAGTGACGATGCACATCTTCCGCGTGAGTTGTATCTTGGTCAGCCATCACATCGGCAATCACTTCACCCGGAACACGCCCAACTACCTCGGCGTAGACATACACAACAGGCTTGAGGTTTTTATGGAAAATCGGTTTGTCCGCTGCGCGTTTCACAAAATGACCGACTTCAGACAACTGCACGATAGGCTGAGGAGCATCCACAACAGCCCCATTGGATTCTACTTTTGCAATCCCCGGACGGCCTCGCACATAAAGCTGCTCTAGTTGATTCAGGTTATCTCTGTCTTCGCGTCGGAGCTGCACTTCGATAGGTAGTGGATCCACTTCTCTTGGATCGGCTATATAACCGAGCACTTTGGCGTTCGCGGCGGTAATCAGCGTGTTATTGATATCAGCAACAGAAACACCGGACAGCGCCGCTTTTTCTTGATCAACAATGAATTGCCACGTTTCTAAATCACCTTGGATGCTGGTATCCACCTCAGAAACCAACTGTTCTTTGCGAAGCCTATCCGCGATTTTCTCTGCTTGGCTCATCAGATCTTCATAAGATGTCGCTTCATCACCGTAAACTTCTGCCGTAATGGTGGCGATAACAGGCGGGCCTGGCGGCACTTCGACTAGCTGCACGTCAGCGTCAAACTTATCTGCAATCTGCTCTAAATCCGCCCTGAGTCGTGTCACCAGTTCGTGTGATTGCATTGCGCGGCGATTCTTCTCTGCAAGAACGACTCGAAGCTCGCCTTGGTATGGTTCGCTACGCATAAAGTAGTGGCGCACCATGCCGTTGAAATCCATTGGGGAAGCGGTGCCTGCAAAGCCCGACACACTTGTCACTTCCGGCACCGTCATTAAATAGTCCGTAAAGCTCGACAGAGCGTTGGAGGTATCCACAAAGCTTGAAGACTCTGGCATGTTTAATACCAATTGGAACTCATTTTTATTGTCATAAGGCAGCAACTTGAGTGGAACTAAGCGAAGTGCTGGCAACAATGCTGCCAAGACGAACAACAAGGCAACCAAACCAAGGAAAAGCCACGCTTTCTTGCGACTTTCAAGTAGCGGAATCAACACACCACGATACAAACGATACATCGGCGAAGATTGGATGTCATAGTGGCCGTTTTCCTCAGCACCTTTGAGTAGCTTCTTGGCAAGCCAAGGCGTGATCATAAACGCGACAACGGTACTAAAGATAACGCTGATCGGAACGTTGAACGCAAGTGGCGCCATGTAAGGCCCCATCATCCCAGTGATAAAAAACATCGGCGTAAACACGATAACAATCGCGACCGTCGACATTAACAAGGCGCTACGAATTTCTGCCATGGCGAGAACAATCGCGTTGGTTCGTGTTAGATTTTTGCGTTTGAGGTAGCGTTCAATGTTGTCGATACTCGCGATCGGATCGTCCACGATCAAACCTAGCGCCAAAATCAATGCAAAGAGCGTGACTCGGTTGATGGAATAGCCAAATGCCAAGTCCATCCCGAGCGCGGCACCATAGCTAATCGGAATCGCGATACCAACCACCAATGCGCTTCGCCAGTTCAAAAACAAACCGACAAACACCACGACCGTTAGAATAGAGATGCCAAGGCTTGATACCAAGTTGTTTACTTTCGCATTCGCCGTTTCGCCATAGTCACGAATGACTGCAACTTGAACTTGTGGAGGAAACTGCTCGGATTGAAGCGCCGCCAGTTTATCCCGAACAGACTGAGCGACGTTAACCGCGTTCGAGCCTTTTTGTTTAGCGACAGAAATGAACACCGCTGGGTATGCTTCATCGTAGTTTTTATCGCGATACCAAGTATCGGATGTTGCCTCACCTTCACCGTCGTAAATACGCGCGACATCTTTCAAATAAACGGGTTTGCCATTGAGCACCGCGATAACAAGATCGCCAACCTCTTCGGCGTTAGTCAGAAACCGTCCCGATTCCAATGTGTAATTTTGCCCGTTTACGCGAACGTTCGTGCCTTGGGTTTTGCTATTACTGAGCTGAATGGCCTGTTCGAGGTCATCGATGGTTACTTTGAAGTTTGCCATCGCAACGGAATCAAGCTCTATCTGGATTTTTCTCGGCTCACCGCCAATCACTTCCACCTTGTTGGTGGCATCCAATGATTTAATACCTAACGTGGCTTGGTCTGCAATACGTCTCAGCTGATGGCGATCGAGAATGTCTGGATCGGTGGAATAAATTGCGGCAACAACAATGGGTACATCATCGATTTCAACAGGCTTTACGAGCCAGTTAGTGACAGAAGGAGGAACTTTATCTTGGTTGGAATAGAGTTTGTTGTAAAGCTTAACCAGAGCATCTTCGCGGTTTTCGCCGACATAGAAACGAACGATGACTTGCGCAGCACCTTCCATTGACGAAGAATAAACGTATTCCACACCGTCAATTTGGCTAACAAGCTTTTCTAATGGTTCAGTGATTTGATTTTCGACTTGAGAAGCGCTTAGTCCGGGAGCCGAAACCAATACATCCGCCATCGGCACAACGATTTGCGGGTCTTCCTCTTTCGGGGTCAGCCACAAAGCCGCGGCACCGACCATAAGCGCGAGTAAAATCATGATCGGAGGGAAAAAGCTGTTCATCACGGACTGAACAAAACTTCGCTTTAGTTTGTCGGGCATCCTTTCCCCTCCATATCAGATTGATTGTTTACGCGTTCGCGGTTTTCATCTTCTTCGCGTTACGGTAAGTAATGATCGCCTTCGCGAACAGAGATCCAACTAACATCGCAAGGAAGAACACCACAATGCTCACGTTGCCTAATGCCAGACTCGCAACCGCAGGGCCAGGGCAAATACCTGCCAAACCCCAACCTAAACCAAAGATGGCCGCACCAGATAACAAACGTCCGTCGATGTTCTTATTGGTTGGTGTGCAAAACGCTTCACCGCTAACTGATTGTTTTCTCGGCTTGATGATTAAAAAATAGCTTGGCATGAATACCGCGAGTGCGCCGCCCATCACAAAAGCCAAACTTGGATCCCAACTGCCATAAATATCTAAAAATCCAATGACTTTAGCTGGGTCGATCATGCCAGACACCGCCATGCCCATACCGAATAACACACCGCTCAAAAGAGCAGAAAAACGAAAAATAGTCTTGTTCATGGAATCTCTCTTAAACTAGGTGAAGTCGAACGAATACCGTTAGACCAGCGACAGCCATAAATACACAGGTCGCCACAATAGAGCGCTTAGACAAACGGCCCATGCCACAAATGCCGTGTCCGCTAGTACATCCGTTACCCAGTCTGGTCCCGATTCCTACCAATAAACCAGCGGCAATCACCATTCCTAAAGAAAGGTTCGCGGTACTAGGAACCGCAACGCCCAACATTAGGACGCTAATCAAGCCACCAGCTATCATTCCAACCGCAAAAAGCAATCGCCACGAATAATCGCCTTTTTTCGGTGACATAATGCCATTCATAATTCCACTGATTCCGGCAATTTTCCCGTTAACCAACAACAATATAGTGGCGGAGATCCCTAACAAAAGGCCACCAAACAACGATTCCCATGGAATAACGTTTAACATTATTTACCTCTAAAATCTTAGCTACGAATTAGTTACAGAAAACGCTATGAAGCGCCTTGATTAATGACTCAACTCTCGGTTCTGACAACGAATAAAACACTTGCTGTGATGCCTTACGAGCCTTGATCAATTTGTGTTTGCGAAGCACCGTCAAGTGCTGTGAAAAGGCGGATTGGCTAAGGAACGAGTTCTTTTGCAGCTCCCCAACACCAACCTCACCTTGGGTCAGTTGGCACAACACCATTAGCCTTTCCGGATGTGCCATTACTTTTAGGAGATCAGCAGCTTCATTAGCATTGCCTTTCATTGCTGCTACATCCATATCTGTATAGCTCATGACTCACCTCTACATTAAAAACTAAATTAGATATTACTAAAACAACATCTTTAGTCAACACTAAATTAGTAATTGTGAATTTAGATAAATTAACATTAGACATTTCTAATTTAGACAATTATAGTGATGAATATCAAAGGATGGCGTTCTCAGTTTGAGAGTACGAAGGAGAAGAGTTATGACGTTAGAAAATGCAGTACGAATTTTTGCAGGCACGATGGTATTGATCTCGGTCATACTAACCGTGTTCGTTCACAGTAACTTCATTTGGTTCACCGTGTTTATCGGCGTTAATCTTATTCAAAGTGCTTACACGGGAATCTGCCCTGCTGCTTATTTTTTAAAGAAATTTGGTTTTAGATAATCTAGAGCGTAGTGACCTTTCACACTGGCTATTCGTGAAAGGTCAGTTCGCCCTAAAACTTGGAGTTAAAAATGACTAAGATCTTAATCGTCGGTGGTGTTGCAGGTGGTGCATCTGCGGCGGCGCGTGCTCGTCGTCTGAGCGAAGATGCCGAAATCATCATGTTTGAACGTGGCCCATTCGTTTCATTTGCCAACTGTGGCTTGCCTTATCACATCGGCGGCGATATCCAAGAACGCAGTAAGTTACTACTACAAACGCCAGAAAGCTTTTTAGCACGCTTTAACGTTGATGTTCGCGTGATGAATGAAGTGGTTTCTATTAACCGACAGGACAAGACCGTTACGATCAAAAACCTGTTGGATGAGTCTGAATACGTAGAATCGTACGATTTTCTACTGCTTAGCCCAGGTGCCGGCCCTATTGTTCCGCCAATTCCAGGTCTCGATAACCCGCTCACCCACTCGCTACGTAACATTCCAGATATGGATCGCATCATCGAAACGATCCAAATGAACAAGCCAGAGCATGCGACGGTTGTTGGCGGCGGTTTCATCGGTTTAGAAATGATGGAAGCCTTCCACCAACTTGGCATTAAAACCTCTCTGATCGAAATGGCAGACCAAGTCATGACGCCAGTAGACCGTGAAATGGCAGGCTTTGCTCATGCAGAAATTCGTGACAAAGGTGTAGACCTCAAACTTGGCGTCGCGCTTGAATCTGTGAAATTCGTAACTAACGAGCACGTTGCAAGTTTCGACTCTGGTGAGAGTGATAAACACCAACACTTAGAAGGTGAATTGGAGTTAACACTAAACAACGGTGAAAAACTCACTACCGATATTCTGATCATGGCAATCGGTGTACGTCCTGAGACAAAACTGGCGCAAGAAGCTGGCCTTCAAATTGGCGCGCTAGGCGGTATTTACACGAACGAATGCATGCAAACCAGCGATCCTTCGATCTACGCTGTCGGCGACGCGATAGAAGAGAAAGACTTCGTGACTGGCGAGCAAACTCTAGTGCCACTTGCAGGCCCGGCAAACCGTCAAGGTCGTATGGCAGCAGACAATATGCTCGGCCGCAAAGAAACCTACCAAGGCACACAAGGGACAGCGATTTGTAAGATCTTCGACCTTGCTGTGGCTTCTACCGGTAAAAATGAGAAACAATTGAAACGCGCTGGCGTTGAATACGAAAAAGTGTACGTGCATACCGCAAGCCACGCGAGCTACTACCCTGGTGCAGAAGTGGTGTCGTTCAAAATGTTGTTCGATCCAAAATCAGGCAAGATTTTAGGTGCTCAAGCAGTTGGTAAAGATGGCATCGATAAACGCATCGACGTTATGGCTGTTGCACAACGTGCTGGCATGACGGTTGAACAACTGCAGCATCTTGAACTGACTTACGCGCCACCTTACGGCAGTGCAAAAGATGTGATCAACCAAGCGGCATTTGTGGCAAATAACATCATCAAAGGTGACGCAGCGGCGATTCATTACGATGAAATCGACAACCTGACTGAAGATCAAATTCTCCTCGACGTCCGTAACCCCGGTGAATTGGAGTCTGTTGGTTATCTTGAAGGGGCAATCAACATTCCGGTTGATCAGCTACGCCATCGTATGGGTGAACTACCAAAAGACAAAGAGATTGTAATTTACTGTCAGGTCGGCTTGCGTGGTAACGTGGCATACCGTCAACTGGTCAACAATGGTTACAAAGCCCGCAACTTGATTGGTGGATACAGAACACTCAAATTCTCGCGCTTATAACGGGATAATAAAAACAGAGAAAACCGAGGGATTGGTTTTCTATTTTGTTTATTTACATGGACTCAAATCTAGCTCATTAACCTTTTATCGCCAAACGGACTGCTGCTTGAGCATGGATAGAAGTGGTATCAAGTAGCGTAACATCGGTGTGACTTTGGTTTACAAGTAAGGCAATTTCAGTGCACCCGAGAATCACAGCTTCAGCTCCCTGCTCTTTTAGTTTTTCAATGATTTGCAGGTATATCGTTCTCGATTCCTCTTTGATTTCACCTTGGCATAACTCTTTATAAATAATGTTATGCACTATAGAGCGATCATCTTGAGTGGGAATTATGACATCCAGCCCATAGAGGTCGGAAAGCCGTCCTTTGTAAAAGTCTTGCTCCATTGTGAATTGAGTACCAAGGAGTCCGACCTTTTGAGCCTCTTTCTCACGAAGTAACTCAGCAGTCGCGTCTGCGATATGTAGTATGGGGATATTAATACTGGCTTCAATTTGAGGAGCAACTTTGTGCATTGTGTTCGTACAAATAAGAATAAAATCAGCGCCCCCTTTTTCTATTGAAGATGCAGCATCAGATAGAATACTTGCCGTTTCTTCCCATTTACCTTGGTGTTGAAGTTTCTCTATCTCTGAAAAATTCACGCTATACATACAAACTTTTGCGGAATTTAGGCCACCTAACGCCTCCTGACCCCTTCGTTGATCAATTTGTAATAACTAAGCGTCGACTCCCAACTCATGCCGCCTAGAAGACCGATAGTTTTCATATAACTCTCCAATCGTTATACACCACTATGGGAGGGGTGCTTTTACAAACAAAATCAACCACGTGGATAGACAGCTTTCTAGCTTTGTCACTAGTGAAAACTGGATAAACCTGCGATCAAAAAAAAACGAGAACCAAAAAGGACGACTACGCGATTCTCATATCTCCTCGCAACATTGTTACCGCACTTCCAGAAAGCTTAACGTATTCCGGACTCAATAGTTCTGTATAAACAACTCCACTTCTCTTGGATGCTTGGAAGCCTTTTAATTGCGCTTTACCGAGCTCTTTGGCCCAGTAAACACATAAAGCGCAATGAGCAGAACCTGTTACTGGGTCCTCATCAACACCCACCCAAGGGGCAAAGTAACGAGAGACAAAATCAGCGTCAGTGCTTGAGTGAGCAGTGATAACAACTCCACGACCTTTTTGTTTAAGTAGCGCACTAAAATCAGGTTCGAGTTGCTCTATCAAAGACTCATCATTGATGACGATCAACTGCTTATTATCAAACTGACCATAAGCGTTTACATCAGCCACATCGAGCCCTAAGCCGTGAAGCAAGTCTGTGTTAATACTTGCTCGCATATCTAAAATAGGAGCAGGAAACACCAAATGAATGTCGTCATGATCAAGTTGTGCAGTTAAAGCGCCGGATAGCGTGCCAAACTCAATGGTATCACCAGTACTATATAACCCTTGCTCTCTCAGCACGTGCGCCGTGGCCAATGTGCCATGTCCACACAAAGCGACTTCCGTTTCAGGTGTAAACCAACGAAGTTGCATTGTATTTAATGACAGAAACGCGGTTTCAGATAGTGACATCTCTGCCGCTATGGCCAACATCACTTCCTCATCAAGGCTTGATTCTGTGATACACACACCTGCAGGGTTGCCTTTGAACACATCTGATGTAAACGAGTCGACCTGAAAAATTTTAACTTCCACAAAATATCCTTAAGTTCTATCAACCACTGTAGAACCATTAGCAGCACTTAGTGCATTTGTACCACGTAATGTATTGCACCTGTTGTTTGAGCAGTAAACCTTTATTAACTAAGAAGAAACCACTTTTTCTCCTAATGGGATTTATTGGTATTTTGCCGAAGTAATGAACTCACCGAATGTTTCACACCAAACAACAACAGTATTGTATTCAGAAATGGAAATCCCTTGAGGAACCTCAACAACGAAGTTATTGAATGTTTTGACATCACCAACCAAGCTCATCTCAGATTTAAGGTCATTAAACGCTTGTTCCGTTTCGACAAACTTAGGAGATAGATAGAGTTTATAGTCTGGTCCGGGAGCGAGTTTTCCTACCAACGTAATGACTTCAGAACTCAAATGAATTTCTCCCTCTCCCCAATGAAAAGCGTCGCTACCTTTGAGTTCCCTCTTAAACACTGCGCTGTATTCTGCACCTTGCTTGCTCTTAGCAACTTGCTCATCGGTCGGCGCAGGCGGTGCAATAAGAATCGGTAAAGTATAGATACCTATCGCAATACCAATCGCAACAGCCACTAAGTGGCTTAACGTTAATTTAATTATACTTTTCAAGGTCATCTATCTTCTTGTTAGTTTCATCAGCTTAGATTTCGGATCAAATACAGACATCCGTCAGGTTATACGTCTAATAGCCTAATTTCATTAATATTATACACAAGCTGGACCAATGCGCCTTAATTGCTGCCTTTTAGAGTGCTATCCAATAACCCCGTTATTAACGAAAATAACTATTTAAATTCAGCCCCCTAAGCGCCTTCGACGAAATGATCTAAAGGCAAAGTGAGCAATTAAAAACGGCTGATAATTGATATCAGCCGTTTGCTTATCTGGAATGTCGTTGTGCTGGTTTGGGAACTATTCTGCTTCCACCAAAGCGATCTTATCGGATGTCGATTTTTCCAATTTGATCGCAATAAACTTGGAGGTTGGCGTAAACGTTCTATCCCCATAACTATCTAAAGGAACCAACGGGTTCGTTTCTGGATAATAAGCCGCCGCCTGACCTGTTGGTACGTCATAAGCAACAAGCATAAATCCGCTCACGCGACGCTCAACGCCATCTTCCCACAGTGACACCATGTCCACTTTGTCGCCCGGTTCAAATCCGAGTTTACGAATATCCGCTTCATTGATGAACAGCACTTCGCGCATGCCAAATACACCACGATAACGGTCATTCAAGCCGTAAAGTGTCGTATTGTATTGGTCGTGTGAGCGCATGGTTTGCAAAATCAAATCTGGCTTTTGGCCTTTTTCGATTATCGCTTCGCTGATCAATTGTTTCGGCAACTCGCTAGAGCTGAACTGTGCTTTGCAGCTTGGTGTATTCCATCGACGCTCGGCCGCTGGGTTTACCAAGTGGAATCCACCCGGGTGTTTAAGCTTATGGTTAAAGTCGGTAAAGCCCGGAATCGTGTCGGCAATCAAATCGCGAATACGGTCGTAATCTTCAATCGCCCACAACCAATCAATTGGTTTTGCCCCGAGTGTAGCATTGGCAATACCGGCAATAATCGCTGGTTCTGAACGCAAATGCTCCGAACGCGGTTTTAGCTGACCAAATGAGATATGCACCATGCTGAAAGTATCTTCAACCGTCACGCCTTGTGGGCCAGTCGCTTGCTGATCAATCTCGGTACGGCCTAAACACGGAAGAATAAGCGCATCTTTACCTGTGACAAGGTGAGAACGATTTAACTTCGTCGAAATGTGTACGGTTAAATTGCAGTTTCGCATCGCGTTGTGCGTACGTTCTGTGTCTGGCGTTGCTTGTGCAAAGTTACCGCCCAAACCGATAAATACTTTCGCTTGCCCTTCTTCCATCGCTTTAATGGCTTGCACAGTGTTGTGGCCTTCACCACGCGGGACGGCAAAGTTAAATCGACTTTCAATGCGATCCAACAACAGATCTGAAGGTTTTTCATCAATGCCCATCGTACGGTCGCCCTGAACATTACTGTGACCACGCACTGGTGAAAGACCCGCGCCCGGCCTACCAACGTTACCTCGTAACATTTGCACGTTTGCGACTTCTTTAATGGTTGGCACAGAGTGACGATGCTGAGTCAACCCCATCGCCCAACACATGATCACACGTTCTGCACGTCGATACATGCTCGCCACCATCTCGATTTCACTTAAATCAAGACCCGATTGTTCCGCGATGTGTTCCCAAGAGGTTGCGTCCACTTCAGCCAAATACTCATCAATACCTATCGTGTGTTGTTTGATGAATTCACGGTCAAAGACCGCTTTGCCACCGTTTTGCAATGCCTCGCGCTCCCATTGCAACAAGAATTTCGCGATGCCACGAAACACTGCCATGTCTCCGCCCAAAGCAGGACGCAAGTACGCCGTGTTGGTAGGCTCTGAGCCGTTACTCAACATCTCAATCGGCATTTGTGGGTTTTGGAAACGCTCTAATCCGCGCTCTTTGAGCGGGTTTAGACAGATAACCTGTGCACCACGTTTTACCGCTTCGCGCAGAGGTTCAAGCATTCGTGGGTGGTTCGTGCCCGGGTTTTGACCAATCACGAAAATCGCATCAGCTTCTTCAAAATCATCAAAGATCACTGTGCCTTTACCAACACCAATGGTGTCTTTCATCCCTATTGCACTGGCTTCGTGGCACATGTTGGAACAATCTGGGAAGTTGTTGGTACCGAATGCGCGCACAAATAGCTGATACAAAAACGCCGCTTCGTTGCTTGCACGACCAGAGGTATAAAACTCCGCTTGGTGCGGCGAATCCAATTGATTGAGATGTTTCGCGACAAGATCAAAAGCCTCATCCCAAGAGACTGGCACATAGTGATCGGATTCGGCATCGTATCGCATTGGGTGCGTGATACGACCTTGGTATTCCAACCAGTAATCGGTTTGCGTTGAGAGAGAAGAAACGCTGTGATTGGCAAAAAACTCAGGATCAACCAGACGATTGGTCGCTTCCCAGTTTACTGCTTTCGCGCCATTCTCACAGAAATTGACTTTACCACTATCTGGCGACTCACCCCATGCACATCCCGGGCAGTCGAAACCGCCATTTTGGTTGGTTTTGAGCATAGTGCGAATGTTTTTAACTGCATTTTCACTGCCCCACCAACTTCTGGTTACGGCTTTCAGTGCACCCCAACCACCAGCTGGACCTTTGTATGTTTTTATTTGTTCTTTTTGGCTCACGACTTTACTCCTCGCAGATATACCAGCAAGCAGGGTGCCCGTGAAAACAAGCGCGTTATTTATTGAGATAATGCGGAAGTATTGAAGGGCTTAGTTTCTAATCCATGTATTTTTTAATCCAAATAAGTAACCACTCAACATGCTCTCGCTTGTCCGAGCGTTTACTTATCTAGATTCTTGATATCGGATACCCGCCTACTGTTTCTAAGACTGTTAGATTCAATTCGCATTGTTGCGCCTTGATCTAAATCAAAGATTAAGTCGTTATTCAATATGCGTCCAATTGATAATCCTGACCGAGTGATAAACAAAATCTATGACGAATTTTTCCACTGCCGCTCATCACATTTTTAATCAATACAGTTTATGAGGTTAATCGTTTCCCCATTCGATTCCACCTAGTTAGCTTAACGAACTCAATAAAATCGGCACTCTTGATAATAGATAATATCTATCACACTATAGATACTTTAAATTTGACCCTAATTAATATCAGGAATAGCCTTGATTCAGATCAATTTTGAGTGTGGTTTTATTCTTGACTTGGTTTTGGTTTTCCATTTCCCAGTTAAAACGCTCCAGCGCTTAAAAAGTACGGTAGTGCTGTGCCCTTATTTAGGGAGTTCCCCCGTACATGTGACTCACAACGCAAGGTTAACAAGCCATTATGGATATCAAACAACTGAAATATCTCATCGCACTTGAACAGACCAAACACTTTGGTCAAGCCGCCGCATTGTGCCACATTACGCAGCCTACCTTGTCCATGAGAATCCGAAGCTTAGAGGAAGAACTCGACCTCGAATTAATCCAGAGAAGTCAACGATTTGAAGGATTTACTGAAGCCGGAGAGCGCATTTTAGCTTGGGCAAAAACCGTCTTAGCCGCTCATGATGGATTGCAAGCCGAAGCCGCCAACTGCCGTGGTCAGTTGGTCGGTTCACTTCGGCTTGGAATGGTGCCACTCGCCAGCCAAAACCCGATGCAATTGCTCAAACCATTAGCTCAACAGTTCCCTGAGTTACGCTTTCAAATACTCTCCATGACGACCGAACAGATCATAGACCAACTCAATCGCAATCAGCTTGATTTGGGGATGTGTTATGTCGATCAAGTCAACACCGCTTACTTCGATGTTATCGAGCTAGATTCGACCAAACTTGGCGTTTTATTCGATGAGCGTCATTTTGATTTTGCCGAATCTGAAGTGTTGTGGGAGTCACTCAATAACATTCCGCTAGGGCTGCTTTCGAAGGGCATGCACTATCGCCACTCGATTGATCTTAGCTTTGTGAGTAAAGGGCTAGTTCCACAAACCGTCATTGAAAGTAACTCCACCTTTCACTTGATCCAAGCAGTAACCAGTGGCCTTTGTTGCGCCATTATGCCGCTGAATTGTGGATTGGAAGAGTTGAACGATACGCTTCGCATTATTCCTATCGAAGAAGCTGCCGTTCACGCCCCGCTAGGTTTGTTAAAGCGAAAACAAGAACCCTTCTCCGCGCTAACCGATCAGTGTTTCGCAGAAGCAAAAAGCATATTCAATCGATAACAACAATCCACACGTCAACTTTTGGCATACATAACGGCTTATGAGGTGATTTCATGAGATGTACTACTCAATCTTATTTTGAACTGTCCGATTTCAATCAAGCACCACCTCAACCAAGTGCGTTCAATTACCGAGAATTGATTGATGGCCGCCCAGTGCAACAAATGTCGCTGGCGAGTGAATCCGCCTTAGCTATCAGCTACAACGGCATTAGCCAAGCGGTCATGATGGTGACGCCAGGCCATCTGGAAGACTTCGTGAAAGGGTTTAGCTTAAGCACAGGCATCGTCCACGACTTCAAAGAGATCAAAGACATTGAAATTGGTGGCGATCACGAATCTCACTATGCGGAAGTGGAAATCAGCAACCGCGCTTTCTGGGCGTTAAAAACACAACGCCGGAATCTTGCAGGCACAACCGGATGCGGCATTTGTGGTGTCGAGGCTCTGGAACAAGCTTTGCCTGATTTAGCACCGCTGACACCGTCTCTTCCTCCGCGCTCCGATGTATTCGAAGGGCTGCGAGACAAAGTCGCACTGCATCAAGAAGCCGCACGTGAATCTGGCGCGTTACACGCCGCTTTATTTGCAGATTTACAAGGCAACATCAAGTTGTGCCGAGAGGACATCGGCCGTCACAACGCGCTAGATAAGTTGATTGGCGCATTGGCCAACAATCACATCGAACCTCAAAGTGGCTTCGCAATCATGACAAGCCGTTGCAGCTTAGAGTTGATCCACAAAGCCGTTCGCGCGCGCATCCCCACATTGGTTTGCCTATCTGCACCTACAGCGTTAACCGTCGAATGGGCAAGAAGAAACCATTTGAACCTAATTCACTTGCCAAAACACGGCTCGCCGCGTCTATACAGCCCTGCGCCTTAACACGTCGACCTAGCCGAATTCCTAATATTTCTAACAGAGACCTCTGGGTCTCTTTTGTTTGCTTCTCACTCCCAATTGATACTTAGCGACAAGACACTATTCTCTCCAACCAAACGTGCTCACCCCTTGTCACCACTAAGCTTACGCATATTAATCCGTTTGCATTTGAACACTTTCTAATCCGATAGAACCCAGTCAAAAACCCATAAATTAGTAAGGATTTTGTGTGACTCTTTTCACGCTTTTCCGCCTTCCTAGGCATTTCTAGGAATTTTTCCTAGCCGATCTAGGCAACCATCTCATGTGCCTCACAAAACCACTCTCTAGAATTCCGCTCAGTCAAAGGTAACAAGAGCGCATAACGGTCTCCGTTGTGTTTCTAAAACAATTACAAGAGAGTTCATCATGTTAAAATTCCTCGAACAGGTGCGGAAGCCGACCCTCGATCTTCCTGTCGAAGTTAGAAGAAAGATGTGGTTTAAACCGTTCATCCAATCTTACTTGGTCGTATTCATCGGCTACCTAACCATGTACTTGATTCGTAAGAACTTCAATGTCGCGCAAAACGACATGATCTCAACTTACGGTTTGAGCATGACAGACCTAGGTCTTATTGGCCTTGGCTTCTCCATCACATACGGTATCGGTAAAACCGTTGTGTCTTACTACGCTGACGGTAAGAACACCAAGCAATTCCTCCCTTTTATGCTGATCCTTTCTGGTCTTGCAATGCTTGGTTTCAGCTTCAGCATGGGCGGCGGTAGTGCTAGCCTGTTCTTGATGGTGGCTTTCTACGCTCTGAGTGGTTTCTTCCAAAGTACTGGTGGCCCTTCTAGTTACTCAACCATTACAAAATGGACACCTCGTAACAAACGCGGCTCTTACCTAGGCTTGTGGAACATGTCGCACAACGTTGGTGGTGCGGGCGCAGCGGGTGTTGCTCTTTTCGGTGCTAACTACCTATTCGACGGCCACGTAATCGGCATGTTCGTGTTCCCTTCTATCATCGCAATCATCGTTGGCTTTATCGGTATGCGCTTTGGTAGCGACTCACCAGAAGCTTACGGTCTAGGTAAAGTAGAAGAACTTTTCGATGAAGCAGTGAGTGAAGAAGACACCGCCGCTGAAGAAAACCAGATGACCAAGAAAGAAATCTTTGTTGAATACGTTCTTAAAAACAAAGTTATCTGGCTACTTTGCTTTGCCAACATCTTCCTTTACATCGTTCGTATCGGTATCGACCAATGGTCAACGGTATACGCATACCAAGAGCTTGGCCTGTCAAAAGAAACGGCAATCTCTGGCTTTACTCTGTTCGAAGTCGGTGCGCTTGTGGGTACTTTGATGTGGGGTTACCTCTCTGACCTAGCAAACGGTCGCCGCGCATTGGTTGCTTGTGTGTCTCTTGGTTTGATCATCGTATCGCTTGAGTTCTACCAGCACGCCACTAGCGAGTTCATGTACTTGGCCTCTCTATTTGTATTGGGCTTCTTGGTGTTTGGTCCGCAACTTCTTATCGGTGTTGCCGCGGTTGGTTTTGTCCCTAAAAAAGCAATCAGTGTGGCTGACGGCGTAAAAGGTACATTCGCTTACCTAATCGGTGACAGCTTTGCAAAACTAGGCTTGGGTATGATTGCCGACGGTACACCTATCTTCGGCTTAACAGGTTGGAAAGGTACCTTCGCAGCCCTAGATACCTCCGCCATGATTTGTATTGTTTTGCTTGCGTTCGTCGCTATCGCGGAAGAGAAGAAGATTCGACACGCGAAGAAGCTTCAACTTGCACAAAACCAAGCCTAACTTCTCTGCGCGCTTTACTTCGGTAAAGCGCGCAAGATCATTAAAATGAGTTGTTCAATTCAGTATCATTAAAGGTTTTTCTATTGGCTCCTGTTGGAGCTTATTGCTGTTAGTCGTCTGCTCTATTTGGTTGTAATAATGATTCATGTTGCTCTAGTTGATGATCACGTCATCGTGCGTTCAGGTTTCGCACAATTATTAAATTTAGAAAGTGATATTACCGTTGTTGGTGAGTTCGGCTCTGTCGCAGAAGCACGCACAGGCTTGCCTGCGGTACACCCACACGTCGTCATCCTAGATATTTCCATGCCAGATGAAAGCGGCTTAAACTTTCTCAGCGAAATACCAACTGGCATTGCCTGCGTGATGCTTAGCGTACATGACTCCCCTGCGATGGTGGAAAAATCACTAAAGCTAGGTGCAAAGGGCTATCTTAGTAAACGCTGTAGCCCAGACGAACTTATTCAAGCCGTGAGAACCAGTGCTTCTGGTGGCTGTTACCTCACATCAGATATTGCACTTAAACTTGCAACGCCTAGCGACAACACCACCTCTCTATGCCAACTGACAAAACGTGAAAACGAGGTATGTCAGCTACTTGCGACCGGGTTGGATGTAAAGTCTGTCGCGACAGAGCTTGGCTTGAGCCACAAGACCGTGCATGTTCATCGTGCAAATGCCATCGACAAACTCGGCGTGAAAAACAACGTTGAGCTCGCCAAACTATTTTCTCAAGAGTCCTTTTAATGCGAGCTTATGCTGTTACCACCATTTGCGGACTTTTCGTTATGGCCTGTGCTTGGTTCTGTTTGTGGGTGATCGCCTACTACTTTGTCAATGATCCCGAGCTGGCGATCTTATTGTTTCCTTTCGCTTTACGATTAGGTGTCGCCCTACACACTCGCACCGCTTATTGGCCAACGATTTATCTTTCAGAGTGGGGGCTTTCCATCGCACTTGCGATGTTACTGGGTCAACCGCAGTGGCTTACCGTGCTGATTGCGAGCATTGCCAGTATCCCGGTCACTCTGATTGCGAAAAAATATTACTACGGAGACCAAAACCGCCATTTAGCCGTGATGAGCGTTGTCATTATCATTAGCGCGTTTATTAATGTGATGGCCGTTGGTTTTCACGTTCCTTCGGTTTACATGGTGTGGCTGGCTAGCATTTCTGGAGGCTTGCTCGTGGTGCCTATGTGCTACTTGTTATGGAGTTATTTGTTCCAAAGTCGTTGGTCTCCGCTTAGCTCTCTCCTACTTAGTAATGCCGTTGTATTTCAGGTGCGTCATATCGTGCTTTATGCGCTGCTTTTGATCGGCAGTATTTTGGTGCAAACCAGTTTGCCTGAAGAGCTAAAACGATTTGCGCCATTTTGTATGGCGATTCCAATCATCGTGCTTGCTCTGCGTTACGGCTGGCAAGGTGCCCTACTCGCCACCATGCTCAACAGCATTGCGCTGATTGCGGCTCGCAGCGGCGTGTCGAATCTAGAAATCACCGATTTGTTGTTATCTCTCTCAGCGCAAACCGTTACTGGCATTATGCTCGGTTTAGGGGTTCAGAAACAAAAAGACCTCAATCAAAAACTGCGCGGCGAGCTTGCACGCAATCAGAATTTGTCTCGCCAGCTTATCAAAGCTGAAGAGTCTGTAAGACGCGATATTGCGCGCGAGCTACATGACGAAATCGGCCAGAACATCACGGCGATCCGCACACAAGCCAACATCATTAAGCGGGTAAATAACGCAGAAACAAGCGTGGGTTGCGCCGACATGATCGAAGGGCTTTCCCTCAACGTGTACGACACCACTAAGCGACTGTTAAGCAAGCTAAGACCAAAAATGCTGGATGATTTGGACTTAAAAGAATCCGTCGAGCAACTAACGCGAGAAATGGAGTTCGCCAATCACGGAACCAACGTTCAACTGAACTGGCAGGGCGATTACACCAGCCTGAGTGACACACTCAAAGTCACCCTATTCCGTTTATGCCAAGAATCATTAAATAACGCAGCCAAGTACGCAGAAGCGCAGTTGATCAATATTGAACTGACAATTGGAGAAGCTGCGGTGTCACTGATGATTCACGATGATGGTGTCGGCTTCAAAGTTCAGGACAGCATGAAAGGCATGGGCGTTCGCGGCATGCAAGAGCGTGTGCACGCGTTAGGTGGAAAAATGGTTATCTACTCCACCAGCGATCAAGTGATCGGCACACAAATCAGCATTACTTTACCTAAGGTGTAACTCAAGATGTTTGGATTTTTACGTTCACCTAAATTTACTCAACCGAGTCTGAGCAACGAGCAAATCGACCAGCGTTACCGCCATTGGCGTTTGCACATTATGTTGGGGATGTACGTCGGCTACGCAGGTTTCTACTTTACCCGTAAGACCTTTAACTACGCCGCACCAGCGATGATTACCGACCTTGGCTTAAATAAGGGCGATTTGGGTCTAATCGGTACGCTTTTCTACATCACCTACGGCTGCTCGAAGTTTATTTCTGGCACGATTTCAGATCGCTCTAACCCTCGTTATTTCATGGGGCTAGGCTTGATTGCGACAGGTCTGGTCAATATCGCGTTCGGCTTTTCTAGCTCACTCGCGGCTTTCATTACTTTGTGGATCTTAAACGCGTGGTTCCAAGGCTGGGGCTGGCCTTCATGCTCCAAGCTGTTAACCACTTGGTATTCACGCTCCGAGCGTGGCTTCTTATGGGCGATTTGGAACACCGCACACAACGTTGGTGGCGCGCTGATCCCTATTTTGGTGGGCTATTTAACGTTGCACTACAGCTGGCGTGAAGGCTTTATTCTACCCGGCATCATCGGGGTATTACTCGGTCTATTCGTTTGTTGGCGATTGCGCGACAAACCAACAACAATGGGTTTACCAAGTGTCGGCCAATGGCGCAACGACGCGCTAGAACTTGCGCAAGAAAATTACGGACGTGGCCTCACCTACCGCGAAATTCTGAAATCGTACGTATTTAACAACAAATACATCTGGCTGCTCGCGTTCAGTTATGTGTTGGTTTATATCGTCCGAACCGCAATCAACGACTGGGGAAACCTGTACTTGACCGAGCAGCATCGCTACAGCCTGATTAACGCCAACGCTGCTCTGTCGATGTTTGAAATCGGCGGTTTTGTTGGTTCATTGGTTGCGGGTTGGGGGTCAGACAAACTCTTTGGCGGTAACCGCGGGCCAATGAACTTGCTGTTCGCGATTGGGATTTTCTTATCTGTCTCTGCGCTTTGGCTGATGCCTCTGACCAACTTTGCATTCCAAGCGGCGGGATTGTTCTCCATCGGCTTCTTTGTCTTTGGACCACAAATGCTGATCGGTATGGCGGCAGCTGAGTGCTCTCACAAAGATTCTGCCGGTGCTGCAACAGGATTCGTGGGCTTGTTCGCCTACATGGGCGCAGCATTGTCTGGCTATCCACTGGCGTTAATTCTTGAAGAATATCATTGGACGGGTTTCTTCATCACCATTTCAGTTTGTGCAGCCGTCATTGGCCTTTTGTTGCTGCCATTTTTGCAAGCGCAACCATCACGAAAACCACTCGAACCAAAACCTCGGTTGTAAATCAACTTATCGCCCTTCGGGCAAATTGGCGAGTGACCTAACCGCGCTCGCCATCCTTATTTAACGTATCTCTGCTCAATTTTTCTTCCGATTCAGTTCGGAGGGTTAACTATGGGAAAAATTCATGAATTTGAACACTATTTCATCGCATAGCTTCTTTCAAATGAACAACAAAATCCAAAACTACGCTTGGGGAAGCACCTCTTCTATTCACGATTTGTTTGGCTTTTCTAACGAAACGAATGAGCCTCAAGCAGAAGTATGGATGGGTACTCACCCAAACGGCTGCTCTGAAGTTCAGATTGAACAAAACACGCTACCTTTGTCTGAACTGATCAAACAAAACCAACCCGCTTACTTATCAACAGAAACCGCAGCGAAATTTGGCGACCTGCCCTTTCTGTTTAAGATCTTAGCGGCCGAACACGCACTTTCGATTCAAGTTCACCCAAGCAAACAAGATGCCGAAATAGGTTTCGAAAAAGAGCAAAGTGCTGGCATCCCACTAAACGCGAGCCATCGTAACTACAAAGATCCAAACCACAAACCTGAGTTGGTGTACGCGCTGACAAGTTACCAAGCCATGAACGGTTTTCGCTCGTATGCCGAGATTATTGAGGCATTTAGCCTTTGCGATATCGATGAGCTACGCGCACCGCTAGATGCATTCAAACGCGAAAACAACTCACAAGGTTTACGCGATTTCTTTGTGCACATTCTGACCATGGAAGGAGAAACAAAAGAGCGCGCACTTAAACAGCTTCTTGCCCACGCTTCATGTCAATCGGAACAAG
This sequence comes from Vibrio sp. 1CM7H, assembly GCF_023161645.1. Lineage (NCBI taxonomy): Bacteria > Pseudomonadati > Pseudomonadota > Gammaproteobacteria > Vibrionales > Vibrionaceae > Vibrio > Vibrio sp. 1CM7H. The sequence goes on from NZ_JALNTV010000001.1 coordinate 887,814, forward strand.
GCACTGACAACGACGTTTTCCAGCTCATCTTGGATCTATCCACTCAATACCCTGGCGATGTCGGCTTGTTTGCGCCATTACTGTTGAATGTCATCACGCTGCAACCTGGCGAAGCGATGTTCCTGAGCGCAAGAACGCCACACGCTTACATTAAAGGTACGGGATTAGAGATCATGGCGAACTCAGATAACGTTTTGCGTGCAGGACTCACGCCGAAACACATGGATGTTAAAGAACTGGTTAAATGCACAGACTTTGTGCCTAAGCCGTTTAACAGCCTTGTTCTTGAACCCAATGCAAATGGTTGCCAGAGCCTTTACCCCGTTCCAGTGGCAGACTTTAGTTTCAGCATTCTTAACCAACCGAACAATGAAGTGGTTGAGGCAAACAGCGCAGAGATTTTGATGGCGATTGATGCCGACCTGACACTCATCAGTGATAACGGTGAGACGTTAACCGCCGCGAAAGGACAATCTGTATTTGTTCCTGCTTACGTTGGCCATTACCGTATTCAAAGTGCGGGACGTGTGGCTCGCGCCTTCAACTAGTTTTTGAACAACTGATTCAAACTAGCGTCTGACCCAAGGGACTGGGTTAGACAATGTATTCCTTTCATAGATTGAGCCAGTCCGCTTTTAAGGTACTCATGCTTACACTTTTTCGACTCAAATCCGCAGCGGCCTAAGCCATCTAAGTTCTCTCCCCCCGATTCTTCTTTTCACTACAGCACTCATTGTCAAAACCCATTTATTTCCGGTAAATCCTCCGCTCCAATATCAAATTACTTGGATAACAAAGGTGCTCACACAGTGGTATTTGTTGCAAAACGTATAATCAACGTTGTAATCAAAGCCCCAATCACTACAATCTCTGGTTCGATTTTTCAGTTAACGTTTGTATGCCGAAGTTAAACCAAGATAACCCTGTTCAAAGCTCCGCCCTTTCCGATATCGAAACCAGCAGTAAGATTCAATCGGCATTAGAACCGAAGTTTCACAAGCCAGACAAACGTCTCTGCTTAAGCCCTGGCCTATCGGATAAGCATTTGGCGCGCCGTTGGCAAGTATTGGAACACGTGACCAATAAAGATCATCTTCTTGATCCTTTCACGCAGTCACATTGCGACGCTTACTCCAACAACATCGAGCACTTCATTGGTACTGTCAATGTGCCGGTCGGCATCGCAGGCCCTTTGCGCGTCAATGGATTGTATGCGAACGATGACTTTTTGGTTCCGCTCGCAACGACAGAAGCCGCGTTAGTCGCTTCCTACAACCGTGGCGCAAGTCTTATTACCGCCGCTGGTGGCGCGAGCGCATTGTTGCTGAGTGAAGGGGTGAGCCGAACACCAGTGTTCGCCTTTAATAACCTTGCCAACGCTGGCCAGTTCGTCAGTTGGGTTGTGACCCAGTTTGAAGTATTTCGTCAAATAGCGGAATCCACCACCTCACATGGCAAACTCAAAGACATCAACGTAAATATCGAAGGAAACCACGTTTATTTGGTCTTTGAATACGTGACTGGTGACGCTTCCGGACAAAACATGGTGACCATCGCAACAAACGAAGTGTTCCATCATATTTTGGCGACCAGCCCAATCAAACCAACTCAAGCATTCTTGGATGGCAACTTATCAGGCGACAAAAAACCAAACGCGCACACACTGCGCTCGGTACGCGGCAAGAAAGTATCCGCCGAAGTGACCATTCCTGCTGAGTTAGTGGAAAAATATCTGCATACCACGCCAGAGTCTATGGTTCAATTTGGCAAAATGACCACGGTGGGTGGTTTACTCAGCGGGACGATTGGCGTCAACGCGCATTACGCGAATGCCCTTGCCGCGCTGTACATTGCTTGTGGTCAAGATGCCGCTTGCGTTGCAGAGTCTGCCATTGGTATCACTCGTATGGATGTGGACGCTCAAGGCAACTTGTACGCGAGCGTGACCTTGCCAAACATCATGGTTGGCACGGTTGGCGGGGGCACTGGCCTTCCAACGCAAAAGGCATGTTTGGATATTTTGGGTTTGCACGGCAACGGCAATGCGAAAGCCTTAGCCGAAGTCGCGGCCGCGCTTTGTCTGGCTGGCGAACTCTCGATTGTGGGCGCATTTTGTGCCGATCACTTCTCCCGAGCTCACCATAAACTTGCTAGAAAATAATCCTTTTACTTTGTACAAGAGAACACCCATGCGGTTTTCTCTTGTGCTAATAAATCAACTTTATTTATTAGCTCATAAATTAGTTTAAGTTATATGGCAGACTTAATGATTACACCACTCTCACGTTGACCGCATTATTGCAGTATCACCACACATTCCTCGCTATATCACTGTTTGACCCTATTCTCACGCGATATTAAATATCAGTACGTTACCTAAATAAATATCAAAAACATCTAGCACTAAAGTACCAAATTCATAGATTGAGTTTTTTGTTAGTCACTTATAGAGACTATACTCGTTCCTGCAGCTGCTTGATTTTTCTAAATTTATTATTTAGCTCAACTGAGCTTAATCACTCCCGTTAAATGGATTTAAGTCGTTCCCTCGGGTAAGCGAGTTAACTATGAGACGTCAGAAACAGAATGAAATCTCTTGTTGGGTACTAGGGTTGATTATCTTATTACTAAGTTACGTCCCTTCAGTACCAGCAGAAATGGAACTAACGCCCTCCGATCAAACCGTTGCGCGTTTCCTCTATCAGAGCACTTTTGGGCCAACACCAACATTAATTGATGAGGTAGAAGAAGTCGGGATGGAAAGTTGGATATCTCAACAAATCTACCTTCCTGCCACCTATCATCAACCGCTCTATCGGACACCTTTTTCCAAAGGCGCACAATCCAATCGAGAAAACGCTTGGTATCAAATTGTTATTACCGCTGATGATCAACTCAGACAGCGCATGGCGTATGCATTAAGCCAGATCTTAGTGGTCTCTCGCTATGGCGGTGTCCTTTCCAGTAAGCCCACTGGTCTAGTCGACTACTATGATGTATTGATTGCTAACGCTTTTGGCAACTACCGAGATTTATTATATGACGTTTCCATTCATCCTGTTATGGGCAGCTATTTGTCCATGCTCGGTAGCGCAAAAGAGAACAACACGACGGGGGCATTACCTGATGAGAACTTCGCTCGAGAGTTGATGCAGTTGTTCACCCTAGGCTTGTATGAACTGAATATCGATGGCAGTAAAAAGCTTGATCGTAAAACGGGTAAGCCTATCCCCACATATACGCAAACGGATATTCAAGAGCTCGCTCGAGCATTAACCGGGTGGAAAAATGCCGATTTAGCGTTTGTTGAACCGATGCGAATCATCAGCCACCGACACGATGGTGGCGAGAAACGATTGCTTGGTAACACAATTCCTGCTGGTTTAACTGCGCAAGAAGAGCTTTCAAAAGTGATCGATATTTTGATGTCTCATCCAAACATGGCGCCGTTTGTTTCTAAGCTACTTATCCAACGTTTTGTAACTTCGAATCCAAGTCCGGAGTACATCGCACGTGTTGCTTCGGTATTCAATAACAATGGCAAAGGAGAAAAAGGAGATTTAAACGCGGTCATTCATGCCATCTTGCTCGATTCTGAGGCTCTAGGCATGACAAATACCCCGCCAATAAAAGTGAAAGAGCCAATACTGGTCCTAACTAATTTTCATCGAGCAGCGGGTTTTACAATCAAATCTACACGTTACGAAGACGCTACTACGATGATGAATATCGCCAATCAAGGACCTCTTCGTTCTCCTTCCGTATTTAATTTTTACTCTCCTGAGTACCAACCATCTAACGAGTTTACGGAGTCTGGTATTAGCTCTCCTGAGTATGAGCTACTGAACTGGTCCGTTTATACCGATTTGGTCAACTATATGTTGACCAGCACTCGCAGAGGCGGCGGTGATTCCTACACTCTCGATCTCGGCGAGTTTTATCTTCTTTTGGATGATCACGATGCCTTAGTCGAGCTGGTTAACGCACGCTTCTTTGCTGGAACGGCCTCGGCGGAATTAAAAAAACTCATGCTCACCGTGTTAGATGAATATCGTGAGGACTATGTGCCAACAACAAAGCTCGCCTTGGTGATTTTTACCGCCATTTCCGGCGATGAATTCTATATTCAGGATTAGGAGTGGATTATGGATATTTCACGACGACATTTTATAAAAAGCACTGCATCGATGGGCGCTTTAGCTTCGCTTGGTCTACCGGGTTATTCTCTCGCGGCGCCATCTAATGACTTTCGAGCATTAATATGTGTCTATTTAGCAGGTGGAAACGATGCGTTCAACACGGTACTGCCGTTGTCTGACGCGCACTATAACCAATATGCCAAAGTCAGAGGTACTCTTTCTGTCGCCAAAGACGACATACTCCCTATCAATTTGCGTACCGCCGATAGCTCGGATAATTTGGTAGAACTTGGCTTACACCCCAAACTAAAGGCGCTGTCTTCAATTTTCGAACAAGGCGATGCCAATATCGTGCTCAATAGCGGCATTCTCAACCATCCCGTTACAAAACAAGCGATTAAGCTAGGTGAAGCGTCACTTCCCGAGCAACTGTTTTCCCACAATTCACAAACTGACGCTTGGTTACTTGGTGGTATGCAAGAATCTAGCAACTTGGGTTGGGCAGGAAGAATGTTGGACGTATTAACTTCTGAATCAGAAATAACCCCACTATACAGTGTGCACGGGAACTCGCTTTGGTTACGCGCGATGGAACACCGCCAAACCGTGCTGAAAAAAGACCGTGCGGTTCAGCTTACCGCGATTGATAACCCGCTATACAAGGGGATCTATGACCAACTGCTTTCTCATCAAACAGAGAATCCGTTTAGTGGTCACTTTAATTTGATGGTTGATGAGTCGATGATGATGAGCCGCGTGCTAAGCGAGCAACTCAATCATATTGATGACGCGCCGCTGTTCACCTCATCAACGCTCGGCAAGCAGATGCAAACCGTCTACAAATTGATCGCAAGCCAAGATGTGTTAAAGCAACAACGGCAAGTCTTCTTCGTTAAACACTCTGGCTACGACCTACACGATTCTCAATTAGTTCGACACCCCGTACTACTCGAAGATCTAGCAACTAACCTCTTAGCAATGTATCGTGCGATTGAACGGTTGGGGCTAAACAAGCAAGTCACCTCTTTTACAATGTCTGACTTTGGTCGACGGATGACAAGCAACGGTAACGGCACCGATCACGGTTGGGGTGGTCATCAACTATTGATTGGAGGCGCAGTGAATGGTCAGCGACCTATCGGTACATGGCCTGAACTAGTATTGGGTGGAAACGATGACTATTCTCAAGGTCGACTTATCCCCAAAATTGCAGCCGATCAAGTGGGATCAACCCTCGCGCAATGGATGGGCGTGAGTGATAACGCGGCACTGGAATACGTGTTCCCGAATATCCGCAATTTTGCTAGCTCAAACCTTGGCTTTATGGCTTAAGCTGCTTTAATGAGCTCTTAATTAACGTGTCATGAAAAAGGGAGCATTTACGCTCCCTTCTCAATATCATTCCCGCTGAGTGTCCGTTACACTTCGTCGCGACGGCGCTCGTTACACAGCTTAATGGCACGCTCAAGTAATTCTAGCGCGGATTGCTCACATTCAGGCAGAGCCGCATCACTTTCACCAATTGGCGTTACGCGGTCACCCCATTTCAATACTGCCGCCCCCCATGTCAAACCTGCACCAAATGCAGCAAGAAGCATGTTATCACCTGGGTTAACTCGGCCTTGCTCTACCGCTTCACATAATGCAATTGGCACCGTCGCTGCAGAAGTATTACCGTAGTTTTGGATGTTCACAAACGCTTTGTCGTGTGGGATCCCAGATAGGTCACATAGGGTTTGAATAATACGAATATTCGCTTGATGAGGAATAACAACGTCGATTTGGTCGGTAGTTAACTGTGATGCTTTAAGCACGGTTTTCGCAGCTAGCCCCATGCCTTTTACCGCACGTTTGAAAATTTCTTGTCCTACAAAATTGAAATCCCAGTAACCGTTGTCTTCCGCAAAGCGATCCATACAAGTACCAAACTTTGGCACGGATAGAATATCGCGACCTTTAGCGTCACAACCAATTTGAGATTGCAGTAGACCCGTTTCTTTTTCTGTTCTTGATAACACAACGGCGCCCGCGCCATCACCAAATAGAACAGCGGTATCTCGCATGGCCCAATCGATGTAGAAAGACAATCTTTCCGCGCCAATAATGATCGCGTTGCGATAGTTACCTGATTGAATCAAACGTGTGCCCGTTTCAAGGCCGTAGACAAATCCCGTACATGCGGCATTTAAATCAAAGGCCGCCGCAGAACGAATGCCCAAGTTCTGCTGTATTTTAGATGCGATGTTTGGAATAAGTGAATCCGGAGAACAAGTCGCCACAATGATTAAATCAACGTCGCTTGCGTCAACGCCCGCGCGCGCCAATGCGTGTTTGGCAGCAACGGTTGCCATGTCTGAAGTATTTACATGGCTAATACGGCGGTTTTCGATACCGGTGCGGGTACGAATCCACTCATCTGAAGTATCAAGGAAAGTGCTAAGATCATCGTTAGAGAGCACGGCAGGAGGAACACATTTCCCCCAACCTGTAATTTCAGCGTAGTAATTTGTCATCGCAGACCTATTTATTGTTGTATTTTAATAAAATTTCTTAGAACCTTAGGCTCAAATACAAACCTGCTCTGCGTTATTTCGGCAGGTTAAAAAATAAGTATACAAATAATGAGGCTGACTGGTAAGTCATGTTTTCATCAATACGTAATAAAGGAAGAAGTCATGTCATCGTTTAAAACTCGCTGCCCTTCATGCGGCGGTCTGAATCGTGTCCCTAATGAGCGTGTTGCAGAGTCTGCAACTTGCGGTAAATGTAAAAGTGCACTTTTTGATGGCGCGCCTATCGAAGGAACGCAAGATAACTTTTCTGCCCTATTACAAAGTGATACGCCTGTTGTCGTCGACTTTTGGGCCCCTTGGTGTAATCCGTGCGTCGGTTTTGCCCCTGTTTTCTCGGATGTCGCTCATGAACAAGCAGGAACGGCTCGTTTTGTAAAGATTGATACAGAAGCACAACAAGCGCTCGCTGCACAATTTGGCATTCGAAGCATTCCTACCATCATGGTTTTCAAGAACGGTCAACGCGTTGATATGATCAATGGTGCGCTACCTAAGAGTCAGTTTGATCAATGGTTAAATCAAGCACTTAATAAGTAATCCTCCACGCCAACCTCACTGGTAGGTTGGCGTTTTTATGCAACTTATCGACCTATCTATTTAACAAATATTATTTGTCGAAACGACTTAAATTAATCATTTTACTTGCCTAACTATTAGCCTCATATTCGCGCCGAATAACCCATAGATTTCATTTAACTTATAGGCGCAAAACAGTGGAAAACACAGTCGTTCCTGCAGCATCACCACGAGTTACAGTTCCAGTCGTCGCACTGTCTCTTTATGCGGTGGCTTCGGGCTATTTAATGAGCTTGATCCCTCTCATGCTCGGTGAATACAACATCTCAGCAGATTATGCGAGTTGGTTGGCGAGTGTTTTTTATGGCGGCTTATTGGTCGGCGCGATGTTTATTGAGCGTGTCGTGCGTCAAGTTGGTCACCGTAAAGCGTTTATTGGCTGCTTAGCGGCATTCTCGCTAACGATTGTCACGCTACCCGTTTTTGCTAATGGGTTAGTGTGGCTTGCTGCTCGTTTTATCGCAGGTATTGCCGTTGCGGGCGTTTTTGTCATTGTTGAATCTTGGCTAATGTCTGGCGACGAAGCATCACGTGCAAAACGTTTGAGCTTGTACATGCTATCGCTTTATGGCGGTTCTGCATTAGGCCAATTTGGCATTGGTGTACTTGGCGTCAGTGGCGGTGTTCCGTTCATTGCAATTACAACGCTGATCCTAATGGCGATGTTGGTGCTGATGTTTATTGAGTGTGAACAACCAAACAGCCATGAATCAACCGCTTTGTCATTTAAGCAAATTGCCAAGCTAAACCATGCTGCAATTATTGGTTGTGTTGTATCAGGTTTGACCTTAGGCGCGATCTACGGATTAATGCCTGTTGAGCTCACTAACCGTAAAATCAACCATCAAGACATTGGTACATTGATGGCACTAGTGATCCTAGGTGGCATGTTGGTTCAACCAATGGTGACCACATTGAACAAATACATGAGCCGCACAGTGCTAATGGCGTTCTTCTGTATTTTGGGTATTTTTTCGATCGGTTTGACCTTTATTTCATCGTCAGCCGTGGTATTAGCTGCTGCTTTATTCTTTTTAGGTGCAGCTACTTTTGCCTTGTACCCAATTGCGATCAACTTAGGTTGTGAAGGACTTGATGAGCGCTTTATTGTCTCTGCCACACAAGTCATGCTGTTCAGCTACAGCATTGGCTCTGTTGCTGGCCCGGTTGTGGCTGATAAATTTATGGGCCAAGAACATGGCTTACTAGGCTACTTGTTTGCCGCTTTGGTTGCGACTGGCGTATACATGCTACTTGCAGCGAGCAAAACTAAGCAGCGTATGGCCGCTGGCCTCTAACCACGCAACTTCTACTCAACGAAAACGAGGGCATGTCGCCCTCGTTTTTTATTCTTCGCTTTTTTGTTTAGATAAACGTTTGTGACGGTTTGACGCGTTCGCTGCAGGTTTTTCCGGTACCGCGCGCTTTTCATGAAGTAAATGACGAACCGCCAAGATGGGATGTTTCAGTAGCATTCTGGGGCCAGAGTAACGCATGACCAAACGCATTTGCTCTTTCGGGTCCGGTTTATAACAGTGAATCGGACACTTGTTACACGTCGGTTTATTCTCTCCGTAAGGACAACGGTCAAGACGAACTTCTGCGTATTCAAGCAGCTCACGACATTCTGAGCACAAGTCACTTTTTGTTCCATGGTGATCGTGACAGTAAACCTCTACCATGGCTTTTACCGTCTTAAATTCAGTGGCGAGCTTGCCAAGTAAAATATCGCTCATGAGCTTCCAAAAATCACAACGTCATTGTGTAAACTTCTAACGTTCGACCATTATCGTATTGCTGCTCAACTCGTTCAAACTCAAAGCCCAGTTTTTTGAGCAAACTTATACTACGAATATTGTCATTGTTGGTGATGGCAGCCAACTTATCGAGTTTCATTTCCCCTCGAGCATATTCCAGCACCGCGGTTGCCGATTCGACTCCGTAGCCGCAACCATAAGCAGAAGGTAAAAAACCATACCCGAGATCGTAGTGTTGCAATGTGTCACGCTTAACTAGCCCACAAATACCGATCGGCTGTCCATCGTCCTTTTTCTCTACTACGAGTAAACTCACGCCTTTAACTTTTTGCATGCGTAGCATGTTTTCTTTTATATAACGCGCCGCTTCATATTCAGTACGAATTTGTTTATCTCCGACAAAACGGTAAAAGTCTGGTTGGTTATAAAGTTCTAATATGAATGGTGCATCATCTACACTCACAAGACGTAGTATCAAACGTTCAGTGATCAGTGTTTTCATTTGGACTCCATTAAAACGCGAGAGATGATTGGACATAGAAACGTACTTGAATCTTGCGACCGACGTAAGGGCTTATTTAGTTGTAACTTGATAAAAAAATAACTATCCTGCCCCGCTAAATTAAAGGACCACCACCATGAACCGCAAGAAGAAAATCAATCAGATCTTAAAAGCGAAACAGAAGAAGCATAACGCTAAGCTACATAAGAGCAATAAGCCGCGTTATATCTCCAAAGCTGAACGTGCAAAAATGGAAGCTGAAGAGCAAAACCAAGCCTCGGAAAGCACGGAAAATGTTGTAGACACAGTGCCGACAGATCAAGCCTAAAAGAAAAGCCGCTTTATGCGGCTTTTTTTGTTTATTGTACGGAGAGAATTGACTTTAATATTCAACACTGTAGTTCAGTGTGAATGTGCGACCTCTTCCTTTGTAGTCGTAAGCTGCTGCATCGTAGTGTGCCGCATAAAGAATCTGCGCACGTTGACCCCAAGCGGTTGTGTAGTCTTCGTCAAATAGGTTTTGAATACCAAAGCCTAACTGCCCAACAGGTAGTGTTACATTACCCAGAAGATCAAACGTGGTGTAGCCCTCCAACTTATTGTTGGCGTCATCTTCGTAATCAAACATCGTCTGACTTTGTAGACGAATTGAGTACGAATCTTGGTAGTATGCAGCCCATGCATTAGCCTTAGACGTACTGGCTTTACCTGCGCTCAAATCCTCCCATTTACCATCGGTTTTCAGCTCAGAAACTACGTAGTGTCCTGATGCCCCTAACAGGATATCGCGGGTCACCCAGTAATTGATGTTTGCTTCTGCACCGTAAACACGCTGCTCGTCGTCAACATTCGTAATCAACAACGTTTTTCTATCATACTTGATGGAGTTGTCTGAAAGCGAGTAGTAGCCTGCCGCCTGAAGCGCAAGAGAGTTGGTATCAAGACGGTAACCGATCTCATAGCTGTCCGTTTTAATACCTGACATTTTTGAGTCAGATACATTAATGCTGTTGTTCAACGCATAGTGCCCGTTTGCATCCACAGCGTCATAGCTGCCTTGACCATAGTACTTCGCAGGGTCAGCAAGTTCGAAACCTTGGGAGAAATTTGCCCAAAGTTGAGATTCATCATTAAGCTGATAAATGGTGCCCAAATTAAACAGACTTACAGAGTAGTCGGTGCTACCACCTGGTACCGCATCCGCTGACACCCCCTTACCCGAGGCAATCTTCTTTTGTACGCTATAGGCAACAAAGTCATCAATCTTGTTGTCCATGTATTGATAGCGGTAGCCTGCTTGAACGGACCAATCTTGATTAATTTGATAGTCACCTTGAACAAACATTGCGTAAGACGTTACATCTACACCTGGGTAACGACCAACTTCGGCGTACGTTTTATTAATCAAGTTTCCAGAGTTGTTTGCAATGCTTGGATCGAATAGAGCTTGATTGCTCTCAAAACGGTCTAAATACGCATCAACACCATAAACAAGGTTGAATGATTCCCAGTTTTTTGCCAGTGCCAAACGTCCAGCAAAAACCTCTGTCTTTTGCTGAGAAGCACCTTGGTAATAAGGAGTAAACGTTTGGTCTTCACTTCGGTAAGACAACTCGCCAATCAGTTGATGGCCGAATACGCTGTCGTGAGCGTAGTTCGCACTTAAGAGAACTCGCTCTGTACCGTGTTCACGATCGGAATCGAATCCCTCTCGTACATCAACAAATTTATTGTTAACAATGTACAAGCCGTATGGCGAATCTTGCTGGCTGTCATAGTATTGTGCGACAAGGTTTAACTTGCTGGCATCGGAGATTTGAATCTCTGTCGATCCCATCACATCAAGCGTCGAGTTGTATTGCAGAGAACCTTGGGAAATATCTGGCGTGACAATGTCGCCATTTGCGTCAAATGCACCTTGTGTCTCGGTGTACACAACCGAACCTCTAGCGGCAACTCGATCGTTACCACCGGAAATAGACTGCGCTAGTTTGTAATCAAAGTCATCGCTGCTGTTAAAACCTGTAGTGCCACTCACGTAGGATTCAAACGACAAGTCATCGGAGTAAGCTTTCTTGGTGATAATGTTGATAACACCACCTGTAGCGCCAGCCCCATAAATGGAGGTTGCACCAGATAGTACTTCAATTCGCTCGATGTTGAATGGGTCAATTGCATCAAGCTGACGACTAATTGGGCGAGAAGACTGCAGTGAGACTCCATCAATCATCACCAACATCGCTCTGCCACGCAGGTTCTGGCCGTAGTTAGTTCGACCACCCGTACCAACGTCTAGAGAAGGGATGGTTGCAGAAAGAATGTCACCAAGTGTCTTGCCCGCGCGATATTGCTGAGCAATTTCCTCTTGCCCTACAAACCAAACCGTTCCTGGAATATCAGAGATCGATTTCGGCATCACACTGCCCACGACCACCATTTGTTCATCACTTGGTGTTGATGTTTGTTGAAGTTCTTCCGCAGCTATTGAGCTAACTGCGTATCCACTGCTCATCGCAAGTACGATGAGATTAAGAGAAAACGTCCTTTTTATCATTGTATTTATCTTTTTGTTGTCAACAAGAGCATGCAATGATACTTATTCTCACTCTCAAATCGAGCACTGTTACATAAGTTAAACAAATGTTAATTAGGATTATGCTTGCTCATAAGCTGTCGATTTTTTTCTAAACGAGGACAATCTTCACAAAGCTTTCTGCCTTCACACTTATAGACTAAACAACAGCTTTTTCTGACCAATTTTAGCGGCTGATCCAGTGACGTCTCATAAAGTGAATGACTATTGTTGGCATCTAAACCCAATGCCTGTAACCACAAGATGGCATGCTCACGTAATGTTGTGTTGGTCATTTGCGGAAAACGCTGTTGAAGACGAATCAAACAAGCCATGATCCCATCCGACATCAATTGATGAGTGAAGCCTGGGCGAATGCGCGTCCATTGACTCATTTCTTGTTGGTAGAAATCGAACAACTCTCGAATTTGACGTCCGGCCTCTTTTATTAATTCTTCTGGCTTACCATGTATATGTGTTTCGTCAGCGAATCGATATCCAGACACAAAACAAGGCTTGAGGTGCTGCGCCATCTCACGAATGTTTGGCAACGTGTGGAAACCGTAGATAGAAATGAACGCAACATAAACAGGCTGCCAACACAACAAATCCCACGTTCTCGTCAACCAATACGCTTTTCCCGCTTCCGGATGAGCCTCAGACAACTGTTGGTAAAGGCCTTGAATGATCGGATTTATATCATTTTCGATATGAATAACTTCTTGCCCTATTTCGCCAATATCACCGTGAAGGTAAGGCGTAATCTCACTCGAAGTTTGAAATAGTTGCGGGAAAAATTGCTCAGACATGATGTTTTATTGTTGGTGTAGTCATTCTGACACCTTTATACCCAAGCACTAATCGCAATGCAAACTATTATCCTTTGTGTTTACGTAACAAGAGGCTATTCTCATCTGTGGTCTCTGCCTCTATTTTCAAGCTCTTTGCGCCCGTAAGGTCTGGTTACGTATGCGATGAATAGCAACAAACTCTTAAACCTCTTCGTATTTAGCGCTGACATGATCGCAAAAATACACAGCATAAAAACACCCTGATAAAACTGTGTTAACAGTTTCCCTGTGTAGCGTGAGTTATTGCCAATAATTGAATATTGCTGTTTCTTATCCAAAGGAGTGTGAACAACATGAAGTATTTTCTTTCTGAATATCGGGACAATGTAATTAAGTAATTTGGCTATATAGCCCCCTGTTTTGAATAAGGAAATCCACATGTTGTATCTTGAGTTTCTATTTTTGCTCGTGATGCTGTATATCGGCTCACGTTATGGTGGTATAGGCCTTGGGGTCGTATCTGGTATTGGTTTGGTGATTGAAGTCTTCATCTTTAAGATGCCGCCAACCTCCCCTCCTGTCACCGTTATGTTGATCATCTTAGCAGTGGTAACATGTGCATCCATTCTTGAAGCGGCTGGCGGTTTGAAATACATGCTGCAAGTTGCCGAACGTGTACTTCGTAAAAACCCAAAACGCGTCACCCTGATCGCTCCTTTTGTTACTTACTTTATGACCTTTTTGCTCGGTACAGGTCACGCGGTTTACTCCATCATGCCAATCATTGGCGACGTTGCACTGAAAAACGGCATTCGTCCGGAACGTCCAATGGCAGCCGCTTCCGTCGCTTCGCAAATCGCGATTACGGCCTCTCCAATTTCAGCGGCAGTCGTTTACTACTTGGCACAACTCTCTGATATTCAGCACGAGATCACTCTGCTTTCTATTTTGCTCGTTACTGTTCCAGCGACGCTATTCGGTACGTTGCTGATGTCACTTTACAGCCTAAAACGCGGTAAAGAACTGGAAGACGATGAAGAATACCAAGAGCGTTTAAAAGATCCGGTGTGGCGTGAAAAGATCCTCAACACCACTGCAACGTCTCTTGATGAAGTGCTACCAACAAGTGCTCGTAACTCTGTGTTGCTGTTCATCGCGTCTATCTTGGTTATCGTCGTTATCGCGATGTGGCCGGACATTCGTACCATCGTGGATGGCGCGAAACCAATCAGCATGGCCGTTGTGATTCAAATGATGATGCTCTGCTTCGGCGGTATCATTTTGCTTGCAACCAAAACTGACCCACGTGACGTACCAAACGGCGTAGTATTCAAATCAGGTATGGTGGCTGCCATTGCTATCTTCGGTATCGCCTGGATGTCAGATACTTACTTCCAATACGCAATGCCTCAGTTCAAATCTGGCATCGTTGAGATGGTAACCAACTACCCTTGGACGTTCGCGCTTGCGTTGTTCATTGTATCGGTTGTGGTGAACTCTCAAGCAGCAACGGCTCGTATGATGCTACCTGTTGGTCTTGGCTTGGGTCTGGATCCGGCACTGCTTATCGGCCTAATGCCTGCGGTATACGGTTACTTCTTTATTCCGAACTACCCTTCAGATATCGCGACAGTGAACTTCGATACGTCAGGTACCACTAAGATTGGTAAGTGGTACTTCAACCACTCATTTATGTCGGTAGGTTTGATTGGTGTGATTGGTGCTTGCTGTCTGGGCTACTTGTTAGGACAAATGATCATTCCTTCATAATTAGCCAAATCAACAATAAATTAGAGGCGAGTCATTGTACGTTAGCGTACAGCCTGAATGACTCGCCTTTTCTTTGTCACGTTAGTGATTACAGTAAGAAGTCATCATCAATCGCGACAAAGTTATCTGCACAATCAATCAGAGTTTGGGATGTTAGCTTAGGCACACCATAAACGGTCACCGTTTTATTGAAGCGCTGCTGAATTCGTTCCACCAGAAGACTAAAGTCCCCATCTCCAGAAACGAGAATCACTTCTTCAACTTCAGGTGCAATTTCAATCGCATCAAGAGTAATACCAACATCCCAGTCGCCTTTCGAGCTGCCGTCACGACGCTGAATATAGGGTTTAAGCATTACCTCGAACCCAACACCGCGTAAAATGTGATGAAACTGACGCTGTTTTGGATCGTTACTCGCGATGGCATAAGCACGAGCACTCACCACCTCTTTCCCTTGCGTCGCAACATACCAAAACTGGTTGTAATCAAAATTACTGCGATACGCTTCGCGACAGGTGTAATACACATTCTGTACATCAACCAAAATGGCGATCTTTTGTTTTCTTTCTGAATTCATCTTTTCTACGCTTGATTTATTTGCTGCCTACCCTAAGTCAGTTTTGGTAAAAGCACAATGAGCCAATTCCACTAAACTTAACGTATAAACGGTATTTGGGTTTCTAGGGGAACTGTCATGGGCGGAAAGTTACTAGTGATACTACTTTCTTGTATCTTGTCATCGACAGCATTCGGTTATCCAGCACATTCAAAGTACTGGCCGCATCGGAGTGTGCTTTACTTCGCTCCAGAAAATGATGAATACGTTAAACAATTCTTACTAGAAGCACTCATGAATGAGTGCGAGTTGGAAGACAGAGACGTGGTCACATTAGTCATTACAGAACAAGGTTACACGTCTCCAGCTTGGCTCAAAGAAGAGTTTGATTTGAAAATGCTTGCCAAGCTGTATGAAATTGAAAAAGGCTCACATACCGCAATTTTACTGGGTAAAGATGGCCAAGAGAAATACCGATGGGGCGCAGAAACGGATTGGCCATTTATCAACAACTTGATTGATCAAATGCCAATGCGTAAGCAAGAAATGCAGAGACGTCACAGCCCCTGCAAAATCTAACCATTAGACGAACTTATTTTCTAAACCAGTCTAGTTTGTTGTGCAACTGAGTCACGCTGCCAACGACGATCAATGCTGGACTGATCGCTTTCTCAGCCATTTCAGAAAGTTCGTTCAGTTTTCCTTGGAACACGCGCTGCTCTGGACGCGTACCATTTTCAATAATGGCGCATGACATCTCTGGATCTAATCCGTGAGTGATCAGGTTATCCATGATGTGACCGCTTTGCTTCAAACCCATGTAGAACACAAGTGTGTTGTTAGATTGCGCTAACGAATGCCACTCAATTTCGCGACCGTCTTTTTGCACGTGACCCGTAATAAATTGAACACTTTGCGCATGATCACGGTGCGTTAATGGAATACCAGCATAAGCTGTTGCACCCGCCGCCGCGGTGATCCCCGGCACCACTTCGTATTTGATGCCGTATTCTGCAAGCTCTTCTAACTCTTCACCCCCGCGTCCAAAGATGAAAGAATCACCACCTTTTAGGCGCACAACGCGTTTACCTTCTTGTGCTTTTTGTACCAAGATTTGGTTAATTTGATCTTGAGGTACACAGTGAAAGTCCAATTTTTTGCCTACGTAGATCATCTCCGCTGATGCATGCGCCAATTCAAGAATGTCTTTCGACACTAATCGGTCATACACCACAACTTCAGCCGCTTGAATCGCTTTCAAACCTTTGACTGTCAGCAAGTCTGGATCGCCCGGCCCCGCACCTACTAGAGAAACAAAGCCGCTGTTTAAAGATGAGTTCGCAGTAGTCATATCAACGCCTATCGGAAATTTGGATATAAAGAGTAACACTCACGTTATTAACTTAAGGTTCAAACTACTCCAAGGAGTTATTACTTTTTATAGCCAAATCAATACAATATCTATTGAAAGTTAAATGAGTTGAGTTGCCCTACCTACCATAGGTAGGGCCAGATAAAAGCAGTTTATTTTGCGATTGCAGGCTCTGCTTTTACTTCTTCTTCAACTACGTTGATAGAAGGCGCTGTTTTCGCATGAGTTAGGTACAGTGGCAGACAAGTCATTACGAGACCACCAACGATATTACCTAGGATGGTTGGGATAAGGTTGAAGTTCAACCAAGTCGCGATACCAAAATCCGCACCTAGAATCATACCCAGTGGGAATAGAAACATGTTTACCACGGTGTGCTCGAATACTAGCGCGAAGAAGATGAAGATTGGGAACCACATCATCGCTACACGACCAGATACTGAACGTGCCGTCATGTTGCCGATCACGCCTAGGCACACCATTAGGTTACAGAAGATAGCGCGTACAAAACACGTGATCCATCCGTCCATACCCATGTTTTCGAAACCAAGGCTACGGGCAGTCGATACATCGACAAACTTCTTCGCTACCGCGTTCAATTCTAGAGAGAAGTTACCGGTTAGAGAGATTGCCACTAGGTAAGCCACAATTAGAGAACCAATCAGGTTACCCAAACCTACCAATCCCCAGCAACGGAAAATACGACCCCAAGTGATACCCGGACGGTTAGCAAACTTAGCCAAAGGAGCAAGACCAAAAACACCAGTGACAAGGTCGTAACCCATCACACTGAGAATCACAAAGCCCACA
Organism: Vibrio sp. 1CM7H; assembly: GCF_023161645.1. NCBI lineage: Bacteria > Pseudomonadati > Pseudomonadota > Gammaproteobacteria > Vibrionales > Vibrionaceae > Vibrio > Vibrio sp. 1CM7H. The sequence continues at coordinate 905,232 of NZ_JALNTV010000001.1, forward strand.
GGGAAAACAAGCGCCCCCACAAGGCCAATGCCCGTTTGTACAATCGCGGTAATAGCAACCACCACCGCAAGAGACAGAATAACGCCTGCCATCGTGCCGCGAAGCAGAAGATCTCGTGTGCTGGTATTAATTTTCGCTTCACCCACGTTGATCATGGTTTGCACGAATTCAGCAGGTTTAAAGTCTGTAGACATGAATGTGTCCTTATTCAAAATTGAAAGTTAAAAAGTTAAAGATTGAATAGAGAAAGGCTTCCCGTTGACACCCACTGCTGTCGACATCATCTCGCTTCCCTGTTCCCCCAAGATGACGCTTGGAAAGCCTTTGTCTATTGAATCTAAGTACTCGGTGCACTCCCTCCCCTTAAGGAGGAGGGAATGCAAACCAAGCTTATGCAGAAATTTCTACTTCACCGTTGGTTACGCGCGTTTTGTACGCTTTCACGTTAAAACGCTCGTCTTCCATGCACGCACCTGTTGTCAGGTTAAAGCGTTGCTTTTTAAGTGGGCTTGCTACCCAAAGTTCGCCTTGGTGCTCACAAATCAAACCGCGAGAAAGCACGTTTGATTGGAAGAATGGGTCTGTGTTGCTGATCGCCAGCACTTCTTCTGCTTGTGTTGGGCGGAATACCGCAACTTGCTGACCATCAACCAGTGCACAAACGCCAGTGCCCGGTACGATGTCGTTGATTTGGCAAATCTTTTCAAATGACATGTTCAACCTTCCCTTATGCTTCAGTGATCGCTACGTGTAGGATGTCGCCTTTCGCTTCAGGATGTTTCTCCGTGAAGGTCGCTGGGCGGTGCTGTTCGCGCTCTTGAACAAACACAACATTGTCATCGCGCTTGTCAGAGTTGATGAAGTGTGCGAAACGAGTCAGTTGTGATTCGTCATTGATGGTTGCAGTCCACTCACATTCGTACTCGTCTACAAGCTTCGCTACGTCTGCTTCTAGTTGAGCGTTAATGCCAAGTTTGTCTTCAACAATCACTTCGCGTAGGTAGTCAACGCCACCTTCCATGTTTTCCATCCAAACCGATGTACGTTGTAGTGGCGCAGCAGTACGGATGTAGAACATCATGAAGCGGTCGATATACTTGATTAGCGTTTCTTTATCTAGGTCACTTGCAAGTAGGTCTGCGTGACGAGGCTTCATACCACCGTTACCACATACGTACATGTTCCAACCTGCGTCAGTCGCGATGATGCCAAGGTCTTTACCTTGTGCTTCCGCACACTCACGAGTACAGCCAGAAACACCGAACTTCATCTTATGAGGCGTACGAATGCCTTTGTAACGGTTCTCGATGTAAGAACCTAGACCAACAGAATCTTGAACACCGTAACGACACCAAGTTGAGCCAACACATGTCTTCGCCATACGAAGTGCTTTTGCGTACGCTTGACCTGTTTCGAAACCAGCGTCGATAAGCTTGCGCCAGATCTCTGGAAGATCGTCTTTTTGAGCACCGAACAGACCAATACGTTGAGCACCGGTTACTTTGGTGTATAGGTTGTATTCTGCAGCAACGTTCGCTAGTGCACCCAGTGCTTGAGGTGTAACTTCACCACCCGCCATGCGTGGGATTACGGAGTAAGTACCATCTTTTTGGATGTTACCTAGGAAGTTATCGTTGGTGTCGTGCAGCTTAACCAGTTGTGGCTTAAGGATGTGCTCACCCCAGCAAGAAGCCAAAATAGAACCCACAAGTGGTTTACATACTTCACAGCCGTAACCTTTACCGTATTTCTCCAGAAGCTCATCAAACGTTTTGATCTCTTCAATACGGATTAAGTGGAATAGCTCTTGGCGTGAGTAAGCAAAGTGCTCACAAACGTCGTTCTTCACTTCAATACCAGATTTAGCAAGCTCTGCGTTTAGGACAGAAGTGACTAGAGGAATACAACCACCACAGCCTGTGCCAGCGCCAGTCACTGCTTTGATGTCGCCCAATGTATGGTGGCCATCAGCAACCGCTTGTGCGATCTTGGCTTTGGTTACATCGAAACATGAACAGATCACTGCGCTTTCTGGTAGAGCGTCTGCACCTAGTGCTGGTTTCTCAGCGCCTGCGTGTGCAGGAAGGATCAATGCGTCTGGGTGTTCTGGTAGGTCGATTTCGTTCAACATCAATTGAAGCAAATCGCCGTAGTCAGACGTATCGCCAACCATTACCGCGCCAAGCAGTTTCTTGTTGTCTTCAGAAACGATAAGACGTTTGTAAACTTCTTGCTCTTCGTTTTGGTAAACGTAACTCTTACAACCTTCAGTACGACCGTTCGCATCACCGATTGAACCTACTTTTACACCAAGAAGTTTCAGCTTCGCAGACATGTCAGCGCCTTCGAATTTGCTTTCTGTGTTACCTAGTAGGTGATCAACGGCAACCGTCGCCATCTTGTAGCCAGGAGCAACAAGGCCGTAGAACATGTCGTTCCAAGACGCACACTCACCAATCGCGTAGATGTTCTCATCAGAAGTCTGGCAGTGGTCGTTGATGGCAACACCGCCACGAGGGCCAAGTTCTAGCTCCATTTGGCGTGCTAGTTTGTCTTGTGGACGAATACCCGCTGAAAATACAATGAAGTCTGTTTCTAACTCAGTGCCGTCAGCAAAACGCATAACGTTGCGTGCGTTTGTGCCTTCTGCCGCAATCTCAAGCGTGTTTTTGCTGGTGTGAACGTTCACGCCCATACGCTCGATTTTTTGACGAAGTTGGTTACCACCAGCAAGGTCAAGTTGCTCAGCCATCAGCTTTGGCGCGAACTCAACAACGTGTGTTTCTACACCCAATGCTTTTAGTGCGCCTGCCGCTTCAAGACCTAGAAGACCACCACCGATAACCACGCCTGATTTGCTGTTTTTCGCACACGCTTCAATCGCTTTTAGATCTTCGATCGTGCGGTAAACAAAACAGTCTTTGCTTTCGTGGCCTTTGATAGGCGGGACAAATGGGAATGAGCCTGTAGCAAGAATCAGCTTGTCGTATTGAACTTCGCGACCAGTGCTTGAGTAAACAATGCGGTTTTCACGGTTGATGTTAATCGCGCGTTCGCCGATCAGCATATTAATACCGTGTTTCTCGTAGAAGCCTTCTTTTACTAAAGAAAGTTCATCTGCAGTATGGTGAGAAAAGTAAGAGGAAAGGTGCACACGGTCGTATGCGACACGAGGTTCTTCACAGAAAACGGTAATCTCCATATTAGAGATATCAGTTTTCTCGACTAAGTCTTCAATATAACGGTGCCCTACCATACCGTTACCGATGACTACTAGCTTCAACTTGCTCATTATAATTCCTAAGGGTTAGGTTCTTATCACTGAGCTCATTGTTAATTGTGAAAGAAAATTAATACATGATGTAAATCAATTACAATTTCAAACTACCCTAAAGGGGTAGATGAACGTTTTTATCTTGATATTGAAGAATAAAAGGTAATTTATTAACGGATGTTGGTAGTTTTTACAAAATGAGATAACCGCAGTCATGCTCACAAAGGGCTATACAGTTTTGGCTTTTACAGAATGGCAATGATTGTCGAGTTAAACCACGCTAACGATAAACCCAGCTTTGTTTAAAAACAAAGCATTCGTTTTAACCTAGCCGTTTCAAGGCTACTAAAGGTGAACAACTGAAGTGACTGAAAGTTTTAGAAAAATCAAGTCTCACAACAAAAATCTTTTACTAGCTAAGTCGCACTATAAAGACTAGAATCTGATTTAGTTCATATGGAATAAAATCCATATGATTGATACCGTAATTGACATATAGAGTGCCGTCCCATGTTTGTGAGGCGGCCTTTTATTTGGGAGTCATAAAATGTCAGAAAACAATTCTATCTACATTTCAAGCTTAGATATGAACCGAATCACGGCTTTGTTGGATAAAATGCCAAACATCGCGGCGGAGCTTGTTGAGCTAGAAGCAGAGCTAGACCGTGCGACGGTTCTTGAGCCAGAACAAATGCCAGATAATGTGGTCACGATGAACTCAACTGTAGAGTTTAAATTTGCAGGTGAAGATAGAACCATGACAAAGACACTGGTTTACCCATCTGAGCTGAAAAGCAGTGATGATATTTCCATTTTTGCGCCCGTAGGCAGCGCACTGATCGGTTTGTCTGTTGGTCAAAAACTTGAATGGCCAATGCCAAATAATCAAGTGAAGACAATTGAAATTGTCGATATCACCTACCAGCCTGAGCGTTGTGGTGCACTAAACCGCTAACCCTCAGTAGTCCCGGTGCAAAGGCCTCATTTATGACTTTGCACCAGGAGAGCCCCTCGCTTATCCCCTATTTCCTTCTTTGTTTTTCCAAGCATTTACTTTGCTGCTCTTAAGTAACATCACCGATTCTTTATTATTTACCGCATATTCAATACCTATATCTCCAAGCTCAATCATAGAAATTGCAAAGTATTTTTCGTATATTGTCGCTCCGAAAACGACGTAAATTATGCGCAAAATGGAAGAATATCTAACTCGAATTGCCTGCTTAGAAAAAGAAAATGAAGAGCTGAAGCGGAAGAATGCGCGACTACAAGAAAAGTTGAATGCTGCACTCGACAGTAATGGACTGTGTTTGTGGGAGCAGCATATTCCTTCAGGTACTTTGACGATATTCAATATGCAGTGGGGCAAAATGCTAGGTTATCAGCCCCATGAGTTAACCGCGACGGTTGAAACGTGGAAAAACAATCTCCACCCTGAAGATTATGATCTTGCGGTGGGTGCATTTGAAGATCACCTAGCTGGCAAAACCGACCTTTATGAGGTAGTTCATCGCATGATTCATAAAGACGGCAGTGATAGTTGGGTCTACGATCGAGGGCGCATCGTCGAGTATGGTTCTGATGGCGAACCACTACGCATGATGGGCACTCATATCGATATTACAAAAGAAAAGCGATATGAGCAGCAACTGGCTAAGTTAGCTTCGAGTGATCCATTGACCGGACTGTTAAATAGAAAAGCAATTGAGGAAAACTTTAATCATCAACCTCAAACCAAGCCGTCTCAGCAGTCTGCCTTAGTGTTTGTTGATATAGATAATTTTAAAGCAGTTAACGACCAGCTAGGCCATCATACTGGTGATACTCTCCTCATTAATATCGCCAATAGCTTAACAGAGCTTGCGCCAAGCAAGTCTCAAGTCGGACGCATAGGAGGAGATGAGTTTGTCGTTTTAAGCTCTTATTCAAATCAAGAAGAAATATCTCAACTTTGTGATCGACTCTTAAGTTCCATCATTCCTGCGATAAATCAGGACTTAAATAAAGTAACGATTGGAATGAGCATCGGTGTTTGTCTATTTGATAAAGGAAAACAACAGTTTAATGAAGTTTATCAAAAAGCCGATCATGCAATGTATGAGATAAAGAAAAATGGCAAAAATGGCGTTGCCTATATCCAGATATAATAATTCTCTTGTTTTTTTTGAAATTAATATTTCTTTAATTTGACAATTTTCTCTACGGAATTGATAGCGTCTTATTTTTTAATAAGTCATTTATATAGGAAACAAAAGAAATAACAAACAATTAAGAGTGTTGCATACTACACGGTGTAATATTATTACTGTCTTTGTGACTGCTTTTGTTGCATACAATATTATTTCTTATTATTTTTATAAAAGCCACTAGTAAAAAGTAGTTAAACATTATAATTCATAAACTTATAAAAACCGAAATGCATGGTTGAATTTTAACCACCCCTTCTGCTAATATCTCGCCTCGTGTTTAAAAGTAATAAACACACACAAATATAAAACAAACTTTATAAAACATAATGCACACTTGATAATTACTGGTTCTATTTGGGTAGAGCTCGGTATTTATTTTATTTAAAACATTATGAATTTGTAATTTCATTTAATATCAAAATATTAAGTAGGTATATAAATTGAAGAAGGTCATCCTCCCTCAATTGGGCTTTGTTGCGTCAAATTTACGCTTGCTAGCTCTTGGCTTTGTAACCCTCGTGTCAGCATATTCTTTTTCATCAGAGGTTTATGCTGAGCAAGTGGCTAGTGGTGAACAAAAAACATTAGTTGTACTCGTCAATTTCCAAGAAAACCCTCAAGAGATCCCAATCTCTAAAGAAGACGCCCATCATGTTGTTTTTAATACCGTTAGCGACTTCTATTCGCAAATGTCCCAGGGGCAACTTTGGCTATCTGGTGATGTTGCTGGAACATTCACCTTACCGATATCAAACCAAATTTGCGATGATGATGCTGTAGCAGCGGAAGCCGACAAAATGGCTGAAACTGCGGGATATCAACTATCAAACTATGACCGTTTTATCTACTTAACAACCAAAACTGGATGTGCATCAGAAGGCTCTGGTAGCCAAGGAGTAACTCCCTCTAGAGCGTCAATAAATGCGGTTTTCGAGCCTCGAGTTATCGCCCATGAATTAGGACATAATTTTGGATTGCATCACGCTTCCGCACTCGACTGTAAAGACGGTACGTTAGCTGGTGATTGCCGTGTCATAGAGTACGGTGATAGCTACGATACAATGGGTAACTACGATATGGGTTACTTTAGCGCCTTCCAATTGGAAAACTTAGGGTGGCAGACCTCCCCTGCTCAAATCATTTCTAGTGATGGTGTTTACTCTATTGATGCCTATGAAGACTTTGAAAGTACTTCATCAAAAGTTTTAAAAATCCCAAGAGGTACCGATCCAATTACAGGTCAGCGCCAATGGTTTTACGTTGAATATCGACAAGCTCTTGGCTACGACAGCTTTTTACGTGACCGTTCGTACATCGTATACCGCCAAGATGTGACAGAAGGTGTGGTTGTGCGCCTAGCGACAGACGGTGATCTTAAAAGTAGCCGCTTGCTACACATGAAGCCTGACTCCACTTTCAAACAATTATTTGGGAGTAATGACTGGGAAGACCCTGCTCTTCCAATTGGTGGAACGTTCACCGATCCAAAAACAGGCGTGTCGATAACTTTGGAAAGTGCTAATGGTCAAAACGCACAGGTCAGTGTCATATTTGGTGGTGAATCCGGGCAATGCGTTGCGACATCGCCTCTACTCTCTCTAACCCCACTATCAGGTTCTGATGCAAACGCTGGAGAAACGTTAGCGTATAATCTTAAAGTGACGAACCAGAACAATACAGAATGTGCAGACGCGACTTATACAACGGCTTTAAGCGTTCCTGACGGATGGAATTATGACGCAAGCGCCTTGACGGTTCCTTCCGGCATGAGTGCAGAAACGACGGTCATGGTTACGTCAAACAGCGATGCTCAGCCGAACTCTTACAGCATAGCCGTTGACGTTATAGATGCTGAAAATGAACAATCAGCCAAAACCGAGCTATCTTACACAGTGTTGTCTGAGTCGACGTCACCACTTGAGGCGGTGAATGATAGCGTAACGATCAGTGATAAATCCGTCGTTCGCATCGAACAGTTAAATAATGACTCGTTTGAACAATCGACCTCTCTTGCGATTACGGTCGCTAAGCCAAACAAAGGAAGCGCCCGTGTACTGAGCGATGGCTCCATTGAATACACACCATCGAAGAAGTTTAAGAATAATGATTCATTTACTTATACGATCAGTGACGGTCAATCTTCTTCAACCGCGACGATTAGCATCACCTTACAATCGACTTCTGGTGGGAATGGTGGTGGAAACGGTAAAGGGAAACCGAACTAAATCACGCAATTCAATATGAAAAAGCCTGGAGAATACTCCAGGCTTTTTATTCACAAGACGTCAATTAGTTGCTTGGTGCAGGACAAATATCACAGTCTGCAGAAGCTGTATTCGTCGCTTGAGTATTATCGATTTTCAAGAAACCAACCGCTGTAACAGTATCACGGAAAGATTGCGTTTCTGCATTGCTAAATGCCGTTGGGATATAACTACCAGTATAAGACTGACATTGATCCGAAGCGAGTTCGATATTATCCACTACTGTCACGTCATCAGAAGCATCCTCAGGCGTACCTGAGTCATCCACAACAGAAACATTCACTAAAGTAAGTCCAGGCGTTGTGTTACATACCATTCCCGAGAAGCTCACTTCAGCAATGATACCATTTTCAGTAAGCTTGAAGCCGCTTTCACATGATTTCGTTACACTAATCATTGGAGACAAGCTCAATGACTCACATGGATCACTTGCGGTATCACTAATGGTCGCTTGGCCACCCGGAGTCGCAGCTGCTGTGACTTTCACCGTATTAGTTAGACCATTGCTTGTACTTTCAAAACTGCCGCTGTATGAAGCACTGTCACCTGAAGCAATGGCACCTAAGCTATGTGTAGTACCTGCTTCTAAATCCTCTACAACAACATCGTAGAGCGTACCGACACCATCATTAATCACGTCGCCGCTGTATGAGTAAACGTAACCATCTTCTGTTTCATTCACGACCGCTTGATTACATGTTTTAGTGATATCAACACTACACAACTCAAAGTCACCAACCACAAAGTCTTTCAACTGAGCGGTAATACTGCTTGATGCTCTTGTTTCGGCTGCAAATGAGCTAAAACAGGTGTCTGTTTGTAGAAGTTCAGTAAGGTTTACACCACCTTCAAAGAAGGTTTCTGGAGGGAAGACATTTTCGACACCACTTTTTGGCGTATACGCCCATGGTGCAGGTGAGTCAGTTGTATTGGTTGAAGCACACACATCTTGCGCGCCTGGTGAACACAGTGCATTTGTCTTAACTTTCAAACGTAAGTTTGTCGCAGCACACTGACCATCTTGTGGATTATTGTTAGCAGCTTTCGCACAAGTTGTGTCCCATTCAAGAACCAAAATTTCAGGGCCATCGTTTGCCCCTTGCAAATAATTCACCTGAATCAAAAGGTCGCCAGCAATATGTTGACCCGTGAATGTACCGTCAGGGTTCAGACCCACTGAGTCTTGATAAAACCAAAAACCTAAGAAGGCATCACCGCTGTTACCGAAACGGTCTGCACCAAAGGTGAGTACTAGATCATTGTCGATAATATATGCTGCCGCATACGCATGAAGAATGTCCCCTTTATCAAGTACCGTACCAGTCTTCCAACCGAGTTCTGGTATGTCTTTGATGTCTTTATTACCACCAGTAAATATTGTATCCGGTGTTGCCGTGTCATTTTCAAAGCTAAATACTTGTGCTCCGCCGATGTTTGGCGGCGTTGACCAGTCATCTGGAGCACCTACTCCAGAGTCATCTATCGCATTAGCATTTGCTTCTAACTCAAACACGCCATCTGTTGGTGTTGCAAATGCAGAGCTACCTATTAGCAAGCTTGTAAATATTGCATAAAGAAAGCTCTTCATCGTATGCCAGATACCTGACTTACAAGAATTCATAACCTACTCCTTAGAACGCTTCTAAAGCTAGACGAAGGTCCCTATGTCATTAATTGCCTTTTAAGAAAAAGTGAAAGCGAGATACAACTTTCGTTTCGAGCTCGTATAACGCATAGAGCATGCCACCACTTAAGGTTATGATTTTATTAAACTAAATATTTTCAACAGCGAAGAGAATGAACAGAGTGTTCAATTTTAAAGAAAGAGAAAGAAAACAAAAGAGACAAAAAACCTACGATAACAAAGATATATACGTGTTCTAGGATAATGTTACAGATTGACACTTTATTGTTTACACCTGTGACAGATGCACAAAAGCGACGGTATTGAAACTGTCCACTATGAATATGAAATAGACGCTTACTCACCTGCCCCAACTAATGTGAAGGTGATGTGTAACACCTGTTTGCATAGTGTTACACCCTTTACACATCTAATTGAATACTCATTTAACTAAAACATATTCAATCGTTTAGCGAATAAGTTTTAGCTCAACCATTTATGAAAATATAAACAAACTGTTCCCCCCTCTGTACAAAAATAAAAAATAATCAACAAATACAAAAGGTTAAATGTGGAACACTCTATGCTAGTCAACTGGCGCAGTTTAACTCTGTGAGAAAACTATCACGTATGTGGGCTCAAGGACGTAGCGAGCCCACTTACACAAGGAGGTTTTATGAAAACCATATTTAACTCTTGGTGGGGCAGTAAGAGTTACCGTTGTTCCACTTTATGTAGCCAGAATATACTTACAGCGATCAATATCAGCAGCATGTTTAAGCTGTTTACTTGGGTCATAGCGGTTAGCTTAGTGCTGAGCTCTCAAATTGTTTACGCATCCGCTGGCGACCCTTCAAGCCGAGGCGTGCAACCAATATTTGTTGAAGGGAATAACACCTGTCAACAATTACTTCCAGGGATCGATGGTTTGATAGAATACAAGCTTGAGCCAGTTACAGACGGCACTTTCGGTGATGGCATGCTTGAAGTGGTTATTGATCAACAACCTGGGGCAAAAACCTTCAGTTGGGATCAAGGTGATAGCCCTGTGATTATGCAAGCTATCTTTGTGAAAGGTGGTCCTGACGGAAACCTATATAACTACTTTACAGATGGATTATTGTATCAAGATGATGCCTTACTACATGCACCTGTGGGTAAAAACGGTAGATACTATGGCTTAAGTCATATTTCATTCTGTTACACACCAGGCGTACCAGACATTAAAATCACTAAAACTTGTACATTTGGTGATGTTGTCAATGGTAACACTTTGAAATACAACTATAAACTCACTGTAGAAAACACCGGTGACTTTGCATTGTATGATGTTGTGGCAACAGACACTACAGCCGTTGACAACGATATGGCTGCTGGTGACCATGTGTTCAATTTAGCGATGCTCGCCGTCGGACAAACGCAAGAGTTTAATGGTTCGTTTATTATTGACCAAAACGGTATCACTAACTACGCAGAAGTAAGCGCAGCACTTGAAACTGGTGGTGGTGTTGCGGTTTCTGACAACGCAGATTGGGAATGCCCAAGCCAAAACATCCCTGGTTCATTGTCTCTAGAGAAAGACTGTAGTGTCGTCGTCGTGAATCGATTTGAAGATACTGGTATTAATGAATACGGTCTTCAAGTCAATTACAGTGGTAGTGTATGTAATACCTCCAATGTCACCATTGACGGCATTGTCGTAATCGACAACAAAGACTCGAATCCAATCCAGGTTGGTATGCTTGCGCCTGCTGAGTGTTACGACTTTACTGGTAACTACGAGCCAATCCCAGGAGATGGTGAAGGCCTTCCATTACCGGGTGAAGAAGTCAGAGCGTTTACAGATACTGTGGATGCGAGTGGTGAAACTATCTTCGGTAATGTTGTCGTAGAAGCGATAACAGCGTCTGCAGAATGTACGCTATGTCCAACTTGTCCAGAGCCTGTTAACTGCCCTGAATAAGGTCTACTTACAACTTAATAAAACAACGCCTGACGTTAACTCGTCAGGCGTTTTCTTTCGAACTATATCGTTCTATTTATTCTTACCTTTCCCATTGTTACCAGAGTTGCCAGAATCGCCACCAGATGAGGACTCTAACTTCACTGAGACCTGAGCGGTCGAGCTGCTTTGACCATCACCTATGGTATAGGTAAAGCTGTCGTTATTTTTGAATTTCTTCTCAGGTGTGTAACGCAGGGTGCCATCTGATAACAGCTCTAGTCGCCCCTTACTTGGTCTAGTAAAAGAAACCACGCTTGCAGAGTTTTGCTCTCCAACAACATCGTTTGCCATCACATCGATAGTCACCGACTGCTTCGAAGACATAGTCACCTGATCATCAACAGCAACGAGCTCTGGTGATGGCGAGATTTCAGTGGTTACAGAGTAATTTACGGATGCTGCGGTTTGCAGACTTGAGTCCTCCCCGTGCGTCACGATCATATTCAAAGCATAGTCTTTATCACTAGCGTCAACCGAAGATACGACTGATATCATTACTTGTCCGGTTTCACCTGCTGCTAGCGTGATTGCATTGCTGCTTGCTTTCCAACCAGTTGGCACTGACGCGCTTACAGAAAAACTGCTCGCTGAACAGTCTGCACTATCTTTGTTGGTAATAGTGACCTGATATTGAACCTCATCGCCGGCTGCAACCGAGTTGTTTGTTGCAGCTTTCGCAGTCACTGATGGAGCATTAACAGTACAAGTCCCGATATTACCGTTGTCAGAGCCATCAAAGACAACGCTTACTTCGGCGATGCCGTTCGCTGCACTCACCAAACTCAATGTTACACCTGAGTCTGGGTCAGTATAGCTACCACCGACCGGCATAGATGGGTCAAACCAGTCATTTCGGCCAAAAACCGCACGATATTCAGAATCAGTTTTAAAGTGAAGCAGATTACTGCTGCGCCCATCGCCTTCTACAGCGCTTCGAATGATGATGCCATCCGTAACGTCCCCACGATAGAACGAGTAAGAACGAGCATCTAAAAAGTCGTCAAACCCAATAGACTGGCGGTATTCAATGTAAAACCATTTTTTTGCACCTGTAGAAGGATCAGTACCACGAGGTACTTTTATCGTAACTGGCTGATCACTAGTCGTCTCGTAATTCGCGATGGAGTAAGTACCATTTTGAGTAACTTCCAGTGTCTTTGAAGCGTGCTCTCCCTCTAGCCATCCTAGTCGCTCGCGCTGGAAAGTATTCAAATAGCCGATGTCTGGACCACCCATTACATCATAGGTATCACCGTATTCACGCAACGTACAGTTGTCTGAAAGCGTATGCTCGCCACAATCAAGAGCACGAGAGTGATGCAAACCAAAGTTATGTCCAAGCTCATGAGCGATATTCATCGGAGAAAAATCACCATTGATGTGCGCGCGTGAAGGCATGCCATCAATAGTTGCCGATCCAGCGACACCACATGCCGTTTTTGTCATCAAGTAAACAATACGATCGTACTCTTCAAGCTTCACTCCCGCAGCGATGGCTTCTTGATCCGCTGCATCTTGAACAGCGGTAAAATCACAAACCTGATTAGACAACGGTAGATTAAACCAACCCACGACTTTCCCTGATAGCCACATTTGCTCAAAAGAGCTTTCACGGTAGAAGTCATTTACTGTGCCAAAGATTAGATTATTTGCCTCTGACAAAGTTAATGGCTGCTCATTTGGGTTTTCTTTGAAGTTCAGCAGGATAACCAATGTATTTTGCTGTCCCGTCGTACTTCCTGCTGCACTGGCGTAATGGATGCTCTGTAAACAAGCGAATATTACTAATAAAAATGACAACCCTTTATTTAGGATTGTTCTATTTATTTTAATATTTTTTATCACTGCTTCACCTAATTTTAAATTAATAACTAGTTCAACTTCCCGCCAATATAAGCAGAAATGGTAGGGTAAAATAATATAAATTTTAGGCAATAAAATGCCCTAGCCTATAAAGCCAAATATGTTCCTATATACATCAACATGGTTATAAAAGGATAACCACCAAAAATATAAGAGCCGGAATCATAGCAAAGCAACCGGTCAAAATTCAACCAGAGCAATAAGTAATTTAGGTTAAGTTTGTGTAATAATAAATTTGTCCATTTTTGTCAATTACTTAAAATAACCTTATGATTGTTTTATATGAACAAACTTTGTATTCAACAATGACTTTAATAAATCACTTGCACTACAGCCAATTTAAATCATTAAAAATCAAACAAGTAGAAATTGAACTAAAACAACCTCAATTTCATCGCATGAAATTATAACCTTTAAATTCATTAACTTAATAACGAGTCATTCGAATAATATACCTCAACAACTCTTGAGTAATATTATCCATCTTTAATTGTTAAATTTACGTTAAATTAAAGTGGTGAAAAGTTTTTTGCTCACCTAGTTTTATACTCGATTAAAAGACAGACTGAGCGATACAGTGCAATATCAACTAAAGACATATAGAGAAACAAGCAGGATATATGTGCAACTTTATTTTCAGTATTGAACTAAAATCACATGACAATATGACGCTATAGATAGCAATTCAGGAAAACCAGTTAAAGGGTGATTAACTGATAATTGAGGTTGGTATTTGTACAAAAATTAATTATTCAATAAAAAATGTGTATTAGAATAGTTTGACAATACCAGATAGTAAAAAACCGGCACAAGGCCGGTTTTTAGAAATAGTGGAGGCGCCTCCCGGAGTCGAACCGAGGTCCACGGATTTGCAATCCGCTGCATAGCCACTCTGCCAAGGCGCCTTTCTGATTTTTATATCTCTGTTACCAAAGATTTTGATGGTGCCCCGGGCCGGACTTGAACCGGCACAGCGCGAACGCCGAGGGATTTTAAATCCCTTGTGTCTACCAATTCCACCACCAGGGCAACGCAATCATGCGATGGGTTAGACACCATCTGTCTCATCGGCCTTTGCCGTGAGAACGAGGCGTACTTTAACGGATTAATTTATCTGGTCAACAAAAAATTAGTCTTTTTTATTCAAATGGTTAAAAAGCCAACTCAAACGAACAAAGGGCGATCATTTTGCTCACAAGAACATCAGTATGCTTTGCTCTCGTTTACTTTGCTTCATCACTTAATGTCAACGAGGAATCGACAAGTCGCACAAATTGGCAGTATGGGTATAAACTTAACTCGTACTGCAGGGGACAAATAAGCGCTCATCATGTTTCGAAAGTCATCATTTCAATTACCGCTACATACTGATTCCGAACTCGACTTCGTAGTGCCCCACTTCTTACTTACTGAATTTGATTATGCACGCTCTCTGGAACAGGGGATCGTCCAAGACTTGGATCCTGAATATACACACCAATATCGCGTCACACTGAGGCGCATACGCTCACTATGCGTGCTACTTCGCGAACTGATACCTCCTTTTGAACAGCGTATTTTGAAACCTCATTTAAAAATAATGATGAAGAAAACAAATAAGCTGCGTGATTTGGACGTATTTATCTTGGACAAAAGCCAATACATTGAAATGCTCCCAAACCACAAACCCTCTCTTGAGCCGCTTTTTGGCTTTATAGAATCCGAACGTGCTTACGAACAGGCAAAAGTTGCGCGTTGGCTAGCGACAAAAGAATACACTATACACTGCACTTTGGTCAGGAATAGTCTGCTGCGAAGTACACAACACGAACGAGTGGATAACAACGTACCAGCGTTACTCTTCGCAAGCCAAAAAGTCTCCGAACAATTTAAAAAGGTCGACAAAACACGGCGCAAGATCTCGGACAAAAGTTGTGACAACGTGATTCATTCGATGAGGATAAAGTGCAAAGCGCTGCGTTATTTGCTAGAAGGGTTTTCCGCACTCTACCCTTCCCCACAGCACAAAAACAACGTGAAACAATTAAAACTATTACAAGACAAGCTCGGTGATTTTAACGACACTTCAAGTCAAATTGAATTTTTCACACAGCTCAAAGAAGCAGTAAACCTCAATAAAAAAGATCGTAAGACCCTGAAAAAGCTGCTTAACGTGCTTAGTGAACATCACGATACTTCGCGCCAGACCATCTTAACGCACTTAGACCAATTTGAGGCTTTCATCCACGATACCAACACACAAAGCCTCTACCAGCACTAACCTAGGTTCACGTATTTTTAATATTCATTAATTACAGTCAGTCGTTAGGCTCCATAAAGAAAGATAACGTGAAACCATTAAAACGATACCAATATGAGCGCTATGCCGTACTCTGTAATCTCGCCTATCCTCGCGTCTTCAGACAAACTCAATACGGATTCGATCCTAATGGGCAACGAGTCATTAGAAATGAACACGGTAAGATTATGATTCGCGTGCTCTGGAGTAAAAAACAGAGTGAAGTGGTCGTAGTAATTAAAGGCTCACACAGTATCAGTGATTGGTTGTTAAACTTCGCGATGTGGACGAGAAGTTGTCGAAGGTTGGGGCTGAATTACCGCATTCACGCGGGTTTCTATCATCTTCTTTTTCAAGAAAGTTTACCGAGCCGAAATGAAGATCGGTTGGGGTTGACCGTGATCGAGCGCCTCGAAGGTATCGTTGTACCGCTCATTCTTAGGGGAAAAAGAATCACCATTACTGGTCACTCTTCAGGTGGCGCGATTGGCAGTGTTTTTGCCGACTATATTGAGAAAAAATACCCAAAGAGCATTAAACGCGTCGTGACTTTCGGTCAGCCCGCAGTTGGAGATTGGACCTTTAAAAAACGCTACCGTTTGGGGCACAAAACTTACCGGATTTGTTGCGACATCGACATCGTGACATTCATGCCGCCAGTGCCTTTTCTCTATTGGCATGTAGGCAAAATGTTATGGTTGTATAACGGGAGAATATACGAGAATACGCCAACGTTCATTCGACTTGGACGTTCTCTATTTAGTTGGTTGATGCGACCATTCTCTTATCACTTTATGAGTAAATACATCCGCGATAAAGACTTCTTTGACGAACGCTGAGCTAAGTACCTTAAAACTATGATGTACAGGCACTAAAAAGCCGGACTCAGCCGGCTTTACGTTTTTGTGGTGAATTACAGAGAGGCAATTTCTTTTTCAAGTTGATATTTGCTATCTGTGACTATGCGCTCTAACACTTCAACGCGTCGCTTCAAATCACCAATTTGCTTGTTAAGGTTATCTTGTTCTTCTTGGCTCATCGTATTACGTTCAGATATCTCCAAAGCTCTTACTTCTTTACGATGATTCAAGATTAACTTAATTATCCCGCCCCCAAATATGGCACCGAACACAATAGCCACAACCAATACATCAGCAATAGATTCCATTCTTCATCTTCCTCTAGATAATGCTCAAATATAAGTTACTCATTTGTTATGTGAATATCAAATAACGTATTGATTCACTGCAAAGTTTCATCAAAATTTGCCTGTTCTGTATCAAAATCACAAGAATGGATTACTCAACGCTAACCCAAACCGAGACAGATCCACCATTTACAGGGAACTCAGCCCACCCGTTCGCATCTGTCCAAATGTCTTCAGTTCGGATGCCCAACTTGTCGACATAGCGTGTACTTGGCTTACCCGTATACATCCACTTAGAGCCACCTGGTCCATCGCTCATGATCACTGCCATTGAATGTGGATGTTCTGCATCGCCCTCTCTAGTCCAGCCAATTACATCCCAATGGTCGAGATAAGAATGTTGTTTGCCATACGCATAGTCTTTACGCAGTGTTACGAGCTCTTCGATGTAAGGCACTTTGACCATATTGATGTCATGCCCTTTATCACTGTACTGCGCACCGTAGTAATCTGCATAAAACACGGATGGATAACCTTCTTCACGCAATAAGATAAACGCGTAAGCGAGCGGCTTAAACCACCAATCAACCGTCGACTCCAACGCCTGCAAAGGTTGAGTATCATGATTTTCTACTAAGGTTACCGCTTTGACTGGATTGTCCTTCATCAGCGTACCATCCATGATTTTACGCATATCGTAACTACCACCCGATTTAGACGCATTGTAGAAGTTCATATGTAGCGGTGCGTCGAACAGAGACATGCTGCCAGAAGTTTTGGTGATAAAGTTATGCAGCTGATTCACATCGTAGTTCCAGTACTCTCCGACCGTGAAGAGTTCTTTCCCTGTTTTCCAACGTAGGTGATCAATCCATTCTTGAAGATATTGGTATTTGATGTGCTTCACCGCATCCATTCTAAAGCCATCAACACCAGTCATGTTGATGTACCACTCACCCCAATCTTTCAGTTCTTGTTTAACTTCAGGATGATCCATGTCTAAGTCAGCATACATAAGGTAGTCGTAATTCCCCTTTTCAGAACTGACTTCCCAATCCCATGCCTTACCTTCACCTTTGAATTTAAAAATGGCTTTTTCTTTACCTGCATCGTCCCAGTCCACGCCATCAAAATGGTACCAAGTCCAATGGAAGTTAGAGTACTTGTCGTTGCGTCCAGGGAAATCAAACTCCACCCACGCTTCAATCCATTTATCGCCAAGTTCAATGTTGCGGTTGTTCCAATCTACCCGCTTAGTATCAACCCAAGATTTCCCATCCGCACCACCACGGTGGTTAAACACCACGTCACCATAAACCTGGATATTGTTATTGTGAGCGGCATTGATAGCGCTAAGATACTGATCTTTCGTGCCGTATTTGGTGCGCACTGATCCTTTTTGATCAAACTGCCCCAAGTCGTACATGTCATAAACGCCGTAGCCGACATCATTACTGCCACCCGCTCCTTTGTATGCAGGTGGTAGCCAGAGCGCTGTGAATCCGTTTTCTGCTAGCGTTGGAGCGTTATTTTCCACTTGAGTCCACAGTGTGCCATCGTTAGGCACATACCAATGGAAATACTGCATCATTGTGCCATTCTCAGCAGCCAATGCAGATGAACTTAGCAACAAGGTTAAAGGTAAAATAGTGCGTTTTAATTTAAATGTTTTCATTATTTTTCTCTCACGTTAAGGACTAAAATCCTCCTTTCTGCTCATACACACCAAGCATTGCCAACGGTCACGCTAGCCAAGTTGCTGCCTGTGATACAAAAAGTTCGGATTACAATCGAAGAGAAATTAGCACCAATCACCCTATACAATTATTGAGTTATTTAACATTTATAAAATCAATGACTAGTGCATTGAAAATATTGAATGGTGATCAAAACATGGGAGGAATTTAGAGAGGCGTGGACAAGTATAGAATGATGGATTTAAAACGAAGAAAGCCAGTCATTTAAGACTGGCTTTCGAAATAGTGGAGGCGCCTCCCGGAGTCGAACCGAGGTCCACGGATTTGCAATCCGCTGCATAGCCACTCTGCCAAGGCGCCTTTCTGATTTTTATATCTCTGTTACCAAAGATTTTGATGGTGCCCCGGGCCGGACTTGAACCGGCACAGCGCGAACGCCGAGGGATTTTAAATCCCTTGTGTCTACCAATTCCACCACCAGGGCAACGCAATCATGCGATGGGTTAGACACCATCTGTCTCAGCGACCTTTGCCGTGAGAACGAGGCGTACTTTAACGGATTAATTTATCTGGTCAACAATAAATTTTATCTTTTTGATTTAAGTGCTTAAAAAGCGATCCAGACGGTACGATTGGCATTCAATTAGGCCAAGAAACACTCGTTAGCTTTCATCAACTCTAAGTCACACACATGTTGATGCCCGTAACGGCTTAGCTTGTAAACGCCTGACTAACGCGGATCGTAGTCACCACTCTCTTCAGCTCTGTAACATCTGTAACAATTGGAGCCCCTACTCTTGGCACTGTTTCACACGAAATATCATATTTTGTTACCGATAACTTTGCATCGAATGTGGTCGTACCTTTATAAAATCATTGACATTTTTTATTTTCAAAAAAAGCTCAATTCATTATCGAAAATATCAATAAATAATGATAGCTTACACTCGTTGCAGTAATTTAATGGACATATATCACATATAAGGACGTGGTTTACTTTGGCGACACACCATAAGAAAAACAAGGTATATCACTAATGTCTATCAAGAATCTTTCTATAGCGAAAAAGATATCGCTATCGTTTTTACTCATTGCCATCGTCAACATTGCGTTTGGCGTATTTTTATCTACAGAGCTCAAAAGCATTAAATCTGAGCTTTTAAACTATACCGATGATACGCTTCCTGCTATGGAAAGAGTAGATTCGATCCGAGATCACTTGTCTCGCTGGCGCCGTGCTCAGTTTGCGACATACACTTATGAAGACGCAGACCAAATCAGAAACAAAATTGCCAGCAACATTCGCGAACGTGAAAAGATCAGCAAAGAGCTCGATTCTTACGGTGAAACGATTTGGCCTGGTGAAGAGCAACAAACTTACCAGCGCCTTATGCGTCAGTGGAAAAAGTACTTGGTCACTATGGATCAGTACAACGAAGCGATGCTAGCCAACGACAAAAGCAAGGCCCACCCTATTTTGGCGAACTCTTTACCTGCTTTCGAAGCGGTTGACTCTGAGCTCGGTGAACTGATCCGTCTACTTAAAAATGCTATGGACAGTAACAAAACTCATATTCTTTCTTCTGTAAATGGATTGAGTAACTCGTCAATTGCAAGCAACGTGATTATTCTGCTTATCATGGTAGGCATGACGTACGTGCTGACACGCCTTATTTGTGGCCCACTAAAACTTGTTGTCGAGCAAGCAAATGCCATCGCAACAGGTGACCTATCAAACGACATCGATCGTAAAGCCATCGGCAATGACGAGCTAGGTGAGCTGGCAGATGCGACCACTAAGATGCAAGATGACTTGCGCCAAGTTATCGACAACGTGATTGCTGCGGTCACACAGTTAAGCAGTGCAGTAGAAGAGATGAATCAAATCTCTGATATTTCTGCATCTGGTATGAAGGATCAACAACTGCAAATTACACACATTGCTACAGCAATGACAGAAATGAAAGCAGCAGTAGCCGATGTTGCACGTAATACTGAAGATTCAGCGAACCAAGCTAACGAAGCAAACCGTCGTACACAACACGGTGTTCGTGAAACGCAAGGCATGGTTGACGCGATTCATGAAGTTTCAAACGTAATTGGTGCTGCGGGCGATACTGTGGCAGAGCTTGAACAGCAATCAAATAAAATTAACGTTATTGTTGATGTTATCCGTGACATTGCCGATCAAACCAACCTACTTGCGCTTAATGCAGCCATTGAAGCTGCGCGTGCTGGTGAGTCTGGTCGCGGTTTTGCCGTGGTTGCGGACGAGGTTCGAACACTTGCAGGCCGTACGCAAGATTCAACCAGCGAAATTACGTCGATCATTGAACAGCTACAATCGCTTGCAAAAGACGCGAAATCTGCGACAGAACTTTCTAGAACCAGTATCTCAGAATGTGCAGAGCAAGGCATTCAATCAAAACAGCTGATGAGCGACATTGAACACTCGATTTCTGATATTTCAGACATGGGCACCCAAATCGCCACGGCTTGTAACCAGCAAGACTCTGTTGCAGAAGAGCTTAACCGCAGCATTGAAAACATACACTTGGCATCTCAAGAAGTATCACAGGGCTCAGAGCAAACCGCACAGGCTTGTCGTGAGCTAAGCCAGCTGTCAATTTCTCTTAAAGATGTAATGAGCCGCTTTAAACTGAGTTAAACTCAGTGGATACCTTAGTTGATATTGAATCAACCTCGATTTGCGCAAATTGAGTGCAATCACTGAGATATATTTAGGTATATTGAATCATGATCTTCAAAAACGCTCCAAAGCACTACTTGGAGCGTTTTACTTCGTCAGGTACTTTCCCCAAGTACTCAATAACATAACCAATACAAAAAACGCGTACGGAGACTTTATGCGCTTAAATAAAACCTTACTATCACTGACTATCGCTGCTGCAACCGTTGCTCCTGCGATGCAAGCTACTGCTGCCCCTCTTCAAATTAGCAACACTGTAGTAAAAGCAGAGCAAGTTCAAGGCGCTAACGCTTGGCTGGAAATAAACTTAGGTCAATTCCGCGATAATATTGAGCAGTTCAAGTCGCACATGGATGGCAAAACGAAAATCTGCGCCGTGATGAAAGCCGACGCATACGGTAATGGCATCGCGGGCCTGATGCCGACTATTATCGAACAACAAATCCCTTGCGTTGCCGTTGCAAGTAACGCCGAAGCACAGACCGTTCGCGACAGTGGCTTTAAAGGTCAACTTATGCGTGTACGCTCGGCGGATATTGGCGAGATCGAAGCTGCAATCGACTTAAATATTGAAGAGCTGATTGGCACTGCAGAGCAAGCCAAAGTACTGTCTAAGCTAGCAGAGAAAGCGGGTAAAGAAATCAAAGTTCACCTTGCTCTTAACGACGGTGGTATGGGACGTAATGGCGTTGATATGACGACAAAAGCGGGCAAGCAAGAAGCGCTAGAAATCGCTCAACAAGCTGGCGTTAATATTGTTGGCATCATGACTCATTTCCCTAACTACAATGCAGACGAAGTTCGTCAAAAGTTATCTTCGTTCAAAGACAGCTCTGCATGGCTGATTAAAGAAGCGGGCCTAAAACGCGAAGATATTTTGCTGCACGTGGCCAACTCTTACACTGCACTTAATGTTCCTGAAGCACAGCTTGATATGGTTCGTCCTGGTGGCGTTTTATACGGTGATCTGCCAACCAACCCTGAGTACCCTTCTATCGTGTCTTTCAAAACACGCGTGGCATCCGTTCACCATCTGCCAAAAAATAGCACTGTCGGTTACGACAGCAGCTACAAAACGAGCAAAGAAAGCCTAATGGCGAACATTCCTGTTGGTTACTCTGATGGCTACCCACGAAAAATGGGCAATACGGCAGAAGTACTGATCAATGGCCAACGAGCAAAAGTGGCGGGTGTTGCTTCAATGAACACCACTATGGTTGATATTACAGGTATCAAAGATGTTGAGCCTGGTTCTGAAGTTGTACTGTTTGGCTCTCAGCAAGGCAAAACGATTTCGGCAGCAGAAATGGAAAAACATGCAGAGGTCATCTTCCCAGAACTATACACGGTTTGGGGTGCTGCGAACCCTCGTGTCTACGTAAAATAAACCCTTTCAGTTGTTCGTAACAGAACGAAAAAGCGAGCCTCGTGCTCGCTTTCCTACTCATATACTAATCTGTAACAATCCGTGCTCTTCTCAATTGAACAGAGCTTGCTATTTGCGTTGCGTTACTTTCCTTGAGCCCTAGCAAATGACAAACCCTCTAAACCCTTCATCTTAAAATCGTTCAGGTATACTTGTTTTTTATATAGCACTTAGTGTTTGAAAGCCCTTTCAATTGATGTTAAACATGAAGTTTACAAAAGAATAACAAACGCATTCATATGGCACTGCCCTTTTTGCCTGCTGGCTAGGTATCTCTATGACAGAAAATACTCAACATCTTCAGCGTTCCTCATCAGAGTTGCACGAATTTACTCGGGTCGACGTGTGGAACGGTTTCACCCAACTTTTACCTCTGTCCATGTTTGTGGTCATATTTGGCCTCGCATTCGGTGTTGCCGCCGTACAAACTGGACTAGATGTATTTCCCACTATGTTGATGAGCACACTGGTCTTCGCCGGTGCTTCACAATTTGCAACGCTAGAAATGTGGGGAGCAGAAGTACCTCTGATTCCAGTGCTTATTACTGTATTTGCTATTAATGCTCGTCACCTCTTGATGGGCGCTACGCTTTATCCATGGTTACGACAACTTCCACCGACAAAACGTTACGGCGTAATGCTGGTAGCATCAGACGCAAACTGGGCAATGGCACTCAATGCATTTGGTAGAAAAGAACCAGGTTTTGGTTTGCTTGTTGGTGGCGGCTTAGCGATGTGGTCGTTTTGGATTGTTGGCACCTGGATCGGCATTTATTTTGGTAACGCAATCAAAGACCCGGTGAGCCTCGGGCTCGATATGGTTATGGGATGCTTCCTGCTGTCTATGGTGGTGGCAGGGCCGAAAGACTTAAGAATCTTTGCGATTTGGGCCACAGCAGCAGCCTCTTCTATGTTGGCGTACTGGTATTTACCAGAGAATAGCCACGTAGTGGTTGGCGCCATTACTGGTGGAGTCTTAGGTGCTTGTTGGAAGGAGAAAAAAGCATGAACATCGAAACGAGCGTAGGTGGCACACTGCTTATCATCATCGCTATGGCGTTAGTCACGCTCATAACCCGCTGGGGCGGAGTGTATGTTATGTCATTTATTCCAATTAGCGAGCGGGTTCAACGTTTCATCACTGCGATGTCAGGTTCCGTATTGGTTGCCCTTTTAGCCCCACTAGCGGTTGAGGGTGATTACGGTGCTAGAGCAGCACTTTTTTCTACTGCTGTCGTCATGTTCATCGTGAAAAAGCCTCTGCCCGCAATTGCAGCTGGCATCATCGCAGCCGCCGCGGTACGCGCTATTTAACCGTTGTTTCGACGTCAATACCAGTCATCAATAAAAAGCCCCAAAACACGAAGCCCTGATGTCACGAGTGTCATCAGGGCTTATCTTATGCTCATTATTTTAACGATGATCAACGATATTAATCACGGTGAGATAGCAAATTACGCACAGCAGTTACAATTGCGCTTGTATTTGTCCATTTTGCCAATACCAGGGTTAAAGGTGTTGGTTGGATCTAGCTCGTGGTAAAACTTCTGCAGCGAATTTTCAGCTTCGTACAAGTGACCCACATTATGTTCTGCTGGGTATTTAGCACCACGGCTATTGAGGTGTTCTAGCATCAGCTTTTTCATCAACTTCGTGTCGGTCCCTTTTTTGAAAATGTAATCTTGATGGAATACATAACACATAAAGTGGCCATAATAGAGCGCTTGAACAAGGTTCTTACTCACTTCTTCTGGTAAAGTTTCTAACCACTCTTCATCATTACGTCGCAAAGCGATATCAAGTGCAACGATGTCTTCTACGTCTTTTCGGTGAATCGTCTCGTAACGAATTGCTGCACCTGCTGCTGCAAAGCGATGTAAATAAGCTTTTTTACCCTCTTCCGGCGTACACTCGAAGAAATCACAGTCGTCTTCAACAGCCCAAACTTCTTTGAGGTATTTTTGCGCTTCAGCAATACCACCATCACTCATTTTCAATACCAGGTGGTGCTCATACTTGTCACGGAAATCCAGCATTCGTTCTGGTAAATGTTGTGGGAACAACTTACTCGCGTAGTACAAAATGGTATCCGGCAGGTATTTACTAACAAACGGGACGCGCTCTAAGAAATTTTCTACTTTAGCTTTAAGTGCAAACATTTTTGGCAGCTTATCTGTGCCTAATAAGTCGATGGATAAGAAGACATCTTTGCCGTACTTCTCTGCCATGTTGAAGATATCTCGATGCAAGTATTCTCCCATCTCAGGCAAGTTCTCAAACGTAGATAAGAAATCTTTTCGCAGCTTCGTCAGTTTCGCAGGATCATTGGTGCCAAGGTAAAAAACCTGCTCTTTTTCGGGTACTGGGTAGCTATCAACTCGAACGGCGAAAACACCCAATTTGCCAGCGCAGCCACTGGCTTCAAATAATCGACGTTCATCGGCATTAAAGCGAGAAGGAATGTCAGAAGTCACGTCTCGAACACGTTCATCGTATTCTTTGTCTGATGCCATTCGCTCGTCATGAATGATCTTCGCTGGGTCAAAGTTTCCTTCTTGCAGGTTTGTCAGAATTTCTTCTGGCGTTTCACCTAACCCTTCAATACCAAGGTGGTTAACCAGGTGTAATTGGCCTTGCTTATCGACCTGCGCATAGATCGCCAGTTCGGTGTAAGCAGGACCACGCTTGACTAACGCACCGCCTGAGTTATTGGCGATACCACCAACCACAGTGGCACCTAATGATGAAGAACCGATGATAGAGTGCGGCGCTCGGTTCACCGCCTTCAATTCTTTTTCCAATGAGTGCAAACTTGCACCAGGCAAGCATACCGCCTGCTTACCGCCATCTAATAAGTGAATCTTCTTGATTTTGGTAATATTGATCACAACCACATCACGGTCATAATCATTACCACTTGGAGCTGAGCCTTCTGTTAAACCTGTTTTGGCAGCCTGCATAATAATAATGCAGTTTGCTTCAACGCACTGTTTAATGATCTTCCATTGTTCTACAAGAGTATTAGGAAACACGATAGCAAGCGCAGTGCCACTACCTGAGCGAAAACCCGAGCGGTAGTATTTTGTTTTAACCTCGTCGGTTAGGACATTTTCTTCCCCAACGATAGTTTTAAATTCGTCAATCAGCTGCTTTTGTTTCATATCCGTATCTCTAGTTATTGTACTTCGCTCACATCACCGTTTAGTGACGGTAATGGGCGTTTGAGCCACTATAAGCAGTCCATTTCTCGGCGTCTATGTCAGGCAGGCGAGCAACACTTAACCAATAGACAACAAACAAAATAATTCTTTTATTTTTCTGTCACTTATCTTTCACATTCGGAAAATTTAACGCAAGAAACAGACCGTTTCTTAAAAGAAACAATAGCAAAACCATTTGTTAACAGTTGTGCGCAGCATCTTGTTATCAATATTAGTGATAAAACAAGGAGAAAGCTTAAGCTTCTAAATTTATAAGAATTATTAGAAATGAAGATGGAAACAATAACTCAACACCAACATAACGATTGGTGTTGAGTTATTGTCTTAAAATCGATGATTTTGACTTTGAAAGCTGGTGTATAGATGATCAATGAAGATCTTAATTTTTTCTGGTTGTTGACGAGTGTAAGGATACACTGCATAAATACCCAAACATTTGGCGGTTTCGTCTTTGAACAGTTGAATCAGGCGGCCTTGCTTTAAGTCTTCATAAACCAAGACACGTGGCACATAGATGATTCCCTGCCCCAACAATGCGACGTTTCTCAATACCGAAGAGTTGTTGGTACAGAGGTTACCGTCGACTGTAATTTGATACACCTCGTCTCCGTCTTTAAACGCCCACTCACGCGCTCCGGTTTCTTGGTAGGAATAGACTAAACAATTGTGTTTATCCAAGGCTTGAGGTTGCTTAGGAATGCCATGTTTAGCAAGGTATTGGGGTGACGCACAAACAATCCAATTGGCATCCACCAGCTTTCTTGCGATTAGGCTAGAATCTGGCAACACTCCCGTTCGAATGGCCAAATCAAAGCGTTCATTCACGATATCGACGAAACGATTATCTAGATCCATATCGATATTGATGTCAGGGTATTTCTGATTAAACTCATTGATCACTTGAGGAAGAATTAACTCACCAGAGATAGTGGGTACAGAAACTTTAATGTTTCCAGATAAATTCTTACCTAACCCCACAATGGATTCTTCTGCCGTTGCCACCGCTTGATAAACGGCTTTTGCATGAGTAAAGAACGCTCGCCCTGCCTCCGTCAACGTTAACGTTCGCGTTGTTCGGTAAAGAAGCTGTACACCAAGCTCTTGCTCAAGCTTGGCGATGCGTTTACTGACAACCGATTTGGTCAATGACATGTGTCTTGCAGCAGCACTGAATGAGCCTTGCTCGATCAGGTGATAGAAAATGATGTAATCGTCGGTATTTCTCATGCGTCTTCGTCAAATCCTTTGTAGACCGATATTGTAAACGGATATTGGTCAATCTACGAAATATCGGATCACACTTAACAGCATAACTCGCGAAAGAAACAAGGGTTATACCAACAGTTCAAGAAATTGAGATGGCGTAAATTTATCAATATTCAGATACAAAAAAACCAGCTTTCGCTGGTTTTAAGTTGATGCACTTGGCATCGAGATACCGCAATTGCCATATCTGAATAATTTGGAGCGACACACGAGGTTCGAACTCGTGACCTCAACCTTGGCAAGGTTGCGCTCTACCAACTGAGCTAGTGTCGCATTGATTCTCGAAAGCCATTCACTCTCAAAGAATAATGGAGGCGCCTCCCGGAATCGAACCGAGGTCCACGGATTTGCAATCCGCTGCATAGCCACTCTGCCAAGGCGCCTTTTTTACTTCGCTTCAGGGCTCTTCCCCGTTGCGTTGGTGGCTACTTTACGGATTGAGAGAAGATAGTCAAACAAAAATCTTTCATTTTCTGTTTGTTTGATTTCTTTTAAGCCGATTAGACCAAAGTTCGATCTTATCGGCTTAAAACGAAGCAATATAAATCTAGCTTTCTGTACGTTTTACTCAATAGAATTTCAATGTCACTTAGTAATTACCGACCCGTTTAAGCAACCTGCCCACAACATTAGGATGATAAGACCAAGTGTGATCAAACATCGACATTAATGCTGGGTTTCCGTATTTAGATAGGCTGACCGCGTGAAAACGGTTTTTCTTCGCTTTAAGCGCATCCACTTTGGCAAGCAACTCGTCTTGTTGTTTTGGCGCGATAAAGTCGGAAATGACCACCATATCGGCATTTTTGTACTTATCACCGCTCATCAAGTCGATAGATTTGATCAAAGTTGGCTCTAAGTCTGTACCACCATGGAAGCTATAAGTTAAAAAGTCCGCCGCCTCGCGCAGACCATCTTGTTTGGTTAGCTCGTACGTAATGTGTTCCGTCGAAAAAATAATGACATAGCAGTCACGTTGCTCCGCTAATGCGATTTGCATCAGAGCATAAGCCATGGCTTTGGCGCATTGCTCAGGAAACCCGCTCATGGAGCCGGACGCGTCCACACACACAATAAACGGTCCTTTTTCGATATCTACCGCTTTGTTGTCAGGTCGGTGAGCTTTAACTTTACGTAACGTGCGCGATTTGCCCTGCGTACGGTAGTTCATAAGTCGTTTATCGACTAAGTGTTTATAGAACACGACCTCGAGTTCAGGATACGCCAAAAACATCGTTTCGTTGGGAAGTAGCTTATTTAAATCATCGCTTTCGTGAATGCCGACAATATCATCTGTCGCTTCATCACTCTTCTCTTCGATCATTTGTAGCTCTTCAGTAGGCGCGCGGTTAAGTTCGGGATCATTCACTTGCCCCGCCATACGGCCAAGTTGCTCGGCTATTTCTTGCAAGCCTTGGTGCTTCTTCAGAAACTCCGCATGGCGTTTCATCACTGTTAAGTCAGTTTTGCTCAACTTGGCAGATGCCATATCCCATAAGCGCCCTACACTTTCAGCATCACCCGACTCCGTGACCTTATCCATATTACGCATGGTCTCCATACGCTGATACAGGTCATTCAGCACTTTCTCTTTATTAGCCTCAAGCTCGCTTACTTGCGCTTGCTTAATCGCATCGGCTAGGCTTTGGTACCATTGATCACAGAAGTAATGTGGGAACATGGGATTATTCATCCCCTTGTTCTTCTCCATCATTCGGCGAGCCTGCATATAAAAAGCGGAGTGCCACTCAAGCTTTTTAATCACATCTTCGATGTTTTCGAAAAACGCCTCTTCATCCCAGTGAATGACCTCTTGATATAAAGACAGCTCTTGTTGGAAACGTTCTGTCTCACATACCTTGGTAATCCGTTTTTTAACACTGCCCCTCCACTTTAATAAGTGGCCTTTGACTGAAGATTTAACGCCTCGGTTTTCCGCCATCATCATGACTTGTGAACGCGCCATTAAATCATTAACTGCGCTATCGATGATGCCAGAGTCGGCTACCATCAGCGCGAGGTTAAGTCCGTCTGCACCTAGCATGTCGTCTCCTTATGAGAAAAACTGATGTAAGTTTTTAAAGCGTTGGATCACTTTCTCGCTTTCAGCTTGGATAGACTCAAGTCTCTGACTGACCTGCTGCAGACTCGACTCCATTAGGCGTGGTAGTTCAGGATCAACAAAGCTATGCGGAAGCGCATCATGAAAATTCGCTTTTACCTTGCGCATATAGTGCTCTGCTTCACTGAGTTGATTTACGGCTTTTTCACTCTGCGTTAACCACTTTTGGTAAAGCTCTACATCCAAGCCCTCTTGAGTCACTAAGCTCACCAGAATGCCTCGGTTTGCGATATCACGGATAACTAGGTTATTTGCGGCATCAACATCAAATCGTAAACGACACATGTTGGTGTTTTGATTGACGTAGCCATACACATCACCGTGTCCTTCTTTGATGACTCGGTCTAGTTCATCTTTTGGCACGTAAACCCAGCGGCTATCGCCTTTCTCTGACTCTGAAACCGACATGTTGCTTTGCAAAATAACCAGTTTAACTAAGTTAACGGCTGCGCCAACTTTGTAGGTCTTAGCTTTAGAGGTATCAAAACGCATGGTTTCTTTACGCAGAATACCCGTTGCCGCTTCAGACGTTAACGTCATGCGGTAGGCATCTTCAAGCTCATGCTGAACATCGACCAAAGACTCGCGACAGTATTCAATTTCCAGTTCGGCGTCTTGTTGGTCAAATGCATGTTTTAGGGCGAACTCTTGGACCACTTCGCGTACCACGTCTCGCGATTCAGGGCTGTTCCATAAACAATCTTGCAGCAACAGTAGATCAAGTGGGTTGATTTCATCGCGTCCATTAAAAAACGCGCTCGCTTTTAGCAATTTCACGGCTTTCTTCCAGCGGCGGTCAGACACATACATGTCGGTATTAGCGACATCGCCAAACTGAGCTTCGACTTTGCTTTCTAACATCGTTTTAAGCTGAAAAAGCTTCTCGAATGCATTATCGGTTAACGTCAGCTTGTCGAGCTGCTGTTGCCATTGATGATATTCTTCATCTGTTATTGCTAGCCCTTCTGGCACTTGTGCCTCTTGTGACGTGCCTACCGTCAACATCGACTTAAAGTTTTGTTTATTCTGAATTCGATTCACAAACACACGCACCAACATGCGATCGTAAAGTGCATCCAAACCGCTGTCTTCATCTGGCAGTTCATTGGACGCCGATACCAACAAACGCATTGGCACACGCTCAATATCGCTGCCGTTTTTGAACGTTTTCTCATTGACCACTGTCAGCAATGTATTCAGAATGGCGGGGCCCGCCTTCCAGATTTCATCTAAAAATACGACTTGTGCGGTTGGCAAATACCCTTTAGTTAAGCGAACATAACGACCGTTATCTTTGAGTTCTTGAATACTCAGTGGCCCAAAAACTTCTTCAGGTGTTGAGAATCGAGTCATCAGGTATTCAAAGTAACTGCTATTATCGAACGCTTGGATAAGTCGCTTGGCAATTAAGCTTTTTGCAATGCCAGGTGGGCCTAAAAGAAAAACACTTTCACCAGCAAGTGCCGCAAGGAGGCAGAGCTTGATGGTATGTTCGCGTTCATAAACGCCATCCGTTAACGCTTTAGCCAACTTGTTGATGCGTTCTGAGAGAAGCGCTTTTTCGGCATTTGAGGCAAATAAGGTTTGTGTCATACGTTCTCCGGCTGCTGAACTGGTATTGCGTTAACATTTTTATACACTTGTTATAACTTTGTTACAAATGTATTTTGTTGAATTCCCCTTATAGCAGATGCTTACCCCCTTCTTTAGCCAGCAATCAAAGTTTCCATTTATGAGATACAGCTCACTGAAAGTGCAAACGCTTTCGTCGTGTTGCAACATTTTTTGCTTTTGTTTACCACCATTTGTAGTTAATGTCGAAAAACGTCAAAATGCGGTAACAGCTAGGGTTAATAACTGCATGAGCAAAATAATTCATAAATGGAAGCAAATTTCTCTGATTGAAGAAGAGGTTATGCTTCCTACAGGACAGGCAATTACGCACACCACAATCCATCATCCGGGCGCTGCGGTGATTCTCCCGATTACAACGGAAGGAGAGATAGTCCTTGTCCATCAATTTCGCCCTTCACTTAATAAATGGCTTTTGGAGCTTCCTGCTGGTACAAGAGAAGGCAATGAAGACCCTCTCTGCTGCGCGAAAAGAGAGCTAGAGGAAGAAACGGGCTATAGTGCAGAAAAATTTACCTCTCTCGGCCAAGTCACTCCCCTTGCCGGATTTTGTGATGAGATACAGTACCTATTTGTTGCTGAGAAGCTCAGCCAAACCAACCGTTACGAATGTGATGAAGATGAAGTGATTGAGGTTGTTACCTTGTCACTCCAACAACTCGAAGACAAGATTATTGATGGCACAATTACCGATGCCAAAACGATCGCTTGTTTAAGCAAAGCGCGCCTTTGCGGATATATTTAGGACTTTGACCAAGGAGACATTCATGGATTTTCGATCAGATACCGTTACACAGCCTACCCAAGCCATGCGAGAGGCCATGTTTAAGGCCCCCGTTGGGGATGATGTTTATGGTGATGACCCTACGGTCAATGAGCTTGAGGAGTTTGCCGCAGAGCTTGCAGGATTCGAAGCGGCTTTGTTTACCACTTCAGGCACGCAAGCCAATCTGCTCGGCCTAATGGCGCATTGTGAACGCGGAGATGAATATCTGTGTGGGCAGCAAGCACATAACTACAAGTACGAAGCCGGCGGCGCAGCAGTACTTGGGTCAATTCAACCTCAACCAGTCGAAAATAACCCAGATGGCACACTCCCATTTGATAAACTGGCAGCGGCGATTAAGCCAGATGATTGTCACTTTGCTCGTACCAAGCTGCTCAGCTTAGAAAACACGATTAATGGTAAAGTATTACCTCTGTCTTATTTAGCAGAAGCACGTGATTTCGTGAATAAACATAACTTGCAGATGCATCTAGATGGCGCTCGCGTTTTTAATGCAGCCGCTGCGCTTGATGTTCCGGTAAAAGAAATCGGTCAGTATTTTGATTCAATGACGATTTGTCTGTCGAAAGGTTTGGCTGCCCCTGTTGGTTCGTTACTGCTTGGTAGCAAAGAGTACATCGCAAAAGCACGTCGCTTAAGAAAGATGGTCGGCGGTGGTATGCGTCAAGCGGGTATTCTTGCCGCAGCAGGCAAACTTGCCCTTACCGAACAAGTGGAACAGCTAAAACAAGATCATATCAACGCAAAAACCTTAGCGGAAGGTTTAGCTGAACTGCCTGGTTTTTCAGTCAACCCTGAATTTGTTCAAACGAATATCGTATTCGCGAAGCTTGATCCTCAAGTGGACATAGTAAATATCGCTGCGAAACTAAAGGAACAAAATATCACGATAACACCTGGAAACCCCATTCGTTTCGTGACTCATAAAGACATTTCAGCGCAAGATATCGACAATTTCTTATCAAGCATTAAATCTCTGCTTTAGTTTGATTTTGATCATTGAGCTTCCCCTAAGGGGAAGCTTTATTGTATCGATATGACTTTTTAGCGAATAGACAATCTTCATGTTCAGATTTGTACTTCTAACCTCTCTTATTTTCTCTTCCGCTAGCCATGCCGCGCCTTTTGGTGATGCTGATAAAGGTAAAATCAAATCCCCTAGCTGCGTCTATTGTCATGGTGCCACAGGCGTCGCAGGTAATGATGCCTACCCAAATCTTGCAGGTCAAAATGCTCAGTATCTATACGATGCGATGAAGTCTTACCAAGCAGGCGAACGTAAAGGGCCGCTTGCCGAAATGATGGGCGCACAGTTAAGAATGTTAAATGATGAGGATCTTCGTGATGTCGCTGCATTTTATGCAGAACAGACGCAAGACAAATGATTTGTTTATCTCGGCTCACAACAAGAGCTTGTGAGCCCCCGAACCGAGCCAAAACATTTAACCAAACTTTGCTTGTAAAATAATCACAATGACTTCACTTCAAATATTTGATGAATTTATAGTTCAACATTTCCATTAATATTGACTTTTTATTCTGGTTTATTGATATTTCATGCTTCATTGAATTTAACGTGAAGTAAGTTATGTCTCACACACATGCGCAACCAGCAGACTCGGCTGCTACACCCAAATCATGGCAGATGCCAGATACCCTCATTTTGATCTTCATTGTTGGTATTCTCGCTGCGATTCTTACCTACTTAATTCCTGCTGGCCATTTTGACAGTCAGCAAGCGACTTATATGGTCGATGGTGCGGAAAAAACACGCACGGTTATTGATCCATCTTCATTCTCTTATGCAACCGATGAAAACGGTGAATTGGTTTACAACAAGGTTGGCCTGTTTGCTTCTGGTGGTGGCATTGGCCTGATGAACTTCCCTTTCGAAGGGCTAGTTTCTGGCTCTAAATGGGGCAGCGCGATCGGCGTGATTATGTTCATGTTGGTTATCGGCGGTGCTTTCGGCGTTGTAATGCGCACAGGCACAATCGACAACGGTATCCTGCGCCTTATCGATAAGACCAAAGGTAACGAAGCGCTATTCATTCCAGTGCTATTTTTGCTGTTCTCGCTAGGCGGTGCGGTATTTGGTATGGGTGAAGAAGCCGTAGCATTTGCGATTATTATCGCGCCGCTTATGGTTCGCCTTGGTTATGATGGTATCACTACGGTAATGGTGACCTATGTTGCGACTCAAATTGGCTTTGCTACTTCTTGGATGAACCCTTTCTCCGTCGCTATTGCGCAAGGCATTGCGGGTGTACCTGTTTTATCCGGCATGACAGTGCGCATGGGGTTATGGGCTGGCTTTACGTTAATCGGTATCGCTTTCACAATGATCTACGCCGCTCGTGTGAAGTCAAACCCAGAACTTTCTTACAGTCACCGCACAGACAAATACTTCCGTCAGCAAGAGCTTGGCAATCAAGATTCTCGTTGGAACCTAGGTGACACACTCGTTATCCTTACGGTTATTGCAACCACAGTATGGGTTGTTTGGGGCGTAGTGGCTAACGCATGGTACATCCCAGAAATCGCTTCTCAATTCTTCACTATGGGCTTTGTTGTCGCGATCATCGGTACGATCTTTCGCTTAAACGGTATGACGCTCAACTGCGCAGCCGATGCGTTTAAAGAGGGGGCGGCTATTATGCTTGCTCCTGCTCTATTGGTTGGTTGTGCGAAAGGTGTGTTACTTATCCTAGGTGGCGGTACGACCGATGAAGCGAGTGTACTGAATTCTATTCTGAACAGTGCTGGCGGCGTGATCAGTGGGCTTCCTGACGTAGCTGCGGCATGGTTAATGTATGTATTCCAATCTATCTTCAACTTCTTCGTTACTTCCGGATCTGGACAAGCGGCACTGACGATGCCTTTATTAGCGCCATTGGCGGATATTGCAGGTGTCACGCGCCAAGTTGCCGTTTTGTCATTCCAACTTGGAGATGGTTTTACCAACGTTATCGTCCCTACTTCAGCATCCTTGATGGCAACACTTGGTGTCTGCCGCATCGACTGGGGTGACTGGGCAAAATTCTGCTGGCGATTTATCCTATTACTCTTTACCCTGTCGAGTGTCGTCGTTATCGCAGCTCACATAATGGGGTTTGCGTAAAACGAAATCAATTGGCACAAGGCGAGACACGTTCTCGCCTTATTAATACTCTTCGTATGGCGACGTTAAGGTTTTAGATTGGCTTATGGTTTTGGAGTGGTAACTTTAATGGCAACACAACTTCTCGATGACATGATTCAAGGTCATCAAGTGATTCAATCTCTCAATGTAGCAGACCTAGGTCCGGGTGAGCATAAGTTTTGGTTCCGCATCGCGACCAACGCGATCTCTCAGTGGCAACATCTTCCTGTTTTGGTATTCAAAGGTGAAAAACCTGGCAAGAAAATCATGATCACCGCAGGGGTTCATGGTGATGAATATAATGGTGTGTTAGCAGCGCAGAAGACCGCTAGAGAACTCATTGGCACTGAAGTCGCTGGTACTGTCACTATTATTCCAACCATTAACATGCCAGGTATGCTAAACCACAGCCGCGATTTCTATTCCGCAGACCCGGATGCGTCTCCTGCAAACTTAAACCGCTTTTTCCCTGGTGACCAAAACGGCAATGAGGCACAACGCTACTTATATGCATTGTGGAATGATCTGCTCAAGCCAAATGCTGATTTAGCCATTGACCTTCACACTCAAACCAGTGGTGCGGCCTACCCACTATACGTGTTTGCAGACTTCCGAATTGAGCAATCATTAGAAATGGCTCGTCTCATTAATCCTGATGCGATTTTAAATGATCCCGGAGATGCTGGCGTCCTTGAAACCGTTTGGAATAACCATGGTGTCCCAAGCATTACGGTTGAAGTGGGTATGGGGCGCTACACAGAGCAAAAACTCATTAGTCGAACCGTATCAGGCATTTTAAATGTGTTGAAGCAGCATAACGTCGTAGAAGGTGAGATAGAGCCTATCACTTCATGCTTGGAAGGAAACGAGATCGTCAGTGTGAAAGCGACACATGGCGGCTTTGTACTACCTCATGTCGGTTTGATGGATTTTGTCGAGCAAGGCCAACTGGTTGCGATTCAATACGACAGCTTTGGCACTGAAGTTGAGCGCTACACCGCCCCAACAAGTGGTACAGTGCTCAGTCACAATGTGGAATCTATTCGGGCGCCTGGCTCTCTGATCGTTCGTTTGATTAAGTAAACCATAACTGTTTGTCGATAGATCTACCTTTCGACGCTCACTCAAAGTTATATAAGCCCCATCACGAGTAATCACAAATGATGGGGCTATATTTTTGACTGCATGAGGTTACAAGGTAACAAAAATATTCCAAGCAAAACTCAAAACCGCGAGACATAAACTTCGCTTCTGTTGATTTTAGAAGTCGCATTGATGAACTTAAAACTGTCGTCCACTCTCTTGATCAACGAGAATTAGCTCATCTAACGCGAAACCTTTCTCTTTAGCAACCTGCTTAAAACGCTCCAGGATTTTCTCATCAACGTTGGGTGTTCTAGACAATAGCCACAAGTAGTCGTGGTTGTAACCGGAGACAAACGCATAGTCATAGTTTTCACCTAGCTCAAACACAATGTAAGAAGAATAGATTGGCCCAAAAAAGGAGACTTTTAAGTGCCCAACCGTTTCGTCTTCAACAAAATAAGCTTTACCTTCAGCTTCGGACCACTGTTGATCTTCTTCTGAATATCCGCGGTTTGTCACCTTAACCCCGCCATCCTCGCGAAGCCGATACTCGGCCGTAACGTTGGATAGACCACTTTCAAACGAATGATCGAGCCGTGCGATTTCGTACCACTTGCCTAGATAAGGCTCTAAATCAAAATTGTTAACTGGCTCCACCCCATCAGGTTTAGAGGTACAGCCAAATAAAGTAACAAGTGATAAAAGTAATAATGTTTTTAGCGATTTCATACAACACCTAAATTTGATTTAGTGATTGATTTTACTGTAGAAGGTAGCAAATCGATCACTAAGTCGCACCACTGTCCCAAAGGTACGTAGCTACACATCACAGTTCTTCATTATCAATAGCATGCTGAACACCAAAACCTCGTTATGTCAGCAATTCCCTAACAATATTGTTCTATGTTTTACTTACAAGTTGGTCATACTTGTATATTTTGTCAGCATTTAACCGTATGCATATAGAAACTTTGCACAATATAGACATACGCTGTCATATCACCCTCCTATAATACGTCGCGATATAGACAGAGGTTATTGTTATGAAATTAAAAACAGTGTCAGTTTGTGCACTTTTGGTATTGCTTGCGGGTTGCCAGCAGGAAAACCCAAGCCAAGCGACACAATTAACAACCTCGGCAGATGTATGTAATACACAAGGAAACATGCCAGGTGGGTGGAATGAGTTTAATGCTACCCCTGATGCACAAAAGGCAATGGCTTTTGTTTTGAAAAGAATGGACACAATAGCGTCGTTCAAACAAATACTGAACGTTCACGCGCAAATCGTTAGCGGCGTCAACTATGCCATTGAGTTTGAATTGGATGATGGCTCTATTTGGAATACAGTTGTTTATCGCAACCTAGATGGTGAGTATGCGATTACCCAATCGCCAAAAGAAGGCCACTTTTGCGAACAGTAGCGATTAAGTAAGAAAGCCCCTATCTAGGGGCTTTGGGTTTTGTGATAGCAACTGAATTAGACAGCGAAGCTACATTGAGATTTGACCGATACTGTCGAACCGACTCTTGATGGTTCAACATCAATCCTCTGCGCCATTTGTTCTTTTAACTCAGAAACGTGAGAAATAACACCGATCATGCGTCCAGTCTGTTGTAAATCCACTAGCGTTTGAATCGCGAGATCCAAAGATTCTGGGTCTAAACTACCGAACCCCTCATCAATGAATAAAGTGTCTAAACGGACACCACCACTATAGGATTGCACAACATCCGACAAGCCAAGCGCCAATGCAAGCGCTGCCATAAACGATTCACCACCGGAAAGTGTCGCAACATCACGTGTTTTTCCTGTGTAACCATCTTCAACCATTAAATCTAAGCCGCGACCCGCAGCGCCTTTGAAGCCCTCTGTTTTTCGAGCAAGAATATAGCGCCCTTTACTCATGAGGCTTAAACGTTGAGAGGCCTGAATTAAAACATCATCCAACAGTACACCAAGAACAAAGCGATGCAGGCTAACCCTGCTGCCTGTTTTACCGCTGGCAACGTCGTATAACGTACCAAACACTTTGTACTCTTCTTCTAACTTGCTATTTTTCTCATGCAGCGTAGCAATATCTTTACGAACTTTTTCAATTCGCTCAAAGGTTGAGCGCGTGGTATCGAGCTGATTCCTTACTTCAATATACTGCGCCTGCAGAGTGGTTAAGCTGTCGTTAAGCGAATCCAAGTCCGGTCTTTCAAGCGCTTTCAATGCATGGTTTAAATCATGTAGTGTTTGTTCAAGCTTGGTTTGTGTCTGTTTGAAGTTGTCTATTTCTTTCTGCCACGCTTGAAGCTCATCATCTGTCACTCTGCTATTTAGATAACTGCTTTCATCCTCAAATTTACTCGCCTGTAATGCCTCATTCCACGCTAATTCTGCTTGGCTAAGCTTTTGTTCTGACTCAGATAGCCACTGCTTGTTCGTCACTAACTGACTTTCAGCATTCGATTGCGCTAATACCGCTTGCTGCAAAGCGTTTTGCGCCTTTTCTAAACCTGTATTCAAGGTCAGAATTTGCTCTTTTGTCAGCGTAATTTCGAGATCAAGCGCATCAACGGAACTGTATTTTGGATCGATAAAAGCTTGTAACTGAGTCAATTGTTCTTGGTTTGCTTGAACAGTTGATTCATTTGCCGCCATTTTATTCTGCAGCTCATGAATTTTGTTTTCACCCACTAAGCAGCGTTGATTAAGCTGCTCAACGTTCTTTTCTAGCTTTTCAATATCAATAGACTGTAGACGTAGAAGTTGATCATTAAGCGCCTGTAACTCAGTTTGAACCGTCGAGATCTCAGATGCTGCATGCTCACCAAGCTCTTCTTTCAACTGGTTACATTGATTCTGATACTGACTAATGACAACGTTATGTTGCTCTAGCTGATTACTTAGCTGGTTCAATGATGCTTGAGCTTCTCTTTCTTTCGCTCTAGCCGCCTGAACTTGCTCTTTTGTAACGATTTCTTCAACAAACGTTGCAGGGTTAGGATGCACTTGGCTGCCACATACCGGACATGCTTCCCCTGACTTTAGTCGCTGCGCTAATACTGCCGCTTGAGCGTTGTGCCACTTAAGCTCTATCGTATCAGCGGCTTGCTGACACTGCATATAGCGCTGACTGGCTTCCTGTAATGACTGCTGCTTGCTTACGGTTAACGCCGT
Organism: Vibrio sp. 1CM7H; assembly: GCF_023161645.1. Classification (NCBI taxonomy): domain Bacteria; kingdom Pseudomonadati; phylum Pseudomonadota; class Gammaproteobacteria; order Vibrionales; family Vibrionaceae; genus Vibrio; species Vibrio sp. 1CM7H. Next base: position 944,134 of record NZ_JALNTV010000001.1, read on the forward strand.
GAGTTTAGAGAGCTCCAAAGTAAGACCATGCAGCTTTTGTAGATCCTGTAGGAGTCGTTGTTTTTGTTTTATTTCCGCATCGATGCTGCCAACAAGCGCAACATCTACTCGGGCTTGCTCTAGATCTTTCTGGCCCTGTTGCGCCTGAAACGCTAACTTGTCTTTCAGCTCTATGTACTGTTTTAACGTTGCTTCAAATTGTTGTTTTTGTTGATGACCTGCCGTTATTTTGCTTTCCAAGTTGGCTTTTTCAAGCAACTTGTCTTTCATGCTTTCAAGTTGATACTGCAGCTGCGTTAACTGTGGGACTTTTGCCGCGGCTTCTTTTGCACTTTGCTGCAAGTTTTCTTTTTCTTTCGTAACAGCATTGGCTTTATCAAGGCTCTCTTTCAAAGCAACTATTTTTTGTCTGAGCTCTTGAGTTTGAGCTTTTGCATTTTGTAATGAAACGTAGGGTAATTCTATCTTATTGGCATTTTTAGCGTTTTCTAATTGCTGTTGACGAACTTTTATCGAGTCTGAGTGTTCTAGATGCAGCTTGAGTGCGTTTTCTGCTTGCTCTCGTTTCGAAAACTCTCCATTAATAGTTTCCGCTTTTTGTAATTCAGATTTAGCAATATTTAGCTTATCTAAAGAAGCTTGTTCATTCTTTCTATCGACTTCTAGCTGCTCAGCTGCTTGTTCAAGCTGGTGTAATAATTCCTGCTCTGAACTCACTCCTGCAACTTGTAAAGCGCCTCGAATTTGATTATCAAATTCATCTTTCGCTTTACTGATTGCGCTCGCTTTATCCTTGAGCGCGTACTCAATTTTTTTATATATGTCCGTTTGAAAGAGCTGACCAAAAATTTCTTCGCGCTCTTTAGAACTAGCAAGCAACAGCTCCCGGAATTTTCCTTGAGGCAATACCATTACTTGGCGAAATTGCGTTTCATTCAAACCAATAATATTGCTCACTTCTGTTTTAACTTGAGTCGTCTTGCTAGTGATGAGCTTTTCGGTCTCGCCGAGTTCATAAAGAGCCGCAGTGTGCTTTTTTACCGTCATCCCTTCACCACGCGCTTTGGGCGCTTCCTGCTCTGGAGATCGCACAACTCGATATTGTTTGCCATGTAACGAAAATTCTAGAACGACTTTGGTTGGTAAGTCTTGCGCCGATAAGTCACATCGCATCTGGATGCCTTGCCGCTCATTACCGGTAGTTTCACCGTAAAGGGCAAAGCAAATGGCATCTAAGATCGACGTTTTACCTGAGCCTGTAGGACCATTAATCAAAAACAGAGGGTTACGGCCAAGCTTTTCAAAGTCAATGACTTCGGTTTTTGCAAACGGACCAAAGGCTTGCATGGTAAGTTTAATTGGTTTCATCTTTGGTCCCTATTGCTGTGATAATTGCTTAATAATGTCAGTAACGGCTTGTTCTTGCTCTTGGGATAATTGACTATCTTGTGCCTCAATAAAAAAGTCTCGGAACATATCAATTTCGCTTCGGGCCAACTTTGCTTGCGCCATTTCCTGCTCTACCCCAATTAACATACCCGGTTTCTCAAGATGTAAAACGTTTGGATACACCGAACGAAGCTTTTCCATTGGATTTAAAATCGCATGTTTATCCATCAAACGAACTAACAAATAATCTTCATTTTTAGGGTCAGTCTTGCCCTGCTCTATGACTTTATCTAGCTCTCCCTCAACAATGCGCATTTCATGAGGGGCAATTAGCTCAATATGTTTAGCAGAGACAAATCCTTTCTTGTCTAGTTCGACTAACGTGAAGCCTTTCTTCTGGTTCTGTTCACCAAAACTATACTTCATAAGTGAACCAGAATAACGGATATGCTCTGCGCCTTTCTTCTGAGGCTGATGTAAATGACCAAGTGCGACGTAGTCGAAATCTAAGAAATGCTCATGACTTACGCGATCAGAGCCACCAATAGATAGTGGTCGTTCAGAGTCAGACTCAATAGCACCATCAACAAAACAGTGGCTAACGAGAACACGCCTTTGCTCTGAAATGAAATGCTCTCTTATTTGCTCTACAAGCAGTTGATGTGCCTCATCATGAGTTGATACCGAGGTTTTGTAGGCAAATCTGACCTGTTCAGGGTCGTTATAAGGCATGCCATAAAACGCTACCTCACCCGCAGAGTCCGTTTTTATGATGATGGGAGTTAGCATATCTTCAAAGTTACTAACAATATGAAGGCCTGCATTTTTCATTTGCTCTGAGCCAAAACCTAATCGTTCTGCACCATCATGGTTGCCAGATATCAATATCATCGGTGTTTTCAGTTCAGTACAAATACGCTTCACGACTCGATTTAGCAGTTCTATTGCAACCGTTGGTGGCACCGAACGGTCATAAATATCTCCCGCCACTACAACGGCATCGACGGGGTTGTGTTCAATATAGTTAATCAGTTGTTCGAGTACTGCTTGTTGATCTTCGAGTAGTGATACATTGTGGAATTGTCGACCAAGATGCCAATCTGAGGTGTGGATAAACTTCATTCGAATTCACTTTCCGCCAAATCTTTAAGCAAGGTTTGCTCCTGCAAGAATCCGAATTTCAGCCGTGTAAACATCAGAGTATTACGTGACTGGCTGAATCTGGCACAAACCAAAGCTCAATTTATTTAATTTGGGTTAGGATATCTTGAGTCGAACAGCTTTTCATGTAGTTTATGTTCTATGGTTCACTATTTCACCGGAAAGCGAGAAGAACGTTGTATAAACACCTTTTAAGCAACATTAAGTGATGGTCTCGAGTAAACATAACCGTCACATTTAAACCATTAAAAACCAACGTTTAGAAGGGACAAACTAGCTCAAGAACTACTCGTTATGCCAATTGTATAGAACTCCCACCGTATAACCATCTGGCTCGATATCAGCTTGCAAAACGTGGAAGTCTGAGTTGAGACTGCTTCTTTGATGCTCCTCAATCATTAACACTTTTAGAACACCTCCGCATGCGCCCAGCCCTCCTAGTTTAACATCAATAAATTGATACTGAGTTTGATCAGTCACCCAGGGAGACAAGAATTGCATAGCATTTAACCATCGAGGCTCATCTCCATCAACGGATAAATGCAACTCACTAAGTGAGTGATCACACCCTACTCCAAGTTGTTTAAACACTTTATCGACAGCAATGCTTTGTTGTTTGGTATCTAAATCAATTCTAACATCATCAGTAACAAGGCCGGACTGTTGAAAAAAGCACTTCGTCAAAATGATCGAGTTTTGAGATTTGGCATGCTCTTCTGCATCGCGAGCAATTTCTATAGCCAGTATCCAAGTTGCTTGTGTTTCGTTAACTTCACGGTTTATCCGATTTAGCGCCATCAAGAACGCCGCTTGACCATAAGGATAAAAATAAATTTCTCTATTGGCAGAGTTACCAAGGATAAGAGAAAACTCGTTTATCAATGCCTTAAGCAAGCTTTTATCTACCGAAGACGGTAAAAGAACGCAGATATTCCCTTTGATATCACTTTGCTCCAGTATCTCGCGCTTAGAGCGCACAAGATTTAATATCTGCTCATACAGTGATTGATCAGGATAGGATCTTGGTGTTTCTGCGGGCAATCTAAAACATTCGTTAGCTATCTCACGAACAGTGTATGGCCTGCCATTAATAGCAAGAAGATGAGTTTGAAATGCGAGTGGCATCTAGCCTCCGATTAAAACCGTAGGCATGCCAGACAGAATTTTACCACCATGAGACGTTGAATCCCCGACCCTTGCCGCTGGCTTACCGTTGATTGTAACGCTAGAAGAGCCTGCTGAGATGCTATCCGGAGGACCTATACATATAAGCTTATCTCCCTGCCTAGCCGCTGGAATGCCGCCAATTGTCACGTTTGGCGAGCCAACTACGACTGGGCCACCTACATGAGGAATTTTTCCTGTTTTTTTAGGACAAAGATGAAAGCTGCCCAATATCGCGGCTGGTTTACCCACTTTAAATCACCTTAGTTCAATGAAATTTGCCCAGCTTTAAGAGCGATAGCAGAGCCGTTAATAGATATTTTATTGCCTTTGATGTTGATTTCTCCGGAACTAGACATCTGAATCGAAGCGCCACCGACTTTGATCTCGATACTCTTTCCTGCATTAAAAGACAACACTTCACCCGTTTCATTAGAAAAGTTTTTACCTACTTTCAAGGTCGCATTCTTGCCAATCTCTTGATTGACATCATTCGTCACTTTTTCGGTTTTACTGTTTTCAACGGCAATATCAACACAGTCTTCAACTAGCATTTGGAAAAGTTTTTCGGCATGAAGATAGATGTGTTCTTCACCGGGTTTGTCATCAAAGCGCAACTCATTAAAATTAGATGTGCCTTTTTGTACAGAACGCGATTTATAACCACTTTGAGAGCTTTGCTCTGGTAACGTGTAGGGAGGGAGTTGACTACCATTGTACAGTGACCCCGTAACAATTGGCTGGTCAGGATCGCCATTGACAAACTCGACGATGACCTCTTGTCCTACTCTAGGATGAAACACCGAGCCCCATCCGTTACCCGCGATATTTTGCGCAACACGAATCCAACATGAGCTGTTTACATCGTATTTACCAACACGATCCCAGTGAAACTGAACTTTAATACGACCGTGTTTGTCTATGTAAATTTCGCCATCTTTGTTTCCCGTTACTACTGCGGTTTGCAAACCTTTCATCTGAGGTTTCGGATAGTTCACTGAAGGGCGAAGGATTGTTTTTGAGTCAACACAACTAAATGATACTTTAACACCTTGCGCAGCAGTGCCACCTTGACCAGTCTGATTATAAACAGCCGCAGATAAAAAAACGGAGGACAGTACGTATTCTTTGCCGACTCGAGACTTATCTTCATGCTTTTTAAACTTAAAGCACTTTCCCACACTGAACGTTCGACACGTTGCCTCGCCACGGCACAGATATGCGTTTTGCTGTAGTGCTTCTATAGCGTGCGTGTTTCTAAGTGCGTATTGGTCATCACTTTCCGTTTCACCCATGTATTCAAAATACTCGCTTTCAGGCACGGTAAAAAAATCACTTTCACCCTTGGCAGTATTTTTAGGATTAGACGAAGGCTTAAGCATGTTATAGCCAGACTTTTGGCTTGCTTTAGTCGTCAAAACTTGGGTTTCATGCCAAGAAGAAATATGGCTAGACTTAGCTGTACCTGTATCAAAATCGACTAAAAACTCTGTACCCGGCTTATAGAAACTGATGTCGTCAAAAATCTTAAGCGTGTGGACAGACTTAGTGTGTGTGAAACAGAACGATAGCCCTTCTTCTGACAATAAGCGTCGGACAAATTCAAGGTCTGACTCTTCATATTGCACTTTGTATGTGTATTTAGGGTACGACTTAGTTAACTCAAAACTAAAGGCGACACTATGCTCCGAGAGTACTTCGGAGATAATTTCTTTTATATCTTTATGCTGAAATATTCTGCAATTTTTTCTGTAATCGGCGAAACGTAATTTAGGCTCTATTAATAACTCTATATTTTTATAATTCTCACCATTATGAGTATTAGAAACTCGTTGCCCTTCTAATCTTGCAGCAGACACATAACCATGTATATAACGAGGTTTTGAAGAAACATCCTCACTATTTTCAAGGGTAATTGTTACTTCTTTACCAATTATTTCGTTTAACTCACTTCGTTGATCATTAAAGTAAGCTTTAGCACGCAATGAAAAAAGTTCTGAGATCTCTTCTCTATACTCAAATGAGTTTAGTATGATGGCATCTTTTCCGAATGGAGAGGAAATTCGGATGAAATTGTTATCTTGAGTTGCTCTTTTCATTAAATACTTCTTTCAAAAAATGCGGGGGAATATTCCCCCGCATAAAAATTACATTTGTTGACCTTTAACACCGCTGTAGCCGTATACCAATGGCGCAGAAGTGTTGTTTTTATCGTCAGTAGGAGTCACTGTCATCATCATTTCAGTGTAAGAAATAGTGATGGTTTCAACTGGACGATCATCCTGGATAGAAACTGAGTAGTTAGAAATCATCGCATCAGTCAGTTCGATCTTCATGATTTCTTCAACTTTCTCACCCTGCTTAGTAATATGGAAAACCGCAGGTTTACCTTTACCAATTGTCGCTTCTTTAAATAAGTCAGGAGAAGAACGGTCTTGAAGTTTAGTGATAGTCAAATCATATAGACGAGTAGCGCTCGCTTCACGGTCCATCGCTGTACCAGTGTATGATGAGATCTCACGACCTACACTCCAATCTACAGATAGTAGTGTAATCAAATCTTTATATTGCTCGGCAGTTGCCTCACCCTTAATATCTGCGTATTTAAGATACGTATTAGACTGCATGCTAATCTCCTATAGCATTATTAATTGACATATATCGTAGTAATTTAATTATCTGACGTTTGATGATAATTAGTGATTAATGTATCAAAAACTTCATTTTAAATACGCCCTGTTATATCTTTAAATAAGACTTAATTTAAGCGTTTTTTATAAAAAATAATAGTTAATATGAACCAACTCCCAATTATTATTGAGAGTGTAAAGGATGTTAAACTATTGAGACATCAAGTCCACTAGTTGTACCTTTAACAATAATTTCATCAAACGTCTTATCATTAAGAATTGCATGCAATATTTCATGAGAAATCTTAGGAAGTAATGTGTTTTCTATGGTTGTCTGTACCACACGTGCACCGCTCCCCGACTCATTACTATTGTCTACAATATCATTAATTAGTTCTTCATCAAAAAATAGGTCAGCGCCGTAATTTTTACGAATGCGATTCGTAACTTTGGCTAATTTTAATTTTGTTATTTCTATCAATACTTCTCTTGATAGAGGCAAATAAGGTAATACATTAACACGTCCTAAAAATGCAGGTTTAAAGTCAACCAACAAATCGTCACGCAAAGCATCTTTTAGTGCTGAAGGTTCTGGAGATAAATCAGGATCAGAATACAACGACATCGTCGTTTCGGTCCCTGTATTCGCGGTCATAATAATAATAGTGTTTTTAAAATCTATATCGCGACCTTCACCATCTTTAATTGAGCCTTTATCGAATACCTGATAAAAAATATCTTGAACTCCAGGGTGTGCTTTTTCCATTTCATCCAAGAGAATCACACTATAAGGTTTGCGTCTGACGGCTTCAGTAAGTACACCACCTTCGCCATACCCAACATAACCTGGAGGCGAGCCTAATAATAAGGAAACTTTGTGCTCTTCTTTAAACTCGGACATATTGATAGTTGTGACATTCTCTTCACTGCCGTACACTTTCTCTGCAATAGCTAAAGCAGATTCAGTTTTACCCACTCCACTTGGTCCCGTGAGAAGAAATACACCATTTGGTCGTGTCTCATCCGTGAGCTGTGCACTGGCAGTTTTTATCACTTCAGACATGACTTCCAAAGCGTGCTCCTGTCCGACAACTCGTTTACACAAACTCTCTTTCAAACTCAGTACTGCTTGGATTTCATCATCCTGGAGTTTGCCCAGTGGTATCCCGGTCCAATCTGAAATTACTTCTGCAATAAGCGCTTCATTGACATGCGAAAATACTAATGGCTGCGAGTTAGCGGAGAGGCTACTTTCGAGCTCCTGTAACTTGTCCCTAGCAGTCTCAGAACCCTCCTTGATTATTTGAGCTCTAAGTGACTTAGCTTCACTTACCCACTCTTTTTCTTTCTCCCACAGCGTCTCTAGTTCAACTATTTCACTAGATAGAACATCAATCTCTTTTCTGACATCTTGCAACTGCATATCAAGAGGTGTACCTAGCTGACTTTCTTGGCTTAGGTGCTCATACTCAGCTTGCTTGGCTTTTAGTTTATTCCTTTTCGCATCTAGACCTCCCGGTGTAGACGATTGACTTAACGCAACTCGCGAGCAGGCTGTGTCTAAAACAGACACAGCCTTATCTGGCAGTTGTCGGCCATTAATGTATCGAGCTGAGAGTTGAACGGCAGCATTGAGAGCCTGGCTAGTGATGTGGACGTCATGGTGTTGTGCCATTACGTCAAGTAAACCACGTAACATCTCGATCGCTAGCTCCGGCGCTGGCTCGTCGACCTTCACTACTTGAAAGCGTCTGGTAAGAGCCGCGTCTTTTTCAAAATACTTTTTATATTCTGCCCAAGTTGTTGCTGCGATCGTCCTGAGTTCACCTCTCGCTAACGCTGGCTTTAGAATATTCGCTGCATCACCTTGTCCTGCTTGTCCCCCACCACCAATCAGACCATGTGCTTCATCGATAAACAAAATAATGGGTTGTGGTGCGTCGTTAACTTCTTTCACAAGGTTTTTAAGTCTGTTTTCAAACTCACCTTTCATGCCAGCACCAGCTTGCAATAACGCCAGATCCAAAGACTTAATCGCTACATTTTGTAGAGCAGGAGGTACATCGCCATCGATAATCTTTTGCGCCAAGCCTTCAACAACGGCTGTTTTTCCAACGCCAGCTTCACCAGTTAGAATCGGGTTGTTTTGTCGACGTCTTAATAAGATGTCGATCATTAAACGGATTTCATTGTCTCTACCAATAACCGGATCTATCTTACCTTCCCTAGCCTGCTCAGTAAGATCTGTTGTAAATTGATTCAGCGCAGAATTCGCGTTTGATTTCCCTAGGTCATTCGATCCTGATTGACGCGTATTACTTTCTTTAAAGTTCAATAACCGAGATGGTTCTATCTTGTTTAGCTCAGGGCTAATCGAACCAGCCATGTTGACTAACGTATTATCGGACAAGTAGGCAAATAAAAGATGAATGCAATCCAACTGCTCCTGATTGAATTCAATCGTTGCCGATAGCAAAGCATTTTGCATCACAGTCACTGTGTGAGCTGAAAGACCTGGGACCGATTGACATCCCGTTTTGTATTTTTCAAGTGTCTTTTGAAGATCAGTTTCAACCTTGATTTTATCGACATCAAATTCGTCGAAAACTTCCGAGTAAATATCGGCAGGGTGTTGAATAATCGTCATTAACCAGTGAGACATTTCAATACTGTGATGGGTTCGAGAGCTTGCCATCGCAGCTGCTTGTTCAAGTGTTTCCTTAGCCTGAGGAGACAATCTTTCGACCAACGCTGAAAGTGAGAGTGAAGCCATTATGTTTCCTTTAAATAGTAATTGTTATGGTTCGATCTTTTGTGCGTTTATGTTTTTTAAGTACAGAACCAACACCTAACTGACCATGTTTTTTTGATAAACAAACTTGAGGTAATAAACTATGTTTGGTGGTGAGCTGCCATTTCACTTGCTTATGCTTACCAATAAATTCATAAGCCGCACGTTTAATAATTTCTACATTTGGATGGTTAGGCAGTAATTTACTAACCAGATCTTTGTGCTTTGGCAGAAACTCGATCGTTGTTCCTGCGTTTATATTCCAAGCTTTCGAGCCTAAGGATGCTCCGGAACCAAGTTGAGCAAACTGCCCTTCTGGCATAGTTCGAGATGAAAGACGTGTTTGCTCTTCTTTTGCAAGATGTAGCCACTGCCCTTGAAACTCATGAATCTTTACTTGGCATCCAGATAAACATTCAAGAACACTTTTTAGTCCAGCTTTACTTCTCGTCGGTGAAGCAAAAACACCACCATAGTGCAGGGACAAAGAACTACCCTGCCCAGTTAATGCCGATTTACAATCTTCTAAAGGTGAACGTAATCCCTGTGCATGAGCACGAGACTGAACGGTCAATTGACTTAGTTGCCAGCATCGATAGTAAAGAGACAGTAAACGATGGTTAAAAATATCGTAGAAATCCACCATTGCTGTATCGCCTTCTTTTTGACGATGCAAAGCTAACTCGCTGTAGTGCTGAGGAAGCACCCCCTGCTCACCCGTTAGGCCTATCAGATTAGTTTCTAGTGCTAGCTTGTGGCTATCAATATGTTTCAGATCGCAAAGCTGCGCATTTTCAAAACCTAACGATGGGTTGACCTTTAGGTTTAGTTTTTCATGCTTAGGTAGAGCATCTGTCCCTATTTGTGCCTCGGCTTGCAAGATCTCGTGTTCGATAAGGTGAATTGCTTCAAACAACGGATGTTGCTTTAGATCTCGATAAAATTGCTCCGCGATCATAGCAACACCTTATCGCCAGTTAATGCAGGCCATAAGTGGAAGGGTTTTCCCGTTGACTTAAGTCTTATTTCTAGCTGCGTAAAAATGTTAATTTCAGCATATTGTGCAAAGTAAACGGATAAAACACTACCTAGGAGGAAGATTTGCTCTTTAGGTAAAATTTGATCAGAAACCGTCAAAATGATTTTTATACCGTGCGCAAAACCAACTTTACCTTTCTGACTTACTCTGCCTGTAGTCGGCTCGAACTCTAACTTCGCTAAAGCATCAATTACCGCTTTCGTTTCTGCGGTCCCAGAAAATGCATAGAGATTCAGAGTTTGCTTCAAAGTTGTTAATCCATCTTCTTCGGTAAAGTGGTTTAAAGTTAGAAGCTTAGTTAACTGCCATCGTGTACTTTCATCCATTTCTGGCCGGAGGGTTTCTGATATAGAAACTAAACAACGAACTGACTCGAAGTTGTCATTTACTTCCGGCAAAGAGACTTTTGGAAGACCGCCTCCAAATGGAAGCTTCTGCGCTAAATTACGATTGCAGCACTCCGCTTCAACGTACATTAGCCAGTTTTCTCGGCTCTCTGGACTGAACAATTGATGCCTTTTATCAACAAAAGAAATGTAAGTTTCCCTGCCCGGTTCATCGTATCCACCAGCCCAATTTTTATCCTCACGTCTCATCAACCAATAAATTTCACTGGCGTTCATATAATGCGTGTGCTCACCAGCGTGATAACATGGCAGGTTGTGATACGTTTTGTTCCAGTTTCTCAATGTTACGTCAGAAATAGAGACAACCTCGTTACTCTCGGCTTCCTGGTATTGCGGTGATAAGTGGTAATCGTACTCGGTTGGTAGAATACGCTTGGGCTCCATAACACTTTTAAATAAGTTGACGACTGGCACACAACCAACCATCAAGCTCTCTTCATCCACTTGCTTAGGAAGCCAATCATCATTGGTATCAAAGTAAAAATACAGTTCAGCTTGCTCTCCAAGAGCTAGCTCTGATAATCCAAGTTCAGTGATATCAAAGAACATGAACTTCTCAGGAAAGTGCAGATACTCAACAAGTAATCTTGCTCCCGAAAAGCTTCTCTTACTGTATGGAACAACCTTCTCATCTTCTGAAAACCCCACTTCAATAAGATGCCTTTTCGTTAAAGAACGAACTTCTTTGCCACCCGCAACGACAGATAAACCAATTAGATTTTGAAATAGCATTTGGTAAAGTTTAAACGTCAACTGAGATTGCCCGTTTAAATAAAAGCGCAACCGTTCTAATCCCATGTCACTCAGAGATGTCTCTTCATCTTGGGCGGTGAGCTGGATTTTCAAAACTGAATGAGCATGGCTTTCCCATTGGGAGCCCACCGATTTAAGCGGTGCGTTTTTGAAAGCGCCAGAGGTCACATCAACAGGGTACATTCTGACCGGATAACAGGTTCTAAACTCGCATTCGTGGTATCCAGGAGCACCGATAACGACTCGCTCACCTTCTTCTACGTCAAAAAAAGAGGAAGTGGAGCTAGAGCAGTTCATCTTAATGACGGACATTGATGGAATTGGTGCGTGAAAATCCGGATATAACTGCCCCATCAAAGATTCAGTGAACTGAGGATAACTATTGTCTAAACTTTGTCTAATCCTTGCCGTTAGAAATGCACAGCCTTCTAGCAATCTTTCTACATGTGGATCGTCAACCTGCTCCTCACTGATACGGAGTCTCGCAGCGATCTTAGGATACTGCTCCCCAAACTCTTGTCCTTTGTGACGTAAATAAGCTAACTCGCGATTATAGTATTTGAGAAACTCTTCACTCATTTCGCTCTACTCAGTTTCATACCTAAATTTACCGGCTCTACTTCAGAATTGAATCGCACTTCATGAATGCTGTTATCGATTAAGCAAGTGGCGCTAATTTGTAACCTCAACACCCTATCAATAGCGTTTTTCTCGTCCGAAATCTGAACATAAGGATTCCTTAACCTAGGCTCGAACTCTTTAATTGCATCATGAACAATGTCACAAAGCTGATTCTGCCCCTCTTGGCTGCTATAAGGCATCGAGGAAAAATCTGGCAGACCATAATTCAATATTGAATAGCGAACCTCTAAAAGGTCATCAGGAATGTTTTTCCATCCGATACGACTATTTAACATAGACTCCAGATCTCTAAGCAAGCTGTTCAACATCTGTTGTTGGCTCGTAGGGAAGTCTTTTTCATCTCTAGTTGAAGGATCACTATCCATCAATTTGTCGAGCAGAGAAATGGTTAAAGACATGTTATTGTTACGCTATTTGTTTCGACTCTAACAATGTAATCAAGTCACAGATTGGGAGGGCTGAATCACCAACTAGCCAACATTTTTGGCCTAAACCCACGAAGGATTCTTGCTCACCAAGCTGTTTCCAATCTGTTTCTCGACCTAGCTTTTGTGCGTCAGTTTCTGAGTCAACATAGGTCAATGGCATATGGCCTTCTCCTTCGCCAAGTCCGTCAATATCAAACTCTACAGGTCGCCAAATACTTTCTAATAAAGAGGTAGGTGCTTTTATTTCTAGCGCTTGAATGCTAGAAATTGGAACAAGAAAATAGTTACCCGCGGTGGAAAACAGTTCAATGTAACCACCTAAACGATCATCAATATCCCTAGCATCTTCATAGTTTGTACCGTTTATGTTAAAGCCTTTAATAGTACGATGCTCTTCAATGCTATGCGCTAGGTGTGACGCTTCTGCATAGTCTTGATTTTTGAGAGCGAGGTTAAAGCGAACAAGCTCTTTAGTGAATTCCTCGTCACCTAATACCTTGGCACTAGCCGCACCGTCGATAAAATCTTTTCTAGCCTGGGCCGCTTTCACTAAATGTCGCAACTGACTTGCACCAGGTAGATACTCAGGAAACAATTTGATCGATTGCATAAGTTGCTCATCCGCACGCTCGAAGTCTCCATCAATGCAAAGCAGCTCAATGAACGAGCTTCTCAAGCTTGCATCTTTAGGCGCCGCTTTAATTTCATCAATTAATAGCTCTAGAGCTTGTTGCAATTGGCCTTGGGACAAAGCATTTTTCCATTGGGTCATTGTTATTTCCTTACACCAAGTGCTCTGGTGATAATTCAGTAATTAATTTAATGCTAGATACCATTTGATCGAGCTGGAAGTGCGGTCGCAAATGGATGACAGAGTAATAGTGTCCTGGAGTTTCTCTTTTCTCTCGAACCGTAATTTTCGCTTCATTTAAGGGGTACTTCGCCCTAAGTTCATCAGATGCTTCATCCGACGCGGTAGTGTACTGATGCAACCATCGTTGAAAGTCCCGCTCTAGGCTTTCTGCATCTTGATACCCACCAATCTTGTCACGCCCCATAACCTTGAGATAATGTGCGACTCGCGACACACACAACGTGTATTGCAACATCGACGTGAGCTTTGCATTCGTTGAAATGTGTTTTTCTGCATATTGCTTAGGCTTGTAGAGAGATACATTCGAGGTCATCCCTACCATATCGGTTTCAGGTACAGGAGAAATAGAAATGAAACCGCATTCAGACAACTCTTGTTCTTTTCTCTCAGAGATCTTTAAGTTTAAAGGACATCTTTCACGGTCATTCTTGCCATTAACACGCATTTTGTTCTTAGTAGGAGCAACGATAATACCCTGACTATAATCCCCTTGCTTAATGCCTCGCATGTGCGTAAACCACCCATGCTCCTGAAACGCTCTAATTGATACGGCCGCAAAACAATACGCGCTACTCCCCCATAGCAAATCGCGATTAGAGTCGTAGACATGCTCTTGAAAGTCGAACTGATCGTTGCGTGAACCATCACTTTTATATGGCTGACGGAATAAAACATTCGGCGCAGTCAGGCCAATAAATTTGGTATCATCGTTGTCTCTCAAACTGCGCCATTTTGCGTAATCTGCCTGTTCAAATTGGGCCGCAATATCTCTTATCGCAGAAAGCTGTGAAAAACTGTCAACACCAAACATCTCCGGCGATGCTGACATAATGAACGGGCTGAATGCTGCCGCTGCAGACTGAGAGATCTTGCTGAGCACAGACAGATCTCTATCAAAATAATTTTTACTCGCATCACAACGAAGTTGATAATCGCCAACTACCACGCCAAAGGGTTCTCCCCCGGCCATGCCATATTCATTTTGATAGAGCAGCTTAAATAGTGCTGATTGGTCAAACTCGATGGCTTTTAGTGCATCTTTACTGACTTCATTCCATGTTGCCGCCAACACCTTGACTTTGACGGAGTCTGATGAGCGAGTGTCGACCTGTTCGCATAAATACCTCACGCCGATCCAACCTCTTTCGAGTTGTTGAAACTCAGGATGATGTATTATTTCGTTTAATTGAGATTCTAATAGCTCATCAATTCGGTTTATCGTGTTCATCACACTATGACGAAAACTGTCCAAATCTCTTGAACGCGTACCTTCTAGCCAAATTCGAGCTGCCTCTACAAGATCAGAAGATTCATTGAATCGAGTCAACCACGGGCTATCAAGCTCAGCATGGCCTCCTGTGCTGAATTCATGCTTTAGCTTACTGGGATCGCGAAAGTTAAGTGACACTGCTATTTCCATCTAGAACATAACGATTTGGTATGGCTGGCCTTACGACCAGCCAATTCATTTCTTATCCACCCGACTGAGGGATCTTTGCAACAAGTCGCAAAGATGTCGTCAATTCTTCCATTTGCAGCCAAGGCTTAAGCCATGCTACAGCATTGTAAGAACCTGGTGCGCCAGGGATTTCCTTAACCTGGACACGAGCATCTGCTAGAGGGTATTTCGCTCGGATCTCTTGACCACCACCCTCTGAAGCATTTACATAGCCTAGAATCCAGCGGTTCAACCAAGACTCAACGTCTTCTGCTTCCATAAAGCTACCGATTTTATCTCGAGCCATTACCTTCAAATAATGCGCAAAACGAGATGTCGCCATCATGTAAGGTAGACGTGCTGAAATCGCCGCATTAGCCGTTGCTTCTGGAGATTCGTGGTTCGCCGGTTTTTGACAGGTTTGCGCACCAAAGAACACCGCATAGTTGGTGTTTTTGTAGTGACAAAGCGGTAAGAAACCAAGTTTACCCAGCTCTGCCTCACGTCGGTCGGTAATACCAATCTCTGTTGGACACTTCATATCAGGATCGCCATCATCACTCATGAAGAAATGTGTTGGCAAATTATCCACTCGACCACCACCTTCTGCACCACGGATAGCTGTACAGAATCCATATTTTGAGAAGGCGTCTGTTAACTTAACACCAAGAACATACGAAGAGTTCATCCAACAGTAGTCATTATGCTCAGCATTGACAGCAATACCTGACACTGCATCTACTTCGAACTCTTCAAATCCAAATTCCTCAACTGGAGCAGTGGCTTGTCCGTATGGCAAACGAGCCAGAACTTTCGGCATAGTCAGACTAACAAAACGTGAATCAGCACTCTCACGGAACGAACGCCATTGAGCGTATTCTAGCGACTCAAAGACCTTGTCTAGATCGCGTGGTTTTGACAGTTCAGTCCACTCATCAAAGCCAAATAGTGCTGGTGAGGCCGCGGACAAGAATGGGGAGAAGCCTGAAGCGGCTACATTTGACATTAGGCGCAGCGACTCAATATCCTCTGGGTGGTTGGTAAACTCATAGTCACCAATTAATGCACCATAAGGTTCACCACCTGCACTGCCAAACTCAGATTCGTAAACTTTCTTAAAGATCTGGCTTTGGTCAAATTCAACCGCTTTACTCAAGTCTTTATGTAACTCTTTCTTAGTCATACTCATCATGCGAATTTTCAGAGTAGAGCTCGTCTCTGAGTTCATCACTAGATAATTTAAACCACGCCAAGAACCTTCAAGTTTCTGTAATTCAGGATGATGCATTACTTCAGACAACTGATCAGAAATCTGTTTATCAAGTAAATTAATCGCTTCACGAAAAGTTACCGTTAGGTTTTTGTTCCAAGTAACCGTCCCTTTCATCGCTTCTTCAGTGAGCGTTTTAATTAGCTCTTCAGCACGAGAGGCTTCTGTCTGCTTAGTTGCACTAATAGCTTGATCTAAAAATGAAGTTGTTTGTTCATTAACAGTTGGATCTAACTGCTTTTCAGCTTCAGTCGTCATTATTCAGCTCCTTCAGTACTGTCTGACTTCGCTTTCTTGCCAAGATCTAACTCGCCCGCAAGTTTTGCCAGATTGTCTGTGTTGTTCAAAACATCCTCTAAGATGTTTTCAAGCTCTTCAGAACGGTCAACTTTTGTCATCAAATCACGCAGTTTATTACGCGTTTCCATCAGTTGGCGCAGTGGATCAACTTGATTTACGATCGCAGCGGGCTCAAAGTCTTGCATTGATTTAAAGTTCAAATCCACCTCAAACTGTGAATCGTCGTTCGCAAGCTTGTTCGCAACTTTGAACTTAACCGATGGGTTCATCTTTTTGAGCACATCATCGAAGTTGTCTCGATCGATCTGAATAAAACGGCGGTCTTTCAATGGCTTCAACGCTTCAGTGTTTTGACCAGCGAAGTCACCCATTACACCTACAACAAAAGGTAGCTCTTTCTTAAGAGTTGTACCTTCAGTTTCAACATCATAGGTAATGTGGACACGAGGCTTCCGTACTCGTGACAGTTTCGAGTGGATACTCGTCATACCATTCTCCCTTTATTAATTTTCATTTTGTTCTGCTATGCCAACCAAACGGAAGTAGCTTTTCTTTGCATCTCCGTCGGAGATAAGTTCCGCCAGTAACTCCGGCAGAGGCATTCCACACCAACGAATGATCTGTTCGATGGAGTAAGAAACTGGTGAGTGAGGCTCACTCTCTCTGAAGAAATCAGCCACTTGCTGCAATTGTCTAATCGCCTGCTCTCGTGATTTCATGTTTGTCGCTAATAGTGCATCAGAACTTTGTGAACTCACTTGTTGTTCCGAAGAAGAAGATTCATCCACCTCCTCCAGTTCTTCAAACACAGCTTGTGGTTGATTAAAACGCTCTCCAAGGAGATGCTTTAATGCCGAGTGTATTGATTCAAGCCTTTTTGATATATAAGAGCTAGGAGTAACATCACCTACCGCTTCATCTAATCGCTGACTGAATTCATTAAATGACTCTGTAGCGAACTCCAGATCAGCGATTAGCTCACGATAAAAGGCATCAGAGGTAGATTTAACTGTAGTTGTAATATCAGATAGCTCTGTAGCGCCAAGATCGACTCGATTTCGGCGCTTATCTTCATCTAAACGCTCCAACTCAATAGCTTGCTGATATTCCCAGTAGGCATACGCTTGCTCAACGCCTACGTCAGTAAGCGGGATACAAGCAATAGGGAAAATAAGTGTTCCTTCGCTATCGATACCATTGAGGCCAGTAATCGCCGATATTCTTGTTTCAATGCCATCCTCATCAGGCATTGGATAGAGAGCATCCCAAAACTTCTCGATGAACTCGGTTGCGAGTTTGTACCCAACGCCCATACCACGAAAACCATGCAATCGAGTTAGGGCTTCTATAAGCCAAGCAACAAATTCCAAATCTTTAGACTGATTCGTAAGTATCTCTGGTACTTCCTCAATAAATACACGCCATAAGTTACTGTGGGTATAAATGCTTTCTTCTTCTATAAGCGCATTGCGCTCTGCATTTCGCGCAGCCATACGCTGATCTTTTAATCGGTAATAAGCGGACTGTGGCGAGACATCTTCTCTAGGATCAACACCTGTGGGATTCTCTTGAGATATAGGAGCCAACGCTTGTTCATACCAATCGAACATCTCACTATTCATAAGACCTCCCTCTAAGAAAAACGGGGATCGTCGCGTCTTCTCTCGTTACTGCTTCAAATTCCGTCTGCGCTTGGCGAACTTTGACTAACGCACAAGTAACGTTATCACTTGCACCCCTCACTAACGCCGAATGCATGAGTGCTAATCCTGCTTGATTTACTGAGTCCGCATACAATGTCCGGTGAATTTCATCACTCGTTAATTCTTTAGAAAGCCCATCACTACACAGAAGAAATTGGTCTCCATCAGCCAACTGCCCTGAAACTTGATCAATAGTGATACTCTCATCTACCCCAACAGCTCTGGTAATAACATTTGCGAGAGGATGTGACTCAGCATCTTCAAATGCCAATAACCCTTGATCGACTAAATCCATAACTTGACTATGATCGCGTGTTTTTTGAGAAAAATGACCATTTCTAAGCTGGTAAATTCGGCTATCACCGACCCAAAGACAGTGGTAATACCCGTCCTGGATAAACAACAAAACGAGAGTTGTTCCCATCGTTTTACCGTCTAAGTGATTTTGTGCGTATTGATAAATTTCTAAATTCGCGGCTTGAACCACACTCCGGATATCATCGATATTGGTATTTGGGACATCCTGCATATGGCGCGCGATTCTATCCACTAGCATCTGGCTTGCTATGTCGCCAGCACTATGCCCCCCCATTCCATCGGCTACAACCCAAATATGCTGCTCTGTCATATCTAAAAGAGCATCCTCGTTATAAGGACGTACTTTTCCTGCGTGCGATTTAGCAAAGGTAAAATAGTTCCAATTCATTCTTCTATCCTACCAATTCCACTTTTTCCAACCGCCATCAAGCATGGCAGAAAATTGACCAATAGAAGGGAAACCGCTGGTCATAAACATACATGGTTCAACTAGAGTCGAGCCTTCAGTCCACCAAAAGCATGGCTTACTCAATTTTTCTTTAATGAGGTAATTCAAAAGTGCGCTTTGATCTACTCCACCTTGGTCATGAAAAATCGTAGATATTTGGCTTTGATAACGAAACTTAAGAGGCCGCACTTCACTTTTTACATTCGCCACTAAATCGTTTTTTTCTTGCATGCTCTTATGCCAAACATCAAATACAAAGTCGTCCTCAAGTACTGCTAGGGCAAGAGATGCACTGTCCTCGGTCCAAGCTTTGTCCCCCCAATATTGCGCAGCTTCACCTTTTACGGCACGAGCTATAGTAAAGAAAAAGTATCTACCGCATGCATCTACACTAGGAATCATGCTACCAATGTATGTCGAGTCTTCTAAGTAACTAACATCCAGAGCAAAGTGCCACACAGGCGCGGTTAAAAAGTGCTCATTCCAACTTTCACCCAATTGTTCTCTGCTGACTGCAATAACAGCCTGCTGCCAGTCATGCCAGCGCTCTGAAAAATCTTGTGATAAGCCATCTTTCACAAAGTCTCCTTTTGCAGGCATTTTACCGATATAACCCCAGGCTGATGTTACAAGGTTCGTGGACATCTGAACCTCTCCATTTCATTTGACCAAAACGGATTAATAGCACTAGACGGAATAAGCTCTAGTTGCACCTTATTTCCCTTTAAATCAATCATAACTATGTTGTCTTTACGTGATTCTGGTCTTGCTTTAAGTGATTGATCTAGCAGTTTGAATATGCCCCACTCACCTTCATAAGTATGGGCAATCTCACGTTTAGATTCAGGTGGTGTGAACACTATTCGAGTCTGGTCTTGACCCGCAGGCCAGGTCAAGGATTTAGCTCGTGCTGGTCCATGCTTATAAACCAAATCTTGCTTACCTAACTCTAGAACAAACCGAGTAATGTGCTGATCCAGATACACTGGTTTCATACCGAACTCTACGCGCAATGAATTATCAGATTCAAAGAAAGACTGCCTGATACGCTTCGCTCTTTGAAAGACCATCAGCGTTTCTGGACGAACTCCAATTTCCTTTTCTAATCGCCAACGACTTTTCGACGTATCGACAAACGGTTCAAGATACTCTTGGAAGAATGAGTCAAGCGTACCTCCATAACCAAAGAAACGTTTGAAGTCCTTCAGCCTTACTTCTCTGCTCGCATTTGGCTCGAATGGGTATCTACCCGCAATCGTCCGCTGATAAGGGCGCACCACTTGCGTTACCCAAAGCTGATTTAGATGATCTTTCGACCCGCTCTCCGCAAACTTAACTGACTCTTGAGAAAGTTCACCTAGCCATTGATTAAATGGCCTAGGCAAAAGTTCTTTAGCGCGAGCAAAGGAAGCAGCCACATCTTGTGTAACGGTCCCATCTAAAATACTTTTGTAAGCAATTTTCTGATTATTACCTGAGCTTGATAAATCGCTTAAGTACGAGCGCAAGTTAACCATAGCTTGTTGAATATCATCAAAGTCTTGTTCGCCGAGACGTAAGATCTCCGAAAAATGAGATTCGACTTCTTTACCTGGCAGTGCAACATTGAAACCATTTTCTTCAGGCAAGTACATGTCTAGTCTATCTGCCGTATTCGAAAATTTAACTTTGGCAACCTTACCAGCGACTTCAGAAGCGGCCTTCTGATTTTCTGACAATGATACTTTCGACAAACCAACTTCTTTTTGGATTGCCCTCAACAACGATTCGATTGGCCTTTCAACTCCAGATAGAACTCTAGCTTGTTCTGTTGCAAGCTCTAGGCTCGGAGCCTGCTTAAGTTGAATATCTTCGATCAGAGTTTTCCATTCATTCACATAATCTTGATAGTATCGAGATTGGACTCCTTGAATAGCGCTATCTTGATCAATTTCATGAGCCTTAAGATCGTCACCATAAACCCAGTTCTCTTCCATTAGACTTTTTACTGTACGGTTAATCTGAATCTGAAAAATGCTATGAAAACCATTGTATGTATAAAAGCCCGAAATGCCTTGTGATAAGGGCTTTCCACTCGCTCGTTCAAACTGCTCAAGCCCTTTAGGCCCCAAGACATCAGTCAAACGAAATGAAGGAACATGACTCTTCGAAAATTGTATCTTCATTCGCTGGTAAGCACGTTCTGGTAGAGACATTTGTGTCAAAACCTCGCGAGCATTAGTCACGGCAGCAGTATTATAAGAAAAGCCTTGTCCATCATTCTCTAATAAATTTTGAGTGTGCTGTAACAGACCTTTTCTTAAGTCTATATTTAGTTCACCCGGATATTGACGTTCAAAATAGAAGTTAAACCAAGCCAACACTTCATCTTGTTGGTATTTGTCTGGATTAAATAACATCAAATAAGTTTTCAACGTTTCATACAAATACTCTCGATGCTGTTTATTACTTTCCATTTCCGTCACCAAGCTATCAAGAAGCAAGGGAGCGTAATATTGGGTCAACGCATCAGAATATGCATTGTTTGCCGCCTGTGAGACTTTATCTCCTTGATAAAGACCAAACCTTTTTACGGAATCAGCATCGCCGTAGTTGCTTTGCTTTCCTAGAGGAAGCGTCATCAATCGATTTAATGTCTCTACGGCTGAGATAATATCCGCCTCAAAATCTAGGCTCTCAGCACCAATCATTGCTTCAATATGGCCGGCTTGCTCATTGGTATCGACAATCAACTGAGAATTCCACTTGTAGCTCATAAGCCAAAGTGCAGACGCACCTAGCAGTAGAGAAGCACAGCCAATGTAAACACCTCGGCGCATCCACCCTGACTGCTTTTGATAGTGACGATTAACCGTTCCTAACAGTTGTTCCTTGAAAATAACCTTATCAAACAAGTTCTTCACGAAATAACTATGAGCCCCTGTTTGGCTCTTTGCTAGAGCGAGGCGATTTAGTCCAAGTCCATTGGTCGATTCATTCATTAACTTATCGACTGGTAAGCCTTCTTGGACCGAGCTCAACATAAACACACCACGAATCAAGGCTGGCTCTTCAAAACTATTTTGTGCAAATATTTCCGCTAAAAATTCATCAAGGTTAGCTTGTAATACCCTTAGCTGTTTAGGAAATTCAAAAATAAGTGCTCGCTTCTCTAAATCATCTTCAGTTTCAAGGATTCTCAGCATTCGCGCATCAAGGCGCTCCAGCATGCCATGAAATTCTTTATTGAATAAAGAAATAACACCTCTTTCATCAGCCACTTCACGCGGAAACATGAAACCGAACAATTCCTCACGATCTTCCTTGCTTAGATCAGAGAAGAACTCATTGAAACCCGCAACTAAATCCATTTTGGTCAGTAGTACGTAAATAGGAAATTGCATCCCTAACTGATTCTTCAGTTCTTGAAGGCGCGACTTGATAGCTCGAGCATGAAGGCTTCGCTCGGTTCTTGTCTGCGACATCACACTGGCTAAACTAATTGTGACAATTGCACCATTAATTGGCCTTTGCGTTCTATATTTTTTCAACAGCCCCAAGAAGCCGTGCCATGCTTTAGAGTCGACTTTTTCTTGACTGTCTTGTGTCGTGTATCGACCGGCCGTATCAATCAGAACTGCTTTATTTGCAAACCACCAATCACAATGACGAGTTCCACCGACACCAGCAATAGAGTCAGAACCAAGGCTATCCGCTAACGGAAACTCCAGCCCTGACTGCTTTAACACTGTTGTCTTCCCTGTCCCTGGAGGGCCGATCAACACATACCAAGGCAAGTCATATAAGCTTCGCTTTCCTTTATGTGTTTTCGTTACTACTTTGACAGCTTGCTCAATACGCTCGCGCATTAAGTCAATTTCACTCGCCGCTTCTTTATCTGACTGACTATCAACCTCAAGTAACGTTTGAATACTTTCGTCTTCTTTAACTTTTTGCTTGTGCTGCTTAGTCACGTTGAATAAAGCCCACACAAACACCAGCACCAAAATCGTGACGAGTCGTTGGAAGTCGCTCTTTAGTGGCTCATATCCCGCTATCGTGATAAGTGGACCAACAACCCAAATAAAAATTGAACAAGCAGCGACACCGATAAGACCGAGAAACCACCTTTGAGTAAATATTCTGCCAATTTCTTTAATACGCATCTCTATCTACCTGTTATTAATTCGCGACAAGGAGGTCGATTTCAATTCGACGGTTAATAGCTCGGTTTTCGTCACTATTGTTTTCAACCAATGGTCTTGCATCACCCAGCCCTTCTGGTATGACTCGACCTTCTAGTGCGCTATTCGAGATAAGTTGTTCAGACATAGCAGTAGCTCGAGCTAATGATAGATGCCAGTTCGAAGGATATTTACTCGTGAAAATTGGCCTATCATCGGTATGACCTGTCACAATGATCTTGCCTTGGGTAGACTCCAACGTTCTAGCGAGTTTAGAAATTACGGGTTGGATATACGCGACAACATCAGCACTACCTGATTCAAATAGATCTTGCGACTTTAACGAAATTCTTACCCTGTCTTGCAACGGCTCGACGTTGATTAGCCCCTTCCCGATCTCAGTTGCCAGATACATAGAGATCCTTTCTGCAATTGGCGCTGATTTTGATTCTGACGTTGTATCTTGGTTAAGCTGTTGCGGTTGAACCAAATTGACTAATTGAGAAAAGGTGCGGTTGGAAGCCTTGTTTAGCTCATAGCTAAAATACATAAATATACAAACCAATAATGCAGCCGTTACGGAGCACACAACCCAGAGAGGAGCTCTGTCGGAAGCCTTAGAGCCATTCAAAATGTGTTGTTCGATACTATTGCTTAGCTCTTGAGGTATCCCTCTTCCGTAAGACTTAAGAATAGCGATAATCTGCCTTCTCAGTTTTCGGTGAGACTCCAGTCCGTTTTTTTCCAAACGATATTGGCCGAGAAACCCAAGCGATAAGCACACGTACATCAATTCAAGCAAATCTAAATTTGTATCTGGTTGCGCCATGCACTTATCAAGGTACTTAAAGAACGCCTCCCCACCTTGGCTGCTGGCATAGAAAGAACTAAGCAATGAGTCATGGCTCCAAAATGAATGCCCCCCCCAATTAGTATTGAGCACCGCTTCATCTAACGAGCAACACAAACAGTAACGAGCCGTATCAATAGTGTCCAAATCAACGTCGTGGTGGCGTAGTCGGTTCTCATAATCTCTAAGTTTTTGTGCCAACGTCTCTTTTAGAAACAACGGGTCAGAATGAGTTGCTGTCGCTCGAATTTGACCAATAATAGATAAAAGACCATTTGCTTCTGCCAATAAAGGGTTGTTCCCATAAGCAACCACTGAATCGTTATTCACCAATTCAGGACTTTTTGAGATAACTACCGTATTATCTGCTGACTTTTCTGATTGTGGTTTCGGTGCGGGCGCTCTTCCACCCGGTGTTGGTTTTACGATCGTTTGTTCCATACTGAGCACACCTATTGACTAATACTCCACAGCTCAAGGTCAGCATTCGGAAAATGCCCCGATAAATGCAGCGCAATACCACCACTGTCTTTCAGCCTCATCCAAAACGGGCCTTTCTTGACTACTTCGAAGTAGACATAACCCGTTTGGTAAGGGATCTGCCTCGGTACTACACTCAATGGCGCTACGTTTATGCCATTAATC
Source organism: Vibrio sp. 1CM7H (assembly GCF_023161645.1). Taxonomy (NCBI): domain Bacteria; kingdom Pseudomonadati; phylum Pseudomonadota; class Gammaproteobacteria; order Vibrionales; family Vibrionaceae; genus Vibrio; species Vibrio sp. 1CM7H. Next base: position 968,547 of record NZ_JALNTV010000001.1, read on the forward strand.
TGATTGTTGATCAGATCACGAATCTGCTCCGCTGGTCCAAACTTGAGCTGCGCCGGGACTAAACGTCTGATTTCATCTGTTGTCGTATCAGCTTTGACCGCAAGCACAAACTGGCATGATTCAAGTAAACGCTTATCTGGAAGTGGCGTCACTTGAATTCCATATTGTCGTGGCTCCAAAGGAAGTTTGCTTGCTGTTTGATCAAGGACAACGCTCAGATATTGACTCAGAACTTGATTCAATTCGCTATAAACACTTGATACATCTAAGTGATCGTATGTAAGTAAGCTTGGCATCCTCTTGGTTTTGTCAGAAAACGTAGCTAATTCACCAATATAACCTTTCAGGGTCGTAGCTAATTCCAATGGATGTAGCCTGTCTAGGTCACTAAAATGCTTTAACATCGCCTCATACCTGTTCAACATTTGTAGCATGATGAAATCAACAGCAGATGCAGAGGCGGCTTTGCCCTTAATCAATCGCTGCGCAATAACGTCGGCACGCATCTTTGTCATCGCAATAACGTTACGCAAGTAAGCCGACATAACTTTGTCGCTAAGTAAATTGATAAGCGGTGGAACATACGAATCGTCTAGTATTACTTCGCCTTCTGCCGTTACCTCTTTTATTTTCAAAATCGGTAACTCAACATAACCCGCTAATTTGTCATTGCTGGCTTTCAGTTCCAGGTTTAGGGCTGCGACTTGAATCGTTTCTTCATCCTGCCCAGTGAGATTATCTATAACGTCAACGTCTTTAAGTACATAACGAGAAACGATCGCCTCACTTACATCAGAAACATTTTTACCTTTGACATTTGAAAGGGGAAGAGTGATTTTTACTAACGTATTTTCTACGTCTTTATCAATAAATAAAGGCACAACCGAATCGCTGGCTGTTAAGGTATTAACCAGAGTCATATCTGGCAAAACTGCCTCAAAGTGATCTAATTCAATCAGACCATCTTTTAATGCATGTTCTTTTACTCGACATTTCCAAACCCCCCAATTATAAGCCCCACCAAACTGATGTAAGCCTTTGAATTCTTGAGAGGTTGCGCGTTCATGTTGTTGAAAGTGCTGGGGACGTAAAAACATCCCTTCGCACCAAGCCGTCTTGGAGTATTGCGTCATTTATAATTAGCCAACTAAACGTTATTTTACGACCAAAGACAGATCTTCTAACAGAATTTGATAGGTGTTGTAACCGGTCTTATCCACTTCAATGACTTGTCGCCAATTTGAATTTTCAATATCTCGAAACGCTGCGACAATGCCTAAGTATTCAGTCTTTGGAGACATACTTGCCTGATATGTTTCTTTCTGACCTGGAGTTAATGATATTTCATATTTATTCACTAAATCAGGGCCTAAGACTTTTTCACTTTCTTCATAAATTGAAAAAAAATCCTGACTTTCAAAAAGGGTATTTGATGTTAATTCAAAAACATACACGACTACAGGGGATGGCCTACCATTGGAGTCAGGGTTAATATTGTGATTTGCTGTTATTTCTAAATCTGAATATGGGTCAACAACTAAATTGGCTGCTGAGCATCCAAATAAAACCATTGAAATTAATAACAAAATGTACTGATAAACTCTTTTCATCACCCTATTTCCTAGCTTTTATTTTTTAATGCTAACTCATAGTGTTTAGCGAAATCTTCTAAATAAAATGGAGATTCTTTATTGATAATGTCATCGGATAGCTTTTCATGAATATCCTCAAACCGCTTCCAACTTTGAGCATATTTCCTTGCTGGAATAACCTTATTAATAACCGTGTCTTTAGCTAAAGCTTCTGAGTATATCGACGTAGGTTCAACAAGCGACATAACACTTGAAACCGTACCCTCAACACCTTTCATTAACGCTTGTTCATGACTTTCTATATCACTAAACGCTTCTTTAATGGCTGCACTTGGCTTTAGGAAACTTGCAGTTTGACGGTTATATAAGTTATGAATTGCATCTTCTAAATTCGCAGAGAACTTCAGAGGATTATTTTCTGACTTCCGAAACGCAGTATGACTAAGTCGATTTGTTTGTTTAAATACCGCACGATTGTGCAGCGTTTCCATTAAACCAACTAACATCAAAGAAAATGATTCCCCCAGCTGTTCAAACCATTGTTCTCTGTTGTCGCTGGGAATCATCGTTGGATCAATACCCGCTCCTTTAATGAACGCCGCAAGCTCGCTCCCTTTACTATCAAATTTGGGAGTTGGCTGACGTTCTAGCTGACGTGGGGTTTCCGGTACAGGTGTAGGATCTACACTCTGTTTTTCTGGTTTGGGGATATCAATGAAATCATCGACTAATCCAATATCTAATTGAAAGTCAGAAGGAACACTCTCATTCAAAAGCTCACTGGCACTAAGGCCGAGGTCTACAAACTCTGCTTCAGATGAACTCGAGAATGCTTCAGGTTCTGAACTGGAACGAAAGTTACTTTCCTGATTATTGAATGCCTCAGTGCTCGTTTGAATACTTACTGAAATTTGGTAATCCCCAAAACTAACCGTATCGTCGTCGCTTAGTGCAATCTCATTTCCTTGGCCCACAGGTGTCACAGCGTTATTAACAAACGTGCCATTAGTTGATAAGTCTTTTATCAAGTATTTATCACCAAACTTGATGAGCTCTCCGTGAGTTCCAGATACTACTCTTTCAGGGTCTGGCAGTGTCCAATCACATTGTTCAGACCGACCAAATGTAACCTTGGCATGCTCATCACTTGATTCAAACACAAACTCACTCTCTATCTCTGGAGTAAATTTGTGAAAACTTGTTATGGTTAAAACCAACTTCATGTAAACCTCGCCAAAGACCTGCTAAATATTATTTTTAATTTTATTATTAGTCACTTTCTTATTAACAGTAAGATTAATAAAAATCTTAAATCTGCCATTGAAAATCATGCACGGAATAATGAATCATTTTTTTATCAAAGCAATCACGTATTGTTCAACAATTTTAATTATCCAACCAAGTTCAAATTTTTGACACTTAGACTTTCATCAATAAAAAAACGAATGTTAGTTTGGCCGCGAAATTCTAACATAATGACTTTTCATTGAGCAGAAAGGTATATATTCCCCCATCATTTATACGGAGTTCTTGTGATGGAAGACAGCAATAAAAACAATTCTATAAATAATAATGACAGCGGAGACAAAACTAAAATTGTAAAGACTCAAAAACGAGACAATGCAATTCAATCAAATAAAGTTGCTAGCAATGAAGGCTCCGTTCAAAATAAAAATGAAACAAATACAAAACTGTCTCAAAAAGAAAACACTCCGTTAGTTAATAAGAAAGTAAACAATAAAAATAACACATCAAATAATGATAAAGATGTTATTAATGAAAATTTAATAGGCACAACTGTCAAAAATCGATATGAAATCGAGTCGGTTCTTGGCCATGGCGGACTTTGTGATGTTTATTTGGCAAAAGATAAGATATTAGAATCTTCAGGTTCAGAAGCCCCTTACGTAGCATTAAAGATTTTACAAAAAGAGTTTGCATCTCAACCAGAGACTGCACGCATGTTGATACGTGAAGCTCAGCAAACACAAAGATTAAGCCACCCTAATATTATTAGGGTTTTTGATTTTGGTGTCGATGGCGAAATATATTTCTTAGTGATGGAATATATTAACGGGGAAACATTAGAGAATTTAATACAACGATCTAGGCCACATGGGCTGAAGTTTAACGCAACTTTATCGATTCTAAATCAGGTACTTGACGCGCTGTCTTACGCCCATTCACTTGGTGTCGTGCATGCCGATTTAAAGCCCGCTAACGTCATTTTAACGTCTGAAGGTAATGTTAAATTACTCGACTTTGGTGTATCTAAAACTCATCAATTAAAGCAAGATCAATACGCAGCTAAACGTAAATCCGAAAATGTGGAGACTCTTGGCTATACTCCAAACTACGCATCGCTCAACTTGTTGTCGGGTAAAGAGCCAAACTTAAGCGACGATATGTTTGCGCTATTTTGTATTGCTTACGAGTTATTGAGTTGCAAGCATCCTTATTCAAGAACTCCTGTTAATGAAGCTCTCAAAAAGAAAATGAAGGTCTCGAAACCTACTAATATGCCAGCATCTAAGTGGCCTATCTTTGCACGCGTGTTTTCAACTGGCATCATCCCCAAAGACCTTACCCCAGAGCAGTTAAAACAAAAGTTGAACTTGCGATATTGGCCTATCGTTAGCGGTGTAGCTGCAAGCGTACTATTGGTTACCGGAATCGTGTTTGGCTATCAACAACAACAAGAAACCATCTCTGATTTAGAAATAGCTATTAACAAGCAAAATGATCAGATTAATGGGCAGGAATGGTTGCTTGATACACCGCCAGAAAAAAGCTTGTCACTGATTAATAGTGAGAAAAACTTACACCCGGTGATTAAAGCTGGCTTACTACGACAGCACAAGAGCTACCTTCTAAGTGAGTTTGAATCTGAGATTGATCAGGTTCTGAATTCTGATGCTAACAACTATCCAAATTATGATGAAATCGAGTCTGTACTAAACAAAGCAAAAACCTACTACCCTGACTCACATAAAATTGAAGTTCTGGCGTTAGATATTCAATCAAGCAAGCACTCCACATTGCTTTCGATAGCCAGACAAATCAATAGCCAACTGGAAAAGTCTCGATACAGTAAAGAAGAAGACAGTAAGTCCATCTATGAACTGAAAGATGAGTTAAATCAAATTCATCAGGATTACCCATTTACACCAAGCTCATTATCTAGCGATGTTTTTGGTAAACACCTAACTGAAGCACTCAAAAATAAAGATGCTGCAGCACTTGTTGCGCTAATTAAGGTTGGGAATACTTTCTTCTCAAACGTTGAAGAGCATCAAAACAACTTAAAAATAAGCAACGCGATGAAAGATGCAGTCCTCGAGATGAAACTGTATGAGACCGCGCTAGACTCTAACGATCCTCTACCATTTCCGGACGAGGCTGCTCGAATTTTGTTCCAAGAGGAATTTGAAAACTTCTATTACCGCCTAGAAAAGGCAAGAACAACAACTCACCTCGATAACTTAGTGAAAGATGTTGATCAGTTTTCGAAGAACTTTCCTATCGGTTTTCAAGATATTAACGATTTGAGATTCAAAACTGCAGATAAATACCTGCGCTTCTCCGACATACTGCTCAATAAGAGAAGGACCACAAGCGCAAGGCGCGCAATGAAGAAAGCGAACGAGTTAATGAGGCAGGTAGAACAGGACTCCAAGCAAAGCTAATTGTACAAAAGGGGCGCAAGGCCCCTTTTTTGCGTCAAGCTACTTGCCATTATGCAACTAGGTTGCTAGCTTGTATTTGTACTCGATTAGGAGAGTTAACCTTGACTGAAGGAATAGTCAAAGTTGGCGAGCGCTTGGCTTACTTGTTTGATGATTGCTTTAAACTAGGTAGACAAGACTGTTCCCAACCCAGCATTTTATTTGGAACCCACTATCACGTAACTTGTGTTGCCACGACACGAGTGCAAAATGCTTTGCACAAAAGATTAGATCATAGACACTTATATATAAGTCAAAGTGTACCGAACAATAACTTTGTTTTTATGAGTCTAGCTCAAGTGATAAGCACACCGTTCAGCGCTCAACTCCCCCCACTTAAACGTTCCTATCCGATACATTTTTCTACCTCGCGGTTAGTCAGAGGTAAACATGATTAATTTTGATGTTCTCAATAAATACATGGAGAACGACGTAGATCTTATCGTCACCGTTTTTTCCACATACTTAGAAGACCACGCCAATGACATACAGCGTATCAATGAGTTGTACGCAAACAAATGTTGGCCGGAACTCTACTTATTGGCTCACAGTCTAAAGGGCATTCTAGAGAGCTTTGGTGAAGAAACCGCTGTCATTGTTTTCACAAAAATAGAAGCAGAAACAAGGAACGATAACGAGCCAGATAGCTCAGATATAGCTATAGTTACTAAAGAGCTAGCTGCCATTAATCAACAAATCTTTGCTTACTTGAAGAATATGCAATAAAACAAATTAAGGCTTAACTGGGGGAAATATGGCAATGAACAATAGCAATTTCAAGGAGCTGATTGAGTCTCTCAAAGACTTAACGCCAACTCAAAAGAGGTACTTGCTTAGTCGTACAAAGATGGCGTTAGATGATGAGAGCAATATGCTAAACATCAGTGATATACTGACACCAGAAGAGTTGGAAGCATTGTTGTCGCCTGCACCAACTACAAATACAAAATAACAATGATATACAACGTAACCGTCAGATTAACGCTAGGGACCAGGTGGGGTGAATAGATCTTGCTTGGTTGTTAGTTTTTCTCCGTTCTTCTTCACTAAAACAAACGTGTTTTTTCCAATCTCTTTTTCTAACTTGAACTGGTCAGATAATTGAGCGACTAACATCAGTCCACGACCTGAAGCAGACCAACTATCATCATCCATTAAGTTAGGAGCCTCAATCTGTTTATTTTTATGTTGGTTGAATGTCATTTCATTGATTGACGCTCCGTAGTCAGAAACCCTAAGTTCAATGAAATCTGACATTTGGTCGCATCTAATCCTACATTCCACGTCTATCGGCTTGCCTTCAATTTCGCTGTAAGAATGGATGTAAGCATTGTTCATAAGCTCAACAACACAAAGCTCCAATGACTGAGCCGTACTTAACGATACTTGATTATCCATTAAAAACTTAGCAACCTCTTTGCTCGCACTTCGAGAGCGAGTAAGGGATCCACCGTAAGTTCGTTTAAACTCGCTCTGGAACATTCTTTTCCTTTATCCCTAGGCTATCAGCCACGCCACCTTACTTGTAAAAGACTCGCATCATCATCAAACTCATCTTTGTTCTGCCAAGATTTTACTTGTTCAAAGACACATCTAGCCTGCACTTCTACTTCTAATTGCGAAGTACAAACAGCTTTTATACTTGATGCCAACCTTTGTACTGAAAACATCGCATCGCCTCGCCTTGCTTCTATCAAACCATCCGAATAAAGCCATACTACATCCCCCTCACTCAGAATAATTTGATTACCAACGTACTCCATCGGCTGCAAAGCGCCAATCATAAAGTTGTCTTCACCCGCCAGCTCTATAGTTTCGGTGCTCGCTCGCCAAACAAGGAACTTAGGATGACCAGCAGTACAATAGCGAAGTTGTCCTGATTCTGTATTAAGAATGGCATAAACCATGGTGAAATAAAGCTGACTGTTCCTAGTTTGCTGATACCGTCGGTTTAGCCGATCAATAACGGCTGCTGGTTCACTGATACAGTAGTCGCCATCTCTTAGCTCCATGGTTATCGAATCAGGTCCCAGATTTTGAGATAACGTCTGTTGGATAGAAAAAGCCATCAAAGCAGACGAAACACCATGACCTGAAACATCGAATACATAAAATGCGACATGCTGTTCATCAAGCTCAAAATACCCCAACATGTCACCACCAATCTGGGAGCACGGTTTGTAGGCGTAACTAAATTGCATGTTCTGGATAGACGACTCCGCTGGGAGTAGTTGCTCCATCAGGTGACTAGCATACTGTAAATCTTGATGGATCATTCGATAGGCTGCATCTAACTCTTTATTTCTATCAACGAGTTTGTTGTGCAGCTGCAGAGTTCGGAAACCCGCTCGAATTCTCGCTTGAAGTTCTTCGACAGACGTTTTCTTATCCACAAAGTCATCTGCGCCAGCATCGATGCCTTTCACGATCGAGCTTTGGTCATTTCTAGAGGACAATAAAACAAAGAAAATGTAACGTTCGCTAACTTGCGATTTTAATTGCCGACACAGCTCAATACCATTAATGCCAGGCATCATTAAGTCACTCAGTACAAACTGAATATCTTTGCGATAAGTCAGCACTTCAAGTGCGGATTGTCCGTCTTCAACAGCAATAACTTCATATCCCTGCTTTTCTAATGCACTGCTGATATAAAGTAGTACTGTTTTACTGTCATCGACCAAAAGAATGGATTTCATTCGCCTCCTTAAGACGGTAGTCGGGCACGCTAACGCAGAACACTAGTCACTGATTGCTCATTTCTAAAACGACTATAATCTTCAGCTAATAACTGGTGTTGATATCGAGTGTAAGAAAGCGCCTCATTGGAGATTAATATCTGATGCTCTTTCTCTATTAACTGACTTTGCAGTTTTTCAATCTGTTCATTCTGCTGTGTGTTATTGAGGTACAGCGCGACGAGACCAAAGACCGAAACCATTAAAAGAGCAATAAGAACATTATTGATAGTTTTAACTTGAATACGCATGACCTCTCCTTGTCTATTAATAGACTTCCCACTATGAAAAGAACGTCTACAGACTAAGAGCGCTAGGCTCTAAAACGCATTGAAGCCCATTGAGGTTGTTTTTCCAATTATAGGCGATAGGAGACAAAATAAGAAAAAAGCTGAAGAATTTGAATATCCTTGTGAATTCGAAAGGCAATAGCAGCGAGCAATGATCTACTCGCTGCTGGTACATCAACTTAGAAATGCAGGCCGAGCTGAAACTTGCTCATACCAACGCGCAATGTTTGGTGCAGTAGTAAGCACATCGATTTCTAGGCCTTTAATTGCAAAACCAATCAAAATAAAGCCTGTAATATCGACGATAGTAAAATGGTCAGCGGCAATGAACTCGCTTTCACCAAGTCGCTTATCTAACAACGGTAAAAACTCTTGCACGCGTTGCTTGGACTCTTCACCCCACTCTTTAACACAACGCTCTCTATCTTCATAGATAGCTGTGATGTTTCTAAATGCTTGAAAAGCAGCATACAGACCTTGAAACTCCACCACGCGATGCCACATTTCCACTTGCGCGCGCTCAAGTTGGTTTGCCCCAAACAGAGCTAAATTATTTTCAAACGCTTCATCCAGATAACGACAAATTGCGACGCTCTCACAAATCGTCGTGCCATCTTCAAGCTCAAGCAATGGCACTTTTCCATTGACGCTTTTTTGCTTGAAATCTTCCGCTAGATTTTCGCCGTCACGCACATTTAAAGCGATGCGTTCAACATCGCCACCAATTTCCTTTAAAAAAATGCTAACTCGCTTACAACTTGGAGTTATCGCGGTTTCGTAGAGCTTCATTTTATATCCTTTTTTCTTTTTCTAACCGATTGGTTAGGATATACTGTAGCCAGTTTATAAACGATCAGTCAAGAACTTCATTTCCCAAAAGTTGTTCAATAAGTTTAGGAGTGGTTTGAGAAAAACCGCTCAGGTAGGTACGCATATGGCAAGAAAAGCCAACTTCGATCGAGAAGAAAAACTATTAGTCGCTATGGACGTTTTTTGGCGCAAAGGTTTCGCTAATACATCCATATCGGATCTCACCGACGAGTTGAACATCAACCGCTTCAGTCTTTACAACACCTATGGTGACAAGCAACAGCTCTACTACGAAGCGCTCGATACTTACTTGAAAAAGGTCTCGCTACCGTCACTGAATGATTTGGAAAAAGACGACGCGTCTTTACCTGAATTGGAATCGTTCCTTAAATCTTTTGCTGAGCTGCAACGCAAACGCAACTGTGGGTGTTTTATTCAAAATGCGTTGATTGAGCACGCTGGCGAAGACGATGACGTACTGCGCAAAGGGCATTTTTTGTTTGACCATCTTATCGACATCATTGCGGATGCGCTGACCAATGCGCAAAAAGAAACCTTAGTGCCGAAAACGCTGAAACCAGAAGAGCTCGCTCGTTTCGTTCTCAACAACATGCAAGGTATGCGCGTACTTGGCAAAGCCAAACGTTATGCAGACTTGGATACGGCGCTTTCCTGCTTGCTGGTTTTAATTAGGAAGTAATATGTCGATTGAAGTGATAGCAGTTCGTCTTACCAAAGGCATGGACTTAAAGCTGAGTCTAGCGAAATTGGTCGAGAAGCACGGTATCAAAGCGGGTTCGATTGCTTCATGCGTTGGCTGTATTTCTCAGCTCAACCTTCGTTTGGCAGGTGCAGAGAGTACGTTAACCAAACAAAATCCATTTGAAATCGTCTCTGTGATGGGAACCTTAACGCCTGAACATCAACACGTTCATATCTCGGTCTCTGATCGTGAAGGACGAGTTTGGGGTGGGCATTTGCTAGAAGGCACAGTGATTGATACTACCGCAGAATTGATCATCCATTCTTACTCAGAACTTGAGTTCACTAGAGCGATGGACGACTCGACTGGCTATACCGAACTACAAGTGAACCCTTCCAAATAATTAAAAGCTCCAGAGCCATACTGTGCTGTCTCTGGAGCTTTATTCGCTTGCCTCTTACGCTAAGAATTTACTCATATCGAGCAAGCTAATTTCGAGGATCATTCTTCGACTAGATGACAAACCTGATTATCATCAACCGTCACTTGCCACGTTTTTAGACAGTGCGCTTCGTCTTCCAAACACTGCCCGCTCTTTAGGCTGAAATGCTGTTTGTACAGTGGTGACGCAACACACATCTCACCATCGATATCACCGACAATCCCTCGACTCATCACATAAGCCTTACCAATTGGATCCCAATCTTGAACGGCGTAAACACCGCTATCTGGAATGTAGAATAACGCGACATGCTCGCCTTCAATCAACACCGTGGCACCGATAAACGGCATTAAGTCATCAAGCTGACACAATTTCACTTTGGTTAAAGCTGCCATTTACACCTCCTGTTTCACGGGAATACGCTGACCGCGCATACGTTGGTACGGCAAGACTTTACTGCCCGACGTGCTGTTCAAGAAAGGACGGAAGCGTTGCAGTTTCTGAGGGTTATCCAACGTACTCTTCCACTCACATTGGTAGGTATCTACGACTCGCGCCATTTGTTCATCCAAAGAATCACATAGATTCAGAGAGTCATCCAAAATCACTTTTTTAAGGTAATCTAAGCCCCCTTCCATGTTCTCCATCCACACCGACGTACGCTGCAAGCGATCTGCGGTGCTGACGTAGAACATCAATACTCGGTCGATCATGGTGATCAACTCTGATTTAGATAAGTCGGATGCAAACAAATCAGCGTGTCTTGGTCTCATGCCGCCATTACCACACACATATAGATTCCAGCCGTTTTCAGTGGCGATCACCCCAATGTCTTTACTTTGCGCTTCTGCACACTCGCGAGTACAGCCCGATACGGCAAACTTAAGCTTATGGGGCGCTCGCAATCCTTTGTAGCGGTTCTCTAACTCAATGGCTAATCCAACCGAATCATCAACACCATAACGACACCAAGTAGAGCCGACGCAAGATTTCACGGTGCGCACCGATTTGCCGTAGGCGTGCCCTGTTTCAAAACCAGCATCAATTAAGGTTTGCCAGATTTCTGGGAGTTGCTCTAACTGCGCACCAAATAAATCCACTCGCTGACCGCCAGTGATCTTGGTGTACAGATCATATTGCTGAGCAACTTCGCCAAGCACGATGAGTTTGTCTGGTGTAATTTCGCCGCCCGGAACACGAGGCACTATCGAGTAGGAGCCATCTTTTTGCAGGTTTGCCATAAAGGCATCGTTAGAATCCTGCAGAGATTGATGCTGTGGCTCCATGATGTGTTCATTCCACAAAGAAGCAAACACAGATGCCGCTGTAGGCTTACAAATATCACACCCATGCCCTTTGCCATGCAGTGCAATTAAGGTGTCGAAGTCTTTGATCTGTTCCACTTGGCAAATATGGAACATCTCTTGCCGACTGAGCTCAAAGTGTTCACAAAGGTGGTTGTTAACCTCTACCCCCATAGCTGCCAATTGAGTATCCAATACCGACTTGACCATATTGCTACAGCCACCACAGCCAGTACCGGCTTTGGTGTTGGCTTTAAGGTCCGTCAGGTTGGTAGTGCCAGCTTGAATCTCGGCAACTAAGTCGCCTTTTGTGACGTTGTGACAAGAACAGGTGATGGCGCTGTCTGGCATCTCTCCATCAAGCATTCCAGTATCAAACAGCAGGTTCGCGGCGTGGTCTGGCAGGACCGTTTTGTTCAAATAACACTGTAAGAGCGCGTCGTAGTCGCTGTTGTCACCGACGAGAATCGCACCAAGCAATTGGGTGCCGCTCGCATCAACCACCAGCTTTTTGTAGATGCCTGCAACCGCATCTTGCAAGAACATTTCCTGTGCGCCTTCGGTTTGCATTTGTGCATCGCCGATAGACGCCACATCCACCCCAAGCAGCTTAAGTTTGGTGCTCATGTCTGCACCTTTAAAGCCTTCGCTCGGCATACCAGTCAAGACATCGGCAGTGGTTCTCGCCATGGTGTAACCGGGGGCGACTAAACCAAAGATCTTCTGCTCCCAAAGAGCACATTCGCCAATCGCATAAATATTCTCATCGCTGGTTTGGCATTGGTTGTTAATCACAATGCCACCTCGCTCACCTACTTCTAGCTCAGCCAGCCTTGCCAACTCATCTTGAGGGCGAATGCCTGCGGAGAAGACTATCACATCAACTTCGAGAGGATCTTTGTCTTTAAACACCATACGATGCTTAGCCGTTTCACCATCGCAGATTCGTTCCGTACCTGTTGAGGTGTGTACTGTTAGCCCTAGCGCTTCAATCTTCTCTTTCAGCACTAAGCCAGCACCATCATCTAACTGTACGGGCATCAGACGAGGCGCAAATTCAATAACGTGAGTTTCTAGCCCCAATAGTTTGAGTGCATTTGCCGCCTCTAAACCCAATAAGCCACCGCCAATTACTGCGCCTGTTTTTGCGCCTTCACATGCTTTTTTGATTTGTGAAAGATCATCAAGCGTACGGTAGACAAACACGTTGTCGCGGTCTTTACCTTCAATTGGCGGCACAAATGGGTAGGAACCGGTCGCGAGCACAAGTTGGTCGTAACCCAGCACATCTTCACCATCAAGCAGAATACGCTTTTGCTCTCTGTCGATGCCTGTTACTTGGCTGCCAAGTACTAGTTGGATGCCATGCATGTCGTACCATTCTTGGTTACTCAGCATCAAATCATCATGGGACTTACCCGCAAATAAAGAAGAGAGTTGTACACGGTCATACGCGATAAAACGCTCCGCACCAATAACGGTAATTCGGTGCTCCAAATGCGCGTTTTTCTGCACTAATTGCTCGACGAGGTGTTGCCCGACCATACCGTTGCCTACCACAACGATGTGGCTCAATGCGTTCTTTACTGGAATCGTTAAAGGACTGTTCATCGCTGCCTCCTTATGCCGTTTGCGCTGCGGTTTTGGGCTTGTCTTCTTTCGAAGCAGGAATCTCGACTTTGGATTGCTTCTCGTAAAGGAACTTCAGCACCGCTTGTCGACACTTCTGATACTGCACATCATCCGCCAGTGCCACACGCTCACGAGGGCGCGGTAGATTCACTTCTAACACTTCTCCAATGGTTGCTGCCGGTCCGTTAGTCATCATCACGATTTTGTCGGATAGCAACACCGCTTCATCCACGTCATGGGTAATCATGATGACGGTGTTGTTTAGCTCGGCTTGGATCTTCATCAATGCATCCTGTAAGTGCGCACGTGTTAACGCATCCAACGCGCCAAATGGTTCATCCATCAGCAAAACCTTTGGTTGAAGTGCCAGTGCTCTGGCGATGCCGACTCGCTGTTTCATACCGCCCGATATTTCATCCGGCTTTTTGTGCGCGGCATGCTGCATTTGAATCAACTCCAAGTAGTGATTCACTTGTTCCTGAATCCACGCTTTGCCCTTTTTGCCGGCGATTTGTTTTACTGCGAGCTCAACGTTTTGATACACGGTTAACCAAGGCAATAATGAATGGTTTTGGAACACCACTGCGCGGTCAGGCCCCGGCCCTGCCACCTCTCGTCCATCGACGATCACGCCGCCGTCTGTTGGCATGTGCAGACCCGCAACTAAGTTCAATACCGTTGATTTACCGCAGCCAGAGTGGCCAATCAGAGATACAAACTCACCTTTATTGATTTGTAAATCGACGTTCTTAAGCGCGATGAACTCGCCATCTGGCGTTGGGAATCGCATCCCTAAACGCGTTAGATCTAATAATGCTTTTTCCATGATCTTTTCCTTTATCTCAACGCTTGTTGTTTATTCCAAGACAGCCCCTTTTGAAGTTGCAGCATGCCTCTATCGAGCATCAAACCGATAAAACCAATAGTGATGACTGCCACCATGATGCGACCCAATGATGCTGAACTGCCGTTCTGGAACTCATCCCAAACAAACTTGCCTAACCCAGGGTTCTGCGCGAGCATCTCTGCCGCAATCAACACCATCCAAGCTATACCTAAAGAGAGACGTAAACCTGTGAAGATCATTGGAATGGCAGAAGGCAAAACGATGGTGCGAATGTGTTGCCACCACGAAAGTTGAAGCACTTTACTCACGTTGATTAAGTCTTTATCAACGCTCGTCACACCCACAGCGGTGTTAATCAGCGTCGGCCACAAGCTACACAGCGCCACTGTGATCAGAGAGTTAATGAACGACTTAGCAAACATCGGGTCATCACTCACATAAGTGGCACTTACAACCATGGTAACGATGGGTAGCCAAGCCAAAGGTGATACAGGCTTGAGCAATTGAATGATTGGGTTGAACGCTTGATACAGCCCTTGATTAAGACCAAGCACGATACCAAGCGGAATCGCGATAACCGTCGCCAGCAGAAAGCCCGCTGTCACAGTCACTAAGCTCGTCACGATTTGGTCGAAGAACGTCGGCTTACCTGTGTAAGGACGAATCTTCACTTCCGCGTCTGGATTCTTGGCTAACTTCGCAGCATTTCGTTTTTCCTGGCGTTCGATAAACGCTTGTTCTTTTTCTCGCTCTTGCCAATGGTCATCGACAAGGTTGCTGAACTGCTGAAAAGTTTGCACTGGTCCCGGTAGCGTACCTAATGAGGTTTGCACTTCTCTCGCTGCTAAGTGCCACATTGCCAAAAAGATCAGCAAGCCAATGACGGGCAAAAGCACCAACCGACTTCGGTTCACTACCTGCTTAGCAGGAAATAGGGAAATGACATTACTAGACATACTCACTCCTAAGAAATTTACATCCTTGTTGCCACAAGCGAATCTCCTCGCCTGTGGCGTTTATCGTTATGGTTAAACCTTGTCTTTTCCTTTAAGCCCGATAGAGAACTTCTCTAGATATTTATTTGGCTCGCGACCGTCATAAACGATGTTGTCGATAAAGTGTGTTTGTGGCGCACGGAAACCATCTTCAGCACTGAAATCTGGGAAGTCTTTTTTGCTCAACACACCATCTTCAATTAACGCTTGAGCCGCTTGTTGGTAGATATCTGGACGGTAAACCTCTTTTGCCACATCCATGTACCAATCATCGGATTTCTCGCTTGAGATCTGTCCCCAGCGACGCATTTGGGTCAGGTACCAAATCGCATCGCTGTAATACGGATACGTGGCGTTATGACGGAAGAACACGTTGAAGTCTGGCACGTCTCGTTTGTCGCCTTTCTCGTATTCAAACGTGCCCGTCATTGAGTTGGCGATAACTTCGGCATCCGCTCCAACGTATTCGCTTTTTGATAGCATCTTCACTGCTTCTTGGCGGTTGGCATTGTCGTTTTCATCCAACCAATGTGCAGCTCGAATCAAGGCTTTCACTACGCGAATGTGCGTGTTTGGATACTTCTCAGCCCAAGCTTTAGAAACACCAAACACTTTCTCAGGGTTGTTCTTCCAGATCTCGTAGTCGGTCACGACTGGCGTACCAATGCCTTTAAATACGGCTTGTTGGTTCCATGGTTCGCCTACGCAGTACCCTTTGATCGTGCCCGCTTCCATTGTTGCTGGCATTTGTGGTGGCGGTGTAACACTCAAAAGAACGTCAGCATCCAACTGACCACTATTGTCACCGGATTCTGGTGCGTAAAAACCTGGATGAATCCCGCCTGCCGCTAACCAGTAACGCAACTCATAGTTGTGCGTCGATACAGGAAACACCATACCCATGTTGAACGGTTTACCTTTATCCAGATAGCTGTCCACAACTGGTTTTAAGGCATCCGCTTTGATTGGGTGAACAGGTTTGCCATCTGGTTGTTTTGGAATGTATTGCTTCATCTGCTCCCAAGTATCCTTGGAAACCGTGATTGCGTTGCCGTTCAAATCCATACTGAACGCGGTAATCACTTCCGCTTTTGTGCCGACACCAATCGTTGCGCCCAATGGCTGACCAGCAAGCATGTGCGCACCAGCAAGCTCACCATCGATAACTCGGTCTAAAAGCACCTTCCAGTTTGCTTGCGCCTCTAAAGTTACATACAAGCCTTCGTCTTCAAAAAAGCCTTTCTCATAAGCAACCGCCAGCGGTGCCATATCGGTTAACTTAATAAAACCAAACTTCAGGTCTTCAATTTCTGGCTCACCCAACTCTGCCTTTACGCTGACCGTGGTGAATACCGATAACGAAATTGCTGACACTTTCAGCATCGAACTCCATTTCATTGGTTTGCTCCCATAAAAAAGCGCCACTACTCCGAAGAGCAGTAGCGCCGTTGCTAAGTCTACAATTACCGCCGTTGATAATTGAGATAAGCGATTCAACAATAAACCCGTTTTAACTAATCCAAGTACTGTGCCAACTTATTTTCTACTTTAAATACAGCACATTAGAGTCTACCCTCGTAACCAAGCAACTGTTTTTGCTTGCTGTTAGTGCAACACGCACCACGGTAGAATTTCTGCCATAACCCCAAAGTAGTAGAGAAGTTAATCCATTAACTGCAATGCCGTAATCAGATTCTTCGCCACTTGTGAGAGCGTTTGGCTCGATTGCATGGCTGAATTTCTAAGCGCTTTATAAGCCTGATCTTCATCAACACTGTGCATCTTCATCAGCAGACCTTTGGCTTTTTCCACCAGCTTGCGCTCTTCAATCTTATGGGTCAGCGATTCAATTTCCGATTGCATACTTTCGAATTTCGCTCTCACTAATGTCGCATGTTCAATCCAGGGTTGAAGTGCAAACTCACTATCATGTGGCATGAGAACATAATCCATTTTTTCTGATAACCGATTGATATCATTGGATGATAGTTGCTTCAGCACGATAAGGAGTGGTGCCGATTTTCTGCGACAGAAATCGACAATCAAACGCAGTTCCGCCGTCGGCTGCTGCCATCCAACAACAACGCGTGCCGATGGTTCTCGCTGCATCAAAGTTTCTAGTTGTGCCAATTGGCAGCCAACTATGTTGTCGTAATCTTTGCTCAACAAGCCGGACAGTCGAGCCTGCTCTTGGAGGCTATCACAGCATACTATAATGGGTGTTTTTGACGTTGATTGAGTCATGCACATTCCTTGTTTATATCTCACTCACTAAGAGAGACATAACAAGGAATGTGCCAATTAAAGTTGAAGCGTTTTAACTAGAGGCGAGATGTTCTTTGAAGAAACCTAGTGTGCGTTCCCACGCGAGCGCCGCTTCTTCTGGTGCGTAGCGTGCCGTTGAGTCGTTGTGGAAGCCATGATTGACGTTTTCATACATTAACGCCTGATATTGCGCATCGTTCGCGATCAATTGCTGCTCATAAGCGGGCCATGTGTCGTTAACACGCTTATCGAGCCCTGCGAAGTGAATCATCAACGGCCCTTTGACCTGCTTTTGAATCTCTTGCGCCGCTGGTGTTCCGTAGAAAGGCACACCTGCATCCAGCTCTTCTGGCATTACCGCTGCAAGCATATTGACGATGTATCCACCGAAGCAGAACCCAACTGCGCCCAATTTACCGTTCCCACCCTCGTAGTGTTTAATGAAATTAGCAGCAGCAATAAAATCTTGTTCGATCTTGGCTCTGTCCATCTCTTTCTGCATGGCGCGACCTTCATCGTCGTTCCCCGGATAGCCACCGAGTGGATAAAGCGCGTCAGGAGCAAAAGCAATAAAGCCATCTTTCGCGAGTCGCCTGGCGACATCTTTGATGTATGGGTTTAGACCTCGATTTTCATGAATCACCAACACTGTCGGCGATTTTAAGGTCTTTTTTTGTGGCACAACCAAATAGCCGCTACCTTCCCCATGTCCATTGGGCGAGGCAAAGGTTTCATAGGTTGCTTTGATCTCAGGATCATTAAAGGAAACTTGCTCTGCGAGTGCATAATTTGGAGTCAGAGCATCAACCAGGGCCGTCATACTAAAACCTAAAACAGCGAGGCCACCAAGACGGTTGAGAAACTCTCGACGAGAGATTTTGCCATGTGCGTATTCGTCATACCAATCGAAAGCTTCTTGTGGAATGGGATGTGACGCCTTGTTGTTAGAGTTTGAGTGCTTTAGAACCATTATCCTTGTCCTCATTTCTTATCGAAAAGTAAACTCATCAGGCCTCACTGATGGTTGCCCCAACCAGCTGTGAGACACTTCAAGTGATAAATACATCACTGACAAGCTTACACAAACAATAGATAAAGGATTCCGATCCAACAACGTTTCGCGGTTAGCTCGTCACAGGATTAACTGCCACAACAATAGTTTTCCCAATAAGTAAACGCACGTTCAAAGGCCTGTTCCCTATCGTGCACTTGAGCAAAGAGCACAACGGTCATCGTTGCCAAAACCGTATTCGCCATTTGGTTCATGTCATCTTCTGACGTCCCAAACGGACAGTTCGTAGGCATTGGCACCTCAGACAGCATTTGCTCCGTCCAGTAGTGCGATGTCACGCCGCTTGTTTGGCTTAGCCATACCGTTTGGCTTACTTTCGGGTTGTATTCTGACTCACCCGATTGCCCTTTGAATGACACAACGGCGTGAGCGGTTTGACCGATTTCATATTCGACTTCTGCATGAAGTTGTTGGAATCCAGGATGGAAGCTACCACGAATACCAACCGTCGCCTGCCCCGGATTCAATGCACGAACCACGGTATTAATCGGCGTTCTCAGCCCATAACGATTCTTCCAACCGATCATGGTTTCTGCTTGTGGAGCAAATGCGCTGAGCGGTAGATACACGATGTTTTGTGTTTCTAAGACACGCTTTGCTTCTTCTGCTGATTCCGCTTTCTCGATAGCAAACTTGTCGAGGTAATCTTCTGCGTGTAAACGTCCAGATTGACGGTCGTGATAGCCATGCATCAGCACTTTATGACCATTATCGGCAAGGATCTTCGCTGCCAACAGGTGCCAAGGCTGACCTGCCGCTTCACGTTTGCCTGCGTAACATGGCCAGTCGATGTCTGCACCAATAGCAGGCATGCGGGATTGGAATGCTTTCACAAAGCCAGCGATTTCTTGTTGAGTCTCGTTTTGTACGCGAATCAGCATCAGCAGCATTGCCATTTGATCATCATCGCACTCTCCGTTTAGGTATTCATCCATAACTCGAAACGCTTGATCAAAGTTCAGTGGTTTTCTACCACGTTCGCCACGACCGACTGTTCTGATACATTCCAAAATGCTGCTCATATTCCCTCGTATTCCGTCACTGACTGTACGGTTTCTATTAGTTGTTCGCGCAGTTTGACAACTTCTCCCATCACAATCAATGCTGGGCTGATGCCTTTAAGTGTAATCGATAACTCATTGAGCTGATTGAGTTGGGTAACGTGCACTTGCTGTTGGGGGCTACAACCATGAGTGATGATCGCAACAGGGAAATCTTGGTTCAAACCAGCACCAATTAAACCAGTTTGTATATCTGTCGATTTTTCTAATCCCATGTAGAACACCAATGTTTGGCCGCTTTGCATCAGTTGGCTCCACGCTTCAAATGCGCCTGTTACCACTTGCCCTGTAACAAAGGTAACGCTGCGAGCAACGCCACGATGAGTCAGCGGAATCAAGCTGTTTGCTGAACATCCAATCGCAGCAGTAATACCGGGGATGACTTCGTAAGCGATAGAGTGTTTGACGAGTGCTAATGC
The DNA here is from genome assembly GCF_023161645.1 of Vibrio sp. 1CM7H. Lineage (NCBI taxonomy): Bacteria > Pseudomonadati > Pseudomonadota > Gammaproteobacteria > Vibrionales > Vibrionaceae > Vibrio > Vibrio sp. 1CM7H. The sequence continues at coordinate 988,442 of NZ_JALNTV010000001.1, forward strand.
TTCTTCGCCTCCACGACCAAATACAAAAGGATCTCCCCCTTTTAAGCGCACAACTCGCTTTCCTTGCTGAGCGAGCGACACCATCAAATTACAGACTTCTTCCTGATCAATACTAGGTTGCCCACATCGTTTGCCCACGTAAATCCAATCGGCTTGTGGCGAAGTCAACTCCAAAATATCTTTGTTAACCAAACGGTCGTATAGCAATACCTCTGCCGATATAATCGCTTTCACTGCCTTCACGGTTAACAAGTCTGGATCGTGCGGTCCTGCTCCGACAATCGAGACAAAACCTTTGTGGTTCGCATCTAGATCTGCGGAGTGATTTTCTAGAAGTTGGTTCAGTTTGCTTGCTTGGTCATGCTTAGAAAAGCGAGACGAGCGTTCTTGATTCTGACTCGCTTGTCCTTTCTTAAACCAAGACTTTTGATAAGGCGCTTCCATGTGCTTATCCTCTTTATGATTTAGTTTATTTGCATCGACAGACTTTGCTGGCTCGCTTGCTGTTTGCCCTTTTGATGCTGATGGCTGTCGACCATTTGTTTGATTTGAGAGACGCATGAGCCACAGTTGGTACCGCATTTGAGTTTGTTTTGAAGTTGGGTCAGTGAAGTGCAGTCTTGTTTCTCCATCGCGTCATGTATTTGTTTATCGGTGACACGGAAACAACTACAAACCAGTTTGGCGCTGCTTTGCGATTGAGTGATGGTAAGCAGTTGCGATAACTCCATCGGCTTGCCAATCAAGTGCGTAAAGTTGGTGTAGTCGGTTTGAATCGGTTCACTAGACACCACCAAAACAGAACGAATGATACGAACGTCTCCAACAAGATCGTAATCCACTGCTAGCCAACCTTGGGCAATATCAATCGTGATCCTGCGGCTCTTTTCCGTTCGACAAAAACTCTGCTTTTTTGGTCGTTTATCGTGTGCGAAGCGCCAGATGCCCAAATTACTTTCTGCTTGAAATGCGCTGTAGAGAAACTTGCCGGAATCAAACTGTGTCCCGATGAACATACCGTAGGTTTTTACCGCTGCGTCTTGCACTTCAACATAAGACGACTTAAACGCAGGTTGCCCAGAAATAGGGTCTTTTACGCTGTTTATTATCGCGTTAACACTGCTTTCACCGCCATATCGGCCCGCCCAGTGCATTGACATAAACAGCTCCTGAAAACCTAAACCTTCATCAATGGCAACTTTGGCATAAATACCGGTGTTTGAAGTAGGCTGAAACAGCTTGGTGAGTTGTCCCGCTTTTAAGCGATTTTGAGTGGCGGAGAGTGTATTCATGTACACGGTTGGCTCTAACTCAGAGGCGGCTAGGTGTGCGATATGCCCTGTACGCGTCATGGTATGCCATTGGTCACGTTGCCTGCCCGTATTGAGCCACCAGCCTTTTGTTCTCTCTAAGCGTTGAGGTAATTCGCTGGTGACGACAAAACGCGCTTTTCCATCTGGGTGTGAATAGATTCCATCAGCAAAAGGGCGCCCTCCTCCCCATTGAGTCGGTACCCACTCTTCGTATTCTTGCTCGGTTAAGTTCGCGTGTTGAGACAGGTCGAGCTTCAATGGCGAATCTGCATTCATACCTGTCATCGCCGCATATTCCCTGAATACCGCCCGCTCAGAAGTAAACGCAAAGCCATTTTGTGTTTTTTCCAATGTACACAGAGCTTGTCCGACTTGGCTTATCGCCCACCAATCTGGTTTTACTTCACCAGGTGGTATTTGAAACTGACGTTGACGAGACATTCTACGTTCAGAGTTAGTCACCATCCCTTGCTTTTCACCCCAACCAGCTGCTGGCAGTAGAACATCTGCATATTTAGCAACGTCCGACTCCGCGGTAATATCAGACACAATCACAAAAGGACAAGCCGCTAACGCGCGCTTAACCATCTGATTATCAGGCAAAGAAACCACGGGATTGGTTGCCATGATCCACAGAACTTTAATCTCACCACGTTCTACCGCCTCAAACAGCTCGACGGCTTTTAATCCAGGCTTAGTGGCAATTTCGGGTGAATCCCAAAACGCTTGGACTTGCTTTATAGAATCTGCGTCAAAAGCGCGATGAACCGCTAGTTGGTTTGCCAAACCACCGACTTCTCGCCCACCCATCGCATTCGGCTGACCTGTAATAGAAAACGGCCCACAACCTGACTTAGCAATTTTACCTGTCGCCAAGTGTGCATTAATGATTGCATTGCCTTTATCGACACCATTTTCGGCTTGGTTAACCCCTTGGCAAAACAGCGTGATTGCGGTTGGGCTTTGTGCGAACCATTGGAAGAATGTCGTGAGTTTTTCTTCTGAAATACCAATGGAAGACGTTAAATTAGTGACATCGTAACGCAAATCAGAAACTTCTTCTGCAAGCGCATCAAACCCGTCGGTATGGGAATTTATGTATTCAGAATCAATACATTGCTGCTCGATAAGAAACTTGAGCAGCCCATTAAAAAGTGACACATCCCCATCGTTTTTAATCGGTAGATGCAAATCCGCTTGCTGCGCGGTGACCGTTTCACGCGGGTCAATAACCACTAATTTAAGGTTTGGATTATTCTCTCGCGCTTGCTGAACACGACGGAATAACACGGGATGCGTCCAAGCGGTATTGGCACCGCAGATGATCAACAGCTCGGTATTATCAATATCGTCGTAATTGACAGGAACCACATCTTCGCCAAATGCGCGTACGTGAGCAGCAACCGCCGAAGACATACACAAACGGGAGTTAGTATCGATGTTTGCGCTACCCACATAACCTTTCATGAGTTTGTTCGCGACGTAGTAATCTTCAGTAAGCAACTGCCCTGAAACATACATCGCGACAGAATCTGGTCCAAACTCCGCTTTCGCTTGATGGATCTCTTGTGCAATTAAGTCTGTGACCGAATGCCATGACACTTCTTTTTCCCTTAGCTTGGGGTAGAGCAACCTTGAAGGCATTTTTAAGCTTTCTGCTAATGCGACACCCTTTACACACAGTGAACCGGAATTGGCCGGATGAAGCGCATCTCCAATAATCTTGTTATTGCTGATTTCAATTCCGCAGCCTACTCCGCAATACGGACAAGTTGTCTTTCTACACCCTTGTGACATAACGCCTCCTGCGCGACTAATCCTAAATTACAGGCAAAAAAAAAGCCTCTCCCGAATCGAGAGAGGCAGCAATGCCTTTAACGCTGTTAGTACATTTTCAAAAGTAATACCCTATCCCGCTCTCGCCTGCTATAGAGAGCGGCGCATCGAGTTAACGATGAACATTTATCTCAAAGCAAACGAGGTGCCAAGATTGAAAATCTTTAATTTACAAAACGTTAGAATGTAAACAACTATTGCAAAGTAATACCGCGCACTGATTGAGTGCAAGTTTCGTTCATTATCGTGCAGGGTTACTTTACTAATTCCATGACCAATCTAGACTCTTCGTCACCGAAATAATGCGCTTCTTCTTTTAAGACTTTGAAGCCAAGGGACAGGTACAAAGACAATGCAGGCTGATTATTCGGATCGACCGTCAACTTCACACTTGAGCCCAACTTCAACGGCGCGATGGCACTTTCAATCAGAGAACGCGCAATACCCTTACCACGATGTTGAGTATCGACAGCCAGTGACATGATCCAATATTGCTGTGCATTTGTGCTTGTCGTCAGCAAAATATACCCTGCGACTTGCTCCCCCTCTTTCGCCACTAGTAAGCTTTCCCCCCAACAATCAAAAGCTTGCCGAAAGAAAAATTGAGGATAGGCATGTTCTCCAAATAAAGTATTTTCAAGCGTATACACAGCCAATAAGTCGTCTTTATGTGCAGACAGAATGTCCATTCAATGATTCCTCCTTTAACATTTGTGGCGGCAGTATATACCTAAAACTCATCTAAATGCAGGACTCATAGACCTGCCACTTGCTAGCCCTCCAATATGCACCATGGCTCATTAAGTAAGAGCACGCTTCTTTAGCATATACATCCATGATTAAGTTTTAACCACGAAATCAAAAACCACCCATTAGTAAAAATTTGAAATATAACACCAATTTATTGCTTAATTTTTAGATTAAAATTCTAGTTTTTAAAAAAATTCATAGTTTGATAAGTTACAACCACCCCTTATCTTCAGCATGATTCACCACACTTCCGATGTGATAACAAACACCAAAACCTATACCATTCTCCGCATTATTATTTTTATAAAAGCGAGTTTTAAGTGAAAGAATCTCGAAATGCGTTAAATTCCAGTGAATTAAACACAACAACATCTTGGTCAAAACACGACACACATTGGGTCCTTAGTCTGTTTGGAACAGCCGTTGGTGCAGGCATTCTATTTCTGCCGATCAACCTTGGTATTGGCGGGTTTTGGCCGTTAGTCGCAATGGCTGTGCTTGCTTTCCCAATGACTTATCTTGCCCACCGTGGTTTAGCTCGCTTTGTACTGTCTTCCAAGATCAAAAATGCAGACTTTACTGATGTAGTGGAAGAGCACTTTGGCGCAAAAGCGGGTCGCTCTATTTCACTGCTGTATTTTCTTTCGATCTTCCCGATCCTGTTAATTTACGGTGTCGGTATTACCAATACCGTAGACAGTTTTATGGTTAACCAAGCTGATATGGCTTCTTTGCCTCGCCCTCTGCTTTCAGGTGTACTAGTGTTTGCATTAATTGCCATTATGATGGCGGGCGAAAAAGTCATGCTACGGGCTTTTGCCATTATGGTTTACCCATTAGTGGCTATTCTTGCCTTTCTTTCATTTTACTTGATACCAAACTGGACCATGCCAATCATGGACGCCCCTGAAGCGTCTGCTTTTGCTAGCACTATGTGGTTAGCGGTTCCTGTGGTTATTTTCTCGTTTAGTCACGCTGCTGCGATTTCAAGCTTTGCAAATGTGCAACGTCGCCATTATGGCGATCAAGCGGATGCGAAATCCGAAGTAATTCTTCGACGCACTAGCATCATGTTAATTGCGTTTGTGCTTATCTTTGTCTTTTCGTGTGTATTAGCGCTGTCACCAGAGCAATTGGCTCAAGCTAAAGAACAAAACGTGTCGGTGCTATCTTATTTAGCCAATGCAACAGACAACCCATTTATCGCAACGCTTGGTCCTTTGGTAGCTTTTGTTGCTATCACTTCCTCTTTTCTTGGGCACTTTTTAGGTGCACGCGAAAGCTTAAATGGTTTAATTACTAAACACTCTAAACTGTCTGAAAAGCGAGTTGATCGTATCAGCGTTGCAGTACTTTTCTTTTCAATCTGGGCAGCAGCGATCATGAACCCAAGCATTCTTGGTATGATGGAAGCGTTGTCAGGGCCTGTTATCGCGATGATCTTATTTATTATGCCAATGTTAGCGGTATACAAAATCGATGCATTGAAACAATATCGTGGGAATGGCTCAACTTACTTTGTTTTAACTGCGGGCATTGTAGCGGTAAGTGCATTGGTTTTTAGCTTCTTCAGCTAAAAAGTAGTTATTAGGTTGGATTTTCAGGGGAATACCTTATACGAGATTAAGGTGATTCCCTGAATTTTCTTACTTTTAAGCGGGTAACCATCGTTACCATTGACTCTTAGATAAGAGCAAAAACGCCCGCAATCATAAGTACTGAAGCGATACAAGTGCGGCCAATAATACCGAAGTGTGAAGGTTGAATCATTTCATTATGCATAGTTAATCTCCTGTTTATTATAAAAGCCATTTTTTATTGGCTTAATAACACTATGTCTAATACCGAGTTTTTTAACAACCCATACAAACATTAAATATTTATGACAGAAAGATAATTTTTTAGCGAACCAGCCATCTTTCGAGATGCGAATCGCACCGACTAAATGATGAAATTTACACCACTAACAATGTTCGACACACTAGATTCGTCGCACTGTTTATCTTGTCGTTAAATCAATCTTTCCACTTTTGAACAGATTTATCATTATAAATCATAATATTAGCCTCACCTTTCGCGAAACTTTCTTCACAAGCCGTTTGTAACTCGGAATCCATCCGCACTTAGCCAATAAGAAGTGATAGACTTACCTAGTATTAGGGTTAAACGAGATCACATTTTATTAATAAGCTCATGCACTTTCCGATTAAAACGCTAACTTGCGCGCTGTTCTCAGTACTTGGATTCTTCTTCCATCCAACCCATGTACTTGCCAACACAGAAAAACAGGGCTATCTGGAAGAACACATTTCTCCTCAAAGCAGCTCCATGCTCAATCTCTATTTTCGTTCAATGGGTAAGCCGCGCTCAATTGAAGAAGATGAATTAGTTGCGCCACAGAATGCGTCAGCGGAATCTCTTGCCCTTTATTACTTTGCGCGCCTTTACCTAAAGCGCTACGAAGGCGTTCCGCTGCCCAAAGATATGCCTGATTTAATTGAGTTTGGGAAAGCGCATCATTTACCGTGGGTAGTCGCTGAAGCACAGCTTAATAAAGCGGTAACCATGATTGAACTAGACGATAATTGGAATGCAGAACTTGTACTCCATGACATCATCGCCGAAGCCCGTGATCTCGGCTATTTAGCGCTAGAAGGAAGAGCATATCGCTGGCTAGGGAACTTAGAGGTTTCACGGAATCAACTACGTAGCGGACTCAAGTATTACCGAACCGCCTATGAGTTGTTAGAGAGAACCGTGTTTGAAATGCAAGTTGCGATGACGCTGAATAACATCGGTACCGTCTATATCGATGCATCCGATTGGGCTCGCGCCAGTAGCTACCTTACGCAAGCACTCGATACCTATTTAAACAGCAAATATCAATATGACAACAGCCTTTTCATTGGGGTTATCTACGCAAACTTAAGTATTGTTCACTTAAGCAGTGGAGATAGCGAAAAGGCAGAATACTATTTTAATGAAGCAATCCGACTCTCAATGCAAACGGGGTCAGACGTCATCAAACACTATTCATTATCCAGCTTCTCACAAATGTTAAGTTCGATAGGGAAAATTGATGAAGCGTTGATGGTTGCACAGCGTTGCGTAGCTCTCCCTATCACGGGAAACGTAGAGGCGAAGAAAATGCCTTGTTATGAAGCATATGCAGAAGCATACCTCGCAGATGAACAATACGATAAAGCTATTTCGACAGCTATCAACGTACTTGAGCAAACTAAATCAACCGATGAGCTAGAAATACGACAGCGCATTGATATGCTGTCGGTCCTAGTAAACGCGAATCAAACCCTTAATAATTTTGAAGCGGCTTTTCGTTACTTAACTCAGTTAAGAGAGCTAGAAGCTGAATTTTCTCATCATATTCACGGCGAAGAGATGATTAATATTAAGTTTGACCTCGAAGCTAAGTTAGCTCAGAAAGAACTCAAGCTACTAGAAACGAAAAATGCGTTGCAAGCTTCAGAGCTGCGTTCACAACGCTATAGAGAAATGTTCTACTTTATCGCTATCGCAGCGATTGGTGTCGTTGGCTTTCGTTACGTACTGCGCGTTAGGCGTATTAATAAGGCACTCACTCAAGAAAATACTACCGATCCATTAACTCAACTGCACAACCGTCGCTACCTTCCCATTTGGCTGGATAAAATGGCTCGTAGAAGCCCAGATAGAACGTTTGCCTTAGCCGTATTAGATATCGATCATTTTAAAACGTTTAACGATGAATATGGGCATGATATTGGCGACAAGATGTTAATTCATATTGCCAGGTTATTTAATGAATCGACTCGCTCTGGGGACCTACTCATCCGTTGGGGTGGAGAGGAGTTTGTCTTATTATTTGAAGTAAACAGAACTGAAGATTGCGCTAAATTCTTGGATCGATTGAGATATATCGTGGAAAACACGCCACTAGTGGTTGACTCTAAGTCATTAAACGCGACAATTTCTCTCGGGGCTGTCGACAGACTGTCCGTAAAAACTATTCAACAAGAATGGGATCAATGGTTTTTCTTCGCAGATCAAGCTTTGTATGACGCAAAGCAAGCAGGAAGAAATCGCTTCGTTATTCACCCGACGTCATAAGAGCAAAATGAAAAAAATCCTAACCATCGCTATTTTTGCGCCTGCACTTCTCACTGCGTGTAGTAACCATCAAGCCTCTCAACTGGGAATGCGCAGCAGCAGTGTTAACGTATATGCCCAACAAATGAGTAACACTCAGTTGTGCGAGACCCTCTACTACAACCGTGCAACCAACCAAACCAAAGTTGCGATTGGCGCTGAGTTTAACCGACGTGGTTTAAACAAGAAGTGGTGTGATAGTGAGTTCAATAAGCTATACATCAAAAAGTGGATTGATAACGTGTTACCCAAAGAAAAGGCCAAACCGAAGAAACCAATGGCGACAATTCAACCCGCTTCAACTAAATAATCCTTCCTCTCAAAGCAGACAGTACGACCGTATTTTCTGCTTTTCACTTTTCATGCGTGCGCTATTCGACATTAAAAAACCCTATAATTTCAGTGAATTAACACTGACTCATGTTGTTCGTCGAACTTTTGATGTAAACAAGTTGTAAATGGTTTTCGTCCTTATTCTTTGTCGTTAGCTTTGTTTATTCCTGTTAGAGGAATATGAAACAGGAGCTAAAAAATTCCAAACAAAGACATGAGGTCAAAAATGGAAATACGCATTAACCGCCTATTTGCTGCTATGTTGGCAGTAGGCATTGCACCTGCCGTCTCGGCGTTTGATCCACTCTATTCTGAACAATGGCACTTAGACAACACAGGGCAAACTGCTTTTGCAGCTAACCCAGCTGTTGCTGGGAACGACCTAAACACCAAGCTCACTCAAGCAATGGGTATTGCGGGTATCGGTGTAAAAGTCGCGGTCATTGATTCTGGAGTGCAGATCGATCACCCAGATCTTGCAGGTAATATAGTTACAGGTAGCAGAAACTTCGTCGAAGACTCTTCTTTCCCATTAAGTTATCCGGTTGATACCAATGGTCACGGCACTGCTGTAGCCGGTTTGATCAGCGCAGTCGGCAACAATGGTGAAGGTGGACGCGGTGTTGCTTCTCACTCTTCTCTTATTGGTTTTAACTGGTTAGCCAACCAGACATTAGAAGGCTGGCTAATCTCTCACGGCATGGACCCAGCCACACGCGATGTTCGTGTATTTAACCAAAGCTATGGTTTCAGCCCGATCAACCCAATAACTTTTGATGAAAGCGATCCTCAACTTAAACTTGAAATGGACGTGATAAAAAATGTCAGTGAGAGTAACTCATGGGGACGCGGTGCTGTATTTGTTAAGTCAGCCGGCAATGGTTATCGCTATTTCAATGCGGGAAGATTCTTCGTATTACCAAGTAACTTCTTTGCTGGTGGAGACAACCAAGGCTTGCCGATGCACAACTCCGCTCAGTCTTATGACAACGCCAACTATTTTAATTTAATCACCAGTGCACTACGTGCGGATGGCACGCGAGCGAGTTACTCATCGGTGGGATCTAACGTATGGGTTGCCGCACCAGCAGGTGAATATGGGCAAGACTTCCCTGCCATGGTCACCACCGATTTGATGGGTTGTGAAGAAGGGCAAAATACCAGCGACGGACTTGGTATCAATGGCTTACACGGCGGTACGGAGCTAGACCCGAACTGTAACTATACCAGTACAATGAACGGAACCTCGTCGGCTGCGCCAAATACGTCCGGTGCCATCGCGGCAATTATGTCCACGAATCATGCACTTTCTGCTCGTGATGTACGTGCTTTGCTAGCAGAGACAGCAAAAGTAACGGATAAAACGCATCCAGGCGTACAACTTGAATTTACTAACCACAAAGGTGAACACGTTATCTACGAGGCCATTTCTCCTTGGCAGAAAAACGCCGCAGGCGTAGATTTCCATACTTTTTATGGCTTCGGCGCTGTCGATTTGGATGAAGCAATGCAACGTGCTCGCATGACGAATCGTGTTTTACCGCCTCAAGTTATTACGCCTTGGGTTAACAATACTAAAGAAGTAAGTGTACCCGATGCGAGTTTGGCTGGCGGTTCATCAAGTATCGCCATTGCCGATGATCTGAAGGTAGAATCCGTTCAAGTGAAATTGACATTAGACCACTCTCGCCTGCCCGACTTAGCTATCGAGCTCGTTTCGCCATCAGGGACTCGTTCCGTTTTGCAAACACCACGTAATGGTCTTGTTGGTCAATCTCTTGACCCAACGATTACTGGCTACAAAGACCAACTAATGTTGTCTAACCAGTTCTATGGCGAAGATGCAAAAGGCGAATGGACATTACGAGCAATCGATACGAATGGCGACGAAGTCTTTTCTTACATTGCATATTTTAACTCTTCAACCATCTATGACGTTCCGATGGCAAACAACACTCAGCCAGGTGTTATTAAGAACTGGTCGATGCGCATCTTTGGACACTAAGGAGTCAATTACATGAAATACATATCATTTTCTATGCTGGCTCTTTCTATGATGACGGCTAGCGCATACGCTGAGCAACAACTCTCTCAACAACCCGCACCTGAACTGTTCGTGCCTTCAGAAGCGGTTGAGATTAATGGCCAAGATTATCGCAAGGTGCAAACGGGTACAGCTAGGAGCCTATCCGAAGAAGTAAAGCTTCAAGCCGGTGATGAAGTGTTTAAGAATGCATTTAGCAATGTATCCAAGGCCACTGGACTGGTTTACATCACGGTAAACAACCCTAACGAAGCGAAAGCGGTCGCCAAAGAGCTAAAGCTGGAAGTTGTCTTCGCAGAGGGAGAATCTGCGGTGTTAAAAGCATCTCAAGATCAAGATCTACTGAGCATTAGCGACTATCTAAACGCAGACAGCCGGGTAAAAGCGTCTAAAATTGAACTAAACAGCGGTAAGTACCGTGCACAATAATTCTCTAGCAAGAGAAGTTGGCTAATAAAACCATGCCTCGGCAATTGCTGAGGCATTTTTATAGGTGGGTATAGAAACCCTCTTTTTTTGTAGATTACTACGGAACTAGCATGATATTTAGGGGAGCGTGTCCGGCAACGCCTGTCATTTCTTAAATAAAATAACTTCGGTTCTTAGTTTATCCTGCGTGGTTTCTTGCGGGTTATCTAAGTAGCGCTCAATCCCTAATGGACTGGTTTTGGCTTTCATACCACTCTGGCGAACCAAGTTCATCGCTAAAGCCCACGCATTTCCCAAAAACTGATATTCCCCACGGTGCTCGACGACAAATGTTTCACTCTCAGGTATGGTACCAGTAACCGCCCCCTCTGGCGCAGTTACCGCGTTATCAAGTGGTAAGCAAGTGATAAACTCAAACATACCTTTCTGCATATCCATCGACTGGTAATAACAAAATAACTCGCCGTTCACAGATAAGCCCTTGTCATCAACTATCTGCTTTAACTTGTGAACTTGTTCTTCTATTACCGGACCTAATTCTGGAATGCTGGCCTCGCCTTTTATTCCGATGTAATGAACCTGAGGCAGAGTTCGATTACCAATTTCAACCAAGTCTGAGAACACTTGCCCGGTTTCAAGTTTGCTTTTGAGCATGCGTAGCCCACGTTGATAATCCATCTCTATCATCGACTTAAACATACTTTTCAAAAAGAACAGATACCAAGGAACGCGTGATTGCATTTGCCATTCGACTAAACAACCATCTTGTGACGGCGTCACTATGAGGGTCACCTTTCCGTGACTCTTTATTGGGCGAAAGAAATGAAGCTCCATATCTAACCGATGTTCTTGAGTACTTTCCAATACAATGGCACCAGTTCCAATACGCTGACCATTCCATTGGTAACCGGCTCCAACGTGACCTTGATTATCGCTGAATGTCAGCTCGCAGCTTGGTTCAAGAATGATCCAAGGTGACCAATCAGGCCAGTTATTAAAATCTTTGAGATAGCCAATAATCTCGCTTTGATTCTTATTAATTTCAATACTTCTGCTGACCTGATAAGAAAGCATAACGGTTCCTCAAGTTTCCGCGTCACTAACTTCAGTCTAATTCAAATTCCAGTTTTTTCTTGTTTGACTGTGGGTTAGACGCACAAAGCTAGGAACGGAATTCCACTTTCGCACTAAATCGAACACCATCATCGTCCAGTATTAACGCCCATCCCATCCGTTCACATATGCGTTGTACGATAACAAGCCCACAACCGTAGCCGGCGTTGTACGTCTCGTTACCATCGTGACGATTCAGGATCTTAAGAGCATGACCATCCAACTCAATCTCAATATCTCCCACACTATAGCTAAAGGCATTTTTAATCAGATTGTTGATTACAATGGTCACAAAACTCTCTGGTGCCTTCACGACACCACTATGTTGTTCGTGCAAAGCGTAATTCGAATCTTGCTTGGCAAATAAAGGAGCTAGCTCTTCCAACTGTTTTTGTAAACAAGTGAGAAGCTGATGCTCTCCGTAATGCTGAGGCTCTATTTTCTCTTTACCGAGCAAGAGAAACGCTTCTGTCAGTACGCGCATGTCTTCACAAGCTGACTGCATTCTCGCGATGGCTTTTTGCGCGACTCGAGGTTGTTCTGGGATACGCGTTAGAATGTCTGTTGAGCCTTTGATCACCATGATTGGCGTTCTCAACTCATGCGATGCAAAACGACTAAATTCTTGTTCTCGTTTGAAATAGCCTGCGATATCGTTTTTATTATCCAGCAAAGTTTGCTCTATTTGGCGTGTCTCGCTGAACTTAGTTTCAACTTGGAAAGCGGGTTGATCCGGTGACATTTGGCTGATTTTGTCTTCGATTTGCGCTAGTGGTCGAGACAATATTCGCACCATATAAATGCCATACCCGACCATAACAAATGAAAATAAGCCACCGAGCAGTAGCGTAAACTGATGCAGCGAACTTTCGTATTCGTCGAGGTAATCATCGGAGTCATCTTGAAACACAATGTACATAAGCCCCTTCCCTGAGGGGTGTTTCAATACGACAAAGTGTTTGTCTTCTTCACCAAGCAGATATTCGTAAAAACCGGGCGAAGTAAAAGAGAGCAACCAATCCGGTGTCGGTGCTTCACTCCAATATGAGTTGAACTCCAATACGTTTGGCAATGGCGCATCCCAGCCCTGTTTCTCGAAATTCTCACTATAAAGCGCAGCTTCAGTATCAAGCCAGTGATGTAAACTCAGCACTTCAAGTTTGTTTTCTGCCACATAAATCAGCGACCAAAAAAGAGTAAACATCACAAGCGTCATCCCCCCAAAACCCCAACGGATCTTGCGATAAATACTTGGATATTCGTTATGCTTTAAGTCGGTAACCTTGTCCATGAATAGTCTCTAATCGTGATTCTTCAAAACCTTTGTCTAACGCGGTTCTTAAACCATAAATATGGCTACGAAGTGCATCACTTCCGGGTGGTTCGTCTCCCCACACACTATCGATCACTTCTGTGCGCGAAACCGATGCTGGAGCACGTTGGAGAAGTAACTTTAAAATCTTGGTTTGAATTCGGCTCAGCTTAATTTCTTTGTCTTTTCTCGTCACTTTGCCTGTGCGCGCATCTAAACAAATGTCCGCAAACTTGAGCGTGCCAATATCTTGCCTTGGACCGCGATTAGCCAAAGCATGAACACGCAAACTAAGCTCTTCCATCGCAAATGGCTTCATTAAATAGTCATCGCCTCCCGCTTTAAATGCCGCGATTTTGTCATCTAACGTATCTTTTGCGGTTAGGAAGAGGATAGGCGTTCCACAGAGCTGATCTTGTCGAAGTTTCTGTACCGTACTAATGCCATCGAGCTTAGGCATCATGATATCCATGATGATTACATCGTAATGATTATCCTCGATTAACTTCAGTGCGGCCTCACCATGATACGCACAATCGATAATCATGCCTTCAAGCTCAAGATAGTCCGCAATCGTCTCCGAGACATTGTGGTTGTCATCTACAATTAAAATTTTCATAAAAATCACATTTCTTCACGATCTCTTCACGATATGCCCAATAAGATACAGGCAATTTCCTAAACTAGCTCGTAAATTGAGGTTAATACAATGAAAAAACTCGCTCTTATTTCTGTAGTAGGTTTGGCATTGTCTGGTTGTGGTGGTTCAGGTGGTGGCAGCAATAGCGATAGCACACCAACTCAACCAGTAGTGAAACCAAGTGTAGCGATTGGCTCTGTTGAAGCGGTCAACGCTGAAGAAAACACGTTAACCGTCAATAGATATACATACCATGTGTCTGGGGTGGTTTATGGCGATACATCAATGCAATTAGCCGATGTAGAACCCAAAATGATGGTTCAAGTAGGAACAGATGTTCGTAAAGCGTCTGACGATGGCTTCTTAGTAACACTTGAGCCAACCATTACCGGACGTGTTACAGCAATTGATTATGTGAAGAAAACATTTACGGTAAACGGCGTAGATCTGCAGTTTGACGGTTTAAGTGATGATATAGAGATCAACGACTGGGTGATGGTGTCATCCTTGCCGACTGCGGATGCGGGTTATCGAGTGTTGTCTGTGGTCGAAATCGACGTAGATAACGATTACCCAACTCTTGGAAGCTACTACGAACTGGAAGGTCGCATTACTAGTATCGATGAAAATGCTGGCACGTTTAAGCTTGGTACAAATATAACCGTATCTTACGACAACATTAGCCAACTTAGCACCGGCCAATGGGTGGAAGTAGAAGGTGAAATGCAAAACGGCGTCTTCATGGCAAATGAGGTAGAAGTTGAAGGCTACGACGTCATAAGCAATGACAGCGATGTGGAAGGCATCGTGACTTGGGTTGCAAATGATTACAGTGAGTTTTCATTAAACTACCGAGGTGCATTCTTCATCGATAACGCAACACGATTTGAAGATGGCAGCAAAGCGAACCTAAAACAAGGCCAAGAAGTGGAAGTAACGTCTGTCATGAAAAATGGCAAACGCATCGCTACCGTTATTGAGTTTGAGCAACCAGACTTTGACGATAACAACCAATGGCAAGGTAAAGAATTTGAATGTGAAGGATACGTATCAAACTACGATGCTGAAGCAAGAACATTTGACATCGAGCGTTGCGAAAACGACGCAGATCAATTGCTAAACAACACGACCGTTGTAATTGATGCACAAACACGCTTCCAAGGCATCGAAGAACTTAACCTAAATGGTGCTCGTGTCGAAGTCGATGGTGTAATCATCAACGACCAAAATATTGCCCGTGAAGTGGAGTTGGACGTTTACGACAACTGATACCTTCTACGCTAAAGAAAAAGTGTCACTTCGGTGGCACTTTTTTGTTTTTCTATTTTTAAATCCTCTCTCTTCTTTTGGCTCACTTTAGTAGCGAAACCTTACAGTAAAAAAAGAGCGCCGATTGACGCTCTTTCCGATCTCTAATTGATAACCAATTATGCGGCCTTTGTCTGACCTATCCAATGATAATGGTGGTTGGCTTTTTTACCCACTAAACCGAGCTCTGCCAATTCCTCAAACACCTTGTCTACCTCTTCCGCAGATAACCTAAATTGTTTGGCAACGGCTTTTTTTGTGCACGTAATTTGATGCGTTTTAAGTGCATCGCTCACTTGCTCTAACAGAGTTTTCGGTTCTTTTGGCTCTTCAGGCTCCGGCGTTACTGGTATTTCTTGCTCTTCCTCCTCTTTGATATGAGGAAGATATCCCGCTGGCTCTGGATCGATATCGCGAACCGTTTTCAGTATCATGCCCTCATTTCGGCGATAGAAATGTCTGAACCGTTGCTCTTCACCAATCAGGCCGACAAAAAATGCAGCAAAGAAATCCAACAGAATCGAAAGAAATACAACCAAGCCAAGCTGAGCTTGCTGAGAGGTAGTACCAAATGCGTTAGCTAGGCTATCAATCAAACCAATCACTGAGCCTTGCGTGACCGGTGGTAAGCTATCGCGTTCCATAGCCAAGCGTTGCTGCTCTTCGCGTAAGGTTTTGTTTTGCTCCTGAATGCGAGTTACACCGGTCGCGATACGCTCCATCTCGATGTATTTCTGCGCCGCCATATTGTTGAGCTCAATCTGTTTATCGATTGCCGCAATCTGGCGATTAAACGCTTCCACTTTCGCCTGCTCTACCGAAATATGACTTTGTGCGCTGTTTGTTGCACTGTTAATGCCACCAATACTACCGCCAATGGAGATCACAGCTAAGACTAAATAAAACACGAGAGCGGTTGCCGCCCCTGTATAGTTGCGATGGGCTCGGCGCTCACCGTATTCATACCAAGCGTAGAACTTACCCGCTTCAAAAATAATCGCTAAACCACCAAATAAGGTTTGCATCATCGGGTTTTCGTCGATCGACAAAAACAGCAATAGAGAAAAAATAGTCGATGCTAAAATCGCAGCACCAGTGAATGCGTATACACTCACCATGGCAAATCGACCTTTAGGGTATCGATATCCAATCTGTTGTTCGTATTTCATTTGAGAAATTTCTTAAGATTAATCGTCCCTCCGACTAAGTAGGACGGACGTTCTGGCATGTACAAAGGAGCGCAGAATACCGTATCCTTTATTAAATTACTGTCATAATTCCGTTAATGGAAAACAAGTGAAGATTCGGTGTGCATTTTGAATCGATATCAGCCAAATCTAGCACGTAAAAACACCACTTCGGCACCCACTAACCGAAGTTTCAGTGACATATAAGAGAGATTAATTCAGTATCTTCAAAAGCGACTAGGCAAGACAGACAAGCTGAATTGGAGGTTATGAATGCAAGCCGAATCAAGACATGCCATCTGCCGTAACACGTTGCTTTAAATAGTAAAGAGCCAAGACATTAAAGCGTTAATAACAGGCAACAAAACAAATAATGCACACTTGCATCACCTTTTAGTAAACTGATAATTACATTGTTTGGTTAATTTGTTAGTATCCCGCGCCGAAGAAGATAAGCACTCAATTGTATGGAAAACACTCTAATACAGCATAAACACCATCGCTTGCACGCTATTGCGGTTATTATCGCGGTGTTGTTTCAGTTGTATTTAGCGTCCACAGCGACTCTTAACCCAACACAAGTTCACAACACAACCTGGCTTAACAAAGTTCAAAGTGAAAAGGTCTTACTGTGTACCGCAGATGGTTTCAAATGGGTGGATATCAATACGCTGATTGAAGCTAACGCTCAACCTTCTTCTACGCTCATTCAAGATCTTAATTTACATGAAGGCTTTCAGTTTGAGTGTCCGCTTCTTCAAGCGGTTCAATTCTTTCTTTTGGTTGCGATTGGGCTATACCTGACTACCATCCATTGGCAGCACCGAGTCAAGAAAGCTCTGACGCCTTACCGATTTTCAAAATGCGATAAGCTCGTTTACAAACACATCGCGCCTAAGCACTCTCCGCCGAGTGTTTTTCCTGCCTAACAGGCATCTAATCATTAACAACTTTATTCAAAAATAACGATGACTCTGTTTGTTGTCCATTCAGAGAAGCTATTCATTCAAAAGGAAAAACACATGCTTAAATCATTAAAAACCGCCGCTATCGCGCTTATTGCTGTCATCGCTAGCCCACTGAGTTTAGCGCACGATTATGAAGCAGGAAAAATTCATATCGACCATCCATGGAGCCGCGAAGCGCCACCAAACGCACCTGTTATCGGTGGTTTTTTTCAATTAACCAACCACGGTGACAGTGAAGATGCATTGATCGCAGCAGAAAGCCCAATCGCAGGACATGTCGAAATTCACACGCATAAGAAAGAAGATGGTGTGATGAAAATGATTAAGATTGACGAAGTGCGCGTTCCCGCCAATGACTCAGTGTTGTTTAAGCCAGGCAGCTTCCATTTAATGATTTTCAATCCAACACAAGCGCTCAAAGAAGGTGACCGCTTCCCTATGACGTTAACATTCAAAAACGCGGGTAAGGTGGAAATAGAAATGGCGGTTGAAAAACAAGGACACATGGAAAAACACATGCACCATTAATGACGTAAACAAAAATGCCCGCTGATTTAGCGGGCATTTTTATTTCAGCTTAGTAGAAATCATTATTCCGATAGATCATAACCCGATTCTTCAGAAGAATAGCAGCGACTAGCGCTTAGCGAGACGAAGTCATATACATAACAGCATGCTCGGACAATAAATTCTGAATCACGCTCGTCCCTCATTGTTCAGAATGACATTGAAAGATTTAAGAACCCTAACAAGGTTCCCTACTCGCATGAAACTCAATCTCTCAGCGAAGTCTTCCAACCATCATTTGATAAGCCTAAGCGAAGTCATAAATTTGGTAACAATGCCCATAGCGCAATTAGTTTTCTTTCTACTTGAAACAGACCTCAGCCCAACGAGCTAGGCCAGCAGTTACCGAGCCAAAATAATTTCCACTGACGACCGGAATATTTGGCAGTACGGTTTGCACCGCATCGCGCAAAATTGGCGAGCGTGCCGAACCACCAGTCATAAAGATAGCATCGGGTTTCACCCCAGCTTGCTCTACCGCTTCTGTCACCAACGCCGTCATTTTATTCTTCGGCGACTGAATCGCTTCGATCATTTCGTCTCGTTGCACATCGACTTCAATCAGTTCTGACAGTAAGTTGATGCCAGTTCGGTAAGAAGCTTGTTCTGAAAGCGCCACTTTCGCTTCTTCGGCACGGCGAACAATGTTGTAGCCTAAAGACTCATGATACACCTCTAGCAAACGAGCAAGCTTTTCTGGCTCTTGAGCCTGCTTTTGAAGCAACTTCAACGCGGATAGGTTCTCTCGCGAATAGAAATCACTCTGCGCTTCTACATTGTTGATTGCTATCGGGTTCCAGAATTGGGTGGTCGGCATCACAATACCTGACTCCATTTTGCTTTCCATGCCAAACGGGAACATGAGCTGCTTAAATGCTAACGCGATATCAAGATCATTCCCGCCGACGCGCTGGCCACTATGAGCTAACAAGCTTGCGGTCCTATCCGCTTTGCCACGCCAAGACGGCCCCATTTGAATCAACGAGCAGTCCGTTGTACCACCGCCAATATCGACCACTAGAATGGTTTTGTCTTCGCTGAGTGTCGCTTCATACTCTAGGCCCGCCGCGACAGGCTCAAACTGAAACTCCACATTTTGGAAGCCCGCACGTTTCGCTGCCCGCAACAAAATACGTTCAGCCTGAATGTTAGCCGTTTCACCGCCACGCCCATGGAAGTTAATTGGCCGGCCGATAACAGCATCGGTAATACTTTGCTGCGCATCGTTTTCGGCTTGCGACTTAATATTGTCCATCATCGCGCAGACAAGATCTTCGAAGAAAGCCAATTGCACGTCACGCAAACCAGAAGCGCCAAGAAAAGACTTCGGCGACTTTACGTAATAGATATCACGAGGATCTTCCAAATAAAGATTAAGCGCCGCCTGACCAAATGCAATGTCGTCAGATTCGAGATCAATACTTTCTTCTCTGTTTAAATTGATTGCCCGGCGTAAAACCTGCTCACCAACTTGATCTAATGGTTTAATATCTCGATGGCGAAATAAGTGCTCGGATACCGATTCACGAGTCGGTGCAGCAAGGGTGGAAGGAATAAATGGACTGCTCCCTTCTAGGTTAAGCATTACTGGCTCACCCGATTCCATTTTTGCCACTGAACAGTTTGCAGTGCCATAGTCAAAGCCGATAAACATAGTTCCTCCCACTAATAAGGGCCTGTAGACCGTTAAAAAGCCGGCAATGCTAACTTAATGGCATAGGAATTACTATCCTAAAATCGTGTGTAATTTAACGTGGCAAGTCTATCTAAGGTTTATTGCTCTCTTTTTTCATAGATGGCAAAACAACCGCAACCAATAACGCTAATAATAAGAATACAGGAGTAAGCGTTAATCCGTGCCAGATCGAATAACCGTCATGGAACAACCAGAAAATACCAACTGTCAAGAGATACGCAAAGTAACTGCAAAACACTAAGCTAATCGCAACAAAGCGCGTTCGATTGATAATAAGAATCCGCACTAGATACTGACTAAGAATACCAGAACAGTGCATGGCAAGCTGCCAATTGATGATAAAGAAAGCAAGCGCAATAAACCCTGCAACCACTAGTGAATCGTGAGTATTTAAAATAAAGTAGCTACCAAATCGGCTTATGATGATCGGGTAATCCCCTTCATATACTGTTGACCAAGATATCGCATTTGCTGCTGCAATATAATTCGCAAAATAAGCGATGGCGTAAAAAGTCGTTTGAGAACTGAACGGCTGAAATACATCCGTACAATATCCTCGCCATTCTTCTTTGTTGGCTGTAGGTCCAACCCAGTTACGTTTTTGATGAGCGACGCGCTCGGCGAATGCAGGTCCGTTGCGAAACAACAACCAAAATATATACAGTGAAAGTATGACCAAGAGTATCGAAAACATACCCTTCCCCCTCAGAAATTATCGGCTCCACTGCCAATGGCGTTGGGGTCGTAAACTGCACTTCCCTGCTATACCTATTTCATTTATCTGAACTTATTATTTTATTGCTGCCAAAACTTATTTAACGACATGCTAAACAGAAACATGGTCTCACTTGATGTTTAAGCTCAAAAACCTACTTGTAGGTTTAGCACACAAAAACAGGGCCTGCAGAATGGAGAAAAGGAAATCGCGACTTATTAACGAACATGAAAACGCTAACTTGCTACGGTGACCGCGATGAGGGGAGAAGCATTCAAAGCGGTCATACATGCGGGAGGAACAGCTATTTCTCTAGCTTCTCTTCAAATACACCAATCTCTCTACCCAGCCAAATCGCGCGTTCCGTATGATCGAGCAACTCTTCTTCACTCACAGGATGGATAAGCACAGAAAAATCACCTCGAATTGTATCGAGCCAAGCCAAAAACTCTTCACTCAATGACTCTAGATGAATTTCAAACATCGGCATTTTATGTGGGCCAACCAATCTTCCAACCAAAGGAAACACACGCAGCACATCTTGACGCTCTTGACGGATGATCTCGTTCAAGGCTTGCGCTTTATCTTGTTCTCTTAAAGGAAAATAAACATGAGCGTGATACATAATTTCTCCATAATCACTTCGACTTGAGCGCCATCTACTGCTGATAAGCTCAAGGACCGCCGAGGGTATACATTTGTAATGCCGTCACCCTACCTTGATTCCACTCTGTTGGGAAGAAGTTATGTATTCTCATAAGGCCGGAGTTTCGGGCACAACAAAAAATCTCAATACAACACATAACAACTACTTGAGTTGATTCATTAATAATGACTCACTTTGTCAAATTTTACAGCCAAATTTTGTTGCAAATATGTTTCATTAACCAGTAATTAAATTCGAGTTTAAAAATGCCACCAACAAAATAACAGCATATTACTCTACCAAATCAAGGTGTAAGCAAAACTTTACTACTGGGCGAAAGTCAAAATGAAGCACAATTTAACAATTTGTTTACACTTATTGTATCTGGCTATACCACGATTTAGTTAGAGGGTTAGATGCAGAAAAAATGTTTCTCTGTGTCTTGCGATGAAATAGCCGCAGCGGTGTTATCGGAAAATAGTTTAAAGGACGTACAGATGCCTACAGCTATAGAAAACACAAGCAACCTTAGGTATGGCCTTTGCGCTGATATCAGAGTTTGAGTACCCATACAAACTCTGGTTTGATATGAACAGCTGCAGTCCAAAAGACACGCAGCGTCAAAAGGAGCTTGAGATGAACGTTCAGGCATTACCCATGCATCGGTTTATCGACCATCATGGGGACCTAGTCGGCCAACTACCCAACTGGGCTGACACTGAAACTTTGGTCGGGTTTTACCGAGACATGGTATTGACTCGCACTTACGACAACAAAGCCGTTGCGTTGCAACGCACCGGCAAGTTAGGGACCTACCCTTCGCACCTAGGTGCTGAAGCCATCGGCATTGCGGTCGGCAGAGCGCTGAAAGCCGATGATGTATTTGTCCCTTATTATCGCGATATGCCTGCAATGTGGTGTCGTGGTATTGGCATGGAGAAGAATCTTCAATACTGGGGCGGTGATGAGCGCGGTAGTGATTTTGCTCCTGAGGGCAGCCCAATTCCTAGCCGAGATCTTCCATTCTGTGTCCCCATTGCGACGCAATGTACGCACGCTGTCGGGGTGGCTTCCGCATTGAAAATTCAAGGTAACCATGAAGCTGCGCTAGTCATGTGTGGCGATGGCGGTACATCCAAAGGGGATTTTCTAGAGTCAATAAACTGTGCGGGTGCTTGGAATATTCCACTTGTTTTCGTCGTGAATAACAACCAGTGGGCAATTTCAGTGCCGCGTAGCCTTCAATGTGCTGCCGATTTCTTATCAGAAAAAGCGCAAGGCGCTGGTATACCGGGCATTACGGTAGATGGTAACGATGTCGTCGCCGTTTATGATGCAACCAAGACCGCACTTGAGAGAGCGAGAAAAGGGAAAGGCGCAACACTCATCGAAGCGGTCAGTTACCGATTAAGTGACCACACTACGGCCGATGATGCGACTCGTTATCGTAAAGAGGACGATGTTCAAACCGCATGGCAATACGAACCTATAGCACGTCTTAAAACGTATCTCCTTAATCAAGGTGCTTGGAGCGATGAACAAGAGCAACAATGGCTAGAATACTGCAAGGAACAAGTGGAACTGGCAGTTGAGCGCTACCTCAGCTTACCGTCACAAGCACCAGAAACTGGGTTCGATTATTTGTATGAATCGCTTCCCCAAGAGCTTCACGCTCAAAGAGATGAACTCATCAACAAAGCAATGCGAATGCAGGGAGGCAAACATGGCTGAGCTAACGTTAGTTGAAGCAGTAAACCTTGCTCTGCACCACGAAATGCAACAAGACCAAAATGTTGTCGTGTTAGGTGAGGACGTAGGTGATAATGGTGGCGTATTCCGTGCCACCGTAGGGCTCAAACAAGAGTTTGGTCTCAAACGAGTGATCGATACGCCCCTAGCTGAAGCGTTAATCGGCGGTGTTGCGGTCGGTATGGCAACGCAAGGATTACGACCTGTCGCCGAATTTCAATTTCAAGGTTTTGTTTTTCCGGCAATGGAGCACTTAATGTGCCACGCGGCACGCATGCGTAACCGAACTCGCGGTCGGCTCACTTGTCCCGCGGTTTTTCGTGCGCCATTTGGCGGCGGTATCCACGCTCCAGAGCACCACTCAGAAAGTGTAGAGGCGCTATTTGCGCACACTGCTGGCTTTAAAGTAGTGATTCCTTCTTCACCTCAACGCGCATACGGCCTGCTTCTCGCCGCGATTCGAAGTAATGATCCTGTCATGTTCTTCGAACCGAAACGCATTTATCGAACCGTAAAATCTGACGTCGTTGATAATGGCGAAGCACTTCCACTCGACACCTGCTTCACCTTACGTAAGGGGCGAGATATCACGCTTGTTACTTGGGGCGCATGCGTCGTAGAGTCACTTCAAGCCGCACAGACCTTATCTAGTCAAGGAATTGAAGTCGAGGTGATTGATTTGGCGAGCATTAAGCCAATTGATACCGCAACGATTTTCAGCTCACTAGAAAAAACCGGACGTTTACTCGTTGTTCATGAAGCGAGTAAAACTTGTGGTGTGGGCTCTGAGCTTTTAGCTCGAACAGCCGAACACGCCATGTGCTTACTAAAAGCCCCACCTAAACGAGTAACTGGAATGGACACCATTATGCCTTATTACCGTAACGAAGATTATTTCATGGTTCAGGAAGAAGACATTGTGACCGCAGCGCGCGAACTCGTGGAGGATTGGAAATGAAGACGTTTAACTTACCCGATCTCGGCGAAGGCCTCGCTGAATCAGAAATTGTAAAATGGCACGTTAATGTCGGTGACATGGTTAAGTTGGATCAAGTGATCTTAACTGTCGAGACAGCAAAAGCGACGGTCGACGTTCCCGCCCCCTACTCGGGCCGTGTAGTCAGCCGCCATGGGGAAGAAGGTGATATCGTCAATATTGGCGCATTGCTACTCGAAATTGACGAAACTGGCGCAGAGCGCGGGGCAACGGTAGAGAAAAAAGAGACCGCTGACGCCGCAACAGTTGTCGGCAATGTTTCTCATCAAGCGCATCACGTTAACGTCGATGACTTCTGGATTGGAGGCAATCACAACACGACTGAGAGTAATCTAGTTACTGCTCTACCCTCGGCTCGTCTATTGGCACAAAAACTTGGGGTAGATCTTAATCTCGTGTCAGGCAGTGGTCCAAACGGTCTTATCGTTGATGCCGACATTTACGACGAAGCCGGGAAACAGCGTCCGGGCACAGAAGTATTGAAAGGCGCTCGACGTACCATGGTGTCCTCGATGACTGAGTCACACGAGCACGTTGCTGCCGTGACCATTACAGAAGAAGCGTTGCTGGAAGACTGGCTGCCTAACGAAGACATCAGTATCCGTCTGGTTCAAGCGATTGTTCATGCATGTCAGGAAGAGCCTGCTTTAAATGCTTGGTTTGATGCAGAAACCATGACGCGTTGCGTGCACAATACAGTTAATCTTGGTATTGCTGTAGATAGCCGTCATGGCTTGTACGTCCCCGTATTGCGCCACGCAGATGAATACGAGCCACAAGATGTTCGTCGTTGGCTCGATCAAACTGTTGAAGGGATCAGAGAGAGAAAGATCGGTCGAGAGCAATTACAGCACGCGACGATTACGCTTTCCAACTTCGGAGCGATTGCCGGCATTTACGCGACACCTGTCGTCACACCTCCGCAAGTCGCTATTGTTGGTGCTGGTCGAATACTCGACCGAGTGGTGATAAGAAATGGTCAAGCAATTTCGGTGAAAGCAATGCCGCTATCCGTAACGTTTGATCATCGCGCTTGTACTGGTGGTGAAGCAGCAAGGTTTACTAAAGTGCTTGCAGAACACCTGCAACGCCCGAGCGAAAAGTAACTGGTAAAAACCAAATGATAAAGGCTTCCAGTTCGGAAGCCTTTTGTTTGAGAGAACAGATTATATCTACAGCTTCGCTAGCAACTCCGGCATCACCTCAAATAAATCGCCGACCAACCCATAGTCAGCGATGTCAAAAATAGGCGCATCGGGATCGCTGTTAATTGCGACAATCACCTTTGAGTCTTTCATTCCCGCTAAATGTTGAATAGCACCAGAAATTCCTACGGCAATGTATAATTCAGGTGCAACAATTTTACCGGTTTGCCCGACTTGATGGTCATTAGACACATAACCCGCATCGACCGCCGCTCGGGACGCTCCTACCGCTCCACCTAGCTTGTCAGCCAATTGTTCGACTAAAGCAAACTTCTCTTTACTCCCGAATGCACGACCACCCGATACCACTACTCTAGCCGCTGGCAATTCTGGTCGCTCACTTTCTGGCGTTTGCTGCGAAATAAACTCACTAAGTTTGTTGATAATCACTGTATCGACTTGAGTAACCTTAGGGACAACTGGCGTGTCTGACAGCTCTAGAGCATCAAAAGCCGTACTTCGTATGGTCATCACTTTAAAGGGATCGTTCGACGTGACTGTAGCCAATGCATTCCCGGCATAAATTGGACGAATCACCGTATCGATAGACTCGATTGTCATCACGTCCGAAAGTTGCCCTACATCGAGCAACGCCGCCACGCGAGGCATCACATTCTTACCAAACGTGCTGGCAGGAGAAAGAATGTGTGAGTAATTTTTGGCTACTTGTGAGATCAAAGGCGCAATGTTTTCCGCTAACCCATGCTCGTATTCCTTCGCGTCAACCCAGATAATTTCTGCAACGCCCTTAACACACTTCAACTCATCCAAAACCGATTGGCACTGATAACCAATAAGCAATACAGACACAGGAAGCGATTTATCACCATCCTTGATATCAAATGCCGCTTTAATTGCACACAGCGTCCCTACAGCCAAGGACTGGTTGTCATGTTCCGCAATGACAAGTGTTGCTAATGGTCGGTCGTCCATGGTCATGCCTCGTATAACACGTCAGATCCATTACTTGAGCTTAGTTCACTTCACGTTAACGTCAACTGAGCTATATTTTTCTGTATAGAAACCAAAAACCTGTCACGCAGATGACGATAATAGAAAGGAAGCAGATAGATGGAACGAGAATGCATGGAGTTTGATGTCGTGATCGTGGGAGCCGGACCTGCGGGCTTAAGTGCCGCTTGTCGCCTAGCCCAACTCAACCAAGACAGTGAAGGTGACGCACTTTCAATTTGCGTTGTAGAAAAAGGCTCAGAAGTGGGCGCACATATTTTATCTGGCGCTGTTTTTGAAACTAGTGCCTTGGATGAACTTTTCCCCGATTGGAAAGAAATGGATGCCCCGCTATCAGCCTCAGTTCAGCAAGACCATTTCCTTTATCTTACTACTGAGCAAAACCATATTCGCGTCCCTCATTTCCTTACGCCACGTCCAATGATAAATGGCGAAAATAATTATGTAATTAGCCTTGCCAACCTTTGCCGTTGGCTCGCTAACCAAGCAGAAAGTCTTGGGGTGGAAGTTTTTCCTGGCTTTGCCGCTGCAAACATCAATTATGATCAGACTGGTGCCGTGACAGGCATTAATACGAGCGATATGGGACTAGATAAGAACGGCCAAGCCAAACCTAACTTTGAGCCAGGTATCGAGCTAAAGGCAAAATACACCCTTTTTGCTGAAGGTTGTCGCGGACATCTGGGTAAAGAACTTATTCAAAGGTTCGACCTAGACGCAGGCAAGCAACCTCAGCACTACGCGCTTGGCTTAAAAGAGATATGGGAATTACCCTCTGACAGCAAGGATGTATCTGGCAGTGTTATCCACTCCGCTGGCTGGCCTTTGAGCGAGACAAATACCACTGGCGGCGGTTTTCTATATCATATGGAAAACAACCAAATCGCGGTCGGTTTGATCGTAGATTTAAACTACAGCAACCCTTACTTAAGCCCGTTTGACGAGTTTCAACGCTTTAAGCATCATCCAGCTATCAAGCAACACCTAAAAGGTGCCCAACGTATCGCATATGGTGCAAGAGCCATTGCAAAAGGTGGACTTTCTTCTCTGCCGAAACAGCAATTCCCCGGCGGTTTATTGATTGGTTGTGATGCAGGGACTTTGAATGTCGCTAAAATTAAAGGCAGCCACACAGCCATGAAATCCGGAATCATTGCAGCAGAAGCTGTATATACCGCCCGACAAACTGGAGCTTCTGAGCCAGACTACCAGTCATTGTTTGAATCATCATGGTTGTATGACGAGCTCACCGAAACACGTAACTTTGGTGCGAACATCCACAAGTTTGGCAGCATACTGGGCGGTGCACTTTCGACATTTGAGCATAACCTATGGCAACCACTGGTTAAGAAGCCGTTACCTTGGACTGTCAAGGACTATTCGTACGATCACGAACAGTTAAAACCTAAACAAGAGTGCCAACCAATTACATACCCAAAACCAGATGGTGAAATCAGTTTTGATAAGCCTTCGTCGGTATTTTTGTCGGGAACACAGCACGAAGAGAACCAACCTTGCCACCTTGTTCTGACTTATCCTCACATTCCAATTGATGTGAATTTGGGTATGTATGACGAACCGAGTCAGCGCTATTGCCCCGCTGGGGTTTACGAAGTGGTGGAAGTGGACAATAAGTTGAAGTTTCAGATTAATGCCGCCAACTGCGTGCATTGCAAAACCTGTGATATCAAAGACCCTTCACAAAACATCACATGGAAAGCGCCAGAAGGCGGTGGCGGACCAAGCTATCAAAACATGTAACCAAAGAACCACTTAAAGTGCAGAAGCAGTGCATTTACTACTGCTAATTTGTAAAGTGGTTAAGCAAAAAGTCGGTAGCTAACAGCGGCAGATAAAGAAAAACAGCACCTGATGATTCAATCAGGTGCTGTTTACTAAAATAACTTTATCTTCAGATAATATTAATCCACGCTAAAAACTTGGTGATGGAACAGCTGATCAACGATTTCATGAGATGTCGCTGACGACCCTAGCTCCAACCCTGATAAATCAAAGTTCTCTAATGCCACGGACATTGTGTTGCTGCCTTCTCCAGTAATCGTCAAGTTCAGAGTATCTTGGGCACTATCGTAGTCTGCGCTTACGTGTTCCAACAGGTTATCCATATCCGTTGTGTCGTCACCGACAAACTCAAGAATGTCACTCAAATCCAACTTGTCTTCATCCAGCCTAAAGTCTTTAATCACATCTCTTGATGACGTCATGTCCAGTGATTCTTGAGTAAAGGTGAAGGTGTCAATACCCTCTCCACCTGTCAAGATGTCACTACCTAGACCTCCCGTCAGGATATCGTTTCCGAGCCCACCAACCAGAATGTCATCGCCTGCGCCACCACTCAACGTATCTTCACCTGCTTGTCCTAGCAAAATATCAATGCTTTCGCCACCAGTGATGCTATTCGCAAACTCATCTCCCACCGACGCATGGCGCTCAGTTTGCACAATATCGGTGCCAGAATCGTTCAATGTAAGTGTAAAGACGTTTTCACTTATGCCACCTTTACCATCAGACACTTTAAACAAGAAATGCATATCCGCCTGCTGGTCACCCTGTAGAGTAAGTTCATCGCTTTGAGTAAAGCTATAACTGCCATTGGATGACACTTCCAAAGTACCGAACGCTGTCTGGATATGAAGTTGACCATCTACGTCACTGGTTGAAGAAACTAACGGCTGATTTACGGTTACACCGTGCAGATCTGCGCCCAACAGAGTGAAATCGCCTTCTGCCAAAGAAATGGTCATGCTATCACCATCAGCGTCCTGGCTTCCCGCCAGTAACTCGCCGGCAATTGGATCGGGAGAGAACTGGTTTAGGTACTGCCCCAAGTCTTCACCTGAGTCGATAAACACCACTTTGTCGCTAAGCTCATCTAGAGCCTCTGCTGCTTTGACATTATCAGAGAGAGCAATACCAATCCCATATACCTTGGCGTCATGAGTCTGTTTGTAATCCTCCCAGCGCTCGTCTAGATCAGGAGAAGTAACAGCGCCCTCGCTAGGGTTGGGTTCGCCATCTGAGATAAAGAATATGGTGTCCTTACTCTCAGACGGTTTTTCTGGACCGAAATAGTCCCAACCATCCTGCCAAGGGTAAACGGCATTACTTGCCTCACCAGGCTCCATTACAGCCTCTAAAGCTTTATCGTAATCCGTATTGGTACCGTATTCTACGTCACACCAGTTGCGCACATATTCTGACACTTCATTTTGGAAACTTAAATCGTTTGGATCACGGCCATTCATCTCTGGTGGGCGTGTCATCAACTCAACTTCACTCAAGGTCAGCCAGCTATGTGTGGATGTATCTCCGTCGAAACGTACCAGGCGGATATAGGTATTTGATTCTCCTCCATCGGCAATCATGTTTTCAACCATGGAATGTAACGCTGCTGCTGCTTTGTAAGCTCTCGATTCAGTTTTCGGTGCGGTTGCCTCACGACCCACGGTATTTTCACCGTCAAAGGTGCGGGTCATGCTGTTCGAGTGGTCGAACACTACCGTCACTTTATTGATCGGTAGGTCTTCCATCTGAGCATAGCCCTGAACTGGAGATGAGGTTGGGGCATGGTTCTCAGTGACATTCAGGATAACCTGAGTTGTATCGGTATCCACACCATCGCTTGCAGACACTTCCAACTGATACGTTTGCTGAGTCGAGTGATCCAGTTTTACACCATCTTTCAGCCAAATCTCACCGCTATTCGAGTCAACACGGAATAGGTCAGCATCACCACCACTCAATTCATACTTTATGGTGTCACTGCCATCCGGATCAAACGCTTCCACCTGGCCGACTAATACCCCAACTTCTTGCTCAGCGACGTCAAAGCTTGCTGTATCTTCTGTTGGCATACCGTTGGCATCGGTGCCATGGGTTTGGTCTGTATCACCGACACTGATGAATTCTGGTGCGCGATCTCGGATATCAATGGTAACTTCGCTATTTGTAGTATCACCGTCAGCATCAATAACCGTAACGTCAAGCTTCTCTTGTTGATGACCTACAACATTGCTCGCTTGATAGTCGTAGTGACCATTTTCAAAGTTAATGGTCAGCTTGCCGTGGTTGGTATCAATTTGCGCCAGAGAATGATCCGATATTTTCGTGCCATCGCTGGTAGTGACATCACCGTTTATTTTGTTGTAGTAATATATCTCGCCATCGATAGTGATGTGATCTACCCACTGAGCATCACCGCCATTGTCATCCAGAAGGTTACCTTGCAACTGGCCTGAGACCGTTTTGCTAAGCAAATCCCCAATCTGAGAATCATCTACAACGACAATAGCACTGCCTTTATCTGTCGCGATCGACTCCAGGTGTTCCAGAGACGCACCATTACCGATACCGACAGACCAGATATTTTCAACATCCTGACCGCTACTGCTGATGCCATTTTCCATCGCATTTTGCAGAATGATGCCCTCTTCTTCAGAAGTAGGCTGAACCCGACCATTCACTATGTCCTGATAACGCTGTTCACTTTCAAAATCATCTGATGTTGACCACTTAATCAAGTTTTCACGGGTTTGAATTTCTCCCACGTTCGTTTGATTTGTCCAATAGGTAAAATCGGAAGGTCGACCATCTGAGATAAAGTAAAGCTGGGTATCGGTATTACTAAGCAATGCATCATCTTCTGGATCACTAAGTATTTCATTTATTTGGTCAACGGCCTGGTTATATGGCGTCGATGCATATGGATGTATACCAGAGATAAAGGAATCAATGGCCTCGGCAGAATCTAGCCACTCAGAAATCTGGCCAGATGGTTGTCCGCTGTAAGTTGCAATTCTAAAACTTACTGGACCCAAATCTTGGTATTGCTCAAACATTGACTTAATAGAGTCTTGAGCAAGTTGCCAGCGAGTAACATATTGTCCGTCTGCATCTGTTACCCAGTCGAGCATTGATTCTGACGCATCAAGTGCAATCACAACACTATTACTTTGTGAATCAACATCATTTATTTCGTAGTGAGCTGAAGACGATGACGGTAATGAATCCGTCACATTCAGATGCAAGGTGGCACTCTCAGACTGACCTCCGGCATCCACCTCTACGCTAGCGCGGATATCCAGCATGTCCGCCCCCTGCTCCGCATGATCAAGAGGCATATGTTGATCAACTGTGAAATGACCCGTTTTGCTATCTATGTTGGCTTGAACCACTTTGATGCGGTCGGCACCTGTTCCAGTATAACCAGTTAGAGTGCTCTGATCTGCACTCACTTCAAACACAACCTCTTTACCATCACTGGTGAAACCACCTAGGTTTTGATCGGCGTTGAAGTGATATTCAGCCTCCGTTGCAGAACCGAGGTTTGCGATAAAGTTGCCTTCAGCATGTACGCCAGTATCCGTATCAACTTGAGATTCATCCAATGCTGCGTGTGCATCACTGAGCGACATAGGCTCACCCATCACACTAACGGTAACTTCTGCTTTATCAGTCAGGCCGTCGTCATCACGGATGGTGTATTCGAAGGTATAATCTTTCACTTCACCCGTTTTCAGGGTTTGTTGATCAGCTGGCAGTGACTCTAGGTACTTGGCCGCATCAAAGACCAATTTACCATCTTGCAGACTGAGGAAACTTTCTGATGGATAGTCGATAATAGTCAGAGCGTCACCATCCGGGTCGCTGTCATTCGCCAGAACATCCAGCTCTAACGTGCCTGAGCCGTTGGTCTGGTAAGCTTCATCAAAGGTCGTCAGGTCCGCTGATACCTGAGTAACAAAGTACTCTGAGCCTTTAGGATCAATGACACCGTCTTTATAGCTGGTAGTAGACATTTCAATACTATCGAAGAAACGCCCATCTGCATTGATGTTGACTACTTGATTACCACCACGGGTACCTTCAAACACACCTGTCGCAACCAAGTCACCTTTGTAGTAAGCCTTCCAAACACCGCGCTCAATACCAGGCTCCCAGCTACCGTTCGAAGTGTCTGTCCATAGGTTTTTCACTTCAACTTCAGCATGATCGGCAACCTGACCATTAGCGAAGGAGAAGCGCATTGCTTCACTTTGTCCAGTTGCATCATCATATCGAATCTGACCATCTTGAACCCGGTCTGAGCCGCTGTCTAGCGCAGAACTAACGCCATATTTGTGGTCACCGTCACCAATATAATCAACTTTCGATGCATCAGAAACCTTGTTTCCAGATCGAGTATCAATCACATAATAATCAACTGTGATATCAGTGCTATCATCCCAGTTGCTCTGGTCAAGTGTCTTGGTTGTTTTTTCAATGCCCTTATCATCTTCAGCAATAGGGGCTTCATTAATATCGCGAACCAACACTTCGACCTGAGCGGTGTCTTTACCGCCAAACTGGTCACGAGCTTCCACTTCTAGCTGGTAGTTATCGATAGATTCATGGTCCAGATTTGCACCATTTTTGACACTGATCTCACCAGTAAGACTGTTGATTTCAAACAGTTCGCTATGACCGTTTAAGTGATACGTTATCTGACTGTCCTGATCGACATCGAATGCATTTACTTTTCCAATTACACCCGATTGACTGTTTTCATCAACGCTAAACTGGTAACTATCGATGTCGGTTTTACCTTGAGCATCCAGACCAAAGTTGTCATTACTCCCACTAACAAATTCAGGAGCATCATTAGTGCCCGTAATATCAATCACGATCTTTTGTTGGGTGCCATCGTTCGCCGTGAGAGTGATGGTGTCTTGCACCTGGTCACCCTCGTCCAACTGTTGAACCTGGCTTTGATCCAGCGTATACGTCCACTTTCCATCCGCCAATACTAGCTCACCGTAGGTGCCCGTAACGGTAGTGTTGCTGAACACTGGCTCATCGCCATTATCAACATCAGAGATAGTGATGGTGCCTGTTGCGGTCGCGACATCACCGAGGTTGCCTTCGCTCACCTTGCCAGTAAACGTACCGTCAACAATAGGCGCGTCTTCGGTGCCCGTAATATCAATCACGATCTTTTGTTGAGTGCCATCGGTCGCCGTCAGGGTGATGGTGTCTTGCACCTGCTCACCCTCGTCCAGCTGTTGAACCTGGCTTTGGTCCAGCGTATACGTCCACTTCCCATCCACCAATGCTAGCTCACCATAGGTGCCCGTAACGGTAGTGTTGCTGAACACTGGCTCATCACCATTATCAACATCAGAGATAGCAAGGGTGCCGGTTGCGGTCGCGACATCACCGAGATTGCCTTCGATCACCTTGCCGGTGAACGTACCCGTCACGACTGGCTTGTCTTCGGTGCCCGTAATATCAATCACGATGTTTTGTTGGGTACCATCGGTTGCCGTCAGGGTGATGGTGTCTTGCACCTGGTCGCCCTCGTCCAGCTGTTGAACCTGGCTTTGGTTCAACGTATACGTCCACTTTCCATCCAACAATACCAGTTCACCGTAAGTGCCCGTCGCTGTAGTGTTGCTAAACACTGGCTCATCGCCATTATCAACATCAGTAATAGCAATGGTGCCGGTTGCGGTCACAACATCACCGAGATTGCCTTCGGTCACCGACCCCGTGAACGTACCGTCAACAATAGGCGTGTCTTCGGTGCCCGTAATATCAATCACGATCTTTTGTTGGGTGCCATCGGTCGCCGTGAGAGTGATAGTATCTCGTACCTGATCACCTTCGTCTAACTCTTGAACCAGACTTTGATCCAGCGTATACGTCCACTTTCCATCCACCAACACCAACTCACCATAGGTGCCCGTAACGGTAGTGTTGCTGAACACTGGCTCATCGCCATTATCAACATCAGTAATAGTAATGGTACCTGCTGCGGTCACAACATCACCGAGATTGCCTTCGGTCACCTTGCCCGTGAATGTGCCCGTCACGACTGGCGCGTCTTCGGTGCCCGTAATATCAATCACGATGTTTTGTTGGGTGCCATCGGTTGCCGTCAGGGTGATGGTGTCTTTTACCTGATCACCCTCGTCCAGCTGTTGAACCTGGCTTTGGTCCAGCGTATACGTCCACTGACCATCCACCAATACCAACTCACCGTAGGTGCCCGTAACGTTGGTGTTTGCAAAAATCGGATCGTCGCCATTATCGACATCAGTAATAGCAATGGTGCCTGTTGCGGTCGCGACATCACCGAGATTGCCTTCGGTCACCTTGCCCGTGAACGTGCCCGTCACGACGGGCGCGTCTTCGGTGCCCGTAATATCAATCACGATGTTTTGTTGGGTGCCATCGGTCGCCGTGAGGGTGATGATGTCTTGCACCTGCTCACCCTCGTCTAGCTGTTGAACCTGGCTTTGGTCCAGCGTATACGTCCACTGACCATCCACCAATGCTAGCTCACCATAGGTGCCCGTAACGGTAGTGTTGCTGAACACTGGCTCATCGCCATTATCAACATCAGAAATAGTAATGGTACCTGTTGCGGTCGCGACATCACCGAGATTGCCTTCAGTCACCTTACCGGTGAACGTGCCCGTCACGACGGGCGCGTCTTCGGTGCCCGTAATATCAATCACGATGTTTTGTTGGGTGCCATCGGTCGCCGTGAGAGTGATGGTGTCTTGCACCTGATCACCCTCGTCCAGCTGTTGAACCTGGCTTTGGTCCAGCGTATACGTCCACTTCCCATCCACCAATGCTAGCTCACCATAGGTGCCCGTAACGGTAGTGTTGCTGAACACTGGCTCATCGCCATTATCAACATCAGAGATGGTGATGGTGCCTTTTGCGGTCGCGACATCACCGAGATTACCTTCGGTCACCGCCCCCGTAAACGTGCCCGTCACGACTGGCGTGTCTTCGGTGCCCGTAATATCAATCACGATGTTTTGTTGGGTGCCATCGGTCGCCGTGAGAGTGATGGTATCTTGCACCTGGTCACCCTCGTCCAGCTGTTGAACCTGGCTTTGGTCCAGCGTATACGTCCACTTCCCGTCCACCAATGCTAGCTCACCATAGGTGCCCGTAACGGTGGTGTTTGCAAAAATCGGATCGTCGCCGTTATCAACATCAGAGATGGTGATGGTGCCTGTTGCGGTCGCGACATCACCGAGGTTGCCTTCGGTCACCTTGCCGGTGAACGTACCCGTCACGACTGGCGTGTCTTCGGTGCCCGTAATATCAATCACGATGTTTTGTTGGGTGCCATCGGTCGAAGTGAGAGTGATGGTGTCTTGTACCTGATCACCCTCGTTCAGCTGTTGAACCTGGCTTTGGTCCAGCGTATACGTCCACTTTCCATCCACCAATACCAACTCACCATAAGTGCCCGTAACGGCAGTGTTGCTGAACACTGGCTCATCGCCATTATCAACATCAGAGATAGTAATGGTACCTGTTGCGGTCGCGACATCACCGAGATTCCCTTCAGTCACCTTGCCCGTGAACGTGCCCGTCACGACTGGCGCATCTTCAGTGCCCGTAATAGAGATCACAACTTCATGCTCAGTGCCATCTACAGATAAAACGGTAATACTTCTGATGATTGGGTCACTGTCATGATCCAAAGCCTGCACTTCTTCGTGCTCATTATTCAGCTGATAATTCCAGTTACCGAAAGCATCAATTGAGAAGACGCCCCAATAACTATCTTGAACCTCACTCTGTGATTGGAATAACGCTTCACCTGTATTTGGATCAGTGACACTGAGGTTGCCAGAAGTTCCAAGCGTCACGTCTTCTTGAACGGCACCTCTATCTTCACCATCAATCAACGCTTCAGTTTCACCAAGCTCTGAGGTTGTGAATCGAGAAATATTAAATAGCGTTGTACTTTGCTCTGTCGTCACGCCGGCGGTTTCAAAAAAAGTACTTGCTAGTACTTCTGCCCCCGTTCGTTCAACAGTACCAGAGGCCGTCAAACTTGAACCCGTAATTTCACCAGCTTCAGTAGCATATTCATCACCTAGTTGACTCGGGTCTTGTCCTTTTTCGATGGCCTCTAATATTTTCGCAAGCTTGTCGGTAGAATCAGTTTGAGCTTCACCTTCTGTGTCAGCAATATATACATGCTGAGGTTGGATCTTCCCCTCTACTAATTCAACGACCACTTCTCCCGGTAACAAGTTTTCTTTAGACGCAAAAGCTTTAATTTGACCATCTAGGCCGATTACAACATAGGTTTGTGCGGTTAATTTTGATGGTCCAACCAAGAGCTTATACCTCATTTAGTAAATACAAAAATCTCAAAGTCCATAAAACTAAGAAAGTAATAAGACTTATTTTCAAGAAGCGATATACACAATTGGGCGTAAGCTAGCATCAATTAACCCACCTAAAACACGCAATTATCCTATCAATAATTTTCATGTTTTAAATTTGTTTTATTTTGCACCGTAAAAACATATGTTATGCGACCTATTTTTAATATTCTTTAAACTTGTCATTAAATTTTCATTGAAATAGCAGCTTACATTCCAAAAAAGCAAGCACAGGGAAACGTTTGCCTTGGGTAACATTAGTAATCTTTAATATTTATTTTTGAAAAATAACTGGCGTTAAATTATTTGGGGAGATTTTAGTGAAGCTAAGTAATATTAGTATCGCGTGTTTTGGTTTGCTAATACCACTGGTTTCTAGCGCACAAACTTTAGAACAAGCAATAGCGACAACATTTGCAACGAACCCTGATATCAAAAGTGCGTTTAACGAGTATATGAGTAGTCGTTATATTATCGATAAATCACGTGGAGCATATAAACCTAGTCTCGATATTGACGCGGGTATCGGTTACGAGAGCATTCACCCTTCCGACTCTACTGGTAAGAGTGATACCGAGATGACCCGCAAAGATATGGCAATTACTCTTACCCAGTTGATCTGGGATGGTTCAAAAACCCTATATGACATTGATCGTACCTCTGCAGATGCAGAGTCTGTGCGTTATCAGTTACTTGCAGATGCCCAAAATGTTGCGTTAGAAGTCATCAAAGCTTATTTGGATGTAGTAAAAACACAAAAGCTGACTGCGCTTTCCACTAGCAACCTAAACACACATAAGCGAATTTATACTGATATTAAAAAGCGTACAGAGTCAGGAATTGGCTCAGTTGCCGACCTTAACCAGGTTAAAGCTCGTTTAGCAAAAGCTCAAAGTAATGTTTTAGCTGCACAAAATAACCATAAAGACGCTCAAACAGCATTCTTTCGCTTAGTTGGTGAGGCACCAACTAACCTTATTTTTCCGCACGCAGACCAGAACTTTATCCCCAATTCTCTAGACGAGGCCCAATCGCAGGCTTTTGACAATCATCCTGTCATAAAAATAGCACTCGCAGATGTCGATTCTGCCAGGTTCCAATATAAACAAGCGGATGCAAACTATTTCCCAGTCATCTCATTTGAAGCGAAACAAAGCTGGAACGATGATGTAGGAGGAGTAAATGGTCTCAACTCTGAAACACAAGCAATGCTCCATGTCCGATACAACCTTTACAACGGTGGCCGAGACTCTGCAAACAGTGACAGTATGGCCTACCAACTCAATAAAGCGAAAGACCTCAGAGAGCGAGCATACCGAAGTGTGGAGCAAGAGCTCCGCCTTTCTTGGAGCGCTCTTGAGCTGACTAAACAACAAAAGTCTTTTTTAATACAACACGTTGATTCCATGTCAAACACCGTTATTGCATACCAAAAACAATATCGTATTGGAAAGCGCACCCTACTTGATCTGCTGAACACTGAAAACGAGTTGTTTGAATCACGCAAAAACTACTTAGAAACACAATTTGCACAGCAATACGCACAATATCGGACCCTGACTTCAACCGGGCAGCTTTTAGACGCATTGCGCGTCGACATACCGGAAGCGTGGACTCAATCGGTGGAGTACTAAATACAATGAAAAAGAACCTTCTAATCACTCTGGCTTTAATCATAATTAGTCATCATAGTGCGTACGCACAAGATGAGCTGACGTACATTCCTATACCAAAGGCGAATCAGATTGCTGACCTAAACGACTTGGACAAAGATGGTGTGATAAACGCTCGTGATCTTTGCGCAGGCACTCCAATAGGGGCAGAAGTGGACAATGATGGTTGTGAAACCTATTTGCATAAAGAAGAGCAATACCAACTTAAGATTTTGTTTGATAATGACTCTGCTCTTATTAACCAAATTTTTAAAAACAAGATAGATGAGTTGGCTGCATTTCTTAAAAAGTATCCAACCACTTCTATAGAGATACAAGGATACGCAAGTAAGGTAGGACGCGCAGAATACAATTTAAACCTATCTCGCCATCGTGCAGAGAATGTACGCAATCTATTGATAAAAAAAGGAATCCCGGGTGACCGCCTCGCAATTATTGCTTTTGGCGACACACAGTTAGCAGAGCCGGGTATGGATCGTGTCAGCCACGCATTAAACCGCCGCGTTACTGCCACTGTTGTCGGCCAGCAAGGGATGGTTAAAGATGAGTGGACGATATTCACTACCTTCCCAGAAGTAAAATAAACTTATACCCCTGCTTATTTGCATAGATGAGTGGGGGTATTTTCATGTCATTACGCCTAACTAATTAGACACAACTAATAAAACAAACACTAACATTAATCATAACTCACTAATATTATAGTAAAAATTAAAAAGTGAGCCTTTACTCTATATTAGTAGTAATATATTAGAGTCAAAATGAAAACCACCAATACTTTTAAATGGGAAGAAGATAAGCCAATCAATAACACTGAGAGGTTTAAGCAATCACCTTTCTTCACCACAATATGAAATCAATTTATTATATAGCTTTAATAAATCAATCATCTATTGAGGAAACATAATAAAACATGACAGAAACATGTCTTCGTAGATTGAGCCAGTTATTAAAACATTACAAACACTCTCAAACGTATCAGGTAAACCTCGACGATTTAGAACTGGTTTTTTCAACTTCTAGACGCAATATATCTAATATACTGAGAATACTTGACAGCTACAATTGGATCCACTGGGAGCCAGGTCGTGGCCGTGGGAAAGCCAGCACACTAAAAGTGACGGTAACAATACACCAAGCCCTCTACTTTACGATTCGTAATGAAATCAACAATGGTAGTTTTGACGTCATCTCGAGGTTACTTGAGCATTACCGTAGCACCGCTGTAAGCGCACTTAGCCAAGCACTCGCAGAAGTTTCAGAAGAAAACAAAGATTCAAATACACTCATCGTCAGCCAGTATCCTTGGGTAGATGAGCTAACCCCTTCACTGACTTATCGTTTTTCAGAACTGCAGGTAATACGCAGCTTGTATGACACCCTATTTACCGTTGATCACTACGGTCAATTAAAAAATCACCTCGCTTGTGAGTACAAAAATGAAGGCAGTTGTATATATATTTGGCTCCGCCCTGATATCTACTGTCACGATGGGCTAACATTACAAGCAGAAGATGTCGTACACTCTTTAAATAAGCTCATTACAACAGATGGTCCCGTCCAAAAATTACTTCAGCAAGTCACTCGTATCAGCTTCGATAATGCCAAACAAGCTATACGTATTGACTTAAAGCAGCCTAATAACTTATTCATTTACTGCTTAGCAACCGCAAATGCGTCTATCACTACTCGACGTCAGAAGAGCTTTAAAGGTCGCAGTATCACAATAGGTACTGGCCCGTTTGTACTTAGGCATTGGGATACCGACAAAATAGTACTGAAAAAACATCATAACTATTTCGCAAAAAAGGCATTATTGGAGCAAATCACGCTCTCTCATCAGGGGACTGAGCTGGATCAATACATCAGTTATAATCAGGAAACTGACGATACCGAATGTTATATGATTCAGGCATTTTCTTTTCTAGCACGTAACCGTCGCGCCGAGTGCTCACTAAGCGAGCAAACTTGGCAGCGCCTATTTTCTTTTATCGAGAGTCGTAGATTTGAATTTGCCAAAGCGAATGGCTTGGAAACGATGCACATTCTCGATGATAGCTCTCACAACGAGAATGTTCCTCAGCTTGAGGGAACGTTGGTCATAACCCATCCAAAGTGGACGATTGATTATTTAAGTAAAGCGAACCAATGGATCGTAGATTTAATCCGTCAAACTGGGTTGCATGTAGAATTTGTGGAGCTAACTGACGCTAGTAATCCTCAACTTGTAAAAGAACAAGCCGACTTGCTCTTTGTCGAAGATGTCATTGAGCCACCTTTAACCTATGGAATTTATGAGTGGCTATTAACAGGTACAGGTATTCGATTTGCTCTTCACTCTGATGAATTTGAACAGCATGTTAATCACGTACACGATGCAGTCTCAGATCCCACGCCTGAAAAACGTTTGGAGGGAATACTCTCGGAGCTCAGAGCTGATACAACAATCTTACCATTGTTCTGGGGGCAAGAAAAAATCACCAGAGCGAAAGGTGTAAGCGGTGTTCAACTCCGTAAATCTGGGTACAGTGATTTCTACAAACTAAGAGTCAGAGCCGGACAAGACTAATCTATTAGAAGCTTCTGTTTGCTAATTACTTTTGTAATCTACGATGTGAGTTTTCAAAATAATGCTTAATCACACTAAGCGAGCACAAAATTGAACTCACCGACGACT
Organism: Vibrio sp. 1CM7H; assembly: GCF_023161645.1. Taxonomy (NCBI): domain Bacteria; kingdom Pseudomonadati; phylum Pseudomonadota; class Gammaproteobacteria; order Vibrionales; family Vibrionaceae; genus Vibrio; species Vibrio sp. 1CM7H. The sequence continues at coordinate 1,028,920 of NZ_JALNTV010000001.1, forward strand.
CGACCATCAATGTTGACAGGCTCAAACTGCAAATAATTACGGGCTTTTCCGCCCCACCACTCGTTACCACTTCGCCCTTTCAAATAAAGCTGAGTCGTTAACAGCTCTTTCTCTCCACGCCATAGTTTGACGTGGATGTGGGGAGGTCGAGAGCTATATGGAACCGGAAATAACGTTTGAAAAAGGTAATTCCCATCTTCGTCAGTTAAAACTGCACCAAAGCCTGCAAAGTGAGGATCAAACTTATTATTGTTAGGTTGATTCGGGTGTTCATAGATGCCTTGTCCATCACATTGCCATATTTCTATTTTCATTCCAGACAATGGGTTTCCTGCTGTATCCATTACCTTACCCTGAAGAAAAATGGGCTCACCAATAAGACCTTTCGACTGCAAAATCAAATTTTGACGAAGTGGCACTGGAACCACGGGATAAAACGGCCCTTCCGTTTGAGGCGGTGTCGGCTTCATTGGGCTAGCGGATTTTAGCGAAGGCGCAAATATTAGCGACCATAAAGCTAAGAAGTGTCGACGTTCCATATCATCACCAGTGATTGTTTACCTTACTTAAGTTTGGTGATTCTTGATGATTTTTCCAGCGTAGCAGTACACTACAACAAACATGCCTCTGTTCAGGGCAACGCTGAACAGAGGCATTTACAAATTAGCTACTAATAATTAAACGGCTTCAAAGGCTAGTGCTTTCTTCTCTACCTGACGGAAGATAAGAGTGAGCAAACCATTTACGGTTAAATAAAATGCGCCTGCAATACCAAATACCGTCAACGTATCGTAAGTTTGTGCGTTAATGCGCTGCGCGTAACCCATCAGATCCATGATCGTAATCGTGCTTGCTAGTGAAGTACCTTTAAAGACTAAAATCACTTCGTTCGAATAAGCCGGAACGGCACGACGAATAGCGTATGGCAGCAGCACTTTTAGCGTTGCGGTTTTGTTCATCCCTAGAGCACGACACGCTTGCCATTGACCAGAAGGAATCGCGTTAAACGCGCCTTTAAACAGCTGAGTGCTGTACGCCGCGGTATTCAGTGCTAACGCTAACATCGCACAGAACCAAGGTTGGCTTAACCATGTCCAAAAAACACTTTCTCTCACTACATCAAACTGACCCGGACCGTAGTAAACCAAGAAGATCTGTACCAACAAAGGCGTACCAGTAAACAAGGTGATGATGCCACGGCTTACCCAATGCAAACCCGGAGTACGTAGGATCAGAGTTAGCGTCATCATCAGAGCTAAGAGACAGCCCACAATCAAGGAAGCGGCGGTTAATTGAAGGCTAGTGCCCAAGCCATTCAGCATTTGCCAAACGTGTTGTTCGTTCATGCGGTCGCCTCCTGTCCCATGCTCATGCCTTGAATTGAGAACTTCTTATCAATCAGTTTGACGGCACGTTGCGTAATCAAAGTAATGCCTAAATAAATCGCCGCAGCGGTTGCGTACCATGTAAAGGCTTCATGAGTTGCTGCCGACGTTAGCTGCGCTTGCTTCAACAAATCCGTTACGCCAATCAGTGATACAAGCGCGGTATCTTTCAACAGAACCAACCATTGGTTAGTTAAACCTGGTAGCGCGTGTCTTACTGCTTGTGGCAAAACAATGCGAACAAAAGCATGTGCCTGACTGATGCCGAGTGCACTTGCTGCTTCTCTCTGCCCTCTTCCAACGGCTTTTAACGCGCCACGTAGAGTTTGAGAAGCATAAGAAGCGAAGATCAATGACAACGCCACCACCCCAGACAAGAACGGGCTAACTTCAATAAAGTCGCCGGTGATTAAAAACAGAACCTGCGTCGAACCAAAATAGATGAACAACACGACAAGGATTTCTGGCAAGCCACGCACAATCGTCACAAATGCCGTCATTGGCCATTTAACGAAAACGCGGCGAGACATTTCACCACTGGCGAATACCACTGCCAGAATCAAACCGACTAAAAGGCTTGTGAAGGCAAGCTGGACAGTCATCCAACTAGCTTGAACAAGCGATAAAGAGTAACCCGTTAGTGCCATATTACTTACCGAAGTACTTGTTGTAGATTACGTCGTATTCGCCGTTCGCTTTCACTGTTTTCAGTGCCGTGTTCAGCTTGTTCACTAGCTCATCGTTACCTTTGTTTACTGCGATACCGAAACCGTTACCGAAATATTTAGGGTTGGTTACGTGCTCGCCCACGTATGCTAGATTGTCTTCTTTCTTGAACCATTCAGCTACGACAGCTGTATCGCCGAATACAGAATCAATACGACCGTTCTTCATATCGATGAATGCGTCTTGGTAGCTAGAGTAAGGAACCGCGGTTACGCCCGGCATTTGCTCAATCAGGTAACTTTGGTGTGTTGAACCGTTTTGAACACCAACGCGCTTACCTTCTAGTGCTTTTTGATCAGCAACTTTTTCTTTGATAGAAACAAACGCTGCTGAGTTTTCATAGTATGCATTCGTGAAATTCACTTGCTCCAAACGCGCCTCAGTAATATCCATTGCAGAGATAGCCGCATCGTAGCGCTTGAATTTTAATGCAGGGATCAGGCTGTCAAAAGATTGATTGTGGAAGGTACATTTTGCTTCCATTTCTTTACATAGTGCGTTCGCCAGATCCACATCAAAACCTTGAATTTGGTTGTTTTCATCCATGTATTCGAACGGTGCGTAAGTTGCTTCCATCGCGAATTTGATCTCTTCTTGTGCTGCTGCGTTTGCTGCCATAGTTGCAGAAGAAAGGCCGATTAGTGAAGCTAGTAGAATCTTTTTCATTGCAATACTCCGTGTGTACTTAGTGGGCTGACACTCGCAATGACAGCCGAGCTTATCTGTTAAATAGACTGAACTTTAAAAACGTAATTTAGTGATTTAGGTAGTCAGCAAACTGGGCGGTTTGCGGGTTAGAAAACGAATCATTTGTGCCGTGCTCGACGATGTATCCTTTTTCTAGATACAGTACGTGGCTAGCGATTTTTTTAGCAAAATCGACCTCATGCGTTACTACGAATTGGGTGATGCCAGTTTCGCTTAAATCTTTAATAATCTTAACGACTTGGTTAGTAATTTCCGGATCAAGCGCAGCGGTCGGCTCATCAAAAAGCAAGACTTCCGGTTTCATCATCAATGCACGAGCAATCGCCACACGTTGTTGCTGACCACCAGAAAGCTGCATCGGCCATGCATCCGCTTTGTCTGCCAAATGCAGCGTTGCGAGAATTTGCATTGCTTGGTTCTTCGCTTCTTCTTTATCCATGCCAGATACTTTTACCGGAGCCTCAATCAGGTTCTCCATCACTGTCATGTGCGGCCATAAGTTGTACTGCTGGAACACCATGCCTACTTTACGACGAAGTGCTAAACCTTGTTTCTCTTTGATTTCAGTAGAGAAATCAAAAACATCATTTGCGATGTTTAACTTGCCGTTATCCGCCCCTTCAAGAAGGTTAAGAACACGCAGTAGAGAGCTCTTACCTGCGCCACTTGGACCGAGTAAAACCAGTGTTTCCCCGCTTTCACACTTAAAGCTGACATCGTGAAGCACTTGTGTCTCACCGTAGGATTTATTGATTCCGCTTACCTGAATAGTCATGCTGACATACCGCATTAATTGTCACTTGGTATTTATATTACTCAATTGGACTTTTTATGCAATAAAAATGTATAAAAATTTAATTTGTTAATTTTTTGTATGATCAGCAACCACCAAGACAGAGTATCTGACTGGTTTGAAGAGTTAGTTTTAACTGAATTTGTTGAAGAAGAATCCAACAACATGGTGACGACCGAAACAAGGTTAAAATGGTGGTTACTTTTGTGCTGACGTGTAGAGGAAGCTTTGAGTCTATGAGGATGATCTATTCCAAGTACACCCGCTCATTTTTGCACAGCATCCCCTGTTGATTTTCCTGTAAAATCCTCAATCGGCGGGGTACTGATTACGGCTTCGCGAATGGACTATAATTTCTCTTTGTACTCTGACTCTTAATTTGAGTCATCTAAGTATTAATGGGATAACTCCATGTTGAAGTCGCATTGTTTTTCTCTCGTTACACTCATTTCTTTGAGCTTGCTTTCTGTACCCAACGTTTGGAGTAGAACAGCAATCGTGTTACCTGGGTTGCATGAACAGGGTATTGATCTTCAAGATAAGCCTATCTCTGCTGCCGCTGCACTTGAATGGGAGTTGGATAATGCCGATATCGTGTTTGGAGCTTACGAAAATAAGAGTGATAACGAGCGTGTAAAAGCGCTTGGTTACATGTACAACCAAAAGCTGGAACTTAACTCAGGTTGGCTGGAAAACGATATACGTAACCAAGCAGAAATAAATAACATCGATTATGAGGACTTTTTTCTTCATTTTTCGGAAGACACTATCCTAGCTGAAGTCGACTCAAGCCATGGTGAAAATACCTTACTCAATCGAAAACCGATGATTGTTGGTTATACGGCTAGTGCTGACCACGCCGGTTTTTGGCTATATCAACCACCGCCATGGGATGCTGATGTATTCGGTCAGGCGAATAATGGTGGTGCCCTCTATGTTTATCACTCAGAGAAGTTCGACCGCTTAACCCTTACGTTTTCCCAGTTTGCTCAAGGTGGCAACTTCATAATTGAATACCCTTCTGCCACCGATTCATTCGGTCTGGTAACAGAATGGAAAAACTTCGCAATTAAAAAAGACAAGACTGAGAACATGACTAAAAACCAAACGGTAAACTGGTCTGTTCCTTCGGATTGGGTTCGCGCTACGACACACGATGGTAGCGGACAAACCTATGGTGGCGGTCAGTATTTTGGGTCCACTTTTTTACGCGACGGCGGCCGCCTTTACGTTGCGAAAATTACTTGGCATGACGACAACATAGAAAACCGCCCACGCCTCGAAAACATTCAACTCAAAGATAGCTTCCCTGTCGCCAATGTCTCAGGAGCACCAACGGAGACACCTGAAGGTCAAACCATTCAGCGCTGGCGACAAATTCGAGGTTTTGACGAATCAGCCGATCGAAACCAAGATAATTATCTTTCTTGGCAAGAGTTCAAGAGCCGCTCAAATAAGAATGCAACCGCACGATTTCGTTGGGAGTCACGCGTTATTCCATTTGGTCGCATGTGGAATCAAACCTCTTCTTGGGCATTAACCAACCTCGGCAATCCCGATCTTGCCAACGCAATACACCACTATTACCAAGCTGAATGGGCGAAACAAGGTTTAAATGGTGCGTACAACGACGACACGAATAAGTTACTCGGAGAAAATCAGTTCTACGTTTATTCCGGTGGTACGGTGGATGAGCTTGGTTTGGTGGCGGGAAGCCAAGCCGCTGATGATGCATACAAAGCGCAATTCTCGGCGTTCTTAAACAAATTGGCGACGCTGGATGCGGATGCGTTAATTGGCCTCAACATAGGCACGGCCAACTTATTCGGTCGTAACGGCCAAAACCACTTGGTTGGTGCTGGCTCCTTGTACTTGCGCGAGCACTACCTTTTCCCTTCCACTGGCTTTAGTGGCTATGCTGGCTTGGCTAAGTTTTGGGATAACTCTGCTCTCGCCAAAGTTGGCCAGAACGTGATTTATCAAGCAACAACTCGTTATGGTCGCGTCCAATACTTTGGTGACACAGAAAACAATTGGAAGCAGGACCAATGTTCTGCACTAGTAGTGTTCTACTTAAACTATCACCCTGAGCGCAGTTACTTTAGTCAGTGGAATAATGGCTACCTATATGGAAGCAATAACACCACCGTTAACAACTTCTGGAAGGCAGGCGTACCAAAGAATATTGCTTATCAACCTAGCACCTTGCTTGCCATCGATTTAGGTACGCCAGCCAATCAAATCCCAGATGGGTATCAGGCGACTCCGCTAATGATGTCCACCAGCACGCCCTATTCCGCCGATTACACGGTGATTGGAGATGCTTCTATGAGCAAAGTGGCTCATCCTGACTTGCCTAATGGCGCTATCGAATTGTTACCAACCCATACGTACTTTGCGTATCGCTCAGACGATACGGTAGTGATGCATGGCCCTACGGAGATGGTGTTAGCCCGAGAATTCACCAAAGGCCGAGTGCTGTATCGGACTGATTTCTTTGGCAAGAATATCGATTACTTCTCCTCACCGAAGATAACTATCGCACTTCCAGAGCCTATGCGACCTGTAGATCAAGACGGTAACATCGGCGACTATGTTTCTCACATTGAGATCGGCGGCTACGAAGGGGTGTTCTTGCTGTATTAACTCCCTTTCAACCACTCTCACTAAACGCTTCATAAATCGCCGTTTTTATGCTTAACATCACTGAAAAAACCTTGTTCACTGAATCTTTATAAACCGATGTATATACTGAAGTAAATGACAACGACAAGGAAATTCAGTCACATGAAGACGACACCTTCAATGCTCTCTGTTCTGCTGCTATCAGCATTATCAACTCACGCAAATGCGGATGAATGTGGAAAAATAACCATCGCGGATATGAATTGGAATTCGGCCAGCTTAATGGCGCACATCGACCAATTTGTCTTAAATGAAGGCTACCAGTGCGATGCGGAATTGATCCCTGGTGATAGCGTTCCTACAGGCACCTCTATGATTGAAAAGGGGCAGCCTGACGTTGCGCCAGAGTTATGGACAAACGGTATTAAAGAAGCACTTGATAAAGGGATTGCGGATAAACGCTTGCGCATCGCTGGTGAGTCGCTTGTCAATGGCGGTGAAGAAGGCTTTTGGGTTCCCGCCTATCTGGTAAAACAGTATCCAGAGCTCGCGACGATAGAAGGCGTCATTAAACACGCCAAGCTGTTTGAACACCCTGAGGATGATGACAAGTTCGCCTTTTATAGCTGCCCTGCTGGTTGGACATGCCAAATCACCTCCGGTCACTTGTTTAATGCATTAGGGTTAAGTGAGCACGGCTTTGAGATGGTTGACCCAGGCTCTGGCGCAGCATTAGCTGGCACCATCGCCAAAGCCTATGATCGCAAAATGCCTTGGTTTGGTTACTACTGGTCACCAACACCCGTATTGGGCAAGTATGATATGGTCAAAGTGGATTTTGGTAGCGGAACGGATCTGGAAGAGTATCGCAACTGTACCACCCAGCCTGATTGTGCTTCACCAAAAGTAACAATGTACCCACCTTCTCCAGTTCGCACAGTAACAACTGAGGCATTTGCGAACAAAGAACCCCAAGCATTCGCGTACTTGCAGAAACGCGGATTTACCAACGAGCAAATGAGTGAAATGCTGGCCTGGATGGAAGATAACTACGCAGATGGTGAAGAAGCGATGTTTTACTTCTTTAATACCTACCCTGACTTATGGAAAGGTTGGGTATCTGAAGACGTAGCGATGAAGATCGAAAAAGCGCTCTAGTGATTGACGTCTAACTCGTACCAAATAATTTAGCCTCCCATACCGTTTGAATAAATAGTATTGGAGGCTAATCAACGATTCATTAATACATGGTGTGACCATTCAATGTTTCTTTAGGAATCTCTTGCAGAGCGTCCCAATGTTCGACGATTTTCCCATTATGATCAAAACGAAAGAAATCCATCGTCACGTATTCAATATCATTAGGCCATGTTTGGTGAGTGTGTAGTGCCACCAAATTCCCCTCAGCAATGGCTCGCACAAACGTAATGTCTTTATTGGGATACTCGTTTTGCATCCGCTCAAAATACTCGATAAAAGCCTCGGGGCCATTTCCAACTAATGGATTGTGCTGAATGTACTCATCGCCAACGTAGTCTTCAACTGCCTTTTTTGGATTACCTCGATAGGCGGTTTCGTAAAACGCAATGGCATTTCTTTTATTCTCTTGCAGATCCATTTTTCTTACCTGTGTTGCTCCATCTTGCGGATAACGGTAATCATAGTCTTTGAACTTCAGAAGTGACCGAACATCGCGCACAAAAAAGGCCGCTAAACAGCAGCCTTCATCACTTCTACTTGGAATCATCGCCTTTCATAGCTTAAACCACACCACCAGCACCGAGCATAGAACGCTCACTGTTCTCCACCAGCAACGCGGTTGCGGTTTGTTTCAGTGTTTCCCATTCTTGGTCTTCGACAAAGATACCATTTTGCCAAGAAGCTTGTTGCGTACGGCTTAACTCATCGCCTTCAATGTGGGTGGTATATCCTTGTGCACTTTTCTCGATATCGAAATCGTTCACGGAGAGCTCGATAACCATACTATGCAAATCCGTATCATGCCCATCAAACTGATCCGAGAAAAAGACTTCTGGTGCGATTCGTCCGCGGTTTAACACATAAAGCGTTCGCTTGGGACTAGAGCCATTGACCCATTGTGCGCGACACGCGATGCCTTTCGCAGAGAGCTTCAACAACTCACTGAAACCCAGCCAACGGTTATGACACTGTTTCAACGTAATAGTAATCGACTTACGGTTGATCATTTTCTCGAGCGCGAAATCCAACACAGCGGGTAAATGACACGCTACACTCCCGTTGTGCAGTTCTACCTCTATGCTTGACGGCGTACTGTTGTTCACCGATACGGCGCAGTCTGAATCTAACCCAAGAAACAGACTGGCGTTATTAAAATGGCGAACTCCGTGCAAGCCAACCATTTGCAAGTCCGCCACCATGTTCGCAATGACATCCGCCTCACCACAGTGACGGCGCATGCCAAGAAATGCCTTATTAACCGCGGCCACCAATTCGTTGTGAGAGACGATCATAATGCAAATCCTCCGTTGATTTTTTGATTGTCACTTTGCGCAATTTCTTCTCGTTCCGGCATGCTCGGGAAAATCCATGTGTCCGCCAGTTTAGGATCGTGAATTTCATCTAACAGCGGCGCACCTTGGAAGAAAGTTACTCGAACCCAACGATCCGAGCGAGGATCAAACTTAGTCGCACCAAAGATCGCCAACTTACAGCGCAATAAGTGCATTGGCAGTGCATCTTGGCGCAGCACGTTCATTTGAATATCACCCATTGCTCGATTACCTAACGTCCATACACGACGTGTGATCGAACGATAAGTCGGGTTCTGCAACAAAAACTCCGCTACGGACATTTCTTCATCACAACCAAGCAAGGCGTGGTACAAGCGATTCACTTGTCTGCCGATATCAAGCGGCAGCTCTTTTTCTTCTCCTGCTTCCTCCCCACGAACACCAAGCCTTGGCTCTTCTTTGTCTTGTGAGCGATACCAGAACCAGTAGTTGTTCTCGGCTAGTGAGTAATCCGCATTAATCGCCCAGCGGTATTTGCTTTGCAGCACCTCAAGTAAGTCATGGATCTTTTTCCCGCCCGGAATCGATAACGTTTCATCCGTATTCATTTGGCTGGCAAATTCGTCCACCAAAGATGGGTAGAGTTCAATCAAGCAAGAGGTGAGGATTTCTTGGGCTTCCACACTCATTGTTTTCTTATGCTCGACCAAACTCGCCCAGTTCGGATGTGATGCCATTAACGTTGTTAGCTCCGATAGCAGTTGTTTGATGTCTGCTATCGCTTGATGATTGAGCCTGTCTTGATGTTCATTGATGGTGATGACTTGCTCTAAATGACGCTGTGCTTTTTGCAGCAATCCTTGCAAAGGAGCATGGAACGACGCTTTACACGGCATCGCAAAGACTCGCGCTACCGCACGCTCGCGAGAGGTCATCCATTGGTCAACGATGCACGGGTGATTAATCAAGTATGGAGCCATGCCTAAGCCAGTCGCATTGCCGACACCAAGGTAGCGCTGCAAGCCACGGTGCAATGCCACCGCGTTGTCACCACCTTGCTGAAGTGCTAGGTAGTGCACCCAATCCAAGCTGAATTCACGCAACATATATACTGCGCACATTTGCGCACTAAAAGACTGGCTGAAATCTGAGTTGTTCTCTAGTAGTTTGAAATCGGCGATACCAAACTTTCCGTTACCATACACAGCAGTGGTACGAAGGATATACCCCACTTCCGCCAACTCTTTTGGCTCGGGCTGCTTGCCTTGAGAAAGAGCGCTAACAATGTGCTCAAACACGCGCACGCTTTTGTTTGCGCGAGCCAGAACAAGTACGTTGTTTGGATTACGTCCCGCTTCTTGCAGCGGTACATTTGCTCTCAATCTTTCCAACAAAGTAACATCAACATCGCCTTGAACCAGTGCGAATGTGACGTCCCACTTTTCAGCAATGACGCGGTCATTACGCTCGTCATCAGCAATTTCATCACAGAATACCACCAAATGATAAACGTGCTCTGGCGTGGTCAATTTGTAAATCACATGACCATAACCACGCGGACAAAGTTGCCACTCATGCTTGGTTACTTGCCAGTTTTGGCTTGCCATATTACGAATCAGACTACGAACAAAGCTGATTCGGTTTTGGTGCATTGCGCCAAGCCTTTCGGCTGCCATGACAATCGCTGCATCGCGCATAGTTGCTTCCGTATAAGTAGAACGATGTGCATCCATTTTGCTCACCACCTATTTGTTATTGTAAGAATACTAGGGTTTGTGCGGATGCAGGAGGAAAACACCCGCACAAGCTCCACGTTGTTTGAATTAGATACTTGTTATAGCCCTTGCTCTTTCGCCATTTTGATTGCGATTTGCGGTGCATTCCAAAGTGACGGCAACAGAATCAGCGAAACCGGAACCGCGGTAATCACAATGAAAGATTGCAGTGCAGAGATGCCGCCAGAGCCAAGCGAAATCAGGATCAGAGCTGTCACACCCATCATTACGCCCCAGAAGGTACGGATGATCGCATTCGGCTCCGTTTCACCACTGATCACGACACTGATGGTGTAGGTCATTGAGTCGCCCGTCGTGACGATGAAGATCGTGGTTAAAATCAGAAATAGAATTGAAGTCAGCATTGGCATTGGTAGTTGCTGAGTCACCGCAAGCAAAGCACCTGGCAAGTTAAAGCCTTCAAACGCCGCACTCACACTGCCCGGTTCAGCAATTTCAAACGCAAGGCCAGAGCCGCCAACAATCGTGAACCAAAAACAGGTGGTGAGCGGAGCCACAATGCTGATGGTGGAAATAACTTGGCGAATAGTGCGACCACGAGAAATACGCGCAATAAAGATTGCCATCATCGGACCATAACCAAGGAACCAGCCCCAGAAAAATACTGTCCACCAACTTAGCCAACCCTCGTCACCGCGATAGGTCGCCATTGGGATAAAGTTATCCAACATGCTTCCGACCCCTTGAATGTATCCGTTAAAGATAAAATTCGTAGGACCAAAAAACAGGATGTAAACCATCAATGCCATTGCCAGAATCACGTTGTAACGACTAAGCAGTTGCATGCCTCGGCTTAATCCACTGAGTGCTGACAAGGTGTAAAGCGCAATCGCAAACAAGATGATGATAAGCTGAGTCGTAAAGCCATCAGGAATATCAAACAATGCATTTAACGCGTAGCTAACCTGCAAGCCGAGAAACCCAATTGGGCCGATGGTGCCCGCGGCTACCGCGATAATGCAGCACGCATCAATCAATGCACCGAGCTGGCCTTTAAGCGCTCGTTCGCCCAACACTGGATAAAGCAAAATACGGGGTTTTAGTGGCAAACCTTTGTCGTAATGCAGGTGCATCACCACGATAGAAGTTAAGCTACCGACAATCGCCCAAGCCAAAAAGCCCCAGTGCATAAAGGATTGCGACAACGCATTCACCGCGCCTTGCTGCGGGTTATCTTGCGCGCCGTACAAAGGTGGTGGGCTAACATAGTGTGCGATAGGCTCAGCCGCGGCCCAAAAAACGCCACCACCAGCCAATAAGGTACAGAAAATAATCGCCATCCAGCGGAAAGAATCCATTTCTGGTTTCGCAATCCCACCCAACATCACCTTGCCTGTTCGCCCTGCAGCCAAGCCAAGACCAATAAGAAAAGTGAGAAGCAGCAGTAACTGCCAGTAAGGACCAAACACCTGAACTGCCCAGCCAAAGCCGGCGTTAACGATCGTAGATAATAGCTCGCCGTCATAAAGTGCAATGGCAACGAACAACGCGATAAAACCACCGCTATACCAAAAGGCCGGGTTATTCAGTCCTAATTTGTCCGTCGTGTTTTCTGTTGTTGATGTGTTGTGTGTTGCTTTTGACTTGCCCGATGACACGCTCATCGTGGAAGCTTTCATGCTATTGGTTAAATCAGACATACTCTGGCTCCAGAGGTTCTTTGCAGCTGCCAAAGACTGGCTACAAATGTGAGTTTTACGCCTGCCGTATTGTTGTTATGTAGGCAGGCGGTTCCTAATTTTGGAAGTACTATGAAATAGGCTCTAATCCTTCTTTGAGGAAGTTGAACCAGTTTTCACCCAATATTTTTCCTGCCTCAGATTCACTAAATCCGTGACGCATTAATCCGTTGTAGATGTTCTCCATCCCTGCACTGCCGCAGAACCATGGCAGCGCATCTGGCCATCCCGAGTTACTTGCCGAACCTTCGCCGTAATCCATCGCTTTTGACCAACGACCGTTGCGCATCCACTCCAACACTTGCTGCGGCTGATTTAGGCACAAATCGCTACCGATACCTAAATGGTCAACGCCAAACATGTCTGCGGTTTTCGCAACCATCTGGCAGAAATCATCCAGCGTGCACTGGCTGCCATTTGGCAAATGGAACGGATATAAACTGAATCCAATCAAACCACCGCGCTCCGTCAGTGCTTTGATCACGGTGTTGGACTTGTTACGCAGTGCGTCATGCGCAAACGTCGGGTTGGCATGGCTGATACAAATTGGACGCGAAGAGAGCTCGATAGCTTCCAACGTTGAACGCTCTGCGCTGTGGGACATATCAATGATCATCCCGACTCGGTTCATCTCTTCAATCGCTTGCTTACCAAAGCGAGTTACACCTGAATCGTTTTGTTCGTAACAACCTGTCGCCAGTAAGCTTTGGTTGTTGTAGGTCAATTGCATGATCAGCAGACCTTGGCGGCGCATCACTTCAATCAGACCAATTTCATCATCGATAGGTGAGCAATTCTGCGCGCCGAAGAAGATGCCGACTTTGCCTTCTGCTTTGGCTTTTTCTACATCTGCCATTGAATAAATAGGCATGATGAGGTCCGCATTTTGCTCGAAGCGCAAGTTCCATTCAGCAAAACGCGTTAAGGTTTCGCGCGCAGTTTCGTGGTAGACGATGGTGGCATGAACGGCGGTAATGCCACTCGCCTTAAGCGTTTGGAAATACTCTCGATCCCAATTGCAGTACTGCAATCCGTCAATCACAATCCGTTGTTGGTACATAACCACTCCTTAAACAATTTCTTAGCCTTTCAGTGCGGGTAACTGACACCATCAGCTACCCTGCTGTTCTTAGTAAGGGCGCTGATAAGCGGTTTTCACCACGGTGTAGAACTCTTTGGCGTACTGACCTTGCTCACGAGGGCCAAAGCTAGATTCTTTACGGCCACCAAATGGGACGTGATAATCTGTACCCGCAGTTGGCAAGTTAACCATGACGCAGCCCGTTTGGACTTGCTGTTTAAAGATCGCGCTATTGCGCAGACTTTGCGTGATAATGCCGCCTGTCAGGCCAAAGCGCGTATCGTTCGCGACTGCAATTGCCTCATCCAGATCAGAAACGCGAATCACGCTTGCCATTGGTGCAAAGACTTCTTCTTGGTTCACTTCCCAGCTGTTTTGTGTGTTCAAGAACAGGGTTGGTGACATATAGTAACCGTCATGCTCTAGGCTCAGACGCTCACCACCGAAAGCCAGCTCCGCGCCTGCTTGGCGTGCGTTTTCAATCCACTCAAAGTTCGCATTCAGCTGGTTACCATCAACAACAGGACCCATGAATACGCCCTCTTCCAGTGCGTGACCCACTTTCAATTCGCTCATGCGTTGGATTAGCGCTTCAACATACGCGTCGTGAATTCCGTCCATAACCACAAGACGAGAAGACGCGGTACATTTTTGACCTGCACCCGAGAATGAGCCTGCGATTGTGGCTTCAACGGCAATTTGAATATCTGCATCTTCTGCCACTACGAGCGCGTTTTTGCTGCCCATCTCTAGCTGACAACGCACAAAGTTTGGTGCCGTTGCCGCCGCTACTTTACGGCCTGTGTCCACAGAGCCAGTGAAGCTCACGCCGTTCACATCTTTCGAATTGATAAGGGTATTACCAACTTGCGAACCGCTACCCAAAACGAGGTTAAACGTGCCAGCAGGTAAACCTTGGCGATGGATAATCTCAGTCAGTGCAACGGCACTTGCTGGAGTTAGGTTGGCAGGCTTCCAGACGACACTGTTGCCAAACGCAAGTGCTGGCGCGATTTTCCAAGCCGCTGTTGCTGTTGGGAAGTTCCAAGGAGAGATAATGGCGATAACGCCGACGGCTTCGCGAGTAACTTCAACGGAGACACCTGGACGGACGGAAGCAGCGTTATCGCCAATTTGACGCAGTACCTCAGCAGCAAAGTATTGGAAGAATTGGCCGGCACGATAAATCTCACCTCGACCTTCAGCAAATGGCTTGCCTTCTTCACGCGAAAGTAAGGTGCCCAATTCGTCACATCGTGCAATGAGCTCATCACCAATCGCTTGCAGCACTGCTTGTTTGCGCTCGATTGGTGTTTTTTCCCACTCTGGCTGCGCTGATTTAGCCGCTTGAATCGCTTGCTCTACTTGCGACACACTCGCTTGTGCGAAATCACCAATGTTTTCGCTGATATCAGAAGGGTTAATATTGGCGATGGTGTCCATGCCCGATTGCCATTCACCTGCTATATAGAGGGATTTTTCTGCTTGAACATTGTTAATAAAAGTCATGGTTCTTTCCTTGTTCTTCCGATTTGTGATGGCAAGCCACCCACTCACTGATCTCAATTATTCTTGTTGGATTTATTCTGGTTGGCTTGCCGACGCGTAGACGACAAACTCCACCAACATTTCTTCTCGTGCTAACCCTGCAACCACCATGGCGGCGCGATTTGGGTACGGCGCTTCAAAATATTCCGCGTACACTTGGTTAACGGTTTTTAAGTATTCTCTGTCGGTCACGTAAATCAGGACCTGCAATACAGAGTCCAAAGACTCCCCTGCACACTCCAGGGTGTGAATGAGATTGTTAAAGGTTTGACGTGTTTGTGCTTCGATGCCGCCTTCCACAACCGCACCTGTGTCATCAATAGGAATTTGAGCCGTATATAGGGTTCCGTTGTTGACTATCGCCCATTCAAGCGGCGCTTTAGAAGCAAATAGACTGGTTTTTACTGGATGTTTTTTAGTAGGAGTATTCACGTGCCTTTCAACCCTTGTAACAGCTTTGTTTCAATATGGTTAAATAATGCACATTGACAGGCGATAAATCTAACGGTAAATTTTTTACATTTGATAAATAAAACTTATCACCTCATTGAGAATAACGTAAATAAAGGGATTAAGAGGCATTAGGGATGAGTATTAAGCTTCAACAATTAATGCATTTTGTGATGGTAGTCGAGGAAGGTGGGTTTCGAGCCGCTTCACATCGTGCAAATCGATCTCAGGCTGCGCTCTCCACGTCGATAAAAGAGCTAGAGAAAATGCTAGGACAAACGCTGTTTGAGCCCGGCAACAAAACCAAATTAACGCCTTTTGGTGAGATTTGTTTGCCCAAGGTGGTTCAGTTTCTCAATATCTACAGTGCGCTGGACAACGATCTCAAAGCTGCCGCGGCCGGACAGCAAGGGAGAGTGCGAATTGCGAGCGTTCCTTCTGTTGCAGCGAAACTCATCCCGAGCGTGTTGGGTGCCTTTTGCGAGCAGTATCCAAATGTAGAAGTAAGCTTGATCGATGATAACGCGGCGGGCGTCGAGGCTCGCTTACTCTCCGGTGAAGTCGACTTGGCGCTCGGTAACCCCTCTCACCTTGATGAGGGCGGCATTGACTTTACACCGCTGTTGTCCGACCCCATTGGCGTGGTGTGTTTAAAAGATAACCCGATTGCCAATAAAACAGAGGGAATCGAGTGGCAAACTTTGCTCGAACAACCTTTTATTCGTAACGGCACCTGTACGCTTCTCGATCCAACCCCAGCCAGAGCACTGAGTGAGCAAGCGCTCTATTCGGTCGAGAATATCACTTCGCTGTTTTCTGTCTTAGAACTTGGGATTGGTGTCACGACCCTACCGAAGCTTGCTTTCCCAACCAATGAAACACGCTTGGTTTGGATCCCACTTATCGATCCACCGCTTGAAAGGCAAATTGGTATCTTTACGTTGACCGACCGCACGATCTCGCCTCAAGCAAAAGCGTTTCATGATTTGTGTGTACGTTATCTAAACTATCAAGATGAAGAGACGTAGTTCGAAGGTTTTAGCTAACAGTGGCTCCATTAGATTTTAGAGCCACTGTTATTTGATATTAAGTGACAGATCCGGTCATATGAAATGACGACGCTCTTATTGCAATTATTCTGGCTTGATATTCTGATTCATTCTGAACAAGTTATTTGGATCAAACTTCTTCTTCACTTCTTGTAAACGCGCAAAGGTTGGACCATAGGCAGACTCTGTACGTTCAGCTTCGTCTTGTGTAAGGAAATTGATATACGCTCCGCCACTTGCATAGGGCTTAGTCTTGGCAAAAAATTCCCTTGCCCAGCTGATGCAAGCTTCATCATCTTCTGCTAAATCCCATCTTCCATGCACATTTAACACATAGTTTGCATCACGGCTAGAATAAGCCATAGACTCGGGCTCAGGTCTAGAGGCAGCGCAGCCAAGAGAGGCGATAAAAATCTCACACTGAGGCGATGGTAACTTACCTGCGTATTCTATCGCTGCATCAATCACACCTTCGCTTAGCGAGTTAAAATTGTGCGATTTCCAATAGTTACGTGCGCCCGGAGTAAGCAATGGATCAAACGCTTGCTGCCACGCCGCAAATGGCTGTACACCAACGTGCTCACCATGTGCATCACCAAACTCTCTCAACGGTGCAATTAACTTCTCACCTTCAGCCGGGTCACCCGCATAACATATCGCGAGTACAACCACTTCTTTACCGTGAACGCTTTCAGGTAAGAATGGGAGTGGCGGCGCTTTCCGACTCACCATCCAGACACTTAGGTCATCAGGGGCCGACTCAGTGAATTTCGCAAACTGGGTGATAATGGATTTCGCTTGCTCAAATGGAAAGACAATGAGACCACTTAACACCTCTGGACCGACAGGATGTAGCTGGAATTCAAAACGCGTAACGATACCAAAGTTACCGCCGCCCCCACGTAACGCCCAGAACAAATCGGCATTTTCTGTCTCATTCGCGAGCAGTTGACGACCATCTGCAGTTACGACATTTGCAGAGACCAAGTTGTCTATCGTCATACCATATTTTCGGCTCAACCAACCAAAACCACCACCAAGCGTTAACCCCGCAATTCCCGTGGTTGAATTAATGCCGACAGGCGTTGCTAATCCATATTTTTGTGTCGCCTCATCGACATCAGCCAACGTACAGCCAGGTTCAACGAAAGCCCTTCTTTCGCTTTCATCCACTTGAACATGATTCAAAAGTGACAAGTCGATCATCACACCATGATCGCAAACCGCATTGCCCGCAATATTATGCCCACCACCTCGGACCGAAAGTAGCTGATTGTTATCCCGAGCAAAGTTAACCGCCATCACGACATCATCGGCAGACTTGCAGCGAGCGATAACACCGGGACTGCGATCTATCATGCCATTCCAGATTTGACGAACTTCGTCGTACGTAGGATCTCCGGGCAAAACAACATCACCCTGAAATTGATTTTTGAAGTGTTCAATGGTTGCATTTTCTAGACTATTCATATTAGTTGCCTCTCACGTTTTACATGAGGCTTGCAAAGCACAATGCAACGACAAGCTAATACAAGTCCCTCACAATTAAACGTGACGTTTGAGTAGCTATTTTCAGCAAATAAACAAGGTCCCACAGTAACGATACCGTAGGGTCACAAATTCCCTTACTCTCTTGGGTTCGATAAAGCTGAAACACAGTTATAAAAATCAGATAGTTATCGCAATGATACCGCACCTCAAAGCACTTTCTGTATTCTTTACCCTGCGTGACACTCGCACCTGATTATTAATAAGTTCATTGTAAGTTTAGAATGCAATTTAGTTTCAGATATGAAACTTTGTCTTATAATTAATATTTTTAATAATTAATTATATTACCTTTATTTATCAATTAAATAGGATTATAAAAATATTTCGGACTGCGAATAGTGAATAGCCGTTAGAGGCAGTGATATTGAATTAAATTGAATAGCCTTCTTAGTGTTTTAGAAGACTATTACGCTATTTATCAGTGATATACCGCCACTTAAGATGGGTTATTTACGGCGATTTCGGTTCTTATACACCACGCAAAAGTTACCACGTTTGGTACGGCACTTTGAGCAACGTTCGCAATCCACTGGCGCTCGATTACCCTCTTTCCAGCGCTTTATTAACTGAGGCTCAGCCAATAAAGGACGTGACACAGCGAACAATTGGATATCTGTGTTTTCTGCAATTTTCTCAATCGCATCAATGTCACTCAATCCGCCGACAGTAATCACCGGGATGCTCACATCTTGACTGATCACATGTCCATATTCGTGAAAATAGCCTTCTTCTTGTAGTGTGTAACCATCGAACGTTTCACCAACAAGCTCGTTTGCTTTGCCGTGAATATTGCCAGACACGATGATCGCATCAACGCCCACTTCTTCGAGTTTCTTACAAACGACGCGAGTTTCATCGAACGTTAAACCGCCGTCAAAGAATTCTGTCGCGGTAAGCTTCACAAGGATTGGGAAAGTATTCCCAACCAGCTTTCTGGTTTCAGAAAAAATTTCTAAAAGGAAACGCATGCGATTTTCTAAGCCACCACCGTATTCGTCTTCGCGACGATTATAGTACGGGCTTAAAAACTGGTTAATTAAATAAGTGTGCGCCGCATGAATCTCTACGCCGTCAAAACCAGCGTCTTGAGCACGTTTACTCGCCAATGCGAATGCCTTTACGATGTAGTCGATTTCGTCCTTAGTCATCGCTTTGCCTTGCGTATTCGTGCCACGCTCAGGCACGTCACTCGGAGCGAAGATGACACGCTCACCGACGCTGTAGGTGGTTTTGGTTCCACCGTAAGCAATTTGCATTACGATTTTAGAATTGTGTTGATGTACTAGCTCTGTTAGCTTTTTGTATTCTTCAATAAAAGAGTCGTTGTAGATCCCCATCATCCCAGCGTTGGGTTTCTCTTCTTCCACGATATTGGCATAACCGGTAACAATTAGACCCACTTCACCTTTCGCCAACTCTTCGTAAATATCGTAAAGCTTATCCGTCATGTGGCCATCTTCGGTCGCCATGTTCTCCCACGTTGCGCTGCGCACAAAACGGTTCTTTAGGGTCATGTTGCCAATGCGGGCTTCGGAAAACAAAATGCTCAAAACCAGTCCTCTTAATGTTGTCTTTATGGTTCTATCTTTTCCCAAGTAACCAAGAACAAAAAAGGAACAGCGATACACAACGTATGGCTGTTCCTTCTCTGAATCCGTGAGACCTGCAAACTACAGGCGCACCTTAATGCCTCGTGGGTGACAAAACTTTAATCTGGATTAAGGTTTAGTAAGATAAGCTTGTAAGCAAAGCAACTCGGCCGATTTCTCAGTTTACCTTCACTCTACATTCTGGGGGTAAGATCTTCTCTTTTTCGAATGAGACTTCACAATCCACAAGAACGCTTCCTCCCCCATGTAGGTAAAAGTAATCAAGCACGAAAAATACTTTATTATCACGCTCTCCATACTCTTCTACAAAAACGCCAGCACTCTGGTTGAAATCCAGTTTTTCATTATCTAGAGAAATGGAAGCAACTCGAAATACATCATTTATTCCATAATCTGAACGATTAATTGTATCGACTTCAATCACTGGATTAATCTCCATGTTGTGGATAATAAGCCTAACAAGAGTATCTCCAATACGATAAGTTTCCACGGAGCTAACCGAGGACGGAACTTGGGCTAATACGCATGAAGAAATTGCAACAATTGGAAGAAGAGTAAAACGACGGAACATGAACCACGACCATAGTTAAAAGGGATAGTCATATTATCTCTTTTAGGCATGAATTCGAGTCTAGCAAAGCATGTAGCTCTCAGAATGGGAGCTACATGGAAGTGATATTAAAGAACTTCAAACTCAATAAATAAACGGCAACGGAATAAGCTCTAATCCTAGTACACCACTAATCCCCATCACCACTAGCAGTGAGACTTTAAACACCGACTTTGACCAAGCGATGTAGTTGCTGTCATCAATGCTGCGAAAAGTCACTTTCGTCCACATAAAGCAAACGACCGCTGCAACCGCTAAGTATTCATACCCGGCTTCACCAAGTAAAAATAACCCCAACGATACGGCCCCAAACGCCACGACATACGCTTTCATGTGTCGATGCGCTTTATGAATGCCCTCTTTAACTGGTAATACGGGAATCCCGGCTTCTCGGTAGTCTTGCATGCGGAACATGGCAATCGCGTACGAGTGCGGCATTTGCCAGAGACAGAACATGGTAAAGAGTAAAATCGCTTCCAAGCTAATAAAGTTTGTTACCGCTAAATAGCCCACTAATGGCGGGACTGCACCTGAAATACTTCCCACCAAGGTTCCATACACCGAGTTACGTTTGTACCACATCGTGTAAAAGAACACGTAATACACGTAGCCAAGCAACACGACGACAGCGGATAGTGGGTTCACTCGGATAAATAACAGTGCGGTTCCTACCAGCAATAAAGCAAGTGCATAAACAAACGCAATATCGATATTGATGTTGCCTTTCACTGTTTCACGATTTCGTGTACGTGCCATCTTTTGGTCGATATCACGATCGAAAATATTATTCACCACACAACCTGAAGCGATGACTAACCCCACACCAACTAACGTTGTAACGAACAACATTAGACTGGCTGGTTCTGTTTTTGCGGCGAGGAAGAACCCCGCCGCAACAGAAATCAGGTTGCCGAAAATAATGCCCGGTTTGGTGATAGACAAATAACTTTTCAGCATACCTTGGCCTACAACTTCATGTTGACGTTCATGTTGTAGATGATCCATACCGAGCCAGCGATAAGGATAAGTACAACAATGGCGGTAAACATCAGTGATACAAGGTTCCAACGTCCGTCGGATGTTTTTGTTTCCATGTGCAAGAAGTATTTGAAGTGAACAAATATCTGCACTAATGCACATCCAAATAGAATCGCATAGGTTGTTGTATCTGGTAATGATTTCGTCCAAACAAAGTAGAACGGAATTACCGTCAGAATCAGTGAGGCAATGAAGCCTTTCACGTAATCTGACGCACTGGTTTCTACATGTTGATCCATTACATTACCCCCAGTAAGTAAACGATGGTAAAGACACAAATCCAGACGATATCTAGAAAGTGCCAGAATAGGCTTAAGCAGTTAAAGCGCATTGCCATATTGTCGTTCAGACCTTTCGTCGACAGTTGGTGATATGCTACCGCTAACCAAATCAGACCAAAGGTTACGTGCAGGCCGTGCGTACCAACCAACGTAAAGAATGCCGATAGGAACGCACTTGTTTGTGGGCCATAGCCTTCTTCAATCAGGTGATGGAACTCATAGACCTCCATACAGATAAAGCCAAGACCAAGCGCGAACGTTACTAACATCCAACGTTTGAGACCAGCAACGTTGTTGCGCTTCATCGCGATAATGCCAAAACCAAATGTGATACTGCTAAACAGCAGCAGCATGGTTTCGACAAACACGAATGGCAGTTCGAAAATATCTTTACCTGTTGGGCCCGCAATTGAATTGCTCGACAGCACAGCGTATGTCGCGAACAAGGTCGCAAACAGTACGCAGTCACTCATCAGGTAAACCCAGAAACCAAATAGCTTGTTGCCATTCGTGTCATGGTGGTGATCATGGTCGTGATGTGCTGCGATATTAGTTTGCATACGTCACCTCCAGATCATCTTTACTTTCGCTGTCTTTCACTGAGTTTTTCTTCGCTTCTTCAAGCTGAGCTCGACGCTCGGCCTCAATTGCTTTGATCTCTTCAACTTCCACGTAGTAATCCACGTCATCGTTGTAGCTGTGCTGAATACACGTCACGATAATACCGACCAAACTTGCTGCCGCTAGCCACCAGATGTACCAAATCATGCCGAAGCCAAATAGGAGCGACCAAGCCGACACGTAGATGCCTGTTGCCGTGTTTTTTGGCATATGAATACGTTCGTATTCCACTTCTTTAGTTGGATCGAACTCGCCACTTTGTTTCTGGTACCAGAAGGCATCCAGCACATCACCTTTTGGTAGGTGCGCAAAGTTGTAGAACGGCGGTGGAGACGATGTTGCCCACTCAAGAGTACGACCACCCCACGGGTCACCAGTTAGGTCACGGTTTTGCTCGCGGTCGCGGATACTCACGTAAATTTGGATGAACTGAGACAATACGCCCAGTGCAATCACAACCGTACCTGCTGCGGCAATCGACAACAGTGGGAAGTATTCAGGGTTGATGTCTTGGCTTAAACGACGAGTCATCCCCATAAAGCCCAGCGCGTAAAGCGGTAGGAACGCCATTAAGAAACCAATAATCCAAAGATAGAACGCACGTTTGCCCCAAGTTTCATTCATGGTGAAACCTGTCGCTTTCGGGAACCAGTAAGTGATCGCAGCGAAACATCCAAACACCACACCACCGATGATAACGTTGTGGAAGTGAGCAATCAGGAATACTGAGTTATGCAGAACGAAATCTGCGCCCGGAACAGCCATTAGTACGCCTGTCATACCACCAACAGTAAAGGTGATCAGGAAGCCCACCGTCCACATCATTGGCGTCGTAAAGCGGATGCGGCCTCTGTACATGGTGAATAGCCAGTTGAAGATCTTCACCCCTGTTGGGATAGAAATAATCATCGTGGCAATACCGAAGAAGGCATTTACGTTCGCGCCAGATCCCATCGTAAAGAAGTGGTGTAGCCAAACGACAAACGCAAGAATCGTGATAACTACGGTAGCCCAAACTAGCGATGTGTAACCGAACAACTTTTTACGTGAGAAGGTTGCGGTGACCTCTGAGAACACACCAAAAATTGGCAAGATCAAAATGTACACTTCTGGATGGCCCCAAGCCCAAATCAGGTTGACGTACATCATTACGTTGCCGCCAAGATCATTGGTAAAGAAGTGCATGCCTAGGTATCTATCCAGCGTTAGCAGAGCGATAGTCACCGTTAGGATTGGGAATGAAATGATGATCAAAATGTTTGCACACAGAGACGCCCAAGTGAAAACTGGCATCTTCATCATTGGCATAGACGGTGTACGCATACGCAAAATGGTCGCGAAGAAGTTCACGCCTGTTAACGTCGTACCAACACCTGATATCTGCAGCGCCCAAATCCAATAGTCGACCCCGACTCCTGGGCTGGCCTCAATACCTGAAAGTGGCGGATACGCCAACCAACCGGTGCGACCAAATTCACCTAAGCCGAGAGACATGTTTGTTAGAATGACACCAACAACAAACAGCCAGAAGCTCAAGTTATTCAGATACGGGAAAGCTACGTCACGCGCACCAATCTGTAATGGCACGATGATGTTCATCAGACCAATAACCAATGGCATCGCTACGAAGAAGATCATGATCACGCCATGGGCAGTAAAAATTTGATCGTAGTGATGCGGTGGCAAGTAACCTGCTTCACCCGCAGAAGAAAGGAGTTGCTGACTACGCATCATGACTGCGTCAGCAAAACCACGAACAAGCATCACCATCGCTACTGCGATGTACATGAAGCCAAGTTTTTTATGGTCTACTGAAGTAAACCATTCATTCCACAAATATTGCCACTTTCCGGCTTTGGTCACCGCGTAAACTACGGCTAAACCAACCAGCGCCACAACCGCTAAGGTGATGACGATAATAGGTTCGTGGAATGGAACTGAATCAAGAGTTAATCTTCCAAACATTACGATTATCCTTGGTTTTCAGGCAAACAGTTCATTGAACCAGGATGCTGAGTCACAACGTCGGTGAACAAGAACGGAGGAACGCTAGAGAACAAAGTGACTGGCTCTGCGATACTTGGCGCTGCCAGTGAGCTGTATTGCTCCCAATCTTCAATACGATCAGGGCTCGCCTTCACTTTCTGCACCCAATTTAGGAACGCAGCACGATCAGACATTGCTGAAGCTGTGAACTTCATTTGCGAAAAGCCTTCGCCGCTGTAGTTCGATGCAAAACCCTTGTAGTCACCTTCGTGGTTCGCTATCAGGTTGAGCTTGGTTACCATTCCTGGCATCGCGTAGATCTGTGTACCTAAACGAGGGATGAAAAACGCGTTCATGATGTTGTCCGAAGTCAGTTTGAACTGCACTGGCACGTCTTTCGGGAACGCCACATAGTTCACCGTCGCAATGTTTTCCTCTGGATAGATGAACAACCATTTCCAATCGAGTGACACCACTTCGATGGTCATTGGTTTAACATCACTTTCCAATGGTTTGGAGGGCTCTAGTTCATGAGTCGAACGCCATGTGATCGTCGCAAGGATCGCAATGATGATGATTGGAATTGTCCATACCACCACTTCGATTTTGGTCGAGTGTGACCACTCGGGAGCGTACTCTTCTTCAGTGTTAGAGGCGCGGTATCGGTAAGCGAAGTAAATCGTCATTAGAATCACAGGGATTACAACGATCAACATCAGCAAAAGAGCAGTAATAATTAGCTCTTTTTCTTGCACACCAATGGCACCTTTGGGGTCAAGTAAAGCTGAATTACATCCTGAGAGCATAAGTATGACGGACGCCAAACTTCCCCTCGACAAGATGCGTTTATATCTTGAGGCTTCCATTAACTTTCTCGATGGTTGTCTGGTTTCAAAACAAATGCCAATCACAGTAAATAAGAGCTCAGAAACAGCGCAGAGGAATGTTTGATAAAAAGGCAAAAATTTTGATAAGTAGTTATTCTACTTACAAATTTTTCAGCGCCGTTATCAAACATCTTAACCAGCTAGAATGAACAATTACTTGCTACGATTGGTATCAAGCTAAGAACCAGTTGTTATAGTCATTAGAATGTTTATGTGTTGAGCATGAGTAACGTCGGGATCAGAGCGAAACAAAACGGAATTGAGTGGAGATCAAAACCATACTATTAGTGTGAGCTTATTGTTACACTTTGAAACACAATGTTACATTTGGCGCATTATGAGGAGTAAAAAGTTAAAGCTCATTAGCCACAACTGGAAACTAACCTTCCATTAATGAAACTCACACTCTTTCAATAGGACATTAACCTCAACACGAACTTCACGTGCTTCAAAGTTAATGTCTTTTGAAACAGACAGTTGCAAATTCATTTTGATGAGACTGACTATCAACTGCATTTACATAGATAGCTTGATTACGAAGGGGAAATTAAAAGTGGCAAATTGTGATCAATGTCAAATTAATGATTTCACTTAGTATTTGAGTGGTATTTACCTCTCATTATTTACTTTTGGCAAACCATTCGCAGGGCGAATCCAAACATGAGTAATAAACACACTTACGTTGCCCAGAACTGGCTCTCGGAAAAATAGGAAATGTTGAAAGGGAAAGAAGCTTGTCATTCCGGTCTGTGGGGCCTAACCCTAGGGCTTTACATACGAATGCCTCCATCCACTTCTAAAACTCTGCCAGTAAAGTAATCACTCTCAAGAATGTATTTTACTGCATGTGCGATTTCACTTGTTTCACCCATCCTTCCAATTGGGATCATCTTTTCTAGCCGTTCTATGGCTTCTGGTTTCATTTGCTCTGCCATCGCGGTATGTACCACACCTGGTGCAATCGCCGCCACGCGGATACCGTATCTTGCTAACTCACGGGCCCACGTTGTCGCCATGGTTGCGACCGCCGCTTTAGATGCAGAATAATTGGTTTGACCGATATTCCCTGCTCTCGCGACACTAGAAATATTGATGATAACGCCTTGTGAACCGCTCTCAATCATCTTGACGGCAGCTTCACGCCCACACAAAAATGTCCCCGTAACTTTGACGTTCATGACCAAATTGAATTGATCCAAAGACATCTTACTGATCACGCCGTCTTTTGATTTTACAAGTAACCCATCTCTTAGCACGCCAGCGTTATTGACTAGCCCGTTGAGTTGGCCAAAATCTTGGATAACCGCGTCAAACGTGGTTTCAACGTCGATTTCGCTCGTTACATCCACTTGATAAGTCAAAGCTTTCGCACTCAGCATCCGGCACTGCTCTTGTGTTTCCATTAAGCCGCTAGCGTTTACATCTAATAACGCTAAATCTGCACCGGCTTGAGCAAGCGTAATTGCCATCATTTGCCCAAGTCCCTGCCCTGCACCTGTAATGGCAATGACACTATTTTTAATATCCATAGTTACTGCACTCCGTCGCTAATAATGTTCCCTATTTCAAGCCTGTTTCGGTGGTCCGAAATGATGAGTTTTACTTCACCATTTCAGACGGCTTTGTAGCAAAACTCAGTCTAGCCCTTCTTACTCTTGTAAAACTCAAACAAGCTTGAGAAGTCGAGCTCGCCGTGGCCGCTCGCGTTGTGGAAAGAATATAAATTACGCGCCAGTGAGCCCATCGGAACCGAAGAGTGTGTTTGTAACGCCGCATCTAACCCCAAACCGAGATCTTTCAACATGAGTTTGCTCATAAAGCCCGGTTGGTAATCGTTGCTGGCTGGTGCACTGTCCATCACGCCAGGGCAAGGATTGTAAAGCTCCAATGCCCAATTTCGGCCAGAGCTTTGCAGCATGATGTTTGATAACACTTTGGGGTCGAGCCCATGATCGATACCTAGATTTAGCGCCTCGCACGTACCAGACATTAAAATGCCGAGCATAAGGTTGTTACAGATTTTCGCCATTTGACCATCGCCCGCTTTACCGGCATGGAAAACATTTTTTCCCATGTACTGCAAAATGGCATTGGCTTTAGAAAATGCTTCATCCGAGCCACCAACAATAAAGGTTAATGTCGCCGCTTTAGCGCCGGCAACACCACCCGAAACGGGCGCGTCGACAAACAGCACGCGTTTATTTGCCGCTTCATTGGCGACTAATCGCGCAGAGTCCGGATCAATGGTTGAACAATCAATCATCAAGGTACTTGGCGAGACAAGATTGAGGACACCTACACCGCCGTGTAAGTCACCAAGATACACGGAACGAACGTGAGAACCTGCTGGTAGCATCGTGATGACTGTGCTTGCACCATCCACGACTTCCTCAATAG
Organism: Vibrio sp. 1CM7H; assembly: GCF_023161645.1. NCBI lineage: Bacteria > Pseudomonadati > Pseudomonadota > Gammaproteobacteria > Vibrionales > Vibrionaceae > Vibrio > Vibrio sp. 1CM7H. Next base: position 1,056,233 of record NZ_JALNTV010000001.1, read on the forward strand.
AGCTCGCCACCACCGCACCAAAAGGTGCAAGTTGCTTTGCCGCTTCGCTATCGACATCAAATACTTGCACGTTAAATCCAGACGCTAATAAGTTTTGCGCCATCGGATGCCCCATTCTTCCTAAACCGATAAATGCGATGGTACTCATGATCATTCTCCTTATTGACCTAGTGTTTGTTCACCCAAATCAGCAAGCGGATGTTCGTCATCCGGCCAAAGTGAGGTAAACAAGGTATCGATGACATCTTCATCGACTTCACTGACACTGTTAAACATCCAGTTAGGTTCGCCATCCCGGTCAATAAGCCGAGAACGGACGCCCTCTTTAAACTCACCTAATAAGGCGCTGCGAACCGATAAACTCAGCTCCAAGCGGAAGCAATCTGCAAGTGGTAAGCTGTGGTATTCTTTCACTTGTCTGAAACAAATATGTGCGGTGATCGGACTGCCCGCGGCGAACGTTTGTTTCGCGTTTTCTATCCACTGACTGTTCCCTTCGATAGCCATGATTCGCTGTGCTATTGCATTAAGATCAAAGCCTTTGCACGCTTCCTCTATCTGATCTAAGTATGGACAAATTTGCGTGGTTGGTTTGCTATCAATAACCTGTTCTTCCATTAATTGTAGTAGCGCAGTTACCAACTCTTTCGCATCTTCTTTGCCCCACTGGAGCCGCTTTAGCTCATCCAGTAAGGTGGGATACTGCTCTTCCAACAGTAACCAATCGGCCAAACCAATAGTGACAGCGTCACTTGAATTCACCATTGAACCTGTCAATCCGAGGAATAAACCCACTTGCGGATCTATCTGGCTTAAAAACCATGTACCTCCCACATCGGGATACAGTCCAATATTAATTTCTGGCATAGCAAGGCGTGATGTTGTTGTCACAACTTTGTGGCTGGTTCCCATAAAAAGCCCCATCCCACCACCCATGACAATACCCTCTCCCCAACCGATAATAGGCTTGTTGTAAGTGTGAATGAGATAGTCACACTCATACTCCAACGAGAAATAGTCCGTACAGAACTCTACGATTTTTTCTTTACTCTCGTTATGCATGACGTGATACATAGCTCGAACATCGCCACCAGCACAGAATGCTTTTTCTCCAGCGCCAGTGAGTACCACACAAGTCACATGCGGATCGTCTTGCCACTTGATAAGCTGATCGTTGAGTTGGACCAACATGTCATACGTCAATGCATTCAATGAAGCGGTGTTGTCTAACGTTGCGATACCAATGCGGTGCACGCCATCTAAGCACTCTATTTCACTGATGGTTACCATCCCTGCCATGTGGCCTCCTATCGGTTTTTCCATTGCGGTGGGCGTTTTTCTAAAAAGGCGCGAACACCCTCAACTTGATCTTCCGTATCAAAAAGATTCAGAAACAACTCTCGCTCTTTCATTAAGCCGTGCTTAAGTGGCGCAGAGCGCATATTTTGAATGAGCGCCTTACATGCGGCGACAGAAGATGGTGACTGGTTCGCAACAGATTCAGCAAGCTCCCACGCTTTACTTAACGCTTCGCCTTTGGGAACCAACTCCTCAGCCAAGCCTAGTTCTTTTGCTTTGTCAGCGCTAACTTGTTCTCCACATAAAATGATGCGCTTTGCCCAGCCTTCTCCTACTAACGCTGTGAGGTTTTGGGTACCGCCAGCGCAGGGCAAAAGTCCGACTTTGGCTTCAGGTAAAGCAAGTACCGCTTGCTCTTCAATTACTCGAATATCACAAGCTAATGCCACTTCTAAACCTCCGCCCATGGCGTAACCATTAATGGCGGCAATGGAAACACCACGGAATTCCGAGAGTGTTTCAAACGCTTCACCAAAGCATCGCGCAATGTCTAACGCAACCGCTTTGTCACCATCAGAAAATAGCTTGAGATCCGCACCAGCAGAGAAAAACTTTTCTCCACTGCCGGTTAAAACCAGTGCGTAGACCTGCTTATCATCGTTAAGTGTGAGTATCAGCGACTTCAGTGCCTTGAGGCTCTCTGCTGTCCACGTATTGGCTGGCGGGTTGTTCATCGTCACCACCGCAACGTGATTAGCGATCGTATGTTGAATGGCTTCTTGGGTTAATGGCATATATGAATCCTTCCTCAATGAACAAATCCAATACTTCGCTACAGCAAGGTCGACTCCTCAGAGAGCAAACGGCGCGCGATGATTAAACGCATAATTTCGTTCGTTCCCTCCAGAATTTGATGCACACGCACATCTCTGAAATGACGTTCCATTGGATACTCTTTGATATAACCATAGCCGCCATAAAGCTGCAGCGCTTGGTCGCAAACATGAAAGCCCACATCGGTTGCGAACCGTTTTGCCATCGCGCAATAAGCAGTGGCATCTGGGTCATTTCGGTCGAGCTTACTGGCGGCATAGCGCACCAACTGCCGCGCAGCCACTAGCTCTGTCGCCATGTCTGCCAATTTGAATTGTAAGGCTTGAAACTGCGCAAGCGGCTTGCCGAACTGCTTACGCTCCTGAATGTACCGTGCCGCCTGATTAAGGGCCTGTTGAGCCGTACCGACGGAGCAGGTCGCAATATTTATACGCCCTCCATCAAGCCCTTTCATCGCAAAGACAAAACCTTGCCCTTCTTCGCCCAGTAAATGGCTAGCTGGAATAACGACATTCTCAAAAGTAACCGCTCGTGTTGGTTGACTGTTCCAACCCATTTTGGGTTCTTTGCGCCCATAGCTGATGCCATCTGCTTGAGCAGGAACAACAAATGCAGACACGCCTTTGGCACCCGCTTCTCCGGTTCTCGCCATCACGACCAAAACATCTGTCTCTCCTGCGCCAGATATAAAGGTTTTGCCACCGTTGAGGACATACTTATCTCCCTTTTTTGTAGCGGAAGTGGTCAGTGCAGCGGCGTCTGATCCTGCGTTGGGCTCAGTTAAGCAATAGGAACCTAACCACTCCCCCGTAACTAATTTCGGACAGAACTGCGTTTTGGCTTCATCGGTAGCAAAACTGGCTATCATCCAACTGACCATGTTGTGAATCGTCATAAACGCCGTAGTGGACGTACATCCCATGGCCAGTTGTTCAAAGATAATTGACGCATCTAAGCGACTCAGCCCTAGGCCACCTTGCGCTTCTGGAGTGTAGAGGCTGAGAAACCCCAGTTCTCCCGCCTCTCTCAATACGTCTTTGGGGAAGATCTGTTTTTCATCCCACTCCGCCGCCATCGGCGCTAAACGCTCATCGGCAAATTGCTGAGCGGTATCGGCAAATGCACGTTGATCTTCATTAAGTTCAAAGTCCATAAAAGCTCCTTCTATTCACTCAGCGCAGTTGGATGGTCAGATTAGGCCCCGTTGGAATATCGTCATCAAACCAACGTGCCGTCACCGTTTTAGTCTCGGTATAAAAACGTACCGCTTGTTTACCATACGCATGCAAATCGCCATAGAAACTGCCTCTCCAGCCTGTAAAAGAGAAAAATGGCAAAGGTACCGGAATAGGCACATTGATCCCGACCTGACCAACTTGAATGTCATGCTGATATTTTCTTGCAGCAGCGCCATTAGCCGTAAAAATGGAAGTGCCGTTCCCGTATGGGTTGCGATTCACTAACTCAATGGCTTCTTGTAACGTATCCACTTCCATGCAAACTAAAACAGGGCCAAATATCTCTTGCGTGTAAATCGACATATTCGTTGTTACACCGCTAAACAAGGTTGGGCCAATCCAGTTTCCATCGGGAAAGCCTTCCACTTCACACTGACTGCCATCCAGTTCACACACTGCGCCTTGTTGCTTGCCATCTTCAATTAGGTCCAATACGCGTTGTTTAGCCTGCTCACTGATCAGTGGGCCATAAGCAGCTTGCTCATCGTCCCAAGGCCCTGGGTGTACTTTCGCCATTGCCTGTTTGATGTCTTTAATCCATTGTTTTGAATCGCCGACAAATACCGCAACAGAAATCGCCATACAGCGTTGCCCCGCCGCCCCAACGGAGGACCCCACTAGATTATTCACCACTTGTTCTTTGTTCGCATCAGGCATGATCACCATGTGATTTTTAGCACCAGCAAAAGCTTGAACGCGTTTAAAGTGTTTCGTACCCGTGGTGTAGATATAACGGGCAACAGGAACCGAGCCAACAAATGACACCGCTCGAATGTCAGGATGAGCCAGCAGAAAATCGACTTGGTCTTTGCAACCGTGAACGATTTGCAACACTCCTTTCGGCGCGCCAGCTTGCTCAAATAGTTCGGCTAAACGAATAGAGGTCAACGGCACTTGTTCGGAGGGTTTAAGCACAAACGTATTGCCCGCCGCGATAGCGATTGGGAACATCCACAACGGAATCATGGCAGGAAAGTTAAACGGCGTAATGCCGCAACACACACCTAGGGGCTGAATCATTGAGTAACTATCAATATCCGTGGCAACATTTTCGACGGTTTCGCCCATCATATTGCTGGCAATGTTTGCAGCCTGCTCAACAACCTCTATACCTCGCCACACATCGCCTTTAGCATCCGCTAAAATCTTACCCGTTTCATGAGAAAGCAGAGTGGCAAGCTCATCATGATGTTCTTTGAGAAGGTGCTGATAACGAAGCATGACTCTGGCACGCTCGGATACTGCCACTTCCTTCCAGGATTGGAATGTCTCTTTCGCATTATCAATGGCGGCTTCCATCTCGTGATCCGTTGAGCAGGGAACGTACGCAATGACATCATTAGTGGCAGGATTGGTCACCTCAACCCAATCCGAAGTTTGAGATTCACGAAACTCTCCACCAATAAACAAGGGAACCAAACGAGTCATCATTTACTCCTTTCTGATTTCAATTAAAGCGGTATTTCAATGCCTATCGCCGTTGCCTCTCCGCCACCGATACAAAGTGTCGCAACGCCTCGCATCACTTTTTTGGCGTCTAGATCACCGTCGGTACCTAAAGCTTGTAGCTGACGCAAACTATGAATCAATGTCACCAGAATTCGTGCGCCACTTGCGCCTATCGGATGCCCGAGTGCACACGCTCCGCCTTTAATATTGACTTTGCTCATATCAAGCCCAAGTTCTGCTACCGCGATTTGTGTCACGACAGCAAAGGCTTCATTTATCTCCCACAGATCCACTTCGTCAATTGACCAATCCAACTGGGACAACAACTGTTCAATCGCATAAACGGGAGCCAAAGTATATTCAGCAGGTTTTCTGGCGTGTGTGGCGTGAGACTTGATAACGGCGAGTGGCTCAAGACCTTGGTGGATCGCAGTCTCTTCATCCATTAGAACAAGCGCTGCAGCGCCATCGGAAATCGCACTCGAATTAGCAGCGGTCACCGTGCCTTTTTTATCGAATGCAGGTTTGAGTTGAGGGATTTTATCCAGATCAACCGAGCGCGGGTGCTCATCGTAATCCAGCGTTCCTTGTTCAGACTTGGTGTTGAATTCAATCGGTGACAGCTCGTCGGCAAATAAGCCTCGTTCTTGAGCTTCCAACGCACGTTTTGCCGACATCACTGCCCATTCGTCCATGTGCTCTCTGGTGAACTTAAGCCTGTCTGCGACGTGCTGAGCATAAACACCCATTAAGTGCCCTTCGTACGCATCTTGCAATCCATCGAGAAACATGTGGTCATACGTCGACTGGTGGCCCATGCGCATTCCCTTTCTCGCCTCTTTCAATAAATACGGCGCATTGGTCATACTCTCCATACCACCAGCAATGGCCGTTCGAATCGTTCCAGCTTTGATAAGATCGTGCGCCAACATGACGCTCTTCATGCCGGAACCACACACTTTATTGATAGTCGTGCACCCTACACTCATGGGTAAATCCGCACCAATTGCCGCTTGTCTCGCCGGGGCTTGCCCACAACCCGCAGGGAGCACACATCCCATGAAGACTTCATCTACAGATGTCACATTCACTTCGTGCATTGCCGCCTTGATCGCCAGTGCGCCTAATTGGGGAGCGGAGTAAGTTTGCAACTTTCCTTGAAAGCGCCCGATCGGCGTTCTCTTCGCGCTGACAATCCAGATGTCTTTTTCCATGATTCGCATTCCCTTGAGGTATATGTGAACACTAGACTGACTGATAACGCCCTTGCATGACATTGCTTACCAAGTGCTACGCCAGTCTTTGTCGCCCTTTCTCACTGACAAACTTTCATACTGCGATTTCTTGACGTTTACGTAAGCATAGCACTAGCCTTTACAATGAGATGAAAAAACACACCAAGTAGGCGTTTATCTTTCAAAATTTGCGTTCGGCCTTTCCGTTGAAGGTTCGATTTCCAGAAACTGGATTTTTATTCGAGGTAAGTATGTTATGGAAAAATACAAGATCAGTGACCTCGCCAAGGAGTTTGATATTACCACTCGCAGTATCCGGTTTTATGAGGACGTAGGTCTGATTGAACCAGAGCGAAAAGGCAACATGCGCGTTTATCAACGCAGAGATAAAATTCGTCTCAAACTGATTTTAAGAGGGAAACGGCTCGGTTTTTCACTGGCAGAAATTCGTGAACTTTTCGAGCTCTATGACATGCAACAAACCGAAGGACAGTTATTGAAAATGCTCAATATCATTGAAGAGAAACAAGCCGTCCTACAACAGCAACTCAATGACATCAGCGTCGTAATGGCAGAGTTGAATGCCGCTAAAGAACGCTGTATTCAAACACTCAAAAGCAAAGAGACATAACCGCTATACTCAAATAGCGACACTGCAATCGGCTTTTCCACCTTACCTCTGATATCGGGAGACGTTATGAAAAGCACCTACGCCCCACTCAATTTCGGACTTGGTGATACCATCGATATGCTCCGAGACCACGTTAATGCCTTTGCTACGGAACATATTGCTCCCATCGCCGCAGATATAGACCGCGATAACCAGTTTCCGAAGCATTTGTGGCCTTTGTTTGGAGATATGGGGTTGCTTGGTGTCACCGTCGATGAAGAATTTGGTGGTGCAGGCATGGGATACCTCGCTCACGTTGTGGCGATGGAAGAAATCAGCCGTGCCTCTGCCTCCGTCGCTTTAAGCTACGGCGCTCATTCTAATCTGTGCGTCAATCAGATCTTTCGCAATGGCACTCCTTCTCAACGCAAGAAATACCTTCCCAAACTCATCGATGGTACGCACGTTGGCGCCCTAGCTATGAGTGAGCCCAATGCAGGTTCAGACGTGATAAGCATGCAACTGAAAGCGGAGAACAAGGGTGACCATTTTGTACTGAATGGCAACAAAATGTGGATCACCAACGGTCCCGACGCTGACATAGTGGTGCTTTACGCTAAAACGGATGTCAGCGCAGGTTCGCGAGGTATTACCGCATTCATTGTTGAACGCAACGTCGAAGGTTTCAGCCATGCTCAAAAGCTGGACAAACTAGGCATGAGAGGCTCGAACACTTGCGAACTTGTGTTTAACAATTGCGTAGTGCCGAAAGAGAATATTCTTGGCGAGCTGAATCAAGGCGTCGAGGTGTTAATGAGTGGGCTGGATTACGAGCGCGTCGTCCTCGCTGCCGGACCACTCGGGATAATGCAAGCTTGCATGGACATTGTGGTCCCGTACGTACATGAACGAGAGCAGTTTGGAAAGTCCATTGGCGAGTTTCAGTTAGTTCAGGGCAAGATCGCCGATATGTACTCTCGAATGAGTGCAGCAAAAGCGTATGTATATACCGTCGCAGCGGCTTGTGATCGAGGTAACGCAACACGCAAAGATGCCGCAGGAGCGATTCTGTACAGTGCAGAACTCGCCACACAAATGGCACTCGATGCAATACAGTTGCTCGGTGGGAATGGCTACATCAATGAATACCCTGCTGGTCGTTTGCTACGTGATGCAAAGCTTTATGAAATCGGCGCGGGTACCTCAGAGATTCGCCGCATGTTAATAGGCCGAGAACTGTTCGAAGAATCTCGCTAAGGGAACATACGACAAGGAAGTCATTATGGCCATTATCAAAAGTAAAACTAAGCCAACTGACGAGTTATTTCTTTCCAATAAAGCTGCGATGGAAACGTTGGTCACTCAACTGAATCAACATATCGAGACCATCAAACAAGGAGGCGGTGAAAAAGCCATTCAGCACCAGAGGCAAAAAGGAAAACTCCCCGCACGAGAACGCATCGCGCGCTTGCTTGATGACAACACTGATTTTCTTGAAATTAGCCAGTTTGCCGCCTGGCAAGTGTATGACGAATCCATCCCCTGCGCTGGCGTTATCGCCGGCATTGGTTTCATAGCGGGGATTCAATGTATGGTCATCGCCAACGATGCTTCGGTAAAAGGCGGAACCTACTACCCACTCACGGTAAAAAAACACCTTAGAGCGCAAGAGATAGCCCAACGTTGCCAACTCCCCTGCGTATACTTGGTGGACTCCGGTGGCGCAAATCTCCCTCATCAGTCCGACGTCTTCCCCGACAAAGAACACTTTGGTCGCATTTTCTTTAACCAAGCGAGGATGTCAGCAAAAGGCATCCCTCAGGTTGCTGTTGTGATGGGGCTTTGCACTGCTGGGGGCGCATATGTTCCTGCCATGGCGGATGTGTCCATTATGGTCAAAGAGCAAGGCACCATATTTTTGGCGGGACCGCCTCTAGTTAAAGCGGCCACTGGCGAAGTCGTGACGGGTGAAGAGCTCGGCGGGGCAGACGTGCATTGTCGTAAATCTGGTGTTGCTGATTATTACGCTGAAAATGATGAGCATGCCCTAATGCTTGCCCGAGAAGCCATTGCCAATGCCAATAGAGCGAAACCGATTAAGCCGGAAAACACCGTGCTACCTCCCCGCTACGATGCTGAAGAAATCTACGGAATCGTGAATGCCAACTTACGACTATCATTCGACGTTCGAGAAATCATTACCCGCATCGTCGATGATTCTGATTTTGACGAATTCAAAGCCTTGTACGGCAGAACGTTAGTATGTGGCTTTGCTCGCGTTCACGGACACTTGATCGGCATTGTGGCAAACAACGGCATCTTGTTTTCTGAATCGGCACAAAAAGGCGCGCACTTTATTGAACTTTGCGCCAAACGGAAAACACCGCTTCTCTTTCTCCAAAACATTACCGGATTTATGGTTGGGAAAAAGGTGGAAGAAGAAGGCATCGCAAAACATGGCGCCAAGCTGGTGATGGCCGTCGCTTGTGCTGACGTACCAAAGTTTACCGTAATCATCGGTGGGTCGTACGGCGCTGGCAATTATGGCATGTGCGGCCGAGCTTATGATCCAACCATGATGTGGATGTGGCCGAACGCTCGTATTTCTGTGATGGGCGGAGAACAAGCGGCAGGCGTCTTAACACAAGTTCGAAAAGACGCGAAGGAACGCCAGGGAGAAGCGTGGTCAGAGCAAGAAGAACACACTTTTAGAGAATCAATCATAGACTTGTATGAAACACAAGGACATCCCTATTTTGCGAGCGCTCGGCTATGGGATGACGGAATTATTGACCCCAAACAAACGCGTCAGGTGTTGAGTCAAGCGCTAACGGCAGCATTAAATGCCCCCATTCCTGATAGCGAGTTTGGCGTCTTCAGAATGTAAATATCCAGAGATAAATTAAGGAAGTAAGTATGCAGGAAATGCAACCAAGCATTATTCCCAACGCCCAAAGACAAGATGATGTTCTTTGGCATGTCGATGACAATGGCGTAGCGACCATCACTCTAAACAGAACAGCCAAACACAATGCTTTTGACGCTTGTACGATCGACTTGCTGATCCACCGCCTAGATTATCTCGCTTTACGAACGGATGTGCGATGCTTGGTATTAAAAAGTAACGGCAAGCACTTTTCATCCGGGGCCGACCTGAATTGGATGCAGTCGATGGCCGACAGCACGAGGCAAGATAATTTCGTTGATGCCCAAAACTTGGCAAGACTCATGGAAACACTAGATTCGTTCCCTCAACCCACCATCGCGGTTGTACAAGGCTCCGCTTACGGCGGCGCGCTGGGATTGATTTGTTGCAGTGATATCGCCATCGCGAGCCAATGTGCTAACTTTTGCTTAAGTGAAGTTAAGCTGGGTTTAGTTCCGGCAACCATTGCGCCTTACGTCATGCGCGCGATGGGGAATCGACAAGCTAGACGCTATATCTTAAGTGGTGAAGTCATTTCAGCCGAGGATGCCGAACGGTTTGGTATTGTGCATGAAGTGAAAGAAGCCAAACAACTTGAAAGTGCGGTCGATAGCGTGATCAAGACGTTACTACTTAATAGCCCAGATGCGATGCGTAAAGCGAAAACGCTCTGTCACCAATGTCATCAAAACCCCATCGATCAACAACTGATTCACTATACTAGCAAGCTCATTGCGGACATTAGGGTATCGCCACAAGGCCAAGATGGCTTGCAAGCGTTTCTTGAAAAACGAAGCCCAAGTTGGGTAACCAAATCACAGGACAAGTAATGCTGCCTTCCAAAGTAAATATTGTCGAAGTAGGTCCACGAGATGGGTTGCAAAATGAGTCTCCTGTTGCGACCCAGACTAAAATCCGGTTGATCAACTTACTCTCTGATACTGGGCTAACGCATATTGAGGCGGGCTCTTTTGTTTCGCCCAAATGGGTGCCACAAATGGCGGACTCAACAGAGGTCATGAAAGCAATAACAAGGCGAAATCATGTTACTTATTCTGCCCTGACACCAAACCTAAAAGGCTTCGAACAAGCCTTGGAGGCTGGTGCCAATCAGGTCGCAATTTTCACTTCATCATCAGAAGGATTCTGCCAACACAATATCAATTGCTCGATTGCAGAAAGTTTAACTCGCTTCGAGCCTGTAATGCGATTAGCCACCAAACACGGCATCCCTGTTCGAGGTTATCTATCCTGCGTTGCAGATTGCCCTTACGACGGTCCAACAGCCCCTAAACAGGTGGCGAGCGTGACCAAATCGCTCATCGATTTAGGGTGCTATGAAGTATCCCTAGGCGATACCATCGGCACAGGCACGCCAAATCGAATTGCAGCTATGCTAGAAGCCGTCATGTTGGTTACACCTCTCCCCCTGCTTGCTGTCCATTTCCACGATACATGGGGACAAGCGCTCGCCAATATTCATCAAGCATTGAGTATGGGCATCAATACCATCGACAGCAGTGTAGCTGGGCTGGGTGGATGCCCATACGCTCATGGTGCCTCGGGGAATGTCGCGACGGAGGATGTACTGTATTTATGCCAAGGATTAGGGATCGAAACGGGGATCGACCTGGAGCTGTTAGCAAAAGCTGGCTGGATGATCAGCGAAGAGCTTAATCGAGAACCCACGTCAAAAGTATCGCTAGCTTTGCGTAACCGTATGACATCTCTAGCGTAAGACGTTTATTAAACCTCATAGTTTGCTTTGATACCAATATCAAAATGAAGTGGCATCCGCCACTTTGATATAGACAGGAAGCCCATAATTAAGCCAGACAACCCTGTCGCAATAGTCGCTACCGACAGTATTTCGAAACAAAACGCGAAGGTTGCGATGGCAAGTAGCACTGGCACCGCTTTCAAGCCTGGAACTTTAAAACAAAAGGACTCTTTCAGCGCCACACCGGAAAAAGTGACAAAGACAAAACCAAGAGAAAGCCACACGCTGGATAAGTCTGGATCGCTCACCATGAAGAGCAGTCCCACCCAAGTTGACCAGCTGATGACAGTACGCACAGTTTTACTGTAGACATGGATATTTGCTGCAGTTAATACGCCTGCAATGGCGATGAGCAGCAACACATTTCGATCATAAAATGCCGAACCTTCAATAAGGTGCAAACCCGATATCGTCATCGCGATAAGTCCAAAGGCAAATACGCTAATTCCTAAACGGTATAAACAGACACTTAAAATATCTAAAAAGTCTAGTGATTCCTGATGCTCAGTATTGGCCATGCTTCACTCCTAAATTGTTCCCTACCCAAACCTCTTGAAGCTACCTAGGGATAGACAAACGAAATCGCCCGCCAGTACGGTAAATAATAAGAGAAAATAAGATAAGCACACAGCCAACTAGCTTATTTGCCGTTAGCACTTCGCCATACCACAGCACGCTTAGAATGACGGTCCAAACTGGCTCTAATATCATGATCAAGGCAGCATTACCTGCCTGAACAAATTTTTGCCCCATGGTTTGCATTACGTAACGCAAGCTCGTCGCTAGCAAAGTGCTCAACGCGAACCACCACCAAATGGAGGAGTCAACCTCTGCCGGAAAAGACTCCATAAAGAAAGAAACCAACAAACCTAAACAACCAGCAGAAAAAAGCTGCACGCAAGTAAGCAGCAACACAGGCAATTTTTGAGAATATTTACTGTTCACATTAAAGTGAAGCGCCAGAACCAGTGCCGCCCCAAGAAACCAAAATTGACTGGCCGATTGCTTCCAGCCGCCAACTAAAGAGAGACAGGCGAGACCTAATACCGCGATAGGCAAAGAAAGCCAGAAAATTCGTTGTGGTCGTTGACGAAACATAACCCACGCAACAATAGGCACAAATAGCATGGAGAGACTCATGATAAATGCGCCTTCTCCGAGCGTGTCGCTGATGGAGATGGCGTAAATCCATGTCATAACGGCACTGCCTAACAGGAGCCCGACACCACCAGCAGAAAGCACATCTTTCAAATTCGCTTTCAGCAAAGGTCTATAACACAACGGCAGCAGACAGAGCGATGCAATAGTAAATCGCGCCCCGATAAAGCCGAAAGGTGGTAAACCCTGTATTGTTTCCTTAGAAAAGATCCAACCAAGTGCCGCGATCATCGTTGTCGCAACCAGAATAACCGTCGCTTTGCGTTCTGAGTTAAACATAAGTACTCACAAAATATGGAACACAGTATCGCAGCAAGGGAAGTTTGCTGCGCTATTGTATCAATTTGAAAGGAGTTTCTGTCGAGCGGAAGTGAAAGCCCGATTCTCTCCTGTGTTGTTGTTAAGCAGATTGAAGTTCTGCGGTCGGATACATTAAAGGCAGGTAAAGTCTTAAGGCAAGCGTTTTCGTATACTAAATTGCCTAAGCATCTTATGCACTAAACAAACTGGCTAAAACTTGGACCGGATGTCGAACGACCTCCCCTTCAAAACGCTTAACCTGACTGCGACAGGAATACCCCGTGGCTAACACACGCTCAGTGGGCAGGTTCTTTATATTCGGTTTCCAACTCAGCTGATAAATAGCTTCAGACGTACTTTTCTTATCCACTTCATGGCCGAATGTCCCTGCCATGCCACAACATCCCGTAGGTATCACATGCAGCTTTAAGCCAAAGTGATGAAAAATAGACTGCCAAGATTTCTCAGTCTCCGGGATTTTGGTCTTTTCTGTGCAATGCGCCATCAAATACCAAGGTTCTTCGTCTGATACACTTACTGGCGGCCATTCATTGAGTGTATCCACCAGCCACTCATGAGCCGTATAAACTGTAAACTCGCCCCGCTTTTCTTTTAGAACCTGATGGTATTCATCACGATAACAAAGCACTAAGGCAGCATCGATACCGATCATAGGAATTTCAAGCTCAGCAACTTGGTTGAGAAAATCCGAAGTGTTTTGTGCATTTCTGGCGAATGCCTTAAGGAAACCTTTTACATGTTGAGCTTTCCCATTGGGTTTGAAAGGCAGAACAACAGGGTGTTTCCCTAACCGCTGCAATAACTGAATAAAGTCCGCAACCAACTTGGCTTCATAAAAGCTGGTAAATGGGTCTTGAACAATCAAGACGTAATTTTGCTTCACTTCTGGGGAAAGCGATTCTAGATACGCAAAGTCGAACGGGCTCACTCCAAGTGCCTGACATCGACTTTGCAATGTAGGTATCGATAGCACTGGCGAATCAACAAAACCGATGGATGTCTCTAATACTTGCGTAACGGGCCTACTAGATGCAATTTGATTAATCAACTTAGGGGCTTTTGCCATAATCGGCAGCAGTTGCTCAATATTCGACACCAGATAGTCGCGCAGAGGTCTGCGATAACGAGAGTGATAGAGGTGTAAAAAACGCGCTCTAAAATCAGGCACATCAACTTTAACAGGACACTGACTCGCACATGCTTTGCACGCTAGACAACCGTTCATCACCTCATAAACTTCATGCGATAAATCATCAGATGTGGGGCGAGATATCAACTTACTCAGCTTCTGAGTCAAAAGCTTAACCGATAATGTTTGATTGAGAAGCTGTTGTTCGTTAGCGAGCAAATCGAAGCCACTGTCATTCAGGCGACGCAGCCATTCACGCATTATCCCAGCCCTCCCTTTCGGAGAGTGGCGACGATCGGCTGTTACTTTAAATGATGGACACATTGGGCTATCAGCATCGTAATTAAAACACAGCCCATTGCCATTGCAAGACAGCACGGGCTTAAGCGACTCTCGGACTTCTACGGGGATCTGACGATCATAGTAGCCACGCTTGGTCGCTGTGACTTTTACCATTTCAGCGTCGCTATTCAGTGGCGTGCAAATCTTGCCCGGGTTCATTTTATTGTCGGGGTCAAACGCCGCTTTAATACGCCTTAATTCAGTAAAGAGCTCATCACCAAAGAAGGCTGGTCCATATTCTGAACGATATCCTTTACCGTGCTCTCCCCACATTAAACCATTGTATTTTGCCACCAGCGCGACCACATCATCGGATAGTTGATGCATCAACGCTTCTTGCCCAAGGTCACACATATCGAGCGCCGGACGCACGTGAAGGACGCCAGCATCCACATGCCCAAACATGCCATAATGCAGGTTATTGCTGTCTAGCAACGTACGAAATTCCGCGATAAAGTCCGCCAAATTTTCAGGCGGCACACAAGTATCTTCCGCGAATGCAATCGGCTTTGCCTGACCTTTGGTCGCGCCAAGCAGCCCAACCGCTTTCTTGCGCATGCCATAAATAGCCTCGATGTCTTGGGGTTCACGACAGACTTGATAACCGATGATACCACTGCGTCGATGAACGATTTCTTTATCAAGAATTGAAAGTAATCGTTCAACTTTATCCTCAACATCATCGTTGTGACTGCCTGCGAACTCGACAAAGTTAATCCCTTGCATCTCTTTGCCCCGCACATCTGAGATCGCGTGTTTTACCGAGTGCCAGACAATGTCTTCTCTTGCAAGATTAAGCACCTTTGCATCAACCGTCTCTACCGATAGCGCCTCTGCTTCGACCATCAAGGGAGCATTTCGCAATGCAGAATCAAAGCTATCGTATTTAACGTTCACTAACCGTCGCGTGGTAGGTATTCGCGTAAGATTGAGCTTGGCTTCAGTGATAAAAGCTAACGTGCCTTCAGAGCCACATAATATTCTCGTGACGTCAAACTCTTCACTCTTGTCGTTGATGGCGTTTTTTAGGTCATAACCAGTAAGAAATCGATTCAGAGGAGGAAACTTATCCAGAATCTGTTGACGCTTGTCTCGACAAACTTCCTCCGTAATTTTTAACGCTCGCGATACTGCATCACTGTTTAACCATTTGTTTTGTTGAATTGCTTCGGTATCGATTACCGAACCATCCGCCAATATGGCTTTGAGCGCCAACACATGATCCGAGGTTTTACCATATTGCAAAGAGCCTTGGCCTGATGCATCGGTATTAATCATCCCACCTAATGTTGCGCGGTTGCTGGTCGACAGATCTGGCGAGAAGAAATAACCATAAGGGCGAACGATGTCGTTGAGTTGATCTTTGACTATCCCTGTTTCCACTCTCACCCAGCCTTCCTGCTCGTTAATCTCTAACACTCGATTCATGTAGCGAGACAGGTCAACCACAATCCCCGAGTTCAATGATTGTCCGTTGGTGCCCGTTCCGCCTCCTCTGGGCGAAAAGGTCAGGTGCTTAAATTCATCACGTGCACTGACCTTGCCAAGTATTACCACATCATGATGGTTGGCAGGAAAGACGACCGACAACGGAAGTTGCTGGTAGACGCTGTTGTCAGTCGCCATACTCAATCGAGTGGTATAGCGAGCATCAGTATCCCCCTTGAAACCAAGCTGTTTAAGGGTGTTAAAGAACTTGATAACCACAGGATCAGAGGAAACCTGTAGCGGAAGTGCAGGAAGCATAATTTGAATCGGTGCCTTACGGTTGTCTTTTTAGGTTCGTAACATGAATGCGGAGTTAAAAGTGGTAGAGGCGCTTGGGGTTATCGACCAGAATCTTGCCAAACAGTGTCGTATCTTGCGTCCAGTGCCACAAGGTATCTAATAGCTGGCCATCATTTGGCATCTCAGCAGCAAAACATGGATGAGGCCAATCCGAGCCCCAGACGCATTGCTCTTCATTCGCTTCTAACAAAGCTTGAGCAAACGAAGAAACGTCATCATAAGGCGGAGATTGAAGCGACAAACGATACGGCGCCGACAATTTTGTCCACACTTTCCCTTCGGCCTTAAGCTTCAATAAGGTTTGAAAACCAGGATGAGAAATAAGCTTGTTTGTTGGCATATGTCCAAGATGATCAATCACTACGGGCACGGGTAAAGCCCTTAATCGCTGATATAAGTCATCAAACTGCGAAACATCAATTAAGCATTGAAGGTGCCAGTGTCGCTCTGCAAGGCGAGCCGCTAAACGTTCAACATCACGCCACTCAATACCACCTTTAAACAGTAGATTCATCCGCACCCCACAAAATCCCGCTTCTTGTAGCTCATCCAGCGTTTGCTCGGACACATCCGCATCCACGACCGCGACGCCTTTGTAGTCGTAACCTTGCTGGCGTAAATACCGTAATGTATCAAGATGCAACTGGTTGTCATTGCCATACACACTCGGCTGAACCAGCACGCCATGACGGATGCCTAATTGCTGGTGCAAATGCAGGTACGCGCCGACGCTGGCATCAGGTGGTGTGTAGGTTCGCGTTTCACAGTACGGATAACGTGAAGAAAAAACGTGGGCGTGACAATCAACCGCGCCTTCAGGAATCGCGATTGTTGGTTTATTTACAAATGGGTCAGCCGCTTCACAAAATGGAATTATGCTCATCGAAAATCATCCTGTCAGAAAGGTAGAGGTGCCATCAACGAAAGCACCTCTTAAAGACTTAACTGAAGTTCTCACTCAACCAGTTCGCGATCACGCCAGAGAACTGAATAAACTTAGGATCGTCGTCCAACATCCACTCGGTGTGACCACCTTCCGGCAGTAAGAATAGAGATTTCGGCCCAGGGTATTTCGCGTACAGCGACTTTGCTTCGGTCACTGGGTGAAGGTCGTTTTCTGCACCGTGCGCAATCAAGATTGGCGCGTCTGCAAATCGCTCGTCCAGTAGAGCTTCCGGTTTGAAATTGATGAGAGAATCCGCAAAATCCAGATCAGATGTCACTCCGTAGCCCGGCGCTTTGACCAGTTCAGTGAATACATATTCGCGGCTTACTGGATCAAGCGGGTAGATTTCAAATGGATCAATCCCCTGCTTTTCTCCACCAAGAGCAAGACGTGTACGCTCTTCTAACATAAATTGACGGAACGCTTTCCAGCCGTGCTCGCCACGTTGAGCAACCTGAACACGTACCGCATCATAAAAGCCGTTCATGGAGATAAGGCCATCAATCGCATCTTGGCAAACTCGGTAAGCATCAAGAATTAATCCACCCGCCATGCCCCAGCCAGCCAGTACGACTTTGCGGCCTTCCTCGTCAGCGCGCTTTTTCACAACCGCAACCGCGTTGGCGATGTCGCGTACTTGTTCATCCAGAATAACTCGCTCACGAATACCCTCAGATTCGCCAAAGCCACGGTAGTCAAATCCGAATACCGTAAAGCCCTTCGCAGTTAAGGCTCTCGCGTAACGCTCTGGGTGAATATTTTTTTGCCCAGTAAAGCCTGAGCAGACAATAACGATCGGTAAGTCTGGGTTGTTAACGTTCTCGTCAGTAAAGAAAGCGCCATCAAGGCGTAGACCATCACTAATTACTGGGGCTTTTTGTTCAATCATAATTATCTCGTCCAAATGAATGTGTATGCTCGACAAAGAAGTCCTTGTCTTAAGTCACATCATGTTCGAATTTTGATAGCAATAATTTAACAATTGCGACATTCTTATCCAGAAATACGACATAGACGAACTGCCCACTTGGTGACCACAGAGAATGAAAACGACACACACGTATCGCATTGGTTTTTTCCTTATTCCTGATTTTTCGATGCTCTCTTTTTCGGCGGTTATCGAACCTCTTCGAATGGCCAACCGCCTCGCTGGTTGCGATTTGTATCAGTGGGATATTTATGGATTCGAAGATAAAGAAGTATCGGCCAGTAATGGCGTTTCATTCTCGCCAACACAGTCAGTCAACAACATTGCTCATTTAGACTTGCTGCTGGTTGTAGCAGGTATTGGCGCCCACGTTGCTGCTGCGAGTGGCTCGGTGAATCAGTGGTTAAAGCAAGCGCTTCGTCAAGGCATCGCCGTGGGCTCGACTTCGACAGGCAGCGTGTTGTTAGCAAAAGCTGGGCTATTAAAAAACAAGACGTGTACCGTGCATTGGGAGTCCGCCAACAGCCTGGCAGAGGAGTTTCCAAACATTAACGTGACCAGTGAGTTGTACGAATTCGACCCACGTACACCAACTTGTTCGGGCGGCTTAGCCGGTTTGGATATGATGCTTCATTTAATTACAAACCAACATGGGAGTGACTTGGCGAATCAAGTGGCTGAGCAATGCATTCACCCTGCGATTCGACCAGCGCATGATAAACAGCGGATGTCGTTAATCCGTAAACACAACATCCGCCACCCACGCCTGCTCGACGCTGTAGAGATCATGGAAGCCAACATGGAAGAGCCGCTAAAGTGCTATGAAATTGGCGAACAAGTAGGGTTATCGGTCAGGCAGATGGAAAGGTTATTTTTGCAATACTTGCAAGACAAACCAGGTAATTACTACCTTCAATTGCGCTTAGAACGCGCTCAACATTTGTTGTTGCAAACCATGCTGTCCATCACTCAAATCAGCACCGCTTGTGGGTTCAGTTCTACATCGTATTTTGCGCGCTGCTACAAAAAACGCTATGAAAAAACGCCGCGTGAAGAGCGACGTTTAGCTTAAGATTGAGTAAAAGAAAAGAAGATTGAGTAAAAGAAAAGAAGTTCGATCTCTTCGATCTCATAGTGACTTGCTAGGCGACGTGTCAGATGGCTTATCAGACAAAGTGCCTTGGTAAAGCAATGATAGCCAAGCAAGTACCCGCTCTTTACTGGCTTTATCAAGTTGCAAACAGCCCTCTTCTATCGCTGACACGCGCGTAGCGGGTAGTTCTTTCTCTGCCAAAGTGCGAAACTTACCTTGCATCTCGTCTCGACTGAGAGGATTTTCAGGATTACCTCGCGCAATACAGGGAGGCGAAGTCAGTTTGTCGCCATTTTTCAACGTCACCACGACATGCGCCCAGCGTTCGGCTGGAAACTTATCATTGTAAACGGGCTCTTCAATTAACTTCATCCGCTCCGTAAGTGCCAAGCGAGCAGGATCTTTCAGTCCTTTGGTGACGGCTTCTACCGTGACCGTATTATCTGTGACCGCACTCGCGACTGAAAATGGCAAACTGTACTGAGCCTGCTCGGTTGTCTCTGGGCGCTTGGTATGCAGGCACACCGCCTGATGAAAGCTATGAACTTCGATAAGTTCAATCTCATCAGGTTCTAGTTTATTTTCTTGTTGCAGCGCTCTCACTGCTTCAACCGCGGGTTGAGACCAACGACAAACCGGATACGGTTTAAAGTATTGCTCCAGGATATACCAACGCTGCCCTAAATCTGCCCACAAAGCGTGAGTTTGTTGGTCCAGCAGAGTCACGGCTGGCGCGCCAGTAAATCCTTCTTCTGCTAGCTCTGCACTGGCGAAGCCCGCCATCGCTCCCCAGCCAGAGCCGTCTTTGAGCATGGTTGGATGTTCAATACAACGCATCATTTGGCTGCGTGGACCATAAAACTCAGCAATGCCGAGCGCATGCTCTGTTTGTGCATCCGTTAAGTCTTTTCTTCTTGCAGACACCGCAGCGACGCCCAACGCATTCCAAGCACCAGAAGTATGATAATCACAAGCGGTTTGATGCAGAGCGATTCCGGCGCGAGTTGCTATTTCATAGCCAATGACGAGGGACGTTAATAACTCTTCTCCCGTAACTGCTGACTCATACATACTGGCGAGCAGCCCCGGCAAAACAGCGACGCCAACATGGCCTTTCGTCAGGACTTGGCCGTCGTGCGCGTCCATACTGTCAATCAACATGCCGCCATATAGAGTTGCCCCACAACCACTAGCCGTGTGATCAGAAAACAGCATCGGCGTATCACCGGCAAACTGCTTCTGCGCGAGTTTGGCTACCATGTTTTGCAGCTGCGTCGCTTTACCAGCTGCGGCGACACCTAACAAATCCAAGACGCAATATTTCGCTTGTTCAATAACGTCAGCGGGAAGCTGTTCAAAGGTTAATTCGTGAATAAATCGATGAATAGATTGCATCGTCTACTGCTCCAGTTTTAGCGTTTTGCCTTCGACAATAGTGTTGTGATCAATGGTGTATTGCTGTCTCGCATGGTAGGCAGCTCAAATCTGGCTTTATCAATATCGTCCAATGACAAGGTCGCAGTTATCAAGGTTTCACCGTCTTCTGCCTGCGCCAATAGCTTACCCGTTGCAGACAAAATACAGCTTCCTCCCCAAAACCACGCTTCGCCCTCTGGCCCGTAACGGTTGGCCATCAAAACTGGAGTTCCGTAGAGCACCGCATAAAATTTAACGTTAACTAACCAGTTGTCTTCATTGGAAAAATCTTTACTGACAATACTGCTGGCCGAATTGATCGGCGCGAGCAAGATTTCAGACTTATCGAGTAGCGCGCAATGAACCAAAGGTGGATTCCATAAATCGGCACAAATTAAAACCGAGCCTCGCCAATTATCATCAAGAGAAACGCTGGTGGTTGCGTCACCAGAATGAAACCACTTGCCCTCTTCAAGCCCACCATAGGTTGGTAAATTGATTTTGCGATGCACAGCAACCACCGTACCACCGAGCAACCAAGCCATCGCGTTGTAGTACTCTCCCGGAGCGGCCTGTTCAACAAAGCCGACAATCACGGACATGTGCGGTGCAAGTTGCGCAAGCTCTTTAAGCCGAGCATCATCACGCTTCATGGCAACTTCACGTACAGAAGATTGGAGCTGGTATCCGGTCAAGGAGAGTTCAGGAAACAGCAATAGCTGCGACCCCAAGGCCGCAGCTTGCTTTATGTAATCCTGATGAGTATTCAGATTGGCATTCACATCGCCTAACTGGGCGTTGATTTGGGCCACACTGACTTGCAGGATAGTCATGGTATTACCCCAAGTTATGCTCAGATAGGAACTGGCTTGCGACTTCTGAGATCGAACGTCGATCCACATCAACTTGTTGATTCAAAGTCGACATCGTATCGCCATCGATCGCCGCAGAAAGCGCGTTCATTTGCTCGGCAAGCTCTGGGTTCGCATCTAGCGTTTCTTGGCGAACCACAGGTGTGATCGCGTAATCAGGGAAGAACTGTTTGTCATCCGTTAAAACGGTAAAACCGAATGCTTTGATACGACCATCTGTTGCAAATACAAGCGCAGCATCGACTTCTTTCCCTTTCAGCGCATCATAAGTTAACCCAGTATCCATGCGTTTCACTTGGTCACGTGAAGCTTTGAATTTGTAGGTTTTCTGTAAAGGTCGGAAGCCATCTTTTCGTGCATAGAATTCCGCATTCAAAGCAATGGTCATTGGCGGGTCTTGGCGCATTTGCTCGGCGAAGTCGGATAAGGTTGAAATGCCACGTTGTTTCGCATCGTCACTGCGCATAGCGAGCGCGTAGGTGTTGTTCGCTTTTGAAGGGTTAAGCCAAACTAGGCCTTTCTTGGCATCCAGTTCCTTAACGCGTTGATACACTTGCTCTGCTGGGAGCTTGTCTTTGACTTTGTTGTAAATGATCAGTGATGTGCCCGTGTATTCCCAATAAAGATCAATCTGGCCGTTTTCTTGCGCTTTACGCAAAACCGCACTGCCCATGCCCGAACGTTTATCAACGTCGTAGCCTTTTTTGGTTAAATATTGAGACGTGATCTCCGTTAAAAGCTGTTGTTCTGTAAAGTTTTTACCACCTACGACGATTTCCGCAGATGCGTGAAAACTTGAAAGCAGTACACCAACGGCCAGCAAGCAGCGAGTAATTTGCTTCAACATGTTTGACTCCTGTCTGTGTTCAATTTTTAGGATTGTTATTGTCTAGCTCTAATAGGGTTACAGCCTTTAGGTACAGTGACATAGGAAACGGCTCCTACCACACTGTCGATAGCGATAGCCAGCATCGCTGTAGGAATAGCGCCTGCCAGCATCATGATGGGTTCATCCAGATCAATACCGGTAAAAATGAGCTCCCCTAACCCACCACCACCAATTAAGAAGGCCAGTGGAACGGTACCCACGTTGACAGCTAACGCCGTGCGGATACCGGCAAAAATGACGAACAGCGCATTAGGAATTTCAACCTGAAACAACATTTGTAACTCGGTCATACCAATGCCTGACGCCGCTTCTTTTAAATGAGCGGGCACTTCTTTCAGTCCGATATAGGTGTTTCTGACAATCGGTAACAACGAGGCAATCGTCAGCCCAAATACCGCTGGCACGGTGCCAATGCCAAGAAAGCTCATTGCCAGCGCAAGAATGGCTAAAGTAGGAATCGTGGTCCCCACATTCAAAACCTGCATCGCCGATTCTGCGACTTTCTGAAAACGGGGACGGCTGAGCAATACGCCGACGGGAATCGCGATTAGGATCGCCAATCCACCAGACAGCAGCACCAGTTCAATGTGCTGAACCGTCAAATAAACAATGTCTTCTTGGTAGTAGAGGAAATCATCGATCGTACCCGCGCCTTGTAAATAAATACCCAACGCAAAGACACACGCTAATAAAACGAAATAGTAGGTTTGTTTGAGCTGATTGGTCACGATGCCTCCTTAGCCTGATGCAATGGCTGTGGCTCACTAAGAGAGGTATCGCGCTGATAAGTTGCGCCTAGATAATGGGTAATGCCGCGCTGTGTGACTTCGCCCACTAAGCGGCCATTCTCGTCAACACACGGCATCCAAACAATGTCGTGCGTGAACATCTTCGACGCGACTTTACGCAGATCATCCGTGGTTCGGGCGATTGTTTTCAGGCCGACATAATGTTCGCCGCAGTACCCCTTCATATTGATTGCGGTAGCTTTGGGCACATAACCGATAGGTTGGTGTTGGTCATTCACTAATATCACGGCGTCGCGATACCCATACGCGTCAATTTTGGTTAGAGCGTCGGCAAGCGTATCGTTAGGTTTCACGTACGCAAAAGTGGTCTGCATGACGGACTCAGCCGTCACTAAGCGTAGACGTTTAAGTGCGCGATCATCTCCGACAAAGTTTTTCACGAAATCATCTTTCGGGTGTGCGAGCAAATCGTCAGGCGTATCGTACTGAACCAGGTGACCATCACGGAAAATCGCAATTCTATCGGCCATTTTGACCGCTTCATCAATGTCATGACTGACAAACATGATGGTCTTGTTGAGCTCTTGCTGCATTTTAAGGAACTCATCCTGGATTACTTCACGGTTGATCGGGTCAATCGCACCAAATGGTTCATCCATCAGCATGACGGGAGGATCCGCTGCTAGAGCTCGGGCAACACCAATTCGTTGCTGCTGTCCGCCAGACAACTCATTTGGATAACGATTAAGGAAGACACTAGGATCAAGAGCCACCATCTCCAATAGCTCTTTTGCACGCGTCATGTACCTTGCCTTATCCCATCCTAATAACTTGGGAACCACCGCGATGTTTTCGCCGATCGTCATGTTGGGAAATAAGCCAATTTGCTGAATAACATAGCCAATGTTGCGGCGCAGAGTGACCGTATCCATCCCAGAAGTATCTTCACCGCCAAGATAGATCTTGCCCGATGTCGCGGGAATAATTCGGTTGACCATTTTCAGCGTGGTGGTTTTGCCACAACCGGATGGGCCAAGTAACACACATATTTCACCACTGGGAACTTCCATCTCAATGTGATCTGCGGCAGTCACCGGGCCATTAGGCGTTTCAAAAATTTTGGTTAGCTTGTCAATTTTGATCATTTGAATGTCCCTATTATTTGTCCTTTATCAAGCAGCGGTTAGGCCCGGTGGCGTTAATCTTTTTTGTAGTCGAATCAATCCGTAATCCGCGATGATAGCCAGAAGGCTGACGGCGATGGCACCAACGATCAGTTGTCGAGGATCACTTTGCGATATGCCACGGCTGATAAACACGCCCAACCCTCCTGCTCCGATATACGCGGCGATCGCCATAACGCCAATATTCATTACTACTGCCGTTCTCACACCCGCCATAATCACCGGAATCGCCAACGGAATTTCCACCATTTTCAAACGCTGAAAAGGCGTCATCCCGATGCCGCGAGCTGCCTCTCTGAGTGACGGTTCTACGTTGTGAATGGCGGTATAAGTGTTGCGAATAATAGGCAGCTGAGAATAAAGCAGTACGGTAATCACGGCGGGCACGTAGCCAATTCCATGACCAATGGTCGATAAGAGAGGAATCATCAAACCAAACAGTGCGATTGAAGGAATGGTGATAATGATGGACGCTACGTAAAGCACCACTTTCGCAACGCGCTCATTTTGTGTGATAAGAATGCCGATAGGTACGCCAGTTAGGATGGCAAGCCCAACAGCCAGAGCGACCAAAGAGATGTGCTCCATGGTAAGCGTACCTAGCAGCGCTAAGTTATCTATGGTGAAATTTAGTAAGTCCAAGTAGGTCTCCCCCAACTGTGATTCGCAACCAAGTTAACAGGAGATTAAATTACGCTACTTTTTATTAACAGTGTTGTAAAATAGCGACACGTTAAGATAGAAATACGAAATATTAAGGAGGGAAATAATTGGCTTTCTCATCACCAAAAAAAGCGCTTTATTGGCGATGAGCCGCAGTAGTAAACAAGTTGATTATATCGGAACTGAAAAAAGCCATTGATAGCATGAAGAACCAACTACAATGAGCGGTTAAATTGCTCCACAGCCTCTACGACACGGCTAGCGCCATCTTGTATTTCGTTCATCACATTCCCCGCTTTTTCTGAAAGCTCTAGCGTATCTAGTGCTTCTTTTTGGCACTTGGCGATCAGTTGGACAGCATTATCGGTTCGCTCTAAGTTTTCAGTTACCATTGTGACAATTTCATCCGTGGTCGCATTGGTTCTTGTGGCAAGCTGTCTGACCTCGTCAGCAACAACGGCAAAGCCTCTACCATGCTCACCCGCGCGAGCCGCTTCTATCGCCGCATTTAACGCTAGTAAGTTAGTTTGGTCAGCAATACCACTGATGCTATTAACCAGTTCACTAATGCGCGATGAGTGCGCTTTGAGCTCGTCAATGGCCGTATTCGCTTGCTGCATCTGGTCAGACAGTGTTTGCACCTTTTCTAGCGTCGAACCTATCACTTGCTGACCTTGCAGTGTTTGTGTTCCGGTCTCTTGAGAAACTTCATTAGCCAATTGCGCAGCCTGAGCCATTTGCTGCTCTTGCATCACCTGCTGGGTGATGTCGGTCGCGAACTTGACGACCTTGTAGAGCTCTCCTCTATCGTTATGGATAGGGTTATAGGAGGCTTCTAACCATACCTCTTCACCGTAACGGTTAACTCGCTTAAATCGGTCTGAAGCAAACTGTCCTTTTGCCAAACGTTGCCAGAACTCGCGATAAGCTTCAGAACCAGCCTCTTCCTGATCGCAGAACATACGATGATGCTTACCTTTAATTTGATCCAGTGTATAACCCATCGTACTAAGGAAATTATCATTGGCCTTTAATACATTACCATCTAACGTGAACTCAATAACCGCCATAGAACGGCTCAACGCATTCAGCATGTCCTCTTGCTCACGCGATGCTTTGATCGTTCGCGTAAGCTCAGAAGCAAACACAAAAAAGCTTTCGACTTCTTGATGTTCGTTTAAAACAGGCTGAATAACCGTTCGTAACCACGCTTCTTCGCCGTTGCCTTTAAGTACTTGCATCGCGCCATTCCAAAATACTTTGTCTTGAACGGCTCTCTTCATTCGATGAAAGTGCTCTGTATTACGCGAATTTGATGGAACCAGCTCGGTAATCGGTTTCGCTAAAATATCCGCATCAGTGAAAAAAAGTTGTTGCTGAAGTTTTGTATTTACAGAGGTAATGCAACCTTTCTTATCCAGCGTTAAGCGAAGCATTTCTTCATCTAAACTGTGTTGGATTTGCTGCAAGCGTTGCAGATCCTGCTTTAATCGTTGGTTTTCTTGCTGAAGCGACTTATTAAAAAACATAACTTTCTCTCATTTGACTAATCTTCGAACTAGTCAACGGTTTATTATTTATATGCCCAATAGCCTGCAAAGATACGATTTCGTTTGATCGTTCTTCAAACGCAATTCCTGTCTCCGAGCTGAGACACCTACATGACATAAGGCTATTTTTCTTTGGTATGACTTAAGCGCAGTATACTGAAATTTCTTCACCGCCCAAGTTGTTTATATATTTATCAATATTAAGACAATTGGCAGCTATTAGAGATCCGTATTAATGCGGATAGTTGTATGGAGAAAGGATGTATTTGGATCAAAAAAAGCCCTTTCCATAAAGGAAAGGGCTTTGACTTAGTTCCCAAAATTTTTGCCGTTTTACAGCAGTTCCACCGACTGTTGAGCGATTACCCACTCTTCATTGGTAGGAATAACTAGTGCTTTCGCACCGAGCAACTCAGATGTTGCAATAACACCTGCGTTGCCAAATCTTGCATCTTCGTTGCCTTTCTCATCTTCAACAAAACCTAGCAGTTTTAGGTTTTTCAAGATTTCACGACGAATTGGTAGTGAGTTTTCACCAATACCACCAGTGAAGATGATGCCGTCTAATGAATCCAGAGCAGCTAGGTAAGAAGTAATGTATTTCGCAACACGGTAAGTGAAAATTTCAAATGCCAACTTCGCACGTGTGTTACCCGCTTCCATGGCTTCTAGTACACCACGTGCGTCACTTGTTACACCGGATACACCTAAGAAGCCTGACTTCTTGTTCATCATCTCGAACACTTCGTCTTTTTCCCAACCTTTACGGAAAAGGAACTCGATAACACTTGGGTCGAGGTCACCACAACGAGTACCCATCATTAGGCCAGCTAACGGCGTCAAACCCATACTTGTATCAACACATTCGCCATTTTTAACCGCACTCACTGATGCACCATTACCTAAGTGCACGGTGATAAAGCTGCTTTCTTCAACCGGCTTATCTAGCATTTTCGCTGCTTCACGACTTACGTAGTAGTGGCTTGTGCCGTGAGCACCGTAACGACGCACTTTATGCTCTTCGTAAAGCTCGTAAGGAAGCGCGTACATAAACGCTTTGGCAGGCATTGTTTGGTGGAAAGCAGTATCAAACACAGCGAATTGAGGCAGTGAAGGGAATGCTGCCATTGCTGCTCGCATGCCTTCTGCATTCGCTTTGTTATGAAGTGGCGCTAGCTCAGCAAGACGCTCAACTTCTTGAATAACTTTTTCATCGACTTTTACTGTGCCTTTAAAGGTTTCGCCACCAGCAACAATGCGGTGACCTACAGCCACAAATTTTGAGCTCAAACCCAAAGTCTCGAGTAGTTTTACCACTCGCTCAACAGCGTACTGATGATGGTTACCGCCAGCAGGAATTGCTTCAACGGTTTTTTCTCCCTGATATTTCCAACTGATTTCAGCTTCAGGTAGGCCAAAACACTCACCAATACCTGATACCAAAGCTTCACCGGTTTCAGAATCAATAACAGCAAATTTTAATGAAGAGCTACCAGAGTTGATCACCAGTACAAACGAATTAGACATGAAATAGTTATCCTGTTGTAGAGCAGAGGTTGTAATAGCGCTTGTGCGCTGCGTACTTCTTGTTTGCCCCTCTATTATTCAATAATTTTTTAATCTTTCAACAATCTTTTAGTAAAAGCGATTTGATTGAACAAATTTTGTTGATCTGTAGCAAGTTTTGATTTTATTTGAAGACTAAAAAATATGACTTGTTAAACATAATTTATGAATAGGTCAATTTGTACAAATTCAGAGATATGAGCTACGTTGTTTATTGGGTGAACAAAAATAACAAACCAATCAATAAATCGGGGTAATAATGTGCCCACTATTGCATTTCTATTAGTGATCTTAGGTTTGATTTTGCTCTGCTGGGGATGGCAGATGACAAAAAACATCTGCTCGAGAACTGATGTACCCGGGTGGACTTTCCTATTGTTGTTAATCAGCTGTTTCATTTTTGCGTATGCCGCTTTTTTACACGCTATAATGCAAAAACCTATCGCTTCCCTCTTGGAAACCGGAGTTTCTCTCATTTTATTCGGTGGCAGCATTTTTGTGGTGCTGGTTATCAAATGGAGCAACGACTCCATACTGGAACTTCATACCGTTGCTGAAAAAGAGAAGCGTAATGCCGTTCACGACGCACTTACTGGACTCCCTAACCGTAAATACTGCTTTGAGTTAATCGAAGATAGAATACAGTCTGGAGACCCTTTCTCAGTGATCCTTTTCGATGTCGTTAACTTTAAACAAGTCAACGATGCTATGGGACACTTTTGTGGAGATCAACTACTGATTCAAATTGGGCAACGTCTCCAAGAGAAACTTAAAGGCAGTGACAAAATTTTCCGCGTTGGTGGCGATGAATTTGTCATCCTCACCTCGTCAGCATGCGAGGAAACAGGCAAAAGTCTCATCGAAGAGTTAGATTCGGCACTGTCTAATCGCTTCCATTTAGATGAGTTTCAAGTCTCTTCCCGCGTTGTTTTCGGTGTCAGTACCTACCCTTATGACGCTCTGTCCAATGATCTATTGATAAAGCACGCGGACATTGCGATGTATCACGCCAAACGAAATGGCAACCTCTTTGCATTTTATAATGAGGACATGAACGTCGGGGCCAAGTACCAGCTCGAAATCTCTTCTCGTATTCAATGTGCGCTGGAAAAAGAGGAGTTCCAGCTGTACTACCAACCGTTGATTGACGCACATACTAACTTAGCTGTCGGCTTTGAAGCCGTGATCCGTTGGCATGACGAAAATGGTAAAACGATTTCGCCTAACGACTTCATCCCCATCGCGGAGCGAAGTAATCAAGTGCACAACATCACCATGTGGGTCCTCAACCAAGTTGAAAAAGACCTCCAGACCTTTATAGAAAAAGACATCAAGCTTCCTGTCCACGTTAACTTATCTGCAAAAGATCTCTCGTCTAATTTATTGTTCAACCGCTTGGAAACACTGCTCAAAGTAAACCCTCAATTTGCTGACCTTATAAGCTTAGAGATTACTGAAACGATGGCGATTGATAGAGTTGTTGAGCTCAACCCCCTAATTCACCAAATCAAAGGATTGGGTATTAAGATCAGCTTGGACGACTTTGGCACCGGATATTCATCTCTGTCGCTTTTGAGAGATCTCCCAGTTGATCAAATTAAAATCGACCGATCATTTCTTTGTACCGCAAGCCGGACAGAGGGCACCCGCTCTATCGTTGAGAACACAATAGCGTTAGCGCATGGTCTAGGGTATTCAGTCGTCGCAGAAGGCGTTCAAGACATGGATACACTGCATTTTTTACGCAGTCGTGGCTGCGACATCATTCAGGGCTACTTGTTTTGTCCAGCCCTACCCTTAAACGAAGTAATAACCTGGGTAAATGAGCACGATGAAAAACAAAGCCGTATACGACGCGCATAAAAAAGCCGAGCATTTCGCTCGGCTTTCAATTCTTACGGCAATTTAATCAATTGCTCTAATCACTGATTCGTGATTATGCTTCTTGAGTGCGACGACCACGGCCGTGACCACGCTCGCCACGGTGGTTACCACGGTGATCACCACCACGGTTACGATCGAAGCGACGTTCGCCACCTTCACGGTTACCATCGCGGTTGCCGTCACGGTTACCACGGAAGCCACCTTCGCGACGACCGCCTTCACGACGATCACCACCACGGTTGCCGCCTTCGCGGTTGCCACGGTAACCGCCGCCATCACGACGACCGCCATCGCGACGACCACCGTCACGGCGACCACCACGAGACTCTCGGAAGTCATCGAAGTCACATACTACAGCACCAACATCTTGTTGACGGATGCGTAGTTTGCTTAGCTTGCCCGCAGCTTCAGAAGTCATTGCTTTTGGTAGCTGAACGAATGTATGGCCTTGTGCTAGCTTGATCGCACCGATAGAGCCTTTACCTAGGCCTAGTTCGTTCGCTAGAGCACCAACGATGTCTTTAACTTGAACACCTTGCTCGCGACCAACTTGAAGCTGGTAAGTATCCCAATCTTGGTTGTTGAAGTTACGACCGCCGTCACGACCACCTTCACGGCGCTCTTTGCGACGTTGCTTATCACGCTCAATCGCTTCAACCATTGGGTCTTCGCCAATGTAGAACAGAGGACGTTTACCTTGCTGACGCTTAAGAAGCATAGCAGCAAGCGTTGCTGGGTCGATTTCTAGAGAAGTTTGTAGTTTCTCTACTAGCTCAGCAAATTTGTCTAGAGCTTTGTGCTCTTTCTCTGCTTCAAGCTCAGCACCTAGCTTAGCTAGACGAGCTTCAGCAACTTGGTCACGTAGAGGAAGTTGAATCTCTTCCATAGATGACTTAGTTACGCGCTCGATAGTGCGAAGCATACGGATTTGGTTAGTGCGAACAAGAAGGATCGCTTTACCTTTACGTCCAGCACGGCCAGTACGACCGATACGGTGGATGTAAGACTCAACATCGAATGGGATGTCGTAGTTGAATACGTGCGTAATACGTGGAACATCAAGACCACGTGCCACAACGTCAGTTGCAACTAGGATGTCGATAACACCTTGTTTGATGTGATCAACAGTACGCTCACGTAGAGACTGAGGAATGTCACCGTGCAGAGCAGCCGCTTTAAAGCCACGTGCAGATAGCCAATCAGCTAGACGCTCAGTGTCTTGACGAGTACGTACGAAGACGATTGACGCATCAGTTTCTTCTGTTTCAAGAAGACGAGACATCGCTTCATCTTTCTCTACACCCTTCACTACCCAGAACTGCTGTTGAACTTTGTCTACAGTGTGGTTCTTACCAGCAACGTCAACCATTACAGGCTCACGTAGGAAACGCTCAACGATTTTCTTAAGCATCGGAGGCATTGTTGCAGAGAATAGAACGCGTTGAGCAGACTCTGGTGCATGTTCCATGATCGCAGTAACGTCATCAACGAAACCCATGTTTAGCATTTCGTCAGCTTCGTCTAGTACAAACGTGTTTACTTCATCTAGGTGTAGACGTTCACGGTTGATAAGGTCTTGTACACGACCTGGAGTACCAACAATAACTTGTGCACCACTCTTAAGAGCACGCATCTGATCTACGATAGAAGCACCACCGTAAATCTCTAAAACTTTAAGACCCTTGATGTTCTTACCAAGGTTTTTCATTTCAGCCGCAACCTGAATCGCTAACTCACGCGTTGGCGCAAGAACGATAGCTTGTGGTTTACGTTGGTTGAGATCGATCTTATTTAGAAGAGGCAGAGAGAACGCTGCCGTTTTACCTGTACCTGTTTGAGCTTTACCCAGCGCGTCAGCACCTTCCAACAGGTGTGGGATTGCCGCAGCCTGAATTGGAGTTGGTGACACGAAACCCATTCCGTCTAGAGCAGAAAGGATAGAATCATTCAGAGATAAATCGCTGAATTGAATAACAGAATCTTGCATTGGGATCCTACTTAATTAAACAAAAAAACAGTCCCATATGCTCTTCCAATTCGATACTGATTCATCCAGTTACTGATTCCATTCAGACAGGAACACAGCACAGTACACAACCGCGATAAGCCATTAGGGACGACTAAGGGAGGCGGATTATTCCTTAAAAGCATAAAAAAAGCCAGAAAAAATTGAATTACATCACAATTTATTCTCAACAATGGCATTTTTAGCATATTTTTCCACCAGCCCCACCATTCCCCGTAGATTTGCGCAGCTCGCAGATGAGTTTTTCATCAATATTTAAGCCGATTTCCTGCAATTCGATCAGCAAAATTCACGGCGAAATTGCGCTCCACAGGTAGTAATAATAGCTCGCAATGATTATAGTGTGCCCAACTCCATAGGTAATTTAAGAAAAGATGTTTCAAGATAACCCACTACTCGCTCAGCTTAAGCAGCAAATCCAAGAAAACCTGCCGAAAAAAGAAGGCTCAATAAAAGCCACAGATAAAGGCTTTGGCTTTTTGGAAGTGGACAGCAAGACTAGCTTCTTCATCCCACCTGCGTACATGAAAAAGTGCATGCACGGTGACAAAGTCGTCGCCATTATCCGCACAGAAAATGAACGCGAAGTTGCAGAGCCACAAGAGCTGTTAGAACAAGCCGTGACTCGCTTTATTGGTCGAGTCAAAATGTTCAAAGGCAAGCTAAACGTAGCACCTGATCACCCACAGCTTAAAAAGCTTTCTCTTAAAGCGAAACTAAAGAAAGGTCTAAAACCTGACGAGTTCGCTGAGGGAGATTGGGTTGTCGCACATCTTATTCGCCACCCTCTAAAAGGCGATAACTCTTTCTTCGTGGAAATTTCTGAAAAAATCACAGACGCGAACGACAAAATTGCACCTTGGTGGGTAACGCTTGCTCAAAACGATCTACCAAACTCTGAGCCAGCAGGCATCGAGAACTGGGAACTAAAAGACGACGCCGATCTAGAACGCGTAGACATGACACACGTTCCTTTCGTGACTATCGATGGTGAATCAACCAAAGATATGGACGATGCGCTGTACGCGAAGAAAACCGAATCTGGCGATTTCGAACTGACAATCGCTATCGCAGATCCAACTGCCTACATCACACCAGAAGATGAAATGGATAAAGTAGCACGTGAGCGTGGCTATACTATTTATCTTCCGGGCCGCAATATTCCAATGCTGCCTCGCGATCTAGCAGACAACCTATGCTCTCTGATTGAAGGCGAAATCCGCCCTGCTATTTGCTGTACCGTAACCGTAAATAAAGACGGCGTAATTGGCGACGATATCAAGTTCTTTGCAGCAAACATCAAATCACACGCACGCTTAGCATACGATCACGTGTCTGATTGGCTAGAAAACGGCAGCTCAGAAGCATGGCAACCATCTGAAGAGATCGCGACGATCGTTCGTGACCTTTACGACTTTTCTCTTGCTCGCGCAGAATGGCGTGAGAAAAACGCAGTGGTCTTCCCAGACCGCCCTGACTACCGTTTTGAGCTGAGTGAAGACAACGATGTGGTTGCTATCCATGCAGATATGCGCCGCAGTGCAAATCGCTTGGTTGAAGAGTCAATGATTACCGCAAACATCTGTGCTGGTCGTACACTGCGCGATAAATTTGAAACAGGTGTTTTCAATACTCACGCTGGCATTAAGACTGAGAAGATTGAAGAAGTGGTTCAACTTGTCAATCCAGAAGGTGCACTGGAATTCACAGCGGAGTCAATTACTACTCTAGAAGGCTTTGCTGCATTGCGTCGCTGGTTGGCTGCGCAAGAAACCTCTTATCTTGATAATCGTATTCGTAAGTTCCAAGCCTACAGTGAAGTAGGTAATCAGCCTCTTCCTCATTACGCTATGGGGCTGGATATCTATGCGACTTGGACATCACCAATTCGTAAGTACGGCGATATGATCAACCATCGCATGTTGAAGGCCGTCATCCTAGGCAAAGAGCCAGTGCAAAAACCTGATGATCAAGTCGGTGAAGAACTAGCTCTGCACCGTAAACATCATAAAATTGCTGAGCGAAATGTCTCAGATTGGTTATATGCACGTACGCTTGCTGATGAGCCGAACAAGAAAACTTGTTTCACAGGTGAGATTTTCGATATTAATCGTGCTGGTGCACGTGTCCGACTTCTCGAAAATGGCGCAGCAGCCTTTATTCCTGGTGCACTAATTCTTGATAATAAAGAAAGAATTGAGTGCAATGGCGACAACGGTACCATCTCTATCGATAAAGAGGTCGTATACAAACTTGGTGATGCATTGGAAATTGTCCTTGCGGACGTAAACCAAGAGAACCGCAGTTTAGTTGCAAAGCCAACCCAGGTATTTGCTGAACAACCAGCAGCACAAGCAGAACAGACTGTAAGTGAATAATACCGAATGAAGTTAAAAGGCGCTCTATTGAGCGCCTTTTTTATTTGTTATGTAAAAATGATAAGAACGAATATGCCGAACATTGAGATCATTCGCTTTAATCACTTCACTGCGCGCAAAAGTGAGCGTTACACCGCAACACATAATGGCTTATATGTTGTTGAAGAAGGTGCCCTATTAGTTCATCAACCAAATGGTGAACAGTTTGAACTTAAAGCAGGAGATTTTACTCTCTACAACTCCGCTGATTTGAGCAGCGCAGAAGCCATCCCTAGTGAAAATGGCTTTAAAGCACTGGCTCTAGTCTTCAACCCAAATCTATTCTGTGACTTTAAAAAAGCGCACCCAATGCTACGCTCCAAGACAGAAGAAAGGCGCTTCTATCCTTTTTCAGCGCAAGCCAGCAGCGAAGTAGCACAACTAAAAGACACATTGGTCAACTTAGCGAGTCGCAATGCTCCAGACTACACACAAGGTCATATCGCAATGGCACTGCTGTCGTTAATGGTGGAGGTAGAGCCAAACATCCTATCAATCATAGATGATGCAAGCAGCCTAAGCGACTCTCAAAAGGCCATCAAGTATATTGAGAACAATATCGAGAAAGATATCACTCTGGAAGGCTTAGCGGCTCATATGAGCATGTCTATCGCGACCTTAAAACGCCGCCTCGCCGCAGAGGATCTTTCATTTTCACAGATATTAAAAGTGAAGCGGATCAACTTCGCCGCGACCCAGCTGCGCATGTCAGAAAAATCTATAACAGAAATAGCGTTTGAATCCGGATTTAAAAGTGCAGCGCATTTCAGTACAGCATTTAAATCGATTTACAACATGACACCGAAAGACTTTAGAAACCAAGTCGTTAAATCCAAAGCATAAATCATGGTGACATTGACAGCTGTTAGAGTTGGAGCGTTCCCTATTCCCAAAAACACGCTTGAGGATCGCTTTCCAACTCGGTGAGTAGGTCTTCGAGCGTTTGACTGTATGGAAGTGGCTTATAAGGTATCCACCTTAATAATTCGTTGCGGTACGTTGGGACGTAGAAATACCAAAGCTGATTGCCCTCATCAAACACGATCTTCGCGACGGGAGAGGTATATTCGCTGTGCTGTGAATCAAGAAGAAAATGCGCTCTATGAAGCTCGACACCATTCTCCACTGGCTCATATAGGCACTTACCCTGCTCGACAGGCAGGTTAGCATTACGCGCAGAGCAGAGCGATTGAACTGATTTGTATAAACGACTTGTCGCCATTTGGGACACTGACATCAACGTTCTCCCGATGGATGATAGTTAGAGCTGTCGATCCTAGTATATAACCTTTACACCACCATCGATGGTGATTATCTGCCTACCTCAAACAAAGGGTGGCTATATTCTCATTTACTCAGATTATCATCTCACTTTGCTTGGAAACCCTACCTACATCACCTCTTGGTTAGAAAGAATTCCCTTGTTTAAACCTGACAGTTCACAAAAGTGTAACCTGAACGCAATATCATAAACTCTGCTTTATACCGTATATGGAGTTTAATATGTTACGTTTTACTGTGGCGACGTTATTGGCCATAGCAGTCTCCCTCCCCGCCATTGCAAAAGAAATTAATATCTCTGGGTCAACCTCGGTTGCTCGCGTGATGGATGTACTTGCAGAGGAATATAACAAAACACACCCGGACGATTACATTGCAGTTCAAGGTATTGGTTCTAGTGCGGGTATCACAATGGTCAATAAAGGCGTAGCTGAGATTGGAATGAGCTCTCGCTATCTGACAGAAAGCGAAAAAGGTGAAGATCTCAACGTATATCCTATCGCTTATGATGGCCTAGCTGTTGTTGTAAACCGTACAAACTCTGTAAAAAACCTTTCTCAACAACAACTATTTGATATCTACAAAGGTAAAATCAAGAATTGGAAAGAGGTTGGTGGTGCAGATCAACCTATCGCTGTTGTCACTAGAGAGGCGTCTTCAGGCTCACGCTACAGTTTTGAAAGTCTGCTAGGACTAACCAAAATCGTAAATGATCGCCTCGTCTCAGATATCAGCCCGAACAACTTGGTTGTAAATAGCAACAGCATGGTAAAAACCATCGTGAACCATAATACTCGTGCAATTGGGTTTATTTCTGTGGGATCAGTAGATCGCTCAATAAAAGCGATTCAATTAGATGGTATTGACCCAACTTCGGCAAACATTAGCAATCACAAGTATAAATTGGCGCGGCCATTCCTAGTACTCTACAAAGTAAATAAGATTAGCGAACCAGGTAAAGGATTCGTCACCTTCCTTCGTTCCGAACAAGGACAAAAAGCGATTGCTGATTACGGTTACACTCCAGTAAAAAGCTTTAATCAATAAAACCAAAAAGAGAGCATATTGATGCTCTCTTTTTATATGTTTTCTATCTGGCTCTGGAATTAGAAATGCAGTTGAATAACAGAAACGACAACAGCACCAGGTCGACGAATACCTTCGATTTCCACTTTAATTTCACGCTCGATCTCCAAACCTTTTTTGATCGGCGTTACTTTTGTTAACGTGCTGACAGCACGAACATTGTTTCCTGCTTTAACAGGGTAAGGGAAACGAACTTGGTTTAAGCCTAAGTTAACGACCATTTTGGCTGTTGGGAACATTGGCTTATCAGGGTCCACTGAGTCAGTCAATTTAGGCAACAATGCTAATGTTAAAAAGCCATGAGCGATGGTTGTCTTAAATGGAGATTCAACTGACGCACGTTCTGGATCTGTGTGAATCCACTGCATGTCTTCCGTTACCGCACCAAATTGATTGATACGTTCTTGAGATACATGCACCCAGTCACCAGTGTGAATCACTTCACCAATTTTTTCACTTAACTCGTCATACAGCTTTTGAGCCTCAGGTGCCATTACGATTGGTGCAGGTTGAGGCGCAACCTCTTCGTTAACAGCTGGCTGTTGGTGATCACGAACTTTTGAGAAAAGAAAGCTATTCTGAGCTTTTCCCAAAAAGTCACTCCAATAATCGCGTAGCGTTGGAGACATCCAATTCATAAACTCGGATTGATGAGCAGAAATCGCATCAACTTTGTCTTTAAATAGATTTGTGACCTTCATAAACACCCTTAAAAAATTTAAGCACAACTGGCTATACCAGTTAATTTTGAATTAGTTCACAAAGTCTTGCAAATACTTTCGGGCGAACACCTGTACCCTAAAAGCAAGTTATTTCTTAAATATCATAAAGATAACAATAAAACACCATTTTATTGACTTGCGCCAATATAAAGTAAAAACTCTATAAATCGCTACTATTTGTCTCTTTTTTACCCCATTTTCAAACTGTTTAACATTACATCAGCGACTATAAAACGAGCAAACAGTACTTCTATTATAATTCAGCACTTTACAATTCGGACTATGCTCCCTATTATACGTTCCGCAACGGAGAGATGGCTGAGTGGTTGAAAGCACCGGTCTTGAAAACCGGCATACGTTAATAGCGTATCTAGGGTTCAAATCCCTATCTCTCCGCCACTTTGTGATGAAAGCGGGAACCGAGAAATTGGTTCCCGTTTTTGCGTTTGCAATTAAATATAAAACAGCCATATTAGACCCTTCAAATATCAGCTTTTTTGTGGCCTCTACCACCTGCACACTCGTGACTGTAGCAAGCATTAGTTGTTTTAATGCCTCATTATCTATCTGTTGCAAGTGCTTCTGCACGGCTGCGGCGACCTCTACCAACCTAGCTTCTCCAAAGTTTTTCACTGGAAGGTTTATTCTCACTGCCAATTTTGCCATTTCTGCTTCAAGAACATCTAATTGAGTAGATAGATCAGTTATAGTCTTGTTGATTCGTACATCAGGAACTAAGTCACCGTCGGCAACCATCGTGATTAGACGCGAGTAACGCGTTTCCGAATTGCTTATTCTTTTGGAAAGCTTTGTTTTATCAGCCGATAACAGTTTACTAGTCTCCTTAAGGCGTTGCTTCGCCTGACAATGTATTGTTTTCAGGTGAGCTTCTGACAACAATTCATTCATAAATTTATCCTTAACTAAAAGTTCTGCTTTGTCTCTTCTTATTCTTTTAGAGGTGCACGAGTCTGGCGCATGTCTAACTTGCTTGCTGCATTGGTAATAGCTGTACTTACCACTTTTACCGCTTGTAACAACCATACTTGCACCGCAAACACCGCACTTTAGTAATCCTGTCAATAGACACTTAGACCTAATTCTTCGAGATTCAAAAGAAAAGATGTCTCGTGATTTCAAGCCTGCTTGAACATTATAAAACTGATCCTTAGTTATAATGTTTGGTATGTTCACTACAATTGGCTCACTATCTCTAGAGTTATAAATAAACTCACCAATGTAAGATCTATTCTTCAAAATTCTACATACAGAGTTACGGTTCCACTTTGTTCCTCTCCTATAACACTTCCTTTTATTCAACATCTCAGCTTTAGATTTTACTCCAAGCGGTTTGCCATTAATTCCTTTTTCAGGCAAGTTGAATATTTCTATTACTATTTCAGCTTCTTCTTCTAGTATCTGTAGCTTTCTCCTACACTTAGAAGTTACACCGGAGACTGTAACAGAATGATAAACAAAGGGAATTGGCCCACCTGTAAAGTAGCCTTTCATCGCTGTATCCTTGAGTCTATCTCTAACAACTTTCCCATTTTGCATACTATAATGTTCATTCATCAAACCTAAGATTGACGACATTACATAGCTATCTTCATAACTTTTAGGTAAAGCTTCGGTAGCGGAGACTAAATGTATTCCTTTTTTTGTAATACTTTGGTAGCTTCGAGTTGGGCCAGCAAATTCCTACTAAATCTTGACAGCGAATAAACGATCAACCCATCGGCCTTAATTATGTCACTCTCAAGTTCATGCAGCATTAATTCAAAGTTATTCCTTCTTCCTTTATATGCACTTGCACCATCATCAATGTACCAATTTATGATATTATCTCCTCTATTCTCTATCCATTCTGTTATAGAGTTTCTTTGTCCATCAATAGAATCTCCTTTTTCTTTTTGGCTATATGATGAGACTCTAAGATATGCAACATATTCCATGATAAACCTCCTTCACGACAGTATTTATCATTTGTCAATAAAATTATTTGTAGTAAATTGTCAATAAAAGCATCTGGAATAAAATCCATATTCACTTCAATTTCAACGATACCATTTTCGTTAATATTTTTTTATTCATAAGCACCACTCGGTGACGATTACTAGAACACTTTATAATAAAGTACAATTTAACTAGATTATCAAACCGACCTTTAAGTGAATAAAAAATTATTATTAGCGTGGTATAATAATGGCAAAAATTAATTAAAGACAAATCTGTTATAAACTTAACTTTCATCAGACTGATAATAATAGGTAATAATCTTTTATCGGTCATTATATTTCCACATTTAAAAACAGGCATTTGAAATAATGGCATTATATTGCAACAACAAATGTAAAATACTTAACTTTTATATTACAAATAACTATTGAAATATTAATTTAAGAAGAAATTAATCTATAAAAATGAACGATAACTAGTGTATTGGATTGGGTGTTTTTGTTAACAATTGGTTAGTGCCAGCCTGTAATAGGTTCCTTGTCATACCAATGAACAAATCTTGCACTCAAATTTGACTAGTATATAAATACTCAAAGTCCTACTTCATGTAGTCCCTGCAAGCTTTTTGCTGGAACAGTAGACGGGTTTCTATCAACAAACCTCTTTAGATGCTTGATTACGAATCACTGGAAGCTAACCAACGCTTCTACCCGTGTTCTAACGTGTCTCACTCCAAGGTAATTGATAAGCCGATAGACACATATATGCCTCAGATCACAGCATCTTAATAACAAACGCTATATGGTCTTCTGTTTAAGTCTCAACTTATCAGATGGTTAGCTAATGTTTGACAATGGAAAATTAAGCTTGTGGGATATATTCAATAATCTATCCATAGGACTAGCAACACTTCTAATATCTGCCTATCCAATATCTCTATACATAGATTTTGATAAGGTCAAAACTTTAGAGTTACTTTCGAAATTCACTACTGTTCTTGTTATTACGCTACCTGTCCTTTTGCTTTTGTTAGGAATGCTCATTGATGCATTATCAAATAAATTTTGTCATATACAGGACTTCATTTATCGAATAGAGAAACGAACTCCTAGAGATCAGCCTGAACTAAAAGCTAAAGTAAGGATAATAGTTCCTGAAATTGTGTCTGAAAAAACCATGTTCCGCTTTTGCAAAGCATTTGTACTACAGAACTGCAAAAATAATAATATAGATGTATTTCTGGCAAGGTTTGGTTTTTATAGAAACTTTTCTTTCATTATCTTTACATTTTCATTTTTCAGTTACCCTATACACTCTTCAATCTTACTTTCTATCTTTATATTTTTTATTTCTAGAGTATTTATGGTTAGATCTTATCACTTTTTAAGTCTTCTAGAATCTGAAGTATATTACAACTATTTAGTAGCTAAGGTTGAAAAGGATTTTTAAAATGTTAGATCAATCGTTCAGTAAAAGTAACGTAAAAAACATATCATCAAACATTTGGCACAAATGGAGTCCATCTCAGTCATTTGATGTTTTCTTTGATGATACCTTTGAAAAAATAGAAAAAAAATTAGATAGAGAGAATTATTCATTTGATAAATTTAAATCTTTTACTTTAATGGGTAAGGACACATATGACTTTAATTGCGCTGAAGACGAAATAGTATGTAAGAAACTCAACGATAACATTAGAAGGCTATTTAAAATAAATACAGCGGATAGGCATTCTATTGTTAAGCAGGTTATTTCTTTATTAAAAGATACTCAACCTATAAAAGTTCTCCGATTAGATATCAAAGAGTTCTATGAATCAATAGATAGAGAAAAAGTATTACAGTATGTAATTAATGAGTGGTTGTTATCCCACCAAAACAGGTGTATTTTAAAATGCTGGGATGAACATTTGAGTAGTATAGGACTTACTGGTTTACCTAGAGGTATGTCTTTAAGTTCAACTCTATCGGAAATAAGAATCCGTCCATTTGATCGTGAAGTTAAGAAGCTATCTAATGTTTACTACTATGCTAGATTTGTCGATGATATACTAATTATGTTCACTGGAGACTCAGAACAACTCCTTTCAGAATTAGAAGGAATACTTCGTAGAAATTCACCTGAGTTACATTTTAATGATAAAACCAAACTAATAGATTTAAACTGTAAAAAACAGTCTAATTCTAAACTTGATTATCTAGGTTACGAAATAATATCTTCTAGTGAAATTCATAAGAATAATCAACATAAAAACAGAATCGTTAAGGTGATAATTAGCGAGAAAAAGATAAATAAAATAAAATATAGAGTAAGACGTTCATTTTCTTCTTATGCTAGAAATAGAAACTTCAAATTAATTTTATCTCGTTTGAAATTTCTAACAGGTAACCAGTATATTATTGGAGATATAGATAGAACAAGACTGAAGTCAGGAATATATTACAATTACCCTTTGATAAATGATAGTACTCAAGTTAAAGAACTTGATAAATACTACCATAAACTTATTAACTCTAATCAAGGTAGTGTTAGAGAAGCTATAAATCATATTAATAACTATGATAAAAAGGCTAATGGTAATAGATTAATTCAAATCAAGAAGCTTTCATTTTACTTTGGTTTTAATCAAAGAGTTATGAACTCATTCAATCGAAAAGAAAGCAGAAACATTAAAAGGTGTTGGTAATGTCCAAAGTAAAAATAGATAAACATGATCATCTTAGGGTTATGTTAACTGATACTCTTCCTTATGAAGTGCCTATCACCTTTCTGAATGAGGGAGCTTATTTTTACCTTAGAAGTCAGGATAAAAAGAGTAAACATTTTTGCAAAATAGACGCTAGTGTTAAAAGGTTTGTTGAACACTTTTTTTGTATGGATGATTACACTACCCCATACAATTATAGAATTAGTAAAAATTCAAAGAGTAAACGATTACTATCTGTTCCTCATCCATCGATACAAAGAAAAATCACTAAACTATATGGTGAGTATGACTCTCTAATTACTGAATTATGTAGCAGAAGCCCTATAAGTTTAAGAGCACCTAATAAGGTCGCGTCAAGATACTATGAAAAAGAACTCGCTTCATTCTCAATGTTAGATAAAGACAGCGGCGTAGAAACTGAAAAAGATGCATTTGAGACTACTTCAGTTTATGCTAGCTCTTATTTTACCTATAAGAAATATAATTTCTTATATAAATATTATGATTCTTATGAATCACATCGAATTGAAAAGAAGTTTAGTCATCTTACTAAATTTGATATTTAAAAGTGTTTTCATAATATTTACACCCCAACGTTTAGCTGGGCAGTTAAAGGTAAAGATTTTTCTAAAAAGTACTCTGATTTTTTTTCATTTGATCTACAGTTTAGAAAGCTAATGGAAGACTCTAATGAGTTAGAGTCTAGCGGGATATTAGTTGGGCCTGAATTTTCTAGGATTTATGCTGAGGTTATACTTCAACACATAGATCTAAATATAATTAGCAGATTGAAGGATGATCATGAATTATATTTCGAATCAGATTACACTATCAGAAGATATGTCGATGATTACTTTTTGTACACAAAGAATTTATCCGTTTCATCAATGATAATGGAAGTCGTCGTAGATGAACTAGAGAAGTATAAGTTATTTATAAATGAATCGAAAACTCAACATCATGAAGTTCCATTCATCACAGGTTTGACGATAGCAAAAATGGACTGTAAAAAGCTTGTAAATG
Organism: Vibrio sp. 1CM7H; assembly: GCF_023161645.1. Classification (NCBI taxonomy): domain Bacteria; kingdom Pseudomonadati; phylum Pseudomonadota; class Gammaproteobacteria; order Vibrionales; family Vibrionaceae; genus Vibrio; species Vibrio sp. 1CM7H. Next base: position 1,099,303 of record NZ_JALNTV010000001.1, read on the forward strand.
AGTACTTCAGTCTTATTAGCGATGATAGTTCTGAACCAGATGACATCAAGTTCATCTCATCTATAAATCCATCTAGGAAATCTAATCTGTTTATTAGAGATTTAAAGAGGCTAGTAAAAGTAAACGAAGTAACTTATGAAGGTCTCACAGGTTATGCTCTCGGTGAAATACGTCGGAGACTATTTAGGTTAATTGAAGATGAAAGAGTAACAAAAGCGATTGATGATAGAGAAACAGATAGAATTACTAAGTTGTGCTTATTTGCATTAGAGATATCATTCTTCATCTATAGCATGGACATTAGAGTTAGAACGACATATATAATTACTCAACTTGTTGTAGCGCTCAATGGTTTGACTGAACGGGCTTCTGCTGAGTTTAAGGATGTCATTAGAAAAAAAATATACGACGAATCAATACTCCTTCTGAGTAAAATGAAAGATAAAGGTAAAGCTAATAGTATTGAAACTCTGAATCTTCTGATTTCTATAAAGACAAATTTTCAAGATTACCCAATCAAGCAAAGTATGTTATTAGATCTGTTCGATATTAAGCAAGTTGACGAAGATGAAATTCAACAAAATAAAATGCCGTTAGGTTACTTTCAAATAATGGTATTGTCATGGTTCAACGGAAATAATCGTAGCGAAGTAACCGATTTCTTGCAGAATGAAGTTTTACGAAAGCTTGAAGCGAGCGAAGTAGGTTCGATTGTACAATCTACAGAGCTGACTTGTTTAATCTTTGATAGCTTCAGTAACCCTTTCTTCTCTGACGAGTTTAAATATCGTTTGATAGATATGTTATCTGATAGACTTGATATAAAACCATCTAAGAAAAAGGTTGTTGAGTTTTTGAAGTCTAAAGAGTGGTTCTTTACTTGGAAAGAGAACAACTTAGCGCAGGTTTTAATGAAAAAAGAATTGCGAAGTCCATATTAGTCAGTTAGTGTTCTTGTGTACGGGCGACGCGCTTCGAATACACATGTATCACTAGTCGGTTACTACCAACTAGTGCTGCCAAGAGCAGCTCACACGCTATGTAGTGCAGACTCCGTACATCTAATTTCCGGGGGTAAGCTTTTAGATAGCTTACCCCTTTGCTTTAAATGTGTTCGAATAGTTAGATTTTTCATCTGATCTACACCCTGAAGTTGATGCGGTATCAGTAGTCAACCACCAGTTTCCAGTTCCCATATTCGTCCCATGTAGCCCGCCACTTATTTAGAAAGCTCGCATTTATTGCGAGCTTTCGTCGTTTTAGTGCTTGTAAAATGACGGAGGTTCGAACCCCTAGTCGTATACGGCCCCAGAACTTCACCACATTCCAATAAAGAGCCCGCTAAAAATTAGCGGGCTCTTTATTTCTATTTTCTAGTGTTTAAGCAAACTTCTTAATCATTTCAGATAGGTCATTGGTACAACTTTGCACTTTAGAGTTCATCTGATTCGTTTCTGTCATCAGATCATACGATTCACTGTACTTTAAGTTAAGCGACTGGATGTTTTCGTTAATCTCATCCGTTACGTAAACCTGTTCTTCTATCGCTACCGCAATTTGTTGATTTCGCTCGACTACATCCTGAACGAGAGATTGCAGCTGTTGGATGCTCTCTAAAGCCGTGCCTAATAATGTTACCGTTCCGGTCGACATTTCATTACCTTTCTCTAGCGCAGAAACCGCTGATTTACTGCCCTTTTGAATTCCTTCAATGGCCGCTTTAATTTCTGTTGTCGATTCCTGTGTTCTTTTAGCAAGGGTTCTCACTTCATCCGCAACGACTGCAAACCCTCTCCCTTGTTCGCCTGCCCTCGCCGCTTCAATTGCTGCATTCAACGCTAATAAGTTGGTTTGTTCAGCAATATCATTGATCACTTCAACAACGGTTCCTATTTGCTCGGTTTGTTGGTTCAAACGCATGACCACTTTAGAGATTTCGCCGAGCTCATCCACCAGCTCTAGTACCGAGTGGTTAACATTATCGATAACGCTACTGCTATCTGTCATCGTGTTCTGCGCTTCTAGCGTAGCATCGGCAGTCGCTTGAGCATTATTTGATATCTCAGATGATGAGGCTTGCATCTCGTTGACCGCTGTAGCGACCGAGTCGATCTCTACTTTCTGTGCACTCAAGTTTTCCGTCACTTGCTGGCTATTAGTCGCAGCACTGTTGGCACTTGCACGCGTTTCTTCGCAAGAGTCTTTTACAGACACCCCGACTCGCCCTAATAGCGCATCTGCAAATTGCTTACGCATCTTCATACCCAGCTCAATTTCAGCCAGATCGTTAATTTTTCCGCAATAAATATACTCCATTAGTGGATTGTTGAAGTCTTGCCTAGCCTGTCTAGCAAGCTTCTCAACTGGCCTGGTTAATACATAAATTGAGAAAACGGAAAGTAATGCAGCAATGCCAAAGGCCACCGCTGGTGATTGATTCATTTGTAGAGTTAGCAAGCCAAGAAGGTTTGAAATGAAAAGAAAGAAGGCTGCTCTCATCCACAAACGCGTACGGGGAAGATACATTTGCAATGGTTTACCGTTATTCCGAAGTTTTGAGTACGCTTTTTCCGCTCGTTGAACGTGTATACGCTCAGGTTTAAATCGAACCGATTGGTACTCAACAACTTCACCATTGGATTTGATAGGAGAAGCAAACGCATCAACCCAATAATACCCTCCGTTTTTACGTCGGTTTTTCACCATTCCCATCCAGTGCTTTCCAGTTTTCAGATGAGTCCATAAATCTTTAAAAGCCTGTTTCGGCATGTCGGGGTGGCGTACAACATTGTGAGGCTTACCGATAAGTTCACCATCATCAAACCCCGCGACTTCATTAAAGTTTTCACTGGCATATTTGATATAGCTGGACGTATCGGTGATAGAAACTAGGCTGTAACTCGAAGGGTAATCATATTCCGTTTCACTCATAAACATGTGTCCTTACATTGATTAATTAAATAAACGGCAAGTATGAGTGTAGCAGCATAACATTTATGCGCATAATGATAAGTTCATTGTAAAATTCAATAAAATTACTGATAGGTCAATTTATTACCTGCAAACATAGTGGCGGTTTCACTCTCAAATAGCACTACCCTTGAGTGCTCACAAGATGCTGCATTGATTAAAATTAATACACAAAAGCGCTTCCTTACTGAGTTCGTAAATTGTTATAAATAAACGATTACAACGAAAACAAGGAAGACAAACATATGACTATTCGTTTTAGTCAGCTTGCCGCTCAAGGGAACACGGCTCACCTATTTATTGACGATTGGAAAATAGACACTCAGCAATCTTGGGGAATATTCAGCGCGGATGGGGATATTGGATCTCTACTTGGAGACCTTATTTGTGGTGAACTTTCACCCATAAGCGGGAAACTTGAGCTTGATGGGCTGTCCGTTGCTCAAGTGTCGTTATCAGAGCAACAGCGATTACTGGAAAGAGAATTAGAAAAGGACGATACAGACTTTCTTGATCGTATCGATCAAGGCAGTACCATTTACTCACTCATTCAGGAGCGCAACCAAGACGCTAATTTAATAGATCAGCTGATTACCGATCTCGACCTAACTCACCTTAAACACAGTGGCTTTCGTGTTCTCTCTACAGGGGAAACAAGACGAGTGATGCTAGCTCGCGCTTTAGCAACACAGCCTGATTTGTTACTGCTAGATAACCCATTTACTGGTTTAGATATCGCCCATCGAGCAGCTCTCGCTCACTATTTACACTCGCTTTCTCAAACCGTACAGCTACTGGTCACCTTCTCTCGCGAGTCTGATATACCTGAGTGGATTGATCGCGTTGCGCTTTTCAGTGCGGGAAAGCTGGACAGTACGATGGATAAATCCAGTTGGGATAATCATCCAATCATTGAACAAATTAAATCTCAGTCCGAGCAACAGAGTGAAGAAATGATGAACTTGATACGTCAGCATCAGCACTCAACACACTTCGACAACCCAATATTTAAACTAACAAATGGGTCTGTTGAATACACTGATAAGAAGATCTTTACTGACTTAAACTGGCGAATAGACAAAGGTCAGCATTGGCAGATCAAAGGCCCAAATGGCTGTGGGAAGAGCACCTTGCTTGGGTTAATCTTTGGTGATCATCCTCAGTGCTACAGCAATGACATTGATATTTTTGGTAAAAAGCGAGGGTCTGGCGAGACGATCTGGGAAATTAAGCAGCACATAGGCATGGTATCTTCAGCTTTACACCTTCAATACCGCGTTAACTGCAGTGCGCTAGACGTGATTTTGTCCGGTTTTTACGACTCCATAGGGTTGTATAACCAACCCACTCGTAAAGAAGTGGACATCGCAAACGAATGGCTCGACATCCTACACATGAGCCAATACCGAAAAACCTCATTCAAGCAATTAGAGTACGGTCAGCAGCGCCTGTTGTTGATTGAAAGAGCCATCGTTAAACAACCAACATTACTGATTTTGGACGAGCCATATCAAGGGTTAGATTTTCTTGGTAGGCGTTTAGTTAAGAATACACTTGAGCTCATCGCCCGAGAGAATTTAAGCCAGCTATTGTATGTATCTCATTACCAAGAAGACCGCTTGGATAGCATCAAGAATGAGCTAGAGTTTGTTTTTGATGACAATGACCAATGTTATCGGGCTAACGTTTACCAATCATAATGACTTCGCTGAGCAAGTTGATCATAAGGTAAAGGCTTGGAGTAAAAATATCCTTGATGATATCGCACTCCCATCTTTTTCAAATGGTCGGCTTGCGCCGTTGTTTCTACACCTTCAGCGATGAGTTGTACTTTTAGCTCTTCCGCAAAGTGAACAATAGCTTTTAAAACGGAAGCACTAAGGCTAGGTATACCAATAGTTTCGACAAAACATTTATCGATTTTTAGGTAATCAATACGCATGTGCTGCAGAAACGCCAGCGAGGTTTGACCGGTACCAAAATCGTCGATCAACACATCAATGCCATGTACCCGCAGCGCTGCGATGCACTTTCTGGCTTCAGCATCAATGAGTTGACGTTCTGTTATCTCTATGCCTAATGAGACGTTATTTCGACTTAACTTCCTATCAATAAGTTGAATCTTTCTAATCGCGTTTGGCCCAACTAAGTAACCGGGCGGCACATTAATACCAAGGTGAACAGACTGATTAAAGTCTAATTTACTAAAGTCTTCTGCCGCTTTATCCAGAACGTAATCCGTGAGCAAAAAGACCAATCCACTTTGCTCCGCCGCTGGCACAAACTCATCAGGAGAAATGAACCCTTTATTCTGATGTTCCCATCGCACTAGGGCTTCAAAACCAAATAGTTGACCAGTATCGACGTTAATCTGGGGCTGGTAATACAGAGTCAACTCACCTTTCTTTATGGCTTTCTTTAAATCCAGAACCAAGCTTCGATGAGGATCGATAAATTTATTTAACGCATATAAGCAAAGATAGATAACAAAAATGATTGGAATTGAATACAAAAAATAGGAAAGTGTTCTTTGTTTGACAAATAGATCGCTAGCTTCACTCAAAGCTTCATATTCAAACATTTGCGACGATTTGATGCCAATAGGGTTACTTCCCGTTCTCAACGCTTCTTCAGGTGCAACTTGGTCATGGATAAATAAGGCAGAGCGTTTTAAGCGTAAATCGTTATTAAATCCTATCTTCGCATTAAAGTAGTCATGATCAATAATCGTCACCGCTTGATAACCGTGCTCTCCTTCGGTCACGACGAGCAAAAATTGGTCATATACGCTATCCACGTTTCCAAGTGCTAATGCTTGTCCCTCAGGAAATGTAATGTGCTCGGCTAACGGCTTAGAAATTACGCCCAGTTTAGAAGAACACGTAATGATCCCATTTTTTACAATCAACATTTCTTCGATATCTCGTTCAAACATCAAGTTTTGCTGAAGCTCTTCACAGCGTCTAGGATGCAACAAAGCCGTGCGGTTTTCGGTCTCTATTTGGAATAAAATTTCGTCTGCGATTTGAACGTTTTTTTCTAATAGATGATTGAGGTTGTTTTGCACGCTTTCACGAGCTAAATACAAGACTTCGCCAACAATCAAAGGAATGGGCAACAAAAAAATGATGGCTTTTTTAAAAAGCGCCTTATTCAGCATATAAAAGTAACCTTTTATAAAACCGATTTACTGAGATGGTATCTGGAATCTGATACCCACTAGCAACTCTCGTTTATAATATTATTTATTTAGATTAACTCAGTATGCGAAACACTTAGTAATACCGCAAACTAAACAATGCCTTAATCCCTCCTGTTCCAATTTAGCATCAAACGACTCAAACCTGAGACGTCAATACGACATCATTTTTGAGCCTATCGGTACCGAGGTAAGCCCTCAGTCGTCAAATTCTCACTCTACGAGAATTACCCATTAAAATTATTTTTCTTTTCTCAGTGATTAAGAATTATATTTGTCGTAATTCATATAACACGTTACAACACTCTCATGACGACAAACAAAGCTAATGCGAACCAGGTAAACGAAAAAGCACTGCAGTTGTTAATGCAAGTTGCAGTTAGTCCATTCCCAGTCTCTGCGAAAACGCTAAGCGAGCAATTGAACGTTCCTTTGAGCAGTCTCTACCGACACTTGAAGCTGCTCAAAGAGTGGAACTTGATTGAAGAAAGCGTACACGACAAGACATTTGTCGTTGGCCCGGCAGCATTGCTGCTCATGCATAGCTATGAGACCGCACAGCATGGGTTAGATATGGTCGAAACCATACTGGCTCGGTTGGTACAACAAACAGGGGAAATGGCCGCTTATATGGTACCTGCAGGGTATCGCGCACTTTGTGTCAGACAAAAAGAAAGTATGCAGGCGCTGCGTTGCAGCTTCGTCCAGGGTCAAAGTCAACCTCTGCTACGTGGTGCCTCATCTAAAGTGATGCTCGCTTTTATGCCTCAAAGTCGATGCGAGAAAATCTTGAGATACTTTAATCAAGATCACCGACGAGACGAATGGGAACAAGAGCTCACAACCATCCGTAAACACGGATATGCCGTCAGTACTTCAGAAATTGACCCGGGTGTTTCTGGCATCAGTGCACCAGTGATGAAAGGAAGCAAACTGATCGGCGCGGTCTCGGTGATGGCTCCGGCCCACCGAGTCGAAAAGGATAAGCAGCGCATTATTTTGCATGTGTTGCAAGCGGCAAGGGCACTACCACCAGAAAGGTAATTCATCATGTTAAGCTTTTTCAAACGCTATAAACTCCACCACACCGTGAAACAGCCGCAGCATTACCCTTTTTCTTTTATGACAGTGTGTGAGTATTTGCCACCCATGTCTAAGGGCGCGTTTGAATTAGCTGATCAAAGTTTGGAAAATGCTAGCGATTGGCTATACCAACAGCATGATCATGAAACCGCTGAAAACTTTGGTCACTTCAACCACGACAAGCTGGAAAATGGCGAGTTTCAGGAAGCGTTAAGTCTTTCGCTTTCTCGTCATTCTATTCCCGTTTTAGTGACCAACTGTACCGAGGCAATCTTGTCCATGTTACCTGTGGTCGGGTCCTATCGAGACGAAGTGGGTGTGGTAAATATTGGACATGACATGAACTTGAAGCCAACACTTGAACCACGTTTAGGCTCGGCATTCCATTTTGCGCTTTCTCGCTATCAAAACGTGCGATTATTTTTTGCTGGTGTTAGCGAACAAGATACAAAGCAAGAAACGTGGGAATACGCGGAGGATCAAGGTTGTGACTGGGTAACCGATAAAGAGTTTTCTTTTCGTCATCGCAATAATGTAAAGCAGTTGATCGGCAATTACCTCGACCATTGCGACCAAATAATCCTCAGTATCGACCTTGGCTCCCTAAAAACCAAAAACAGCCTTGATGGTACCTCAGAAATTGATATCCAAATGGTTCTACGCACCATTAGGCAATGTCTGGTTGCAGGTAAAGTCAGAGCCATTCAACTCGTAGGCGATCGCGATCGTCTGGTCTATTCGAGACAAACGAAAGCCATACTAGAAGAGTTATATCAAATGGCCCCACTCATTGTTCACGCAGCCTAGGATTAAGTTCGGTTCAGAATCAGGACGCTCAAGCTACTGATTCTGAATCAACATGGTTAATTATTATCTTTTACCAACAAATAGTTACATGAATAAAGCGACCCATATCACACTTAGCTATTGAACTAATCTCATACTTACGCTCTAATAACGCCACTAAGCTTTGGTATGACATACGAAATAAAAATAGCCAAAGTTCAATAAGTAAGCGGATTAAAAACCAAAAACACCGCCGACATTTCAACTTCTGTGAGCATTTGCTCACGATCGCTTGATGCCATCTTGTTCCACTTTTTTAGGACATTTGATGATGCGTTTTTGCAGTATTTTCGCTGCGGTTCTTGTTTTACCGCTAGCCTCACACGCCACCACTTATGACGTCAAAGATCTATCTGAGTTAGGTCAACTTTGCTCACACAAGAGTTTTAGTATCGGAAGCGATGGCACGACTTATCGCTGTACAGGGGAAATAGTCCTACCCGCAGGTGACAAAATTATCTCCTCATTACCGGAAAAAGAGATAACGTTAAAAGCAGATTATGGCATTGTGTTAGAGGGGAACAATACGATTGGTGAACCCAATAAGCGTATCTCTCTACACGCACTCGCTACCGGATTAACGGTTAACAATGAGAAAGCTTCAAGCATTGACGATTACCAAAACAAGCACACTGTTATCTATGGTGATCTTCTATCGGCTTATCCAACAAAGCTGCATAACATTCTCATAGACGGGAATATTAAGCTAACAGGTTCGACACTTCACATTGATGGAGCATACAACACCATTATTGGTGAGATTTCGACACACAGCACGACCGATATATTCAATGCAAACATCTGCGGTAAGGTCGAATCACAAGGCGACACACTACACCTAAAAACAAACCATCCTTTACAAGATCATTTTGTCGTCGGTGACATTGTGGCGCACAGTTCTCTGCTTATTGATGACATGGAGATCTACGGCACTACTGAGACTAAAGGAGCATCTGCCGCATTGAACGGTTCGTTCTATGGCTCTACTACAGCAATTAAATACTTCCAAACATTGAACTTCAACAACGCTCCAAATCAGCCAAGTCAAGTTTGTGGTGAAATCCAACAAACGCCAGGAAGTGCACAAACGAAAGTACAAGACAACAAATACACGCAATACTGTGGATTGGGCGACACTGATTGTCACTACTCTTCTCAGCTCTGTCCGATCACCCCTCAAGATGTTCCGAATTGCAGCATGCAACCTCCATCAGAGAACGACTTCGACCTAAACGTCACACCATCGGACGACATGGCACTGATGTGCGGCGACGATCTTCCGCAATTTACAGCAACAACAACCAATAATGGAGAAGTTGTAAGCGCAGAAGTCAGTGCAGCCCTATCACACCCTGACTTGTTCACTTTAGAGGTGGTCAAAGGTCAGCAGATATTAAAAGCAAACCAATTTATGTCTGACGACAATGGTGAGCTCGTTGTTCGAGTGGTCCCGAACGATATTGATACCATCGCGTTAGGTACTAACTACACGCTGACTTTCACTATGGCAGAAGACACCAGCAAGCATCAAACGGTTAGCTTTATGTTTACGCCATTTATGTTTGAGGCCTACTCAAAGACGAAAAGCTCAACTTTAAATGAAATACGCGTTATTGCAGGTAAACCAGAAAACGTGCATACGCGATTGCTGGCTTGTGCCTCCACAGGCGAACCTGTAGTGGCAAGCAACTACAATGGTACTCCTAAGGTTTTTCATCCATTGGTTCAACCATTAGGAGGAAGTGAAGGAAACTTTAGCTATTCAGCGGAATTTAAAGACGGCTTGTCTGAACATGGTCTTATCACGAACGAGTCCGGCATATTTGAAGTGACATTGTCCGATCATTTTGAATGTGAGGGATTTGAAGAGTGCCCAGAAGAAGGCAAAGTGGAAGTGAAAGGAACATTTAATGTGTACTCGCGACCATGGACACTGGCTATCTGTGACAACCAACGTGCTTTGCCTTCTGGCACCTCTGAACAAGGAGATGGGTTTATTGCCGCCGGAGAACTTTTCTCTCTAACAGTGAAGCCCATCATTTGGCAACCTGACGGCTCTGTAAGTGGTTCTGTTGAATCAGCACGTTATTGTGATGCCTCTATCACCCGTAATTTTATGCTTGATGGCGCTCCAGCAGCATCGGTTGTCTTGTCGAGTGAGCAATATACGCCATCAGAGACAGCGAACCAAACCTCAAAATTGCTAAAAAGTAGTGACTCACTGGCTCAGGCGCATAATTCAGCCAAGAATGATCAATTCGTCTTTAATGGATTATATTGGGAAGAAGTCGGGAGCTTGAGAGTAAAAGCAAACTTAGCAAGTAAATATCTAGGTATGACTGTGAACGAAGGCTATCGTTACGTCGGTCGTTTTTACCCAAAATATTTTCAAGTGCAAGACCAAGAATGGCACTACCCACATGGCCAAACTTTTGCTTACATGAATCAACCTTTTGAGAAAGTCACTTACGATGTTGTCGCACTCAATGCGAATAAGGAAAACGTGAAGAACTACGTCCACTTTTCATCTAACCTTCAACAACATTTCGACTTAGGCGAGCTAAGCTCATACTCCGATCGGTTTTTGCCGCCTAAGCCTAAGAAGGTAGACTGGAAACTACTGGGTAACGCGAGTGTTGGAACGTTTGTGATCGAGAAGCCCTCGACCAATGCGACTTGTAACAATAGCCCATGTTGGAAAAAGAACACGACCGATAAACAATACCCTGATGGCCCATTTAATAAAGGGACTAACAGTGACAGCAGCAAAATAGGTATAGTCACGACTAAAGCCGTTGATGAGGTAAATTTCTTTGATAACAGCGAAATGCTCACTCAACAACCGGACATTCGATTCGGTCGTTTGAACTTTCAAGATGTGGGTGGCAACCAAGGCATGGTGATCAAAGTGCCACTTGATGTGGAAATTTGGCAAAACGGTCGATTTACGACTAACTTCGATGACAGCTCAACAACGGCGAATGGTGAATATTACTTCAGCACGCCAATTTGGTCGCATGCGCCAGCAAACAACGCCCTGCTTTCTGGCGTTGGAACGATGAGTATTGGCAGAATGACCGATATCGTTGCAAGCCAAATTGACTCAGCGCGCGAGCAAATACAATTCCACCTAGATTTAGACAGCTCAGGCAATCGCATCCCTTGGCTGAAATACGACTGGGATAGCTCTACAAGTGAAGAGGAAAACCCACCCGTCATTGTTACGTTTGGTATTCACCGAGGAAACGATCGCATTATTTATCGTGGTGAACCCAATATGCTTGGCCTAAATTAACGCGAAACGGCAAAAAAAAGAGCCCCTCAATTGAGGGGCTCTTTTCATCACAAACTGATGTAATTTACTTTGCGCCACGACGCGCTTTCAGGCGCTTCACCATAGCAAGACGACGCTCTGCCGACCCTTGGTCTGTTGCCGACTGGTTCGGATTATTACGACGACCTTGACGATTCTTGAATGCTGGTTTTGAGTGCAGCTTTTCAATGTAAGATTCACGCTGTTTTGGTTCATAGCCTGCAAGCTCAATACGGCGAATGCGTTGCTGGATTAGATTTTCAACCTGAACCACCGTGAGCTCTTCATCTCGGTTTACAAATGAAACAGCATGACCTTGTTTACCTGCACGGCCCGTACGACCAATTCGGTGAACGTAATCTTCCGCTAGGAAAGGCATGTCATAGTTCACAACGTGAGGTAAGTCTTCAATATCTAGACCTCGAGCAGCGACATCGGTAGCCACCATGACACGTGATTTACCGGACTTAAACTCTTCTAGCGCACGACGACGAGCGCTTTGAGCACGGTCACCATGACAAACCACCGCTTTGATACCATCAAGTTTCAGCTCTTTTACCACTTCGTTTGCGGTCTCTTTATAGTTCACAAATACCAACACTTGTTTCCAGTTTTTGCGACCAATTAGCTCTGAAAGCAGTTCCGTTTTTCGCTCTTGATCAACTGGATATAGCACGTGAGCAACTGTTTGTGCCGTAGTATTTGCACGCTCTACTTCGATACGTTTTGGTTTACGCAGAATGTCTTTCGCTAACAGATTTAGCTGGCTTGAAGTCGTTGCCGAAAACATCATGATTTGCGGATCTGTATCCACATCCAGCATGATCTTACGAACTGCATGAATAAAACCCATATCCAAGATACGGTCTGCTTCATCAAACACCAAAAACTCTAAGTGTGCCACCGAGACATTACCTTGTTCGATGTGTTCTTCCAATCGACCAGGTGTAGCCACAAGGATATCAACACCATTTTCCAGTGCCGCAACCTGAGAAGACATTTTACGGCCACCGAAAATCGCCGCCACCGACAGATTGGTGTACTTCGTGTAAGCTTTGATGTTGTCAGCAATTTGTTCAGCAAGCTCGCGAGTTGGAGCCAAGATAAGTGCACGAGCAGTCTTACGAGAAGCGCTACGGTTACTGTCTAACAACTGCTGAATCATAGGCAGAGAAAACGCAGCCGTTTTACCAGTACCTGTTTGTGCTGTAGCGAAAATATCATGGCCTTTGCGAGCCATTGGAATCGCCTTCTGTTGAATTGGCGTTAACTTTTCATAACCGCATTCTGCCAGTGCTTTAACCACTTCTGGCGCAAAACCTTGAGATGAAAATGACATTGAGCGTATTCCTTAAACAAACCACTAAAAATAGCTTTAAAAATTTAGCCGTGCACTATACCCGAATTTGAGTGATTTATCTCACTTTTCTCATTGAAACGCTACAAAAGCAAAAAACGGCGAACGCAGACAAATTGCTGGTTCACCGTTTCCGTTTAACATTTGTTCGATTTAACGCTTGATGCCAGACAACTGAAGGAGAATTTGCTCAAGTTCATCCCATGGCAACAGCTGAGAATCTATCACTTCTAATCGTGATTCAAACCCTTCTAAGCTGATTTCATTCACCGACACGACTCGGTTGGCAACATTAAACGCGTAGCACCCCTGATCCGTGTTGACCACCGCTTTAACGCGTTCCGCCGTTAAGTCCGAAAGCATTGAGAAAAGTTTATCAAAATCAAACGTGTACTCTGCCCCAAACAACCACCCGCAGCTAAAATACCCTTGCCCTTTGTTCTCTTTGCGCACAAAGGCTTCACCTGGCGGCAACTGGAATTGAGGCTCTTGGTGAGCATGGTCATGATGATGTGACTCGATATGGGAAGAAGCGCTGCCGTAAACCCGTTCGATATCCAAGACTTCTATCGGTAACTCACCGTCATGAATAAGCTTACTGAATACTTTTGAGGGAGATTGGTCCGTCACCCAGTCATTAAACACATCAATGTCGTGACTGGTACAAAGGTCAACCTTACTGCCTATAACCACATCTGCGCTGTCTAACTGGTCCACGAAATTTTGGTTAGAAAGATATTTTTCATCACTTAAGTTACGCGGATCAACCAGAGCGATCGTCGCTTTTAGATCAACGTAAGGTTCATACTGTTCTGAGGTAAGCGTCGCGATAACCTGTTTTGGATGACCAAGGCCTGTCGGCTCAATCAATAAACGGTCCGGTTTTTGGCGCAGTAACGCGGTAATACCGACCGACATCGGCACACCCGCCGTGCAACACATACAGCCACCCGGCACTTCTTTAATCAGCGCACCTTGGTCGGTCATCAATGCACCGTCGATGCCAATCTCACCAAATTCATTGACCAAAACCGCCCAGCTTTCGTTTTCCGGTTTGTTCTTCAGTAGATTTAAAATCGTGGTCGTTTTACCGACACCCAAAAATCCGGTCAGTATGTTGGTTGGTACTCGATTTGACATGCTTATCTCCGACACGTTAGTGCATTAATGCTCCAGCAAAGTATACGGAGAATGTGACTCGCTTCAACGCTTTTTATCGCGCTCATCAAGCTCATTGCGTGATGCGTGGGTACACATTTTTTGAGAATGATCAGAGTGACTTATCAACTCTGAACGCTTCATATCAGAAAGATACATACTGGTGTAAATGACGCAGGTAAAAAACGCGATAATAGCGACTACGATGGGAAGAACTCCGAGCGTGTTTTCGAATTTAAGCGCAGCGATAGCCAATACGAAAATAACGACTGAGATAAGTGCGATAGACTTACTTTTGTTGCTTTTCATGATAACTCGCCTTTCGTAAGGGTAGCCCCTAACACCTCCTGTATTAGGGGAACGCCAGTTTGAACAACATCCAACCTGACTATTCAATGCTACTCCTTTCGCTACTTGTGAAATTTGACAAAGCTAACATTTATTACAACATCAAACGATGAACTTATTACTAGCTTTCAGACACTTAATGGACTGTAAAGCACTTACTAGCAAATCGACCCGCCGCTGACCAATATGTCGTTTTCATTGGCAATACAAACTTGAGCCACCAGCCTTAGCCCTTCGACTATCATCTCCAGAGACATAGAAGGCTGACTGCCACCTGCTGCTTGTTCTGGCAATAATGGGATATGAACAAACCCATGACGAATAGGTTTGTCTTTTAGATAATGTTGGATGCCATAAAAAAGGTGGTTACATACAAATGTTCCGGCACTGTTGGAAATCTGGCTAGGTATCCCCTGCTTTTGCAGCGTTTGAACAACACGCTTTATCGGCAGCGTCGAGAAGTAAGCATCTGGGCCATCAGCCACTACGGGTTCATCAATCGGCTGATGACCACCGTTATCTGGAATACGAAAATCATCCACATTAATTGCGACACGCTCTGGGGTGATCGCGCCACGTCCAGCCGCTTGCCCAACGGTAATCACACAATCTGGTTGGTGCGCTTCTATTGCATCAATAACGGTATTCACTGACTCATGCCGAATCACAGGAACTGGGCAAGTAACGATCATGGCATCTTCTATTGCCGCAGCCTCTAATCGCTTGACCGCTTCTAAGGCGGGGTTAATGGCGTCACCACCAAAAGGTTCAAAACCGGTAATCAGGACTTTCTTCATAACAGCCTTTAGGAAAAGAGTTTCACAAATTATTGCACTCCCCTTCACCCCATCCAATAGCAAAAGTATTGTTGACATAAACCAGACAACATTATGTGACTCATGTCTAACCAGCGAGGGTTGTCATCTTTATTGAATCTACACAAGTTCCGGACTATCGAGACTAACTATCGATGATTAGTGGCAGGGCTTGGCTCTCTCATTACATGACTCACGCAGAAACTTGGTTTCCACGCTTATCTTAGGTAGAGTACGCGACCGCAATGCAATTCGAAGAGATTGAATACAATGAATATTGATAACCATGTAATCGAAACGATTGAAGAGTTAGAGGCATTTCTGCATTTAGTAGAAAGCGGCGCTCTGGGTCTTGAAGGTGTCACTGGCGTTGCGCTAGCCACCTCTAATACCGATGGCCGTCCATTTGTTGCCGTATTAGGAGAAAAGCACCAATTGCTCCTTGGCCGCTGGGTTTCGCAGCACGTATATGACAATGGTAAAGACATCGTTCGTAACGGCCCAACCAGAAAACACTAAGCGCTCCGCACCATCTATAACACCATGCCGTCTTATACACCAAGCGTATGCTTTGAATGCAATGCGCTTGGTGTACTTAAAAAATAAAAAAAGAAAAGGCTAGCCTTTATTAATTTTGTCGGTATACTGCACATCAGCTCTTACGGAAAGAGCTATTAATGTAATTAAAGATCAAAGTTTCTCTCAGTTCCACATCGAATTCCTCGTTTACGTTCCTGCGACAAAATAGTTATCTCTAAAATCATATAGTAGCACTTGATATTAGCTAAAAATTCAATATTTAAAACAATCAAATATAGAGGTATCTATGTCTAATAAATTAACTGGTTCAGTAAAATGGTTCAACGAAACTAAAGGTTTTGGTTTTATTTCTCAAGACAATGGCGGTGATGACGTATTCGTTCACTTCCGTTCTATTGTTTCTGAAGGCTTCAAAACTCTTACTGAAGGCCAAAAAGTATCGTTCGTTGTTGAACAAGGTAATAAAGGTTTACAAGCTGCTGAAGTAACTGCACTGTAATTCTTTGTGTGGCATCAACGTTGTTGGTGCCACCATCCCCTTCCACTTATTACCGCCCTTACTATTCTCTATCTAAGTTTATATACCCAAATCACTTACCTCTCCCATACCGTCATTAATCACTTTCAATAAAGTCACTTTGGTATACATCTTTAGGTAATCACACTACCTATCTTGCAATTCCAGTTTGGAATTAAATTAATCTGATTCATATCTGAATCACTTCGCCTCATGCTTTGCTCATATAAATAAAGTTTATAAAATAAAAGCGATTGGCGAATATAAGAGAAAAAAATGAAATTAAATATATCCGCACAATCAATAAATTCTAATAATTACGAGCACATTATCCCTAGCCGAGACGTTATCCTTAGCCTATTCGATAAAGTTAAAAATCACTTAAGTCACGAGCAAATTTCTCGCTCTACTGGCTTAGATGAGAAACCACAAAAAGACGCTTTAAAAAAACGTTTACGCGCTATGGAGCGCGATGGCCAGTTGATTTTCACGCATCGCCGTGGTTATAAAAAAGTCGATCAAACCGCTTTGGTTTCTGGAAAGGTCAGCATTCACGCAGACGGCTTTGGTTTTGTCACTTACGACAGTAATGAAAAAGACCTTTTCTTACCTAAACACCAACTTACTCATGTGTTTGATGGCGATATCGTACTGGTTCTGAAAGGCAATGCTCAGCATCAAGGACGCTCAAATCATCGTTTCATCAAAATAGTGGAACGAAAAACAACCCACATCGTAGGCTTGTTAAAGAGAAAAGGTTCGAACTTCTATCTAGTGCCAGAAAGCACGAAACTGACTCAAACCATTCATGTCACACCAAATGATCTTATCGCCAAAAATGCCGGTAAACTCGTTCATTGTAAAGTCACGGCCTATCCAGATCACAGACAATCAACAACGGTTGAAGTGGCAGAAGTATTAGGGCGTCCGGGAGAAGCAGGGATCGAAGTTAAATTGGCGTTACGTCGACATGGCATCAATGATCATTGGGATGATGAAGTTCTTCACGCCGCCTCCGCATTTGGCAATCACGTAGAAGAAAAAGACAAAACGTCCCGAGTGGATTATCGAGATTTACCGTTCGTCACTATCGATGGGGACGACGCGAAAGACTTTGATGATGCCGTTTACGCATACCAAATGGACAATGGGCATTGGAAGTTATTCGTTGCGATTGCAGACGTATCTCACTACGTTCAGCCAAACGACCATTTAGATCTTGAGGCGCAATCTCGTGCAACGTCCGTTTACTTCCCCGGATACGTTGTACCAATGCTACCAGAAACATTATCTAACGGTTTGTGCTCGCTTAACCCGAATGAAGACCGATTGGTTATGGTATGTGAGATGACCTTTGACGACGAAGGTAACATGCTAGATTCAGAGTTTTCTGAAGGGATCATTCACTCGCATGCTCGTTTAACTTATAACGAAGCTTACCGCATTGTTTCCCAATCAACGGAAGCAAAAAAATACCAAGGTAAGAACCCAAAGCAAAACATTAAACAGCATCTGGTGAATCTCCATCGCTTGTATTTGAACCTATCTGGTCAACGTCAAGTCCGTGGTGCCATTGATTTTGACACGCAAGAGCTTTCATTCACGTTAAACAATAAAAAGAAAATCGCGTCCATCGTTCCGGTAGTTCGAAATGATGCCCACCGAATGATCGAAGAATTCATGCTGTGTGCCAACGTTGCCACCGCTCAATTTTTGCAGCACCAAAAAATACCGAGCTTATACCGCGTGCACTCTGGTCCTCAGATGAAAAAACTGTCTTCATTAAGAATGATGCTTGCAGACAAAGGGCTAACGCTTGCGGGTGGTGATAAACCAACTTCTCATGACTACAACGCATTACTGGAACAAGTACGAGATTTAGATGAGTGTGATGTGATTCGTACCCTACTGCTACGTTCTCAGAGTCAAGCCGAGTATTCGCCGAAGAATATGGGTCACTTCGGTTTAGCCTATGACGCATACGCACACTTTACTTCGCCAATTCGTCGTTACCCAGACTTACTCGTTCACCGCGCCATTCGCGCTAAACTTCGAGAGCAAAAAACAGGCAAGCTACGCAGTCTGCTCATGAAACTAAAACCTATTCGTCAATTGACAGGTGCTGCGAACAACTACCCTTACGATACAAAAGTAATCGAGCAACTGAGCGTGCACTGTTCGCATCAATCTCGTCAGGCAGATGAAGTGAGCCGAGAGGTTGAGTCTGCACTGAAATGTCATTACATGAAGCCATTTATCGGGCAACACTTCATGGGGACGGTGTCTGGAGTCACACACTTCGGAGTATTTGTTGAGTTAGAGGAAAACCGAATCGAAGGTCTCATTCCTTTATCAAGCTTCCAAAATGGTGAGTTCGAATTTGATGCAGTCAAACAAAAAATTTCCAGCCAGAGCACCACGTTTACTTTAGGGACTAAAGTGCACGTGTTGGTTAAAGACGTCGATTCGAAACAAAGAAAGATCATGTTCAATTTAAAAGATGCAGAACACACGGTAGGTTAGTCTGTCGTAGTCTATTTTCTAACCCATTGTTCAAAAATAAAAAATAAGCTTTAGATACCGCGATTAACTTGTGACATTTCGCTGACATCAGCTCATTCTAAAACCCTAATATCTGGCAAAGGAGACGAATCTAACTTTTGTTTCCAGACACCATCGCAGAGTGTATTTCCAGCACTCTGTTTGCCTCGAGAGGTTCTTATGACAGCCTAGGATCTCTCGGGGCTTTTTTGCGCCTCTTAAACCCCACCTTATGTTGTATCCAACCCGTTAACAACTACACAAATTGTACTTTTTAACTAGTTCACTAGATCGCGAATTCTGATTTAAGCAACTGATCACACAACCTCTTCCAAATTTTGGGTATAAAAGTATCAATACTTTCGTTAACTAGGATGTAAATAATGAAAAACTCGTTTGATCTCACCATGCCCAATGAAGAAGGATACTTTGGTGAATACGGTGGTAGCTTCGTGCCGCCGGAGCTTGAACAAATCATGCGTGACATCAACGCAGCTTATGAGGAATGCAGCAAAGATCCTGAATTTAAAGCGGAACTTGCTCGCCTGTATAAGCACTTTGTTGGACGACCTAGCCCAATCTTCCATGCAGAAAACTTGTCTAAGAAATACGGAGCAGACATCTACCTAAAGCGCGAAGACTTAAACCATACAGGCGCACATAAAATTAACCACTGCTTAGGAGAAGCCATCCTCGCTAAAAAGATGGGTAAGAAGAAACTGATTGCTGAAACTGGCGCAGGGCAACACGGTGTCGCGCTTGCGACAGCCGCCGCACTGGTCGGCTTAAAGTGCGATATTTACATGGGTGAAGTTGATATTGCCAAAGAGCACCCGAATGTCGTCCGTATGAGAATCCTTGGTGCCAATGTCATCCCTGCTACTCACGGGCGCAAGACTCTCAAAGAAGCGGTTGATTCTGCCTTCGAAGCCTACCTAAAAGATCCTGACACACAACTTTATGCGATAGGCTCTGTCGTTGGCCCTCACCCATTCCCTAAAATGGTACGAGATTTCCAATCAATTATCGGTAACGAAGCACGAGTTCAATTCAAAGAAATGACTGGTAAGCTACCCAATAATCTCGTTGCATGTGTTGGGGGAGGATCTAATGCGATGGGGCTATTTACTGCTTTCTTAGACGATGAACAAGTCGCTATTCACGGCGTCGAGCCCGCGGGCCGCTCTTTGCAAAAGGTTGGCGAGCATGCTGCAACACTCACACTTGGTGAGCCAGGTATTATGCACGGATTTAAGTCTTACATGCTCAAAGATGAGCAAGGCGAACCTCAAGAAGTGTACTCTGTAGCAAGTGGCTTAGATTACCCATCGGTTGGGCCTCAGCATAGTTACTTAAAAGACATTGGCCGTGTCAATTACGGCTCAATCACCGATGACGAAGCGATTGATGCCTTCTTTGAACTGTCTCGCGAAGAGGGGATTATTCCAGCGATTGAATCTTCACACGCTGTCGCTTACGCGATTAAACTCGCGAAGCAAGGAGAAACTGGCTCAATTCTGATCAACTTATCCGGTCGCGGTGACAAAGACATTGATTTTGTCGTTGAACACTACGGCGCAAAATACGGCATTGAATCAATTGTTTAGTCCCCGTTTGGTAGGCTAACTGTCTATACAAAAAGCTACCTATTGCTAGGTAGCTTTTTGTTTGCGCCTTATTTCCCCTACATGCTCTTTAAAGGCTTAACTACACAGTCCAAATCTTTTACTTTTGAGAAATAGGCATAGCTTGAGAAAGCCCTTTCACTCACTACTCCAACTATGCCTTTAGAGCGTAATTCGATTAACCGATCAGAGCAGGAATGCCCGGAAGCTGACCAACGACAGCAAGGGAGCCTGCACAGACGATAAATGCAGTGCCAGGAATCAGGTATTTATCTTTTCTCGAGAGTTCGTTGGCACGCTCATGGTCGCCGATAAGTCCAAGGTTATCCAGCAGCATAGTGATTGCCCAGCCAAAGACTGGATTAACGAATGCACAGGCAAAAATACAGATACCTGCACTGAGTGAATCTTTATGCTTGTGGATCATCTGCATACCCGCTTCTAAAAGTGGTAAGAATACACCGACAATCAAAGCAACACGCAGAACAGGCTCCCACATCGCTAGATCCATAGGGTAACCAATTACCGCCGCGGCAATACACATGAACCCCGTTAACAGTGCGCCACCTGGAATAGGACGTTTAGCAATTGCGGCTGGAATCATGTACGTCCCCCAAGAAGAAGCTAAGTTACCGCCCCCTAAGAGTGAGCCAACCCCCTGACGAACAGACGCTCCGACCATCGTGTCGTCGACATCCATGAGTACGCCTTTCGCTTCTTTTGGGTAGTTAAGTTCTTGGAACACACGATGGCCGAGATAATCAGGGGACCACATAGCGACTGCCAGTAGCGCAAATGGAGTCACGGCAATAAAGTGCTCTAAGGTTGGCCAACCTAGTTGCCAGCCTGTATCTTCACCCCACCAGTAGAATGGACTGAAGTTAGGCAGGCCCGGCTCTGTGGTAAAAGCAAACTCAGCGCCCATCAAATAAGCAACAATACCCGCGAGTGCAGAGCACAGTGGGATTGCCAACCAACGCTTGTTGATCTTAGCTAGGTAGGCATAAACCATAACGGTTAGGCCTATGACCACAAACGAAATGTAACCTTGGTCTGTACTTGCAGCCCACGCCTCAGTCTTATTAATCTGTCCGAGCAACCCAACAGCGCCTAGGTAGATCAATAACCCTCCTCGAACCCCAATGCCAGTCAAGGTCATGAGTTTAGAACCGCCTTTAGTCAAAGCGAGAATTAAGCCAAAAGCACATACCATCAAGCCAAGCGCCAGAGGATGCCCTCCTGCGGCAGCAATCATGGGAATCAGCGGTATCATTGGGCCGTGGGTACCGGCTAAGTTTGCGTTCGGGTTTAGGATGGCAGAAAACAAAATAACGAACAAAGCACCCGCGATAAGCAATTCGTAACGCACGTTTTCTGCAACGAACTCCGGAGATAAACCGAACTGAGCAGCAAAGGCAGCAACCATGGCGGTGACCATCACCACTTTACCAATGGTTGCGGCTAATGCAGGCACCCAGTCTTCGATTTCAATACTGTAATCACGTGATGGCAAATGAATACCCCAGCGACGAAAGCTCATGATGGTTAAATCATGGTTTAGAAAGTCTTCACGACTTTCAAATTCATGCGGTTTTTTGCGCACATCCCTGTAAAAGGTCTTACTTGAGTCAGACATTGAGCTATCCTTTGTTATATTTCAACGTTGAACTATGCCAACTAGAGTTTCGCTTGGTATACAGACCAATACGAGACAACACCCACATCAAACATCGAGACCACACCAAGAAAGCGGTATGGCTAATTTTTGATTTGAACCTATTAAGCATGTGTTGCTATCGGTAGGAATATTAGACATTAGTAAAAGGACAACAAAAATCTCACTTATTACACAAAGATTTAACATTGCATTAGAGTACGCTGATCTTTAGTGAGAGTTTTTGAACAGCAATTCAACAAGAGGAACAGCCGCAACTCCACCTGTGCTTTTCAAGGTAGAAAAAACATATCCGTATTCACACAGGTACTTGGTTAATTTTGCTCATGCAAGTACGCACTAACAACATCAAATCGAGTTGCAACCCAAACCACGCTGCCTAACTATAGATATCTCTGTAATGTATACTTTGCTAAACTCCACCCTTTGATGAGTAAGGCCCCTAAAATGATGACTGACGAAGAAAGAATCGAACTGCAACGGAACAACCCACTGCACGGGTTAAAGCTAGAAACTATGTTGCAAGAGTTGGTGGATTTTTATGGCTGGGACATTCTAGATACAGCAATGCGCTTTAATTGCTTTAACACTAAGCCTTCGATTGCAAGTAGTGTGAAGTATTTAAAGAAGACCGAATGGGCGAGAGAAAAATTAGAAAACTTTTACCTTTATCGCTTTAAGCGCATGCCACGCGCAAGTGAAGAAGAATATGATTTACCACCGAGAGCTCGTACGTTCCCTCATGGTCTTGAACCTAAAGAGCCAATGCCGCTAACCGTTGACTCTATCCTCAAGTCACAAGCTAAAGCTGCATCCGCATTTAAAAAACGCTCACCTCGTGGACGTCCGACGCGTCGATAGTACATAACCTTGAAAAGCAATAGAGCCCTACTGGTAGCTCCAGCAAGGCTCTATTGTTCTTTAAAGAAATGGCTAGAAGCGAATACTCAAGCTAGTGCGCCCCCTTCTCCAGCGCCTCCCGTAAGTAAACTCACAGGTTGTTTACGTATTCTATTGACTACGCTTTTTCTTCTTTTTACCCGTACCTGCCGGCTTTGCTCGCGGCTTCATTGGTAAAAAGTAGGCTTCACTCTGATCGTCTTCCACTTCAAAACCTACTACCTGCTCGCGTTCAAGTTGGAACTTATTTTTCTTTTCTATCACTTTGAAATGGTGGTAGTCATCGTAATCGATAAGAGATAACCCTAGACCCACTTCACCAGCACGACCACTACGCCCTATTCGATGCATATAGTCAGCAGGACTACGCGGGAGATCGAAGTTAATCACCACTGGCAGCTTTTCAATATCAAGGCCACGTGCTGCGATATCGGTGGCAATAAGAACTTGAATCTCGCCAGACTTAAAACCGTCAAGTACACGAGTACGAGCGCCCTGCCCTTTATCACCATGGAAAACTTCAGCTGTAATACCGCGTTTTGACAGTTTTTGAGCTAAATGGTTACAGGCATTCTTAGCATTCACAAAAATCAAAGTCTGTCGCCACTGATGCTGTTTGATTAAGTGCGCAAGTACCGCCGTTTTCTCACCTTTATTTACACTAAACACGCGTTGCACCAAAGTGCTGGCTTCTGCGCTTTGCAACTGAACTTCAACAGGGTCGTGGAGCAAGTGCTGAGCAAGCGTCGTGACTTTATCAGGGAAAGTAGCAGAAAATAGCAGCGTCTGTTTCTTCTCTGGCAGTAACGCAAGAATCTTATTGAGTTCTTCGGTAAATCCGAGGCTCAACATACGGTCAGCTTCATCGAGCACGAGCGTTTTGACTTGGTCTAACTTAATCGCGTTACTGGATACCAGATCAAGTAATCGACCCGGCGTAGCTACGATAATGTCACAGCCACCGCGAAGCGCTAGCATTTGTGGGTTCACCGATACACCACCAAATACGGCAACCGTTTTGATCTTATCTCTAAGATGGTATGAGTAAGATTTGACGTTGTATGCCACCTGTGATGCCAGCTCACGAGTTGGAACTAAAATCAGGTGAGAAACGAAGTTACCACGGCGATTATTTGATTCGTCTTGCTGAACAATTTTTTGCAGAATTGGCAGCGAAAAAGCAGCGGTTTTACCAGAGCCCGTATTGGCACCGCCAACAATGTCTTTCCCTTCAAGGATATAAGGAATGGTATGAGATTGAATGGGCGTCGGTTGGCTGTATTCTAACGCTTCTAGTCGCTCGACTAAGGTTGGAATCAGACCAAGATCGGCAAATGTCGCTTGCTGTGTTTTATCTGTCATTACGATGAGTGGCTCAGTGCTAGTAAAGGCCGTGTATCTTATGCTATTTCGCGTCTGGATGTTAGCGATAATGAGCCAAACAGAAGACTGGTGAGAGAAGCACGTATTTATGTTGGGTGAGTAAATGTATGCAAAACCTCAGTACATAAAAACGAACCTAATTTAGGTAAGCTCTTGGCAACTATATGCCACGACTCGAAAAGTAACGCGTGGGTGAATCGCCATAGACCCGACGAAACATCGCGATAAAGTTACTGGGCGTCGAATAACCCAAAGCATGTGCAACCGCTCCTACGGATTCTCCGCGAGCCATCATTTCTAACGAATGTATTAGCAGTGCTTGTTGCCGCCATTCACTAAAACTCATGTTTAACTCACTTCGAATCAATCGTCTTAATGTCCGAGATGAGACAGCCCCGATCTTTGCCCAATGCTCCACAGAATGTTTGCTGTTTGGGTCTATTAAAATTGCTTGAGTAACTTTTTGCAGTCTCGGATCTCTGGGCAGGGGGATATGGAGTGACTCATGAGGGCTATTGACGATTTCATCGGATATTACGGCAAGAATACGTAAAGACTGTATGGATAGCTCGTCTGTTTTGCTCCATATCGATGCCCTAACCGATAGGGCTTTCAAGACATCGCTCATTTGGATCACACAAGGTCTCATTGGAAACCGCTCACAACTCTCTGGAGTAAACAGTAATGAACGACCTTTCAGAGAACCACAAAAATAAACACTGTGCATCGCACCCGGGGGGATCCAACCAGCTCGGTGAGGTGGTAGTATCCACGCTCCTTCATCGGTTTTTACCTGTATTAGCCCTTCATCTATACACAGTAACTGGCCTCGATGATGGCTGTGCCAATTATGTGGCCGTTGATCCAAATGGTTGAAGTCGCTCCTTTCATGCTGCCACTCCTTAGCGATCAACGCGGCGCCATTTTTCCATTCGCTGTAGTCAGAGTTTGTCACTTTATTTACTCAATTCCATTTTGGCCATTATTCATTATTTTCTGTCCTCTTAACGTTACCATAGCAAGTTAGCGTTCGAGTAACATTTTAGCAACGACCATTTTATCGAAGGCAGAACCATCATGAACGAACCTATCTTTATTATCTATTACATTACAGCAGGCTTGGGCATCGGCTTTCTCGCTGGACTCGTTGGTGTGGGTGGTGGTGGAATGGCCGTCCCGATTTTTGCGTTTCTGTTTTCACTACAGGGAATAGCTGATACGGAAGTAGTCCATCTTGCGTTAGGGACATCAATGGCTTCGATGATTATTACAACATTGGGCAGCATGCGCGCTCACTACAAAAAAGAGAATGTAGACTCGACAATGGTAGTAAAAATGTTGAGCGGAGTTCTAGTCGGAACATTTTGCGCCACATTCGTAGCATCGTATCTACAGGGGGTCTATCTGGCAGGTTTTTTCAGCGTATTCATGCTGTATGTAGCTTATAAGATGTTTCGCAACCCTGAGAATGAATACAACCCGAACCCACATGGGGCTATCGGTAATATCACTGTAGGCTCGGTGATTGGCTCTGTATCAGCACTTGTCTCTATAAGCGGTGCGGGCTTGATCATCCCCTATCTTGTCCAGCAAAATTTTGAGGTAAAACGTGCTATTGGCACCTCTGCTGCGATAGGTTTCCCTATCGCGCTATCAGGAAGCCTCGGTTACATGTTAAACGGATGGGAAAATACAGATTGGAACAACTTAGTATTAGGATACATATATCTTCCTGCAATGATCAGCTTCTCCATTAGTAGCTACTTAACTACTAGCCTCGGCGTGCGTTGCGCAGAGTATTTCCCAAATAAAGTTCTTAAGAAAATCGTTGGTATTTTGTGTGTTCTTCTAAGTTTTAAAATGCTGGTACAAGTACTCCATTAGGGCAAATAATACCGTCATTAGTAGGTCTTGTAATATGGTGTGGGGACAAGCCTGAAAAACTTACTCCTCGCTTTGCTGGTCCAAGCACACAATGTGTAAGAAAGCTCTACATTGTTGCACTCTTATGACTTTGTTAACCTAGCCAGAATTACATCCAAAATTTGTTGGTGATTATCCTTTCTGGAAACCTCGTCACGCTCCTGGCAAAGTGCTTCCTCCCCTTCTGATGCGAGAATTTTAATGCCACGCTCAGTACATTCTGCGAACGCACTAAACTGACTCGCACTGGGGATCTCTTGAAATGTCACATTGGGAAGAGCAACAAGTGATTCGGCTGGTGTCAGTGCGGGATGTAGCCGATCAGAAAGCGTCACCACGGTGATAGCATTGTTCATCAAGGCCAGAGTTTCAGGGACAAAAGTTTTCGTTAGCTCAGGGTTGATAACGACGAGCGATTTCAGTTTGCTTTCAGACTGAAATCGGGGGAATTTTTGATCCGGGGTGTTGGTAATATCAACGTCATTTTCACGTAACCAATGACAGTCTATATTGGTGGCGTCATGACATGATGTTCGGTATTTTTCCGGGCTTATTTGCGCTCCGGAGAGCATCAGCATAGATGTCCCGCCCAGAAAAAAGCCGACACCCTGCACTGCATCTGTATCTACGCCTCCGGACAGTATCCCGACCGAACTTAACTCGTTCAGCCCGAGCACCAAATCACTGGTTCTGAATGTGATTTCATCAACAGCCATTTCTGCATTGATTTCGTTTGGTGCAGGAGGCTTTGGTGCAACAACGACATAACCTTGTTTCGCTAGACCTGAAGCTATCCAAACACTATGGGAAAATGCTGACCGTGTTCCGCCCTGCGACAAAAGCACAACGGGAAATTTTCCACTTGCTAAAGGGGCATCTAACTGCGTTTCGACTGATTTAAAAATGTTACCCCTACCAAACGTGAAGTTGGTTTTTCCGTTCGTTGTGGGATACCAGTAGTAGACTTCTACAGGCTTGTCTCTGTCTTCACTGAATACCGTTTTGACTGTTAGCGCAGAATGGTATTTCGGCTCATTCGTACTGGCGCTGACACTGACACACAATGAAGCGAGTAGAAACGACATTATTATTTTGGTTTTCATTTTTACCCCAGCCGATCAATACATTACTCTGCACGGCATCTGGAAAAATAACGCGCAGGAGATTCTCCATATATTTTGCGAAACATAGCAATAAAGTTACTTGGAGTCGAGTAACCCAAAGCAAGTGTCTGCTTTGAACTACGCCAGCAAGCTTTTGGACATGGATGTGTTTGAAAGCTCTTCACTACGTCTGAAAGAACTACATCCCGAAAAACTTGCCAGAGGAGTGAGAACAGTATCCTTTTCATCAAACCACTTAGCGATACAGAAACGATACTTTGTTGAGTGATGACTATGATGATTTGATTGTCCCATCGTACACTATCAATACCTAACTTACTTTGTCGTTGCACAACGAAGTCCGCCTTTCCCTGTATGCAAACATCGTGATCAATCCAGAGAAGAAGCAAGCATGAAAAACTATGTTGGACACCTCTGCACCAGAGTACTCGAATAGTATGTTCACGGCTTAGTCATCAGTCTTTCTTTACTTACCTTTGTATGCTCAGAAACTCTGTGACGTTAATTGATACTTTTACCAGGACGGAGCAGCATAAACTTGGAGTTGCTTCCATTTTCTACAATCTGTGATGCATATGCACTCTATGGATATTCACAAGATCTACAATTTTGAGACATCAAATCTACATAGGTGGCTGATCATGAAATACTTGGTTTACACAACCCTAGTGGCACAATTGATGGGTTGCAGTGCCACTCTAAAGACCACTTCAACTGATACTGACGCCATTCCATCTGGTACTCCAATCCCGTTACCAGGTTCACTGTTGCAGGTGACACAAACGTACACGCTAACAGGGTGCAAGCAAGAAGCCCCAAACCAAACTCCTCAAATAACCTTTGACTCGGAGATTGACGTTGTTCCATTATTTTTCCCCGCTCAGTATGTACACATTGACCCCAAAGAAGCCTCAAAGTTTAACAACATGATGGCTGTTACCGCTGAATACCATAATAACGGACTCACTAAGAGCTTTTCTGTAAAAGGAGAAGACAAGACTGTTGATATCGCAGCGTCCACAATAAAAGGTGCGATCAACATTGCACTCGCATCCCAAGGCATCCCCCTAATCGAGATACCTAAGGCAGAAGGTTACGTCCCCTCAAAATCACCAGAGGTCAAGTGTAAACACTCTGATAGCAGCAAGGCGCCAGTGCTAACCGACACAACGATTTTGCAGTTCAAGGAGATTGCAGGGGCAAAACATGACTTCACTCCAATGGATAGCTCACAGTTCCAGCAATGGTTTGAAGGTGATATTAGCGCCATAAAAGGGATAAACCTGCCTAATCGGAAAGACGCTGCTTTCACAGTGGAACTGTTGGCTTTAGGAGGGACGCCGAACCAAGACGGAGATTATCCTTATAATGCACAGCTTAAGAGTATCACAAAGACCTCAAATAGCATGCCGCAAGGCGTACCTATCGCTATGCCAGGCGCGGGACTATTAACTGTAACATCTAGCGACGGCAAGGTGACGAGATCTGAAATGATATCGCTACCAGAACTTGGTCATATTTCATTCATTGGTTATAGCACAAGAATAGGCAAGGATAATGAACTCAACATCTTGTCCTCCGAGCATGGAACCATTACCAAAATTGAATACAAGGAAACGAAAAACGAGGTGTCAAAAGGCATAGACGATATAAGCCAAGCGATAGCTTCCTACGAAAGTGCTAAGACTGCTCAAGATGCCGCCGAAGAAACAAAAGCACAAGAGCAATCTAGTAAGCTTATAACCGCCAAAGCACTGGCAATATCGATGAGTTATGGGGTAAAGCAACAGCATAGCCTCACTGACACGGAGGCGGCATCGAGAGTGGGTATACTGACGAGTGCGCTCAGCAAGATTGACCTAAACAACCCACAACAACTTGAGTCCATTAAAAGTGCAAACAACATAATTGCCAGCAATGACACATTGAGTAAAGCACTATCAAATCTCTAATTGCGTCGCCCCGGACTGGCCTGGGGCGAGATGTTGAGCCTTACTGACTCATACTAATCTTACATATATTGTGATGAGTCGCGACTAACTTGTACAGACTATCGTGACTCATTTTTGGACAAATGTGTTTTAGTAACTTGACTAAATTGGCGACTAACTGATTAGTCTAGGTACGGGTAACCTCCAATTAAGTAGTAAAATCTAGTTGACCGTTACATTCCCATTAGTAGAGCTAAAATAGATGTAGGTACTATATTCATGAACTTAGGTATTCTCAAATGGGGATATTTACTTGTAACAAGTGTAGGAAGTTTGTCAGTCCAAATATACTGGCTTCAAAAGGTGGAATTTGCCCAGTTTGTTTTCAATTCTTGGCTATGTCCCAAATGCACCCTAAGATTTGGGATGTACTTCATCGAGAAATTGAGGAAGGTAATCAAATCGTTGGCTTCAATGCTATTGGAGCATTGGGAGGAAGATGTATATCCATTGAGCTTAAGTATCCATTTTCAAACTCATATGAGTTGAATGAAGGTCTGATTGATTATGTTGATAATTCTAGCTCTGGCAATGAGGGGAGCATGTATGTTGGTATTGAGTATCGTCCTATAGGTGGCTCGCAGGGGAGTCTCAAGATTAAATCTGTATTGAGATATACCAATAAGTCTGAAGCTGTCCCCGGGGATCACCCCTTTAGCAAACGGGACATTGCCTATCTTCGTGTTCTTTTACTTTTATTATCAATTCTCATTGTTTCCATATTCGTTTCCATATCCATGTTCCCAGAATTTTATCATCTACTGATAAAAGTGCTTATTCCTGTTCTTGTATTGAGGTGGGCTCTAAACAAGTACTGAATAGCCACCAATATAGTAGCCACTTCTAGTATGACCAAAAGTATGTCAAATCACCGCTAGGTGAATAATATATCAACTAGTCGTAACACCGAATGGGGCAGAAACACTTTAGAGTAGTAGCACTAAGTTGCTTTTGTCCCCAAGCTAGGCGTCGCGATACGTCTCTGGACATAAATGTGTTTCTTGAAATCCAATATAAGCAACAGCTAGACTAATTTAAGTATGGTAAAGACTCTGTTTTGCTTTAATGGCGTAGATCAGCCTCCTATAATATTTGGGTAACTAACCAACGGAGACATGGCTATGTATAAGCAGATTGTTATCCCATTGGTTCTACTCCTACAGTCCGGTTGCGACAACCCACCAAGCTTCAGTAACTTTGATGAGTGCTTTGACGTGAAAGCAGCACAGTATATTGATGACGGGGCAGCCCCATTGGATGGGGTTGACCGAGCATTTGGCTTCTGTACAGTAAAATATCCCCCTCTTGAGCCGCTATATGTACATTCTAAGCCAGCTTCAATTCATTTCGAGCGTTTGAGAGACAACCGCTTTAAAATGATACTTAGTGAGAGCAGAGATTTTGTCACATTCAAAGTAATCCTTACTGATGGAAGAGTGCAGCTCTTTAATAGAGTGGAACCTCATGATATAGATAGAACTAGGATAATATTCACGGTCGATGGCCCTTTGAAAACAATTGAGATTACCGAGGTTTTGCTTAATGTAAATAAAGGCAAACACCAAGGTGACTGAATAAGTCAACAAAAGCACTGCGACCGGAAGGACACAATGAAGAATGAACACGAATAACTTTAGGTTGGTAGCTTAGCCCGTAATTCTAGTTCTGAAAAATCGTCATACTTATCTAAAGCCACCGACAACTCATCAGATAGTGGCAAATCATAACCCACACGAGGACTCTCAACATATCGGTCATATCTATCTCTAAAGCCTTTTAACGAGTTTGCTGAACACCCTATTATATCCGCCAAGCTTTTAATCGTTCTTGTCTGGTTCCCAAAACCCAATCGATTGAGATGGCCAAATTTTGCCAAATAAAGCGCCGATATTAATAGGTTTGTTCTATTAACTTCTGACGTGGGCATAGGGGTACGCGAAGTGTCTTTCTTAGGAGTTAATACTTCTGAATCATTTCCTTGTAGTTGGATATTGAAGAAAGGTTCTATCAATTGCCAACTGCGTAAAAACAGTTCAGATGTATCTGCCACACCATTTCCCAATGACAGTAGTGGCTCCATCACTTCTGATTTGAATTCGGATCTTGTGAGAACAAAATCAAAGTTTATCTTTTCATCATTCGCCGATATTTCTTGGAGTCTATCCTTCACGACATCAAGTTCAGAACAAACATTCGCGTTAGTGAATGGTGAGACAAAATAAATAGAAGATGTTTGATCGGGGAAATAGCGCTTCGCAATTAGTGCTGATCTAACTAACTTTTTATAGACCCTCATTGCCGTTGTTAATTTATCACCATAATTCAACCCACCAAGGTGAAAAGCTACATCTATGAAATATAGTCGGTTGTCGTAGAATGAAAGTCCTAGTACATCAACCTCTGCTTGACGCAATAGTTGCTCGTAGCTATTTTTGCCAAAAGCTTCCGGCCAAAGTTCATGAGCTGTATCGAAAAGTTCCGTTATCTCATCAGACTTAGGCAACCATTCAGGCGATGCTTTCCAGTTTAACTCAGCAAACTCACAACCACGGACATGTCGTAGCCATGAGCGCAAAAGAGATTCTGCTATTTCAATCTTCACAATACTGGCTTCCTCGTGATCGCCTTTTTTAGTTGGTCCCCCCAAACAAGAAGTATAGCAATGCTTAATTGGCAGCACTGGCCTTGACCTGAACATATAGAAGTAAGTTTGTCCTAAAGCTAAGCGGTGTGAGACATCTAATGGCGCATGAGTTTAATAAAATCGAACATTAGCACTTCATGTATTATTTCAGGTATGGAAAAATCGTTTAACTAGGTGTCCAGTCTGAATTGAGAAGAACAGGAATAGCTTAAAAGAAATACTTAACACTTGACTCATATCACCAATATTATGAGTTAATTGTCATAACATAAAGGAAACATCAAATCAGGTTCATACTATGAGAAAACTACTTACTATCGTGGCAATTGCAGCCAGTGTGACGGGCTGTGTATCAACTAAAACAGTAGATGTTGCTCCAACTACTATTGATGGTTCTAAAGCAGATGGTTCTGTAACAATGGGCTACATGACTAAAGATGATGCATACACAATTTATGTACCTAATGTTGATTGGAACCTTGTTGACAGTATCGCATCTCAAAAATGTAAAGCTTGGAACTATTCTGAAGCGAAACGCTTTGGCGATATGACTCGAACTCAATGTAACATGCAACAATACGATGCATGGGCAGGCAAAATGTACTGTTCTGAGAAGCTTACTTTAATTAACTACCAGTGTATTGATTAAGCTCGAATTTCTATAAGCCCACCATTTCGGTGGGTTTTAATTTAGACTCAACCTAACAGTTTCCTATCATTACCTCATTGCTAAATTGAATAATAGTCAATATCAGCATAACAACCTCAATAAAACTAAGTACGTTGTCAGTTATTATAAAAATAGGTCTAGTTCAGAGTGACACTGAAATATACTCCAAAGGCGAAGCTAAACAGGTTTGGGCACAAACGTTTTAGGTCAATTATACTAAGGCGCTTTTGTCCCGAATAGAACTAGAAATCCCGGAGTCGTAAGAAGATTCTGGACATAAATGTGTTAGAGCTAATGCTCGAAGTCATCAACTTCGGATAATATGAATTTGGGCAAAGTACTGCTGCCACAGCCCGATATGGTCATTGCCTAATATACCTGTTAGTGGGAAGTATAGTCAGACAGAAAGAGAAGCAGGCAAAGGTGTTACGATTTAAGTAAGCGCATTCCCCCCAATATTAAGGTCCCAAAGAACAGCTTAGTTATTCAGTTAGACTAGGCTTTTTACAACAGCTACCGCAGCTAACAGCAAAAAAACTGTACCACAACATTGATTGAAAATTCGCCCATTGGCTAAAAGCACTGTTTTAACCTTATCAGCCAATCTGGCCACGATATACTCTACGGCGAATTCAATACAAAGAAAGCTGAATGTTATCACCAAAAATTGGGGGATGAACGCCTCGTCGGGGTTGATAAACTGAGCTAAAAAAGCAGTGAAAAATAGTAAGACTTTCGGGTTAGACAAAGCAGCGAAATAACCTTGTTTAAATAGCTCTTTCGGCAGAACAGACACTACAGTTGTTGTTTGCTCAATGCTGATTGAAGATGCGAAAAACAATTTGAAACCTAACCATGCAAGATATAAAGCTCCCAGCCATTGAAGACCAATCATCAATTCAGGTTTTGCTTCTAGTAATGTACCTAAACCTAGCATAGCTACCGTAATCAAGATGAGAAAGCCACTCACGCCACCACATATTGTCCAAATTGTCTTCTTATAGCCATATCGTGCACCGTGGCTGAGTGCTAAAAGCGAGTTAGGACCTGGGACACAAGCAAGACCCAGCGCAGACAAAGCAAAGACACACCAAATTTCAAACGTCATAACCAACCAGCAAATTGAGAACTTAAGGGAGATTAGTATCTCTCAGTTCTCAATTTATCTATGGTATATTCTGGACGTAAAACATGAATATTTAGACTTAAGGTTCAATACAAATGAATGAAAATAATGGTGTCCGATTTTTATTGATACCTCTAAATAACTTTAACATGCTTCCGTTTGGTGGCTTCTTAGATAAACTCCGATTCTCCGCAGATGAAGCGGATCACAGTCAACAACGATATTGCTCATGGAAAGTTGTGTCTCACAGCAAAGGGTTAATCATTTCTAGTAGCGGAATCCCTATCAGAGTTGACCTCGATTTTAGTGACGTTAAGCCTGCGAATTTTGACTATGTGGTTTTCTTTGGTAGCCGCACTGCAACTGAATCTCAGCAGCAAGCCGCTTATTATCGCTCTTTTGTTCGAAATATTGTCGCCAATGGAATACCAATTGTCAGCATTGATAACGCTTGCTTTACTCTAGCTGAGTTAGGGCTACTTAACCGTCATCAAATTGTGGTTCATTGGCGGCACCATAGCGAGTTCAAAGCAACCTACCCTAAAGTAATTGTAAGAGATGAGCAGCTTTATCACTTTGATAAGGAGCTAATCAGTTGCACTGGCGGAAGTGCCACTATCGACCTTGCGGTGGCAATTTTGCAAAAGCATGTCGGTCAAACAAAGGCAGAAAAAGGGTTAGCGGATATGCTGGTTGATGAAAATCGTAGCATGCAACACCGTCTAAAGTCGTCAGAGCAAGGAGTACACAGGAATCGTCATATGGATAGAGCGATTTCTTTGATGCAAGAAAACTTGGAACAGACAATGACCGTAGAACAGGTTGCTACGCTCATCGGGATTAGTCGACGACAATTAGACCGCTTATTTCAGCAAAAGCTCAGCATCTCAGCGCGTCATTATTGGCAAGAGTTACGTTTACAACATGTTTACTGGCGATTGAAGCATTCTAATCATGACCTTGCCCAACTTGGAGATGAAGTGGGCGTTCGGGACATCAGCTATCTATGCAAGATTTTCAAGAAAAGATTTGGCGTAACACCAGGACAATGCCGTCGCGACTCGATAGCGTGATGACTATATGTGTCTAGCTAGCAGCCTTTCACATTCAATGTCCTTCTATTTCTGACTCATTATAAAAACTGGGGCATGTACAATTTTCAGAAGGTGTAATGGGCATAAGATCTAAATGGTTTTGGGGCAAAGGTGTGTTTACTGTGATCGGTTTCAGCACACCTCTGGACATTAATGAGCTACGCTAACCTCCCTAATAATCGGAATTGACATGAGGAAATGTATGACAAACCTTAGTTGGAACGCTGAATATTTGTCTAAGGCTGTTGGTGGAACGTTTTCCTCCATCGGTTAGGGGTTACCTCATAACGCTCTTTAAATTTATCTCTGAAAATGAGAACTGAGCTAAACCCTGTTTTTGCAACAATCTGTTCAATAGACAAATCTGTAGATTCAAGTAGATCCTGAGCCAAGTTTAGTCGCTCAGCCGTCAGCCATTCTCCAAATGACATACCTGTAGCTCTATTAAATTTTCTCGTAAAAGTTCGGCGGGACATCATCACTGAATCTGCTAGCTCATCCAGTGAATATTTTTGATTGATATCACGCCTGATATTGTCCATTAATGCATTGATACGTGAATCAGATGTCGTCACAGGTATAGGTTGATCGATAAACTGAGCTTGCCCACCATCTCTGTATGGAGGCACAACCATTCTTCTTGCTACTCGGTTCGCAATCGTACTGCTGTAGTATTTTCGGAAAACATACAGACAGCAATCGATACCTGCGGCAGTACCTGCTGAGGTTATCACCCCGCTATCTTCAACATATAAGGCATTCGTATCGAGCGAAACTTCTGGAAAGCGTTGACTAAAATCCTGTTCTAATTCCCAATGTGTCGCAGCTCGTTTCCCCGCTAATAAGCCAGCATAAGCGAGAACATAACCACCAAGACATAAACCGACAACCAATGCGCCTCGGGCATGAGCACGACAGAGAGCATTGAGCAACTTTTCATTAGGGCGCTCGTCAATTGTTCTCCAATAAGGTACAACGATGATGTCGCAATACTCTAGGAAATCAAGCTGCGCCTCGGTATGAATTTCCATACCGATATCAGATAAAATCGGTCCTTCCTCTCCAGCGACAAATTTAAGCTCGAAAAAAGCTTCATTAAGGGTATCTCTTCCAAACACAATGCTAGGGACAGAAATATGAAACGGGCTAAAGCGATTGAAAACAACAACAGCAACGGAAGGAATTTTATGGTTTTCATTGAGATACATAGTTCGTTTCCAAAGTAAAATGCACAGAGCAATGTCAATGAATCACTCTGTGCCGTTATCAACTCTAACTCTGTAGTTGCTTCATAATATCAACCTCATTGAAGTGCGCTCGTTTTTCGATGATTTTGCCGTCTTTAATCTTTAGCTGCATCATCAATGAAAATCGAACCTTCTTCCCTGTTGGCTTCAAATTATGCATAGGTGCCGAATGAACGCCTTCAAATATCATATAACAAGCTACTTTATCATCATAAGCGAAGATGTCATGTATACGGAAAACAAAGCCAGGAAAACCGTCCATATTTCCCTTTTCCTGAGTAAGGAAACCGTTGATATCTAATGGTGTATCTACTTGTGAGTAGAAAGTGAATTGCTCATGGCACATTGAAGCTACTGCATCATAATCATTGCCCTCTATAGCCCTGTAGAAAGACTTCACTAGCTCAATATTTGTCTCAGATGTCATTACCAGCATACTCCTAACATCAAACTAAAGTGTTACTGTTTCACCATCTTCTGGAACAAACACAAAATCGCTAATCATATTTGCAACTGCGTATTCGCGCATTTCTTGAGTCGTTACCAATACATGGTTAACTGCGCCCATATGAGTCGCAACGATTTTTGCTTTAGGAAGTACTTGGTGTGTTTTTAGTACATCTTCTTTACCCATGATAATAGGTCCAAAGCCCAGTACATGCGCCCAGCCAGTATTGAGAATAACGACACCAGGTTGTTCTTTTTTCATGGTTTCTTCTACACTTGGGATCCAAATCGTATCACCAACCACGTACAATTTTTCTTCATCGGCATGAGAGAAGATAACGCCCGTCACTTCACCCAAAATTTCTGCCATTTGTTCATGCTGGAAAGCAGCTTCTGGGCCATGCTGGCAGACTGTACGTGTAAACGAAATACCGTGATATTCAGTCTCTTCAGAGAAAATTTTAACGTTGGTAAAACCTTGTGATAGAAGAATAGCTTCATCACCTTCGTGTTGTACAAAAATCAATTTATCTTTAGGTATCACATTTACTGCTGTTTCATCCCAGTGGTCTGGGTGAGTATGAGTTAGCAAAACTGCGTCCACATTGATGATGCTTTCAATAGGCAAAGGCAATTCAACTGTTGGATTGCGTAAGTGTGAATTTGCTGTTCCTTCAAATCCAGGGTAAGTGCCTTTTGGCGCTAACATTGGGTCAATAAGAAATGTTTTACCTGCATAATCGATGATTTGTGTTGCATTGCGAATTTGTGTGATTTTCATAATTGTGCTCCAGTATTGCTGTGCTTTGCTGTAATGGAGTCATTTTATGCAATAGGATAGACGCTCAAAAGTGGCTTAAAGGACACATAAGGATACTATTGGGACAAAACTTATCCTTGGTATTGGTTGTTATTAGATAAATTGAGGGAAACTAATAGAAACCGCTTTAATGATCATTAACTGACTTAACACTGTTTGGGGCAATACTGAGTTACAGTCCATAAAGCACCCAATCTCTTCAGATCAAAGAGTTATTGCTATCATCATATACTAAAAACAACGCCAACAAGCCCTATCTGCATGTTATTTAAGGAAAATAATGATTTCAAAAATAACCATGAGAACTTATAACAAGTACTCGAAAGGACATTCTCACAAATATCATCAAATCGTGCTCCCTACCAAAGGGTACATTGATTTAATCTTAGATGGAGAAGTTTGCACTACCGCTTATGGTGACTGCATAATCATTAGATCCGGTTGCTACCATGAATTTAAAGCACGAGAAGATTTCCGATTTCTAGTCATCGATATTTATGAACTTCCCGACTTTCTAAGTCACATTCAAAGTACCGTTATCCGGCTTGATGAGTCAGCCAATACGTTTGTTCGATATGTTGAAAAACAACTTGAGGTGGATTCTATCGAAGAATTAGAAGAATCTATTTTGTCACTACTATTCGCTATCCTTGCTAAACAAGATCTCGGGAATAAAATCGATTATCGGATCAAAAAAGTCATCCAGTATATCAATCAAGATTTATCCAAGAACTACTCTATTGAAGACTTGTCGGCAGTAGCATGCTTAAGCCACACACAATTCAAAGTGGTTTTTCGAAAAAATATGGGGCAGACACCTTTCAAGTATCTTACGAAATTACGCATGGAGAATGCTAGAGTATTGCTCAACAATACTGACCTGCCAATATCAATAATTTCAGAGAAAGTGGGCTTCACTTGTCAGTCTTCATTCACCCGTTGCTTCAGTAATCATTTTTCTCAATCACCGAAACATTATCGTGCCAAGCGTTGAACTTTTTCAGCAGGAAAACGACGATAGAAGACAATGGCCAACGCAACAACAAACATCCCGACTATAGTGAGCAGACTGATTTGAGTGCCAAATAGCGCATAATCAAAAAAATATGCCAATAACGGTATCGCATAAAATAACACGCTAACTGATGATGCCCCATCTTGCTTGGTCATGTGCATCAGCAACAACAATGCCCCTACTGAAACCCCCACAGACATCCAAACAAGTGATATCAAAAATCCTGGCGTCCAAATAATACTCCCCCCAACCAGAACGTTGATCCCCATAAGAATGGGGGTAGCTAGTACACTCTGGCACATTGCACTCAATAACACATGACTGACAATACTCGCTTGCAACACCGTACCAAACGTTATAGAAAAAAGAGCAGCAATGCCAAATACCACTCCATATGCCGCTAATTGCGTGAGGTCTTTCGCGCCATAAATCGAAATCACTAACCCGAGAAAACCCAACAGCAAAAGTGCCAATTGACGACGACTGACTTGTTGCTTACATAAAAATGGGGTTAGCAGCGGTTGTAAGCCCAGAATTAGTGTCACCAACCCCGGAGAAATTCCGGTATCAATCGCCAAAAAATAAAATGACAGATAACAAACTTGAAGAAGTGCCCCTACCACCAAAATTCTTCGTAGCTCAGCTTTTGAAGGGCTACGAATCAATGATGGTTTACGGTAAGAGTAAAGCCAAAACAACATTATTAAGCAACACATGGAAACCAAAGATCGGGCTGCTAGGAAGCTCCAAACTGATGCGTATTGAAGCCCGAACTTAACCACCACCGCACCACTACTCCAGATAAAAAGAAATAGGAAAGGAGCTAACTTATTCATAATCAAACTCATCAGCTTAAACGTTAAGATTAAAGCTTATCGGGTAGTCTGGATGCGCTTTTAAAGAATCATAAGGAAATGAGACGTACCCCTCCAATGCTGGTTTCCGAGTGAAAAAAATCAACATATCTCTTGTTGCATCTTTAGCAGGATTGGATGCTTCTACTGCCGTCAAGCTATGTTTTCTCTCATTATCGCAAATCAACAAAGTATCAAGGAAGTTCAAATGTTGTTTCTCATCCAATATAAATGTCGGATCAGCTTCGTGCCATTTTAATACGTTTTTTTCTTTCATATGATGAATAAAGGTTTTGGCGCTATGGTCTGTCATATTTTTGTGCCCCCAATAATGTTGTCATTGTGTGGTCAACACCATCAGTATGTACTCCCTCTAGAGCAGGCTCACCGACCAAGCTTGGAGAAGTAACTGTACGCAGATGGAAAACTGTCGACACCCAATTTGGAGAATCGTAGTTCAAATACTTTCGTGGAGCCGTTGCGACATCATGGCAAACAAGGTGCTTAAATAAGAGTAAAGATTGGAAGATAGAATTATGTTGTAGTCGGTCATTTAAGCCTCGAAAATGTCTAATATCCCCCGAATCATGGCGAACAAAGTCCTCATCAAAAGATAGAACAAATGGTTGAAACTCTGTTCGATAACAACATTGCTTTTCCAAGTTATAGCAAAACCTTCCATTTCTTGAACGTCTAAATGCCAACGTTGGATCATTAAATAGCTGCTCACTAATTACTTTCATTTCCTCCACATGAGCTGGATTTGCCCCAAGCTCTACCAAAATATTTAATAATTGTGTTCCTGGAATAAATACACTCCGATAGTTGATATAACTTTCCTTTATTTTCTGTATAGTTTCTTGAGTCGATTTTTTCATTTACTAGCCGTAACGTCTTATTATTTGTTAGTGAATTAATTAAAGCCCATAACAATCTCTTACATAAAAAATAAGTTAGAGCAATTTCCAGTCACAATATAAACAATCTATTACTTATAATTTATACTTAAAGGACGGTAATCTTTTGAGAAAAGGCGGAAGTGATAACGCAATATTTAACGTCAAAGACATGAATAACGACTAGAAAATTTAAAGTGAGCCATCTATCTGGGCCTGTTTTAATATTCAATTTAGCTTGGAGATACAGCAAATCAGAACAATTTTTTTGCAATGACGGACTTTTTGTTAGCAGGAAGTTAATTAGTATGTTTCGTCCACTTAGATTTTGGTCGCAACTCACTTTGGGGCAAAGGTGTGTTGCAGTTCTTAAATGGGGAAGTGTTTTTCCTCATACTCCTCAACCAATGCAGCTAGCCTTTCAAGTTTACAAATTAGTCTTATATTTGCTCTATCGAAAGGTATTGAGGTTACTTACCTTGGCGAGATTTTTTAAAGTGCTCAATACCGTGTTGTATGCGACATTCAACACTTGTGCTGTTTCCCTTATTCCAGAGCTATTCATTGACATATCGACAATTTTTTCTTTTACATCTGGCTTGCGGGCTTCGTAAACTTAATCGAGTTGAAAGCCCTTTCGACACTCGATACACCTGAAACGAGTAAAGCCAGAATGCCCTTTTCCATGTTCACGGACGAGCTCTGTTTTATTACAGAAACGACATTGAACTTGGATAGTAGCCATGACCAATGAAAGGATAGTTAGGTTTTTATTGCGTAAATTATCGGTAAGAATAGTGCATATAACAGGCAATAAGCCAGGTGTGTAGAATTATTCTATTTTAGGGATTTTGCTCTAAATCTAAATGAATCTTTGCATTTCAATTTCAATAAAGCTTAGTTACTGATCATGTTTCTGAGTATGCGAATTATTATCAATTATGCATATGATTACTCATTGTCTAGTTTGATTTGTGTAACGTCACTGCAGCACGTATTGAGCGTACCACGCTGATTGTCTGTGTTTTCGTGTTGACAGTTTGGTACTAGGTAAAATCAACAAGACTATGATTTCAAGGAACATTTTATGTTAAAGAAACTACTAAGTTGTTGTATCACCTCCGCGCTCTGTTTTCATTCTTCTCTCGCTTTTTCGCAACCCAATGAGATTGCGGACAGTGCAGAGTTACAACAAGATCCCGACACATTGCCTGCCACTTTGATGCTTGCACCGGACGACATCGCCATTGCAGATCGCTACATAGTGGTATTTCAACAACCGCAAATGATGGCGAGCAACTCAACAGAATTCGAGCAATTCACGCAACAGTCTGTAGACCGCATGTCTGGTTTGTATTCGATACAAGTGGAGTCGGTTTTTGACCACTCGATAAGTGGATTTGTCGCTAACTTGAGTCATGAGCAACTGAAAGATCTGCGTTCTGATCCTCGTGTGGACTACATTGAGCAAGACAGAATCCTATCGCTTGACCCAATAGTCTCGGCAGACGCAAATCAGACCAATGCCATTTGGGGACTAGACCGAATCGACCAACGTAACTTGCCACTCGATAACAACTACAGTGCCAACTTTGATGGAACTGGTGTAACGGCTTATGTTATCGATACTGGTGTGAACAATGCACACGTTGAGTTTGGTGGGCGCTCGGTTTCTGGGTATGACTTTGTCGATAATGATGCAGATACAAGTGACTGTAATGGACACGGCACACACGTGGCGGGCACCATTGGCGGCAGCTTGTATGGTGTTGCGAAAAACGTCAACCTTGTCGGCGTGAGAGTATTGAGCTGTAGCGGATCGGGGTCTACGTCTGGTGTTATCGCCGGTGTGGATTGGGTGGCTGCGAACGCTTCCGGACCTTCAGTTGCCAATATGAGTTTAGGTGGCGGTCAATCTGTAGCTCTCGATAGCGCGGTGCAAAGTGCGGTTCAGTCAGGTGTCAGCTTTATGCTTGCAGCAGGTAACTCCAATGCCGATGCGTGTAACTACTCTCCAGCGCGCGTTGCTACTGGTGTAACTGTCGGCTCGACCACCAGCACGGATGCACGTTCGAGTTTTTCAAACTGGGGCAGTTGTGTGGATGTGTTTGCGCCAGGCTCACAAATCAAATCTGCGTGGTATGACGGTGGTTACAAAACCATTAGTGGTACATCGATGGCGACGCCACATGTAGCGGGTGTAGCAGCACTGTATCTTCAAGAAAACAGTTCGTTATCTCCAAGCCAAGTAGAGGCCTTGATCGTTAGTCGCGCAACTAGCGGAAAGGTGACGGACACAAGAGGCAGCGTGAACAAGCTACTTTATAGCTTAACGGATGCTGATTGTGGCCAAGACTGTGGTGGCCCAGATCCAACACCGGATCCAGAAGGTAAGTTAACCTCGGGTGTGCCAGTGAGCGGTTTAAGTGGCTCAACCGGTCAAGTCGCGTATTACTATGTTGATGTAGAAGCTGGGCAGCGCTTAACCGTACAAATGTATGGTGGCAGCGGTGATGCGGACCTGTATCTCCGTTTTGGTGCAAAACCAGCACTGAACGCATGGGACTGCCGACCTTTCAAATACGGTAACAATGAAACATGTACGGTCAGCGCGACACAAAGTGGACGTTACCACGTCATGATTCAAGGTTACTCAAACTATAGCGGTGTCAGCATTCAAGCGAGCTACTAGTTATTATTTTCGTTATTGAAAGAGAACAAAGCCCACTTGTCGGTGGGCTTTGCTTTGGGAATACTGAGTTTAATAGGTGGCGTTCGATGCTATTCAAACGCACCGGCCTTTTTCTTCAAGAACTCAACTCGAAGCGGCATCGAAGCTTTCTATTAGTACACCGCATAAGTCGGGTTCTCCAAGTCGTGTACATCAAATAGGATGCGAACTTGATCTCATCGAGCTAACTCTTTCTCCATCATAAATCTTGGCATGATGGCAAACCCAAGATGATTCAAAACAAATTCTTTACTGTGACCGCGGTTCTCACTTGCAATTTTAGGCTGTGAGACAAACGCGTGACCTGACCTTGGCTGTTGGTCATCGTGAACGATATGGTGGCTAATCCGAGAAGATTGTATCCACTCAAAACTCAGACCCTATACTGCAAATGTTGATGGGCTGGCAACGGTAACATTGGATGAAATGGGCCTTGAACCACGGCAAGATCATTATAAATGGGAACTATTAGGCAAAGAGACGATCAAACGAGGTAAATTGGAATGGGGCAAAAACGTTACAAACCATACAGACACGCCACTGATATAAGTGTTCTAGTCCTTTTCTATTAAATTATTAATAACTAAGTATATTGTAAAGAGAGTTGTGGTCAGTTAGCACGAGCAGTAGGCTTGTGCTAGCCAGGGCGCCTGACATTGGGAGAGCACTAAACATAAACCTTGGATTCTGCTACCGTAAAGCCCATATTTAATTTGAGAGAGATGGATAATGAACGACAGTTGGGCTAACTTCTTTCCGTACTTTGCTGGAGCTTTTAAGCTTATTGTACTAGGTATTGGAGCCTACTTAGCTATTAAATGGCATTTTGATGAAGAGCGAAGAGTAAGGGAGGCCGAAGGCGTGGTATTCGATAAACCAAGCTTCAAGAAAAAGTTCGCAATGATGCTAACCTTCCCATTCCTTCTAGGTCTTCTAGTCCTTCTCGTTATTTATGCAACTAACTG
Organism: Vibrio sp. 1CM7H; assembly: GCF_023161645.1. Lineage (NCBI taxonomy): Bacteria > Pseudomonadati > Pseudomonadota > Gammaproteobacteria > Vibrionales > Vibrionaceae > Vibrio > Vibrio sp. 1CM7H. The sequence continues at coordinate 1,143,120 of NZ_JALNTV010000001.1, forward strand.
GTTTCTCTACTGACGGAATTTATTGATACGATCAATGTTTAAGCTCTCAACGGGTTTGGAGCAAAAAAGAGTCAGCCTAACGGTCTGGCTCTTGTGATGAAAACACATGGTATCGTGGAATAACTAGGGAAGCTGTGGCAGGTTACACTCACTTACTCCTTAGGCAGGTGACCAGTTTCCTTCGCAAGCTTTTGCATCGCCTCGGCAAACGTTGTTGTCCCGCCTTTAGCTTTAACCTGTATTACCTTATACCCCATTTTTTCCAACGCTTGGCGCTCTGCCAAAACAGCTTTGTCATCTTGCTGGCTACCTTGAGCTGGCTGATGAATGTAACATCCCTCTAATTTACCATCTTCGACCAATTGGTGGTGTTTCAGTGCATCGATATCAAAATTCATAATAAGTCTTTTCATTAAAAGTGGGAGTTTCTGTGGCTAGTTACATACGCTTCAAAGGCTTCACGACACTATCTAAGCCTTCAATTTTGAGCGCTAAACACAGCTTGAGCAAATCCCCTAGTTCGCCGCTTGGCCAGCCCTTTTTATCGAACCACAGTAAGTATTCTTCAGGTAGGTCGATTAACACTCGCCCTGCATATTTCCCAAATGGCATTTGCATTCTAGCGAGTTTAATGAGGTTTTCTTTTTCTAACATAAGTGACAAAGATTTTAGGTAACTCGTCCAAGAATATCACTGCCGCCCTCTCCTCACCAGCAAATCGCACTCACGTTTATTTTGGCGGCTTTGACTCGCTTTGTGCTAGAGTACGCGGCATAAAAAATGAGAACGAGAAAGCAATGAAGTCACCTTGTCGAGCTGCATGTAAAAATAACGCCGGAATATGCTCTGGTTGTCACCGAACGATGGGTGAAATCATCCAATGGAAAGACAAAACCGATCTCCAACGAGATACGATTATCGAACAAATCGCAGGGGAAGATTCAACGCACAATTGTCCTGAGTGCGGGACTCAAGCCCATTGTGATATCGCCGCAGGCAAAGAAACCTGTTGGTGCTTTACTATTGAAACCCGTGATTTACCCAAGCCAAGCGCCAACCAGTTGTGTTTGTGCCGAAAATGTCTAGAAAAAAAGCCAGTCGCATAATACGACTGGCTTACTGTTCTGCGTTTTCTGACTGGTGTTTATTTAGCGGTTAAAGCGGGTGCTTCAAACTTAATACCATCCCACCCTGTTACCATAAAATTACGAATATTCTGGTGATCGCTATTCTCTGGATGCTGCAAAACATCTTCACGATAAAAACGGCCAAAGCAGGCTAGCGTCGCTTCTTTGTCTAGGTTATTTAGCAAGCCGAAAGCGAAGATCTTACACGAACCGTTGTTCTCACCCGCGTTGTTTTGCGTCTCACCATTAACAAAAGCGGTTGGTTCAAACGTATAGTTTTCTTCGATCACCGCCATCGTTGCTTCAAATTCGACCTGCTCTGGTGAAGCTGCCAATAAATCTAAAAACGATTTTAATTCCATTATTCCTCTATCCCTACTTCATCATTTTGATGACACATTAGTTTCATAAAAAGCCAATATAAGAGTCATCAATCATACATATATTCAGAGCCTTACCAAATCACACGTCATTCAGCGTTCCATCATTCCAATTGCGGAAATGGACAGAAGCATAAACCCCATGCTGATTGACAACGTATCGGATTGATAAGGAGATATCATGATCACCCCTTTAAAGGCAATCGGTGCACTCGCATTGTCATCACTTGCCATCGCGTGTTCATCACAACCCGAAGATACCGTGGCTTCATTCGCTAAACAATGCAAACCTACCACTGCACCCGTTGCCGGGGAAAGGTCAATTCAAGGTTTAACGTTTATCGGGACATCCGTTGCCGATGCCCCATTCGACACATCGGCAGCTGAAATCGTCAGTTATGACGCTTGTACGGATAAGCTCTATGTGGTCAATGCTGAAGCAAAACGTGTCGATGTACTTTCTATGGATGACAACGGCGTACCAACGCAAACCGCATTCATTAATCTCAACAGCGCTGGCGAAGCAGCGGGCATTGAAATTGGCGCAGCAAACAGTGTCGCCGTATTTAATGGTTTGATCGCGGTTGCGATTGAAAACCGTAACAAACAAGCAAAAGGTATTGTTGGTTTGTACCGCTCCGACGATTTGTCATTAGTCATGACGTTTCCAACAGGCGCATTGCCAGACATGGTAGGCTTCTCGAAAGATGGCCGATATATCGCAACCGCTAATGAGGGCGAACCAAACAGCGATTACAGCGTCGATCCTGAAGGTAGCGTCACTTTGATCGTTCTGAACCTTGGCGTTGCTCAAGCAGAAGTGACACAAATTGGCTTTAACGAGTTTGATGGTTCACGAAAAGCAGAGCTTCCAATGAATGTGCGTATTTCGGGGCCAAACGCCACCATCGCACAAGATCTAGAGCCTGAATACCTCACTTTTGCAGATAACGGTAAAATCTATGTCGCGCTACAAGAAAATAACGCCATGGCAATCGTCAATCCAGAGAGCAAATCAGTAGAGCGAATTGTTGGCTTAGGTGAGAAGTCTTGGTCGGACGCTAAACTCGATGCGTCTAACAAAGACAAAATTATTGGAAACTTGAAAAGCTACCCACAACTGGTTGGCTTATTTATGCCTGACACCATCGACAGCTACTCAGTGGATGGCAGTACTTACATCGTATCTGCAAATGAAGGCGACGGACGTGAGTACGGATTCAAAACCACTCAAGAACAGTGCGACAAAGCAGGCTTTATGTGGGATGAAGACGATTTCCTTGGTACAGATGAATACACATCTGAGCAAGGGACCTGTCTAAGCCATGTTGATGAAGTGCGCGGTAAGAAGCTGAAAGTAGCAGCAGAGCACCCACTGGCAGAAGCACTAAAAGACAACAAACAACTCGCGCGTTTAAAAGTGATTAAGCCGGAACAAACGCTTTCTGCACAAGAGAATGTTCAAGCATTTGGCGCGCGTTCATTCTCGATTTGGGATGAAAACGGCAAGTTGGTCTTCGATAGTGGTGACGATTTCGCGACCATCGCGCTGCTGAATGAAGGTAAAAACTTCAACAGTACCAACGATAACAATCACAGTGGCGATGACCGAAGTGATGATAAAGGCATTGAGCCAGAGGCGATTGAAGTAGCACAAATTAACGGTCGCCATTACGTGTTCATCGGCTTAGAGCGCCAAGGCGGTATTATGATTTATGACATTACCGAACCGAAACAAGTGCAGTTCCTACATTACGTAAACCGTCGTGATTACAATCAGCCAGTGTGTACACAAGTGGAAGATGGAGAATGCACCAACGACACATACAATCCAAAAGCAGGCGATTTAGGCCCAGAATCCATCAATTACTTTACCCGTAATGGTAGTCATTTTATCGCTGTTGGCAATGAGGTATCTGGCACAACATCCGTCTTCCGAATCAATCTATAAAGTAATGTAAAATTCATTTAGAACCAAAACGCCCGACGTAAGCCGGGCGTTTTTTTATGAGGTAATGTCCTACTCTGCCGATGCTAGCGCGTCACATTTTGATGCGCAGATAAAATCGTTCTTATGCAGACCTTTGATCGAGTGACTCCACCAAGTTACGGTGACCTTACCCCACTCCAACATAATAGAAGGATGGTGGAACTCATCTTCTGCCAGTTCCGCGATTTTGTTACTGAAAGCCCATGCTTGTTTGAAGTTCTTAAATTTATACACCTTTTCTAGTTGAGGTATGTTTTCTCTTTCAATGATCTGCCAATCAGACAATTGCAGCAGCAGAGATTGTTGTTCTTCTTTGCTTAGTGCAATGGCATCGATACTACAAGCTTCGCATTTTTGTTCATTCAACATGAGCAGGTTCCTTTGGTTCAAAAAGTGGAGGAAGCAGTCCAGCTTCAATCGCTAGATCGGCTTGTTTCAATAAATTTAACTGACTGATTTTAAAGAGCTGAGAAAAGTCATCAATCACGTAGTACTTCGGTTGCATGATGTCGATACGATAGGGCGTTCTCAACACAGTTTGTAATTCAAATGGGTCGCGAATTGCTACATCACTCTCTAATGCGTAGAGGGTTTCGCCAGGAGATGAGAGAATACCACCACCGTAAATTTTGGTTTTGTCCCCTTCTTTCACCAAGCCAAACTCTACGGTAAACCAGTAGAGACGAGCAAGATAGGCTCTTTGTTTTGGTGTAGCGGCTTGCCCTAGTTGACCATAATGCTCGGTAAATGCAGCAAAATCTGGGTTGGTTAACATCGCGCAATGACCAAATATTTCATGGAAGAAATCCGGCTCTTGCAAGTAATCGAACTCTTCTCTGGTACGCAAGAATGTGGCGACTGGAAAGCGCTTATTACCGAGCAGATTAAAAAAACGGTCGAAGTCAATAAGCGCAGGAACGGGCTCCACTTGCCAACCTGTTGTCTCCATCAAGACACGATTAATTTCTGGCAATTGAGGAACGCGGTCTTGAGGTAAATCAAGCAGCGTTAAACCGTGTAAATAAGCCTTACAAGCTCTGTTTTGGATCACACCCATTTGTCGTGTTACCAAATCTCGCCAAATGGCGTCTTCTTCACGGCTCCATTCAACCCTGCCTTCCTGGTTTACGGGTTTAGAACGATACTGAGTCATGGCACATCTCCATTAACAAATCCTTTACATTAAGCCTATCTGCAGTCTTAAGAGCTTCCAATCCCTACACGATTTTCTCAGTATCGATTCGATGTAACATATTGTTTACAATACGTCGTAACTGCATGATTTTTATGACACGATATAATATCTAGCTTGTTTGACTTTATCGTATATTCCTCTCACACTAAAATCTGTTACCACTTTGTTATAGAGGGACCTATGCGCGAGAGCAGCAAAGTATGGCAACCGAGCGAAAGTCGTATCGAAGAAGCCAACATCACACAGTTTATTGAACACATTAATCGACAAGGAAATACCATTGAAAACTTCGCCGAACTGCATCAATGGTCGCTCGATCATGTGGAAAAATTTTGGCAAGAAGTCTGGTTATTCTGCGACGTCATTGGTACTCAAGGAGAGACCGTAAAGGAGCAAGCAGAAAGTCGCTGGCAGCAACCCGTCGAAAATAGAGACATAAAATGGTTCCCAAACGCACAAATTAACTACGCAGAAAACTTGCTAACCTACGCGTGTCACCAACCCGATGATCTCGCGATTTGGTTTGAAAATGAACGTGAAGAAAAGCAAACCTACACATGGAAACAATTGTGTGAAGAAGTTTCGAGTGTCCAGCAATGGTTGAAAGAATGTGGAATCAAGCAAGGTGATGTCGTCGCTGGCTATTTGCCTCACTTACCTCAAACGGTGATAGCCATGTTAGCAACCACCAGTTTAGGGGCAACCTGGACTTCTACCTCACCTGATTTTGGCGTTGAAAGCGTTTTGGAGCGCTTTGGTCAAGTGAAACCTAAAATCCTGTTTACTTGTGATGGCTATACATTCAATGGCAAAACTTTCGATATGTCTGAGAAAAACCAGCATATTGCGGATCATCTTGATGGTCTTAAACAGGTTTGCCAAATTAGCTACCTGAAACCACACATTTTTGAATGCGACGTCTGCACTCAAGATTGGCAAAACGTCCTGAATCAATACACACCCGAAGCGCTGACTTTTACTCGTGTTAATTTTAACGATCCGCTATTTGTGCTCTATTCTTCAGGCACGACAGGCAAACCGAAATGCATCGTTCACTCCGTCGGTGGAACAGTGCTTAACCATTTGAAAGAGCACCAACTGCATTGCGACATCCAACCTAACGACAGAGTGTTTTATTACACGACCTGCGGTTGGATGATGTGGAACTGGCACGTTTCTTCACTCGCGAGCGGCGCATGTTTAGTAATTTTTGATGGTAGCCCTGTTTATCCCGCTCATAACGTGCTTTGGGACCTCGCTGAACAAGCCGAAGTGACGCTGTTTGGAACTTCGGCGAAATACCTAGAGGCATTGGAAAAAGTTTCTTTTTCTCCGCCGAAAAGTGATGCATTTCCAAGTCTGAAAACCATTTGTTCAACGGGCTCGGTTCTGTATCCAGAACAGTTTGATTATGTCTATCAGCACATTAAAGAAGATGTACACCTCGCCTCTATTTCAGGCGGGACAGACATTTGTGGCTGCTTTGTGTTAGGCAACCCTATTTCTCCCGTTTATCGAGGAGAGTGCCAATCAGCAGGGTTAGGGGTCGATGTCAGAGTCTTTAACCCGCAAGGTAATAGCGTAATCGGAGAGCGCGGTGAGTTGGTTTGTGCCAATTCATTGCCCAACTTTCCTGCTGGCTTTTGGAACGACACCGGGGAAAGATATCATCGTGCTTATTGGGATAAGTTCGACAATATTTGGCACCACGGCGACGATGTTGAACAGACCAGCGTTGGTGGATACGTGTTTTATGGTCGAAGTGATACCACGTTGAATCCCGGTGGCGTAAGGATCGGCACGGCCGAAATCTATCAGCAAGTGAACAGTATAGACGGTATTCTAGATTCCATCGCAGTAGGAAAAGAAGTCGATCGCAACGAACAAATATGGCTGTTTGTCCAATTAATGAAAGGGATAGAGCTCAACGACGAGATGATCGCCTCCATCAAAGCACAGCTAAAGTCTGCATGTTCTCCAAGGCATGTACCTAGTGCAATTTACGCAATAAGCGATATACCTAAGACCCGTTCGGGAAAATTGGTCGAGTTAGCCGTTAAGCAAGTCGTTAACAATCGGAGCGTAGAAAATTTAGGCGCAATAGCCAACCCTGAAGTATTGGAGGAGATACGCAGGATAGTCGCCCCAAAATAACCTCAGAACACTTGATTGTTAGAGAACCACTTTGCTTGCGTCCGCAGCGATAGGTGAAGAACAAGTGAGGTTAACTTGGGACATACCCTCAACCGATAAGAAAAAAGCGAGCTAGGTAGCTCGCTTTTATCATGTGGTGTTCTTTATTCAGCATTAACGGCGACCAAGCCCCATTAATACCGACATCGTTTTACCGTCAGATGTAATGTCAAAAACGTGTTGCGATTCCACCTCAGTAAAACCTGCATCTTTCAAAGCACGTTTAGACTTCGCAAGGGTAAAACCGTCTTGTTCAGATTCTGCAATCCAATCAAAATGAACAAAGTAACCGCCGTGGTTAAGTAAAGAATGCGAGATTTTTAATGACGCGTCTAAGTCTTCCACAAACGCTAAAACTGACGATGCAACTACTAGGTCAAACTGTCCACGAAACGCTGGATGCTGAGCGACCAAGCCGCGAGACAATGCATCTACGACAGGTTCTACATTGGCAAGCTCTTTTTTATCGAGTTCTTCAATCATGGCTTCCGATGCGTCTAATGCTACGATGTCTTTAACCATCGGTGACAATCGTTGACTTAACTGCCCGGTTCCGCATCCAAAATCTAGTACTTTAATGCCATCAAGCTGAGTTAGCTGTTGTAACTGCTCAAACACCGACTGCGCAAATTGCTCTGTTGCTGGATTTGATTCCCAGTTTTTTGCTAAGCCGTCCCAATCTTGTGCCATCGTGGCCTCCATGTTCACTTTTTGTAACCCACATAGATTACCGCAAAACCGTTAAAAGACCATAGACTTATCTGGCGGATTCGCGTTTTTTTCGATAATCTTTCACGGCTTTGGGAGCACATCTGCATAATACCCAAATTATTTGAATTCATTTATTGGTTGTGTCAAATCATGAACTTAACTCAAGTAGAAGCCTTCTGCACCATCGCTGAGTGTGGTTCTGTTTCTGAAGCAGCAAGGCAACTCGATTGTAATCGCACCAAACTCAGTATGTCGATTAAGGCTTTAGAGAAAGATCTCAACGTTGAGTTGTTTACCCGAACTGGCAACCAGCTCACTCTCTCTGAAGCTGGGAAAGCCATTTACAAAGATTGCGAACACCTACTTATCATCGCACAGCGGATAAGAAAAACCTGTGCTCAAATCTCAGAAGGTTTTAACGCGGAAGTTTGGGTTGCACGTGACGACTCCTTGCCTGATGATCTCTGGCAGGAGCTTTCTCATACACTGAATAACCGCTTCCCTTCCACAACCTTCAACTTAATCTTGGCATCCAGTGGCGACTTGGCCAACTTAGTTAGTACCCACCAAGTGGATTTTGCCTTTGGTGTTGATTATGAGCGCGTCGACGATCCTCGTATCGTGTATAACCCGCTAGGCAAGATACGTATGATGTCAGTATGCAGTGCGGAACATCGCCTAAGTAAGATGCGCCGAGTCTCAGACGAAGATCTACGCAGTCAGATGCAAGCATTGATGGTGTACCTAAATGAGAAAGACAACCCTGAACTGCAACCTTTCTCGACTCGATACATTGGCTTTTCAAGTTTTGACTACATGCTTAACACCATCTTAGAAGAAGACGCTTGGGGTGTACTGCCAGAACCATTAATCCGCCATTACCTTCGCCAGCAAAAGCTCGCCGTTATCAAGCATACATACGGATTGACACAAGAAGACTACTGTATGTTTTCACCTAACGGTCAAACTGAGCACCCAGCAATGACATGGTTAGCGGATAAATTGAGCGAGTATTTATTTGACTTCTAAACATTTTATCAGTGAGCGCCAATTTTATTGGCACCAAGATCATGCGGCAAGTTATTGTTTTATAAGAACATAAACAAAAACGCAACTTTTTAGATTAGAACCTGCTCACTTAGTGGTTGCCTAAATTACCTTATGCGAGAAGAATAGTAAGGTATTAAAATTTAAAGGCATCTTTTATGTGTGACAGGACAAGCAAAAACGAAAACCGTATTCTAACCATTTCAGCCCTTTTAGCGTCTGGGTTCGCTGCTGGTGGTATGGTACTTGGCTTGCTTGTAGGATCAATTGTCATCGTTTTTGACGGTGTTTACTCTTTGGTCAGCTTACTGTTAACTTTATTGTCACTGGCCGCTTCCTACTATATTAACAAGCCCTCAAAATCTGTATTCCCATTTGGAAAAGCGGTCTTAGAGCCAATCGTTATTGCGATAAAAGCGGCTGTTATTTTAGTGGTTGTAAGCTTTTCTCTTTACTCTGCAATTTCAGCATTGATGTCCGGAGGCCGTGAAGTCGATGCTTCTATTGCCACTCTATTCGGCATCGTAAACGTCATCGGTTGTGGTTACGCTTGGTGGTTTATGGCGAAACGTAGCCGTCGCTTCTCATCAGGCTTGATTGAAGCAGAGAAAAAACAGTGGCAGATGGATACGCTATTAAGTGTGGCAGTGACGGTAGGATTTGTTGCTGCTTGGGCTGTATCACTAACGCCATTCGCTGAATATGCGGTTTATGCCGATCCTATGATGATGGTGCTAATGGGCTTCTACTTTCTGAAAGTTCCTTTTGATATGTTGGTTGGTGCACTACGTGAGCTACTAATGATGACACCAAGCAAAGAGCTATGTCAGGTCGTTGGCAATGATGTACTAGAGATAGAAAAAACATCTGACCACCAGCTAAAGTTAGCAGGTATCACTAAAGTGGGCCAAGAGCTTCGCATTAACATCGATTTGCACGTCGATGACGACACCATTACATTGGATAAGTTGGAACAAACTCGTACTCAGTTAACAAAACGTCTGTCGAAGCACAGATTTAAACTGCAACTCCATTTAAACGTCGCAAACTGTTAGAACACGAAAGAAAAAACCAAGTATGTTTCTATCTCAAAAGCACCTAAATTGAATGTTCAGTCTTTACTAAAATGAAAAAACCGCCGATTACGACGGTTTTTTTATATCTGGATTAAACTATACCTTTGAAGTCTACTCGGCCAATTACGCGATTTACGTATTGGAAAATTTGGATTGGAGCCGAAGCTTGTTCTAGGTGGATTGGAATGTTGGCAGCTCGATAACTTACATCATTCTTAAAACCATACTTTTCAACTAACTCGTTATCGATAAGCCGATGAATGAGAGCCGTTGCAGAGTGAATATTTAACCCTGTTTTCTTGGAAATATCATCTGCATTGAGCCCAAAGTGCTTACCCTCGTATATCCGGCCACGAACCAATTCGTGATATAGAGCGATCGTCGCGTTCTTCAAAGTCTTTGTGTCTAATAAGCCAAGCATGTATAACCTTATCTAGTATTCGGATTAAGTTAGACCTTTGAAGTCTACTCGGGCAATTGCTCGTTTTACGTATTGTAAAATGCTGTTTGGAGAAGATGTTTCATCTAAATAAATCGGGACATTAACAGCTCGATAGCAAACCACATCCAAAAAATCATATTCTTCGACCAATCCGCTTGCGACAAGCCGATGAATGAGGCTGCGCGATGAGAACAAGTTGAGCCCTGTCTTTTCTGATATATCATCTGCGCTGAGTCCGTAATGCGTTCCCTCATGTATGCGTCCACGTACCAATTCTTGATATAGATTCGTCGCTATATTCTTTAAAGCTTTTCTTTTGAAGAAGCCAAACATATCCACCTCTTGCGTTGTTGCATCAAAACTTTAAGGACTGCGATTGTCCACACAATTGCATATCCAATCCTTGCAGTTCGTCACTATTTGCAATTGGTCGCAATAGAAAATAATGATCCTCGGGAATAGCAATTTTAGTTGCGTTTTAAGGGGAGTAAGTCGGTATTATTTTTTGATAATCTGGATTCAATGAGGTGAAAAAATCTTGAACTGAATCACTGTTTTAAAAGCCGAAATTGTGAAAAATCCCGCTCCGTCAGTTGGCCGTTGTAGGAATGCCACCCATCCGAAACAACGCTAACAATAATAAAAACTGACTCCCGCTTCTCGTAGGCAATACTGGCTGTATGAAACATTTTCAAAAAGTTTCACGGCATGAGCAAAAAGATAGCGGGAGTTAGCACCCCACCAGCAAAACCCACTGATTTCATTAAAGTAGTAGAGCTAATCGAAAAGTTAGATCCAATTAAGTATGGGTTTGATAACCGTGGTAATAGTTAGCAGTGTTAAACCACCAGAGCGGTGGATTTTTTGTGCCTAATTTTTTGCTAACCTAACATCATAAATCAGTTACACCTCAGAACGGCCGGAGCGCTTTCAGTTGCAGATGCGACTGACCCTAAGACAGCTATCTCACCTTGGTAACTGATGCTTACTTTAGGAAAATGGCCGGATGCCCGTCTGATAACAACATGAAGGTTCAATCAGTCCAGCCGGGAGGCATCTATCAAAGCCTTCAAGAGCAGTAAGAGCATTAATCACTCAGATAATTTTGGTTTAACCTGCAGCTTCACGCTTCTCCTTGGTGACAACCCAGCAAAGCAAAGAGCCCACCGTAACCATCACAACCCCCTGCCAAAAACTCGGACTCAACGTCACACCAAGAATAATGGAAGAAAATAGCGCAGAGAAAATGGGCGTAAAGTAAGAAAGTGTCGCAAGAAAGACCATGTTTCCGCCAACAATCGCGATGTTCCACAAACCATAACCACCAGCCATCAACGCCGCTGAAGCAAAAAGGTAGCCCATTGCTTCCCATGAAAAAGTCATCTCTGGCTCATCAGCAAACGCATATTTCACCCATAACGAAACAGCAGTAGCAATGAAAAACAACGTAATCGCGTTATGTTTGGATTGCTGCCTCTGGGTTAAATTACAATAAAAGGCCCATATAACTGCTCCTGCGAAAGCCATAAAGTACACCAAAGGGTTACTACTGACATTGGACATAATCTGAGTTACGGATAAGCCATTCTCACCACTCACCGTCCACGCGACTCCGATAAACGCCAGCGCAACCGCTGGATAAAGCAGCCAGTTTGTTTTTTTGTTACTGCCTAAAACAGCAAACAAAACGGTGAGTGCTGGCCAAAGGTAATTAACAATCGACACCTCAATAGCCTGCGCACGCGAATTGGAATATCCCAGGGATAAAGCGAGAAATATTTCATAACAAACGAACATCGCGCCACCAAGCACGAGATACTTTGGAGAAAAGTACGATAACTTCGGAATGCCAACTACGATAAGAAGGAAAATAGAACTGAGAGAGTACAACATGGCCGCCCCGCCCACGGGACCTAGGCTCTCGGTAACCAACCTGGCAATGCCAAGTAAGCAACTCCAAGAGAGGATGGCAATACAACCATAAAGTGTGAAACGAAATTGCACTGATTTCATGTGACCTACCACTCACGAATGCCAAAGGAAACATCAGCTTAACTCAAAAATGATCAGGTTCAACGTACTGTTTTATAAAAATCAGTATAAAAATCACTCCATTACGCAGTTGGAGTCGATATGAAACATTTTCTGCCCTCGAGTGTTATGCTTACACCTTTTGTTGTGCGCTACTATGATGAAGAAGACGACGATAGCGAAATCGCCGAAACTGATTCGAGCACTCAGCATCTAAAAGAAACAGAGCAACAAACGGAAACCTCAGACTAAAGGAATTCTCAAATGAAAAAAGTCGCAGTTATCTTCAGTGGTTCAGGTGTTTACGATGGCACAGAACTGCATGAAGCCGTATTAGCACTCCATGCCATTGAAAAAGAAGGTGCATCATGGCATTGCTTTGCTCCGAACATCGATCAATTACACGTGATTAATCATCTAACTGGCGAAGAGATGGACGAAACACGAAATGTGTTGGTGGAATCTGCACGCCTTGCACGTGGCAATATTGATGATGTTGCAAGATTAAACCCAGATGAGTTTGATGCCCTACTCTTACCTGGCGGTTTTGGTGCCGCTAAAAATCTCACTGACTTCGCAGTATCAGGGGCTGAGTGCTCGATTAATACACACGTAGCTCAAGCATGTCGCGCATTCGCTCATGCGAAAAAGCCAGCAGGTTATTTGTGTATTTCTCCTGTCATTATTCCGATGATTTATGATCAAGGCGTGAAAGGCACCGTAGGCAACGATGAAGCGATCTCGATAGCATTTAATCAAATGGGCGGTGAGCACATCACTTGCTCTGTCGAGGATATCGTTTTTGATGAAACACACCTCGTTCTATCAACCCCAGCTTATATGTTGGCAGAGAATATCTCTCAAGCGGCATCAGGTATCGAAAAGTTAGTATCAAAGCTGATTGATATTGCCTAATTATTGATAGATAACTTATACACCTACCTCCCATCCCCATTGATAGTTAAGTTATTAATGGGGATTTTTTATACTTTAGTCTAATTTAGAGATATATCCGTATTAGATATCAATTTTTGCCAATCGATTGCGTCACTGGTTTCATATTTATTCTACTTTATATCTGTGTTGCACCTATACGCTGTGCAACAAGATCACTGTCACAGTTTTTCTCTTGCAAATACCTCTAAATAGGTAAACTTGCTTCAGATCAACTTCAATCTGGAAACGAGTGTGCGACAGTAAATGGCAAATTAAGAAAGATTATTAAAAATAACGACGGAGCTATCCAATATGACAAGTGCATTTTTTATCCCTACGGTAAACCTAATGGGCGCTGGTTGTTTAAAAGACGCAGCAGACAGCATCCAATCTCAAGGCTTTAAAAAAGGTTTGATCGTTACGGATAAGATCCTTAACCAAATCGGTGTAGTCAAACAAGTTCAAGACCTTCTCACTGAACGCGACGTAGCAACCGTTGTGTACGATGGCACTCAACCAAACCCTACTATCACCAACGTTAATGATGGCTTAGCTTTACTAAAAGAAAACGAATGTGACTTCGTTATCTCACTCGGAGGCGGCTCACCGCACGATTGTGCAAAAGGTATCGCTTTAGTGGCGTCAAACGGCGGCAAGATCGGCGATTACGAAGGCGTTGACCAATCCGCAAAACCAATGCTGCCTCTCGTATCAATCAACACAACGGCTGGTACTGCTTCTGAAATGACGCGTTTCTGCATCATCACAGATGAAGAGCGCCACATTAAGATGGCGATTGTGGACAAACACACAACACCATTGATGTCAGTGAATGATCCTGAATTGATGCTTGCTAAACCTGCGTCTCTTACTGCCGCAACAGGTATGGATGCGCTAACACATGCGATTGAAGCTTACGTATCTATCGCTGCGACACCAATCACTGACGCGGTAGCAATCAAAGCAATTGAACTGATTCAAGCTCACCTTCGCACAGCAGTGAAAAACGGTGAAAACCTTGAAGCTCGCGAGCAAATGGCATACGCACAGTTCATGGCAGGTATGGCATTCAACAACGCATCTCTTGGTTACGTTCACGCAATGGCGCACCAACTAGGCGGCTTCTACGACCTGCCACACGGTGTATGTAACGCAATTCTTCTACCTCACGTACAACGTTACAATGCGCAAGTATGTCCAGAGCGTTTACGTGACGTTGCTAAAGCAATGGGTGTTGATGTTGAAGGTATGTCAGCAGAGCAAGGTGCTGCGGCGGCCATTGATGCTATCGTTGAGCTTGCTAAAGATGTCGGCATCCCATCAGGTATTAAAGAGCTTGGTGCGAAGCTAGAAGATATCCCAACCCTAGCGGACAACGCGCTAAAAGACGCTTGTGGTTTCACTAACCCGAAACAAGCAACGCACGAAGAGATCTCTAAGATCTTCGAAGAAGCGATGTAGGCTCGCTAAGTAAACAATTCTCTAGTCTTAATTCAATCCCCGATCTCGTATTGGGGATTTTTTATGTTCGCATACCCTGCCAAACGTCCTCTTTTAGTGTTAGTTTTTAAGTATCTTGGACTCATATTGGAAGGAACCATGAGAACGATCACTGCGACCCTACTCGCTTGCCTAGCTTTTTCTATTGATGCTGCGGAATATCGTGCCAATGAGGTTGCCAATGGGTTTCAAATCCCATGGGGAATTGAATTTCTCGATAAGCAACAAATGATCGTGAATGAAAAAAACGGCACCGTTTCATTACTTAATATTGCTTCGGGAAAACAGCAAACCCTCTTCAAAGTACCGAATGTGAACACCAGTGGGCAAGCTGGTTTATTAGATGTAGCTCTAGTGCCGAATACCGCTCCACAAAATCCACAACTTTTCTTTACTTACAGCAAACGTACCGATAAAGGAAATACTGTGGCCTTAGCGACCGCACAATTGAAAAACAATCAACTTGTGGATTGGAAAGACGTATTTGTCGCCGACGCAATCACGGACACCAGCCGTCATTACGGCAGCCGTATTGCGTTTATCGATGACAAGGTTTACTTCTCAATTGGGGACCGTGGCGAACGTGATAATGGGCAAGACACTCAAACCCATGCAGGCACTATTCTTCGCCTCAACCTTGATGGCTCGGTACCACAAGATAATCCATTCAAGACTTCTGATGCTCGCCCTGAAATATGGAGTTACGGGCACCGTAACCCACAAGGCATGTTTTACGACAAAGCAACAAAACAGCTTTGGTCGATTGAACATGGCCCTCGTGGTGGTGATGAAATCAACCTGATTAGGAAAGGTGCAAACTACGGCTGGGCAAAGGTCTCTCAGGGTAAAGAGTATTGGGGACCGTTAGACGTTGGAGAAGCGAAAAGCTTACCGAATATGGAAGACCCCAAGTTGGTTTATATTCCGTCTATCGCGCCAAGCAATATGGTGGTGTATCGTGGTGATAAGTACCCAGAGTTGGATGGAAAAATCCTCGCCGGTGCCTTGAAGCTGGCGCACATCAACGTGGTTTCTATTGAGAATGGCAAGCTCACCGAATCAAAAAGATTGATGGAGAATCTTGGCGAGCGAGTCAGAGATATCACCATCAGTCCGGATGGCTATGTCTATTTTTCAACAGATACAGGCAAAATTTTCCGTCTTGAAGAGAAGTAATCAAACACCAACATTATTGAGACTATTTAATTTGTGACGTATCAGTGATTTATTTTCGTACAAGTAACACGTTTGAATCTAAAATTAACAATAACCTTTTGTTTTTAGAAAGATAGCTTGGTTTAAGTCGTACGAGGTCATCATGGTTCCTTTTCCATTAAAACTTGAAAGAGTCAAAGCCGTTATTTTCGACTTAGACAATACGCTCGTCAGCTCCGATATGAACTTCAAAGATCTTCGTCAGCAACTAGGCTGTCCACAAAACGAAGATTTATTGGATTTTGTTGATAAGCTTGACCATCCACATCAGAGGGAGCATGCCCATAATGTCATCTTTGATCATGAAATTTCTGATGCAGAGCAATCATCTCCGATGCTGGGTTGCCACGAGCTTTTGGCATACTTACATCAGCATAAAGTTAAAACCGCGATAGTAACGCGCAACTGTTTGATCGCTACGCAGCGTAAGTTAGAACATAACCGAATCAATGTTGAACATGTCCTCACTCGTGAATGCTATCCAGCAAAACCTGATCCTTTATCGCTCCAAGTCCTAGCCAAAGAGTGGCGATTAATGCCAGATGAAGTGCTTTATGTGGGCGATTTCCTTTATGACCTACAAGCCGCATACAACGCCCAAATGCCATCCTGCCTTGTTCACCACAATACGACTGCGCAATTCCGCGACTCCGCCTCTCTTGCTATAACAGAACTGACCGATTTACTCGAACATTTTCAGTCTTTTAAGCACATTAGCGACTAACTAGGCACTTTCATAAACAAAAGGAGCACTCGCGTGCTCCTTTGACTTATTCCCGATTTATTTATGCGCCCCGAAGTGAGTGCTTGGGTGATGCGTCGCTTAGCCTTGTAGGTAAGCGTTAAGCATCCACATTAATTTTTCTTGCTCACGAATGTAGTCACCCATCAATGCCGCGGTACCTTCGTCGCCTGCTTCACCCGCGTTTTGTAGAATCTCACGCTGTTTTAGAAGTAGAACGCTAAAGCCTTGAACCAGACCTTGTACACACTCCTCACCAGAAGTCGCGTTTTGATGTTCTTTAATTTCACTTGCTTCCAAGTAGTGGCTGAATGCGTGCGCTGGTGTATGACCCAAGGTAAGAATACGCTCTGCAAGCTCATCGATTTTTGTTTGCAGATCAGTGTAGATCTCTTCAAATTTTACGTGCAGTTCGAAGAATTGCGCACCTTTAATGTTCCAGTGGTAACCGCGAGAGTTCATGTACAACACTTGGTAATGCGCTAGCAGTTGATTTAGCTGTTGAGCTAGTTGTGCTGATTGTTCGCTGTCTAGACCAATTAGGCTTACTTGTTTGTTCATAATCTTGCTCCTAGAAGGATGATACCAATCGTAGTAACGAACGATTCTCTTACCGGGATTGGTATAAAATTTAAAAATTCTTTTGCAGTATTTGCTGCCGATGGAGTCATATTACGACTCCGGCTCGGTGAAGAGAATTTGGTTTTAGCTATGATTTAAATAGCTACATCCAATGAGCAAGTAGACGAATATCGGCGTATCATCCAACAAAAAGCCCCAACCCTTTTTGTGTAAAAAGGATTGGGGCTTTTTTTTACTATTTGGTTAACGTTCAAAAGTCGATGAACAAATGTAAACCTTATCTACGCCGTTTTGAAAGTTGCCATCTGTTGATTCAGCTCAGTAACTTGCTCTTTTACTTGCAATGACGTCTCTGATGCACGTTGGCTGTTATTCGAAACCTCATCCACTAATTGAGTAATATCGGACATCAATCCAGTGATCGAACTAGTCGCATGAGATTGCTGCTCTGCCGCTGCCGCAAGTTCTGCCATTTGTTCATTCAATGAACCAATTTGCTCAGTAGTAACAAGCAAACGAGTTACCGCTTTTTCAATGTGCTCCGCGCCTTGCTCCGCAAGTGATTGGCTGTGTTCAATTTCCTCAACTACCGAATTAGTCGAGCGTTGAATCGCATTAATGATGCCGTTGATTTCTGTCGTCGACTGAGTAGTGCGAGTCGCTAACATACGTACTTCGTCCGCCACAACCGCAAAGCCTCGCCCTTGCTCACCCGCACGCGCTGCTTCTATTGCCGCATTCAATGCCAGTAAGTTGGTTTGCTCTGCCAAGCCTTCAATCACTTCAGTCACTCGACCAATGGCTTCGCTCTCTTTACTTAACTGCGTCACTTGCGTACTCGCGGTTTCAATACTGCCGTGCAAGCTTTCCATGGTGACTTTGTTTTGCTCTAGCGCATCGCGACCTTGTTCAATCTCGCCTTTTGAATAAGAAAGCTTTTGCACCGATTGATTGGCTTGATCTAGGGTGTTACGCGCGGCTAAAGCGATCTCATCCAATTGGCTTCCCATTTCAACAATGCTGGTCTGTTGCTGTTCAACATTCGATGAGGTGACTTGCGCCGATTCCAACAAAGCACCCATGCTGGTATCCACTTGATGCGCTTTTTCACTCACCCCTGCCACGATGCCCGCTAACGATTGGTTCATGCGGTTAATCGAATCGGTAAGGTCTGCCAATTCATCTTTCCCAACAACGGTGAGCGGAGGCTGAGAAACGTCTCCTGAAGCGATCGTCTTGGCTCGCTCCGATAAGTTTTTCACTCGGCGACCAATGATATTGCCCATGTATTTTGAAATCGCTACCGCGGCAAACAAAACCAACGCTGCCGCAATCAGCATGGTGGTGAGTACGTTTTTGATCGACTGATTAATACCCTGTCCACTTTGATCTGCACGACTTTGTTGCGCCAATACGATCGTTTCTAAACTTTGGTCTAGGGCATCCGCTGCTGGCAACAGTTCGTTCGCCATCAGCAAGTTTGATTCGTTCCACTCTGGCGACTGACGCAATGCAATCACCTGCTCTGCTAAGGGAAAGTACAGTTGCTGCATTTCTTTAAACAGTGACCACAGTGATTGGTCGTTATCAGTAAGTCTGTCGAGTTTGCTGTCGATTTCCGCCACAGACTGATTGTGGTACTTAATCAAGTCGTGATATTTGTCCAGATGATCTTGTTGCCCGTACAACAGGAAATCTCGCAGTGCAGACAGTGCATTTGCGAGCGAGGTATAACTGTCGGCGTAGACTTTAAACAAACGCTTTCTGTCTCCACCAAATGGATTTCCTGACTCTTCGTTGATTAAGCTTTGAAGCTGATCAAGTGCTACTTCTGCAATGGGTGCCGCTTCGTTAATAAAGAGGTTATGCGCGGGTAAGTTCTCATCACTGTGGCTGAGCTCAATCAACTTGTTTAAAGAGACTTTTACCGCGTCCCACTGGCTTTGAATCGCTTGAAAATCCTGTTCAGAGATCAAAGCCTGCAAAGTCGGAAGCGACTCGTCAGTAGACATCATGATATTACGCACGTCCTCACTCAAACGTGCGCTCGCCTCTTCATCGCCACCTAACAACATGTAGGCTCGAATAGAAGACAACGACGCTTGAACGGACTGTTGGATACCGCGACTGGTGTCTACGGTCGGTAAATCGGATTTAAGTAGCGAAGAGGCGTATTGCTCTACGGTGGTGACGTTGCGATACGTGAATACCGCTGATGCCATAAAAAGTACGGCTAGCAGCACAAAACTGAGCTGCAACTTCCCTGATATCGTAAGGTTCATCCATAAACTCCTGACAACGATGAGCCTTAAATATAACGATGTTTACAAAAATGTTAAATGCTTGTATCAAAAACAACTTCAGAACAAGGCATTATTTGTGATTGATTGCATTATTTAGGGATAGCAGCTAAATGAAAGGCGTCTCTAGTAACTATACCGGATATTAGCAAACACCAAAGTTGCAGGTGTTTCTCCAAATAAGCTGCCGTCCGTACCGTTAAAATGTTGAACTACAGTTAGCAGTTGCCAATTATTACTGAGCGAATAGCTGCTGGATAATCCAGCAAAGTAAGAGCCATCATCATAGTAACTAGCCGATAAGGTGACGCGGTTGAGCGCCGTTAAGTCGAAGCTAGCATCGGCATAAACAGTATGCTCCGTGAAGCTCAAGGTTTTCGCAGAGAGAGGGAGGTTTAGGTAAGTTAATGCGCTGCTCGCTGGCTTTGGTTCAGAAATAAACAACCAAGCACCTCTCACCATCCAGTTACGCACACCACCAAAACTGTAGTCTGATTCCAAACTAGCGACTGTCGTATCCTCAGTAGGCTGACCTTGATGCTTTGTATCAATAGGATCAAACCAGCTTAACTCGCCTCGAAACCCGGCTTGATAGATATCAGTCGCGAACCCTGCTCCAAGAACATAGTCTTGCCGAGATCGACCCGCAATGATTTGATAGTCCCAACCAGAAACGTTGGAGAAATATCGTAGTGACGTGCTGTTTTCTTTAGACTGCTTTGACGGAGAGAAAACGAGATCTAACCCATCGGCAAACCCAAGTTTTTTACTCACCATGACAGCATCGGTGCCCGCCCGCTCTTCGTAATCAAAGTCGTAAATAGAATAGGCGTTGTAGATGTCGTTTGGGTTCCAAATGGTGTTCATTGACCAATTGACCCGGAACCGCCCTAACCTTGCCCCCCAATCTTGGTCACTCCAAGAGACGTAGAGTCGATCCAGTTGGGTATTGAGGATTACATTATCTTCTCGCCAGTTTTTGCTTAGATCAAAATACCCATTATCAAGCGCCACGAGTTCCGCATATTGAGGAATCTCAAGCGCATCGCCCCACAATGCTCTATTCCTGATACCAAGATTTATTCGCCATTCAGGAGAAAAGCGATATTCAACGTTAATCCGGTTATGGAGTAGATGGTCAAGGGTATTACCCTGCTCGTCAGGCATACTATAGGTCGCCATGTATTTCACATAGCCATTGATATCCCATGCTTTTTCAGGCTCCAAACCCGGTATGCTGGCATTAGTTTTAATGCAAATTACCGCAGGACTTAACGCAAAAAAAAGCCGCAATAACTTGGATAGTAAGCTTACGCCTTCTACTCTACCACGCATGGCTGTTCTCTATGGTGTTATCAATGTTGGCAAAATCTCGTGCCAAACGCCCGTCCTCAAATACTATGATTCGATGTGCGCGCTTAATAACTCTAGGATCATGGGTAGAAAAGATAAATGTCGTGCCTTCTTTTTCACTGAGTTGTTCCATGATATCAAGCAGCTCGGCTGTACTTTTTGCATCTAAGTTGGCGGTAGGCTCATCTGCCATTACAAACCTTGGTTTTGGTGCCAATGCTCTTGCAACCGCAACTCTCTGTTGTTGGCCTCCAGACATTTTACTCGGACGTTTATGCATCTGCTGTGATAATCCAACCTGTTGCAGTAGCGCGCTGGCGCGTTCACGACATTCCCTTTCTGTTTTCCCTTGCAATTGCATAACAAACTCGACGTTTTCAAGAGCTGTCAGTACGGGGAGCAGGCTATAATCTTGGAAGATAAAACCAATGTTATCGCGCCGATAAGCGATCAGCTCTTTTTCTGACATATCAGAGATTAAGCATCCATCAATTTCCACGCGTCCTGATGTAGGCGAATCGATCCCGCCCAACATGTTTAGTAGCGTCGTTTTCCCTGAACCAGAAGGTCCCATAATAGCGACAAACTCACCTTGCTTGATCTCCAAATCTACCCTCTGAACCGCATGTACCGGGAAATCACTCTTTGGGTTGTACGTCTTGGATAAGCCTTCCAATTTAATCGTCATTACGTTTTCTCCACCATGGCATCCGCAGGTCGATGCTTGAGAATTTGCCTTGCTGGATACAAAGCCGCAAATAAGCTCGCGACAAAAATAGCCACAATAATCAATTGATACTCGTAAAACGATACTCTTGGATAAAGCAAGGTATCGACGCCATAAGCACCTAATCCATCCGCAAGTGCGCCAAGCGATAAGCCAGTAATACTCAGTATTTTCAGCATGACTGCGCTTCCTAATAACCCTAACGCGCAACCACTCAAACCAAGGAATAGCGTTTCCAAAATAATCAGTGTGCGAATTTTATGCTGCTGCATGCCAACCGCCATTAACACCCCAAACTCTCTCGCCCTTTCAAAAACTGACATCAGCATGATGTTGATGATTCCGAGAGTCATGGCAAGTACGAAAACGACCAACATAATTTGATTAGAGATATCCATTGAGCTCATCATTGTTGCGAGTAAAGGCTGTATTTCTTGCCATTTTCTCACGATCAATTGTTCACGGTTGGCTTGTGGCAATATTGATAACGTAAATGCCTCTGCACGATCTAGCTGTTCAGTCTCGTTGGAGTTCAACAAAACGCCAATTTCATGCGCACCCGACAAACCTGCGATTGTTTCGAGATCGACTTTACGAACGTAGACATTACCGTCATCAAACGTGGTGGATGGCGTTTTAAAAATACCTCGAACGCGAAAAGCTGCGCCAGATACATCACCCTTGATGTCAGATAATGTTAAAACCACTTTCGATCCAACACGCAGCTTCAATCGATTTGCGGTTTTTTGCGAAACAAGAATGGGGTTTCTTCCCACTTCGTTTAACCATTCTCCGTCTATCACATGGCTTTTAAGCGGTGTGATACTTTGCTCTTGCTCAATATTGATGCCATTGATCCGAACGCCTCTCGTACTACGCGCAGAAGCAATCATGCCATCAGCAAGAAATCGCGCCGATACCGCTTTAACATCTTGATGTGCAGCCAAAGCGACCGTTATCGTTTGATAATTCGTTATTGTGTCACTAAGGTCAGGATTATTAAGGTAGGATTTCTGATGCACTTGTAGATGACTGGTTTGCCACGCTATCGCGTTTTTGATCATGCTGTCGACCAAACCGTTCATGAATCCAATCATGGCAACAACGCCCATTAAGCCGAACACCATCGCTCCCAGCATAATGGAAGTTCTGAGCTTGTTCCGCCATAAATTACGCCACGCCAATTTAATCAACATGCGCGCCTCCTTTTAGCCCACTAGCAATGGGCAAGCGAAGAAGTCTAGCCATCGGATACATCAGACATAACGATAAAATAACTAGAACGACAAGAATTTGATCCATTAACAAATAAGGGTCTAGCGAAACAGGTACGATTGGTTCAAAGCCACTCTCCAGCATCACTTGTGCAGCATCGCCAGTAATCTCAATCGGATTGATATAGAAATACGCAAGCACAGGCGCGCTGATCAAGACACCGAGCACAAGACCAATAACGGAGATAAACATCGATTCAATGGCGACGAGCCCCATCAGCTTGCTGCGCAACATACCCGTCGCGAGCATCACCGCAAATTCACGCTGGCGCTCTAACGTCATCATCAAAATCGTGGCAAACAGGCCAAAACCAACAATGCCGTACAAGATATAGATCAAAAAGATCCCACCCGCTTTGTCCAAGGCGATCTGTTGAGAAAGTTCTGGCGACAGCTCCTGCCAGCTTTTTACTGCGACGCCAATCCCGTACTGGCGCTTTAGTTGTTTAACAATGTCAGGCAACACGCGTAAACTTTGAGTGTTAAGGACCCATGCGGTGACTTGGTTATCAAGCGAATACAGCGCTTGTGCGGTATCAAGAGGCATGTAGACCAACTGAGAATCTAACTGCTGCAAAGGAAAGTGCAAAATACCGGACACCTGATACAGTCCAGCCGCCGTTTGACCACGATAACCCGAACCATACAACACCAGTTCATCACCAACGTTCAAATGAAGGTAGTTTGCCAAACCCTCACCAACAAGCACCGAGTTTTGTCCAGATGCAATAAAGCGCCCTTGTACGATTTTGTCACTAATGCTGGAGTAGCTATCTTCAGCGTCAGGCTCAACGCCGAGCACCATCACGCCTTTGGATCGTTCGTCTTTGGCGGCAAGCGCAAATGACTCAATTCTCGGCAGAACGATGTCGATATCAGGATTATTTTTGGCAGATGCAATGAACGCAGGCGTTTGTGGAAGGACATCATCAATGCTAGAGGAGTCCCCAAAATCGGGATGTTGTAGCTGAATTAATCCCGTATAGAACTTCGCAGCGTTTTTAATATTTGAGGAGTAACTTCCTTCTTGGAACGCTCGAGTCAGTAAGGAGAGAAACAGAACAAGAGCTAACGCAGAAGCGGTTAACAATGTCCGCCGTTTTTGCCGCCATAGATTTCGCCATGCGAGCTTGATGAGCATCCGATTCTCACCTCTTATCTAAACCAAAATCCACCCTAATCTCGCAGAGCCTTCATTTGCTGCTGGGAGAAAAAGTCATCATCGATATCAAAATCAAATTGCGCTTCGTGCGTAATCAAAACCGTTTTATTTCCTGGTTTATCTATCGGCTGCATCTCCATGCGAGTCGCAACGTCTCGCCCACCCAACGTTTTCACATCGTAAGTCGTCAAAACATTTACCAGTTCATCAAATTCATCGTAAAACTCGACTTTGCGCTGTAACAAGCTCGTTTGAGAAATCCACAGTCTGACTTTGCTCCAAACCACTGGGGCGTCAGGCTTGGCAAGTGCATCAACTACCCAAACTTTGTCACCATCAAAGGTTTCACTTTGAAGCAGTTGATGTTGATAATCGACAACAATAGAAGATTGGTTAATTAAATCATCATTCGTGAAGTCTGATCCCATCCAAGACTGACTGAGCATGGATGGCGCAATTTTAATCACTCGCTCGATACTCGGCACCCAATTCCACATTTCTCTATGACGTTTTAACGAGGCGCTACCTTTATCTTTCGCCGGAGCAGTCACCAAGACCAAAGATAATTCCGTACCTTTCGTCCAACTCTTCATGGTCATTGAACGTGACCAGTCAGGGCGAACAATTTTCATGGTGGCTTCGCTATAACTGGATTTTCCGCGCATCGCTTGATCAGACTTTTGGACTATATCGAAAGCGCTCTCAGCGTAAGAAAAAGAAGAGAGAAGTACACAAGCGAGAACACAAAACGTTTTATACATACCTTCCCTTTGTACCGACACGACCTAGAATTTGAAGCGAAACGGGTATAATAATTTTAAATTCAATTGAGTATAGCAAGTGAGGATTTAGAAATAGCGATTGGTGACTCAAAAACACTAAGGGACTTGACGAAGCTCAAGTTGAACCTGGCTGTCTGTTATGACTTGAAACACCGCCCGATTTTTACCTTCAGACTTACCTTGATACATCAGTTGATCAGCATCTTGTAAATTCACGATATGAGTAAATTCAGGGTAGTATGCGCAGCCTAAGCTAATGCTCAAATGAATCGCTTGCCCGCCAAGGATAATAGGTTGTTCGTACACGGCTTTGCAGAGCATTTGAGCAAAGTTGCTCGCTTCTCGCTCAGAGAGCGATGCCGTCACGAGTGCGAACTCTTCTCCGCCAATTCTCGCCAATGTCATACGTTCATCAGTCATTGATTTTGCTGTTTCAGCCACGGCCACTATCGCTCTATCTCCGACAAGATGACCGTATTGGTCATTAATTGATTTAAAATCATCAATATCAAATACCATTACCGTCAAGCTTCGCTGCAAGTGATTCAAGAGCGCCAATTGTTCAATCAAGTGTCTACGGTTGTAGAGTTTTGTTAGGGAATCCGTTAACGTCATCTCCAGCAATTGCTGGTTAGCAATCGTCAATTGTCTTGTGCGCAGCGCAACCATGCGTTTGAGTGCGAAGATATGATACAGCGTCGCGACCGCCATAACGAAAATCGCAATAGGTAGGAGATAAAGAGGATAGACCGTTTTCACCACACTCCAGCGATTGAGGATCCTTTCTCGATCTGTATCGATAACTTTTTCAAACGCTCGAGAGACATCCAAAATGGAAGCAGAACTATGCAACCCAGCTGCAATCCGAAGGTCTTTACTATATAAATTTATTACAGGAACAAACATGCCTGCTCCCGGCATAGTTGCCATATAAAAGTTAGCTACTTGAAGGTCCGCGACGAAATACAGCACCTTCTTATCGACAGCGGCCTGTATCATCGTGTCGTTATTAATGTACTCTGCAATAGGCGCATTAGGATAATTCGTCTTAATAAACTCAGACTCGTAACTTCCTTTAACGACACCAATTGGCAACGTCATTTCACCAGCTAAAACACTTTTGACATCAATCGAAAGCACGTCTTGATTGACATATAATTTAGTTTGAATGGGCATGATAACTGCGCCAAAATCCAAGTAATCGGCTCTTTCCGATGAGTAAACCAATCCCGCGTGAAAGTCAGCACGCCCCTCTTTTACGGCCTGTAAAGAAGCCTCCCAATCAAGAAGCAGAAACTGAACATCAATTTGGTTGTCCGCCGCATACGCTTTCCAGAAGTCGATCAAAATGCCTTTGGGTTCACCGTCTGGGCTAAGGTAAGAGAATGGCTTCCAAGCTTTGGAGTTAGCAACTATTAAAGAATGAGACTCTGACTTGTGCGCATACGTCATCGGGCAAATAGACAGCCATAGTAGTAACAAAGAAGCACACGCTTTTGTACACTTGCAACCATAAGTACCATAACTCGTCGATGACATACCTACTTCTCACCAGTCTTTTTAAACCATAATCTCGGCTGTTTTGTCTGATCTAAAGATATAGCAGAGCGGTGTCGGACAGGAAGTGGCTCCTATTGATATGAATCTAACTTAGTAGGTTTTAGTACTTATTTGGTACTTTTCAGCGTCTAGTTTTAAGAAGAAAGCTAGCCAGTATAAGGTGAGGTAAGAGTGATTTAACTAACACTAACCCATTGAATTTGAATAGTTTGATAAAAACCAGCTTCAATAAAAAAGCCCTATTCAAAATCCACATCGGGGAGAACTTTGAATAGGGCTCTTTGCCTCTATGCTTCATTTTCCGACTGAAGCTGCCTTTACCTTTTTTCGCTTTTACGACTCGTGTTCTGAACAATTGACTGGTGACAACCGCTTTTAACGCATTGTCCTTGATTTCACCTCTGCCGAAATCGGTCTCGTGTTGTAACTCATTCGGCTGAGGACTGGTTTTAGGTTTTGCCATAAATCCTCCTTAATGGTCGAACCAGATTGGACAATAATTATATAAATAAGTCAAATTTATAGATTTAGTTGAATTTTATGCTGAAAAACTTCACATCACCGTCATTTATTTGAAATTTAATCAAAAACATGCTGGTTAAATAGTGACTAAATACAAATATTTGTCCATAAAGCACTAATATATGTTGACTCTTCGTGGAATTAACCTAGACTCAAACACGGCTAGAAAGAAAGTTCTTTGTTTTCACATTTCGTTGGATTACTTGTAACCCGTCGTCCTGTGGTACGCAATAGCAATTTATTTTTCCACGCTATAAGCGCCGTTGAGGCGAAAGATTACATTATTTAGATATTTAGGAAATAGACATGTCTAACACAGCTACTGGCACAGTTAAGTGGTTCAACGAAACTAAAGGCTTCGGTTTCATTCAACAAGAAAACGGTCCTGACGTATTTGCTCACTTCTCTGCAATCACTGGTGACGGCTTCCGTACTCTAGTTGAAGGCCAGAAAGTAGAATTTGTTATCTCTCAAGGTCAAAAAGGCCCTCAAGCAGAGCAAATCAAAGTACTTTAATTCTTAAAGAATTTGATACGATAGCCAGCTTCTAAAGCTGGCTATTTTTTTGTCTATAACTTATTTTTGCCAACAAAAACGATATAAATCCATGGCTCTTAAACCGACTATTTATAAATTTCGTATCGCCATTTCCGATATGAATAACGACTATTACGATTCTAAAAATCTAACTATCGCCCTTCACCCTTCAGAAAAACCTCAACGAATGCTGGCTCGTGTTTTAGCTTACTGCTTAAACGCTCAACGTAATTTAGAGTTTACGAAAGGGCTTTCTACAATTGAAGAGCCTGATTTATGGCATGTTGGCGATGATCAAAGCATTACTCACTGGATTGAAATTGGCGAACCAGAACCAGAAAGAATCAAGAAAGCCTCTCGCCTAGCAAAGCATGTGAAAGTTTACACTTATAACACTAAAGCGACGGTATGGTGGGATAAAATGTCAGGAAAGTTCTCAATGCTTCCCGTCAATGTAGAAAGCTTTGACTACGACGCTATCGACTTGATTTGTCAGCACCTTGACCGAGGCACTAGCCTTTCTGTTATGATTACCGGCAGCTCTATTTTTGTTGATATCAACGATCAACACGTCGAAGTAACGGTGAAGGAACTAAAAAGCCATGACGTCTCTTAGTGAACTGAGTCAAGAGATGGGATTCAAAGAAATTCCCTTCGTTAAAGAACATAAAGCGGCAAAGCGACGTTGGTTAAAAGAACAGTCACAACTGTTTACAAAAGTTTGTGAGAACAAACCCGCCACGGCGCCTACTCTTCACCTGCTTGGTCTTTTGACTAAGTCGCATATTGAAGCCAGCGCTAACTATGAGCAACATGCGCATTCTGCCCAGCAAATGCAGCAAGTGCTGACTGACTCCTTGGGTGATGAGCACGCGGATAAGTTCACTAACCAGTCCGCAGAAGACCTTATCTTGATAACCCACCTTTGGCTTTATACTCAAGGCTATTTGAATATGGACTTTAGCTTGGCGCACGATCATGCCGAGCAAACTCAGAATACATTGCAACACGAGCTTGTTGTAAAACGCATGGATGTTGATGCATTCAGAACCGAACTGATGCAAAGCTTTTATCTAGGTAGAGAAGCCAGTCCAGTTTCGACTAGCGGCTTTTGGGGCAAGTTAAAACGCTTATTTTCCGCATAAAATACATGGTTTTATCCATTTCAAACAACTGATAGACTTCACGCTCAATGCAACAAGCATCATGATTGCATTTTTAAAGGACAATTACCCAATGAACATCAAGGGATCATTATGAAGTTTATCCGTTGGATTTTAGGCAAGGTTATCTTATTGCTGAACGCCGTGTTCTCACCTCGTGGTGTTAAACGCAGTGCAGAAGAACAACAACGTATTGATGAAAAAGCAAAGCAATACGCACTTTACCAATTTGAAGCTTGCCCTTTTTGCGTAAAAGTCCGCCGTGCAATGAAGCGTCAGTCAGTGAACATTGAGCTACGTGATGCAAAAAATAACCCGACTCATCGAACTGAACTAGAGCAAGGTGGTGGACGAATTAAAGTCCCTTGCCTACGTATCGAAAAAGATGGCGAAACACAGTGGCTATACGAGTCATCTGACATCGTCGCTTACGTTGAAAAAGAATTTGCCTAAGTTCCCCCTATGAACATTGGCGGATGTAAAAGAGGCACCATACAGGTGCCTCTTTTCTATTCAGTCTAGCTGCTCGTTGCTATGCCTAGCCTTTGGGTTCACTCTTCTTGCTCATTCCCAGACGGAAACGCCAGTAAACACATAAGGGCTCAGTGAAAACGACACGACGTAGTTTATCGACCAGCCATCGCCTTACTCATCAACGATCAGCGTTAGCTCTACGCGTCGATTACAAGCTTTGCCACTGGCTGTCGAATTACTGCACTGCGGCACATACTCGCCAAAACCTCTAGAAAATACGCGTTGACGAGGAATACTCGTCGCCAGTAGTTGCTTTTCCACTTCACGAGCTCGCTTTTCTGACAACGTGTCATTAAAGCTGGCAGCTCCCGTGCTATCGGCATGGCCATCGATCACGACATCCACATCCGTTCTTCCTGCTAGATAGTGACCAATGTTTCGAATCCAGTCTTGAGATTGCGCTGATAACTGAGCAGAGCCAGTTTGAAAATGCACTTGCTCTTTCAAACGTATCATTAAGTGACCGCCACTGAGTGTCTCATGAGGAATATTGTGCCTGTTCAGAAACATTTCCAGAGAGGTCACATTTTGCGACTTTTTTACTGATGCCCTCTCAGTCTGATACGTGCGAGGTGAAGAAGCCACACTGGAAGCACTCGGATAGCCCCACTCAGGATGTCTCAGCTCGGTGTTTGTTTTAGGAGCTGTATCTAAAATGTTCCCGCCAGGAACCATGTCTTGATCAAGGCTACTGCACCCAGTCAGAATGCCGCAAACAATTAAAAACCACTGCTTCATACCATTACCAACGTAGAAAAACTCTTGTCCATTGTGTCGACAAAACACGCCAAATCTTTAGCGCTTTTATCCACCGATTGGTTTGTATATGCAGCGTTCATGCCACTAGAATCAATATCAAGTCTCTCTCAAATAAAAAGCGATGCCAAAATACCTCCCTGCAGCCTACACATCAGGAAAAGTCTGTTACCAATCGTCTCACTTTATTGTTATTTAATGGTTTTAGTCACTATCGTTAACCGATAAACTAACGCAAATTTCTTACTTAGAGCATTATTATGTTAAAAACCATATCGAAAGGCTTTGCTGTGATTGCCGCCATGATGGCCTTGTCGGCATGCGATAGCGGCAACACTCAGCCTCAGCAAGGCAAACAATACGAAGTTTTGCCTGTATCCCTTGAAGAATATGATTTGGCGCCATTGACAGAAGCTTTTGCCCTAACTTGCGGCCACTGTCGCTCAATGGAAGAGTTTGTCCCTCAAATCGAATCGCTAACTGAGCAAAGCGTTGAAAAAATGCATGTAACTTTCAATGAGAGTGCACAAGTAAGCGCCATCATCTTCTACACTGCAGTCATGCAACTAGAGTCGACACCTGACAAAGCATTTATGGCGGATCTTTTTGCTGCCGTACAAATGGGTCCTGATGCGACTGCTGAGGAACGTCAAATCGCCGTAGAGAAAGCCTTTGAGTCTCGCAACCTTATCAGCCCTTACCATTTAGATGAAGCACAGCAAAAAACGCTGTTTGAGTACATCACTAAGGCAGAAGCGATCACGACTCGCGGCCAAATTAACTCCGTTCCAGCCTTTATCGTTAATGGAAAATACCAAGTCATTACTGGTGGTCATGACAGCGTCGAAGCCATGGCAGAAACCATTAACTATTTGCTAAAACAACCTAAATAGACAAGGAGCTTACGTGTCTAAATTTTTGTTTCCTCTAATTATTTTCATTCTGGCGGGCTTTTTCATTTACCGTACTTGGACAAACCATAAAGTAGCGGATGAAAACTTTGCGAAAGGCCAAGCATTCTTGCTCGAGAATGCGAAGAAAGAAGGCGTCATTACAACAGAAAGTGGTCTTCAATATATTGTTCTTGAAAAAGGCGAAGGTGAGGTTCACCCAACCGCGACAAGCAAAGTCAAAGTGCACTACCACGGCACGTTGATTGATGGCACTGTGTTTGATAGCTCCGTTAATCGCGGTGAGCCAATTTCGTTTGGTCTTAACCAAGTCATTAAAGGCTGGCAAGAAGGCCTACAATACATGGTCGAAGGTGAAAAAATCCGCCTTTTCGTACCAAGCACGCTCGGTTATGGCAAAAGTGGCTCAGGCCCAATTCCACCAGCAAGTGTTTTGATCTTTGATGTTGAATTGTTAGAGATTCAATAACTCTAGAAACTTTGCATTAAAGCCCAACTATCAAAACCAAAAACGCCGCGAACCACGCGGCGTTTTCTGTTTAAAGAGAGGCTACAAGCCAATATAGTGATCCGAAAGCAATGCAATGAACAACGCAAAAAGGTGATAGATAGAAAATTTAAACGTCTCCATCGCGGTATTGGGCTCTGGCGCGTATTTTAGCTTCCATGCATGGTACATAAAGCCAGCGTTAAGTAGTAACGAGGCAAAAAGATAAACTACGCCGACCATTCCAACCAACACCGGCAGCACACAAACCAACGTCAACAATACTGTATACAACAGAATGGAAGTTTTGGTGTACTCGATACCATGTGTCACTGGCAACATTGGAATATCCACCTTACGATAGTCCTCTACGCGATGAATTGCGAGTGCCCAAAAGTGTGGTGGCGTCCAGATAAAAATGATCATCACAAGCAGCCAAGCATTCGCATGCAAGTGCCCTGTTACGGCAGTCCAACCGAGAAGAGGCGGCATCGCCCCCGCAATACCTGCAATTACGATATTTTGCGGAGTAGCGCGTTTGAGGTACATGGTGTACACCATCGCATAGCCGAGTAAACTCATCAAAGTCAGCCATGCCGTCAGTGGGTTGACCAGCGCATATAAAAGAACAAACCCTATGACGCCTAACGCCATCGCAAAGGTTATCACCGATAACGGCTTAGCTTCACCCGATGGCAACGGACGTTTGTGTGTCCGAGACATTCTCGCATCAATGCGGCGGTCAATCAGGTGATTAAACGCTGCCGCGGAGCCTGCCATCAAACCAATGCCTGTTAGGCCAACCGCCGCCTGCAACCAAGGAAACTCAGTAACAGGCGCTAAACTCATCCCGACAACGGCCGTCACCAGCATTAATGCGACTACTTTAGGCTTCGTTAACTTCAAATAAACGGAACTTAGTCGCTTTCGATCATTTAACGACAGTGCGATTTCTTTACTCATAGCGAACTCCTTTCGCGGTGTAACTCCAAGCTTTTTTGCCCTGCCACAAATAAAACTGACTCACACAAACAAGACTCAACATAATGGCGGCACCCAAGTTATGTGCCACGGCGACATAAATAGGAAGTTGGAATACAACGTTGCTCACGCCCAACATAATTTGACACGCTAAAGTGAGTAGTAACCATCCTCCAATGCGCTGTGAATGATGGGAATCTTGCCTCATGAGCATAATGCTATAAGCCAATACGACAGTGGCGGTGACAATCGCACCGAGGCGATGCGTAACATGTATGGTCATTCTTGCGGGATACTCTAATACACCAAACTCGTAATTCTCGAATCCGGTTTGCCAGAAAGAAAACGCCTCTTTCCATGAGAGATGACTCATCCAATCTCCCTCACAAATCGGCAGTGAGGTGCACATGAGCGCGGCATAGTTTGACGAAGTCCACCCTCCTAGCAGCACCTGCATAAAAACAACCAGAAAAACCAATAATGAGAAGCCTCGCAGCGAGCTGGAAGATGGAGAGAAATAGAGATTATTTTGCGCTTTTAACTGGCAGTAAAAAATCGCCTGCAGAACCAGTAAAGTAAAGCCACCAAGCAGATGAAGCATTACGATGACTGGCATTAATTTGAGCGTCACGGTCCACATCCCCAAAAGTGCTTGCCCGACCACCAGTATACTGAGAAGCATCGGAATAGTAGGATTCACGCGCTCAGATCTCGTTGATATCACTGTCATAGCAAAAATGACCAGACCCAGCGTTCCCGCAAAATAGCGATGAATCATTTCAAGCCATGCTTTCTCATGCTCGACAGCCCGTTCAGGGAAATTAAGATTGGCACGTATTACATCTTCTTCTTGATGAGGCACAGCAAGATGCCCATAGCAGCCGGGCCAATCAGGGCAACCTAACCCTGCATCAGAAAGGCGAGTATATGCGCCTAACATGATCACCACGAAAGTTAGGAGCAAACTGAATTTAACCAACTGAATTAACTTCATATACGCCCCTTTCTAACCAACTCGTGACAATTTTAAGAGCTTGCGTAAATCCGCCAACATACCTTTGTTGAACGAGACTAAATCTTCATTCGGTTTTGGCGAGTAAGACATCACCAATTGCCCTAGAGGATCAACGATTAACATTTGTCCGGGTTTCACTTTGGCGGTAACCGATTGATTCATTTGCATTGTCGTCATCGATATATCTACGGTACCGGACAACTCTATCTGCCAAAGCACCGGCACCACACGCTCTTGATATTTTCCTAAAGCGACATGGCTTTGCTGAAGCAGGTAAAGCTGCTGCCTGCATTGTTCTGTGCACTCATTAGGTAAAACATAAGCGAGTTGCCACCTGTGCTCCTTGAGTGGGGACTCTTGACCAAGTAGCTCTAACGTTGTGTAT
Source organism: Vibrio sp. 1CM7H (assembly GCF_023161645.1). NCBI lineage: Bacteria > Pseudomonadati > Pseudomonadota > Gammaproteobacteria > Vibrionales > Vibrionaceae > Vibrio > Vibrio sp. 1CM7H. The sequence continues at coordinate 1,176,736 of NZ_JALNTV010000001.1, forward strand.
GGTTCAACTAACACACCTCTATTGGTCACACCGCTTTGATACCACCCTTGGGTGAGAATGACCTTAGCGATGACGGCAGGAAGCGCAAACGTACACACCAACGCAATCAACATTAGCCGCCCTTTGGTTACTTTAGATGTCATGCTTCACCTCCATGTGACGCAACTTTCTTTGCCAACGAACAAAAACAATTAAGGTCAATAATAAGAAAACGCCCGCCATCGAAAACCACTGAATCGAATAACCGAAATGCTTGGCGCTGTTGAGCGGCAATGGGTTCCAAGGAAAGTCGTAAGGCCAATTTTTTAGATTGTCTGGCTGCAAGACTGCGGGCATAAGTTCAATATTAAGTAGCTGATTCAGTTGCACGATATTCAGGTTCTGCACACGAATGACATCGCCAACTTCTGGCATTAATTCAGAGCTCAACGGGTTAGCAGATTTTCGGTACATACGTCCCGAGATAAAGGTCGACACTTCGAGTGTTGTGACGGTTGGTAATATTGAACGATCTGCTATTCCCTCCACAAAACCAAGCTCTAATAATGCATAGGTTCCTAGTTCATCACTCATAGAGACAATCTGAAATGCTAAATAGCCCACATTGCCCTGATGCGTTTGGTTATCCAGTAAAATCACGGGAAACGCCTGAGGAACAACATTAGCTTCCACTTTTTTCCCGAGAATGCTGCCTTCTCTCCAATCGTTTTCTTCAAGAACTTCGCCTAATGTTTGGTACGCACTATCCGCTCGCGCAAGAATGGCTTGTTCCAAAGCCTGTTTCTCTTGCCCTCTCTCAAGCTGCCAAAAACCCAGTTTGACCAAAAGAGAAAACACAACCACAGTTAAACCAACTGCAACCCAAAACCGTTTCGATAGCCATAATTGTCTTGATAACAACAACGATGAAACCGGAGGTGCTATGTCCACCGTATTTCTATTCAAACTGACGCTTGTCCTTTTGCTGCTTTTCATTATCTTCAACCTCGCAAAAGCGCTTATCGAAATGGTTCGTGAAGACCCAGATAATCCCGAAAAAAGAGACAAACCTATGAGTCATTACTTAGGCCGTCGAGTCATGTTCTCCGCTTTAGTAGTTATCCTTCTACTTATTGCGCTCAGTTCAGGCTGGCTGGCTCCGAATCCCCGTCCTTACTAATCGCCCAATGCACCTACAGCACGTACACAAACACAAATAGACATAACCAAACCACATCCACAAAGTGCCAATACCAACTACCTGCTTGGAAGGCAAAATGGTTCTTTGGTGAAAAATGATCTTTAGCGATTCGGAGCAATAATACGATTAAGAAAATCGTCCCAAGACAAACGTGCAAACCGTGAAAACCAGTCAGCATAAAGAAGGTGTTTCCGTAGATACCAGATTGCAACGTGAGCCCCATTTCTTGATAAGCATGAGCATACTCGACCGCTTGGTAATATAGGAAAAAGCCCGCAAGCACGATGGTGATTTCCAACCAAACAATCAGTGCCGTTCTTTTGTCTTTTTCAAGGCTTATGTGCGCCATATGTAGCGTAATCGACGACAATAGCAGCAAAACAGTATTAGTAAGGGGAATGCCCTGCCACGGCATAGCTTGTGTTGTTTCTCCACCCGGAGTCAGTGTGAGTGGCCACATCGCTTCGAAGGTTGGCCACAAGACCTCGTTGGTCATGAAGTTGTTATCTGCCCCACCTAACCAAGGCACAGAAATCATCCTGGCGTAAAATAACGCACCAAAAAAGGCACCAAAAAACATCACTTCAGAGAAGATGAACCAGCTCATCCCCTGGCGAAAAGAACGAGTAATTTGCGAGCTGTACTTTCCACTCAGTGACTCAGTAATCACATTACTAAACCAGCCCGCCAACATGTAAAGCAAGAACAGAAAGCCTACCGCTAGCACAATGCTACCAATGGTTCCCACAGCCCCTTCACTTTGTGTCCCCTGAACGGTCATTCCTGCACCAACGGCAACTAAAAATAGAGCAAACGCACCGATGATCGGCCAGCTACTTTGAGCGGGAACATAATATGTTCCTGGCTTGTTACTCATAATTTCTCTCCTTACTGACCAGCCTTGGTCTGTATCTCTCTCCTTGAGTGGCTAAGAACCTGTAGGAGGGGGAAGTTTATAGAGTGTGTATGACAGCGTTAACGTGTGTATCGACTCCGGTAAGTCCGGTTCGATATAAAAAATCAACGGCATTTGAGCTTGTTGTTTGCCATCCAAAGGCTGTTGGTTAAAACAAAAGCACGCAATCTTATTGAAATAAGCGGCACCATTCCCGGGAGAAACAGAGGGAACGGCTTGCCCTACCAACTTCTGCCCGCTTTCATTAAATGCAAGGTATTCGGTTTGCACGACTTCACCGGGATGAACGTCCATCGAAATCACTTTGGGTTTAAACTCCCAAGGCATATCGGGGCTTACATGCGCCATAAACTCCACGCGAATGGTTCGGCTCATATCCGGTTGCATACCAGTTGGTTGAATGGCGGCCACTTCACTTGTTTTTCCATTGATACCCAGTGCATCGCACATTACGTCATACAATGGGACAAGTGCGTAGCCAAACCCGAACATCAAAAGGGTCGCTAAAAGCAACTTCACTGTGAGCTTTTTGTTTGATGGATTCGGTTTCATCTCACTCACCCTATTCGTTTCTAATCGACTTTAGGCGGCGTAGTAAACGTATGATGGGGCGCCGGGCTTGGCACCGTCCATTCTAAGCCCTCCGCACGTTCCCACGGTTTTGCAGCGGCCTTTTCACCGCCACGAATACACTTAATCACCACCCATAAAAAGATCAATTGTGACAACCCAAACGCAAATCCACCAATGGAGACGATTTGATTGACATCAGCAAACTGAATAGCGTAATCCGGGATACGTCTTGGCATACCCGCTAAACCTAGAAAGTGCATCGGGAAAAACAAAACATTAACTGAAATAATCGAGCACCAGAAATGCCACAAACTCAGCTTGTGGTCGTACATATTGCCTGTCCACTTAGGTAACCAATAGTACGCTGCCGCCATAATCGAGAATACGGCACCAGATACCAACACATAGTGGAAATGCGCAACCACGAAGTAAGTGTCATGATATTGGAAATCCGCCGGCACAATTGCCAGCATCAATCCCGAGAAACCGCCAATCGTAAAGAGCACAATAAAGGCAATGGCAAACAACATTGGCGTTTCAAATGTCAGAGCCCCACGCCACATGGTGGCGACCCAGTTAAAGACTTTCACCCCTGTTGGTACCGCAATCAGCATGGTGCAATACATAAAGAAAAGCTCTGCAAAAACTGGCATCCCCGTTGTAAACATGTGATGCGCCCACACAAGGAAAGACAACAACGCAATGCTGCACGTCGCGTAAACCATCGAATGATAACCAAACAGCTTCTTGCCACTGAAAGCAGGAAGGATGGCAGAAATGATGCCAAACGACGGTAAAATCATGATGTACACTTCTGGGTGACCAAAGAACCAAAAGATGTGTTGAAACATCACCGGATCGCCGCCACCAGCTGCATCAAAGAAGCTAGTCCCGAAATATTTGTCAGTAAGAACCATCGTCACCGCACCCGCTAATACCGGCATAACCGCGATCAATAAGAAAGCGGTGATTAACCAAGTCCAAACAAACATTGGTAACTTGAACCAAGTCATTCCCGGAGCTCGCATATTTACTATCGTCACGATAACGTTTATCGCGCCCATGATGGAGCTGATACCCATGATGTGAACAGAGAATACAAACAGCGCGGTGCTATCTGGGCCATAAGTCGTGGACAACGGAGCATAGAACGTCCAGCCAAAATCGGGGCCGCCGCCAGGTAAAAACAACGAGCTCAATAAAATAAGAAATGCAAAAGGTAGAATCCAAAAGCTCAAGTTGTTCATGCGAGGTAGCGCCATATCTGGAGCACCGATCATCATTGGAATCATCCAGTTAGCAAGGCCCGTAAATGCTGGCATCACAGCACCAAACACCATCACCAAACCGTGTACCGTAGTCATTTGATTAAAAAACTGTGGATCAACCAGCTGAAGTCCAGGCTGGAATAATTCGGCACGAATGACCATCGCCATCGCACCACCAGTCAGAAACATCGCAAAACTAAACCAAAGGTACAGGGTGCCAATATCTTTATGGTTTGTGGAATACAGCCAACGAGCAATACCTTGGGGAGCATGATGATCATGGCCATCATCAATCGCAATGGTACTGTTTGCACTGGCTTCCGCTGGAGCAGACTTCACTGCCTTTTCTATTGGCTTACTCATATTTCCTCCTTAGCACTGCCTTGTGCCTTAAAGGCATTCACATCGGATGCTTGCACCCTATCACCAGTGTCGTTGCCCCATGCGTTTCGCTGGTATGTGATGACCGCAGCAATTTCTTTGTCACTTAACTGGTTCGAAAAAGACTGCATTGCAGTGCCCGGACGGCCATTCACAATCACATCAATGTGCTCTGAAATTGGGCCTGTTGCGATAGGACTGCCCTTAATCGCGGGAAATGCACCCGGAATCCCCTCACCATTAGCCTGATGGCACACAGCACAACGCGCCGTGTATATCGATTCGCCCTGCGACATCAACTCATCCATGGATAAGTCTTGAGAGAGCGCCTCTTGTGCCGCCGCTTTTTGAAGTGCGATTTCTTCCTTCTTACTCGCTAACCATTCATCAAACTTTTCTTCTTCCATCGCATGCACCACCACCGGCATGAACCCGTGTGCACGACCACATAGCTCCGCACATTGACCGCGATATACGCCTGGCTCATCAATTCTTGTCCATGCTTCATTAATAAAACCAGGGATGGTGTCTTTCTTGACAGCAAAATCCGGCACCCACCATGAGTGAATAACATCATCAGAAGTCATCAAAAAACGCACTTTGCGATTCACAGGCAACACCAAAGGGTTGTCTACTTCCAATAGATAATGCGCGCCTTTTGTCTCGATACCATCAATTTGCTTTTGGCTGGTGGCAAGCAAACTGAAGAACTCAACATCTTCACCAAAATAGCTGTAATGCCATTTCCATTGCGAGCCTGTGATCTTGACCGTGATATCTGATTGGCTTGTGTCTTCCATTGCGACTAAAGTTTTCGTTGCGGGAATCGCCATGGCGACGAGAATGATGATAGGTATGACTGTCCAGATAATTTCCACTTTTGTACTTTCGTGGAAATGTGCGGCAACTGCTCCTTTTGACTTGCGATGACGAAAGATGGAATAGAACATGACACCAAATACAATCAAAGCAATTACGCAGCAGATATAGAAAATCAGCATATGTAATTCATACACTTGCCCACTTATCGCTGTGACCCCTTTGGTCATGTTGTAGTCACTTTCCTTTGACCAACTGAAAGAGGAGAATGTGATTAAAATCACATTCAGTGATAAGGCTAGAGTAGTCGTTAATCTTTTCAAAAGATCTCTCCTCTGCTCAGCCGCTACGCTTGCGCGAGCTTCCTTGCGTCCCGATGCAAATATCGAACAACTTTACGAAAAATCACAAAAACTACGATTTCGACACGGTTTGTTATATTTATGTTAAAAGGCTAGTTATAGTTCCAAGGTTCTTCAAGAAATTAAATATGATTAAATTTTGTTCGGATAAAAAATTAATTCGGTTTATCGATTGCCCTCTTTGAAATGTAATTGAGAACCATTTACATTAATTTAAAAGAAAACATTGAGATACTTACAAAACGAAGTGTCCAAGAAAGTAGGCGCCCCCTACTAAGGAATGATTGATATGACAGCACTAATTACTCAATGGCTAGAACGAGACCCTGATCCTAAGACTCGCGAAGAGCTACAACACCTCGTCGATACAAATAATGAACAAGAGCTTACTGATCGCTTTGGATCGCGCCTTGCCTTTGGTACAGCAGGGTTACGCGGCAAAGTGGGTGCAGGTCCAAACCGAATGAACCGTTTGGTGATTCAAGAGACAGCCACTGGCCTAGGAAACTATTTGCTAGAGCAAGTCAAAGATGCCGCAAGTCGTGGTGTCGTTATTGGCTACGACGGTCGTCCTGATTCGAAACAATTCGCGCATGATACCGCGTCCGTACTGACAGCCCTTGGTATCAAGGTTTACCTAACGTACGATGTTGCAGCAACCCCAATTGTTGCGTTTGGTGTCCGAACATTGAATGCTGCGGCCGCTGTTGTTGTTACCGCTAGTCACAATCCACCAGAGTACAATGGCTTTAAAGTATATTGGGAGAATGGCGCACAAATCATTCCTCCACACGACTCTGGAATCGCAGCGAAAATTGATGACGCAACAACGAAGCCATTACCTTTAATGTCTCTCGATGATGCAAAACAGCACGGTTTGTTAGTTTGGTTGGAAGACGACTACTACCAAACTTACCGTAAAACGATGAACGAAAACGCGCTGCTTACTCCTGACAACAACACCGATATTTCTATCGCTTACACTGCGATGCATGGCGTTGGGGCGAATATGGCGGAAACGCTCCTCGCAGACGCTGGCTTCAAAAAAGTGGCAAGTGTTAAGGAACAGCGCGAACCTGATGGCAGCTTCCCAACCGTCAACTTCCCAAACCCTGAAGAAGCCGGTGCAATGGATATGGTGATGGCGTTAGGTAAGTCCGTAGATGCTGATATCGCTTGTGCCAACGATCCAGATGCCGACCGTTTTGCAGTGGCGGTCAAACGCCCAGATGGCGAATACCAAATGTTAACCGGCGACCAAGTGGGTTCACTGTTTGGCGATTACTTGCTAGAACAGCAACCTAACGCTCTGGTTGGCAACACCATCGTATCCTCAAGAATGCTGAGTAGCATTGCCAAAGCGCATGGCGCCCAATACTACCAAACGTTAACAGGCTTCAAATGGCTCACTAACGTTGCCATGGAGCAAGAGACAGAAGCCAATCCATTCTTGTTTGCTTATGAAGAAGCGCTCGGTTATACCGTGGGTAACAAGGTGTGGGATAAAGATGGTTTATCTGCAATCGTCGCATTTGCCCAGCTAACAGGAAAACTTAAAGCTCAAGGCAAAACACTATGGGATAAATTGGAAGAACTGTACCGCGAGCACGGTTTCTACTTTAACGCGCAGCGCAGTATCGCTCTCGACCCGAACTCTCCACCAATCGGCGACAAACTCCGTGCAAACCCACCAACAGAGATTGCTGGTAAAAAAGTCGCAGTAACTGAAGATCTAAAAACATCGGTTCGCATGTTTGATGACGGCTCAGAAGAATCCATTGACTTACCAGCAAGTGACGTATTGATTTATCACCTAGAAGATCAATCTCGCGTGATTGTTCGCCCTTCGGGTACTGAGCCAAAACTAAAATGTTACTACGAAGTCATCAACCTCTTCCCAGCGGATATGAGCTATGCACAAGCACAGCAAGCGGCAGAGGCGAAGATGAACGAACTTATCGACGCGCATCAGACAAGTTTGTAAGTCAAAGAGAAGCAGAGACATCTGATACGATAAGAGGCGCAAATTCGCGCCTCTTTTTTTGATTTTGACTAGAACAAGTCAAGCTAACCAGTGCTTTTCCCTAGCTTACAATTTCCTTTTGTAGAAAGTACTTGTGGATGCCCTCTGCAGGATAGCCTGAGTACTGCCCTACTTTTTCAAAACCCAATTTGAGATAGAATTCGAGAGCTTGGAAGCTGTAGGTATCCAAATAAACATGGGTAACCCCGTGAGGCTTTACTTTTTCTTCTAACATTGACATTAACTGGCTACCGATACCAGATGTCCGACTTTCAGCATCTACCCACAAAAACTCAACAAACACCGTGTTTTTAAACATTTCGCCAGTCAGACCACCCATGATCTTGCCATTCTCATCTTTAGCAAAACATCCCACAGCATGCACTTCCCCTTCAGGCAAATGCAGTCGGTTATAAGATCGAATACCTTCACGAACAGAATCAAGGTCTGTTTGATCTGGATTTAAACAAAATTCAAGCTTCATACATCCTCTCCTTAGGAAACATCAATATCCTAAAACAAAAAGCCAGCAATTGCTGGCTTTCTGGTGGAATATGATAACTTTACAAGGCGAAACTGCTCAGCATCCACAACGCGAGAATAACGAACACTAAACCCATTAGTTTATGTTGATACGTGCGGAATTTTTCGTTCTCGAGCAGCCCCTTACCCAATGTGCCTGCCAGCCCAACAAGTAATAAATTGAATGACAAGCCAAGGACGTTTAACAATAACCCTAGTGCTAGCATCTGCTCACCAGAAGACGCTGTAATATTGCTTGAGACAAACTGCGGCAAAAACATCACAAAAAATACCAACGCTTTAGGGTTAAGCAAATTACTCATCAAAGCACGTTGATAATAAGTTGACGCCATTTTGTTTTGACCATTAAGCTCTGGAGCCGAAGGTGCCTCAGCTCGTAAGCAGTCCCAACCCATTTTTAACAAGTAAGCGCCACCTAAGAGATGAAGGACTTTAAGGGCGATTGGGCTCATTGCAATCAGGGTAGATACTCCCATTGCAGCAAGCAAAGTAAGAATAACACCAGACGTCGCATTGCCTAAGCTAGCAAACAGACCGACCTTCTTACCGTAACTCATACTAGAGCTCGCGATAAGCAACATATCGGGCCCTGGTAACAGCAACAAAGCCACTACTGCGGTGAGATAAACAGGAAGTACAGATAAATCAATCATGATGGAACCGCTTTTTCTACAACAAAGCGGAGAATGTTATACCAACAAAATAACAACAGCCAGCCCAAAATCACCAAGATGATTCAGAAAATAAAAATCATAGTTCGCTAGATTGCAAAATAACAATCAATTCGCCTATTTATAAAAATCGAATAGCAATTTTGTACAAAAATAAGCACGATGGATCCGTTACACTTCTAAGATGATTTTCTTGAGCAGACCGGATAAAGATGAAAGAAAAGAATAAGGAAATCGCTACCTTCAAGATAGCTCAAGAGCTCGGCGGTTTAGAACTTCTCGATGCAAAGTACGAGAAGCAGAATTTTTCACGCCATAGCCACGAAGGTTACACTATTGGTGTCATCGAAAAAGGGGCACAACAATTTTTTAGGACGGGCGGGAATCATATCGCGCCACAGGACAGCATCATCCTTGTTAATGCAGATGAAGTACACAACGGGCATTCAGCCTCGGAAGGCGGCTGGGAATACAAAGCAATGTACCCCGTACCTCAGCAGTTTCAAACTTTAGGACAAGAGCTTGGTTCACCAAATGTAGCGCTGCCCTATTTTCCTCAACCTGTGGTTTACGATCCTGAGCTGGCTAGTCAGTTACGATTGGTGTTTGAAACACTAGAAAAATCAGACAACCGTTTATTGAGAGAAACTTTGGTTTACGGCACGTTGATCAAGTTAGCCAGTAAACACAGCACCCACCGGGCACCACTGAAAGAATCAACCAGAGCTCAGCGACAAATACAGCTGGTCAAAGAGTTTTTGGAAGACTTCCCGCAAACGGACGTCTCGCTAGAAGAGCTCGCAAAACTGGCTGGGTTAAGCCCTTTTCATTTGCTAAGAGAGTTTCAAAAACAGTTTGGCTTCCCTCCCCATGCTTATCAAATTCAACAACGTTTACGAATGGCAAAGAAGTTGCTCAAACTCGGACAAAAAATTTCAGATGTAGCGCAAGAATGTGGCTTCCATGATCAAAGTCACCTGCATCGACACTTTAAAAAAGCCATGGGCGTCACGCCCGGTCAATACATTCGTCACAGCTAAAGAGCAATATTGTACAAGGCGTTATGCCGCTATCTCGTTACCTTGATAGCCTGATTTTGGAACAACTAAGAATAAACTATGGACCACACTTTGCCGCTAAAAGAAGAATCAAAAGCTGCGTTATTTTGGCAAGGCACACTTGCGATGATGCCACTGAGTATCGCGGTGTTACCTTGGGGTTTGCTCGCAGGCTCATTCGCGATTGATACTGGGCTTCACCCTTTGGAAGGACAAGCACTATCCGCCATTCTGTTCGCAGGTTCCGCGCAGCTCGTCGCGATGGGGATGATTAAATCGGGGGCAGGCCTAGTAACCATGTTACTAACAACGTTTTTTATCACCTCTCGACACTTCCTCTACAGTGTATCGATGCGCAGTAAAATTGCACCACTTCCTCTTAAATGGCGGTTATCACTCGGATTCTTACTCACTGATGAGCTGTTTGCGATTGTAGGTCATCATTCCGATAAACAATTTAATCGCTGGTATGCGCTTGGGGCTGGTTTGAGTTTTTACCTGTTTTGGAATATCGCGACATTGACGGGCATTATTGCGGGAAGCCTGATCCCTGAACTGAACGAAATGGGATTGGAATTTGCTGTGGCCGCGACTTTTATCGCAATTGTAGTTCCGACTATTAAAAATATGGCGGTGCTCGCGAGTGTTGTCGTGGCATTAGTGAGCTCGGTCGCCCTAACCTATTACCAAGTGGAAGGAAGTTTGATGATTTCGAGCATTTTAGCCATGCTTACAGGCTACTTTGTGGAACAAGTACAGGAGAAACACTAATGATCATGTTGTCTATTTTACTGATGACGGGACTTGTTTTCACCAGCCGCTACTTGTTTTTAGAACCCAAGCTACCACTGCGATTAGGGACACGTACACAAAAAGTGCTCAACTACGCCAGCCCTGCGGTACTCACTGCGATCTGGGCGCCTATCGTTTTCATTCCCGATGGAGCACTCAGCGTGAATGTGCACAACCCATTTTTATTGGCTGCCTTGCTGGCTGCGTTAATCGCGTACTTTACTAAAAATGTTCTTTTAACGACGGTGATCAGCATGGTGGTATTTCTCGTTCTGCGAATTTGGCTTTAATTCGCCACCCACTCAATCTCCAACAGGGTGACATCACCACACTTTAATCGTCCAAGGAAGATGTCACCTTGATGCACCTCACCAACTCCTTTTGGTGTGCCGGTCATTACCACATCGCCATCTTGAAGTGTTGTGTAACTCGTTAATTCATCCAAAATGGTTAGCGGCGGATAGAGCATCTGGTTAACGTGACCTTTTTGTACACGAACGCAGTTAATTAAGAGCTCTAGGTTAAGATCATTAATATCAATGTTATCCAAAGAGACAAATCGACTAAACACTGCGGAGCCATCAAACGCTTTAGCACGCTCCCAGGGCAACCCTTGTTGTTTAAGTGAAGACTGCAAACCGCGCTTGGTCAGATCCAATCCCAAACCGACCGCTGAATAGTGTCCATCTTTGATCAGAAAACAGATTTCAGCCTCGTAATGAAGAGGCTCTTGATGAAATGAACGCAGAGTCGTCGATACGGAAGTCGCGGGTTTATTAAATACCACCATTTGCTCAGGTATCGCATTATCAAGCTCATGAATATGTTCAACGTAATTTCGCCCAACACAAAGCACTTTACCCACTTCTACTTTCTTTTCTTCAACTTGAATAACGCTCATCGCTCTTCCCTGCAAAACAAAAACCTCATCATAATCTAACCTATTGACTTAACGACACTAAATCCCATCCTCTAGTGTGAAAAATAAGACATTCACCCCGTTTTGAGTTTTGTATCATCTAATTGAAACATCACGGTATTTACAAAACAAATAGACAAAAAAGCCAGCACGAGGCTGGCTTTAAATCAATAAGGGTGAATGATTGTTCTCGCTAAATCCTATTATAGGTAGTAACGAGCACCTATCGCCCATTTGTCATCAGTTTCACGACCATGGTCATCATTTAGGTCAAACTGGTAACCCGCGTAACCAACAAATTTAGGCGTGAAGTTGTACTCTGCCTGCAGTGCCATTTCCTCACGAGCGGTTTCTGTTTTAGAATTTTTGAACTCTTTACCTTCAACCATCTCGTAGTTAACGCTCAAGTTTAAGCTGTTCGCTAGAGCGTATGCGATGATCGCTTCGTACGCATCACTTTCCGCCAAACGGTCGCCATTTACACTGAAGTTCATATTTTCATTTGAACCATATACCGCGGCAAGGAACAGACCTTGACCGTAAGCGCCGTAAGATGCAGACACAACATGTGATTCCGCGGTGTGTTTACCTGTGTAAGCAGGGTGTTGGAATTCACCACCGTTGTATGAGTAGCCAATTTTCGCGCCCATGATTGCGTAAGAAAGCGCAACTTGCATGCGGTCATCGTATTTAAGACCACCAGTGATAGTACCTGCGTCGTTACGCGTGTAATCATCATTTGCGCCTTGCCATCCAAGACCAACGTTAATCACACCTGCTTCGCCTAAATCAAAGCCATTTCGATAAGACAGCATTTTATCCGCACGACCTGTGCCTAAGTTTCCGTGATCGTCGTAAATGAAGTCATTCGCAAACGCAATTGGCATATCCGCGATGCCTGCTACATCATAGTAAGGTGACCATTGCGTACCACCTACTGCACGACCGTAAACCTCATGTGTTAAACCTAAGTAACCTAGACGAGTTTTAAACGACTCTTCACCGCCATCTAAGTAGTTTAGAGCCCATTCACCACGTGCGTCTGCGGTGAAGCCATTGCCTAAATCTTGTGTCGCAGAGATATTGATACGAGGAGAGTTAGTACCAACATCCGTGTCACCTTGCTCTGAACCATTTAAGTTAACAGAAACGTGGCCGCCCATCGAAAATGTTGTGCCATCGTTATTATAAAGTTCCACTGCCACTGCTTGAGTGCCGAAAGTTGCTGCTGCGATTGCCGCTGCTAATAATTTTTTATTCATTTCTAAATCCATTACTTATTAGTTGGTTAGTCAGTTTTAGACCCAGCTCTGATTCACTTTCGTAAAACGAAATGATGAACACAGAAAGGAATACAAAGGCCCTCTGGGGCATCTTTTCCGCCAGAATGGATTTACCTTTGTGTAACAACTGCCGACACTTTATTTGATTAGTTCCTGATAACCGAGTGAAAAATTCTCAGCAAAAAACTAAAAAGCAAACGTTTACTTATCCGAAAAAAATCCAGGCGTAAAAACCTTACAAAAAGAAATGCTTTAACGAGATAGTGCTCACAAATACTTGATGAACCCCAACTTTTGAAAATAACTTTCCCGTCAAAATGAAATATTTACTTACATTTTGGAACAAAAATAGGTTCAGGAACTTTTTGAAAAAAGCACGGTCTCCAATAGAAGGCAGAAAAACCTCAAAAAAGATAAAACCTTTCTTTTTATAAGAGATATAAGAAGGGGCACTTATTCTCGCCAGCAATAAAAGTGCAATCAAATCATAACTTAACAGAAATCTATCTTTCATTTTCAGGGTTTACCTTAGCGTCATCAACACATCGGGCAAGAAAGCCCATCGATTACAACTAGGGTAATAAGAAAATGAAAAAGGCAGCACTAACTACTGCAATTCTTACAGCATTGGTATCAGCACCATCATTCGCAGCAACAGTATACAAAAACGACGGTACTGAATTAAAAGTTGGCGGCCGCGTTGAGTTCCGTGGTGACTTCATCGGTTCAGGTGGTGCTGAAGTTGAAGGCTCAATGGAAGATAAAAGCCGCGCTCGTCTTAATCTAAAAGGTAAAACGGACATCGGCAATGGCCTTTCTGCATTCGGTGTTTACGAAGCCGAGCAAAAAACGGGCAAGAGTGAATTCAAAAACCGCTACATGTATGCAGGTGTCGACTCTGATATCGGTGCTTTCTCTGTAGGTCGTCAAGACATGGCTGCAGTCATCATCTCTGACATGACGGATATCACTGAGTTCTCTGGTGTTCAGCAAGTTATCGATTCGTCTTCTGATAAGCAAGACAGCGTTTTCGCATACCGTGGTGCGTTTGATGCGCTACAACTGCAAGCAACCTACCAAGCAAACTCTAGCGATAACGAAGATAAATACGGCATCTCTGGAATGTACTCACTGCCAATGGGCCTAGACCTCGGTCTTGCATATTCTGGTGGCGACGTAGATAAAGACAACTCTGAAGATCAAATTCTAGGTGGTATCGCTTACTCGATGGATAACCTTTACCTAGCAGGTACTTATTCTCAAGGGTCCCTGACTGACGCTGAAGACTTTACGGCTTACGAGCTAGTCGCAAGCTACAAAGTAGCAAGTAAAGTGACACTTGCAGCTCTATACACAGCTCAAGAGAATGATCCAGACAACGGTTCAAAGTACGACACCGTTGAAGGTATCGAGCTTGTTGGTTACTACAAACTAAACAGCAACTTCCGTACTTACCTGTCTTACTACATCAACCAACTTGATGAAGCAAAAGATCCAGCAACAGGTCTAGTAACAGAAGGCGAAGATACACTGCGCCTTGGTGTACGTTACGATTTCTAATTCACTCTTGTCCTAAGAGCGAGTCCAATTGGCCAGCATGCTTGCTGGCCATTTTTTATGTAACCCAACATAACTCGATAAATTTTCACACTATCCAAGCATCGCTCTGCAATGAAAAACGAGCGTAGTGACTCCTGCCTCTGCCCTCTTTTAATGCGATTTGTCACTAAGTTAGTGCATTTCTCCTAATAGTCAACCGAACTAAAACAAAAAAGACAATTAAAATCAAATAGATAAAAATTGGCACGCGTTCTGCAATACCAATTATGCAAATGCATGGCAGCGTTTGTGCTTCTCGTTCTTTGTACCTGTTATAACAGGCACGTCCTTTGAATTGGTAATGTCGCCTCCCTCTGGGAGGCATTTTTTTATTGGCGCGAAAAACAATAGGACGTATGATCCCGCCACCTCTATCAAACTGGAATTTTTCAATTGAATCATCATCCTGTTCAAGGTGCGTCCTGGATGCTAACAGCTGGCTTGGCATTCGCCATAGTGAACAGCTTCGCCCAAATTGCTAGCATCAACTTTGGTGTCTCTTCCACCACATTCGCGTTATTCCAATACGCTATTGCCTTATTTGTCATTCTGCCCTATCTGCGTACACTTGGAATTAGACGCTCACTAAGAACCCAACACTTTGGTTGGCATGCCTTCCGTATTTTTCTCTCTGTTATCGGGATTCAGCTTTGGCTTTGGGCACTCGCTTATCCAGTTCCGATTTGGCAAGGCATTGCGCTGCTGATGACCTCTCCATTATTTGCAACGGTTGGATCTGGCTTGTTACTCAAAGAGAAAGTAGGTACTGCACGCTGGTTAGCAACATTAACAGGGTTTGTTGGTGCTATGATCATTCTTGAGCCGTGGGCAGATTCATTTACATGGGCGACCCTGCTTCCTGTTGGCGCCGCATTTTTCTGGGCAGCGTATTCTCTGATGGTAAAGAAAATGTCGGTCAACGATCCGCCCTCAACCATGGTTGTCTATTTATTACTGCTGATAACGCCGTTTAATATCTTATTGGCAATACCGACATTTACGATGCCAAATACCTGGACGATATGGGGCGTACTTTTAGCCGCAGGCGCGCTTACAGCACTCGCTCAATGGGCTATCGTTAAAGCGTACGCAGTTGCAGACGCCTCGTTTGTGCAACCATTTGATCACGCAAAACTGCCTTTGAATGTCGTTGCTGGCTGGTTGGTGTTTGGCTGGGTACCACCTGGTCGTTTATGGCTAGGCGCCGCGATTATTATTGCCTCCATTGCGTTTATTACGCACTGGGAATCGAAAAAGACAAAGCTAGTTGAAAGAAAAGTCTAATTTCAAGGTTCTATATTTTCAGGAAAGGAAATGAGGAACACCATATGAGTCAACCAATCAAAATTACACTGTATCGCTGGGCTGGTAGTTGGGGTCCATTCAAAGTCAATATTCCTTGTGGTGAATGTACGTTAACTAAAGATATTTTGACGGATACTTTTAAAAACGAACTCGCTGATGTCCCCGTAGAACTGGAAGTAAAAGATTGGTTATCACATTGGTGGGAACCATTAAAAGAAGGGGCCTGGCATGCACCGATTCTTATTGTCGAAGGAAAAGTGGTCAGCCAAGGAGAAGCGCTAAATCGGGGCGTGCTTGTGCAATCAGTTATCGCTGAATGGGTCAAACGCGATGAGCTAAAAGGCAACATTGTTTATGGTAAAGCCACCTGCCCTTACTGTGTCAAAGCGAAACAGCTACTTGACGATGCTGGTGTTCAATACGAGTATCATGACGTGGTTAAAGACAGCGCTGCTTTGTATCGCATGATCCCCGAAGTAAAGGCCATCATTGGAGAAAAAACGCCGGTAACAGTGCCGCAGATCTGGTTGGATGGAAAGTATGTTGGAGGCGCTGACGATTTAGAAAAGTGGTTAGCAGCAAAGGGGCTAGATAAAGTGCCTAATAATGTCGTGGAGATACCAAGCCAATCCGCTTAGCGTTTGATTCAAATGCCATCCGTCTTTGAATAGTGGTTTACCAATGTTGTTCAATATGTAGGCTGCCACTAAAAACAAGACAGATAAAAGCAAAAAGCCCTGATTCTTCAATCAGGGCTTTTTAAATTATTTCGCCAGTTTTTTCATAACACGAGCAAAAACAGAAGCTTTTTTCTTCTTCGCTTTACCGTAAAGCGCTTTGTGCATCGCGTCTTTTGCAATCATCTGGCCAATATAAGCACCACCAAGTTCGTTACCCATGACCTTCTCCTGAATGTATTGACTTAACTATGTTGTAATTTTACACCACAATCAGATAAAAACAAGACCAAGGTCACATTTATTTTGTAATTAACTTTCAGATTGGTTCTGATTACTTTTTCGAAACGGGCGCCTATCGCTTAGGTTGCTGGTATGTTTTACCCGCTGCGACGTACGTATCTTTCTGTTTGATTTCAAAGAATGTTTCAAAGAACCACGCAGCAAATTTGATCAAGTGATCGCCTTCATTCATAACGTGCTCCACGTATTCTTGCTCTTCTCCGGACTCGTCTTCTTGAGTGGTAATATGGTAAATACGTTTCTCACCATCAACTTCTGCAAGGCCAAACTGACCCGTTAGGGATTGCGCCGCTTGTGCAACTTCTTCTTCCTCACACGCCTTCAAGATTTCAAGTGCCTTTGGCATGCTTTCTTGCTGAGTAATTTCTTTTACCAGTGTTTCAAATTCGTTTTGTTGCATTCTTTCACCTAACGATTAGAGATCGGATAGTCATTTGGGCAGAAATGTATCCCCAAGCTTGAGAGGAGCATCAGGCATTGCCCTCTTCCTCTCAAACTGAGTCATTCAATATACACAATGATCCTGACTTAATTTAGCAGCGCATTTTAGAAAGCTGCCTCTTTCGTTGCAAGTATATTCAGGTGGAAGTTTCTACTTGAATAGTCCCTTTGGGTACTTTACGAAATTGACTCAATGCCAGCACACAGCAAGAAAGTAACGCAATAAACAAATAAAACACCCCAAGCTGGTTTTGATTCGTGACCCAAGAATCTACCAAGTATCCGCCAAACAACCCGGCTAAACACATTTGAATTGAGCCAGACAATGCAGAAACCGCTCCGGCCTGTTGCTTATGTGGCGACAGCAACAAACTAATTGATACCGGAAACGACATGCCTTGGGCAAAACTTAAACACGTAAATGCCACTAGTAATGAAAATACACTGAAGGGTGTAACCAACAACATGAAGCCAGCAATAGCAACAATCGCGAAACTCATCAGCAAGATTTGCTGAGCTTTGTAACGAGCGTTGATCAAATTAAGCACCAAGCTACCCGTCAGCAAACCAACTGACGGTATGATCATCAACGAGCCATAATCCGCCGCCGTTAATCCTAACTTTTGTTGCATTAAAAATGGATACAAGGAGAGCGTAACCAGAGCCGATAAATAACTAAGCCAGTTGTAGCTCGCACTACCAATCACTTGTGTATTCGTTAACAGACGCAAATAGTTCGCGCTGACTTGGCCTACTTTAAATTTTCGCTTCGGGTAAGGCAGCGTTTCTGGCAACACCAATAAACCAAGCGTAAAAATTGCCATTAAGTAAATCAGCACAAACACGAAGACAGCATGCCAACTCAGGTGAAAAGCAATCCAACCACCAAACAGCGGAGCAATAATTGGCATCACAGATGCCGTGACTGAAATATAAGATAGCGCTTTGGTTAATTGCATACCGTCATAACTGTCACGCAATACGGAGCGACCAAGCACCGAGGCACTGCCCGCTCCCAAACCTTGAAGTAACCGCCCCGCTTCAAGAGCAATAATGTTGTCCGAAAAGGCGATACAAATAACCGTACCAACTAGGTACACACTTTGGCCCAGAATAAATACTGGTCGACGACCAATCGCATCAGACAATGGGCCATAAAAAAGCTGAGAGATACCGAAACCAACGAGAAATAGTGTGACGAGATTCTGAATCGAATGTTGCGGCAAATTCAAGTCATGACCAATCAATGGTAAAGAAGGAAGATAAATACTAACGCCAACTTGGCCTGTGGCAATGATCATCATCGCTAATAACAATGGTGTTTTACGCAAACGTTCCTCCTACTTTGTGACAGATTGATGGCAAACAGTGTATATTTGATACTCAAAGATGATAATCAGCTAAGTTGGAAAGGAATTAATTCCCAAGGAGACACAATGGACTGGATTCAAAGCGTGAAGAGTTATATTCGTGTGGTCGAAGAAGGTAGCTTTAATGCTGCAGCGCGGAAACTCAATACCACCAGCTCAGCTATCAGTAAACGAGTTCAATGGCTAGAAGATAAAATTGGCGTTCAGCTACTTAAACGCACGACCCGCTCTATTAGCCAAACCGAAGCTGGTGCGCTGTTTTATCAACGAGCAAAAAATCAGTTGGATTCATGGCAATCAGTATTAGATGAAACTCGCTCAGTCAATCAATCACCAGCGGGGTTATTGAAAATTGGCGCGACACTGGCGGTTGGTTCTAAGTTTTTGGTGCATTACCTAGATGATTTTCTTGAGAAATATCCAGACATTACGCTTCAATTAACGACAACGCTACCGGGCCAATTGCCAGAGCTAAGCTTAGACCTGTTTATTAGCCGGGAATTAGAGCAACTTAATTCGCTAAGTTTCAAAGCCACCGCACTTTTCGAACATAAAGCCCAGTTTTACGCCGCGCCTAGTTACCTAAAAAAATATGGCACCCCACAATGCGTTGAGGATCTGACAGAGCATAATGTCCTGATTTGGGGTGAAAAGCCCTCACGAGAAATCAAAACCAATCGAGGCAAACGTATCAGCTTGTCCGGTAACTTTGCCACGACCAACCCAGAAGCGCTGTTTCATGGTGCCAAAAGAGGCATGGGTATTCTGATGACGAATAACGTCATGATCAAAGATGATCTCAAATCCGGAGCTTTAGTGCCTATCTTGCCCGATATCACAGCGGATAAAGCCACTGTATATGCCTACTATCCAAAGCTGGATTATCAGCATACCCGAACTAAGCTGTTCCTCGATTATCTCAAATCGCGATTAGAAGAGGAGAAGCGCGCCTAGCTTAGCGTTTTTATCGCTATACCTTTAAAAGGTTCAAGCATAAAAACATGAAAATAATGATTTGTTCGTTCACAAAATTTGAAAAATTCGCCTTAGTAACCGATAGTTTATTTGATGCATATCAAATAATAATTCTTCGTGTCTCACACGATATGGTAATCACAACGCTAGGTGAAATGCTCAATGGGTCAGGTACAAATCAGTTTCCACAAAATTGATGAAATATTGAAGCTAAACGGCACGGCTCAGCTAAACCGAGTCACGTTAGATATTCATCAACAATTGCAGAGCCATTGCACTTGCGTTGTAGAAGTGGCGCATCTTCAACATTCGGCTCATACCATCTCCTTCGCTAGCAATGGAAAAATTACAGACAATCTAAGCTACCACCTTTCAGGCACCCCCTGTGAAAAAGTGGCAAAAGACATTGGCGAACATATTTTCTATCAGGACCAAGTTTACAAACGCTTTCCTGAAGATCAGATGTTTCAAGAGGATGGTATTCAAGCTTACATTGGTCTGCCATTAAAGACACAAAATGGCGAGGTTCTGGGAATTTTATTGTCCACCTTTACCCGAAGCATCCACGCTAAGGAAGCGCAAGATATCCTCGACTTCCACCGCTTTTATGCCAATGTCATTATTCACAGCTTACGTGAAAAGTGGGTCAGTGAACGTTCAGATAAGCTTCTTAATCAGCTTAGCTATGAAGTATCGCATGATAACCTAACTGGGCTGCTCAACCGTAGCTGCTTAGCTGATACCTTGGAGACATTGACGCAACAGGCCACTCGTCCATTCAGTTTGGCTTACCTAGACATCGATAACTTCAAATCGATCAATGATATCAACGGAAACTACATCGGCGACCAAATTATTAAGTTTACGGCAAACGCCATTCAACAAAGCTTGTCATCGCCAAACAACGCTTTTCGTGTCGCAGGAGATGAATTCGCCTTCATTACTTACGACGAAGATCCTGTCGCCGTGTGTCAGGAAGTACTCGACAAAATTGAAAGCGGCTACAGCGACAAATCTAACCGAATTTCTTTCACTGTTAGTATTGGTATCGCGCGCGCACCAGTACATATGTTGAACAGTGATGAGCTAATTTTGAATGCTAGCCTCGCTCTCAAAGACTGTAAAAAACATCGCGATACACGAATTCAGCATTACGACACACATCTTAGTGCCCTTTATCACCGTAGAACTCAGCTTATTGAAGCCATGCGCATTCAACTAAGCGCTGACATACATGATAGCGAAGAGTTGTATGTCGTTGTTCAGCCAATCGTAGATATCACAAGCGATCGCTGGAATTACTTTGAAATCCTGGCCCGCTGGAACAGCAATGTTTACGGAAATATCTCCCCTGCGGAATTCATTGAAGCTGCCGAACAATCAGGCCTGATTATCGAGTTGGGTGAACGTATTATTGAACTCGCATGTATCGCAAAACAAGAGCTAGAAGCCAACTTAGGATACAAAGTTAAACTCTCTATCAATTGCTCTGCCTATGAGCTGGTCGACTCTAACCGCTATATTAACCACCTAACTAACATGGTTGAAAAGTATCAGCATGAAGCAAAAGACTTTGTTATAGAGCTCACCGAGACCGTTTTACTCTCGCAAAGTGGCCGTGAACAGATGGTACTTAACTCATTGCGGTACTTAGGTTTTAAAGTCGCGTTGGATGATTTTGGTACGGGATACTCAAGCTTGAACTATATACACAATTATCCGATTGATAGCATTAAAATCGATGCAACCTTCGTCCAAAACATGCTCTCAAATACAACCTCTGAACAAGTGGTGTTTTTGATAGCGCAATTGGCAGAACTGCTTGATGTGGATTTGATTGCCGAAGGCGTAGAAGACGATAGAGCATTACAAAAATTAATTGAAATGGGCTGCCACTACATTCAAGGCTATTTCTACTCTCGCCCACACAGTGTTGATGAAATCGTACACCTGATAAATGAACGTGAAGTGCGGAGCGCCTAAGAGCTCTAAACAAGCGACGGTCATGGAATGTAAATCTAGTTACTGCACAAAGTAAAAGAGACCAAGCTATACTTAGTCTCTTTTTATTTTTTGAGCGAAGTACTTTGTTACAGCACTGCTTTCTCTTTATCGCGTAATAGCTTATCCATTTCATCTCTGTTCGCGACAAAGGTTGCCATCTCTTTCTTAGGAACAGAGCTCGCCATTGGGATGTTTGCTCGCATGGCGTTAACTGGACGGCCGTATTCAATCAATTCATAGTGAAGGTGTGGCCCTGTCACTCGACCTGTTTTACCTGAAAGACCGATACGCTGGCCTCGAGAAACCTTTTGCCCTTTCTTCACCAGAATCTTACTTAGGTGTAAGTAACGGGTTTTGTATTTGCTGCCATGCTCAACAACCACGTAGTTACCCGCATAAGGGTGTTTACGAGTCATGATCACTGTACCGTCACCAGTAGAAACGACTGGAGTACCGGTTGGTACGGCAAAGTCAGTACCGTTGTGTGGCGCGACACGCCCCGTTACTGGATGTAAGCGATTAGGATTGAAGCCAGAACTGATACGCCAACGGCTACTTACAGGATAACGCTGGAATGCGCGCTGCAAGCTCTCGCCTTTGGCATTGTAGAATTGACCATCGGTATGAAGGTAAGCTGTGATTTCACGTCCGCGATTGTAAATCTTAATCGCCTCAATTTCGTTCTTGCCCGTTGGTATACCATTGATGCTTTGCGAACGACGAACGACTTCAAATCGATCACCTGCACGAAGATCACGCCCAAAGTTGAGCTGCTCTTTGAGTAAGCTCACAACTTGACTCACTTCTGCCGACGTTAGACCTAATCGACTTGCAGAAGAAGAGAAACTGCCTTGAATAACACCAACCAATGGTTCTTGGCGCCACACGCCAGGAATCGAGATATCGGTAAAGTCATAGCTACCATCACTATTTAGTTGGTAGACCACTTTATCTGCAATAGAAAATTGCAGTTCCATTTTCTCTAACTCGCCTGTCGCATCATCACGCCAAAAGCGGAGCGTGTTGCCCGGCTTTAGTGTATCAAGTGCAAGGTAGTTCAAATCCGTTTCCATTACTTTCATTAACGAGCTGTAACCGAAACCGAGCTGGCTAAAAATAGTGCTTAGGTTGTCACCTGCTTGGATTTGATATTCGAAGTTCGGGGGAGTGACAACTTCGGCAGTTGTCGCATCAAGAATTTTTTCAACGACCTGAGATTCAGGCAGGTTCAATGCGATGGTTTTGGTTAAAGATGACTCTTTGAGAGAGTGAGAAACACCAATCGCAACTAAAACTGGCAAGGAGTATAACAGCAGCGCTCTACGACTTGTCAGATTCGGCAACCGTCTTGTAATTTCATTTGTAGACACGGGAATTACTATCTCCTTTCAAACAAGGCTCATAGCTTATGCATTCCCGTATAAGAAATCACTATGAAATTTCGAGATCTAGCGCAGAAAACACTGAATTTTTACAGAACTCAAAAAAAATTCATCACTGTTGCATATGTAAGTTATTCCCTACACGCTTTAATGTGGATGAATTTAATTGATTTGGCGTATCTGCCATTGCTTGATCGTCACCATGCGCTAAATATGAAAGCGCGATAATGGCATCACTTTCCCATGTAATTTGGGTAAATTTAACGCGGTCACCGACAAAAATACTGTCTAAAAGGACAACTCGGCTCGGCACGGGGTCAAACTTAAACAAGCCAACATAGTTAAACGAACCGCTACCTTGTGTCGTTACAATCATCGGTGCAGCAATCCATGAAACACTCTCAATCTCACGCTGACTAATAAACGCAGTTGGAACGAGTACCTGACCTTTTGTCGCACCTGCATCATAATCACCTATCAGATAGCCGTTTTCTTTATCCCACTCATCAAGAAAAGTGACCGCTCCCTGCTCTGGTACTTGAATCGTCCATGGGTTGCGTGAAGTAATTCCCAGCGTCTCTTGCACAATAACATTGGTTTCTGCTTCCGTTTGAGGGAACTTAGCCATGATCTCTTCATCAGACAAACTAAAGCGATAAACACCCGCGATCACAACCACGACCAATAATACGATCGGAATAAGAAGAATAAGTGGTATCGGCAGGATTCTTTTGTGAGCCATGAAGACTTCCTTGTTTAAAGGTATAAATGAAAAGCGAGTATAGCATTGTATACCCAAATGATTTCATCCCTTCAAGTGTTTCAAAATTAAACTAAACTGACTGTATCCAAATGATTTTCAAGCCCAGATTTCATAACTGGCCACTGACACTGCTCTCAGTGTTCCAAATTCATTGGTGTATTGGGAAGAATAGGTAATCACGATGACAACAACCATTCATACATGCGAATGCGCCTGCGGTTTAGTTGAGATCCGTTGTAAGGGAGAACCCATCCGTACATCTGTCTGCCATTGTTTTGAATGCCAAAAGCGGACAGGCAGTGTGTTTGGGGTACAGGCTCGCTTTGATAAAGAGCACGTAACCTTAAACGGTGAAGTCACCTGCTATACCCGAATGGGGGATGATGGCAGCGAGGTTCAGTATGAGTTTTGCCCTTCTTGCGGCACGACAATGCGCTTATTGGTCTCTACATTTCCTGACATCATGATCATTCCCGTCGGTCTTTTTACTGATAAAGAGTTCCACCAACCAACGGTTTCCATCTATGAACAGAGGAAACATGGGTGGGTGAGTTTCGAATGTACAATGGAACACATCAGGTAGGGGAAATCCCCCTCTATGTCGTTATCATGGTCAAAGCAAAAGCTCGATAAGTGAGATTTTTTTGAGAATGATCAACCGAGTTTTACTGTAAGGGGTTTCGTAACGCGGTGTGAGCGTTATAATCGGCTCCTAACATTTGGTGGGGTTTTATTGTGATTTCCAGACTTCCTCGTTGGGTGGAATATGGCGCGTTTCTACTTGCCCTTCTCGCGGGCTGCGTCAATGCCGTTGGTCTTCTCGGCTTTCAACATCAAGCGATAACACATCTTTCGGGAACCGTAACTCAGCTAGGGAATAGCTTGCTAACAGGTGTGGATAGCTCCATTCACCTGCTCTTCATCGTATTTAGCTTTTTGATCGGTGCTGCCTTTAGCGGCTTTTTTATTGAGAGCAGTGCGTTAAAACTAGGGCGAAGATATGGTGTTGCACTGTGCATAGAAGGGAGCTTGCTCCTACTCAGTTTGGGCTTTTTGGTGCAAGGGGATTTGTACGGCCAATATCTAGCGTCAGCAGCATGTGGATTACAAAACGCAATGATCACTACATTCAGCGGCGCAGTAGTCAGAACCACACATATGACTGGGATCATCACCGATCTGGGGATTATGATTGGAGAAAGCTTAAGAGGTCGTCAATTTGATCGACGTAAAGCAAAGCTATTCCTATTCATTTTCTTCGGATTCTTGCTGGGCGGTGTCGCAGGAGCCGCACTATTCGTGGTGTATGGATTATATACGCTCGTTTTCCCTGCAATATTGGCTTTCGCTACGGCTCTGATCTACTGGAGTTACCTTTACGTGCTTAGTCGCCAACAAAAAGCATAAAATTTCGAACCGATTGAGGCCGAATGCTTCAATCGGTTGTAGCTCAACTCTCTCACCGCTGCACATCATAATAAACGTTTTATCGTGTTGTAACGCAGCTAAAAAACCTTATAACAGCTAGGGGTAACAGGGCTTCCGGCAAAAAGTTAGTTAGATCAAAGTCACATTTGTTTACCGTTTTATTATTCCAGTCACAATGCGCCCCATAATTCTCTGCGCCGCCCTCGCTCCGTGCTACAATTTTCTAACACAAGCAACATATTCGTATACACTTATACGTTATTTGACCAATTACCCGACAAATCGGCTGAATAACTAGATGTATTTAATGAATAGTATTGCAATGGATGCAGTTTGCGGGTACCCTCCGCAAAACTGTGATTAAATACGGATGTTTAGTGAATATTTATGTCATGGAAATGGCAAGTATTGACTAGTAGTAACACGAGACAACTATGCATAATACCACTAATGCTACTGAAGCACCTAAGGGCAACTTTTGGATGTTTTTCATCCCTTCCCTTATCGGTCTTCTACTATTTATGGCTCCGATCTCATACGATGGCGGCCTAACTATCCCTGTTGCGGTTATGGCAAAAGTCATCCCGGCAGTATTAGGCGATACCTTGATCGCTATCGTCACCAGTATCATCGCTTTCATGGCAGTCGCTTCTGTTCTTTGCAAAATTTTCAAGCCTGCAGCGATTTTACGTAATGGATTTTTAAACGGTCTTTTCAATCCATCGCCACTATGGCTTGTTGTTCGCTTAATCGGTGGTGCAGCCGTATTAATGACATTCTTCCAAGTGGGTCCAAAAGCGATTTGGGAAGAAAATACAGGTGGCCTTGTTCTTACCGGTCTTCTACCAACTTTGTTTGCGGTGTTCATTTTTGCGGGCCTACTCCTTCCGCTTCTTCTGAACTTTGGTCTTCTTGAGCTGTTTGGCGCATTACTGAGTAAAATAATGCGCCCGGTATTCAACCTGCCTGGACGTAGCGCAATTGACTGTATGGCGTCTTGGTTAGGCGACGGCAGTGTTGGTATCTTGCTAACCAGCAAACAGTACGAAAATAAATTCTATACTCAGCGTGAAGCCGCTGTTGTCGGGACAACGTTCTCAGCAGTATCGATCACGTTTAGCTTAGTGGTTATCGCTCAGGTACAGTTAGAGCATCTGTTCCTACCTTTCTACGGCGCAATCTGTTTAGCAGGTATTGTCGCTGCGGTTATCATTCCTCGCTTACCGCCGCTAAGCCTGAAGAAAGATCGCTACATTGATGGCAGCAACCCAGATAAAGATGCTGACGCCGTACCAGAAGGCCACACCACATTCTCATGGGGTATGGATCTAGCACTTAAGCGTGCGGGTCAGGTAACATCTGTTCAGTCGGTATTTAAAGAAGGCGTACATAATGCAATCGACATGGTGTTTGGTGTACTGCCTGTGGTTATGGGTCTGGGTACCGTGGCATTAGTGATTGCAGAGTACACTCCTGTATTTGAAATTCTAGGTCAGCCATTCATTCCATACCTAGAGCTACTGCAAATCCCAGAAGCTGTCGCCGCATCACAGACTATTGTTGTTGGCTTTGCGGATATGTTTATCCCGGCAATTTTAGCGGCATCAATTGATAATGAAATGACACGTTTTGTTATTGCAGCAATGTCAGTAACTCAGCTTATCTACATGTCAGAAGTTGGCGCCCTACTACTAGGCAGCAAAATTCCAGTAAACATTGTAGAACTGTTCGTTATTTTCATTCTGCGTACGCTAATCACATTACCTGTGATTGCTGGTGTTGCTCATCTGATTTTCTAAAATCAAAGCATCAATCAACAAAGGCTCCGCATTGTCGGGGCCTTTTTTATGTCTAAAACTCTATCTACAGCTCTATTCAGATCACTTAATTAGCAAACGCTCATAACTTACAACGAACAGCTCCAATCACGCCCCCTTTTACGACAGTTAAGTCGCTCTCATCTCACCAATAACGCCAACCTGAAACACTATGCTTTACGCAATTCTTTTCATTATGACGCTTTCATTAACAGAGCGCACAAATCTGATCAAACTCACGGTTTTTGTCGTAACTTACCGTTTTGTTTAAATTTGGTTAAAAAAGACAACAAATAGACTCATGTTTTTGACAAAGATGTCGATAAAAAAGATAACCAAACACAATAGGTTTCTCTTGATGCCGAATTCGCCCGTTTAAAAAGAGGTGAAAGCATAGTGAAGCCAACCGGGAGAATCAGAGGAAAGCTCATGAAATTTAGACATAAGGTTGTCACAGCCTCGTCATTTTTGCTGCTAATTACCGTGTCACTACTGTCGACGCAACAAGTTATGACGATCCGCTCCCAAACGCAGGAGCACATTGACTCGAGTGTGAACGAGATATTGACCAGTGTTGGCAATACCGTGCAATCTGAAATGAATGCTAAAAAGGATCTCGCTCGTTCTATTACTGAAGTTATCGAACTTAATCCAAGTTCACACAACTACGTTCAGAACATTCTTGAGCGACCAACACCAAAAGCCAGCTTTCTTGCGATTGGCTTTGGTTATGAAAGCAATGGTTTCGTGATTGAAAATGACGACGGCTGGGAAGCAGGACCAGACTACGATCCGCGTCAACGTCCTTGGTTCATCGCAGCTAAAAACAAAGGCGATTTGGTCGTAACAGACCCATACGTCGATGCGTCTTCAAAAAACGTCATCATCTCTGTTGGTACACCAGTAAAAGAAAACGGCCAGTTCTTAGCTGGTATGTTTTATGACCTTGAGCTCACTACCCTTTCTGACCTCGTCAACCAAGTGAATCTGTTTGACGCTGGTTACTTATTTTTGGTCACCGCTGATGGAACTACCATTGCCCACCCTCAAAGTAAGTACAACGGTGAAAAAGTTGGTAGCTACCTACCACAGGTCGATCTTACACAATCAACGCAACACATTGAGATCGATGGCGATCGTTATATGATTAACTTGACTCAAATCCCGGGCGAGAACTGGTACGTGGGTTCAGTTATTGATGAAGCTATCGCCTACTCTGCCGTAGGAGAGCTTCGCAACAGCGCTATTATTTATTCAATCATTGCCGTGATTGCTTCTGTTATTGCACTGACTCTACTCATTCGCACGCTCATGCGTCCGCTGGACACTTTAAACAACGCGATTAAAGGTGTTGCGTCTGGGAAAGGCGATCTTACACAGCGCCTTGAAACTGATACTGACCAAGAATTCTCAGAGCTTGCTACAAACTTCAATACGTTCATGGAAAACTTGCAACAGCAAATTATTGAGTCGAAGAGTATTTCTGATCAAATTTTGAATGGCACTCAAATCACCGCTGAGGGTGCAAAAGATTCGGCAGGTGCTATTCAAACTCAGCTACAAGAGCTAGAACAATTAGCCACCGCGATGCACGAAATGTCTGTTACCGCGACTGAAGTTGCCAATAATGCGCAAGGCGCAGCGAGTGCAGCCAAAGAAGCTGATCAAGCAACGGTTGAGGGCTCTTCTGTGGTCGGTGAATCGACACAAACGATCAATATGCTTTCCGATAGCATTGACCTTGCTGTCGAAGAAGTGCAAGTGCTTGAATCTGCAACCGCCAACATCGAAACAATTCTAAAAGTCATCAACGATATTGCGGACCAAACGAACTTACTCGCGTTGAATGCCGCAATTGAGGCTGCACGTGCGGGAGAATCTGGCCGAGGCTTCGCCGTCGTTGCTGATGAAGTTCGTACACTGGCGCAACGAACCCAAGAATCAACAACAGAAATTCGTACTATGATTGAGCAGCTGCAATCTGGCGCATCATCTGTGGCAAATGCTATGCATCAAAGCAAGGGTAGCGCTGTAGAAGCCGTAGAAAAAGCAGACTTGGCAAACAACGCGTTACAACGTATTCGTGATGCAATTCAGCGTATTTCTGATATGAACTTACAAATCGCCTCAGCGGCGGAAGAGCAAAGCTTAGTTGCGGAAGAGATCAACAACAATACGGTGAATATTAAAGACCTATCGACTCAAGTCGCCGAATCTGCGAATCGAACTAACGATGCTATGCAAGCACAGCAAGAAGATGTGCATAAACAAGATCAAATATTAAACCGATTTACAGTCTAGTCTTCACCTAAAAAAACAGCGAGCCAATGCTCGCTGTTTTTGTTTTTAGACCTCTATCGCAGTGGTATCTAGACTTAGAACGCCTAGTTTTTAATGTTGTTGCCACTCGGCTCAAAACTGTTATCACGCTTGCTATACTGCCTTTCCCACTCTAGTTGAATTCAACATGGATATAGCGGTCATTGGAGCGACGATAATAACGATCATCCACTTTTAAATAGGTGAAATCTCCAATCTTTATGTAGGTACTATTACGAGGAATTCGGTCGTGGTAGTAGTAACTGCGTCTTGGTCGTCGAGACTCCACATAAATAACGTCACGATGTTTATACTTATGTTTATGCTTGTGCTTGCGTTTATGATGATGGTGATGCTCATGATGGTGATCATATCGATGACCATGCCTATGTTTCGGGTCAGCCATCACTTCTGTACTGAACACACCTAAAGACAATATAACGCCAACCATGGCAAAAGATAATTGCTTTGACACAACAGAGCCTCTTATTAATATCAATAGCAACATAATAGGTAGGTGAATCACTGCACATGTCAGTCTTTCGCCAAGGAGTTTTACTACAAGGTCAAAGCTTATCGTGATTATCAGAGAAAGGTAAAGTATCACTGATATTGATAACTTTTTAAGTCCTCTGTGTTTGGGTTATAAACACAAAAAAGCCGCCCGTTATACAACGGGCGGCTCAGTTTTTAAATAAGCTAGCGTGATTTTATACTGCTTGGGCAAACAGCAAGAAACAGCCGAATAGGAAGATCATGCTCATTCCCATTACGCCGCCACCAGCTTCATAAATATTGTCATCTTCTACTGGCACTCGACGCACTTTCATTGTCATTGATAATGGGACAAAGACCGCGAGAAACACAAGAATAATCCCCGCGTAGCTAAGAATAGCCAAGAAGTGTTCTGGCGCAAATACAGCACCTAGTAGTGGTAGCACAAACGTGGTAACAAAAATCACTGGCTTACTTGCTTTCAGTAGGTCTGCATTTTGATCGTATAGCGCCATTGCCACACCTAAGAACGATGTTAACAGTGCTAACCCAGTGAACATGGATAGGATAAACTCCAACCCCTCGTATTGCTGACCTAATACCGAGATCAACTCCGTTACGTTGGAGTATTGAACAAGCTCATGAGGTGGTAGGTTACCGACAACTGCTAACAACCATAATAAGTAACAAACAAGCGGAATAGTTGAACCCACGATAATCATATTACGCAGTTGAGTTTTGCTCGCTTCTTTGTTGTAAGTTACAAGCGATGGGATCACGACCATAAAACCGAAACTGGTGAAAAGCACCGAGCTTGTCTTAATTAGCGCCATCTTATCGTCACTCACGACTTCATCAAGTCCCTCAAACGAGACGCTTGGTGCAAGCGCAAAAAGTGTCAGAATCAGCGCCACGATCATGCCTAGGAACAAACCGCGATTAAGCTTATCTACAACCCCTGTACCTGCCGAAACAATGATACCGACTAAAAGAGTAAAACCGACTTGGCTTGCGATCGTAGATGTTGGCAGCCCAATTGAGGCTGTTACTTTTTGTACGAGATCACCCGCACCAATGATATAAGCCATCAATAGACAAACTAACAGGGCGTAAAGCAAGCTGTTGGTTACCAACTGGCCACCTTTACCTAGCGTTTCGCGAGCAATTGCATTCATGCTCACGCCGCCGCCTACTTTGCAACTGGCCTCAAGAAGGAGCAGCGCAGCGTAAGTCGTCCCAGCCCAGATGAATAACATAAGAAGAGTGCCCCAAAGGAGGCCAAATTGAGCAAGCACCATTGGTATAGCAAGCATACCAGCGCCAAGAGCAGTACCTGCAACGATCAGGGAGCTGCCGACAAGTTTTAGGTTCACGGTTAATACCTCTAAATTCAATCCGTTTATTTCTCGCCAGTTGTGCTACATCCAAAGCACACCCAACAAAACGCTCTACTCAGCCAAAATTTGGTTACAAGAACTCTATGTTACAAGAGCCCTGTATGGCTAAGAAAGCATGCAGCAAAAGGTGGTTAATTCAATTGCACATGAACACTTGAGAGTCGTTTTGGGCGATGTCATCGTTGATGAAATGCGCACAACTTTGGGTTCGAAGCAAAATTGTTCATCTTAATTCATCAACGCCATTCGTTATGAATGGATTTGGTTCGAAAAGATTGTAAGGCATAAGCAGGACGATTGAAAAGCAAAAGGTCAATCTTATAGCGATATATTTTAACAACTCTCCTCATTCACCTAAGATGTGTCGTTATTTTCATCACTAATCAGTCTTTTATCGCCTAATGAGAGTAAGAACGTGCTCAACCGCTCAATTTTGGATGGGTGTATAAATTAGTTTACAGTTCAAGTACAGGTGTTAGATTCCAGGGGCATAGCCTAGATCGGACAATATCGCTATTATTCGCTGCGTACCGACACTGTTCGGTTCACATACCTCTAAACACTGATTTACGGTTCGAAACTATAGGTAAATGAGTGTCCGAATGCTGGGTGTGGTTCCCCAGCATTTGCATCCTTTCTTTTTGGTGTTATCCAAACTGTCTAAATCTAAGCTAGCTTGCCCATTCTATTAATAGGCTTTATCTAACGCTCCGATGATATAAGTTAATGCTGAAACGCCCATATCCGCGACCTGTTTCTCAGTCACACTCATATTTTCATACGCAATCTGCAACTCTACCTCACCTATCGATTCTTTATGAAGATAAAGCTCTTTGTAGTTCATCAACCTCTGTTGAGACTGTCGAGTCAGAGCGACAACATTTTCTTTAGTGACACGATGCTGCTCATCAAGCTCGCTAAATAATTGATCTAAAATGCGTTGCATTTTGCGAATTGAGGATTTCGTCTCGATTGATTTGTATGATTGATACTTTTCCATTGAGTTTATAACTGACTAAAATATGTACATTTTTATTAGGTAGCTATTCTTATACTGATTGCAAAACAGGTAAATATGAGATGGTTAAACTGGTCCACTTCTTGCTTTATTTAGGTCAAAACTGTCCTTTCAGGAGAGCACATGCAGGTCGACCCTATTATTGAAGCACTAATTGCGAGAAGAAAAGCGAGTGGCCTCTCCCGTGAACAAATGGCAAACATCGCAGGGATGAGCGTGAAAACGTATCAACGGATAGAGCGTGGAGAATCCGACCTGAAACTTTCCCAATATCGCTCCATACTACGCTCTCTGCATTTGACCGATCTCGACATCGCATTGGATATAAGAGGCGTTCAACACGTAACAGCGGATGATCTAATGGCCGTTGCACGCTTGCTGTCTCCTGAAGCTCAGTCCCTACTTGTTCGCCTGTTATCGCTCGTTATTGAACAGCGGAACACAAAAAGCGGCTCATAACCTTATGACTGATTAAGAGCAATAAAATTCCCGCTCGTCCTATAATATTCTCGAATTATGGCCTTCGTTCCCTTTTTCATTGATTCTTCTTTTCACGCTTTAAATCACAGTCGCGTTGTCTGTTCTACGCCTCCCCAAAACGAATAAAACCCGCAGCTTGGCGGGTTTTAGGGCTGTATAAGAAAATACTTCATTTAATGTGTTTGGGATTTTACTTAGTAAAAATCCTTAAACGCTGAAATCCTCGCCTTACCTCTCAGCAATAAGAAGTTCAAGAATCGGCTCGTCGACGTAGTGAGTATCTTCTCTTCTTCCACACCGTGTTTTTCCAGCAAAGTAATTGCCAAATCTAACTTAGAGATCTCTTCACAGAAGTGCGCATCAGATCCGGTACTGAAGTAAACGCCAATCTCTTTGCCCAGCTCGACAATGCGATCACAACGGGAATCACTACCCTTACGGCTTTTGCCTGTCAAAGATGTATTGTTAACTTCAACCGCAACATTGTGCTCTTTCGCGCAGCGCAGCACCTGTTCCATATCGAATGGGTAATTTGGGTTGCCTAAGTGACCAAGAACATCCACTCTGCCGCTTTTAATCGCATTTATTAGAGCGGCAGTATGCTCAGCTTCGGTTGCGGGCTTGAATACGGGTTCATGGAAACTCGCAATCACCCAGTCAAGATGTTGGTCAGAAGACGATGGTAAGTCTATCTCCCCTTTCACATTCAGCGTGTTGGCTTCGACACCACGGAGAATACCTACATCGTGTAAAAAGCGGGGCAAAATTCTTTGATTATTGAAATGCCAGTAGTGAGGGGCTCCTGGCATTTCGGGAGCATGATCGGTGGTACAAAGAAGTTTTAGCCCCTTATTCTTGGCTGCCAATGCGTTCTCTAAAATGGTGCTGTAGGCATGTCCACTGGCAATAGTATGGGTGTGGCTATCAACAACGATATCCATGGTGACCTCCTAAGTTGTGGACGAATTATCGAATTTCGAACGAACCGTTTTGATTGAGAAACAGCGTGAGATCCGCTGGAATCGAGTGATTTAAAACCTTATCTACATTTACGGCATCTGAGTTCAAATAAAACTCCAATGCAGCTTCTGGATCTGTACCACCACGAATCTTACGATTGACTAAACGCTCTTGTAGAAACTCAGGCTGTGTATCTACGAAGACGGTGAAATCGGCCAAGCGATGCAGTTCTTTCCATACTGGTTCATCTAACAGCAGCCAGTTGCCCTCGACGACGACAATATTGCGTTTAACCTGAATGGCATCATCCACAGGATCATGTAAGTTGCGATCGTAGTAAGGCCATTTGCTGTCTTTCACTTTAAGCTGTTTCAGCTTGTCGATAAGCTCCGTCAGATTAAATGTTTGATAGGATCCCTTAATACTGCGCAGAGGCACGAGCTCGCCATCTCGTTCAATCGTATTGTTGTCGAGGATCTCATTTGGATAGTGGAAACCATCAAAAGGCAGAACCTGAAGTGGCTCTTGGTTTTCATCTTGTTCAGAGAGGTATTCCCAGAACGCAGCAAGGGTTGACTTGCCACTACCCGGAGGGGCACACAAGAACACCACAATGCGCTCCTGCTTCTCATGATATAGGCGGGTAAATTTTTCGATAAGAGGTTGATGGATTCGCTTTACGTCGGCATCAGGAAAGGTAGCTTCGGTTTCAAAACCACTGACGTTTAAATTCACTTTCATGGTGAACCCTTATTGATTGATCTCCCCTTCGATTCTTTCTATCAACATTTCACATGACAGCTTCAACACTGTTTTGATGAGAGATTCGTATCTCATTTGCGAAAACGACTCAAACGAAGAGAACTTAAGCTGATTGATCGACTCAAGATAAAAGCTGTCTTGCTGAGAAGAGAGTACCGCTTGGTTTTTGATGAAGTCGTAAATCACGTCATCCGCGAATTCGACTTTCTCCGGTTGGCTAAACACATACTCCAAGACCTGATCGTACAATCCGATATCGGCGTAAGTTTCTAAAGAGATTTTGCCCATCGCAAACATCAGCTTAGATACCACATCGGTCGTCACCAACGGACCATCTTCTTTCAATAGAGGATCCACAGCATACTCCTTCACTAGATCGTCTTGGACGAACACGCTCGGAAGTAATGCTTTTAACTTGAGGTTAATTATTTTGTTAGAAACCTGAAGAAACGCAGTGGCATTTTCGCACTCGTCCAGTTTCTCCAGTAATTCGTCTTCACGTGACAACGTATTATGACCTCTCCATTATGTGGCAGCGCAAAGGCTACCACACAAATTCGTTGCAACTAAACCGTTAAGCTCACGTCATAAAACTCAAGTAACGCTTTTTCTGCATGCGCGTTCCACACATAGTTGTTCGCGCACAAAATCGCATCGAGTTCCGCAAAGAACGGGTCTTGATCTGCCAGCGATAAAAAGTCATCAATCGCCGTCAATGGCAGGTCAATATGTGGGTAAATCAACTTCTTACCGCCCGGAATATCCAACTGATTCAGAATCGTATGGGGTGCAGCTTGTAAGCCACCAACATGGGTTATCATGAAAGATGGGTTGATCTTGCCTTGTGAGGAAAGCTCAATAGATTCCACCATGTCACCCTTTGAACCACCAGACGTCCCTACAATATGGGTTGATTCGTAATGCACGTTGTAGAAGTTAAACGGCACTTTGAAGTTCTTATCCGTTGGGCCAGCAAAGAAGTTGAGGCAGCCATCATTGCCAAGTAGCTCATCGGCTTGTTCTAGCACTTGAGCAACCGCCGCGTAGACCATTACATCGTCATAACCATTGCCACCGTTGAGTGCTTTGAGATACGCGACCGGGTCGTCGATTTGAGCGGTATTCACGTAGTGCAGTTCTACGCCCTGCTCTTTGGCTTTTGCAACGGGAATGAGGCTTTCAGCTCGGTCTAAACGCGCAGCATCAATGTCAGTAACCACCACCAGCGTTGGCTTTACAGGTCCGTTGATCGCGTAGTCAATCGCACCAATCCCCATTGGGCCAGCGCACGCCAAAAGCGCTAACGCACCGCCCTCTTTGATGCCCATATCATGCTCGTACACGTATTGCGTAGTGTGGTAGCTCGCATGGTACGCACCAATAATGCAAGACATTGGCTCAGCCAGCGACGCATCAGCAAAGTAATCGCCGTGGTAAGGCAGCACGCAGCCTAGGTCGATAGCGATTTTAGGAATAATGGAATACGTCGCGTTGCCGCCAAATGTCTCATAGCTGTAGCCCGCCGAGTAGCCTGTTGGCAAGCCCATGGCAGGTTGCAGAACAAAGTAATCGCCAGCTTTGAATCGGTCTTTTAGATTCTCACCGACTTCAACAATCACACCTGCGTATTCATGACCTGTCATCACTGGCACTTCGTCAATGTTTTCAGGAACGCGTTTGTGTTTGCTACCTAACAATGCTGCTTTGTAAGTGGATAGACAAATGCTGTTTGAAATGTTTTTAACCAGAAGTTCATCGGCTGAAATGCTTGGCAAATCAAAAGTTCTTAGGTGAACGTTTTTCTCACCACAGATAACCGCTGCCGTTGTTTGTACCATGATTTATCTCCTAAATGGGGCGATACCTGCCGCCCCAAACTGCATTGTTAGGCTGGTTGCTCAGTCGCGACCGCTTGTTGCTTAATCTTGTCCATCAGCTCGTCAAGCGCTGGGTCGTTGAGGAAGTTCTTGATCGTTACGACTGGTAAACCTGTCGCGTTGACTGCGCGGCTTTCTAAGCTCTCGTGCGTCACGACGATGTCGGCTTCACTCGGGACTTTCTCGATGGCAAAGTTCTTCACTTCAATCTCTATCCCAGCTTGTACTAGCTTGCGTTTGAAGGTCGAAGCGCCCATTGCACTAGAGCCCATACCTGCATCACAAGCGAATGCGACGAATGAAATTGGTTTGCTTAGTTCTTGCGTCGTAGCAGCTGCAACTGGCTTAACTGCGCCTTCCGCTTTCATCTCTTTCATGTCAGAAACTGACTTCTCAAACTCGCTTTCTTTTTCTTCTGATTTGCTCACCTTCAGAATCGCACTTGCTACCAAGAAAGAGACAATCGTTGCACTTGTCACACCTGCGATGGTCGCGATGAAGCTACCTTTCGGAGTAAGAGCAAGGTAAGAGAAGATAGAGCCTGGACTTGGACCCGCGACCAAACCGGCATCAAATAGGTTGAAGGTTGCGATGCCTGTCGCCGCACCAGCAATCATTGCCACAATCATGATTGGTTTCATGAGTACATATGGGAAGTACAGCTCATGAATGCCACCAAAGAAGTGAATGATGATGGCACTTGGCGCAGAGCGTTTAGATAAACCCTGACCAAACTTTGCGTAAGCCAGCAGCATACCAAGACCTGGGCCTGGGTTAGACGCCACCATAAAGAAAATGGACTTGCCCGTTTCTGCGGCCGCTTGCAGGCCTAGTGGGTAATAAATACCTTGGTCAATGGCGTTGTTCAGGAACAACACTTTTGCTGGTTCGTTAATGATCGCTAACAGAGGCAGGAAACCCGTCGCAACCAACGCTTCGATGCCTGATTTCACAAACAAGTTTGCTGCGGTGACTGAAGGGCCAACAATCTCGTAGGCGAACAAACACAACAACATACCGACGATACCCAACGAGAAGTTGTTGACCACCATCTCAAAACCAGAAGGGATGCGGTGTTGAATACGTTTATCCACTTGCACCACAACCCAAGCACTCAGTGGGCCCATGATCATTGCGCCAACAAACATCGGTATGTCAGCCCCGACAATCACGCCCATCGTACCGATAGCCCCCGCTACCGCGCCGCGTTTTTCACCAACAATCTGACCACCAGTGTAACCAATTAAAAGTGGCAGCAAGTAAGTGATCATTGGCCCCACGAGTTCGCCAAAGGCTTCGTTTGGCATCCAGCCCGTAGGAATAAAGAGTGCAGTAATAAAGCCCCAAGCGATAAAGGCTCCGATATTTGGCAGCACCATGGCGGTCAAATGACCTCCGAAGGCTTGCACATTGGCTCGCATGTTTGCTTTCACGTTATGTTCCTTTTAGTATGCTTTTATTATGTCTAGCACTTGTTCTTTGGAAGAGGCTTGTGCCAGTTTTGCAATGTTCTCTTCATCCACAAACATCTCGCTCAACGCTTGAATCACCTCAATGTGGGTATCAGAGTCTTTCGCAGCTAAGGTAATAAGAATATTGGCCGGACCGAGATCCGATCCAAAATCAACAGGTGATGGGAAAATATGAATGCCTAAGCCTGTTTTTAAAACACCAGTTTCAGGTCGGGCATGAGGCATTGCCAATCCAGGGCATAACACATAGTAAGGACCGTTTTCTTCCGTTGAACGGATGATTGCATCAGCATAATGCTGGGAGACGTAACCTTTATTTTCTAGGTATTGAGTGGTCTTTTTAACCGCATCTTGCCATTGGTAAGCGCGATCATTAATTACATCTACTAGTTCGTGGTCGATTAACTCGTACAGCATATTTAACCCTATCAACAGTTCGTCATCTGATGGGTTAATTATCAATAACAGAGTCCCAACCGCGCAACCGAGCTACTTTTGCGCTTCGAATCACACTTTAAAGCCTGTCAATTTGTTTAAATGGACAGAGCTCAAAAATCTCACACGTAAAAAATCTACAAATTTTATTTGAGCAACAAGTCAATAGACGAATTTTGAATACAATCACCTTCTCGAAAATATTCTTAAAGTTACATTATTTACATCAGATCACATTAGACCTATTGACTCGATATAATTCGTGATTAGTTTCAAAGTTCATTTCGGGCCATTTATTGATAGCTCACGCTAAAACGTAGACAAACCTCACACTTGTTGGCTAGAAAAAATAAAAACGTCACTGGCTTTCACCAACTTGCAGACACAAAAAACCGCCATTCAGGCGGTTTTGATCAGTCCGCAGACCAAACGGATCGTATGTCTGGCCATCCCCAGTTTGTGAGTGCGACATCTTCCAAGACCCCTTGAAAACGTAGCGTCTGAGTATGGTGAAACATCGGTGCAATCCAATATTCGCTAATCAAAGTGGACGCAATCGGCTCTAACGCGCTCAGGTAATCTTCAAGCGGTGAGAATGCACGGACATTCTCCATTTGAGCATCCAACCACGCCGCATTTTGCGCCCCTAAAGTGTGGTAAAGCACAGCATTGCTAAAGAAGTTGCTAAACGCAGACGCATGACGGTTATCGTCCAAGTTGATATTGGTGACAACCAAAGTCTCATCTAGCGTACCGTTTTTGGCTTTCTCGCTCAGTTCACGGTAGGAGTACATAACGATCTCCACTCGGCTGCCCGCATGTTTTAGACGCGAAGAAATCGCTCGCGCGCACCGGCGTAGTGCCGTGTAATTGTACCCTGCGATGGTGATCAGCTTTGGCAACTTGACCGCTTCTCCAAATGGACGCAACACCGGTTTCCAGTTAGGCAATAAGTTATAAGCAGGTATGCTCCCAAATATAATGTTTTCATTACGCATCACGTCAGCTAGCAGTTCAGGTTGAATCAATTCACTGATGTATCGGCGCTGGGCCTGAGACAAAGCGTGCTTTGCATGATGGTTAAACAGTGCGAACAAACAACCGTCTTCCGTTCGACTGCGTTTACTCGCTGGTGATACTTCACTGTTTGGCGTCGACATATAGTGGCTGCACATGTCATCAGCAGAATCAGGTTCTGGTTGCAATGTGTTTGCGGCAAGCGATGGATTTTCCATCTGTTCATCGTTGACGATCCATATCGTCACAAAATCCGTTAATACTCGACACGCGTAATAGCCATCAAACGCTTGCAGTTTCAAACGGTTTTCACTGTGCTCAACGACGGAAAATGGACCACTCCCCACCACCAACTTGTTGTTAGCAACGTTCACTTGACTCACGGGCTGAATGCCATATTTCACGCCAGAAATAAGTCCAGCAAAACCCAAGTCAGGTCGGTTAAGCTTAAAAACAACCTTCAATGGATTAAGTGCCGTAATGTTGGCAACATGCGCCAGCTCTTTTTCGTAGTATTCCAAAGAGCTTAATTTGGCGAACAAACTCACCACCGTGTCGGCATCGATTGGGTTGCCATTATGAAAAGTCAGACCCGGACGAAGATAAAATGTCCATTCGTACAAGCTGTCATCATAACGCCAATGATGAGCCAGCTCTGGCTGCACCTGCCCGTTGTAATCGCTCGAAACCAAACAACAATAAATTTGGCGAAGCAAAAAACGTTCACTACTTCGCTGCAGTTGATGCGGAACCACACGCTCGAACATGCGTTTGTAGGTCAGCTGAATATTGAGCCGCCCCTCTTTTACCGATGCGCCCGACGTTGTTTTGAGGAGTCGCCCAAATGCAGCTTCATCTTCATCCAGAATCGACAGCGCTTTCTCGTACTTACCAAGCTTGATTCGCTCTAGTGCAAGGCTTTCTTTTAGCGCGCTGAGTTCAACGTTTAACAACAATGTTGAACGCTGGTTCCGTCCCGGTTTTGGTCGCCAACTTAACCACGCTATCTCTTGCATCTGCGCCAGCAAACTGCGCGCATGACGAGGCGAAGTAAACAACAAATCGGCGATTTCTTGCAGCGTGGTTTTTGCTTCATTACCAACACCAAAAGAGAGCAAGCGTTGGTAATAACGAAATAAGTTGAGATCAGACACCGCACGCACCTTAACTCTAGGAGGCCATTCAATAGGCGTATTTTACTGAACTTGGCGGCAATAAAATAAGAAAACTTCCAAACACTTTGTTCCCCTTTTACTAACATTTCGTGCCTATATTGTAGGAAAACCCCACCAATTCGGTTTTATCAGGAATAAAGCGAAGAAATCTACTCTCTTTTTCGCCTCCCCTTTTTTCACCATACTAATTTAGCGAGCAGGAAATATAGAGAATTGCTCATGACCTAACCCCCAAGCAGAACTTAGCTCCTGATACCACACCCCCAATTCGTCGTATCTTTAAGTTCTGCTTTTTTACTGCCAACAGTTGCGCCTTAGAAAAAGCACACGTACACTTAATCGCAATTCGACGATTAACTATAAAGGTTTGCTCATGAGCAACAAATGCAGCGAAACGTGCGAAATTGCTTTTGAAGCCACGCAAAAACAACTCGATAAAGAGCAAGCACTCGCCGCTCAAGCGAAAGCGCTGTCTCATCCTGCTCGCTTACGCATTCTGCATATTCTTCACACTTTAGACACTATGGGCGGCTGCTTAAATAGCGATTTAGTCTCTGAGTTAGGTTTAGCGCAATCGACCGTATCAGAACACTTACGTATTCTAAAACAGGCCGGGTTTATCAGTGCAGAACCTAACCCGCCAAAGGTTTGTTACCGCATTCAACGTGAAAAACTGAACGCGTTTAACGCTCAATTTTCCGGTTTATTTAGCTAAGACACATTGCGCGCTTTCCATGCGCGCAAAGATAAACTATAACCTTATGCATCGCCTTTCGACGATAAACGAATAGAGACCACTATGACGACTGAAGTTTTAAATAGTGCCAGCGAAAAAATGAGCTTTCTTGACCGCTACTTAACGGTTTGGATCTTTGTCGCAATGGCCATCGGCGTGGGGATAGGCGCAGCCTACCCGCAAGTAGCAGAATGGAACGAAGCAATGTCCGTTGGTAGTACGAACGTACCACTCGCCATTGGTTTGATTTTGATGATGTACCCACCACTCGCCAAGGTGAACTACGGTCTATTAGGAACGGTAACGAGAGATAAAAAGGCCATCACGCTGTCTCTGGTTATGAACTGGATCATCGGCCCAATCCTCATGTTCGTTCTTGCTTTAACCTTTCTTGGTGATCATCCAGGTTACATGGTCGGTATTATTTTGATTGGCCTTGCACGCTGCATCGCTATGGTTTTAGTGTGGAATGATATTGGCGGCGGCAACAAAGAATATGGCGCGGCCTTGGTGGCATTAAATAGCGCATTTCAAATTCTGACTTACAGCGTTATGGCTTGGCTATTCATCACCGTACTTCCACCGTTCTTTGGCTATGAAGGTTTTGTGGTTGATATTTCCATGGGAGACATTGCGGAAAGCGTATTGATTTACTTAGGCATTCCGTTCCTCGCTGGTTTTCTCAGTCGTAAATGGTTAGTCGCTGCAAAGGGTGAGAAGTGGTACAACGATGTGTTTATTCCTCGAATTTCACCCATTACTTTGATCGCTTTGCTCGCCACCATCGTGCTGATGTTCAGCCTCAAAGGAGAGATGATTTTACAGCTACCAATGGATGTGTTCCGCGTGGCAATCCCACTAGCGATCTACTTCGTATTGATGTTTTTTGCCAGCTTCTTTATCGGGAAGAGAATGGGCATTCCTTACGATAAAAATGCCTCCATCGCATTTACGGCAACGGGTAACAACTTTGAGTTGGCAATTGCGGTTTCCATTGCTGTATTTGGTCTAAATTCCGATCAAGCATTCGCTGGCGTAATTGGCCCGTTGATCGAGGTTCCGGTTCTGATTGCTTTGGTTAACGTCGCACTGCGGATGAAAACCAAATACAAAAGCTAAAATTGGAAACATAAAAGATCGAGCCAAACAGCAATATTAAGTACTAACTGACGACAGTTTTTATGTACTCACTGGGCGTTAAACCAAACTTGCCTTTAAATCGTTGGCTAAAACGGCCTTCCGATTGATAGCCACACAACTGCGCGAGTAACGCAACGTTGTATGAACCATTTTGCATCAGGTAGAGTGCGTGATTTAAGCGCACTTCTGCCAGCACTTCGCGATACTGAGTGCCCTCTTGCTTGAGTTTGCGTATCAACGTTGCTCGGCTCATAGCAAAGCGCTCAGCAACAAATTCCAAAGGGTGGTCATCGCCCGGAGAGCGTGACAGATAGCGGCTGAGTTTCTGACTGAACGAGGTATTGGAACTCGAGAAAAGCCGATGCAATAGTCCTCGCTCTGCTAACTGCTGATACAACCCCATCATCCAATAACGTTGCGTCGCTTCACTTAAACTTTCCCGTTCAAAAGAAAACAAGGCATTTAATGTCGCTTGCAGTGCTTTGTCTGTCTCCACCGCTGGGACGTAATTTCCCAATGCATTACTCACACTCAGCTCTAACATTTCATCGCTAGGTACACAGTGAAAACTGAACATTCGTGAGAGAAAACGCCCTTGCTGAGGAAGGTTTTCAAAATTCAGCGAAGCGTTTGCTTCACAAAGCATGATGTTAGGATGAAGAATATCAAACGCTTCGTCTTTCCAAAACAGACGCTTACTCCCTTTAATGATCTGGATAATACTCGGGGAGTGAATCCTGACGTTACGCAGCTTTTGCTGCTGCTCCGCACGAAACAGCGTCACTTGATATTGATGCCCCATCTTCTCCCCTTAAGCATTTAATTATCGCGTGTAAGTCGCGGTTAACTTCGCGTTGTCCAATGCGACACTATTCAACGTAAATCCCACAACCGCCGCTGGCGTGTTCTCATCCAAGTTCAACTTATCACTCGGCAGCGCCCAAACTGTAAACTGGTAGCGGTGCATACCATCTTTTTCTGGCGGACATGCGCCGCCAAAACCAGTAGTACCGTAATCGATACGAGACTCCTTACCGCCGAGCTTGCTGATATCAACGCCACGAGGCAGCTCGTTAACTGAGGCTGGAATATCAAACGCTATCCAATGCCAAAAACCACTGCCTGTTGGTGCATCAGGATCGTACGCGGTAATCGCAAAACTTTTTGTACCCTTTGGAACGTCTTTCCACATCAGTTGTGGAGACTGGTTCGCACCATCACATCCCCAACCTGAATATTCAAATGTCTTAGCCATTGGATGACCTTCTTGAATATCTTTGCTCGTTAGTTCAAAAGCATGGGCAGAGCCGATAACCAAAACGCTAAGGGCCAAAACAGACTTGTGAATCGCTTTCATGTGTTTATTCCTTTCAATGAGTTCAATTCAAGTCTATTCATCAACCCAAGCCAAGATACATCAATAAGTATCACAAAATATAAAACCATCGTCTATTTTGATACTTTAAGATTCAAACATAAATTTCTTATTCTCTGAGTTGCATCTGGTTTATGCTAACCAACCGCTCAGAGAACAAGGAAGACAAAATGGAACTGGATATCTACGTCGTTGACGCATTTACAGACACGCAATTTAAAGGCAACTCAGCCGCAGTCGTACCCTTGCAAGAATGGTTAGAACCAGAGCGAATGCAAAACATTGCAGCGGAAAACAACCTCTCTGAAACCGCGTTTGTTAAAGCGATTGGTACGAATCAATATGAAGTACGCTGGTTTTCG
The DNA here is from genome assembly GCF_023161645.1 of Vibrio sp. 1CM7H. Classification (NCBI taxonomy): domain Bacteria; kingdom Pseudomonadati; phylum Pseudomonadota; class Gammaproteobacteria; order Vibrionales; family Vibrionaceae; genus Vibrio; species Vibrio sp. 1CM7H. The sequence goes on from NZ_JALNTV010000001.1 coordinate 1,220,608, forward strand.
CCACTTACAGAAATCGACTTTTGTGGACACGCAACGCTCGCTGCTTCCATGGTGTTGTTCGACCAACTCGGCGTTACAGGAAGTATTGAGTTTCACACATTAAAAGTGGGCACCTTAACCGTAATTAAGAACGCACTTGGCAAGATTGAAATGACATTTCCGACAAGAGTGCCACAGCCCGTCGACGCCATTCCTACGCAATTAATTGAGGGATTAAACTGCGAGGTCACACACGTACTGCTTAGCCCGCAAGCTTACTTCGTCATCGTGGAAGATGAGCAAACCGTTTTCGATGTTCAATATCGATCCGACCAACTGAAACAACTCGCCCCTTACGATGTCGTCGTCACATCAAAAGGCAGTCAATACGACTTTGTATCTCGCTACTTTTGGCCAGCGAACGGCGGAGATGAAGACCCTGTCACAGGATCAATCCACGCAGGCTTAGCACCTTATTGGGCGCAAGAGCTCGGCAAAGCATCTTTAGTGGCGTATCAAGCATCAGCGCGTGGTGGCGTTCTGTACTGCGAAGTCAAAGAAAATTGCGTCAAAGTATCTGGTGATGGTGTGTTGTATATGAAAGGCAAAATTTACGTCTAACTGTACGTTGAAGATTGGCGTTAACTGTTTTTATTCTGAAAGCCTAGCCGCCCGCTAGGCTTTTCTATTTCCTGTTGTTTCAGCGTTAATCGTTACAAAGGTTGTTCGACAATACACACTGGAGAGCCTATCTCACAGTCATAACCCGTTGGGGTAATTTCACCTGTTTGAGGATTGCGACGAAAGCTCACCACATTGTTGGAATGTTGATTGGCAACCAGCAACCACTTTTGATCATGAGACAACACAAAATCTCGTGGAAAAGCCCCTTCACAGTGAATGGCTGCTCGCCTTTTGGGCGTATCACCAGACACATCAAACACACTGATTTTGTTCTGAGCTCGGCAAGAGACATACAAAAACGTTTCATCTTGCGAAAGACGAATCGCCGCCGCCGCTTGCTGATTATCTTCCCCTTCTAATAATTCTGTTTGATTCGAGATAAGCCATTTATCTTGGTGCTTAACCAGAACAATCAAGGTTTCTGACAGTTCGCAAACCACATACGCTGTCGACTCTTGTTGGTTAAACACCACATGGCGCGCTCCCGAACCTGCGGGCAAATGAATCACTTGCGACAGTGAAAAATCCGGCGGCTGGGCATCGTAATCATAAATAAGGACGCTATCGCTGCCTAAGTCTACGACAACCAATTGATGACTGTGCTTTAAAAACGTGACTTGATGAGCGTGAGGAGAAGTTTGGCGCTCTAAATTCGGCCCGCATCCATCAACGTATAAATCCGCCAATAAACCAAGCGGTTTACCATCGCGATCCAATTGAAATACGCTAACATTTCCAGAGCCATAATTAGCAACCGCCAACAAAGGTTCTTTGATATCCAAATGACACGGATAATCGCCATTAATCGGCAAAGAGACGGATTCACTACCGCGAAAAAACGCAAGCTCTGCACCTTCATTTCTATCCATTTCGCTAAACGTATACAGCCCGTGTTCGGTAGTCGTGAGATAGGACGGATTACGTTGAACTACAACATCGTCAAGCCGAGTCAGTTCACCCGTTTCAGTGTTCAACGATAGACGCGCAATGCCCGTGCTCGTACTCGGTGGGTTGGTGTAAGTGCCAATATAAAAATGCACGTGACCAGTTGTTGTCATGGATGACCTTATATGAGTGATTCGTATTATTCAACACCTTGCCTATTGTCATGGCAGACCGCAATCCATTTTACGAATCAGCCACTTAAAATGTGAAGCAATTGCTCATTTAAAACCGCAACGACATCGCCGTTTGCAGTTAAAGTGGTTTAGCGTTTTAAACAGTATGTCAGCCTTGAGTATGAAAGCCTCGACTTACGGTTACTTTCAAGTGTTATATTAAAGACGAAGAATGTATTTTATGTTCAAGATCTAAGTTTCATTAGCAAACGCTATAATAAGAAACAAAAATCGGGATAAAATAAATAATAATCATGTAACAGTTAATTTTCCTATAAACACCAAATTGAAACACATTATTAATTTCCATTTATTTATAAAATATAATTAATTTTATAAATAACAAGGATTTATTTTAATTATGAACATTTAGATTACGACTTAATTTTATTCACGATAAATTTATTTGAGACATTAATCACACTATATTTCAAATCTCAGTAATAGACTCCGAGCCTTTCAAACCCCCATTATCAGTGAGTCTATGAAACTTTCTAATTTAAGTATCAAGTATAAAATCAGTGCGCTGATTTTGATCATTTCGTTATCTGTTATCGCTCTCTCCGTTTTCTTTACATCTGAAATCAAGATGATAGAAGGAAAGCTTACCGTATTTTCTGAAACCACCGTACCTAGCGTATTGCTCGTAAAAAATACCGAAATTGAACTCGGAATTTTAAGAAAGGATGAGTTCTCTTTATTAACCAATGTGAATCACCCTCAATTCATGGAATGGGTGGGCGGATTAGAAAAATCTGAACAGAAAATTGATAAATATCTAGACCAATATGAGAAAGGACTGTGGGATCAACGCGACCGAGACGCTTTCAATAAAGTAAAAAGTGCCTGGGTTAAATACAGTGCGTTTAACAATGAATACGCGAAATTGCTATTGAATAATAAAATCGACGAAGCAAATGAAACATTGTTAAACGGATTTTCTACATTCACACAATTATCCGATGCGATTCGTGATTTAGTGGAACTAAACCAAACCTACGTACAAGAAGATATTGCTAGCGCTCATGAAGCAGTGCGCAGCGCAATCACCTACAGCATTATTGCTATCGTCGCGCTATTGGCATTGAGTTTTACGCTAGGCCTATTCCTAACCAAACAGATCTGCACACCACTAAATTACGTGGTAAACATGGCGTCGAAAATCGCGTCAGGCGACCTAACTTACCAGCTTCCACGTAACAAAATTGGCCATGATGAGCTTGGCACCTTGGCAGATGCCTGCGTTGATATGCAAGCGAAGTTGCTTACTTTGGTCGACAGTATCTCGTCAACCACAGCTCAAGTAGGCACCGCAATTGAAGAAGTGAGCGCGATTTCCGAACAGACTTCAACAGGCATGGATGAACAACAAGTTCAGCTAAACCTTATCGCAACAGCAATGAACGAGATGCAAGCGACAGTAAATGAAGTCGCCAGCAACACCGAAGCCGCGTCAGAAACTGCAAACAGTGCTTCTCACGATGCGAAAGAAGGCCGCAGCGTCGTTCAAGAATGTATTAACCAAATCCACGAAGCGTCATTGGCGATTCAATCAGTTGGCAACATGGTGACAGAACTGGAACAAGATGCGTCTAACATTAGTGTTGTGGTTGACGTTATCCAAGACATCGCGGAACAAACCAACTTGCTTGCGCTTAACGCTGCCATTGAAGCTGCGCGCGCTGGTGAACAAGGCCGTGGTTTTGCCGTCGTAGCGGATGAAGTGAGAACGCTAGCAAGCCGCACTCAAGCTTCAACCGAAGAGATCATCACGATCATCTCTAAACTGCAAAATTGTTCGAAGAGTGCCGTTTCAGCAACAAATAACAGCAGCGATTTGATTCAAGAGTGCGTTGAGCAAGCACAAAAAGCCGGTGCAACCATCGACCAAATCGAAAAAGGCGCAGATAACATTGCTGAAATGAGCATTCAAATTGCGAGTGCTTGCAGCGAGCAAAGCTCGGTAACAGAAGAGCTGCATCGTAACGTGGAACACATCAACCAGTTCTCTAGTGAAGTGGCGACAGGTTCACGCCAAACAGCAATTGCATGTCGCGATTTAAGTGAGCTGGCGGTAGGTCTACAAGAGATCGTCGGTCAGTTCAAAACTGCATAGTCACTCACGTCATTCTTATCTATTCAAGCCCAGCGCTCATCGCTGGGCTTTTTTAATGTCATTTGCCGATAAAACCGGAGCTTGGTCAAGGTTCTTTAAATTGAGGCCTTCATAGCCCTCTTCCAACGCTAAGCCTCTCTATTTAAAAAGAATCGCTTGTAGATAAAATGCTAAGCTCTAAAAAGAAATCGTTATGGATGGCGGTTAGCGACGGGTTGGCGGGCTCAATCAACACGCTCCCGTTCGCAAGTTATCTATTCATGCATTACTTCTTCAAAGGAAGCACCGCACTATGAAGCGAATCATTTTTGGCACATTGATTATTGCCCTTTTAAGCGCCTGTTCGAAAGATAACACGCACCAAGCGCTTGGCACCTTAGAACGTGACCGCGTAACGTTTACCGCCACATCTAATGAGATAATTAGAGCCCTTCCTGTCAAAGAAGGCAGCTTGGTCAGTGAAGGGGAAGTGTTGGTTCAGCTCGATACCAAGAATCAACAAGCCGTTCTTGCGCACGCCGTTGCCGAACAAGCCAAAGCGGGAGCGTATTTGCTTAAATTGACCAATGGTGAACGCCCAGAAGACATTGCTGCCGCATCGGCACGCGTAGCCCGAGCGGAAGCGCAGCTCACCGAAGCGCAGAAAAACTATCAACGCAAAGCCGAACTGGTGCGTAAAAAGCTCATCAGCCAATCCGAAAAAGATTCCGCTCTTGCGGCAAGGGACTCGGCGAGAGCGGAATTAGACTCAGCAAAAGAAGAGTTCAGTAAGCTCACCGCAGGTTCTCGCCTAGAAGACATCGAACAAGCTAAAGCCGCTTTAATGGCGGCAAAAGCCGAAGTGGCGTTGCAAGAGCAAAAACTGGCAGAACTCACCATCACGGCTACGCGTGACGGTACGCTCGATAATTTGCCTTACAATCTTGGCGAACGCGTACCAGTGAACGGTGTGGTTGCCGTGATTCAAGCCAACCGCGTGCCGTATGCGCGAGTGTATGTTCCTGCCGATTATCGAATCGGGTTTATTCCTGGGAAAACCGTGACGGTAAATGTCGATGGCCTTGAGAATCCATTACAAGGCACCGTTCGTTGGGTGGCTAGTGAGCCTTCATTCACGCCCTACTTCGCACTAACCGAAGAAGAACGTTCACGATTGATGTATCTAGCAGAAGTTGATTTACCTGAGACTGCCAAAACGTTGCCGTCCGGTGTGCCTGCCCAAGTAGATTTGGTGGAGTAAGTCAATGACCGAGTATGCAATTCAAGCTCAAAATGTGGTCAAACAGTTCGGCGACTTTACTGCTATCAATAACATCACTCTCAACGTGCCCAAAGGCAGCATTTACGGATTTTTGGGGCCAAATGGTTGCGGTAAGTCGACCACCATTCGTGTGCTCACCGGCCTTCTCAGCCCAAGCGAAGGCAGTGTGGATGTGCTTGGGTTAGAAATCCCAAAACAATCCGAACAACTGCGGCTCAAAATTGGCTACATGACACAAAAGTTCTCGTTGTACGACGACCTATCCGTTCAAGAGAACCTTGAATTTATTGGGCAAATTTTTGGTTTAAGCAGCAAGTCGCTGAAAGAGCGGATAGAAGAGCAGCTCACCACTTACGGGTTGGATCAATTGCGCAAACAGCGCGTAAGCGGCATGAGTGGCGGTCAAAAGCAGCGCCTTTCACTCGCCGCGGCGACCATGCACAAACCCGAACTGCTATTTTTGGATGAGCCAACATCCGCTGTTGACCCCGAAAATCGACGCGATTTTTGGGAGCAGTTGTTCGACTTGTGCGATCAAGGTACGACGATTTTGGTTACCACGCATTACATGGACGAAGCGGAACGCTGCCACCGTCTGGCGATCATGGAATCGGGCGAAATTCGTGCCGATGGCGAACCCGAACAGTTAATGGAACAGATGGGCGTTAATATCATCGAGGTGAAAGCCGACAAACTTCGTGAACTCAAAGAAAAGCTGATTCAACGTGACGAAGTTCGCTCTGCGGCGCAGTTGGGGATTCGTTTACGCATCCTTATCCACCAGCATGTCGAGCAGCCGATTGAATGGTTAAAGCAGACGTTTCCTGAACTTCAAAACGCTGAAATGAACCACGCTCGCCCAAGCTTAGAAGATGTTTTTGTCAGCGTGACAGGGAAAGGCCGCCAATGATGAAACCTATCGCCCGCATGAAAGCCGTCATGATCAAAGAGATTCGCCAACTTTCCCGTGACCGAATCACGTTTGGCATGGTGGTGATGATCCCGCTTATCCAGCTTTTGCTGTTTGGCTTCGCAATCAATACGGACATTCGCAACATTCCGGTAGGTGTTGTCGACCAAAGTGGCAGCACCGCTGGGCGGATCATTACCCAGTCCGTAAAAGTCACTCAAGTGGTGGATATCAAAGAAACCTATGCCACCGCGCAAGAGGCTGAACAAGCGATTCAAGATGGTATTGTGCGCGCCGTGCTGATTTTACCAAGCGATCTCACACAACGCATGATGCAAGGTCGAGAGCTTGGGCAATGGATTGTGGATGGGTCAGATACCATGATCAGCTCGGCAATATTGTCGTTGCAAACCATGCCATTGACCGATTTTGATTTCGAGATTCGCCCAGCGCCAAGCAAAACATTCGAAGTCGCACTCTACTACAACCCAAGTCGACGTTCTGCGGTCAATATCGTACCCGGCTTACTCGGTGTGATTCTCACCATGACGATGATTTTGTTCACCAGTGCCGCGATTGTACGAGAACGTGAACGGGGAAATTTGGAGCTATTGATCACCACGCCCATCCACTCGATAGAGCTAATGGTGGCGAAAATCGTGCCGTATATCTTTGTCGGCTTAATTCAGGTTTTCATCATTCTAGGGTTGGGACATTGGATTTTCGGCGTACCAATTAACGGTGCAATCAGCCAAATTCTGTTTGGAACCTTGTTGTTTATCGCCGCCAGCTTAACTTTAGGATTGGTCATATCCACCATCGCCACAACACAGCTTCAAGCGATGCAAATGACAGTGTTCATTCTTCTGCCTTCGATTCTACTGTCTGGATTTATGTTCCCTTACGAGGGCATGCCAGTCGCAGCACAGTGGATTTCAGAAGCCCTGCCCGCCACTCACTTTATGCGCATGATTCGAGGCATAGTGTTGCGAGGAGCGGATCTGATGGACTTATGGCGAGATACCCTTTGGTTGCTCGGGTTTACCGTATTTGGATTGGTCGTTGCGTCACTGAGGTTTAAGAAATCGCTCGATTAAAATTGCCAATTTTTCTCTTTCGCAGAAACAAAAATAGCCTCGACAATGAGGCTATTTTTGTTTGGATATTCAAATTTAGTTTTACCGGACTTAACTAAGCAACTCACCTTAATAATATTCGCCGTACGAGCAGTCTCGTAAGTCTGAAATACTGTAGTTTTTCAAAGAGTTGATTTTAAAGTTAAACACCACCTGTTTACAGACGACACCTTCACGATCGGTATAGGTAATAAAGCCTTCACTGTAAGCACGTTTGCCATCAGAAGACGTAACATCGGCCACGAGTTCTAAATGCCCTTTGTGCGCCTCTACGCGATTCATCATCTCAAACACATCCATCCACTCTTCGCGATTTGCCATTTGTATCAACATGGATTTGGCCTGTGTTTCCAACTGCTGCGGATACACGTAATAACGGTTGTAACCAAAGTATGCGCACATCAGTAATAAAACGAGTGCAAATGAGGTTGTTCTTGTCATGCAAGCTGCCTCTTGTTGTTATAAAAATCCTGCTTCGTTAGTTCAGTATAGGAAGCGAGCAAAGTTTAGGTCATGGAACTTGCTCAAATAACAGAGAACAGTCAGAGAGAGTCAATTCTATGACAAGCTCAGCACAGGTTTAACTTATGCAACACAACAAATTCTGAGGGCTTTAACTATGGAATATGCACACCGATCTGGGTTGTCACCATGCGGTGATCTGAGCCTTGTGGAAAAGCAGAGGATTCACGAGAGCAAATGATTCGCTGTCCTTGCTCAGATTTTAGCCACAAGTGATCAATACCTATCATCATCGGCTCTGGCACGTTTATGCCTTTGATGTTAGTTGGCCAGCTCGTCACTGGCGCGGTTTGAAAACTCGGGAACAGCGCAGAAAAACGAGGGCTAACCGAGGAGAGATTGAAATCCCCCACAACCAACACCTCTGGCTCGGGATAAAGCGCGGTCAGAGTTTCTATGGTTCGCACCAGCGCATTTCTTTGATGCCAAAGCTCGCTGGTTCTTGGTGATGGCGGATGAGCCGCAAACAAAGTGATCGGTGCTTGATCTTTAGGCAACCAAACCGCTCTGATGACTTCTTGTCCATTTGGCGCACGATAAACCGAAACCTCCGTGATGGGGTGTCGGCTAAGAATCATCAAATTTGAAGGGTACCCTACGTCACGTTGGCCACCATAATAATGCGGATAGACATCATCCAACATGTGCAAAAGGCTGCCAACTCGCGGCGTCAGTTCTTGCATCACCACCAAATCAGCAGGATGCTTCAACAGATAGTTGATGAACTGATTGATGTCTGAGTTTTCGTAAAAAAGATTGAATTGAATGACGCTCAAAGACTGCGAGCAAGACGCCACATGGCTGCGCTGCGGCGGAACAAGTAACGAGACAAACAAAATAGCGACAAAGGCAGAAAATGCACTTTGCAACCATCGGCGAGCAATAAAAAACGCCGAGGCTAAAACAACGTAAGTGAACACAATGAGGGCGGGAATCGAGGTAAGATTCTCCGCCCACCAAATATGTTCAATTTGCCTGACCACCAGCCAAATAAGAGCGGGTAGAAGCAATATTATCCACTTAAAAACGCTCGACACACGCACTGCTCGTTTCGCTATTACATATCATAAGCTTAAATGCAATTTCTCAACTCGCCAGTGCGTGCAGCGTTGATGTTAGACGTGGTGTACCGCCTCCTCGACAGGCTCTGGTTGAGCGGCCGTTTCACTGATTTCAATCTTAACCGCTGCGACTTTGAATTCAGGAATTTTCGCATGCGGGTCCGTTGCCGTAGTCGTCAAGCGGTTGACTGGCGACTCAACGAAATGGAACGGGATAAACACGACGCCTTTTTGCATTCGCTTAGTCACAAACGCATCAATTTCGATGCTGCCACGACGAGTCGACACTTTTAGGCGCTGACCATTATGGATACCAATTACTTCGGCATCTTCAACACTGATCATCGCTCTTGGTCCAGCAAGGTTATCCAACCCTTTCGTTTTGCGTGTCATCGTACCGGTATGGAACTGTTCTAGCACACGTCCTGTTGTAAGCACCAAAGGATACTCTTCATCAGGCAACTCGGCTGCATAACGGAACGGCACGCCCACCATTTGCCCTTTCCCTCGGGTAAATTGGGTTTGGTGCATAATACGAGTACCGTTTGGATTGTTCTTGTTACTTGGCCATTGAACACCGTTCGGCGTGATCGCGTCCCAACGCAACCCTGCATATTGCGGCGTTACACGCGCGATCTCGCTAGTGATTTCAGAAACACACTGGTAATGCCAATCGCTGCCCATCGCGTTTGCGATCGCTTGAATGATCCACCAATCTTCTTTCGCCTCACCCGGCGCTTTCACTGCCGCATTAACGCGCTGGACGCGTCGCTCAGTATTGGTGAAGTGACCAGATTTTTCCGCAAATGAACAAGAAGGCAATACCACATCGGCGTACTGCGCCGTCTCGGTGAGGAAGATGTCTTGCACGACCAAGAAGTCGAGTGCTTCCAACCCTTCAATCACGTGTGCTTGGTTTGGATCGCTCAGTACTGGGTTTTCGCCCATGATGTACATCCCGCGAACTTCTCGTTTGCACGCCGCATCGATGATTTCCGTTAGGGTAAGCCCTTGCTCAGAAGGTAAGTTCGGCGCATCCCACTCAATCGCGAATTTCTGACGAACAATCGGGTTATACACTTTTTGATATCCCGGATAGCAGTTCGGCAAAGCCCCCATATCACACGCACCTTGTACGTTTGATTGACCGCGCAGTGGGTTAATACCACCACCCTCAATACCGATGTTGCCACACAACAATTGCAGGTTTGCAATCGAACGAACGTTATCGTGCCCTGTTGTATGCTGAGTAATACCCATTGAGTAATACACCGCCGTGCGTTTTGCCGTACCAATCATTCGCGCCATTGCGAAAATATCGTCCGCTTTTACGCCCGTCACTAACTCAACTTTGTCAAGGTTGTACGCTGGCGACATCACCTCTTGAAGCAAGGTATCAAAGCCGTCTACGCGCTCTTCGATGTATTCTTGATCGTACCAACCATTTTTGATGATTTGCTGCATCACGCCATTGAGCAACATAACATCCGTACCCGGACGATGCGCCAAGTACAGCTCTGCATGTTCGGCCATGTCTACTCGTTTCGGGTCTGCCACAATCAAGCGTGCCCCGTGATGACGAATCGCCTGTTTGATGTGCGAAGCGATGATCGGGTGCGCAGATGTGGTGTCAGAACCGATAATAAAGATCACATCGGAATGCTTAATGCTTGGAATGTCGTTGGTCATCGCACCACTCCCCAACGATGCTTCAAGCCCTGTCACACTTGATGCGTGACACAAACGTGCGCAGTGATCAACGTTGTTCGTACCAAGTTCACGACGGATGAATTTTTGAAACGCGTAGTTATCTTCGTTAGTGGTTTTCGCTGAAGAGAATCCGGCCAGTGCGTTGCTACCAAAATCTTGCTTGATGGTCGAAAGCTTCGAAGCCACTAGCTGAATCGCTTCGTCCCAACTTGCTGGCTGCAACCAACCATCTTTACGAATCAGTGGTGTCGTTAAACGCTCTTCGCTTCTAATGAAATCAAAACCAAAACGGCCTTTCACGCACAGCATACCTTGGTTAACCGGCGAATCCGCCCCTTTTACATAGCGGATTTTGTTTTGTTGCTCATCGACAAACATGGTCAACTTACAACCCACACCACAATAGGTACAAATGGTATCGACGGCTTTTAGATGTTCGGTTCTGCCTTGAGAGCGGTCACGGCTGTCCACCATCGCGCCCGTTGGACATGCCTGAACACACACCCCACATTGCACGCATTTTGAATCGCCCATGAGCGTCAAACCGCTGCAACCTACGCCTTTTTCATCGGAGCGGAATCGTGGACGATCATCTGGTCGTAAAGCTGGTCGGCCATTTTTATCCGACACAAAACTCAACACACCATGTACCGCTTGCTCACGGCATGCTTGAATACACTGACCACAACTAATGCAGCGGTTAGCATCAAATTCAATGAACTCAGAACTGCGGTCTACTTCGTATTTATGACGAAGATCTTTCGCACGTAAATCGAGCCAATCTTGATGACCAATCACGCTAGCAGAGGAAACGTCCACGGAAACATCGAAATGTTGCTCGGCATGATATTCCGTTGAGTAATCTCGCAAGGCACAGTCAGTATTCGCCTGGCAACCACACTCTAAGCAGCGCGCCGCTTCTTTCATGGCCTCTTCGTTATCAAAGCCCAGCTCCACTTCAGCAAAACTCTGCTCACGCTGCGCTGGAGTCAACTCCGGCATGATTGAACGAGCAACTTTTTGGATGTTTTCAAAATGAAGTGGGTCTACCTGCGCCAGTTTTTTCTCTTTACGAGAGTTGAACGCAGGTTTCGGCATGTCCGCCATATCACCATTGAGGAACAGATCAATCGCTTTTGCCGCAACTCGCCCATCACCCACTGCTTCAACCGCTGTCGCAGGACCACGACGAAAATCACCGATACTGAAGATATTGCCCGTACCCGTGTGCATGGTTTGCGCATCGGATTCAGATGTGTTCCAACGCGTTAGAGGAATGGAGAGCTCATCGTTTTCTAAGAAGCTGAGATCCGGCTTTTGCGATACCGCTGCAATCACGGTATCAAATGCTTCAGTAAAGAACTCACCCGTTGGTTTCGGGCTACGACGACCAGACGCATCTGGCTCACCTAACGCCATTCGCTCTAATCGAATTGCCTTCACGCGGCCGTTTTCATCCGCGATGTTTTCCGCCGGATTCGTCAAGAAATGGAACGTCACGCCCTCATGTTCAGCTTCGACGATTTCGTAGTCTTCGGCCGGCATTTCGTCGCGAGTTCGACGATAGATCAAAGTGGTATCGGCACCCGCACGACGCGCCGTACGCGCACAGTCGATCGCAGTGTTACCACCACCAATCACGGCAACTTTTTTGCCCGTAACGTAGTTTTGTTCTGTAACGTAATCTTTCAGGTAATCAACACCGAGATAACAACCGTCCAAGTCGCTACCAGAATAATTCATTTCTACCGCTTGAGACGCCCCCACTGCCAAACAGACAGCATCGTAGTCTTCACTCAATTGAGACAGCGTAAAATCAACCCCAAGCTTTTTGTTGGTTTCAACTTGCATGCCGTTGCGGCACATCAATTCGATTTCTTTGTCTAGAATGTCTTTGGGTAGGCGATATTCAGGAATGCCGTAGCGTAGCCAACCGCCTGCTTTTGGCATGGACTCAAATACGGTGACGTCATAACCTTCATTCGACAAGTAATAACCTGCCGTTAAGCCACCGGGGCCACTACCAACAACGGCGATCTTGCGATGCTTCGCTGGTTTTTTCTCTGGGACATACACTTCATGCGCCGCTAAATCTGCGTCTGCGGCATGGCGTTTGAGTTGGCGAATGGCAATCGGCTCATCCACCAAAGAACGGCGACACTCACTTTCGCAGAATGCCGGACACACACGCCCAATCGACAACGGCATTGGCAGTGTGCGTTTAATAACTTCAATCGCTTTTTGATGATCGTTTTGCGAGATATGGTAGAGATAAGATTGGATGTCTACTCCAGCAGGACACGCCGTTTTACAAGGAGCTTCACAGTCGGCGTAGTGGTCCGTCATGATTCGGTTGAGCGCTTTTCTGCGGTGCTCACTCAGTTGTTCTGATTGTGTGACGACATTGAGACCGCGGTACACTTTGAGATCACAGGCGCGCTTAGTTCCGCCACTTTCCACTTCGACCACACACAAATCACACGGAATTTTCTCGTTACTTTTGTTCATTCCGCACAGTGAAGGGATTTCGACCCCACACACTTTGGCTGCTTCCAGAAGGGTTAGCCCCTCTTCTACAATTCTATATTTTCCATCGATGACAATTTCTATCATACAACCCCCGAAGCAGGCACACTAAACCTTACATTCTATAAGGATAAACCCTACCATGGAAAGTTCGTGTGACAAAAAACTCACTAGCGAGATATTTCTTAGCGATTAATATGTCCAATTGACTTTAAGATGTAGAACTCATTATCTCGAAGTGGGTTCGGTATAATCCTTGACTTTACCCCTAGGGTAACCTTTATTATTTAAGGGTTACTCGATATATAAGCTCATTTTGACTGGAAACCGTATGCGTCTGAAATCATTGCATACAATTTGGCTAACGTTATGTACAACGCTGATACTACTGGTATCTAGCGTGGTTAACAGCGCGCCTTTAATGAGTATCAAAATGATGTCGAGTGATGTCATGATGTCAGCTCACATGACGGAAATGGCAAGCGAGAACGATCACTGCGGCTCACCGAGTATGAGCATGGAGATGGCCTCATCGTTGAGCTCCAACTCTGTAGAGATGACCATGAGCTGTATTGATGGCTCCGGTATGATCCACAATTGCTGCACAGCATCTTGCTCATTCGTTTTTGTCCCGTTACCAGCCCCTGTCAGCCAGCTCTTCCCATTGGCTTGTCGCGCATCCATTGCCTCAGAAATTACCGCACCAGTGGTACAAGTCACCCATGATTTGTATCGGCCTCCGATAGTTTAATCCATACAAAGCATTCGACCCTGCATCGCTTTGCAGGCAGTTTCTTTGCGCCCAACTGATAGCGTGCTCACCTCAGCTATTCGCTCGTAACTCCATTTGTTACCTGCTATTTAGCGATAAAAAAGTGCGTCATCCGTTTGGCAAATACCAACGCTCTCCCGCTCGGTTCAATCGATCCCGAAACGCAAAAGAGCTTGGTATCAATTTGGATGTAAATTATGGAATTCAACCCAAATCGCTTAGTGGCACCAGTATGCTCACTGGCTCTGGTTGCCCTACCTGCTTTCAATGTGGTGGCACAATCGCCAGCCAATACGAAAGCACAACAAGAAGCGCAAGCTCTATCAATCCAAGCTCAGTCAACCAATGAGCTAGCAAACCTCATTAGCGTTGCGTTGAGTAACGATGGCAACCGTAAGCAGTTCTATGCTCAATCGGAAGCAATGCGTGAAACAGGCGTAGCCAGCGCAACCTTGATGGACCCGAAATTGAAAGTCGGTTTTGGTGGTTTGCCTGTCGATAGCTTCAAATTTGACGAGGATCCGATGACCAATATCTCCGTCGGTTTGATGCAACAGTTCGAACGTGGCTCGACGCTCAATCTTCAACAAAAGAAAGCCAATCAACAAGCCGATGGTTTGTCGTTGCAAGTTCACGCACGGGAGCTTGAAGTGGCAAACAGCATGACTCAGCTTTGGTTGGAGCTGGGCTATCAGCAGAAAGCAGAGCAAATTTTGCTAGAAAACCGTCGGCTCATGACGGAAATGGAAAACTTCATTCAAACCAATTACTCAATCGGCAAAAGCGAAGCGCAAGATTTACTGAATGCACAGCTTCAAGTGAGTAAGTTGGATGAAAAGCTGCAAGCCAATGCACAAATGCAGCGCCGTTTGGTCTCGCAACTCTCAGAATGGCTGGGCTCTGACTGGCTCAATACCTATACCCAAAACGGACGCTCAACACTTCAAGCCAGCAACACACTGACTTGGGCGTCATTAAACCAAAAGTTGTCTGCAAATAGCGAAACGACCAAGCACTACCAACAGTTGAGTGATCACCCGATGGTGAAAATGGCAGACGTAAGTATTTCTGCCAATGAAACTCAAGTGGACATTGCAGAGCAAGCTTACACGCCTCAATTCGGTGTGGAAGTGATGTACGCTTATCGTCAAGCCAACAATATGAAAGGCGAACCTGCATCGGATTTGGTGAGCGCGTATCTAACAATGGACATTCCCCTGTTCACTGGTAATCGCCAAGACCGCAACTTAGCCGCCGCGCAGTATCAAGTGGGTGCTGCTCGCTCACAAAAAGATACGTTACTGACTCAGATGAACGCGAAGGTCAACACATTGCTGGTTGATCGCGCTAACTTGAGTCAGCGTTTAGAGCGTTATCAATCCACCTTACTTCCCCAAGTTCAAGCTCGTATTCACGCGGTAGAAAGGGGTTATCAAAACAACACCGCACAGTTTAACGATGTGATCATGGCAAGCACAGACGAGCTGGCGCTAAAGCTCGAACAGCAACGTCTTATTACCGATTTAAACATCGTAAACAGCAACTTAGCGGCTTTATTGGGTGGTTTCGAATATCAAGTATCCACACCCAACATCACGCCTGAAGCAAGCGCGAACTAAAACAAAAACATGAGAGAACCCAAGTTTGGGGACGATGGCGAATGCACACCAATAAGCAATCAACATCGCTGTCATGCCTCATGGGGAAAATAAGGAATTAGGAATGAGTTCAAATTCAATCAAGATAGCAACCATCGCTCTGCTTGTTGGCGGGGCACTAGGGTTTGGCGTTAATCAGTACCTATCTGGTGCAAACCACGACATGAGCGGCACAGGCGGTGGCGCGGCGAGCAGCTCAAACGAGCCACTCTATTGGGTTGCTCCAATGGATCCAAATTATAAGCGCGACAAACCGGGCAAATCGCCAATGGGCATGGACTTGATCCCAGTGTACGCTGAAGATCTCGCGGGTGAACAAGACAAACCCGGCACGGTAAAAATTGACCCATCAGTTGAAAACAACTTAGGTGTAAAAACTGCTCAAGTCTCTTTAGAGCAACTTTCACCTCGGATTGAAACTGTCGGCTATATCGCGTTTGACGAAAGTCATTTGTGGCAAACCAACGTTCGCGTGGCCGGCTGGGTTGAAAAGCTTTACATCAATGCCGTGGGTGAAAAGGTCAAAAAAGGCGATGTGCTGTTCACGCTGTACTCGCCTGAGCTAGTCAAAGCACAAGAAGAGCTGCTGAACGCCTACCGAACTGGGCGTAATGGTCTGGTGAAAGGCGCAACAGAACGTTTAGTGACACTGGGTGTTGATCGTTCTCAAATCAGAGCCATCACTCAACGCGGGAAAGCATCGCAAACTATTGAAATTAAAGCTCCGGAAGATGGCGTCATCGCGAGTTTGAACGTTCGTGAAGGTGGTTACCTATCCCCTGCTCAAGCGGTAATCAGCGCGGGCCCACTTGAAAACGTATGGGTGGATGCCGAAGTATTTGAGCGCCAAGCTCACTGGATGAAAGCAGGAAGTAGCGCCACTATGACGCTTGATGCTATTCCAGGCAATGAATGGAAAGGGGTTGTCGACTACGTATACCCTATTCTGGATCCTAAAACTCGTACCTTGCGTGTACGCCTCAAGTTCCCTAACCCGAATGGCGATCTTAAACCTAATATGTTTGCCAACATTGCCCTTCAACCAGTCACTGATAACGCAGTTATGACGATTCCTAAGTCTTCCGTTATTCGATCCGGCGGTATGACCCGAGTCGTGTTGTCTGAAGGCGATGGTAAATACCGCTCAACGCGCATCAAAGTTGGGCGTGAAGCCGACGACAAAATCGAGGTGCTACAAGGTCTGTCTCAAGATGATCGCATCGTAACCTCTGCACACTTTATGTTGGATTCGGAATCGAGCCAAACGGCTGATCTATCCCGTATTTCATCACCTACTGAAGCCAAAGTAGAAACAGTTTGGGCTAAGGGTGAAATCACCGATGTGATGAAAGATCACCGTATGTTGACCATTAATCATCAGCCCGTAGCAGAGTGGGATTGGCCGGGTATGGTCATGAACTTTACCCTCGCAGATGACGTTGATGTGGGCACTCTGCAAAAAGGCCAAGCTATCGAGTTTGAAATTCAGAAAACAGAGTCCGGTCAATATGAAGTCGTTGACTACAAAACCGATGACAGCGTTGTCGTGACTGACGTATGGATTACCGGAGATATCAGCATGTTGATGGCGGATTTTGGGATGATAACTCTCAACCACCTCCCAGTTGCAGAATGGAACTGGGAGGCAGGAGAGATGAACTTCTCTGTAGGTAATGAAGTGGATCTATCCGGATTCAAAGAAGGTCAGAAAGTCCGATTTCTAGTTGAAAAACAAGGAGCTGACTACGTATTGAAGCAACTTGAAGCGGTTGAGGGCTAACTATGATTGGAGCAATAATCCGCTGGTCGATCAAAAACCGTTTCATGGTTTTGATCGCAACCTTAGCGCTTGTTTTAACCGGACTTTACAGTGTAAAGAATACACCTGTAGACGCCATTCCGGATCTTTCTGATGTTCAGGTGATCATCAAAACAAGCTACCCAGGCCAAGCACCTCAAGTAGTTGAAGATCAAGTTACTTACCCGCTAACCACCGCCATGCTCGCCGTACCAGGAGCGGAAACCGTTCGTGGTTATTCATTCTTTGGTGACTCATATGTTTATATCATTTTTAACGATGATACCGACATGTACTGGGCACGCTCGCGCGTTTTAGAGTACCTAAGCCAAGTAGCACCTAAATTACCACCAAGTGCAAAACCGACATTAGGACCAGATGCAACGGGTGTGGGCTGGGTCTACAGCTATGTACTGCAAGATAAAACTGGCAACCATGATCTTGCTGATCTACGCAGTATGCAAGACTGGTTCTTGAAATATGAGCTGCAAACCGTCGATGGCGTCTCTGAAGTCGCAACCGTTGGCGGTATGGTGAAGCAATATCAAGTTCAGATTGACCCAGCTAAGCTACGTGCTTACAACCTGACACTGCAACAAGTGAACATGGCGATCCAAAACGGCAATCAGGAAACGGGCGCCTCTGTTGTTGAAGTAGCAGAAGCGGAACACATGGTTCGCACTACAGGTTACCTAACGAGTATTGAGGATATTGAATCACTTCCGCTCAAAGTGACAGAGAAAGGTACACCGCTCTTATTGGGCGACATTGCTGACATCAACTTAGGTCCGCAAATGCGTCGCGGCATCTCTGAGCTTAACGGCGAAGGTGAAGCGGTTGGTGGCGTTATTGTCATGCGATTCGGCGAAAACGCGAGTGAAGTCATCAGCAAAGTTAAAGACAAACTGGAAGATTTACAGCGCAGCTTACCGGATGGTGTGGAAATCGTGCCTACTTACGATCGCTCCACGCTGATTAACGCTGCCGTAGAAAACTTGTGGAAGAAATTGGCGGAAGAATTCATCGTCGTGGCGATTGTTTGTGCCCTCTTCCTATTTCACATCCGTTCGTCTTTGGTTATCGCGCTGAGCTTGCCCGTCGGTATTTTATCCGCGTTTATCGTCATGCATTCTCAAGGCATTAACGCCAACATCATGTCGCTCGGGGGGATTGCCATCGCCATCGGTGCAATGGTGGATGGTGCCATCGTAATGATAGAAAACGTCCACAAGCATATTGAACGAACGCCTCTCACGGATAAGAACCGCTGGCAAGTGATTGGCAAAGCCGCTGAAGAAGTGGGCGCGCCCCTGTTCTTCTCACTGCTTATCATCACGTTAAGCTTTGTGCCAGTATTTGCACTGGAAGGTCAAGAAGGCAAGATGTTCTCCCCTCTCGCCTTTACTAAAACTTATGCAATGGCCGCAGCGGCAGGTTTGGCAATTACCCTCGTACCTGTGCTCATGGGTTATTTCATCCGTGGCAACGTATTACCAGAGCATAAGAATCCAGTAAATAGAGGCTTAATTGCGCTGTATCGCCCGTTGCTGAATACCAGCCTCAAGTACCCTAAGAGTATGATCGTTATCGCTTTAGGCCTAATGGCGTCAGCTTACTATCCAACCAGTCAACTGGGTAGCGAGTTCATCCCACCATTGGATGAAGGCGACTTGATGTACATGCCGACTACGTATCCGGGAATCTCGATTGGTAAAGCACGTGAACTAGTTCAGCAAACTAACAAACTGATCAAAACCGTACCGGAAGTCAAAACGGTTTGGGGCAAGATTGGCCGTGCAGAAACGGCCACCGACCCTGCGCCACTCACTATGATTGAAACTGTTATTCAGCTAAAACCTCACGATCAATGGCGTGAAGGCGTGACGACAGAGTCGTTACGCAAAGAGTTCGATGAACTGATTCAGTTCCCGGGACTCACCAACGCATGGGTAATGCCGATCAAAACGCGTATCGACATGCTTGCGACGGGCATTAAAACGCCAATTGGGATCAAAATCGCAGGCCCAGACCTGAAAGAGATCGAAAAAATTGGTGCTCAGCTGGAACCTATTCTTAATAGCGTTCATGGCACCTCATCTGTATATGCGGAGCGTGTCGCGGGTGGCCGTTACGTGACGATTGATATCAAACGCCGCGCAGCTGCGAGATATGGATTGAGCATCAAAGACGTTCAGCAAGTTATCTCAACAGCTGTTGGGGGTATGAATGTTGGAGAAACCATTGAAGGCTTGGAACGCTACCCGATTAACGTCCGCTATCCGCAAGATTACCGTGACTCGGTTGTTAAACTGCAAAACCTACCACTGGTAACCCCCAACGGCGCACGCATCGCACTCGCAGACGTGGCAGATATTCGTTATGAGGATGGCCCACCGATGATCAAAACCGAAAACGCGCGTCCAAACGGTTGGGTTTTCGTGGATATCGAAGGTCGTGACCTGGGCTCATACGTCGTGGAAGCACAACAAGTAGTAGCAGATCAACTTGAATTACCTGCGGGTTATTCACTGGCTTGGTCAGGTCAGTACGAATACATGGAACGCGCCAAAGACCGCTTAAGTGTCGTAGTACCAATCACTATTGCGATCATCATGATGCTACTTTACTTCAGCTTTCGCCGTGTAGGTGAGGTGCTGATCATCATGCTGACGCTGCCTTTAGCAATGGTTGGTGGCTTATGGCTGATGCATTATCTGAACTACAACTTCTCTATTGCCGTGGGGGTTGGGTTTATCGCCCTCGCCGGCGTTGCGGTGGAGATAGGCGTCATCATGCTGGTATATCTCAACCAAGCGTGGCACCACCGAAAACTGGATGCAGAAGAGAAACAACGACCGCTTCAAGCACGGGATCTTACAGACGCAATTCGCGAAGGCGCTGGCTTGCGTGTGCGGCCTGTCATGATGACCGTATTAACGGTAATCATTGGTCTTATTCCAATCATGTACGGTGAGGGGACAGGCTCTGAAGTGATGCAACGCATCGCTGCACCGATGATTGGTGGCATGGCCTCTGCCCTGCTGTTAACACTGCTTGTGCTACCTGCCATCTTCAAGCTGTGGAAACAGCGTGAAGTGAAATCAACTCAACACCAAGATAAATAACAACGAGCGCCATTATTCAGAGAGTAATGGCGCGATAGCTAATTGATAGTAAAGGAAATCAACATGAAAAAGACTCTTATCACTCTTGCTCTAACCATGGTATCGAGTGGCGTATTTGCTCAAATGGATAACTCAAACATGAACCACGAAAATATGGAGCATGGTCAAATGGATCACGGTTCCATGAACATGGATAAAATGCCGATGGATCATGGAAAAATGGACCACGGTAAAATGGATCATTCTGGTATGAGCGGCATGCCGGGCATGTCAGCGGTTGGTATGCCTGCAAATGGCGCAAAACCAGACAAAGTCGTTCATGTACTCTTAACGGATGATATGAAAATTACATTCAAAAAAGATGTGACAATAGAACCGGATGATGTGGTTCAATTTGTGGTAATGAATACAGGCAAAATCAATCACGAATTTACCATTGGCTCAGCAGAAGAACAGCTTAAACATCGTGAAATGATGAAAACCATGTCTGGCGATCACATGCATGACTCCGGCAATGCTGTCACTGTTGAACCAGGCAAAGCGAAACAACTCTTGTGGCACTTCCATGGCGATAAAAATGTAGAGTTCGCGTGTAATATCCCCGGACATGCAGAAGCCGGCATGGTCAAAAAAGTGGAACTGTAGTGAGACCGGATTAACGTATTAACACGGTTCATAGACGTTAAATGTAAATACAAAAGGAGCTAATATCAGCTCCTTTTTATTTCGCCCTAAATGCTAGATTATCGCATCACAAACAGCTCTTCATGATAGCGATGTTCTGTATCAAAACGATATACCTCTAACTCTTTTTTCAGGGTTCGAGAGAATACCTCCGGTCCACAGAAATAAAACTCATAACGCGATAAGTCGCCGCATTCCCTCGCAATTCGTTCAACATTAAGTCGAGGTGAAACCGCAGTATCTATCACGTTCAGTTTCACTTGTGCCTGACGCGCGGCATTCCACAGTTCATCCACTAAATGACTATCTAAGCCACGTGTGCAATAAAACAAATGCACTGGCGGATGTCTTTTTAACGCTTTCAATGAAGATAAGATAGCAAAGAACGACGCTATCCCGACACCACCAGCAATCCAAACTTGCGGCTTGTTGACATCAAACTCTAAACGTCCATACGGCCCTTCAACAACAACCTCATTACCCGCTTTCACGCGCTGGTACAAATTGGTCGTGAAATCGCCTAGCTCTTTGATCAAAAAACGGACCTCTGGATCGTGCTCACCTGAAACAATCGTAAACGGATGTGGATCTTCGTTACCAAAACGAACGTAAGCAAACTGCCCAGCTTTGTGCCCTTGCCAAGGTTTTCCTTGGTCGTTAATGCCTGGCGCCAAAACCAGCTCCATCACTCGCGCTTGAGGGAAGTAGCGAGTCGACACCACTTTGGCTGGATAGCGGTTCGCTCGCCCGACAAAACCGAACAAGCTGTAAACGGCAGCCGCAGAGCCCATCAATGCAAAACCAAAAGCGATAAAATGAATGGGATCGCCCCAGTACGCGTGCTTGATCAGCAAAACGGAGTGAACAGCAACCATCAAATACACCACCGCCATTAAACGATGGGATAACTTAAACGGTTTGTATTTAACAACCGTCCAGAGTGACACTGCCAGCAATACCAATAGCAAATAAAAGCCCCACTCACCTAAATCCAAGCCTATATCACGCAGTTCTTTAACCCATAACTCAAAACCAACGAAGTTATTGCCTGATGGCCCTGCTCCAGTGTGTTTTACTGGTTTTTCCAACCAACCAGCAGCAACGAGCCACTTCGGCACTTTATACATAAGCCAATGGATCACACCCAAACTGACGCCTGCTATACCTAACCACTTGTGTACTCGATATGCCTTGTCCATGCCATGAACCCATTGCTCTATCACAGGTAAGCGCAGCGCCAGCACCATCGCAATAGACATCAAAGCTAACGACAAAACACCAGAATATTGAATAAGCGCGGAGCGCCATTGGAAGAATTGGGTCGAGGACAGCAGTTGCGGTTCACTCATCCACCACAACACAGACACGGCGGCAACTATCATCCATAAAAAATTTCGTACAGTTTTCATGAACATCACTCTCAAATTGACGACAACTCTAGTTTAGTTTTTCTAGCGTAATGCAACGTCAATATTCGTAAAGTTGAGTAAACCCACAATATACTTAAGGTCAATAACAAACTTGGAGGTATTGCGCAGAATCCTACAAAAAATCGACATGGATTTAACAGTGGTTAGAGTATTCGCTCGTTATAGTTTGCGTAACATCGCCACAGTGCGAACCAAAACCAAAATGAAGAACACGACGCATGAAAAAGTTATTTTTGTTGGCTGGGCTAATGGTTTGCTCAACCCTAAGTTACGCTTCCCAACTGAATGAAGACATTTCTCTCATCGAACAACAAACCTCAAGCAGAATTGGAGTCTCGGTTTGGGATACGCAAACCGATGAGCGCTGGGATTACCGTGGCGATGAACGCTTCCCACTCATGAGCACATTCAAAACCTTGGCTTGCGCCACAATGCTAAGTGATATGGACAGCGGTAAGCTAAGTAAAAATGCGACCGCGAAAGTCGATGAGCGCAGCATCGTTGTGTGGTCTCCAGTGATGGACAAACTCGCAGGCCAAAACACACGCGTAGAACACGCTTGTGAAGCTGCGATGTTGATGAGTGATAATACTGCTGCCAACTTAGTATTGAATGAAATCGGCGGCCCTAAGGCCGTGACAATGTTTCTGCGAACTATTGGTGATAAAGCGACGCGCCTAGATAGATTAGAACCACGTTTGAACGAAGCGACACCGGGAGACAACCGCGACACAACCACACCTAACGCCATGGTAAACACTCTGCGAACCTTGATTGAAGGAGAAACGTTGTCTTACGAGTCTCGCGTGCAATTAAAAATCTGGATGCAGGACAACAAGGTTTCAGACTCGTTAATGCGTTCAGTATTACCAACAGGTTGGTCTATCGCCGACCGCTCTGGTGCGGGTGGTCACGGTTCGCGCGGTATTAACGCAATCATATGGAAGGAAAACCATCGTCCTGTTTACATTAGTATCTATGTCACGGAAACCGAGCTATCACTTCAAGCCAGAGACCAGCTCATCGCGCAAATCAGTCAGTTGATTTTACAGAAATACAAAGATAATTAATTCACTGCTTACGTATTTACTTTCCTAAGTTTACCCTCTTTGCCCTTCTCTTCCCTGAAGGGCTTTCCTATTCTTTGGTTCTACCTCAAAAACACCCCTTATTGAGTAATGACTTACTTATAAATAGGTATAACATTTATTCATTTAGGCGTGAGTTAACGCCCACATTAAGCAATTGAACACACATAGATGGCGATAAATAAACCATAATCTTACGTAGAAACGCATTTTTCTTGAAAATAGCTTCGTGTAACTTATTGTTGGTATTTGCAACATCGCAAGGAGATGTCTATTGAGACTTGAAAGAACTTTTAACCCTGATGACTTATCGATGCAGAATATGGAAAGTCCGATCTGTATGCCGATAGGGTTTGTTCACTTTTTAGCTCAATCGGAAACATTGCAGCAGGTGCTTGATACGGTCGCAGAATGGATAAATCGTATATTCAATTCCGACCGCGCGAGTATCACGCTTTATGAAAATGATGATCATCTAAAGGTCTACTCTTTCTCTGGTAATAAAGCGATTCCGGCTGAATTCTTGGTACCTATTCACCGAGCTTTTGTTGGCCGAGTGTTCAAAAAACAACAACTGATGATCTGTGACGATGTCACTCAATCTGATGAGGTCGATTGTGTGATGCTGGCATCCAATGGCATGGGGACGTGTATGGATGCGCCTTTAATGCACGGTAAAGTCTGTTTGGGCACGCTTAATGTTGCACATCATCAAACGCACACTTACACAAACGAACAAGCGGCACAGCTTCAGTGCATCGCTAACTGGATTGCTTTAAACATTGCTCTTCATATACAAATTATGAAAATGGAGCATCTCGCCACAACGGATGATCTGACTGGCATTCCAAACCGCAGAGAATTCATGCGACAAATCGAAAGCCGCTTGACTGAATACCGCACCCAAGGCATTGACTTCCATGTTGCTATTCTAGATTTAGACAACTTTAAGAGCCTTAATGATCGGTTTGGTCATGATGCTGGCGATAAATCGCTGATCCATGCAGTCAACACCATTCAAAGTCATCTACTTGACTGTGACTTACTTGCCAGAGTTGGCGGTGAAGAGTTTGCCATCGTACTAAGAAGCCGGTCATCGCAAGAAGCCCTAAACACATTAGAAACGATTCGCAATGCGCTAGAAACTACGACGATTCAACACTCAGGTCGTGATATGAGCTTTACCGCTAGTATTGGTGTAACTCAAGTCTGTAGCTTGGATGACTCGTTTGAACCACTCGTAAAACGCGCCGACTTAGCTCTTTACAAAGCTAAAGAAACCGGTAGAAACCGTGTTGAGGTTCATAAAACAGAAGAAAACTAGAAAAGAGAGTGATAAAAAAGGTAGCGACTTGTTGCGCTACCTTTTATAAATTCTAACCCGCCTAAAATAAGTAATACGAACTTTAAGCCAGTTTAGAAATAAGAGTGAGCAAATTTAATTATGCTTTCTTAAGATCTTTAGCTGGGTAAGTTAGCGTTTTCTCGCCTGCTTTTACGTGTGTGTAAAAACCGCCACTGCTTAAACCTGTAACAACCATTTCGCCAAGATCGATACCTTTAGTCGCTACTACTACGTCACCGATTGAAAACATATTGAATACCTTGTTTATTTAGATTAAGACACTAAGTCGTTGCGCGGTATTTAATATGATATTAGGCAAACCACCTAATCGAATTTTTTATCGTAAAGATTAATTTTTATTTGGCGTGAACTCTAAGTTTCCATATTGAAAAAACCACAATATTTCCCAAAAACAGATGCGCTATTCTTGTTAAATACGTTAAGATTTTCTAGCATCAATTGCGGAGGTTTACTCCGCCTCATTGGAGATAAATGATGAAGAAAGGCCTAAAAATGCGTGCACTAGAACGCTCTGATTTGCGCTTTATTCACGAACTAAATAACAACCGAAATATCATGGCCTACTGGTTCGAAGAGCCTTATGAATCTTATGATGAGCTCGAAGAACTGTACCGAAAACATATACATGATGACGCAGAAAGACGCTTTGTGGTTGAAGATGAAGACGGCATAGTGATTGGATTGGTCGAACTTATTGAGATCAACTACATTCACCGAAGCGCTGAGTTTCAGATAATCATCGCCCCAGAGCATCAAGGACGAGGTTATGCGACAGAGATGATTAATCGTGCATTGGATTACTCCTTCTCGATTCTTAATCTACGTAAAATATACTTATTGGTCGCAGTGGATAATGAAGTCGCTATTCATTTATATAAGAAATGTGGTTTTATTGAAGAAGGCCATTTAGTAGAAGAATACTTTATTAACGGAGCCTATAGCGATGTTAAGCGCATGTATATATTAAAACACCAATATCAGAAAAAGATCGAAGAAAAGAACGCGATTCACTAATTTATTCCATCAAAGTAAAAACGCAGCCATCGTTGCTGCGTTTTCAATTTACTCAAATTGATATTGGTAAGATAATGCGACGCGCCTATCTGCCTCATCTAAATACGTGTTGTTGTCCATGACAAACGTCATTACGTTAAACGAGTGACGTTTATTCACGAGATAACCAAGGCCGATACCACCAAAGAAGCCTTTGTAGTTCTCTCCTTCACTGTTTTCTGAGCCGTAAGTGCCTGCTGCGAAGCTGATTAACGTCAGTTCTTTGGTAAACGATTTCAGCGCAAATGCACCAACGTAGCCGCTGCTGCCTGAAGAGCTCATCATATTGAAGCCATTCTCTGCACTTGGAGTGCCCGTAAAGTTAGGCTCGCTACAGTGGCTACTTTCTGCACCGTCACAAACAGGAACATCACCAGTGTTGTACGTATAGCCTGCCATTGGGAAAATTTGGAAGCCTGCTGGCTCAATCCCGAAATAACTTAGCGGCATAAAGGTACCAACGCTGTAGTTGGTTTGATCCGCGCCGTTTACGTATTCATTTTTACCGAAGTTGAAGTTCACGATACCGACCGGAAACAACCACGAGCCACCAATACGCCACTCGCTCGCATCATCATTGATACGCAGGTTAATTTTGCGCGCTTGGTCAAGCGCAAGTGAGCCCGAGAATGAGATGTTTTGATCATCAAAATCGTAGTTGTTTGCGTACGACGCGCCAAATTTCGTAATGACTTTTGTTGGGTCATCCGCCAACTTGTTTTTATTGTCTTTTACTCGGTGCTCGGCACCATGAGCCAGCGTACTGACCAACAAAGTCGTACACACTAACGCTAGTTTATTTTTCATTTTTAGTCCTTTGAGATGTTGAATACCCGCACTTAGCCGCGCAGATACTTTTTAAATCATCACTCACTGGGTGTGACAGAAGCGCCCTAACTACCTTAGATAGCGTGACAGCATCCAGTGCAGGTAGTTAGGGTAGAATGGCCTGTAAGGAAGGCGTTTTAGCGATTAGGAATGATTAGTTTTTCCAGTTGTAGCTCATGCTCATGAAGTACAGAGCAGGCTCATCAAAGCCAGCTTGTAAGCTTGGCGTTTCTGACGATTCCATCAAGATCGCTTCAAACGCGAAACCAATTGAGTTTTCTGAATCCAATGTGTAATCAATGCCTGTACCAATGCGGTACGCCTTGCCAGTAGGAACGGTAATATCACCGTTTGATTGGCTCTCATACATGCTGGTATCGAATGCAAAACCTGCATTCCACATCATTTTTTCATTCAGTTTGTACTGAGTACCCAATGCGATTTGGTAAGTGTCTTGTGTCTCTACGTTCAGCGTGGTTGTGTATTCGCTCCAGTCTTGCCAGTTCACGTTCCACATCACCGCTAGGTCATCATTCAATTCGTGGTAAGCACTGAAGATAAGTTGTTGTGGAGCAATGGAGTTGCTGTTGTCGAATTCAAATTCGGTTTCAGAAGAGTAAGACAGACCAAGACGCGTGCCTGATGTTGCCTCATAAAGCACACCTACTCGGCCGTTGACTTGAGTATTTTGGTCTTCGTCTAAGTATTTTTTATGCATGTCAGAGCTAGCCAACGACCCTTCCGCTTCTACTTCATACATACCGTACTGAATACCAAGCGCCGCACCCACAGACCAGTGATCATTGATGCGGTAAGAAGCGGAAGGTTGAATGGTCATGGCTTGTGTCGTTGCTGTAGGAATATCTAAGTGATTATCCAAAAGACCTTCGTACTCGAGGCCAAGACCGTAGTTGCCATACAGACCAATACCCAGCGTCCATTTGTCGTTCACTTGTTGGCTGTAAAATGCCGACGCCATAGGAACAAAACCAATCACGTTGCCCGCATCGCCAGTCATCGTGTCTAGTTGCGCGTCACCGTATAGGCCAATCAGGTTACCAGAGAAAGATTTACCAGAAACATTCGCCAGACCAGCCGGGTTTGCTGCCATTACTGAGGCATCTTGCGCACGAGCCGCCATACCAGCGGATGCCAAACCAATATCCGATGCTGTTGTTTCGTAAAGGTATAACCCACCCGCTTGCGCAGCAGCACACGTCAGTAGAGAGCTCGCTACGACGATTTTTGAAAGATTTTTCATGCTAAAACCTATTATTGTTAGGGGAACCCACGCTGCGACGGTGGTTGTATATCAATGAAAGGCATTGGCCAATCGCACACAGCGTGGGGGTGTTGTGGAGTCAGTCGGTTGAAATCAGCGTTATTGCTCGCTCACCTCAAGTTCAGTGGGTTTCTTTCGCTTAAACTTCTCGCGCAGAGATTGCATCATCACGAAGAACACCGGCGTCAGCAACGTGCCTACAAACGTAGAGAGAATCATGCCGCCGAATACCGCAAAGCCCAGTGAGTGACGAGATGCCGCACCAGCACCCGATGCAATCACCAACGGGAATACCCCCCAGATGAAGGCGAACGCAGTCATCTGTACTGCTCGGAAACGGATTCGAGCAGCTTCTTTGGCAGCATCAATGATGGATAAGCCCTTTTCTTCTCGCAGAACTTTGGCAAATTCCACGATAAGAATCGCCACTTTGGCGGACATACCGATCAAGATGACCACACCAATCTGCACGTACAAATCGAACGGTTGTCCCACCAGCAGTAGCGTTCCCATTGCGCCGAGAATCGCGACTGGAACCGCCATCATTACCGCAGCAGGAATGGTCCAACTTTCGTACTGAGCCACCAAGAACAAGTAGGTGAACAGTAAAGACAATGCGAACGCGATTGGCGCCATGTTGCCTGCTTTCATCTCTTGGTAAGTCATGCCTGACCACTCGTACGAGTAACCACTTGGCAAAGATTCTGCAGCCAGTTTTTCAATGGCTTTTACAACATCACCCGAGCTGTAGCCTGGCGCTGGCGCACCGTTCACGGTTGCAGAACTGAACATGTTGTAGTTCGATAAGGTATCAGGGCCGAAGATCGGCTTCACTTTCACTAGCGTTGCCAATGACACCATTTTTCCAGAGCTTGAACGAACAAACAGATGGTCGATGTCGTCGATGTTGTCACGATATTGCTCTTCTGCTTGCACTTTCACTTGGTACGAACGCCCAAACAAGTTGAAGTCAGAAATGTAGGCGCCGCCCAACTGTGCTTGCAGTGTGCTGAAGATTTCATTCAACGGTACGCCCATCGAAATCGCTTTATCGCGGTCAATATCGATGTAACGTTGCGGAATGTTCGCACGGAAAATCGAGAACGCACGCGCCACTTCAGGCAGTTGATTGATTTGGGCAACAAAATCAGCGGTTGTTTTTGCCAACTCTTGTGGAGAACGACCCAAGTTGTCTTGCAACACAAGGTTGAAACCATCCACCGCACCCATGCCCTTGATTGCCGGCGTCGCGAAAACGAACGAAGCGGCATCTGGCGTTGAGTTCAGCATTTGGTTAACTTTATTCATCAACGCGCGTTGGTGTAGCTCAGGGTCTTTACGTTTGCTCCAGTTATCCAATTTGATGATCAACATGCCCGAGTTTGGAATCGACGCCATGTTAATTACCGAGAAGCCCGCAACCGAAACCACGTTCTCCACACCTTCCATCTGTTTTAGCTCATCAACGTACTTCTTCATTAATGGTGCCGTACGCTGCAATGCAGCTGCGTCTGGCAAACGCATTTCGACCATGAACACGCCTTTATCTTCGTTCGGTACGAAAGAAGAAGGTACGGTCATGAACGCAAATGCCAGCCCCGCAATAAGCACGCCATAAACACCGACACTCAGCACAATGCGGCGGCTCAAGAAGCCAACTAAGCCTTGATATTTGCGCGTTATTGCTTCAAAACCGCGGTTAAACGCACGCAAAGGCGCAATAGGTTGCGAGTGAGTAGATTTCAACATCAACGCACAAAGCGCTGGCGTTAACGTTAATGCGTTGATCGCAGAGATCAGCACCGACACACAGATGGTGACCGCGAACTGGTTGAACATTCGACCAGAAATACCCGGCAATAGCGCAACCGGTACGAACACCGCCAACAAAATAAGCGTTGTTGCCAATACAGGACCCGTCACTTCTTTCATGGCTTGGATCGTGGCCGGAATCGGGTCTAAATGCTCTTCATGGATAACCCGCTCCACGTTCTCCACCACGATGATCGCATCGTCCACCACGATACCGATGGCGAGGATCAAGCCAAACAACGAGATGGTGTTAATGGTCATGCCCATCACGCCCATGATTGCGAACGTCGCAATGATGGAAACCGGAATCGCTAAGGTTGGAATGATGGTCGCTCGCCAGTTCTGCAAGAAAACGTACACAACGAAGGTGACAAGAAGTACCGCAATCACCAGTGTCTCGTACACTTCATCAATAGACGTCTCTACGTATTCGGTAGAGTCATACGCGATGTCGTAGACCAAATCATCTGGGAACGATTTCTCGTACTCTTTCATGGCCTCTTTCACGCGTTCCATCACGTCTAGCGCGTTCGCTGTCGGCAACTGGTACAAGGCCAGAACGGCGGCTGGTTCGTTATTCATACGACCATCAGCTTCGTAACCTTGTGCGCCAACTTCCACACGAGCCACATCTTTCAAGCGAATCAAAGAACCTTTCTTGCTCGCACGGATGATGATGTTCTCGAACTCTTCCGCAGAAGTAAGGCGGCCTTTGGTTTGCAAAACATATTGATATTGCTGGTCACCCGGAGCTGGCATACCACCGATCTTACCCGCCGCCACTTGGATGTTTTGCGTTTTAATTGCGCCAATAACATCACTAGCGGAAAGCTTCAAGGTGGCCAGTTTATTTGGGTTCAACCAAATACGCATTGAGTAGTCTTTCTTACCCAGCAGCGTAATGTCACTCATACCTTCGATACGTTTTAGACGCTCAACAATATTGAGATCCGCATAGTTGGAGAGGTAGATACTATCGTGAGACTGTTTCGGAGAACGCAGTGTAATAACGCCCAACATGTCGGAAGATTTCTTCTTAACCGTCACACCGATTTGGTTTACTTCTTGTGGGAGAGAAGACGTCGCTTGCGCCACCAAGTTGTTCACACGAACCTGTGCCATATCGCCATCTGCGCCCACTCGAAAATAGATACGTAGTGTGTATGAACCATCGTTACCAATCACAGAAGACATGTAAATCATGTCTTCAACGCCGTTGACTTTGGCTTCTATCGGCTGTGCAACCGTCTTTTTAACCACGTTCGCGTTTGCACCCGGATACATGGTGCTCACCGTAATTACCGTCGGAGAGATTTGAGGATACTCAGAAATTGGCAAGACTTTCAGGGCGATCATACCCATCAATGTCATCGCCAGTGAGATCACCAAAGCAAACTTCGGCCGGTGAATGAAAAATTTACTTAACATCAGTACTCACTCAGCCTTGTTCACTCTGTAGTTCAACGTCTTTCACCGTTGCACCCGGACGCACTTTTTGTAGACCATTGACGATGACTTTTTCGTTAGCCGCCAAACCAGTCAGCACAGCACGTTTCACACCGTAGGTCTGACCGAGTTCAACGTTACGACGAGACACCACGTGATCATCACCAACCACCATGACGTAGTCACCCGCTTGGTCTTGCTGAACAGCCGCCGATGGGATAAGCAAACCATCAATGGTTTTGTTGCGCAGCTTGATAGTCAAGTTGCCATATTCACCCGGCATAAGCGCGTAAGTTGGGTTATCGAATTGTGCTTCTGCTCGAATTGAGCCTGTTTCTAAATCGATCTTGTTGCCAACGGCGTAGATCTTGCCATCAAGCGGATACAATGAACCGTCTGAAAGCGTCAGTGTTAAATCAACATCCAGTTTGTCATCGTTACGATGAGCCACATCAATCGCACTTCTTACGCGGCGGTAGAGCTTCTCATCCACATCAAAGCCAAAGCGAATTGGGTCAATTTGAGTGATCGAAACAAGAGGAACGAGTTGAATTTTCGAAATACGGTCACCCACTCGGAAGTTGCTGAAACCCACGCGGCCTGAGAAAGGAGCACGCACAGAGCTAAATTCAAGATCGAGCCTTGCTGAAACCAGCGTCGCTTTCGCCTCTTCTACCGAAGCAATCGCTGCGGCGTGCGCAGCAATGGCGTCATCGTATTGCTGCTCACTGATGCTTTTATCTTTGATGAGTTTCTTCACACGTTCTGCATCACGCGTAGTTTGAACGAGTTGTGCTTTTGCTTTTTGCAACGACGCTTTTGCATACGCCAGTGCCGCTTTGTAAGGACGGTCGTCGATTTCAAACAGCAATTGGCCTTTTTCGACCATATCGCCATCTTTAAAATGAATCGCGGTTAATTCGCCACCGACTCGAGGCATAATATCAACGTCATTTACCGCTTCAGTTCGACCGATAAAAGTATGATAAGGAGTGATTTTTGTTTCGGTTAGGGTAACGGTTTCAACAGAGGGTGCTTGGGCAGTTTTCGTTGCGATATCGCCAGTTTTGCATCCTGATAGTAATGCAGAAGATATAGCAATAGATACCAACGCAAATTTATATTTGGCTTTCATGATAAACCTACTTTATGTAGAAAGTGCCCTAGCCTAAATATTTAAATATATGGATAAACACACTTTCTATTCTGGAAATAAACGAGGGAGTTAAAATTGGTAGTTAAATTCGATACGGTGATCACCATCACCGAAATTAACGTGCTCATTCCAGTTTGCAAAGTAACGAATATTTGCGCGAGGATTAATTTGATAAGACAACGCAAACTCATGAGTTAAGATATTATCTTCACCCGCGTAATAAGTATCTTTATATTGACTAGACCCTGACAGTGTATGCATATACATTGGGTTGTAGTTAATCCAGATTTTATCGGTTAATTCAATTTTTGAGTACATACCGACAACGGTGAAAGTACCTGGAATTTCATAACCTTTGTCATCACCACTAAAATCATTAGCAATAGTGACACCCGCACCAGCCAAAGGAAATAGCTGCAACATACCAAACTTAGGTAGGCCTTGAATAAAGCTGTAAGATGCATCTAATTTATCGTTATCAACATCGTAGTTTACATCCAATTGACGGCCTAGACCTTTTGCGACTTCTACTTGGAAATTACGTAGTCGGAAAGAGTCAATGCTGTCATCAACATTGGCATACATTGGATCGTCATTGTCGCGAATGCCAAATAGCTCACCACCAATGCCTTTCATTTCGATGATGTTCATCGCCATGGTGCCAGGCTGGCTAGATTGGTAAGTTTGACCGATTTTGATGTTCGCGCCTTTGTCAGTAATACCAAAGCCCGCTTGGGTGTAAACCGCAAGTGGGTCAGACATATCTTGTAGTTCTTCGTCATTATTTGTCTGAGCATAAGCAGAAGACGCGAGTTGAAGGGCTGCTGCCATGATAACAACAGACTGTTTCACTAAATTCATAAAACTGTATCCATTTTAATGATTATAAAATTATTCACGTCATGAGGTCATCATAAATAGCAAGCAACACAACTCGCTTTGGATAATATAAATTATCAAAGCAAATTTAATAATGACGAAACATTAGACGTTTTAATTAAAATAAAATAAAGCGTCGTAAAAGTTCAATCACTGCTACTTATATCTTATATAACTTGAAATTTGGTAAGCTTTACGAAGAAGGGAATATTAAAACTTATGAAAATTCAATTATCATTAGAACAAATGATTAATTAAATTTACCATATAAATAAGGAGTGCAATGGTGTTAAGTGATCGCGATCAAGTTTTATTTATATCGTATATTACTCTTCAGGTAAAGAAGAGAGTTGTAATAAATTGCAAATACCTTAATTTAATTAGCCTTGCGGTCAATTTAGAATAGTTACTCCACAATAAATTGAAAGGAAATCACACTCTGTGATTCCCTTTTATTATCGAGTGCAAAAGCACCAATGCATTTCGTTAACTAAAAACGCAAACGATTCGCACTATTGCAGTTTCTCTATTCCCATATTGAACAGTGCAAAGCTATAAATATCTGCATTTGTCTCAATTATTTTACGCGTTGGTGTGCCAGCACCATGCCCTGCATTGGTTTCGATGCGAATCAAGGTCGGATTTAAACCCGCCTGTTTTGACTGCAACTCAGCAGCAAATTTGTAAGAGTGAGCAGGAACAACACGATCATCATGGTCACCCGTTGTAATCAATGTTGCTGGGTATTCCACCCCCGCTTTTACATTGTGCACTGGCGAATAACCTTTCAGATACTGGAACATCTCTTTACTTTGCTCTGCCGTACCGTAGTCATACGCCCAACCAGCACCTGCGGTAAAAGTATGATAACGCAGCATGTCCAGTACGCCGACTGCTGGCAGCGCCACTTTAAACAGCTCTGGATGTTGCGTCATAACTGTCCCCACTAACAAGCCACCATTCGATCCACCGTTAATGGCTAACTTGTTTGATGACGTTACCTTTTCATCAATTAGAAATTCAGCCGCAGCAATAAAGTCATCAAACACATTTTGCTTTTGCATTTGAATGCCAGCGTTGTGCCACTCTTTACCATACTCCCCACCGCCACGAATGTTCGCTACCGCGTAAACACCACCAAGCTCCAGCCAAGCCGCACGTGTCGGGCTAAAAGATGGTGTGAGGCTAATGTTGAAACCACCATAACCATATAGGATGGTTGGTGCGCTGCCGTCCATCGGTGTCCCTTTTTTATAGGTGATGATCATCGGCACTTTTGTTCCGTCTTTTGAGGTGTAAAACACCTGGCGAGATTCATACAAAGCTGGATCAAATGGCGCTTTAGATTTGTAGTACACCTCGCTATCACCATCTTTGATGTTCAGACGATACGTAGTGCTTGGCATCTTGTAGTTGGTGAAAGAATAGTAGACTTCGGTTTCTTCTTTTTTACCCGAGAAACCGTATGCGCTGCCAATATCAGGCAATTTGATTTCTCGGATGAGTTTGCCGTTCATGTCGTATTGCTTCACCATCGAGATCGCATCAACAATATAGCTCGCAAACAAGTTGCCACCCGCGGTAGAAACACGTAACACGTTCTTTGTTTCAGGTATTAAATCTTTCCAGTTTTTGGGCTGCGGCTGACTCGCATCCACCGTCACGACGCGTTTGTTCGGCGCATTAAGGTTCGTAACCAAGTACAGTTTCGTGCCTTGGTTGTCTATTACCCAAGTATCAGAGCTGGTGTTATCTAAAATGGTTTTAAGCGGGCTGTTTGGCTTACTCAAATCTTTAAAGAAC
The DNA here is from genome assembly GCF_023161645.1 of Vibrio sp. 1CM7H. Lineage (NCBI taxonomy): Bacteria > Pseudomonadati > Pseudomonadota > Gammaproteobacteria > Vibrionales > Vibrionaceae > Vibrio > Vibrio sp. 1CM7H. The sequence continues at coordinate 1,255,811 of NZ_JALNTV010000001.1, forward strand.
AGTTTGTTACCCGATGTCGATACGCTGGCTGAGATAAACAAGTAGCGTTCATCATCTGACGTATAGCCGCCAACATAACGGTATTTCTCTTCCTCAAACCCGCCGAAAATCAGCTGATCTTCACTTTGTTTCGTCCCAAGCTTATGAAAGTAGAGCTTGTGTTGATCTGTCTTCGCGGAGAGTTCACTCCCCTGTGGCTTGTCATAACTTGAGTAATAGAAGCCTTGATTGCCGAGCCAACTGATGCCGCTGAACTTAATATCCACCAGCGTTTCGCCGACGGGCTTTTTGGTTTCTGTCTCTAGAACTATGACTTTTCGCCAATCGCTACCGCCTTCCGAAATGCTGTATGCAACTAAAGATCCATCTCGTGAAAAGCTCACTCCCGCTAACGATGTGGTGCCATCCTCACTAAAAGTATTTGGATCGAGGAAAATTTCTGCTTCACCATCACCTAGCTGCCGATAAAGCACGTCTTGGTTTTGTAACCCGTCATTTTTGTAGAAGTAAGTGAATTTACCCTCTTTGAACGGTTGGCTTTGTTTTTCGTAATCCATGAGCTTAGTAATGCGCTCTTCAATCTGCTTGCGGTAAGGGATTTTCGACAGATAATCAAACGTCACTGCATTTTGTGCCTTCACCCATTCTGCGGTTTCTAAGCTGAGATCGTCTTCCAACCAGCGATAAGGATCACTCACTTTTGTACCAAAGTAGTCATCGACAACATCCACTTTTTGTGTGGTTGGGTACGTGACGGCTTTCGGATTTACCTGTTCAACCGACGACTGCACCGCTTCATTTGCATGCGCCACAGACAACACACTTCCGAGTGCGAGAGCCGTTGCTAATGCTAGGGTGTTCTTTTTCATGAAATTCCTTTTTATTTTTCTGTTGTCTTTTTGTGCAATACATCAGAACTCTACTATATATCGACAAAATGAATCTAATTTCATTAAACGAGTTGTGAAAGCCACCCTAACTCCCTCATTTCCGGCGAATTCTACATATCGGTAAGTGGAAGTGTAGAGCTTAGGAACAACGCTGAAGAGCTACGATGGCGTTTACTCTCTTTCGTTTAATTCAGTTCGATTTGACGCAAAACCCCAGACTCAGAAGCGAAATCTTGGTCGTGACTAATCAGAACAAATCCACCTTTGTATGCATTTAACGCCTGACTAAGCATTATTTTTGAATCGAGATCGAGATGGTTATCTGGCTCATCAAGCAGCAGCAAAGGCTGGGAGTGTTGATGGCTGACGATCAGCATTGCGAGCTTCATCTTCTCGCCACCGCTTAGTACGCATCCCAACCGAAACACAGCGTCTCGACGAAAACCGATCCCCGCCAATAAGGTTCTCGCTTCACTTTCCGTCATCTCTTGGCAAGTCTCCATTACGTTCTCAAGTAACGAAAGATTTGGATTCACTGCGCCAAAGTGTTGGTCGAGATAATACAAGTGAGTATTCACTTGCAGCTCACCACTCAGCAACGACAACTCGCCAAGCAACGTCTTTAACAAGGTTGACTTTCCGCATCCATTTTTCCCTTTGAGATGGACTTTATCGTTCGCAAAAATCTGCAACGTGATAGGAGTAGAATCTCCAAAAGGCAATATACCTTCTTGTATCGACAACACTTTTCGCGAACGGTTCGGATTATCTGCAAGATAAAGCTTTTGCGCTTTGAGCTGCTCATGTCGCGATTGCAACGCCCGCTCTTTGGCTTGTAAATGCGCTTGTCTGAGTTGCTCATTCTTATTGCGATTTGAGGCGCTGGCGGTCGCGCTATCCTTTTTGCCATCAAGCAAAATTTTGGGCTGACTGCCGTCTTTGCGCAGTTTGTTCCCTTGCGCGGCGCGTTGGTCTGCTTTTTCGCGATTTTTCTGGGCTTGCTCAGCTAACCGTTTTTTGTGTTTATCGACCTGCGCTAACTGCCTTTCGACCGCTTGTAACTCAGTGCGTTTTTGCTCGGCATACACATCGTAATTTCCACCAAAAACCTGTAAACCTAGGCCCGAGAGTTCCCAAATTTCCTCCATTGCTCGAAGCAGCTCGCGATCGTGACTGATGAGTAAAATCGCGCCACCGAAATGCCTCATAGACTCTATCAACCATTGTTTCGCCTCGGTATCGAGGTGATTGGATGGCTCATCGAGAATCAGAAGCTCCGTTTCGTTTTCAAACAGTTGCCATAACTGCAAACGCGCCAACTGACCACCACTGAGCCGAGCACATGAGAAATCAGGGTCTTGCGGTAATCCCATCGCAGCGAGCTGCTGTTTGAGTTTCAATTCAATATCCCACTGCTCGCCAACCAGTTCGAACCAATGTTCAGAAACATCACCTTGTTCAATCTGCTTTAAAGCATGCAAGACCGCATCTTTGCCCAGAAACTGGGCGATCGATTGCTGACCTGAAAGCAAATCAGACGGCTGCTGGCGATACATCATGAAAGAAGAGGGAGAAGTCACAACACCGCTGGCAGGCTGAGTTTCTCCCGCCAAAATGGAAGCCAAAAGTGACTTACCGATGCCATTGCGCCCAACCAAACCAACACGTCGTTTAGTCATGGAACAAGAAATAGACTGGAATAGCGTCTCGCCATTATCAAACTGATGGCTAACATTAAAAGCTTGTAAAACTGGCATAATTTGCCTCCTGTATGACAGGGACAACAGCCGTAGCTATGATTTGAGATTGCAACAAAACGCGTGCACAAACGCATTAAGCTCTATGTAAAGCTCGACGATAAACGTCAAATCAAAAAGTCGTCTTGTTGCAAAGAAATATCGGAAAGTGAGCTACGCCTACTAACCCTGCAGATCCAAAAAATAAGTAAAAAATATGGATGACAGGTTTAGTTCTTCATGTTGGCGTAATCTCCTAGAGAAATGATTTGCGAAGTCTAGCGGGTTTTCTGACTAAAAAGCAAGCAGCATTATTTATCAAAACTTTGAACGATTTCGAGATCTTATCTACACAAATTTTGCCCAAGCCATACTATGCTTACAGTAAAGCTAATCCACATAAGGGCGTGGTAATGAAATACAAACATATCCTTGTTGCACTCGAACTGTCCGATGAGAGCACTGTTCTGATCGACAGAGCCGTAGCGATGGCTAACTATCTCGACTCCGATATTTCATTCATCCATATTGATGGAACTCACGGGGAAATTTATCGTGAGCTCGTAGACATTAAAGAGAACCCAGACCAAAGGCCGCTGAATGAGCACTCTATGGAATGTTTGAGAACATTCAGTGAGTACATGGATTATCCACTCAAACACTTCTTCGTGGGTACTGGTGATTTAGCCGATAAGCTCGAAATTACCATCAAAGAGCAAGAAGTGGACTTGCTGATTTGTGGCCATCACCAAGATTTCTGGAGCAAAATCATTTCCTACTCAAGACATCTTATCAACAAGTCACCAGTCGATATTTTAGTCGTTCCTATTCATGATTAATTAGAATTTGACGCTTGCCAAAACCACCAACTTATTTGGTGGTTTTTTATTGATATTGAAACAGCTTAAGCACTTTTCCAAGCTAGCTTGACGGCCATTTATGAGTTACATTTTCTAACCAACCTGCGCTCCTACCGGGCATGGTTATTTAGATAGCAAGGATCCTTATGGCGAATAAAAAAGTATTAATTCTCTTTGCTCATCCTTCCCAGCATCGTTCAGAAGTGAATACTCCACTTTTCAAAGAAGCTCAAAAAATTGAAGGCGTGACATGTGTTGATCTCTATGGTGAATACCCTCGTTTCGATATCAATATCGACCGTGAACAACAACGCTTGCGTGAGCATGATGTGGTGGTTTTTCAATTCCCACTATATTGGTATTCAACCCCAGCAATTTTAAAAGAGTGGCAAGATCTGGTTTTGGAGTATGGCTTTGCTTACGGCACTGAAGGAACCGAACTACAAGGTAAAACCATGCTGTGCGTGCTTTCTGCCGGCGGCAAAGAAGAAGCCTATAAAGCCGAAGGCTACAACCATTTTACGATTCGGGAACTGCTCGCTCCTATCGAGCAAATGTCGGCGCTCACGGGTATGCACTACATTGCGCCTCTTGCTTTGTTCGGCGCACGTACAGCCGAAGAGGAAGGCCGAATTCCCCGTCATGTCGAACGATACAAAAGCCTGCTAACAGCATTAGTCGAAGATAGACTGGATGTTGAAGCAGCTGCGTCATTAATCAAACTCAACAGCGCACTTCCGAAGCTCATCAAGGAGGCTTCATGACAGGGATATTCTTACAAGCCTTCGTGTATTTGATTGCCGCTGTGATTGCGGTACCACTTGCCAAGCGTTTAGGGCTCGGTTCCGTTTTAGGTTACCTCATCGCTGGTGTGGTAATTGGTCCAATTATCGGTTTAGTCGGTGAGGAAACAACGACAATTCAGCACTTTGCCGAATTTGGCGTGGTGATGATGCTATTCCTAGTGGGGTTAGAGCTAGAGCCTAAAATGCTCTGGTCAATGCGAAATCGTTTAATGGGCTTAGGCGGTCTTCAAGTTGGCGGTACCATCGCGGCGATTATGGGTATTGCCCTGTACTTTGAGCAGCCTTGGACTATTGCCTTAGCCATCGGTTTGATTTTCGCCCTTTCTTCTACCGCGATTGTTTTGCAAACTTTTAGCGAAAAAGGGTTAACGAAGACAGAAGGCGGACAAAACGCGTTCTCTGTTTTGCTTTTCCAAGATATCGCTGTTATCCCGATGTTGGCCTTTATTCCATTGCTGGCACTGCCGGAGTTAGTCGAACAAGCACAAAGTGCCGTTCAAACGGCTGCGCAGCATCATGACGATTTAAACCTCGTGGCCGATTTACCGGGCTGGGCGTACGGAATAGTCATCACAGCATCGATTGCGATTGTTGTCGTTGGTGGTCACTTTTTAAGTCGACCTCTGCTGAGCTATGTTGCTAGCTCTGGGCTGCGTGAGATTTTTACCGCCACCGCATTGATGCTGGTGATCGGCATCGCAGCACTGATGAGTTTAGTTGGCTTATCTCCTGCATTAGGAACCTTCTTGGCTGGCGTTGTATTGGCGAACAGCGAATTCCGTCACGAGCTAGAGTCCAATATCGAACCATTTAAAGGGTTGTTGCTGGGTCTGTTCTTCATCACCGTCGGAGCTGGGATCAATTTCTCGGTTCTATTTGGTGACTTCTGGTTGATCATGGCACTGACCATTGGCGTGATGGTATTAAAGGCCTTGGTGCTGTTTATTCTCGCGCTGATATTTAGTGTGAAAGGCAGCAACCGCTGGCTGTTTACCTTAAGCTTGGCTCAAGCGGGTGAATTTGGCTTTGTGTTGCTAAGCTTCTCTGTGCAAAACCACGTCATTCCGTTTGAACTCTCGCAAACGCTTGCGCTGGTTGTTGCTATCTCAATGTTCTTAACGCCAGGTTTGTTCATTCTATTTGACAAATTAATACTGCCGCGTTTTGAAACTCAATCAAACGAAAGGGAAAGCGATACGATTGAAGAAAAAGGCACAGTAATCATCGCTGGTATCGGCCGTTTTGGTCAGATTGTTAACCGCTTGCTTGTTTCTAATGGTGTAACAACAGTGGTGCTCGATCACCAAGCCAACCAAGTTGATAACATGCGCCAGATTGGCACTCGTGCTTATTTTGGCGATGCGACTCGACCAGATATGCTGCACACTGCAGGCATCGAGCATGCGGCTGCGTTGGTCGTCGCAATTGATAACCAAGAATCGAGTGTGGAACTGGTGAAGTACGTCAAACACACGTACCCCAAAGTAACGGTGATCGCACGCGCCTTTGACCGTGGTCACGGCTATCTTTTGCGTCAAGCTGGGGCTGATATTATTGAATCGGAAACCTACCATTCCGCATTGGAGATGGGTGGTCACACGATGAAAGCACTCGGTATTCATCCCTTCTTTGTTGAGCAGCAAAAAGCGACATACAAGCGTGTTGAAACGCGCAAGTCCGAGCTACTCTACAAAGCTTGGGAAGATGATTCTGAAGGCGAACGTTATGACAACAATTTCCGACAACTGTTTATTCAGTTAGAGGAAAAAATGGCGGAAGAGATGCAAAAAGATCGCCATGACAAACTCTCGCGCTCAGAACGTGGTTGGACACCACCGCCGAAAGGTTACGCCGATGACTTCAATGAAGATAACGTTCAAGAACTAACACCGCCGAGAGAAGAGCCGATCTGACGGTAACTTGCTCAATGTTAAAAACCTCCCGTTTGGGAGGTTTTTCTTTTTCAGTACCGAGTCACATGCCGTGCAGGATAAAATGATCTTCTCACGAGATTACATAAGATCATTCATTAAAATCTCATACTCTTCGTTTGCTTCTTCCACTAAGTGAGAAAGCTCTAACGCATCAGTAACTGCAAGATTGAACTGCCACGGAGTTGTGTCTTCTTTACCACAGATTCGAGTTTCACACCCACGGCTCTCAAAAGACAAATCATCAAACTCTGTGGTATGGCGCTCTTGAAGTTCTACAATCTCAACTTCTAATTTACCGACAGGGTTAACTTTAACGTGAGCATGTAAATCTGAACTGTTAGACAAACAATAATCTCTATGAACCGCAATCATGGCCGCCTCCTTGGTCTGCCAACTGACAACTCACCCATAAGTGTAGACGAGGGAGTTTGAACGTGGGGTGAAATAATAATGAAGATTGATCTGTCTCATTGGAGTAGACAATTATTGTTGTGCTGGTATGAGCCGGTATGAATCTCATCTGATTTAAATCGTTCCTAGATCACAAGAGTTGGCATTTACCGAGACTTTCCCTATTATCGAAACAAATTTACTGTAGTCATTCTTTAGAGGTCAGTATGGAGCTTGAAGCCGTCGCTAAAGCACTAAAAGAGTTGGGGCATCCTACTCGTTTAAGTATTTACAAAGAAGTTGTCAAAGCGGGATACAAAGGTATCGCGGTAGGCGGCGTACAAGAAAAGCTTGGCATTCCTGCATCCACTCTCTCTCATCATATTTCTAGTCTAGCCTCAGCCGGGCTTCTCACCCAACGTCGTGAGGGGCGAACCCTTTTTTGCGTTGCAGAGTACCAATGTTTAGATGATGTGATCGGCTTTTTAAAGGCTGAATGTTGCGTTAATGAGTGCTCATAACCTCATAGCAGAGGCGAAAGACTTCGGTTTTACATTAGACTTTACCCGTTCTTGAATGACCGCCGACAAACATAAACACCGAGCTCGCTAAGCTCGGTGTTTTATTTTTTAGTTTTCGACGAGCAACATTGAGGCTTTAGGTGGCACAATTAACTTACCGTCAGATGGAACGTCCTGATCCGTCATCAAATCCACCCAGTCGCCATCCATTTTCAATGCCAAAGACTGCTGACGCTGCGATTTATTAAGCACGACAATGCCTTTGCTCCCTCGCGTAAATACCAGCATATCATCGTTACCTTCAAGAACACTCATCGACTCGCCATGCGTCATATTATGGAACTGGATCATTTTCGCCATTCGTGGATCGTTCCATGCGCCTTGCCATCTTGGTTTGCCATTTTTATCTGTAATACCGCTCGTGTTTAAGTCGGTATAAACCAATGGCACACCACCATCGCGGCCTAGAATGTAGGCATAAGCTAACCATTCGTTTTCCTCATCCATGATCAGATCAAGAAAAACGTCATTGTTAGGAATGTCATGCGTGACAACAAATGTAATGGCGCGACCAGGCGAAAGGGCCTGACCGAAACAGTATGGGTCAATCAACGACTTGAAACTGCCCTTTTTAGCAAACGCCTTAAAAATGGTCGAGAACAACGGGAAATCGTAAGCGCCTAAGCGAGTTTTCTGTAAATACGGCTCAAGAAACAACTGATACTCTTCCTCTGTCGCACCGCCATCGGTAATAATTTCGCCAAATATATGCACATCGCGCGTGATGTCGTCTGTCCAAACACGTTTAAGATGCTCTAACGTCATGTGTTTCGCGGCATCAATACGAAAACCTTTCACACCAATGGCTTTCAGTGCTTTTAGGTAAGCGCGTTGCTGCTCAACGACATGGTCACAAACACGGAGGGTTGGCAAGCCAGGATCGGTTGGTCCACCTGTGATGCGTCCATTTTGTACCTGCCATTTATCTTTCCAGTCTTTAATACCGAATGCTTCAACAAAGTCCTCTTCATCAAAAAGCGGTTGAGATAAGTCGCCAAATAACGTTAGCGACTGATATTTCTGTTTGTTTTGTTGGTATTCCTCCAGGACCTCTTGCCTTGGGTATTGGAGGTCTCGGCGAAGGTGGGCCTCATTTGCCATATGGTTAAACACCACGTCAGCGTAAACCCACACGCCAACTTGCTCCAGTTCACGAACCATACGGATAAAGTCTTTGGTATCACCCAACGCATTGTCGATGACACGGTAATCTTGAGGTTGATAGCGCTGCCACCAGCGATCATCCTGGGCGCTTTTCATTGGTGGCGAAACCAGCACGGAGCCGTAACCTAGCTCGTGGATTTCTTTTGCTCGTTGGGCAATGTCAGCATACTTCCAATCAAACGCATGTAAGATAACATTCGCACCGAATGATTGTATTTCCTGTGAGCCACTCATGTTGTTCTCCTACTCGTTTTCACTCACGATTACTTGTTTGCATTTTTTTGTGAGTGAATTCAATAGTCGAAATTATAAGAGCTATTCATCAGACGCCCTCACCCTTTTCGCCCTAACTCAAGGCTGAAAATGAAGGCGTAGTGACTCCTCCATTGCCCAAGTAGAAACGGTTCTGGACGTAAACGAGTAGATGACATTCAAGCACACCGCACATAAAACAAACTAAATCATTGTTTTGTATTGCAAAAAATTGCATTCAAAATATATAAAAGAAAATGCCCGGGTACGCCCTAAAGGAGGCCAAAGACTAAAAACAGCCAAACCACTCTATTGAGTAACTAATTTTTAATAAAGTGAAACTGGCAGGTGGATCACGTTTGGCGCGTATTCAAAACAGCCCCCTTCTGCGTATCCCACCTTAAAACATGGAAGATTACCGTTTGTATCTATCCCGAAATGACTTCAAAATGCGGAACTTAGCTTATGCCTATTGGTATGAATTACCTTGGAGGGTAATCATGAATATCAAAGAGTTTTCTAGCCTCGTCGGCTTGTCTGCTCATACACTTCGATACTATGAAAAAATTGGCTTACTTAAACATGTCCATAGAAACGCGAGTGGGCATCGAGTGTATGGTGCGAAAGATCTAAGCTGGATTAGCTTCGTAAAGCGATTAAAAGAAACTGCAATGCCGCTTGAAGAGATTCTGGAATATGCAAAATTAAGGGAAGTCGGCTCAGAGTCTGTACGACAACGCCAAGCCTTGCTAGAGCAACACCAAGAAAACCTCAAGCTCCACATTGAACAGCAGCAAAAGCACTTAACGGCTCTAGAAGAAAAAATTGCCTTGTATAAAAGCGGAAAAGTTCGTTGACTTAGAGTTAACTCTAAGGATTAAGGTATGTTTGCATTTATTCACTAGGAACATATCAATGGAACAATCACGCTTTAACAAAGGATTAGAACTACTCTCTCACATTGATGGCGACGCTGGTCATAACGTCATCGAAAGCTTACAAGATATTTGCCCAGATTTAGCTCAATACACCATTAAGTATCCGTTTGGCGATATTTATGCTCGCCCAGGCTTAGACCTAAAATCGAGAGAAATCGCAACCGTCGCCGCGCTAACGGCAATGGGGAATTGTTCGCCACAACTGAAAGTACATCTCAATGCAGCACTGAATGTAGGCTGCAGCGAGGCTGAAATTAAAGAAGTCATCTTACAGATGTCCGTCTACGCAGGGTTTCCAGCGGCATTAAACGGCATGTTTGCCTTCAAAGAAGTGCTGGCGGAAAGAGCAGAGTAATCACGACGTTGAAATCAATTTAAAGGCAATTAAAAACGGCCCTTGGGGATCGGGCCGTGATTTAAACAACGAGTGAATTAGCGCTCAGGGGTTTCAAGCAGTTTAACCGCGCAATCTACCGCGTTGTTAATGCCTTGACTACTCTCCAACTTGCCTGAACTTGCAGGACCAAGGGCACAAGAATACAAAGCCAGCTGCTTATCGAACGGCAGATCCAACTGTTCATATAGATTTTGTCGGATTCTTGCATGTTGTTCTGGTTCTTGGTTAGCAAGGCTAATCAACGTTTCATAAATAAGCGTTTTCATGTCTTTCCCTTTTCACTTTATTGCACGGGGTGCATATATATTGTATCCGTTTGGAAAGCACAAATCAGAAGCTAGGTCACAGAACGCGTCGCTAAAAAAGTTTATGTGCGCGGTAAATTGTAATACAAACCTAAAGCCGTTTAGAAAAAGAGCAAAGGATAACTCGATAAATCAGCCGATTAACTGGCATTCGCCGCTGTTTGATCACAATGGCATCCGATACAAACAAAAACGCCGCTCTATGAGCGACGTTTTTTATCTCGATTTCAGCTAATCGAGCATGTTTTAGTTGAAGTGCACTAACATTTCAACGTCATCACCTTGTTCTGGTGCTTGAAGAGAGAAGTGCACATAGCCCGCTTCAGTAACAGGAATCGCAAAGTATTCGTTGCTACCTGCATAGTTGGACACGTACTCGTGTTGCTCAACCGTAGGCCAATGCTCTCTGCTGGCGTATAGATCGACATTACCAGTTTGAGAGTGGGCCGTTAGCCATACACGAATCTCTTCAACACCTTCAGGTACATACACTGCCGCATAACGCTGCTTGTGCACAGTGAGCATTTTTGCTTCACCAGACTCTAGTACCACTGGTGCCAAATCGTCTTGCACTTGTGTTGGCGGTGTTTGCGCTTCAACGTCTAAAGCAGCCACAAGATTCACAGAGTCATAGCTATCACGGCCAGTTAAACTGATGTAGTAACGACCTGCTTTCACGTAACCATCCTGCTCTGGCTCAAATACAATCTCTTCATTGCTGCCATCGCCATACTGGCTCATTTCAAAGTCGTAGTAATGCGCGACTTTGTTGTAGCTCATGTAAAGATCCGCATCACCCGCGCCCTCAATAGATACATTGAAGTTAACGGTGTTGGCTGGAACATCAACGTAGAACAGTTTTTCGCTGTATGCTTCGCCACTGAGTTGAATGCTTTGGTTCGCCGTCAATTCAGTCACTTGTGCTTCAGGTTCTGTTGGTTCTATTGGCTCTTCTGGGTCAGTACCTGGTTGCTCTGGCTCCACTTCTAACGTATCCAACCAACGCTCAAACTCTGCGTCATATTGTTGACCTAATGTCGTCACCTGTTGCGCCCACTGTTCAAACTGACCAGTGCGCGACAACGCCAACAAGCTTTCTACGTCTTGCGGATGATTTTCCAGCATGAATCGAACGGCCAAGTAACCCCAACGATAGATACGATTAGTATCGTGAGAATATGTGGTATCAAACACAGTTGAAAGGCTCAATTTACCGCCTGCAATCAGTTCGATCGCAGCTTGGTAGCCTTGTTTGTAATGCATGTATTCAGCAAAACCTTCCAGCCACCACACGATATGACCGTGGGCTAAGTTATCACTGAATGAGCCGTACTGGTTAAATCGCGCGTCCAAATAGTGCGTGTACTCATGCTCTAGATTCAAAATCGATAAATCTTCGCCATTCGCATAGCGATAAGCCACGAAACGGGCGGTATTGTCCGCTTTTGATGGATTCCCTTCAAGGTACTGACCACCGTTGTCCGTTGTATTACCAAACAGGAACGAAGAATAATCAACGTAGCTGTCGTTACTAGCAAACACCGCCACCTCAACACGGTCATTCAAGTCATCAGCGACAGGTTGATTGCCCGTATTCGCCACTTGATGGAAGTCGGCTTCTTTCGCAGCCAGCACTTCACACGCTTTCGCAGCTTGAGCATCGGTCAGATCTTCAGAGCGAATGATGGCAGGTCCCTGACACTCAAAACGATTTGGCATCACGCGCGCTGCTAGATCTTGCTTCGCTTGATCTAGGTCCAGACCGTTTAAACCTTCAGGTGCGTAGTAGCTCATCATCTCTACGGCAGCAAGCCACAGTTTGTCATGCTCACTACCCAGTGGGTAACGCTGCATCACTTGTTGCATCACAGCCAAGGCTTTGCGTTTGGTCTCCTGATCTGGGCTCGCAAGCAAACGACCAGTTTCACGTAATGCATTGAAAACAATAAAGCTCGCATCCGTATCCAATGCCCAAGCGTTATCAGATGCGAATCTCGCTAATGTATCAATATGGTGAGTATTGTTTGCCATGTAGCGGTAGAACTCATCGTTTGCTACATGACCTGCCATAGAACGGAACAGGTTGTTTAAACCATCGACCCATTGCGTGTCCTGCGCGGTTTCACGGTTAAAGTGCATCAACGCGGCCATCATGCTATCCATGGTCAGCGGCAACTGCTTCACGTTATCAACCATCAAAGTCAAGCTCTTCATTGCGCCAACTTGTTCACGGCCTTGATCCAAAGCATGAGGGTTGTTAAGGAATAGGTTCGTCGACTGAGCAAAACGCTGACTCAACGCTTCTGAAAACTCAGGTGTACCTGTGCCAGCATTGTAACGAACGTAGTATGCAGCACGAATAAACTCGCCCAGATTTTCTAGAACACGAGCTTGCTCTGCTTCTCCACGATAGCGGGCAATTTCTTGATCCAACGCGACTTGGATACGGCTTAAGCTCGCTTCGCTGTAAATATCGTTCAGCGTTGCGGAAGGAGCTGAAAACCAAGCGTGGTAGCAATCATACTCTGCACCAGAAACGGCAGCAGCCAAGTCTCTCGATTGTTGTAAATCAGCAACAGCGCACTGGTTTTGTGCAAAAGAGAAGCTAGACACACTCGCTAGCATACAAGCAAGCGCCAAACGATGGCGCGGGAAAAAACGGATATGAGACATAACAACACTCATTGATTATTAACATACATTGAGTGGGGGTTTATATTCTTTACAGCTCAAACAGTGAAATCAGTATCATAAAATTTATGAAATCGCTCCCAAAAATAGGCTTTTTACTCTAAATTTATGGGATCAATCCCAACCCAAGATTTCTCACAATTATCAATAAAAACATTAATTTACCTTTTTCTAAATAACGACTTTATGAGGAAAATTGCCCTTAAACGCCCCCTTAACTCTTCCAGATAGAGTTCACGACAATCAAAGGTTCTAAATTAAATTTTGATGCTTGATACCATCTATTTTTATTTGTGACTCATTCCCAATAAGTCATCGAGTGCATATCAAAAGGTTGGCATTAATGGTAAATTCTCCGCCACATCAAACACATTTACTCCTCGAGTCATTGATGAGTGAATAAAGCAGACATTTGGCTAGGGATAATACATGTCACTTTGGGGATTTTTGGGAGCGGGGATTGCCTACTTCATGACAACGTTTGCCTTTGTTTTTGGCGGCATTTTTTGGTTATGTGCTGAAGGTAATACATTAAGAGAAACAAAGCGCCAATCATCAATAATGTCCGGGGTTATTGCTTGTACTATTGGAACTTGGGTGCTTGCTTTTGGTGTTTACGTTTACGGTTACTTTTGGGATAACTCTTCTCACTATTATTTTTATTTGCTCGCTCCATGGGGACTTGCCATTTTTGGGGTAAAACTTCGTAACCGCTGGGTTAAGCAATACGCGCGTGTAAAACACGCAAAAGAAGAACAGTGGCAAAAGCGCTGGCGAGAATTATTAGGGGAAGATACTGAAGATCTTCCACCATATACACATGATTACGAGCTCTACTCGGGCATTTGGCAAGCCAATGAAGCGCTCCGAGAACAGTGTTTTGCAGCCCTTCCTCACGGGAAAGCAGTCTACGAGAGAGTGAAAGCCTTCCAAATGATGGCCTCCCCCGCTGGTGACATAAACAATCAAGTTTTGCTGAGTAAACTCGATCAACTAGAGGATGAAATCATTCAAGTTCTTGAGCAACACTCGCAAAAGAAAGTAAGCATTGAAACTGGCACAGGTACTTTACGCAAAGAGTCAAAACGCAATGTTTATCGCCATGAGAATGGCCCAACAGAAGAGCAACTGTGCGACTCAATCAATCTCCAACATGATTTGGATCGAGAGCTACGCAACATTATCTATGATCTGCTCGGTTACGATGGCGAAGATGAGTACTTTTTCCTCCAAGCGCCACTCGAAGAGCTTACCGAGAATGAAACCGCAATCAACTGGATGCTCTGGGGTTTAGTAAGCGACCATTTTGCTGTTGACCCATACCAAACGGCGTTGGATCTCAGCCTAATGAATGCGGAACCAAGATGGGGCCAAAATGAACGGTTTGTAATGATTACGGCTCAATAAACGCAAGTACTAAGTCTAACTTTAATACAACCTATTCTGAGACCACCCTCGCGTTGGTTAACTTAGCCAATAAGCCGCCAACGCGATCACGCATTTCACGTCTGTCTACAATCATATCTAATGCACCATGTGCCAATAAAAACTCACTTCTTTGAAACTCGTCTGGTAGCTTTTCACGTACCGTTTGTTCAATAACACGCCTTCCCGCAAAGCCGATGCTTGCTTTAGGCTCACCAATATTGATGTCTCCCAACATGGCTAAACTCGCCGAGACGCCACCATAAGTTTGGTCCGTCAATACTGAGATATAGGGTAATCTGTGCTCAGATAAGTAGTTTAACGCGGCGCTGGTTTTTGACATTTGCATTAGTGCTACCAAAGACTCTTGCATGCGCGCCCCTCCGCAAGCAGAAAAACACACTAGCCCAGATTTTGTATTAATCGCAGTTTCAACGGCGCGGACAAATTTCTCGCCAACCACCGCCCCCATCGACCCAGCCATGAAAGAGAATTCAAACGCACAAGCTACAACAGGCAAGCCTAGCAACTTCCCCTGCATCACAACCAAGGCATCTTTTTCTCCAGTCGTTTTCTGCGCGATGGCAATTCGCTCTTTATATCGCTTTAAGTCTTTAAAACCCAAAATATCCTGCGGTTCCAACTCACTTGCCAACTCTTGCTGTGTTCCATGATCCAGAAAAGTGTTCAACCTTTGACGTGCAGCCATTCTCATGTGATGAGAGCACCTAGGACATACTTCCAAATTCTCTTTTAATGCCGCGCGATAAAGTATTTGTTCACATTCAGGGCATTTTGTCCAAACGCCCTCTGGAATAGACGCTTTGCGCGAACCTATTATATTCTTATTCTCAAATAACCTTTCTAGCCAACTCATGAGTACCTCATTATTGATCACCTCGTAGCACGACATCTGCATCGTTTGCCCGCTCTGACTGTTAAATAAAATTGTATGCAACTCAGTCTGAGGATAAAGTGCAATATGCTGGCTTGATAATCCAATAAAGTGGGACAATAGAATGTTTGATGACGTCGACCAAATCTGGTTAAAAAGTTTTCACTGTGTGTATGAAAACAACAGCTTTAAGCGAGCCGCTGAGTGTTTGAATATACCAACATCGAATGTCAGCCGACATATTGCCCTGCTTGAAGAAAAGTTAAACATCAGGTTGTTCAATAGAACGACAAGGCGAATGACGCCTACCGAGGCTGGAGAAGAACTCTATAGCAGCACTCGTCCACTATTAGAACAACTCAACAACGCGCTAGAAACCGTGACTCGCCACTCGCACACCGTAACGGGAGAGCTACGTATTCTTATGCCAGACACACCTGTACTGGCCAAAGCGGTTGTCACCTTTTGCACGCAATACCCGTCAATCTCTTTGTCTTGCGATACAACGCTAAACCCTAAAGATGATGTTATTGATAGCTTTGATGTCATTTTAAGTTTTCATAGAGGGACTTTGTCTGACAGCAATTGGGTGGCAAGGGAAATCAAACGCTGGCCCAGTGCTATTTTGGCTGCGCCTCAACTGCTTAATAAGTACGCCAGCCCTTACAAAATTACGGATTTAAATCATGTTCCCTGTATCACGACACTTACTGCAGTAAATGGCGCTCCCTGGGTGTTTAAAAATCCCGACGGAGGTCATATTACGCAAACAGTACAATCATCGTTCAAAGTAAACAGTGGCCATCTCGCTAAATCTGGCGCGTTATCAGGGCTTGGATACGCAATACTTCCAATAGAGTCATGCAAAGACGAGATCGAGAGCGGCAAGCTTGAAGTCATCCCTCTAGAATACGAACCTGAAGATTTAGTGCTTTATGCGTTTTACTCTTCTAGAAAACACTTAGCCAAGAAAATCTCTATGTTTGTTGAGCACTTAAAACAACTCGTGAAACTTAACGTCTAGTTAATCACTAATCATTTATCCCAATAACTATAAAAACTGGCATGGTAGAGCAAATCGACATTCGATTTTCTCAAATAAAAAAGCCAGCAATCGAGATTTACTGGCTTTTGCAAAAGGATTTCCGTTGGCGTTTAAATTCTAAACGCTCCTACGTGACGATCGAGAGTTCTCGATAATTCCGCAAGTTGTTGACTTGATTCTTCCAATTGCTCACTCGCCGTTAGCGCGTTTTTCACGGAGTGACTGACGGTATCCATATTCATGTTAATTTCATTTGCTACCGTCGATTGCTGTTCTGTTGCCGTTGCCACCTGAGTATTGATATCCAAAATGGTGGTCACTTGATCTGCAATAGCCTCTAGTGCTTGTCGAGCGAGCTCCGTTTCTGCAGTGCCTTCTTCAATTAGGGTTCTACTATTACTCATTGAATTAACCGCACTTTGGGCTTCGGTTTGCAACTGATGGATCATGTTGTCAATTTCATCAGTGGACTGAGCCGTTTTAGTTGCAAGATTACGAACCTCGTCTGCCACTACGGCGAAACCTCGTCCGGCATCACCGGCGCGCGCTGCTTCAATAGCGGCATTTAACGCCAATAGATTCGTTTGCTCAGAGATCCCTCTAATGACTTCGAGAATACTACCAATCGACTGAGTGTTGTCCGCAAGACTTACGATAATATTGGAAGTACTGTTCATCTCGTTTTCAAGATTCGTCATCGCCGTCTTAGTGCGTTCTAGCGTCTTGTAGCCATCTTGAGTCTCATTACTTGCCGTGCTCGCAGCACTTGCTGCACCAGCAGCATTTGACGCGATTTCGTTGACGGTCGCGATCATTTCGTTCATAGACGTGACAACCAGCATGGTTTGCTCATTCTGCTCCTGCCCTCTTGCAAGCGCTTGTTGAGATTGTCCACGCAGCGCGACAGCGGAACCATTCAGATCCACACCAGTATTTACAACTTGTGTAATGATTTCATGTACCTTGCCAACAAACACGTTGAACGCCGAAGAAATTTGTGCGACTTCGTCATTACCTTTTGCTTGTAAACGAACCGTTAAGTCTCCGTCACCTTTCGAGATGTCTTGCAACGCCTCCTTAAGCGCAGAGAGCGGTCGCATCAGTTTGTTGAGTAGCAGCGATAGAGCCAAAACACACAGAACGAAGATCACCACCATGGAAATCAGTTGGGAAGTAATAATTCCATTCGTCGCTTGGCTTACTTCTGTAATAGGAATACCAATATCAAACGTACCGTACAACTGACCATTCACGTAGATCGGCGCCATGATATCAAACACCCACACTTTCTGGACGTCGGCATACCACTTTGAATACTGTTGTACACCCTTGGTTGCACCTTCAACGGTGTAGTTATCATTGTAGGTTTTATTTAGCTTTTGCTTATCACTGTGAGCAACCGCCGTCACATTGCGATCAATTACGACTGCATAGCTTACGTCTGAACGTTGTTTCAAATCCTCAACGAGCGATTGTAAGTCTTGCATTGGGTTGGCTGAGTTCTCCAAAATATAACTTGCATTTCCTGCTAAAAACTCAGCTTGAACTTGGGATTTGTTTAAGATGATGTCATCGATTTTCTGACTCGAAATTAGGTACGTTGATGCCATACTTGCCACGACAGCAATACCAAACATGGCGCAAACGGCTAATAAGATGATTCTTTTCATTTTAATTGTCTCGGTACAATTCAATGTGATGCTCACGACAGAGCGTTAAGCCTTTCGCCTCTTATAACCAACACAAACTGTATTTTTAGCCTGTCTGGCAAAGCTAGACGTAACTTTGTAGCCACTGTATCTGCCTGATTACCGATAACTTTAGAATGAAGGAAGAAAAGTCTTCAAAACGTCACATTTCTACGAGGTTTGGCTGAAAGACAAGAGAGCAATCGCTAACTTCAAGTAAGCGGCCACACTAGCATCGAGAGTTAAAAAAGAGTTCTAGTTAGAGCCTTGAAAATATAAATAAGCGAACGCTTCGACCTATATTCTTACAATTCTCCTTTGCTCAACTAAGTTAATTCTATTCCAAACTCTTTGATAACGATGGTCACAATGAAGAAACAAACGATTGAAATAATGGCGCAAATTCCCAAAGAGAACCAAAATGAGTATCAGCTCAGTAAGAAAGGAAAAACTAGAAACATCGGCAATGTAGGCAGTACATACCAAAAAGTATAAAACGCGTGGTTCGCGAGCTTTTCCTGACCTTGACCTTCAATATACATCCAAATCAAAGCTAAAATAGTGACCGTCGGGAGCGCGGCAATCAGCGCTCCCGCTTTATCACTTCTCTTGGCAACTTCAGATATCAGCACCACTATTCCTGCGGTTAACGCGTACTTAGTAATCATCCACAACATGAAAGAGCTACCTTTAATAAACAAAAAGCGACGTAATAATTACAACAGAGCTTAGCTCATTAACGTCGTAAACCCGTGCATGCCCATATACATACCAACGGCACTAATCAAGATCCCCGATAGATAAGGTGCACGACGAGCCACATCGTTCAAACCACTCCACTTCGATGTTGCTTTTTGAACGCCCACTGCCGCGACAACACCAACCGCAACTAAAGTTAACGCTAGACCAATACTGAACGACACCACCAAGGTTGCACCAAGTGTCATGGCCTTAAGTTGCAAACAAATGAGTAAAACAGTGACCGCCGCCGGGCATGGTATTAACCCACCAGTCAAACCAAACAGAAGTATTTGTCCATTGGTAACATCTCGATCGCCAAAGCGCTTTTGAATATCTAGAGCGTGAGCACGCTCATGAGCGTCTTGGTACTCTTTATTCTCACCTTCCGAGTGGGAATCCGCATGAAAATGCACCTCGAAATCGTGGGTGTGATCATGGTGCCCGACCATCAACGTGACGAAAAAATCATCAGAGGCTTCAATACAGGAGGCGGATTCCAAATAGCCATCGCGCTCAATAAAGTGATAAATATCAGAAGGCTGCCTGATTGCGTTAGGTAGCACTAGTTTAACGTTTTCAGCCGTTAAAGGCTTACCGTTAAGTGTGCGTAACTGAAAACGGCAGTGATGCCCTTCTTCTACGATAGAAAGCGATAGATGCCCATGACCAGTATCGACAACTTGCGTTCTCCAGTCTCGAGCTTGCTTATGAGCTTTGTGCCAAGCTCGCTCATCGCTCCACGTTCTCCAGAACATCCATAAACCCGTCGAAACGATAATTACCCCAGAGATAAGCTGCATCCATGGCTCCGCAGCTTCTGCAGTAAATCTTTGGCTTATATACATCCCACCCGCAGCAATTATCCATACGATCGCCGTATGGGAAAGCGCTGCAGCCAGCCCCAACATCACCGCCTGCTTCACTGTTCCTTTTACGGCCACAATAAACGCCGCCATCATCGTTTTTGAATGTCCTGGCTCTAATCCATGTAACGCTCCTAATAAAATGGCGCTGGGTATAAAAAACCATCCGTTACCTTGTTGTAATAATGCGACAAAATCCATTGTTATTCTCAATATGCTCTTCTAAAGTTGCCCCAAACTATACTCCCCCCTAGTATTTAATACTACCCCCCAGTATAAGATGAGTGCTACATTATCAGTTAGAATCTCGCAGTCAGTAACTTAAAGAAGATAAGTCATGTCCCATACAACCAGAGATCAAAAGAAGCTCAATACCCGTGTCAGCAAAATACAGGGTCAGGTGAATGGTCTTAAAAAAATGCTGGAAGAAGAACATGAGTGCCAAGATGTGTTGCAACAAATCGCTGCAATTCGAGGGGCTGTAAATGGCTTAATGAAAGAAGTAATTAAAGGTCACTTACTTGAGCACGTTGTACTTGAGGAAGACAAAACTCAACGTGAAAAAGATATGGAAGTCGTATTGAAAGTACTGGACTCTTATATAAAGTAACCCTACTTCGCTAGAGTAAAGTCACTAGGGTTAAACTCGAATAGATCCTTTATATGTAATCGTTAACTAAACGGGAAATAGAGATTCCATTTCATATCGATTAGGTTGAAAGAAACTATATCAGTTCAAGTTAAATAGTTTAGTTATCAGAACTAAAACGGCCCAAACATAGGGCCGTTCATATTATTAAAAATCCCTAAACTATCTGCTAAAAATACATATTGTGATAGGTTTTGACTTTATGGAAGAGTACAAGTAAACTTTTATACTTCTTGTAATTCGACGTGCTTAGCGCTGTAAGATTTTGTAAATGCAATACACCCCAAAAGTACAGCAAGTGGTAACACGGGATCAAAGATTGAACCATGAGATCCGAAGAATAAGTTAAGAATCATGACTAATGAACCACCAATAGCCCAAGCAATTGTTGTTGGAATAGTCCAAATAATGAGTTGTTTCTTAACCTCAGTCACCCCCATTAGTCGATTAACAATATGGAATAACGAGTCATTAAAGTAGCCAGCAAATAGAGATCCCATCGTAGCTGCCGTCGCTGCGAATAAAAGGTTAACATCAGGAATATTCACTAAAACTGGGGCAGATATAGAAGCAGCGGTTATCATGGAGACTGTACCAGAGCCCTGAATAATACGAACTAACGTCGCAATAATAAATGGAATCATAACCGCAGAAATAGGAAGCCCTGCAACTTGGTTAGCAATCTCTGCGCCCGCACCCGTTTCACGCAATACGGCACCTAACGCGCCACCAGCTCCTGTTACTAACAAAATGATGCCACAAGTGGAGATTCCTTGTTCCATCTTTTCATTCGCTTCTTCTTTGGTAAGGTTATTACCCAATGTGTAAACCGCTAATAACGTCGCTATTGATAGTGCAATAGTAGGGCTGCCGATAAAAGCGATAAATTGACCAAATGTTGTTGCAGTCAGCCCTTCGAAACCGAAAGTCCCCTCTAATAAACCCATCACTGATTTCGCAAGTATAAGTAAAATAGGGATAATAATTGGAGCGATAGATTTACTTAAAGATGGTAGGCCTTTCGCTTCTTTACTTGCAATGTACTCTTTGTGATCATTAATCAGTTGCTCACTAGACTTCGAGAAATGTTCGGTTGGAATGAATTCAGGAAACTGCTTTTCTAACCATCTTGCATACCAAACAATACCCATGACACAAGGCGCAGCGATCATCAAACCAAAACCTAACATGCTGGCAAGATCGACACCAAAGATACCAGCAACGCCCAAAGGCCCAGGAGTCGGCGGAATAGCGTGATGCGCTACGACCAAGCCGCCCGCCAGAGCAACCGTAAGCGTTAAAATCGAGCGATTGGACGTTTTTGACAAAGACTTCGCAATTGGATAAAGAATGATAAGCGCGCTATCCACAAAGATTGGGATGCTAACAATATAGCCAGTTACAGCAAGAGCGGCCTCTTCTTTCTTTTTTCCTAACCACTTTATAAAATTATAGGCAATACTTTCTCCTGCTCCAGAAGCCTCTAAAATAGCCCCCATCATAACGCCGAGACCGATGACAATCCCTATACCGCCTAATGTTCCACCAAATCCTTTGCTAACGGTCGCAATCGTGTCGTCAACACTTAACCCACCAATAATACCTGCGATACATGCCGCAATTAACATCGCAATTAACACATGTACTTTTGTACGTAATACAAGAAAAACAAGGACTGATACTGCTACTATTAGTCCAATTACTGAGGTTGGTAACATTAGACAATCTCCATATTGTTAACAGAAATAAATTGTTGTAATACATCCTTGAAATTACTGTCTGCTTTAAATCCAAGCTCCAGTTCTTTAGTACAATCAATTTTTTGTGGCCAACTACTCACAATACGATCAATACCCGCATCATGCTCATAGGTAATATAATTAGAAAGTTGTTTACCCATTACAGTGTCCATTGTTTGAATCATCTCAGCTGGTGTAGTTTGAATACCAGGTAAATTAAGCGTTCTATAGGACAGATTATTTAACTGCTCATAAGGCATTAGCCCTGCATATTGAATATTGTCCACCACTCTAGACGGGCTCGATATCCAAAGTTTTAGCGTAGGGTCTACAGGACAATTTGATTCTTGAGCATTCAAAGGCTCACGAATAATTCCGCTTACGAAAGAGCTAGCGGCAAGGTTTGGTTTCCCAGGGCGAATACAAATAGTCGGTAAACGTACGGATACAGCTTTAACAAAGCCTTTACGGGCATAGTCGTTAACCAATAACTCACCTATAGCTTTTTGCGTCCCGTAGGATGACTGAGGATGAAGTGCTGTTATTGGTGTAATCGTTTCCGGAAGTTCACCACCAAATACAGCTAAAGATGAAGCAAACGTAAAACGAATATTAGGGTTTACTTTACGGCAACGCTCAAGCAATAACTGTGTGGTCGTCAGGTTTACAGCTACGCCTAAATCAAAATCTTGCTCAGCATGGCTCGATACAATTGCCGCTAAATGAAAAATGTGTGTCGTTTCGGCAGTAATAACTTGGTCTATATTTTCTCGCTTTGTCATATCCATGACTAAAGAAACGACTCGGTCATCAATGCCCTCTAAGCGCGACTTTTGAATGTCGACAATAGTAATACTTTCAGCTTTGTTTTCTTTTAGTAGTGATTTGGCAAGTAGGGTTCCGAGAAAACCCGCCCCTCCAGTTATGATAATATTCATAGTCACGACCCTTTGTTTTTGTAATTAGTTTCAAGTTATTTATGGATAGAAATTAAAATTGTTATAGGTATGGTTTAACCCAACTAAGGCCCAGCTGCGTGCTATGCCTTGGGTTGTATTCACAACCGATCCAGCCTTGGTAACCAGAGTCATCCAAAACATTGAATAGGTGTGGGTAATTCAGTTCGCCTTCCGATGGTTCGTGCCTTTCAGGCACAGAAGCAATTTGAATATGGCCTGTGTATGGCGCCACATCGCGAATCAACGTACTCAGATCACCGTCCATAATTTGTGCGTGATAGAGATCGAGCTGCAATTTCACGTTTGGACGAGCCACTTGTTTGATGAGTTCCACCGCTTCACGTTGATGTGCAACAAAGTAGTTCGGTACATCGCGATTGTTGAGTGGCTCAATCATCAGCTCAACACCTTGTTCGGCAAACTTATCCGCTGCATAACGAATGTTTGAGATAAAGGTTTCAATATGCTGATCACGAGTGAAGCGAGAATCAACAATGCCAGACATAGCGTGAACCTTTTTACAGTTCAGTGCCTTGGCGTACATCAGAGCAGTCTCGACGCTCGTTTTAAATTCATCCTCACGCCCCGGAATAGCTGCAAAACCTCGTTCACCTGCATCCCAATCACCTGGAGGCATGTTGAATAACGCTTGCTCAAAACCAAACTGCTGTATCTTGCTTGCTAGTTTTTGCGCTTCGAATGCGTATGGGAAAAGGTATTCCACCGCTTTGAAGCCCGCTTGGTGTGCTTTTTCGAAACGATCTAGAAAAGGAACTTCTGTGAATAACATTGTCAGATTTGCCGCGAATTTAGCCATTACTTACCTCTCCCTTTTAGGTCTTGAATCTCAGTATCCGTTAAGTAGCGGATGTTGCTGTCTTTAAGAATGAACGCTAGCTTCGCTGTCTCTTCTAGCTCTTCTGCGTTATCCACTGCATCTTCAAAGTCCGTACCCGTGATCACTGGACCATGGTTCGCCAGGAGGAAAGCTCGGTAGTCACTAGCCCGCTGCGCAAGTTCTTCAGCAATCTGAGGGTCGCCCGGGCGCAGGTACGGAATCACTGGCAGTTCGCCAATGCGCATTACAAAGTAAGGTGTGAAAGCTTTGATGGCATTCTCGCGATCTAAACCTTCAAGACAAGAAAGCGCCGTCAAGTAAGTAGAATGCAGATGCACAATCGCATTACACTTTGAGTTATTTCGATAAATCGCCAGATGAAAAGCCACTTCTTTTGATGGCTTTTCACCAGAGATATGGTTGCCATCAATATCCACAACCGAAAGCTCTTCAGCAATCAAGCGGCCGAACGAAGAACCAGTTGGCGTTGCCAGAAAGTGTCCATTATGCAGTTTTAGAGAAAGGTTGCCAGCGCCGCCAGTCGCATAGCCACGTTCAAACATAGAGCGCGCCATAGTGACCATTTGCTCTCGCAGTTGTTGTTCTGTCATCAATTCTTTATTCATCACAACCTCACCTATTCAAAAAACGACTGTGCTTTGGCAAAGAAGTGTTCATCGCCGAAGTTGCCCGATTTCAGAGCCAAAGAAAGCTCGCCTTCAAGTGACTTCACCCAAGGTACACCTGGTGCGATTTGAGGACCGATATGAAAACCTTTTACGGCTAGGCTTTGGGTTACAACCCCTGAGGTTTCCCCACCCGCAACGATGAAATTTTTCACACCGTGCTGCTGAAGTTTGATTGCAAGTTGGCTAAAGAATTGTTCAACCGCGTGACTTGAAGCATGCGCGCCAAACTCTTGTTGAATCGCTTTTAACGCCGCTGCATCTGCGGTTGCGTAAACCAGTGGTGCGAACTCGCTTTCGATGTTGGTCATGACCCAATCAAACACTTGATTTGAGTAATCTTCTTCCGTCAGACACGCCTTCACATCAATAGCAAAGTGTGGCGCTTTTTCTTTGTAAACAGCGACCTGTTGGTTGGTCATGACAGAACAAGATCCAGATAACACAACGGTTGGTGCCTTTTTAGGGTTCCCCTCTTGCTTCGCATCACTTTGATCTTCAAGGTTCTCTATCCAGTTCTTAGCAATACCCGCAGCCAAACCAGAACCACCAGTTACCAGTTTTAGAGACTTCGCCGCTTGGCCAAGTGTGACAAGATGCTCTGCATTGAATGCATCAACCACTGCATAGCGGTTGCCTTGTACTTTTAGCTCTTCAAAGCGCTCAATTACCGCTTTTGGACCTTGTTCAATTATTTGGAAGTTCACCAGGCCAGATTTGCCTTGAGATTGAGCATCCATCATACGAACTAGGCTTGAATCAGTCATTGGTGTCACAGGGTGATTACGCATACCTGAGTCGCTTAGCAAGTCTTGGAATACAAATAGATGGCCGTTGTAAACTGTGCGACCATTCACTGGTAATGATGGGCATACAATGGTGAACGCTTCACCTAGCTCTGCAAGCAGTGCATCCGTTACAGGACCAATGTTACCTTCTGCTGTGCTGTCAAACGTTGAGCAGTACTTGAAGTAAAACTGCTGACAGCCATTTGCTTGCAGCCACTTAAGCGCAGCTACTGAATCCTCGATTGCCTCATCTACAGGACAGGAGCGAGATTTAAGACTGATCACGACCGCATCTGCGTTTACATCAATCTCTTCTTTTGGAATACCGTTAAGCTGAACTGTGCGCATGCCGTTTTCTACAAGAAAACCTGCGATGTCTGTTGCGCCAGTAAAGTCGTCTGCGATAACGCCTAATAACATCATTTTTTCTCCGTTTTACGTGCGCTTACTTCTGTTTGTTTTCTACACCTGGAAGCTCAATACCATCAAAAATCTTGATAACGGCACTGTCGTCTTCCTGGCCAAAACCAGCATTGCTTGCACTCAAAAACATGTTTAGTGCTGTGCTTGATAGAGGAAGTGGAAATTTGAGATCTTTTGCTGTGTCCGATACGAGGTTTAGATCTTTCACAAAGATGTCGACCATAGATTTAGGGGAGTAGTCACCATCAACTACATGCTTCATGCGGTTCTCAAACATCCAAGAGTTACCCGCTGCATTCGTCACCACGTCGTACATCAGGTCAAGAGGAATGTTTGCACGTGCCGCTAATGCCATTGCTTCAGCACCAGCTGCGATATGAACACCTGCTAGCAATTGGTGGATAATCTTCACAGTTGCGCCTAGGCCAATCGCTTCACCGATGTTGTAGACCTTAGCTGCCGTTGCGTTGAGTACTGGTTCAAGTGCATCAAATGTGCTTTGCGCTCCCGACGCCATAATAGTCATCTCACCTGATTCTGCTTTTGCAGCACCACCAGATACCGGTGCATCAAGCATCACAAGGTTGTGTTCTGCCAATTTCGCTTCAATTTGTTTTGCGTCTTCTGCTGAGATGGTTGCTGAAACCATTACTGGCGTATTCGGCTTAAGCGCTGTAGCAAGACCGGTTTTGAACAAGACCGTGTTAACTTGAGCTGCGTTCACAACAAGAACTAGAACCGAATCAAGCTTATCTGCAAACTCAACTGCATTTGTAGAAACAGCTTTTGCACCGAATGAACCTAGCTCTTCAAGCGCTTGAGAATTTAAATCGCAACCATATACATCTAGGCCTGCACGCACACATGACTTTGCGGCGCCCATTCCCATAGAGCCTAAACCGATAACACCTACAGATTGAACTTCACTCATAAAAACAATGCCTTCTGGTCTATTAAACTTTGTTAATTCTTGTTTGGTTGATGTGATTATATGTGAAGACTAATACTAAGACTTCGCTTTGAATCACATTTTTTCACATAAATTAACAATGTCGTGATATATACCTCTTTATGGGAAGAGACATTCCGAGCAGTTAACACAAGCGAAGGCTGTTCTTACAACGTTGAGAACATAATTCACAGATATTCACAAAAAATAAAAAGATTGGTAGGATACTGAAAAACAAGAATATAGAAGTGAAATTATGATCCCAGCAGAACGTCAAAGAACCATATTATCCCTGTTATCACATCAAGAAGTGTTAAGCATTTCAGATTTAACCGACCACCTTGGCGTATCACATATGACCATTCGTCGTGATATCGTGAAGCTTGAATCCTCAGGTAAAGTCGTTTCTGTTTCTGGTGGAGTGCAACTCGCTCAAGCTCTACATTCAGAACTTTCCCATGATGCGAAGGTCGAGCAACAAGCGGATGAAAAGATTCAAATTGGTAAGCTGGCGGCTACGTTAATTGGCCAAGACGCTACTATTTACTTGGATGCGGGAACAACCTCTCTAGAAATCGCCCATCAAATAGCAAATCGTAATGATCTTTTAGTGATCACCAATGACTTCTCTATTGCTGCTTTCCTTATGACGCACAGTGAATGTGAGCTTTACCACACAGGAGGAAAAATTGACCGCGAAAACCAATCTACCATTGGTGGAAAAGTCGCAGAGTTCTTGAACGGGCTAAATATTGATATCGCCTTTATTTCGACTTCTTCTTGGAGCTTGAAGGGCTTATCAACACCTAATGAAAATAAAGTTCTCGTAAAAAAAGCGATCATCAAGGCGGCACAAACCAACTATCTGATCTCAGACTCAACTAAATACGGTCAGATAGCGAGCTTTCATGCATTAGACATCGAGCAATTGGACGGAATTATTACCGATCGAAACCTATCAGAAGTGGTCACACAAGAATTAACGGATAAAGGATTACGTGTTTATAAAGAGTAACACTACCTAAACACCTGAGTTCGCGTCACTTTTATACTCGTTAATCTATAGGTGCTTCCAATATACATAGACCTTACTGTGTACTTTCTGGCAGAAAACACATCCTTTTGTTTTCTAAATTACCAAATTACTGATTACATCTGGATATGGACGCTCACTTCGCTTTATCGCTGCTCGTCACTTGTCATCAAAAATCAAATTCACCGCAATTGCCATCAAAACTAAGCCTGAGATTGGCAGCAAGACACCTAATGGCGAGCGCTCTATGTAAGGCAGATTCTCTGCAATCAATAAACCCCGCTCGGGTTCTGGCGGCTTAACGCCTAGTCCGATAAAACTCAGAGAAGTCAGGCTGATCGTAATGTACGGCAAACGCAGAAACGCGTGACGAATCAATGGCGGCAGCACATAAGGCAACAAGTAGTAACGGAGTACTCGCCACTGACTGGTTCCCCAAATGGGCGCAAGATGCGTATAAGGCTGCGCTTTGGCTTCCATTAACAAGCTCGCGCAGGGCGCCGCTAATGGTGCCCACGACACCATAACAATCGCAATCAAGGCACTGTTTGGGTTCATCCCCGTTAGACCAGCGGTCAGCAGACCCGCCACAATGTATGGCACACCTTTGGTGATCTCAATTAAGCCTCGGCTATAACGAGTCACGAAGCCGAGCAGCAAACTAATCACCAAACTTAGGAACGTTGCGATGATGCCCATTTTGATCGTCGACATCATACCGCCGCCTACAGGAGCAAGCAGATCTCGACCAACGGCGTCGGCACCAAACGCAATTCAAGGCGAGTAAAGTGGATGGTGTAAGGATCGCGCATTAACGCCCACCCCGCACAACCAATCAGCAAGGCAAAGCGTAAGATTTGAAACTTACTGATGTTCGCCGATAGCCAAGTGATCACCCAAGGCTCATCTAATACACGCTGAGGCTGTCATTGAGCAAGCGCCCGAACATGAACCAGAGTTCTCCAGCAAGGAATAGCATGGATAACTGATACAACCAGCAAACGTATTCTCATACAAAGCTTCAAATAGGATAACGACTTATGAGAAAAGCCAAGTTAACTACATATAAATGAGTTTCTAGTTTGGAAAGATTAGCGTTTGGTTGAGCATGGCAGATCAGAATGTATCTGCCATGTCATAATGGTAGTGATTGGCGAAAAGAGGCCGTACAGATGATATTTAAGGCTTGTGGGTTTCATCTGACAATGTTTAGGTAGATACCAAGCCTTATGTTCTGTAAAGCACCTTAATACTTGAGTCAATTACCCAAAGTTGTTCATCGTTGAATACACTCGTTACAAGAAAACAAAGCGAGTTATGTTCTTAAGTATAATTGTTCAACAAACACGGGGTTGAGCTAAAAATGATAGACTACGGGTACTAGTTCTCTAGTCTAAATGACATTGTATGACAATCATCACTTATAACTAATTGTTAATAAATCATATAAATGAGAACCTATTAATCGTTTTAGAAAGTGAGGGTATGCAGTGAGTCAAGTTCTAACAGCAATCTCTAGTGGCTTAATTGGTGTATTGGTCGGTGGTCTTCTTTCGCATAGGTTCAATCTATGGCGCGATACAAGAAAAGAGTACAACAATGTTGTTATTCCAGTTAAGCACAATATATCAAAGGCTCTACATAAA
Organism: Vibrio sp. 1CM7H; assembly: GCF_023161645.1. NCBI lineage: Bacteria > Pseudomonadati > Pseudomonadota > Gammaproteobacteria > Vibrionales > Vibrionaceae > Vibrio > Vibrio sp. 1CM7H. Next base: position 1,285,122 of record NZ_JALNTV010000001.1, read on the forward strand.
CCCCATAATGTCTACTTAGACATAAATGCTATACATGGACTTCAATGTATTATTTCTAACAGGCAATATGAAAAGGTCAGTACCCAAGTCGAGGTCTACAAATCTATAATTAACGCCAAATGGGATTACAGGGATGAAAAGGAGTTTAACGTTGAGCAAAATACTAGTGACATCATTAACACTCTTAAATCGATTGATTCATTGTTGAAAGTGAAATAGATATCCCCTCAGAGGCTAAGCCTCTTTACATTGAGAGATTACAAGTATAAAGATGGAAAAAATAACAGACAAACTCCACATACCTTTCTGTGATGAGTTCATCAAGTATCTGACTCATAGCAATCGTATCAAACTAACAAATGAAGACGCTCAGATGTATGTAAAGAGACTTCAGGACGTTAATAACTGCTTCAGACAAAATGTCGTTGTTGATATTTATGAACTCGATGTAGGCGTTATTTTCGACTTTAAGCTCTACCTTTACTCTAAACTGTCAGACAACGAAGCTAACGATTGCTTTAAGGCTCTGAAGAAATACGCAAAGTTTATAGAACAAGTAGTGTTAACTAGGGAGCTTTACCCTGAACAGTTGGAATCTTACTTTGAAGGAGCAACTATGCAGGTTAAAGTAAATCGCTTTGAGCGAAACCCCAAAGCTAGAGCAGCTTGTATCGCCCATCATGGTCTTTCTTGTAAGGTTTGTGACATTAATTTTAAGAATACTTATGGCTCAATCGGTGAAGATTTTATCCATGTACATCATATTACTCCTATGAGTGAGATAGGTAAGAAATATAAGGTAGATCCAGTGAAAGACTTAGTACCGGTATGTCCAAATTGTCACGCTATGCTTCATCGGCGAACCCCTCCATACAGCGTATATGAATTAAGAAATAAACTAAGAAACATCATGGAAAATATCTAAGTACCTATATGAATATTCTTGCTTTCCAACTCACACAGTATTGGTACAGTTGTTTATATCAACGTCAAAAACTTATTGAAACTTTGTGAGAAAAACCTGTAACCTCAAAAGGGTTAAGGATATAGAAAAATAGAAAGCGCTGCATGTCGCTGTGCGCCTTCTACATACCTATTTTATAAAAGCATTTGACTGTTGCTCACAGCCTTACGGGCTAAGCGGTCTGAATGTTCATTGCCTTTGATACCTGAATGTCCAGCTATGTGCTCGACAGTAACATATGGGCGAATAGCTTTAAGCTCATCTATCAGCATCCATAAGTCCTGATTAGCGACAGGCTTCTTGCTTGAGTTGCGCCAAGCGTTACGCCTCCAGCTATCAAGCCATTCATTGAAGCCCCGCACACAGTACTGACTGTCACTAAAGACATTATCCCCCTCACCTGCTACAAGTAAGGCAATGATGAGAGCCAGAAGCTCAGCCCTTTGGCTGGTGACACCGCCAGTCCTGCGAACCGAGGATGAGTACTCATAGGCGCATTGACCAAGAGCGTCGTAAACCGCGATACCAACACCCCCTTGAAGACACCCGTGCTGATTGTCTGGTGCTGAACCATCGCAATAGATACTTAGTGGGTGCTGAGCGTTGTGTAATAGATGTGTCGTTTGAAGTTGTGTATTCATATTGAGTCCTTAATCGTAAAGCCACACCGAAAGCCCCACATAGCCAACTACACCAACGAAAGACTCGTAGTGACTAGCTGACAGCATGGCTTTGCGGTTAAGCGTTGGGTTTGAAGTGAAGTAGACCTTGTGGTGGCCTTTTGTGAATTGTGGAGTGATGAGAGCCAATCAGGCAGCTTGAGATAGATTGACCACCTCATTCTTAGAGTTAACAAAGATGCTTAATGTTGAAAGCACTTCCATATACTTCTGAGCCTGCCTTTCCTTGACACCAAGTAGCTCTTGAATTGACTTTGACGTGTACACTCGTGAATGTTGCTGTAGCAAGGCCATCAACTTGTACTTATCCACGTAAGCCTTCTTGCCGCTACTTCCTTTTGTACTCTTCCTCTCTAAGTAGCAGTTGAGTACACCAGAGACGACATCATCAAGCCAAGCTGGTGGTTTGTCCGTATTCATTTGGGGCAATTGTATCGATACTCTTTTGGCTGGTCGTCCTGTCGCGCTTCTAGATGTCGTTGTAGTGTCATCACTTGCAAAGTCGGGTAGTTCATATCCTTCAACGTCAAGCCATGTTTCATCGTCAAATGTCATTAAGTTTATGTATTTCATGGTTTATTTAGTTTCCGCACCTATATAAAGAGAAAACATAAAGAGAGAACCATAGCTAGCTCAAAGAAGAACCTTAAAGACAAGCTAAACGCTACTAGGAACTCTCCAGTGGGGGATTTGAAATGATTGATTACCGTTGTCATGACACTCCCACTAAAAGCGGGCTGAAAGGAATGATATGAGGTGATAGATAGAAGACGCAGAGCTTAAAGTATCTATGAGAGCTACTTCAAGTTAAGCTTAGAGTTAGCTTTAAGTAAGTGATTGTTATTGTTAATAACTACAATCACGTCTTTAAGACAGACTTTAAGTATCCACGCCCTACACCAGCACGTCTTACAAGCTTAAAGCTTCCCTTAAAGAGAACTCTTAAGCTTTGCGTCTGGTGCATGTATTGCTCTTTGTCTCTCTGCTTGCCCAAGGCATTAAGACTCACTCTCTATGAAGCCGAGAGGTTACGAGGTGATGGCCTTGAAGCCCACTCAGTGCGTGACTCTGATGTGTGACTTCTTGCTGTGGTTTGGCGGCTACAGTCCGCATTGGGTTTGTTCTTATAGGCAGTCGTAATTACAGATTATTAACACAAAAAAGGGGAAATAATTTAATTTCAGTCACTTAGCGTCTTTACATCTAAATAACACTTACATCCCTTTTAGTGTGACATTCCCTAGTTAAACCAGCTTCTAACCTCACCGTATCGGGCTGCGCCCTATAGGCAGTCGTAATTCGATTGGCATTGCGTTGAGACTCAAAGAGAGCGTAAAGGCAGGGGATGAGAGCGTTGATACCTCGATGGTTTGACCTAACTAAAACAGACAAGGGCAGGCGTTGCACCCGCCCAAGTGACCTAGATAAGCTCGGCGTTAAGCTCTGCCATGTAAGGCGCTAAGACATTCTCAATGCCATTTGTAGCGTCCTCAAAGACACCAAGCTCTACTAACGCTTTAACGTTCCCCCACACCTCTTGGTGCAGCTGCGAGTCTTGCGTTGTAAGCAGCGTTTGAGTATCAAGATGATTAGAGGCTTTAATAGTTAAGACGTCGTTCATATCAATGCTCCTTTGTGCTTAAGGTGAGCTAAAGATACCGAAACTCAACTTGGTTGTGTTATGTGTAGTCACTAGTGAATGCAATAACTTGAATATGGTCACGCAAGAGCTTGCTAAGTGAGCACTTATTGTTCAATCAGCCGACACTTAGAACACGGTGCCAGCTTCAATCGCCTTCTTCTTCACTCTCTGTACGGTACTTGCATTACAGCCAAGCTCCTGAGCGACACCACGGATAGACTTTCCCTCAAGTAACAACTCAATGATACGCTGATGCTGCTTGGTATTAGCTTTGCGTCCTTGGAACTTCTCAGCCCACTTCGCAGGGTTAGCTTTAAGCGCTTGTCTTCCAGCCTCAGCCGACGCTAAGCGATTCTTACGCTCTGCCGCAGCCATAGCCGTGAGCATGGTAATCTGGATGTCAGTGACCATGTTCTGCATGTCATCATCTTTGTTTGAGTATGAGAACGTCAGACCTTGGTTGATAGTCTTAATACACACGCCCCTGTCGAGAAGCTCACGTATAGTCGATTCAGCGTCTCGATAGTCACGCCCTAAACGGTCAACCCACCATACGACTAGAGTATCTCCTTTACGTAGCTTACCAAGAAGAACCGATAGCCCTGCCCTCTCTTTAGCTGGCACAGTACCCGACACTTTCTCTGTCGTAATCTCCGCATCAGGGTAAAACTTTGAGATGTCACTCAATTGGCTGTCCACATTCTGCTCCTTAGTCGACACACGGACATAAGCAAAGACCATTGAGTTGCTGTCATTGGATTGAGTTGTCATTGTCATACCTCGAACGAGTGCTTTAGGTTGATGTATGCTTAACTTATTGTATGTATATCGACAAGTCAACACCTAAAGCACACAAAAATAACAACGTTAGAGTGTATGCATTTGGGCATGACCTATAACACACAAACAAGGAGTCATCCGAAATAGGCGTATGATAGCCTGCGGAAGTCCTGTATAGAAAAACACTTATGTGCTGCACTGCCTACAGAAGAAAGTTGGAAAATTCTCAGATTAAGTTTTAACTTATTATGCTTAAAAATTGCTAAGCGAAAGGTTTAGATAAAGTAAAAGAGTAAAGAGAAGCTACTAGTACATCTCTTCACTCAAAACTATCTCTATCTAGGCGCTGGTAAAGCCAAATTTGAGACAAACTCTAAAGCCACGGTGTCTCTGTCACCAAAATATTTAGCTGCTTTTTCGTTGAGCCATACCTCATGAAAATGTCGCCTAAAATCTTCCAGATATTCAGTTGGGTAAAGTCTCGCCTGAACGACCCGCCCGTCTGGATACTCATGTTCATAGTCTGGAAATTCTTTAGGTTCAACACCTCTGTTCTTTCTCAACCAGTCGCAAAACAATCTACCTTCAGATATGTCCGGTACTAAGCTTTCTGGGAGAGTGTAGCCAGCCTCCTCAAGCGGAGCTATGAGATTAAGCGTAATCTCATTTAACATTGAAAAGTGTGTGTAGGGGATTTTAGCGCGATTTTTGGTGTACCTTTCCAAATGCCTTGGTAACGCCCCAGTTCCCTTGTATCCAGTTCTCTTGTAAATAAACTCTTTTAGCGATTGAGACGCCAAATTACGAAAGTTGTCTCTAGCAACATCTGCTTCTGAACGGCTTTCAAAAGCATAGTATTCAAGGACTGCCATACATATATCATGAGGCACAGCATGGTGCGTCTTCCCTCTAACCTTAATCGGTATATGTAAGTCCTTTGATGGATTGCCACCATTACGCTCTATGATTTGGCTAATAATCCTGCCTCTTGGGTGCAACCTCTGATTCTGCCAATCATTAACAAGTGTGATGATGTTACTTCTCGCAGTCCCACAAATATACGCCAACCCACTGGCAGTGAGGTATGGAGTTCCGTCACTCATGACTCCCATTTCAAAGCCATTCGCCTCTGTTTGGTGCTTTAGTGGTACTGACGGAAGTGCTAATTGTCCATTCATAGACTCATTCCCTATATTCGACAGAGTGAATAATATAGCACTTTATCATTATTCCTGTACAAATCTTGAACTAACCTCTTACCTGAGACTTAATACTTTTATAAAAAGCAAAAACAGCAAGTAGAAACTGGATGAGAGCCTCGACTAAGTTACGAGACAGCGTATGGGGAAACTGAATTAGTATAACTGGTAGATAAGAGGGGGGTATGGGGGGGAATGAGCGCATACTAAAGATATTAATACGCGCTCAAAATTTACACATAAAATTGTTTGGGTTTAAAAGCTGCTTACCCAGCCGTCGTCATTCAACAAGTCTATAGACTGTCCACTTATAGCAATAACGTTTTGAGGATTTGTTTGGCTCTTAAATTGTTGGATTGGCATACACTCAATGACCGTGAAATCATCACCGTCCCAAGCGATAGCCATCTTGTAGTCATTTAGAACTTCAACTTTTATCTCGTGACCATCTCTGCGCTTGATAAGCATCAGACCTTGATACTCTTTGTCTGAAAATTCTTTAAATACACTAGACCGTGGATTTGGTGCAGCACCTAATGTAATGGTATCAAGCATACGACGAAGCAACCCGTTGGCTTTGTGCCGTGCATCGTCATCATTAGCAATCTCTTCAAGTACACTTTGCAGTTTATCAACTTTGTCAAACGCTATGTCTTTTTCATAGGATAGAGCTTCAGCTCGTTCATCTGCTAACTTAAGTGCATCTTTAAGAGAGTTAACTTGTGTTTCAATACTATCAAAGCGCTCCCTCATAAGGTCACTATCTTTTTCCAATAGCATTTCCAGCAATTTAGTAGCTTGGCGTTGCTTCTCCATCAACTCTTCACGGAGCAACGCGCACTTTGTCTCCGCTTCTTTCACAGCCGACTCATGACCTTCTTCATTGAAGGAGCTCAAAAAACGACGCAAGGCAATAAGTAAAATTCGTTCTGTTTTTTCGTAGTGCCAGTTCTTAGCCTGACAACCCGTCGTCTTCAGCTGAGAGCATCTTAAGAAACGATACGTTCTGCCTTTCACTGTTGAAGAGTTTATGGCTAAACCACTGCCACATTCACACTTAAGAAGACCTCGAAAAAGGTTTGCCATACCGCGCTCGACGACTCTTCCCTTAGCAGTTGTCTTACTCGACTTAATCTGTTGGCAAGTCGCCCATAGCCCTCTATCAATAATTGCAGGGTAATAGTCCTCGACAGGGTCACCATCAGCGACATCCCTTCCATCAATGCGTTTTAGTAGTTGAATTTCACCAATAACACCTCGGTGTTTGAGAAGTGAGCGGATATGTCTATACGACCATGTAGATGATCTCCCCCAGTAAGGGATGCCAAGCTCATTGAGTTTTAGCGCTATGGGCTTTGTACTAAAACCTTGGCTGTACCATGTAAATATCTTACGAACTATCTCTGCCCTTTCGTTATTGACTAAGAAACAAGACTTGTCGTCACTTACAGTAAGCCACTCGGGGCATTTACGCGTTACGATTATCCCCTTACGTATAAGCTCTTTGTTCTTCTTCTTTGCAGCACGCACACGCAGAGATTTTATCTCACTTTCTTCATGTGCTCGCTGAGCGGTCATAAGCCACATCATTAGGTCGAGCATTACGCTGTCAGAGTTTGTAGTGTAGAGCTTACTGTCAGACAATGTGAATATACTCACGCCGACTTCCAATAGCTCCAGCATTAAACGTAATGACTTATCGACTTGTTGACGAGACAGCCTATCTACAGACTCAACTATTAACACTGAGTTGGGTCTGATAGCCCCTTTCTTCGCAAGGTCGATAAACTGAGAAAGTGCACCTGTGGTAGCGTTAGCACCTTTCCAAGCACTAACACCGAGGTCATTGAAGGTTTGGTCTGAAAGCTGCCATCCGTGTTGGCAACATACTTTTTCGATTGCTTCGCGTTGGCGAGTGAATCCGTGTCCTTTAATTTGCTTTTCCGTCGATAAACGTGTGTAACTGTACGCTATCTTGGTCATTTCTTATACCCTAATTATTAGTAACCCCTTGTTGCTATTAGCGTTGGGGATTTTACCAAAGTTTAGGGAATACGATAAAGCACCTTTACAACATGCCAACCGAACTTGGTTTTAACTAAATGTGGCGTCAGAACCTCGCCAGAAAAGCACACTTTGTCGAACTGAGGTACCATTTGACCACGGCGGAACTCACCAAGATCACCACCGCGCTTGCCTGACGGGCAAGTGGAATACTTCTTCGCTAGTGTCTGAAACTTTGCGCCTTTTTTCAGTTGCTTGATAATGTCTTCTGCTTGCTCTTTGTGCTTCACAAGAATATGTAATGCGGCTGCTGTATTTGCCATTGATCTATCTCTCACTATTCTGGTCGCGCAAGTGTACCCAATCCCTTTTAACACGCCAAACATTTCTTGTTTATACCTAGGCGGCTTCAAGGTTCAAATACATGGGACTATCAAACTTCCGGCATAACAAGATTAAAATACAACCAAGTTTTGCTCAGTTAATCACTATTCTTTAAGAGATTGTCTAAAAAGCTCACATTTGTCTCTCCGATGGTTGAAGCCTTCGTCTGATAAGATTAGATTAGACACAATTCGGTGGTATTTATAAGGTTATTTCATGGCAAAAGTCGTTAGTAAAGCGAATCAATCTCAGGGCATGTTGATGTTCAAACTCACCCTGCAACAGAGTTTCGCGATAGGCACGCTAAAAGTCCGTGAAATCGTTCCGTATATGCCAACCACGAAGATCCCTTACTCGCATCATCACGTCATTGGCACCGTTACAATACGTAACTTAACAGTGCCTGTGATCGACATGTCAGCGGCTGTCGGCTTTCGTCCTATCAGTGAAGAAGAATACAAGAATTGCTACTTGATCGTGACAGACTGTTTGCGAACCGTGGTCGCCTTTATGGTTCGTAGTATTGAGAAGATCATTGAATGCGATTGGAAAGCCATTGAAACCCCACCAGCGAGCGCTGGGAAAAATATTTTCGTAACAGGTATTACTCGCTACGAAGACAAAACGGTTCAGATGCTGGATGTAGAACTGCTACTTTCCAAAATTTATCCGCAATACGAAAACTCAAAGATCCCGATGCTGACAGATGTTGAACGTGAGCGCCTAAAAGCATTAAGCATTCTTTTGGTGGATGACTCTTCCATCGCTCGTAAACAGCTGTGTGATGCTCTTGATAGTATCAATATCGGATACCAAATTTGTAAAAATGGTTTAGACGCATTAGAGCTGATGAAAAGCGAGGCTGAGGCTCATCGACCAATCGATATTTTGGTCAGTGATATTGAGATGCCAGGGCTTGACGGCTACGAGCTAGCATTCGAAGTACAAAATGACTCCGCTCTTAATCACTCATACCGCATTTTGCATACGTCGTTATCGAGCGAAATCTGTGTAGACAGAGCTCACCAAGTTGGCGCACACGAGGCGCTTGAGAAGTTCAATGCTGGTGAGCTGATTGAAGCCATGCTGCGCGGTGCAAAAGAACTAGAAGCCAAAGCTATGGCTTCTTAACTCTTAACTCTTAACTCTTAACTAAACAGCCAAAAAGCAAATTGTCGAACATGGTGTGTCGAATATGGTGTTTTGCGGCCATTTTTTCGCGCAGAAGCTTTGATGTTCGCAGCTGCTAGTTTCTCAGGTCACTTCTTTGGCATCGAGTAACTACGAGATACAAACTCTGTCTCTTCGACTTGATTGATGTGATTAATATAAGAAGCCAAGCTATAAAGTACATTCGCCAATAAGTTCGCGTAACGAAATAGAATAAGGGCAGGTTGTTTCTTACCTGCATGTTCGATCGCAACTAATGCTCGTACCGTTTTTTTAGCTTGGCAACGGCACAAATGCAATTGACTGGATGCTGGGTGCCCTCCAGGTAGAACGAAACCTTTGAATCCACCATCAATGCGTTGCTTAAGTAATTCATAATCTGCCTTTAGCTCTTCAACTTCCGCTTCTGTAATCGCTAGCTTTCCGCGAACCGAACCATTTAGGTGATAAACATTAGGCTGCATTCTTGTCAGTATATCGCGGCTAAACTCGTCCAGATCCATCGCGAGAACTAAACCAATACGACTACAAAGTTCATCTGCCGTGATTTCAAAGTCACAAACCGGACTGTCCTCGTAAATAAAGGGATAGCAAATCTCGCTCAATTCCTTGCTCACAGGCTTCATGCTTTTGTTCCAATATAAAAAAGGGAGCCAGTATAACCTAACTCCCTTTATGCGTTCATTATTCCGAATGTTCGATATTTACATGACTGGTTTACAATCAAGCACTTTCGATTTTCTTGTGACCTTCTTGAAGGTGAACAAAATCTACTAAATCGTCGCCAGAGACTTGATACGCTTGACCAAAGCCTTTAACAAACAGTCCCGATTCTGGCTTCAAGTTAAACAACACGAAATCCTCTAGTTGGCTGAGACCATCAATAATCTCACCAAAACGCTCTTTCATTTGTCCAACAACTTGTTGCCACATCTCTGTGTCTCGCTCAACCACATTTGCTACCGCATCAAAAGTTAAGCGCTTACGAGCAAACAACTGCTTTGAAGATTCTTCATCTTCGATCATCATCAAAGAAACGTTTGAATTTTCTAGAAGGTTACGAGCATGACGAGCGATTTTAGAAATGAGTACGAAGTAGCCTTCCTGATTTTGGACATAAGGCGCGTAGCTTACATTAGGGCGACCTTCTGCATCGACAGTTGCAAGCTGAAGCGTACGACGCTCCTGACGAAACTCTTTGATCTCTGGCCCTAAACGACCTTGCAAACGCTCTTGTTTAACTTGTTGATCCATATTGATACCTGACTTTACTAATTAGTATTCGAGTTGAGCCTCGATTATGTTTGTGATTACTTTTTCAATTCGGCTTGTAGGGCGCGGAATGCGGTGACTTGATCTTCAAGTAGCTCGCGCTTTTCGTTACGGCCTAAATAAACTTTGAAAATATTGCTTCCGCACTCAGAGAAAAAGCCAAAATAGTGACTCTCTCTACCCATAAACGGTTTGCTGACCAACGCTACATTTTTAACATTATCTAGCTTCAAGTGACCGTGTAGCTCACCTTCTCTGCCCATTAAATTGTAATAGCCACGCGCCACTTTTCCTTTTGGGAATGGTGCTTTGACTTCAAAAATAGAGCCAAAAGAGTGAACAATAGTCGTCACCGGGCCGAAACCAACCAAACCTTCTAGAATGTTTTGTGCTTGCGCTCCTGGAGCGATGGCCACCATTTCCTGCGGCAAAGCCGCAACAACCTCAAATTCAGAAATGCCGAGACGTTCTGCCATCGCTGCTGGCAATAATTGCGGTTCTTGCTCTAGTAATGCTTCAACTTGTTGTTTGATTGATTCCATATGTTTTCCGTCTTTGTTCAACTTTTTCATTAATTATTGGATACTTTCGGTACGGTTTCATTCGTCTCTGACGTAAGTACCTGAATACAACCTTGAGCCAACGAAACGGCCCAGAAACTACCAGAAAGAGTAAGAACTAGGCTGCGTTCATGCAGTTCCACTAAACCTTTTTGCTGCCACACTTTAAATAGAGGCATTAAAAATCCGAACGTGTCCTCCCCCATAAACGATGGCAGTTGGTTTGCCTGAACGATACCGCGATCAAACCCGGATTTGAGTGCAGCAAATAGTGGCTCTAGAGGGCTTTGCTTCATCATCATAGCGATGGTGCTTTGCCCTTCTTTGATGGCTTTAATATAGGTCGCCAATGTGCGATGTTGCATCATTCCGTAACCACCGATATTACCTCCAGCGCCACAGCCAATTGGCAGTACCTCTGCATATGTCTTGGCTAAACTGTTGTATAAACTACGTTCACGGTTATCGATTGCCCAATGGTTCACACTCAGTTGCTTCATATGGTGTTTGGCCATAAAGTTCACACCGAGCTCATACATGCCTGCTTTTTCTGGCGTGGTAGCTGGTGGGGGGATTTTTCCTTTTTCTACAAGGTTGAGCATGGGAGCTGACCCACCAACCACCAACTGATACAAATCCAGTCCGTGTGCGCCAGTCGAGAGAAAATCATTTAAATCTTGCTCTAACACTTCTTTGGTTTGATAAGGCAAGCCGTAGAGTAAATCGATAATGACAGGAATTTTGTCTTCGTTGGCAATCTCGCTAACTCGCTTTAGCACATCTTCTCTATCATCTAATCGTTTCGCGCTGCGACGCACTTGTGTATTAAAACTTTGCACACCAAAAGAGAAACGATTAAATCCACCGTCGAGAGCGCCTTGGTATAGCTCATCAGAAAAACGGTTGATGCGACCTTCTAAGGTGATTTCACAATCCGCAGCCAAAGGAAAGTGATCATGAACCACCTGACCTAACACGCGAACCTGTGCTGGAGACAGATCCGTTGGCGTTCCACCACCGATATACACAGCATGGAAAATACCGTTTTGTGTCCAAGGCAATGCAGCTTTCTCCTTGAGCTCCTGCATCATTGCGTCAAAGTACTCATCAACCAGTGCGCGGCTCGCAGCATTTTGAAAGAAGTTACAAAAGGTGCAACGTACGCGACAAAATGGAACGTGAATATAAAGACAACGTTTATTGGTCGCTTTAACCGAGTTAGCGGTAACGCTTGAAAAAATCGCCTGCTGCTGAGGTGGGGGTACAGGCACGCTCGCTCCGCCAGCGTGTGCCGAATGTTTCTTAACAAAGGCAAATCGCAATGGGTCAGGGCTATTGCTTCCCAACACTGATTCGTCAAATTTATCGATATCGACGCTCATATATACTCGCTTAGCTCCCACCATATAAGGGGTAGAGGCTGGTCTTTAAAAATCTGCAAGAATCATAATTTGAGCGTAATGATAATGCAATTGATAATTGATCTTATTTCGGTTGTGAGTAATAATCTGCTCAAGTTTTCATAGTTTCCCGAGATATTCCGTGAACGTACAAAGATATGTCATTGCAGGAGGTGCTTCCCTTGCCATCCATGCCGCACTTCTTTTTGTTTCTCAAGAAACGAAAGTGTTCGCGATGCCTGCTGGAAATCCAGCAAGTTCGGTAAGTTTAAACCTTGTATCGGCACCACCACCTACCGTCGAAACATCCACGCCAGAAAATGTGGCGCCACCAAAAGAACCGCATCCTCAGGAGCAGCCTGAGCCGGAAAAGAAGATCGTAAAGAAACAGGTCGTTAAGAAAGACGCTGTTAAGAAAAAGGTAGTGAAGAAAAAAACAGAGCCGGTTAAACAATCTAAGCCTAAGACGGTGGAACCAGCCAAAGCCGTAACAAAACAAGAGAATCAGCCCGAAGCCAAACCGAAGAAAAAAACGGAACCGGCGAAGAAAGAGATGGTCGCTCAGCAAACCGCGCCAGCGAGCCAATCCAAAGGGGCAACGTCTCAACCTATTTTGGTCGACAAACCTACGTTTGTGAATCAACCAACTCAGCCTCGCTACCCAAGATCTGCACAAAGACGCGGTATCGAAGGCGTAGCCTTATATGAAATATGGCTCGATGAAAATGGCAATCAAATTAAACAGGTTTTGATTGAGTCTTCCGGCACAGAATCGCTGGACGCCTCAGCGCTTCGTGCTATCAAACAGTGGCAATTTACACCACATATTTCGGGCGGGCTAAAAGTGGCTCACCGAGTACAAGTACCTGTTCGTTTTAAGTTGGATGGATAATGGAACAACTACAAGAATTACAAACTCAACTTGGCCTAATGACATGGCCTTTGATCATTTGCTCAGCCCTCACCGTCATGATCATTACCGAGCGGTTATTCCACGTTTTGATTAGCCTTGGCGTAGGGAAACGAGCCATTCGCCAAAAACTCATTGGGTTAGACCCAACGAATGGAAACGATCTTGAGACGCTTGCAGAAGAATTGTCGCATAAGCGACCGCTCCTTTATCGTGGCGTTGCCATGTTGCTTGCCCATCATTCTTTCTCAAAGTCTCTAAGAGAAGATGCCGCAGGCATTTGGCTACAAGAAAAACGTCATCAGCTGCATTCTGGCCTTCGCTTACTGACGTTGATTGGCGTCATTAGCCCTTTGATTGGTTTGCTTGGTACGGTACTTGGCTTAATTGAGATGTTCAAAGGCATCGCTGTCTCAACGGGGAATATCACCCCGAATGATTTGGCAGACGGTCTAGGTTTGGCCATGCGCACTACTGCAGCAGGTCTTATTATCGCCCTTCCTGCGATTTCAGGAGCACAAATCATTGGTTTGTGGGCGGATCGTGTGATCGCCAAACTCGAACACACATTAAACTATGTCAACTTATGGCTTGAAGGTATCTCTCTGCAACACGTGTCGCCAGACAATTCAACATTAGCAGTGCGCTCTTCTGCAAAGGTCGAGGCAGAAGCACAATGATTAAAACGCCAAAAGACAACACTCGTAACGACTTAACTCCTGATTTAACACCGCTGTTGGACATCATCTTTATCGTAATGGTTTTCCTGATGTTAACTGCAGCGGTCAAGCTCGATTCATTAGATGTCAATTTACCGAGTACAGAATCTCAGGCCGTTGCAAATGTCGATAAGCAATCCATCACGGTAAATATTCTCAAAGACGAGCCTTACTGGGCCATTAACGGCAAGACATACATCGATTGGGACAACTTTACTCTCGCGCTGCTAGAAGAGAGTAAATCAAGCGATAAACCGATTGTGATTGGAGCAGAAAAAACCGCGAACATTCAGTCGCTAGTTCAACTTCTCGGTTTTTTACAAGAAAACGGAATTCAGGCAACTCAGTTACTCACTGAAGAGCCATCATAAAAATAAGTAAGATAGAGATCCTTTCAAAATGAAGAACACACGTGCCACCATTCATGCTGTTGTTACGGCAGCCATTTCCCTACTTGCGAGTAGCCAACTTTTTGCCAATGAAACACCATCATCAGAGCGTGTTGTTAGTGCAGGCAGTGCCGTCACTGAACTGTTGCTTGAACTCGACGCCAAAGATAGCTTGGTTGCTATCGACGTAACCAGTCAGTTACCAAAAGGCATGGAACTGCCTAAAGTAGGCTACCATCGCCGCCTTTCAGCAGAAGGGTTGCTCGCCTTACGTCCGACAAAAGTCATTGGCTCTGCTGAGATGGGACCGAAAACGGCATTGAACCAATTAAAAGCGGCGGGGGTAGATGTAGAAATCGTCAATACCGATGCCAACGTTGAGGGCCTTTACCAACGTATCGATCAAATTGCGAACCTTATGAATCGCCAGGCTAAAGCGGAAGATTTAAAGCAAGATGTGAAAGCACAAGTTCAAGCACTCAATGCAAATCAACCTGCTCAAGCTCAGAAAAAGAAAGTACTGTTTCTACTCATCCATGAAGGTCGACCTGCGAACGTTGCAGGATCAGAAACCACACCCGATGCAATTATCCAGCTAGCAGGCGGACAAAACCCAGCTGCTGACCATCTGTCTTCTTACAAACCTTTATCCACAGAAGCCATGGTAGAGATGCAGCCTGACGTTATTCTCGTTAGCGGTCGCAGCTATGAAACGCTGGGCGGTGCCGATGCGATTTTAAAAGCAATGCCACTTCTCGCCGCAACACCTGCGGGAATGAATAAAAATATCATCACGATTGACGGTCACGCCCTTGTTGGTGGTTTGGGTCTTAAAAGCCTTGCAGAAGCCGAGCGTTTGAATGCGCTGCTTTACCCATAGAGACATGACATGTTGTTAAGACGTATCTCCCTTTCAACGACGTTATCCGTGCTTAGTGGCTTTTTAGCATTTATTGCTATCGCCTCTATTACAGTAGGTCCAATGAGCATTAGTTTCACTGACAGTTTGCGTAGCCTAACAGGAAGCAGCTCTGATCTCGCTCCTCACATTCAGTTGGTGATTAACGAGATCCGATTACCTCGCACCATTTTGTGTATGTTCATCGGCGCCATTTTGGCAATTTGTGGTGTGGTTATGCAGGGCTTATTCCGTAACCCGCTGGCCGAGCCCGGCATCATTGGTGTGTCTGCTGGTGCTGCACTTGGCGGTGCGTTCGCTATTGTTGTATTTGCTGAGTTTAGCCAAAACTATCCTCAATTGATGAACTTAGCTGCGCTGCCTCTTTTTGCTTTCCTAGGTGGTGCGTTGACGACCATTCTCGTTTATAAACTCGGCACAAGTAAGTTTGGTACCTCAGTTACGATTATGTTGTTAGCTGGGGTCGCCATCAGCGCGCTTTCAGGAGCGGCGATCGGTTACATGAACTTTATTGCTGATGATCAGATGCTACGAGATCTAACACTTTGGTCGATGGGCTCATTAGCTGGCGCAAATTGGTCGGGGATAGGCCTATCCGCTGTTACGCTGGTCGTCCTATTATTCTGGTTCCAGAAAAAATCGATGGCGCTGAATGCTCTGTTGCTAGGTGAGTCCGAAGCAAGACACTTGGGAGTTCCGGTCCAAAAACTCAAACGACAGCTTATTTTGCTCTCTGCATTGGGGGTTGGTATTACGGTGAGTATTAGTGGTGCAATTGGTTTTATCGGGCTCGTGATTCCTCACTTAGGACGCATGCTAGCAGGCCCCGACCATCGAACGCTACTGCCAATCTCTGCACTCATGGGAGCGCTGCTTCTTACCGCTGCTGATATGTTTGCTCGTATTGCCGTGGCACCAGCAGAATTACCCGTCGGTATCGTGACCGCCTTGATCGGTGCGCCCTTCTTCATCTACTTATTGTTCCAGCAGAAAGGGAAGATTTTGTAATGAACCAGATCGTTTTATCGGGTAAAAACATTTCGATGAAATTTGGCAAGCGAATTGTTCTCGATGACATCAATATTGATATCCGAGCTGGTGAAGTGACCGCCCTACTCGGCCCCAACGGTGCGGGCAAAAGTACTTTGCTCAAGCTTCTGTGTGGTGAAATCTCTTCAAATCATGACATCGCCTACTTCGGTAAACAAAAGCATGATTGGGAGCCTGAAAAAAGCGCAAAACACATTGCGATGCTTCCACAGCACAGTACGTTGACCTTCCCATTTTTAGCCAGAGAAGTGGTCGAATTAGGCGCGATTCCGCTATCGCTGTCCAATAAAGAAACCACTAAGTTAGCTTTACATTACATGAAACAAACCGATGTACTGCATTTGGCAGAAAGCCTCTACCCATCTTTATCTGGTGGCGAAAAGCAACGATTACATCTAGCACGCGTGATGACACAGCTACACCAATCTGGCGAGGAACGAATCTTGATGCTTGATGAGCCAACCTCTGCGTTAGATCTCGCCCACCAACACAACACGTTAAAGATTGCTCGTGAGGCCGCGAAAACACAGAACGCCGCAGTCGTTGTCGTGTTGCATGACTTGAATTTAGCCTCCCAGTACGCAGACCGACTTGTACTTTTATATAACGGAAAATTGGTTTGTGATGACACACCATGGAATGCACTGACGCCAGAGCGCATTGAGCACGTTTATGGCTACCGCTCCATCGTGAGAAAACATCCAACTTTAGACTTTCCTCAAGTTCACGCCGCCGCTTAGCGTGTCTCTCTTCTGAGCCGTCTATTCTACTTTCCAAACGACAAAGGCCCGCAATAATCATATTGCGGGCCTTTGCTTTGATATTTAATCGAATCTTGGGCTCAAAAGAGCGGCGAGAAAATTACTGTGTTCTGCCTTGGCTTTACAACCAAAGCAGCAAACAAGTGTTCATCTAGCGCTCTCAATTGCTATTACTTACTCATTTGGATCAATGAACGACCAATCAACCACTCGAGCTCTTTGTCACCACCTGCGCCAAACTGGCTTTCAACCATTTTGTATAAACGGTCAATACCGTTAGCAGCAAATTCTTGCGCATTTTCGGCCGTGACAATGTGATGGAATAGCAGTCGTAAAATCGCGAGGAACTCAGCATCTTCCAGTGCTTTAATCCAACTTTGTGAAAATGCACTTAGCCCTTTATCAAACTCTAGGTGTTCAATAAACATTTTAAAGATACGGCCATCCAGTGCGGCGGTGAAGTCCGTTTTCTTAGGGAAGTGATGGCTAATACCGGTACGAGATATACCTGTCTGCTGACTTAGAGTCGTGTACGACATTTTGTCGTAACCTAGTCTTAGTAGCTGATCAACAACGGCATCCATGATCTTTTGGATAGTGATTTCGGTATCTTCTTTACTACGCTTTGGCATATTTTAAGCTCTTCTCTTTGTAAATCCATCTAACTCACTATTAAATGAGGCCAGAATGAAATCATTCTTAGCATTATACCCAATTAGCCCAAGGCACTTCGTTAAGCGAAACCTAAAAATTGAACCGCTAACACCTGCGCATTAAGGCCGTTTGGATATATGTACTGCGACTACTTAATATAAAGTTAAGTTCCAAATCATAACGTCTTTACACTGCGTAATGTGCAATTTGCAGTTATGTTTTTGTCAATACATGCTACTCAAAATAAGGCGAAAAGTTAGTCTCATCAAAACCTTGCGCCAATTATTCATCGAAACTATTCAAAGACCAAGAATGATAATTGTTAAAAATAATCAATCAAGAAATAGTCTTATAAATTGTCCATTAGTTCAACTGGGCTGAGCGAAATCTCGTCACTATGTTCGTTAATTGATTTTAAATGTTGATATATATCACATTAACGTTCTTGATGATTTAGTAATCCAATCTTTAACCCTTACTTAACAAGCGCCTATTCTGTTCTTTTTTTATTCAAAACTCGTCATTTTTGTAGATACAGATCAAATACCTGATAGAATACCCTTAGTATTTACAAGAGGATTCGTTATGAGTGTCGAATTAGAAAAAAACCAAGTATGTGAAGCTTGCGGCTGCGCAGGCGAGATTGGCTTCATCATCAAAGAAGGTGACGAAGTTGCCGACGTAACGGTTTTCGCACAGACAAAAACAGAGCTAGAGTCTGAACTACAAAAATACATTGAGCTCGCTAAATCAGTATGTGCTGATGTTGAATACAATGTTTCTGAAATAACAGAAGAGTCAAACCAAGCGACGGCTCGATTCAAATTTGAAGTAAGTGCTGAAAAGCTTATCTTTGAATTAAAAACTCGCTCACTCGCGCGTTAATGGAAAAAGCGAGCTCTGTGCTCGCTTTTTTATTTTTCCGTTATCCTAATATTAAACAGACCGTTTTTTGGCGTTTATTTATCTTTTTTGAATACCACCCACTTTAACGAACCATTCGTTTCAAAATCGTTCTCAGCTGTACACATCAGTAATACACCCTCAACATTAATCACGGCTCCGGTGGTGTAGGCTTTATCATCGTAGTAACAGATACGCTGACCTACCTTGCCGTCAGCGACCACCAGCGCTTTGCTTTCTGGCGTACTGTATGATTTAGCAAAAGCGGCCCCAGATAGTAGTACTGCTACAACACCAGCGGCAAAAATAAACACTCTTTTTAACTTCATGAAAATCTCCCTCAGACGCTCATGATACTAACAAGGACGCTTGTTCAGTTCTTGGCAGAACCTCATATTCTTCATATCTCTACTGATATTTTTCTCACATTTACTTTTAAATAAACTATATAATCAATCACTTAATCATTCCCTAACTTGCACACTGAAGCAACTCGGCATCGTGAGCGCGTGTATGCTTTCAGATAAAGCCCTAATTTGAAGTTCTTGGGCTAAAAATCAAAAACTGTTAACAAAGTATGCAGAATGAGTCTATTTAAGTATAAGATGAGCACTTAAGATCTCTATGTTTAACTAAGTCTCTGGCTATGCGTATTGTTTCCCTTTTCCTTACCTTGATGCTGCTCTGCTTCTCATCTTTCGCATATGAGCTAGATTACTACTCTAAGTTTGGTCACACCGATAATTACGGTAATCTTGATCTACGAAACAAACCTTACACCCAATTACCTTCTGGGTTAGTGGTCAAAGGCAACTTAAATATCTCGCAAACCCCGATCAAAAAGCTGCCTAAGGGGCTTGATGTTGGAGGCAGTTTGGAAGCAACCAACAGCGCACTCAAAACCATTCGCTCAGGTACAAAGATAAAAGGTTATGCGAATCTATTGGGTAGTAAGATCGAAAACTGGCCTAGGGGCATCAAACTCGGCGGTTATCTGAACTTGACGGATACACCATTAAAAACGCTCCCAGCTAAACTTCGAGTCAAAGGCGATTTAAGTGTTATTCGCACTCCTATCTCTGCTCTTCCTGAAGGATTGGTGGTTGATGGTAACCTTTATATAGGAGGATCCGCGCTACAAGTATTTCCAGACACGATGACGGTGAAAGGGAATATCTTTTTAGGTGGCAACAAGATTACCAAGTGGCCTAGCAATTTAACCCTTGGCGGGGCTGTTGCTCCTTAAAAAGTAGACGAAAAAAAGCCCCGGAAAACCGAGGCTTTAAGGCGTTCATAATCCATCAAGTTCAGTGATGAATATTACTCTTGATTGTTCACTGGGTTGGCATAGCTCGCCACCAAATAAGGTCTTGCACCTTCAGGTAACTGCTCCAATTTATCCGCGAGGTGACGCTTCACCGCCTCTGTGATGATGCTCGAATCTTCGCGTCCAGCAGCTAACAAGTTGATTGGGTACAACTTGTAGTTATTATGAATTTGGCGGTCGATTTCACCGGCAAGAGATTCTGGCGTTTCAAACTCTTGATCAATCACATCACCAAACGCGACATGCACACGACCTTTATAACCAATGATGCCCTGAATGATGCTTTCGATATCTTCAAATTCACCTTTTTCATAACGGCCATTTTCTGCTTTTTCGTACAGCTCTTTTGCTTTGGCAATGTCACATGGATCATTTTCATAGGCAATCGAGACAGGAACGATTTTCAAAGAACGCGTGTATTCACCAAAGCTGATCTTCTGCTTGCGGCCTTCAACATGGAACATTTTTAAAATCGCAGGATCAGTAAAGTCGTTTCCATCTTTGGCACGACCTTCCTTTTGGGCAATCCAAATTGAATTACCGGTATCAAGCGAGTGTTTAATGTAGCTCGACAGTTGCCCTAATGCTTTCATCATTTCTCTAGGCGCCTTAGCAGAGCGCTTAACGATGAAGCTTTTGTTGAGTCGCATCAATTCTGTCGCACATGGCTTCTTCAGCAGGTTGTCACCAATCGCAATACGAACCGTACGGTGCCCACTTTGGTACAAGCCATAGTTTACTAGCGCAGGGTCCATCGCAATATCACGGTGGTTAGAAACGAATAAGTACGACGTGTTTTTATCCAGCTTATCCAAACCAGAAAAAGTGACGCCATCCGTTGTCTTATTCAATGTATCTTTCAGATACTTCTTCACTTCAATCTGAATCGCTTCTACTGAATCAAGCTTGCTCCATTTAGCTTTCAGATAGATGCGCAGGATCGGGCTCATTAGCGTTTTAAACCACGCTGCTTTATTAGCAAAGCGATGATCGAGAATAGCAGTGATAAATTCATCATCTTGGATTAGACGATCCAGCGCTGCTGGAATTTCTTCGTCATTGTAAGGACGAATTTCAATATAAGGATCGGTATTGGCAGTCATTGTTCATTACATATCAAAAAAAGCTGGCACATTTTACGCATAGTTTTGCTGACAAGCAGCATTTCAACCCATACTTTTAACATGGTCATACCAGTTAGGCTACAATTTCTCATGCTAAAAAATTCTCTCAGCTGGTTGGAATCGTATAGGTTTAACGTTACCCTTAGCGCCAAAAAACACTGGTACTCATAATGAACTACGCAATTGAATTTCACGACGCTAAATACCCCTTTCTTGAAGTAGCTGCGCGCAAAAAAGCACTGAAGCACAGTCTGCTGTCTGTCGTCGAAGGGTTAGCCGTCATTAAATTGGGTAAGCAGGAGTATGCCATTGAACCAGGCCAATATTTTTGGATTCCTCAAGGATGTTTGAGCTCCCTCACCTTTTTACCTAATTCTCGTGTATATCGTTGTGATTTTTCTGTGCGTTTAAATGATGACTTCTCACAACAAGCAGGGTTTGTGAAACCTTCACCACTGCTAAAAGCCCTCGTCGAGAAACTAGCAACAACAGCCGAGCGCTCAGATCTGCAAACCGATCTGCTGACGGTAGTAAGACATGAAGTATTGACTCTCTCCCCTAAACTAGCGCACTCAACGTTAACAAAAACCATCAATCAGTGGACGCCTGGTTGTGACATGGACATTTCTAAAGAGCTGTGCTTGGTACTCACACTCCGTGAAGCAAGAAAAATGAAGCTGTCGGGAAAGAAAGAAGAGCAGATTGTCGATACGCTTTTTGCGGGTAACACAGAAGAATATGAGCAACTTTGCTTTTTGGTCTTTGGAGAAGCGCTATAACTCGCACTCTAACGAGCCATCTTTTCAGTATTACGCAGAGTGATGCGCGCAGAGAATAGAGACTCAAATAAAAATAAAAAGGGCGTACATGGATGATGTACGCCCTTTTTATGTACGCTCAAAGTGACTAGAAGGGAACTTCAATCTGCATCATCCAGTCAGCGTCGTAATATTCGTGCCAACGATAATCAAATCGCATTCTTGGCTGTCCGTCGGATTTATCACCAAAACCCACGCTGAACATCAGGCCATGACTACGGAGCCACTCTTCTGTGTCCATTTTGCTCTCTTCGTCTCGGAGCTCTTCCGGCATCCAAAAACCAAGCCCAAAATAATTCTTTTCTAGATTTTGGGTTAGGAGTGGTGTGTCTTCCGGCTTAATCGCCCACTCTTCCCAATAGTTTTCTGTTGGCCCTTCGAATTTCGCTTCCGCAGCATACCAAATCAACGCATCCGTACTTAATACGCCAATGGAATCTAAAATTTCTTCACATATAGGAAGGGTGTTATCTTCAAACACAACAGGACGATCAGAAAAATAGTTACATGCAGAATGAGCTTGTGTTACCACAAGCAGCGCACATGCACTAAATACGGCTAATCTGACCATGAAAATCTGACCTCTCAGTTCCCAGATAATGTTTCTTTGTATAAGCCTTCGTTAAGCAACAAGTCACAGACGGACGGGGTTGTGTAGGCGTTTATGTCTTCACCCGTAACCAATGCGTTACGTATATCCGTGCTTCTGACTTTTACTTTTTCAGGGCACGCCATAACAGTCCAACGTCCCATAATCTCTTCTGCTCTACTAAATTTAGCAAATTTGAAGAAATTATCAGGACCTATGACAAAAGTTATATCGGCTGTTGGGTAGATTTCTTGAATTTTTTCTAACAACGCATAGGTTGTCACACTTTGTCCGGGTTGGTACAAAGCTTGCTCTGCATCAGAACGCCGAACATTAGAAAGCCCCATATCTTTGATGAATGCATCAACCATTTTGCACCGAGTTGGGTAATCGAGCATATTCTTGCCCCAAGCGTGTGCAATGCTAGGTTCAAGTAGCACAAGGTCAAAGTGGCTCAATGACTCAATAACACTTTTGTGCCCTAAACTAGGTGGGTTAAATGCACTACCAAAAATGGCGATTTTTTTCATATCCGGTGATTACCTGGTTGAAGAGAGTTTTCTAATCTGATGATTTCGGTATGATACTACTAATCTTTACAGCTTTTGACCCTAAAGTCGTGTTTATCAGTCTCAATTGCATGGTTTATCACCATTTGAGCAAGCGGGCTTTGGTGTCTGAAATATTTGCAGGAAAAGGAACCCTAAATGGAACAATCCATCCGTGATGAAATGCGTGTACTCCCTTCAATTGATCCGCATTTTGAAATTGAACGCCGTATTGCTTTTATTAAGCGTAAGCTACAAGAAGCAGGTTGTAAGTCACTGGTGCTTGGCATTAGTGGCGGTGTTGACTCAACCACGTTAGGTCGCCTTGCCCAGCTTGCAGTAGAACAATTGAATGCGGAATCTGGTACTGACAAATATCAGTTTATCGCAGTACGTCTGCCTTACGGTGAGCAAAAAGATGAAGATGAAGCGCAACTGGCACTCTCTTTCATCAAGCCAACACACTCTGTGTCTGTGAACATTAAAGATGGTGTTGACGGTTTGCATGCGGCGACTGATACCGCGTTGCAAGGAACGGGCCTGCTCCCGACTGAAGCCGACAAAATTGATTTCGTAAAAGGTAACGTAAAAGCGCGAGCTCGTATGATTGCACAATATGAAATCGCTGGTTACGTTGGCGGCTTAGTATTGGGAACAGACCACTCAGCAGAGAACATCACCGGTTTTTACACTAAGTTTGGTGACGGCGCGTGCGACCTTGCCCCTCTATTTGGTTTAAGCAAGCGTCAAGTCCGTGAGTTGGCTGCAACATTAGGCGCACCAGAACTACTTGTTAAGAAAGTACCAACGGCAGATCTAGAAGAACTAGAGCCGCAGAAAGCAGATGAAGATGCTCTGAACTTAACTTATGAACAGATCGATGACTTCTTAGAAGGCAAACCCGTTCCACAGCAAGTGAGTGATCGTCTGGTAGCGATTTACAAAGCAACGCAGCACAAACGTCAGCCAATCCCAACGATTTACGACTAAGCGATATTTTCCGTTCACTTTTAAACTCAAAACGCTGCTAAAGTTAGCAGCGTTTTTATTGAGAACCGGGGAGCCTTCTCGCTTAGTTTGTTACCGTCACGTCCGTCTCTGGAACAGCACAACACGCCAATACGGTTCCCATCGCACGTTCCTCATCTGTCAACGCAGGCACGTCCGGATGATGTACTTGACCCGACGTAAGCTGAACCTTACACGCTCCGCATAAGCCAGCACGGCAGCTATTGCTAACAACCTTCCCTGCGTCTTCAAGCTGATCTAACAACGTTTTCTGATTATTCCCTACAACTTTCGTCCCATTAAAATCGATCGCTATGCTCTTCTCTGGTCTTGAAGTGACTGAAGATACGCCAAACGCTTCTTGATGGTAGTTTTCTTCTGGCAGCCCTTTTCTTAGTAGGATATTTTTCGCTTTCTCCATAAAACCATCAGGACCACACACAAACACTTGGCGCTGTTCAACATCTTTGATTTGCTTAATGTGTGACAAACTTAAACGCCCTTTTAACCCAAACCAATCAACGGCAGGCTGCGTCAAGCAGATTTTCACTTCTAACCCCGGGTGCTTACGCTTTAACTGCTCCAACTCTGAGCGACAAGGAATATCATTTTCGGTACGACATTGATGGTAGAAAACCACGTTCTCCAACTGATTGTGATCCGCTAAGAAACGTACCATCGATAGCATTGGTGTTACTCCACTGCCTGCAGAGAGTAACAATAGAGGCTGCGCTTCATGAGTTTTTAGGTGGAACTGGCCATCAGGTTCTTCTGCCTCTAAAACATCACCGACTTGTAAATTGTCTAAGAGCGAATTAGAGACTCTTCCACCTGCAATACGCTTAACAGAAATAGCATAGCGACCCGGACGAGACGGACTGGATGATAGCGTATAGCGTCGACCTACTTTCTTACCATCAATATTCACTTCTATTGGCAGGTGTTGTCCTGGCAAGTAATTAGGTAAAGAACCTTTGTTTGGTTCTAACCATAAGGTCACGAAGTCTTGGGCGATTTCTTCACGCTCAACACATGTTAACGTCATGCGCACTGGCGAGTTATCTGCGTAAAACTCCGGCTCTTTGTACTCCAATACTTCAACTTTATCGCCTTGACGAATAATGCCTTCATTTCGCGCGACAAGATTCTGGCCAAAGAACACACCACCGACATCGTTTGCACGGAACTGTTGCAAGGTTTTGAGCGGCTCTTTGCTCTCACGGAATGTGCCTCTTTGGGTATTAACCGTAGTCAGGATACAGCGCTCGCAAGGTTTGAGAGACTCAAACTCTACCTCACCGATTCGTATGCGCTTCCATGAATCTTCTTCAAACGGCTTGGTATCAGAGACCACTAAGTTAGTACGGAACTGATCCATAGAGTGTTGCTCAGAGCTTCTTCGGTTCAGTTCATCAAGGGAAGCCTGGCTAATCACTAACACCGGATAACCATCGGCAAAGCTAACGTTTTGTCCTAGCTTTTCGCGAACACGATTCGATTGCTCACCACTAAACAACAACTCAACACGTTGACCCAATACACGACTAAACCAATCATCTGCATCATCTGTGGTGGTATATGCAGTAAAGGTGTCTTTCCAAACTGTTGCTGGCGTTTCCTGCATTTTAAAGTCTTGATAACGGATTTTAAGCGGCTCCATCCCCAAACTACTAAACACCACTCCATCGGACAATAAGGCAGACTTAATGGTTACCATTTGCGGATACTTTCGCGCAGTGATCATCGAGCCATCAGCTTTCGCAATCATAAAACGACGATCGAAGCTCAATCCTTGCTTCTCAACCCATACTGACGACAGCGATAATCCGCCAACTGACTTAACCGGAAAAACATTAATTTGGGACAAAATGGGTTGCGACATAGCCTTCTTCCTACAGGGTGTTTTTTATTTGTTGCAGTATTGTATACCCAAATCACATTAAGGTGCAGAGTCTATTGCCGCTTCATCCAACTCAATTTTTTCTGAATGCTATTCTTATAAATTTGGTTTGAGCGACAAGTATTTACTACACTCAACATTCGCGTTTTTTAACATCGTTCTGACCAAATACCGTTTGATAAAGTGTGATACGGCACACATAATTCATCTGAGTTATCACTGCCCCCATTTATTGATTTGGAGCTTAATTATGGATACAAGAAAACTGGTTCTGATTTTGTTATGTATCTTTCTTCCGCCTGTCGCGGTGTTTATGGAGAAAGGTCTAAATAAAGACTTTTTGATTAACCTAATATTGACGTGTTTCTTCTTTCTGCCGGGTACGATCCACGCGCTTTGGTTAACAATGAAGTAATCACTTACACTCTCACTCTGTAGAAAAGTGAAAAATGGGATGAAATGTGAGGGCAATTCCTCTATCATCCTGTCGCCTAAGCGCAAGCGTTTGCTCAAAAGCAAATACGGCGCTTGGGCTCCAATCAGACAACTTTTCAATGGTGGGAGCAATTAATGACAACACTGACAATCACTCGTCCTGACGACTGGCACGTTCACTTACGCGATGGGGAAGTTCTTAAAGACACCGTTCGCGACATCAGCCGCTACAATGGCCGTGCGCTGATCATGCCAAATACCGTCCCACCAGTTACTACAACTGAGCTCGCCCTAGCCTACCGTGACCGAATTCTAAAAGAGCAACATGGCGAACAGTTTGAACCTTTGATGGCGCTTTACCTCACAGACAACACCACACCAGATGAAATACGTAAGGCTAAAGCCACCGGAAACATTGTTGCTGCCAAGCTTTATCCTGCAGGCGCTACCACAAACTCAGATTCCGGTGTGACCAATGCGAAGAACATTTACCACGTTCTCGAAGCAATGGAAGAAGTCGGAATGTTACTTCTGGTTCATGGCGAAGTAACACATCACGATGTTGATATCTTCGACCGAGAGAAAGAATTCCTTGATACTGTCCTCGCTCCTATCGTCAATGACTTCCCTAATCTTAAAATCGTTCTAGAACACATCACCACTGCCGACGCAGCAAACTTCGTTAATAACGCCTCAGATAACGTAGCTGCTACCATCACTGCTCACCACCTTCTTTTCAACCGTAACCATATGCTTGTGGGTGGTATTAAGCCTCATTTCTACTGTTTGCCAATTCTTAAGCGCAGCACCCACCAGCAAGCGCTGATCGAAGCTGCAACCAGTGGTAGCAAGAAGTTCTTCCTAGGTACTGACTCTGCGCCACATGCGAAAGGGGCAAAAGAGTCAGCTTGCGGTTGTGCTGGTTCTTACACCGCACACGCAGCGCTAGAGCTTTATGCAGAAGTATTCGAGAATGAAGGCAAGCTGGAAAACTTGGAAGCGTTTGCAAGCTTCAATGGTCCTGATTTTTACGGCATTGCGCGCAACACAGATACGGTAACGTTAGAAAAATCCGCTTGGGATGTGCCGGAAACGATGCCATTTGGCAATGATATCGTTGTGCCTATTCGAGCAAATGAACAGATCGAATGGAAAGTGAAGTAAGTACTTTACTGACGTTCCATCCATAAAAGAGGGTCATGCCTTTCTGTGAAAAGAAGTCATGACCCTTGTTGTTCTTTTCTTGTTTTGAGCTGTGATTATTAGTGGCCGCGAATTTTTTCTACAGCAGCCCACACAGCAACCACAATCAACCCCGCCACAAAGCCGATAATGCCGTTAAGCAAAATAGGCAGAATCGCTGTAGCAACCGAATGACCACTAAAGTTCATAATAATCGGCTCTACAAAGTGATGAATGGCAGGTACGTTGTGCACTACAATCCCCCCGCCGACTAAAAACATCGCGGCAGTTCCCACAATCGTTAACAACTTCATCAGCTTTGGTGCAAAAGCAACTAAAGCACTGCCGACTTTCGCCATCCAGCCCTTACCTTTTGAGCGAATTTCAAGGTAGAAGCCCAAGTCATCCAATTTCACGATGCCTGCTACTAAGCCATAAACACCAATGGTCATGATGACTGCAATTAAGCTCACCACTAAGATTTGCGTCACAAGGCTCGCCCCAGTCACGGTACCCAACGCAATCACAATGATTTCCGCTGAAAGAATAAAGTCCGTTCGAATCGCACCAGCAACTTTGCGTTTTTCATACTCTTCTATCGACTCGCCAGTATTAACTAACTCTTCTTTTTCTTCGTGCGGATGGGAGTGAGGGAATACTTTCTCAAGCACCTTTTCTGCCCCTTCAAAGCAGAGAAACAAGCCGCCAATTAGCAATAGTGGCATGATAAGCCATGGAATAATCGCGCTAATTAGCAATGCTGAAGGAACTAAAATCAATTTGTTTTTGAACGAGCCTTTCGCAACCGCCCAAACCACTGGAATTTCTCGCTCAGATGCAACACCAGACACTTGTTGAGCGTTTAACGCTAGGTCATCACCCAACACACCTGCGGTTTTCTTTGCCGCCATTTTCGACATTAAGGCGACATCGTCGAGTACCGTGGCAATATCATCCAACAGTGTGAGTAAACTTGCTCCAGCCATTTTTTGTCTCTTATATGAAATTGAGTGAGTAACAAAATGTAACACCAATAAATCACTCATCAAAGTGATGATTTTGCAAAGAATACTATCCCAAATGGTGTTTTATATTGCCGTTAAGATAAGACAGGTCTAGTCTTGTGGTACCTTTCAGCAGTCAAAAGAAAAAGTATAGATGAAAAGTGGATACATTTACCCAATCGGTACCCCTGGCCAACCTTGGAGCGAAGAGGAACGTAAAGCTTGGTTAGCAACGCAAGAAGTAAAACGTAGCTACCAAGATGAAGTCGTCAGTAAAATCGATGCCCTACGCGAGCGTTTTGATGTTGAACAATACGGTGCGCTCTCATACAACGAGGCACGTTTCCCTCTGTTTTGTATCAAAACTCGCAACTGGGATTCAACGAAGCCTGTTGTTTTGGTCACAGGTGGCGTGCACGGTTACGAGACGAGTGGTGTACATGGCGCTTTAAAGTTTGTAGAAACAGAAGCAGAGCGCTACGCAGAGCATTTCAATATTGTCGTTGCACCTTGCGTGAGCCCTTGGGGTTACGAGGTGATCAACCGCTGGAACCCAAACGCGATTGATCCAAACCGCTCTTTCTATAAGGATAGCCCTGCCGAAGAATCTGCCAACCTCATGAAGCTCGTTGCGACATTAGGCGATGTATTAATGCACATTGATTTGCACGAGACGACAGACTCCGATGAAACAGAGTTCCGTCCTGCGCTTGCCGCTCGTGATGGCATTGAGTACATCGAGGGCATGATCCCAGACGGTTTTTACACAGTTGGAGATAGTGAAAACCCTCAACCCGAGTTTCAAAAAGCGGTGATTGAATCGGTTGCGAAAGTGACTCACATTGCACCTGCAGATGAAAATGGCGAAATCATTGGTTCACCAGTCGTACAGTTTGGCGTTATCAACTACCCAATGGTGAAGCTGGGTCTGTGTGGCGGCGTAACAAATTGCGTTTACGGCACGACAACGGAAGTCTACCCAGACAGCCCAACGGTGACCGACGAAGAGTGCAACGATGCGCAAGTTGCAGCCGTGGTCGGTGGTCTGAATTACGTTCTGGCTCAGTTATAATAAGCGGTTCTTATATTGCTCCGGTGTCATGCCGGAGTATTTCTTGAACATCGCGATAAAAGGGCTGGCTTGGTTATAACCTAACGTTAGCGCGACTTCCTTTACGGTCTGCCCTTTACGCAGCAACTCCATAGAATGTAAATATCGCACACGTAAGCGCCACTCAGTAAAGCTCATGCCCAACTCACTCTGGCAATGTCTCGCTAACGTGCGTTCTGTGGTATGCACTTTTTCCGCCCACTCCGCCAAACTGATCTCATCCGTCGGCGATTCTTCTACTGCTTTTAAAATCGGTTCAAGATACTTATTATCGGTCGTTGGTAAAAAGTGGTGTTCCACTTCTTGCTTTGCAAGCTGGTCCAATAACACTTGTACCAATCGCTTGTCTTCATCACTTTGCGCCACGTTAATGTCTCGTTGACGAAAGTCCTCAATAATGGACGACACGATTGGAGTCACTTTGATCAGACTCGTTTTGGTAGGAAAGTGCGCCGTCAATTCAGGGGCAATGTTCAAAGAACAATATTCGATAGGTTTACGGTTGTAACTAGTATGACGGATACCAGCAGGAACCCAAATTGCAAGATGCGGAGGCGCTAGAAATCTTGTATCTTCTGCATCCATCTCTAGGATCCCACCGCTGATCAGCTGCACTTGCCCCCAAGGATGGCTATGAATTCGCGTTTCTGTATTAGAGAGAAAGGCTTCAAAATTCATAAATACATCCGATGGTGCGCGGTCGATTGATAATGAGGGATGAAGATTTCTGGCGCTCTTTTTCAAAATTGTCTTCCTATCGCTTACGATGTCTTTTAAGAGATACTTTTTATTATAAAGACCTGCCAGACTAGCGCCATCAATAATTGTGCTATAGGGTTCTCATGATTTATTTACTTCCGTTTTTCACCGTTATGATTTGGGGTGGTAACTCAATTGTGAATAAGATGGCAGCAAGCGCCATTGAACCAAGTGCGATGAGTTTCTATCGTTGGTTTGTCGCAATGGTACTTCTAACTCCATTTTGTCTGCCTGCGATCATCAAACAACGACACATTATTCGACCTTACTTAACTAAGCTGGCATTTCTTGCGTTACTTGGCATGGTGCTCAACCAATCACTTGGCTACTACGCTGGTTTAACGACAACGGCTTCCAACATGGCACTGATTACCTCTTTGGTTCCTTTGATCAGTGTGTTTTTAAGTGTTCCTCTGTTAGGCAAGTCTGTATCAATGTTAAGTATCGTCGGTGGTGTGATTTCGCTCGGCGGCTTGGCGTTTATGCTTGGTCATGGTGATATCACCTACTTTTTACATCAAGACATGACCCAAGGTGATAGCCTTATGCTGATTGCAGCCATGGTATACGCGGCTTACTGCGTGCTGCTAAAACGCTGGAAGATGCCTTTCAGTAGTTTGACTCTGGTTTACATGCAAGGCTTCTTCTCGGTTGTGATGCTTACACCACTCTGGCTCTCTAGTGAGCAACTGTTACCAAGCCAAGACGCGCTACCATTAATCGCCTATGCTGGCATTGCGGCTTCCATTTTTGCGCCGTTAATGTGGGTGAAAGCGATTGATTCAATTGGCGCTGATTCAAGTGCCATGTTCATGAACTTAATGCCCGTGGTTTCTGTCGTACTTGCTTCAACGTTGATTGGTGAGAAAATTTACGCTTACCACATTATTGGTGGGTTGTTAGTCATCTCTGGCGTTATCCTGTCGCAAATAAAAATACGACACAGAAAGCCATTGCCCAATTCTGAGATTGCCTCCACCGCCAATTAATCCCAGTTCCCCAAGCCACAGAGCTACGCTGTGGCTTGTCACTTCCAGCGTTCGAATAAAAGTTAATATTTTGTTTCATTCGCTATTCCCGAAAATTCATCTTACTGCTAAATTGGGAAAACAATAACCCATCAAGGAAAGACAGATGAGCAGTGGTCAAAGAGACATTACCCTTCGCTTTTTAGCAGAACCCAGTGACGTCAATTTCGGCGGAAAAGTGCACGGCGGCGCCGTAATGAAATGGATCGACTTAGCAGCCTACGCCTGCTCTGCAGCGTGGAGTGGCAAATATTGCATTACTGCATACGCAGGTGGTATTCGTTTTGTTGCGCCGATTCATGTCGGCAACTTAGTCGAAGTTAGCGCAAAAGTCATTTATACCGGACGAAGCTCAATGCACATCGCGATTGACGTGCAAGCCAGTGACCCAAAGCAAATGAAAAACAGACTTACCACTCACTGTATCGTTATTATGGTTGCTGTGGATGAAAACGGAAAACCAACCGACGTACCGAAATGGGTTCCAGAATCTGATGAAGATAAAGCCTTGGAACAATCCGCTATCCGCCTTATGAACATGCGCAAAGAAATCGGGGAAGAGATGGAAGCGCACGTAAAGTATCTCAAGTAACCTACATCCGTTAAGAACGCTATTGACTACCTCAACGTTACTTATATCCAGAGTGTGGAGCAACATCATGGTTTTGCCATTTGCTTCACACTCGGCCTCCTCTGTCATAAATCCTTCACCTAGCTTTGCTTAAATCCATCCACTATTTTGGAGTTGGATAGAGTTTGGATCTTGAGACTAAAAGAAACGACCTTAAGTGAAGAGACGTTGACCAATTTAAAAGCGGTCGAGTACCAGTGGGTAAGAACCATGTACGTCGAGGGGTATAACGAAACAGAAATTAACCATTACATTCAAACCTGCTTTGGCGGTGATGTCACCTTTGCAAATTTATTTCGTCGCGTCGCACTACAGCAAGAAAGCTTATACACGCTGCTTCAATACGTTGGATGTGCCCCCTCCAGTCGAGAGTTTTAATCCTTACCTACCTCAATTTTACTGATACCTGAACTCAGGTTATTTATGTGAAGTGCTACGCAGGGCATTATTCAAGCCCTGTGTAATCCATTGCAAAGCCGCTAATCTTTATCCGCTTATTGAATAACTGTATTTAACAGGTATAAAAAAACCTGAGTCTAAACTCAGGTTATGGTTACAAAAACTGTTAGTGATTGAATCGTAAGGAACTAAGCTAACAGCCAGCTATGCGTAACGCCAATAAAAGCCAAGATATTACTGATCGGCGGCCAAACCAAAATTGTAATATCCGCGCTACGTATAAGGGCGACCATGTGGTCGCCCTTTTCTAGTTATTCTTATCAATCTCAGACCACAAGAGATTATCCTTTCACACCACCAGCGGTTAGACCACCAACCAACCAGCGTTGAGCAAGTAAGAATACGGCAGTGATTGGCACTGCTGAAAGTACAGCAGCTGCAGCAAAGTCACCCCACAAGTAGTTTTGTGGATATAGGTATTGCTGCATACCCACTGCAAGTGTGTACGAGTCTACATCAGAAAGTAGTAGTGATGCTACAGGAACTTCACCAATTACCATGATGAACGACAAGATGAATACTACCGCTAGGATTGGCACAGACAGTGGCAGCAATACCAAACGGAATGCTTGCCATGGTGTCGCACCATCAAGAGCCGCCGCTTCTTCTAGAGACGAGTCAATACTTTCGAAGTAGCCTTTAATGGTCCAAACGTGCAGTGCGATACCACCTAAGTACGCGAAGATCAGACCGCCATGCGTGTTCAGGCCAAGGAAAGGAATGTACTGACCCAGTTTGTCGAACAACGCGTACAGAGCAACCAATGCCAACACCGCAGGGAACATCTGGAAGATCATCATCGCTTTAAGAATGGTGTTCTTACCTTTGAACTTCATACGAGCAAACGCGTAAGCCGATGTGGTTGATAGCGCCACGATTAGGATTGCAGAAATACCACCCACTTTTACAGAGTTCCACAGCCATGTCATGACTGGGAATGGTGGCGGTGTAACTGTACCGTCTGGATTAGTCACCGAGAAACCTAATGCCAATTTCCAGTGATCAAGTGTTGGGTTGTCTGGGATAAGGCTACCCGTTGCAAAGTTACCTTCACGGAATGAAATCGCGATGATCATCAGTAAAGGGAAAATAATCAGTGCCAAGAATGCCCACATCGCAATATGAGTAGCCCAAACACGATACTTTAATGACTTGCCTTGTACCATTGCCATTGTAATCTCTCCTTAGTCCTGAGCTACTTTAGTTACGCGTAGGTTGATAAGTGCCAATGCGCCAACCAATAGGAAGATAAGTGTTGCTACTGCACTTGCTAGACCGAAGTCTTGACCGCCCGCACCTTCGAATGCGATTCGGTAGGTGTAACTTACCAATAGGTCTGTGTAACCCGCAGGTTCTGACGTACCAATCATGTTTGGACCACCGCCTGTCAACAACTGGATAAGTACGAAGTTGTTGAAGTTGAAGGCAAAGCTCGCAATCAACAGTGGTGTTAAAGGCTTCAACATCATTGGTAGCGTGATACGAGTAAAGTTAGTAATAAAGTTCGCACCATCAATTGCTGACGCTTCATATAAATCATCAGGAATCGCTTTTAGTAGACCCATACATAGAATCATCATGTAAGGGAAACCAAGCCACGTGTTCACAATCAGGATCATGGTTTTCGCCATGAACGGGTCTGAGAACCAAGCAGGGCTAATACCGAACAAACCTTCCAGAAGCATGTTGATCTCACCAAAGCTTTGGTTAAACAAACCTTTAAAGATCAAGATAGAAATAAACGCCGGTACCGCATAAGGCAGAATCAGTAAGAGTCGGTAAACCGAGCGGCCTTTTAATGCTTCCCACTGAACAACACTTGCTAGAACAAGACCAATTACAAGCGTAAATAGTACGGTGAGTGCTGAGAACACAATCGTCCAGATAAAGATACTGATAAACGGCTCTTTGATGCCATCATCTTTCCACACACGCTCAAAGTTGTGTGTGCCAATGTTCACCACAAAGCCAGGAGACACTGTGCTACCAACAAACTGACCATTTTCATCGACAGGTTGGTAGTAACCTACTTCCATATTTGGACGTAACGTCTCTTCAGTACGATTGTTGTAAAGCGTTTCGCCGTCTTCTTGCAGCGTGTACAAAGGCACAACTGCCGCAAACTTACGTAACCCGCTCATGCGGATGTCTTCACCGCTCGGCAGATGTAAATCAACACTGCTCAACGTATTACGGCTCTTGACAATCGTCTTGATTGATTCTTTCTCGCCCGTAGCTTCTTCAATTGGCGATAGGTCAAGATCCGATGCTGAAAGGCTATCTAGTTGAAAAGTGGGCGTAGCAAGTAGCTCACCATCTTTTTCAACCACAAGCTGATGTCCTTGATCCGTTTTATATAAAGTGAACGGGTAGCTATCACCACTTTGATAAGTTCTGTCCAAAAGTACGCTCTGCGCACGATCAAAAGAGAGTTGGTTTTTCGCGCTGTAGTTGGTAAACGCCAAACCTATGGTGTACGCCAGAGGGAAAAGAATGAAAAGGATCATCCCTGCGATACCAGGGTAGATGTAACGGTGTGCGTACGTCTTTTTACTACCAAAGATGAACAACGCTAAAGCGGTAAGAATGATCGTAAGTAGTGCAAACGCAATCTCACCGCGTGAATACATAAGGATTGTTGCGTAGCCATTGATAATGCCGACTGTGCCTAAAAGTGACCATTTCATGAACACTTTTTTGCTGCTCGGAAGGCTGGCTTCTGGTGCTGTCATAGCATTTGTACCTTGAACTGACTGCATAGGGAACCTGCTAGCGAATATAGAATAAATATAGAAAAGTAAGGAGGAGTTGCCCCCTCCTTAAAAAGGTCTTACTTAATTATTTAGTCATTTGTTTTTCTGCGTCTGCCAATGCTGCATCGACAGTTTGACGACCATCAACTACGTTGATGATTGCGTTCTTAGCCGCGCCCCAGAATGCGTTCATTTGAGGAATGTTTGGCATAATTTCGCCGTTCATCGCGTTGTCCATTGTCGCAGCAATACGAGTATCTGAATCTAGTTCACGTTGGAACGAGTTAAGCGCTACCGCACCTAGAGGCTTATCGTTGTTAACCATACGTAGGCCGTCGTTTGTTAGTAGGTAGTTCTCAATGAACTCAACCGCTAGGTCTTTGTTTGGAGACGCAGTGCTGATACCAGCCGTTAGAACACCAACGAATGGCTTAGAAGATTGACCTTGGAACTTAGGTAGCGTAGTCACGCCGTAGTTAACGCCAGACTTCTCGATGTTGCCCCAAGACCATGGACCGTTGATCGTCATCGCTGTCTTGCCTTGGTTGAATGCAGACTCAGATACTGAGTAGTCCATATCTGCAGAGATTACGCCTTTGTCTACCAAGCCTTTTACAAAGCTCATCGCGTCTTTAACGCCTTCTTTCGCGATACCAGCGTCTTTAACATCGTAACCTTCAGAAGTGTATTTGAACGCGTAGCCGCCATCAGCAGCCATTAGTGGCCAAGTGAAGTACGGTTCTTTTAGGTTCCACATGATTGCAGACTTGCCGTCTTTTTTAAGTTTTGCATCTAGCGCTGCAACTTCTTCCCAAGACTTCGGTGGGTTTGGAACTAGGTCTTTGTTGTAGATTAGAGATAGAGACTCAACCGCAACTGGGTAGCCGATCAATTTGCCGTCGTAACGTACAGCATCCCAAGCGAAATCAACAATACCTTCTTGAATGTTCTTAGAAGGTTTAATTTCTGCTAGCAGGCCAGCTTCTGCGTAACCACCGAAACGGTCGTGAGCCCAGAATACGATGTCAGGACCGTCACCAGTCGCTGCAGTTTGAGGGAATTTGTCTTGAAGGCCATCTGGGTGAGCCACTGTCACTTTAATGCCAGTGTCTTCTTCGAATTTTTTACCAACTTCAGCAAGGCCGTTGTAACCTTTGTCGCCGTTGATCCAGATAGTAAGTTGTCCTTCTTCGATGGCAGCATTAGCACCAAAAGAACCCAAAGCAACAAGAGTACCTAGTGCTACAGCGCTTAACTTTTTCATGTTCGTATCCTTTTTATATTTTTGATGTAGGGCTAGTCCATTGAGGTTCAGCCGTATTTCGACATATATCATCTGAAATAATCCAATATGTCTCATCCTCCTAATCCCTACGCCCTTACAATTATGACGTATTTTCGTGATCTAAATCGCCAAGGGTAAGAGACTCAAATCACAAAACGGATACTTCCTGTGATCGGTTTCAACTTTAGGTGGTGCAATAATGTGATTTCCGACCAACTGCTTTATTCCTCCTCCTTTTTTACTCCTCCCTACCTACTCCCCCTACAATTATTTCTATTAGGAGGATGTCGCACCTCGCACAATCTTACAAACTTCAGTCATCCAAGAGTGGATGGTAAGAACCCTTTCCCAGCAGTGCCTACGTATTAGGAAAAAGATTTGCTGGTTTTGCATTGCCAGACGAGTGGAATGTCATTATTGGTGTTGTTTGTGGTAATTATTTCACGGGGGAGACAACACGAATAATGTGGGGGAGAGAAACTCGTACTTGGCTATGATGGGTAGCACTTCTATTCAGGACATTTTATTGAAGTGCTACCCTACTTTTCTTACCAACCGCAATAACTTACCGATTCCTACTGTTACTGCTCGCTAGATAATTCATATAATGATGAGCGGTGAATAATAAAAAATTGATCGAGGACGAGCTACATGGCGAGTGTCACGTTAAAAAATGTTTGTAAAGCGTATGGCGACGTACTGATTTCTAAGAACGTAGACCTAACAATCAACGAAGGTGAATTTGTTGTTTTCGTAGGTCCATCAGGTTGTGGTAAATCTACCCTTTTACGTTGTATTGCCGGTCTTGAAGACATTACTTCAGGTGATTTGTATATTGGTGACCAGCGCATGAATGACGTCGAACCATCCAAACGTGGTGTTGGTATGGTATTCCAATCTTACGCTCTTTACCCACACCTTAACTTATATGACAACATGTCATTTGGCTTAAAATTAGCAAAAGCAGACAAAGCAGAAATCGACAAACGTGTTGAGCAAGCTGCAGAAATTCTACAATTGGGCCACTTACTTGAACGCCAACCAAAAGCGCTTTCAGGTGGTCAGCGTCAACGTGTGGCTATCGGTCGAACACTGGTATCACAACCTAATGTATTCCTTCTGGATGAACCACTATCAAACTTGGATGCCGCACTGCGTGTAAACATGCGTGCGCAAATCACTAAGCTACAACGTCAACTTGGTTGTACCATGATCTACGTAACGCACGATCAGGTAGAAGCAATGACAATGGCAGATAAAATCGTTGTACTAGACGGCGGTTATGTATCGCAAGTTGGTAAGCCGCTTGAGCTTTACCATTACCCACAAAACCGCTTTGTAGCAGGCTTTATCGGTTCTCCGAAAATGAACTTCATGAGCGTATTCATTGATGAAGTAGAAGCAGAGCGCGTCAAAGTTCAACTATCTAATGGCGTATCTTTCTGGATTCCAGTGGATGGCACGACGGTTAACCGTGGCGACCGCATGTCTTTAGGCATTCGCCCTGAGCACCTATTATCCGCTTCTGAAGCTGATGCAAGCATTCACGGTGAAGTGATGATTGTTGAGAAGCTAGGTAACGAAACTCAAGTATACCTAAACCTAGAAGGTGCGGACGCGGACGTTATTTTCCGTCAGCCTGACACTCTCGCAGTCGATACCGGCGATAAAATCGAGATTGGTATTCCAGCACACCGTTGTCACCTGTTCCACAGTGATGGTCGTGCATGCCGCCGCCTATACAAAGAAAACGGCGTAGAAGTCGAATAATTCATTCGTCCTGATTCACAATAAATCCCTCTCACTTGAGAGGGATTTTTTTATCCTAATAAATATAAGTAATTCGATACTAAATCATTAATCGTTAACGAATAAGATCACCCGTTTCTTCTACCTTTACATAAACCATTGTCTTTGTACTGATACTTCATTTTTAATACTTTTCCTCATCCCTCATGAGTAAGTACCAGCTTTTTCCTAACCCGCCAAACTTAGCCAAAGGTCTAAATTTCATTCTTATTTCCACTTACCTCAACAACGCAAATTTTTACACTTATCAACGAAATTACACGTGACAAAAAACTCAGAAGCATTCAACAGAATGCTCTGTTCACCAACTACTAATAACGCTCACGACACGGCAATTGGGGGAGACACCCAAGGGCGGTAGCGTGTAAGAAGGGAAACTGAGTCATGAAACAAAAAGGACTTATCCGCTCTCACGAGATGGAGTTCGCTTTTTTATATCGCATCTCAGATCTTGCTGTCATCGTCTCTTTTATGCTGCTTTTAGTGTTCAAAGACATGAATACTGCGATGGGGAAAGATTACGTCATACTGGCTTTTGTTGGAGGCATCTCCTTTCTATTTATGGCAGAAAGCGGCAACCTGTACCGCTCTTGGCGAACCAGTTCGTTTAAAGAGCAGATGATTATTGTCTGTGTGGCCTGGGCAGTAACTTCCGCGCTTATCTTTATTGTTCTGTATTTTTCGGAAGTCTATGACTTATTTGATAACACTATTCTGGCATTGTGGTTTGCGATTACGCCCGCTCTACTTTTGGCATGGCGAGTGACATTCCGTACCGGATTAGCCTATTTAAGAAAAAAAGGATTCAACACTCGTACTGCGATCATCATCGGCCAAACTCCTCACGGCATTACCCTTGCTAACGAAATTCAAAACCACACTGAACACGGTGTACTTTTTGATGGCTTTTACGATGAGCGTTCTTCCGACAGATTGCCAAATTCTGCTTACCCTATTAAAGGGGCAGTTGACCACGCTCTTGAGCGAGCCAAGAAAGGGGAAGTGGATTACGTCTATATCGCAATGCCAATGCACGCAAAAGAACGTATTGCATCGCTTCTTAACCAATTCTCAGACACCACCGCAAATACGTATCTGATTCCCGACTTCTTTACCTATAACCTTTTGCATTCTCGTTGGGCGCAAATCGGCCAAGTTCAAACGCTCAGCGTATTTGATACGCCATTTGCTGGAATTTCTTCCTGGGTAAAACGGTTTGAAGACATCTTGTTTTCGAGCATTATTTTAGCCTTGATCTCTCCAGTCCTGCTCACCATTGCGATTGGCATTAAGCTGACCTCTAAAGGTCCGGTCATTTTTAAACAGCATCGTTACGGCCTCGATGGACGCAAGATTGAAGTCTGGAAATTCCGTTCAATGACAACCATGGATCAAGGCCCTCACGTGAAACAGGCGACAAAGAACGACCCACGCATTACGCCTTTTGGTGGTTTTCTGCGTCGCACCTCTTTGGACGAACTGCCTCAATTTATCAATGTACTGCAAGGGACCATGTCTATTGTTGGTCCACGTCCTCATGCCGTGGCACACAATGAAGAGTATCGCCAGATTGTTGACCGCTACATGCTACGTCACAAAGTAAAACCGGGCATTACTGGCTGGGCGCAAATTAATGGCTATCGCGGCGAAACAGACACCTTAGAAAAAATGGAAAAGAGAGTCGAGTTTGATTTGGATTACATCCACCACTGGTCTGTTTGGATGGACATCAAAATCATCTTCATGACCGTTTTCAAAGGGTTCACTGGTGCTAACGCTTACTAAGGTTGAGATTATGAAGAAACTGACAATGGCAATAGCATTGAGTCTGTTTTCAACTGGCTTACTCGCAGAACCGATGGCTTACCAAACTGAGTCTGGCATTGAGTTTATTCCCCTCGTAAGAACTTTC
This sequence comes from Vibrio sp. 1CM7H, assembly GCF_023161645.1. Taxonomy (NCBI): domain Bacteria; kingdom Pseudomonadati; phylum Pseudomonadota; class Gammaproteobacteria; order Vibrionales; family Vibrionaceae; genus Vibrio; species Vibrio sp. 1CM7H. The sequence goes on from NZ_JALNTV010000001.1 coordinate 1,325,164, forward strand.
TACGAGGGCGATGACAACATCAACAAAGCGGAGGAATCCGGCAATGTAGAATCGGTCAATATTTGGGGTATAGAGCCAAGCTTATTAGCACGTATAGAAAGGAATCGCTATCGCGCAGATATTTTATACAAGTTGAAAGCAGGTTTTTCATCCGATGACCGCAATGACTTCGACGATCATACCTTTCAGTTTTCCAACTTTTTTGAGTTCAATCATCGTCATCGTTTAGTGGTTGATTACCGTTTTCGCGCCCAGCATGAAGTTCGAGGAGAAGATATTACCGAAGGTAATGGTAGCGCAATCGACTCACCAATAGAGTTCAACCGTAACGATATCAAAACCAATTATGTCTTTGGCTCTAACGGTGCAAAAGGCAGACTCGAATTCGGTTTAGGCTACAGTGATAAAACCTATCAAAACTACCGTGACGGCTTGCCTGGGCGCACAAACGCTAAAACAAAATACAACGATTTTCGAGCCCCCAATGCACACTTGGAATTCTATTTAAGGGCGACGCCAAGAACCTATTGGTTGGTTGGGACAAAACAAATAGTAACCGACTATCAGCACCGAAATTCTTCGCAACCATCCAAAGATAACAACACCAGTTTCTATTACACCGGTGCCGAATGGGAAGTCACAGGAAAAACCAAAGGCATCGCTCGACTCGGTTATCAAATCAAAGATTTTGACAGCGCTCACCGAGAGACATTTAAAGGCTTTAGTTGGGATATCGGCTTTGAATGGTTGCCTCAAGAACAAACTCTAGTCAGCGTGAAAACCACTCAAGCGGCAGTTAACCCAGATCAAGATGGCGATTACAACCTACAAACTCGTTATCGACTGAACCTCAAGCACGATTGGAATAGTTACCTTGCAACTCGCTTAGGTGCTATTTATCAACAAGATGACTATACGGGGATCACCAGAAACGACGATCGCTACACCCTATCTTTTGGTATCGATTATCAAATTAAACGCTGGGTACAGCTGCAAGCCGACTGGCAATACCAAGATAAAACCTCTAACCGACCAGGTTATAGCTTCGAACAGAACATTTGGACTTTAAGCGCACAGTTTTCTCTGTAACAAGGATTATTAATGAAGTCATTCATCACATTCATGAGCGTCGCGTTATTGCTATTTAGCACCTTGGTAAACGCTGACTCAAACGAAGAAGATTACTTACTCGACACGGGCGATACCATTTCCGTGCAGGTCTATGGTGAAGAAGATCTTACGATTAAAAATATTCTAATAACGTCAGATGGCTATTTTGATTACCCCTACCTTGGCCGAATCAAAGCAATCAAAAAAACACCGAAACAACTCAAGTACGAAATAGAAATGGGCTTAAAAGGCGATTATCTCATCAACCCAAAAGTGATGGTCACCATCAATAACTTTCGTCTGTTTTACGTCAATGGCGAAGTCAGGAAACCAGGTGGATTTGAATATCGACCAGGATTAACTATCGAAAAGGCCATCGCTTTAGCTGGTGGCTTGACCGACCGAGCCTCACGCAAAGGCATTAACCTCACCAAACATAAAACGGGTCAAACGATAGAGGGTGTCAGTATGCACCGCAACGTTGAGCCTGGTGACATTGTATTTATCGACCAGAGCTTCTTTTAAGTGACAGGGAATCAAATGAACGGGACTCATCCAAATAATCTCCAGATGAACAAAGTAGAACTGATTCGTTTTGGCCATCACTTCAAAGCGATTAAAAAGAATTGGCTAAGCATCGCAGCATTCACGCTTCTGTTCTCATTAACTTGTACTTGGTATATCTACTCCAAAGCATCGGTATACCAAGCTACAGCTACGCTACTCATCCAAGAGGAACAAAAAAGCGCCCTTTCAATCGAGGAAGTATATGGCGTCGACACGACAAAAAAAGAGTACTTTCAAACGCAAATCGCCATTTTAAAATCGAATCATATCGCAGATAAGGTCATTAGAGAGCTGAACCTAACTCAACTAACGGAGTTCACACGCTCAGGTGGATTAAATCAAAAGATCGACCAAATAAAGTCGATCCCTTTTGTTCAAGACCTACTGAATGTGGCACCAAGCCCAAAAGAAACCGCCCAATTTTCAGAGTCCTATTATCAGGCACTTCAAGCTTTCAGAAGTAAACTCGATATTGAGCCAGTACGTAACACCCAATTAGTCAGAATTCGCTTTCGTTCTACCGATCCTAAGCTTGCAACGACAATCGCCAACGCGGTCGGCCAAGCCTACATTGACGCAAATTTTGAAGCCAAATTGGTCGTTACACAAAATGCGGCCACTTGGTTGACAAATAACTCACAAAAATTGGAGGAGCGATTACGTAACTCTGAGCAAGCGCTGCAAGAGTTCTTGTTAAAAGAAGGGTTGATCGATATAAACGGTATTGATGAAATTTACGCAAATGAGCTAGAAGAACTCACTCGCAAGCTAAATGTCGCTGTTAATAAGCGCATTGAAGCGCAGACGTTAATCCAACTGTTAAGACGTAAATCTTCACAAAGTTTAGACAGCTTGCTGTCAATTGATGAATTCGCTAATCAAGCGCAGATCCGCGATCTAAAATTGTCGGAAGCACAGGCAGCCAAAAATCTCTCTGAACTGGCACAGCGCTACGGACCTAAGCATGATCGAATGATTCAGGCGAAAGCACAGCTTGCTGAAATTCAATCAAGAACACAGCAACTCATCCGTGACATTTCCTTCAGTAAGCAACAAGACCTTCTTGCTGCAAAAGCGCAAGAGGACATGCTTCGAGCAGAACTCGATAACAAAAAGTCAGACTTCCAATCGTTAGGGTCACAAAAAGCGCGTTACGAACAGTTAAAACGCGAGGTTGAATCCAATAAGGCACTCTATGAAGCGTTCTTAAATCGTGAGAAAGAGACCAACGCCACCAGCGACTACAAGAATGTCACGGCTCGCTTTACTGATAAAGCCATCATTCCTCTATTCCCGGTGGCACCACAACGAATCAAACTGGTACTGATTGCCACCTTTTTTGGCTTTGCCATTGCTTGCGCTCTGGTCATCATCTTAGAAACGATGCGAGAAGTTATCCGAAGCACAGCCGATGTGCAGGAAAAACTTGGTGTTACGTGTTTAGGTGTGATTCCTATGGTCAAAAAACGCAATTTGCGTAAAAACGGCGTCAGTTATACCGCGTATTTAGATGATGAAGAAAAGCTATTTAGTGAAGCTTGCCGCTCGGTCAGAACCTCGCTTCTGCTCAGATTAACCAACACGAAGCAAAAGATATTGCCCTTTACCTCTGCTATTCCAGAAGAAGGAAAAACATCAACCAGTATCAATATGGCGGTGTCGTTTTCAAAAATGGAAAAGGTATTGATCATCGACTGCGATTTACGTCGACCTTCCATCGCAAAGCGATTCGGTATTGCTGAATCAAGCCCTGGCTTAACGCATATCCTGACGATGGATACGCCAATCAAAGATTGTGTTACACATATAAAAGAAGCCAACTTAGATGTATTATCGGCCGGCCTAATTCCGCCAAACCCACAGGAATTACTGGCTTCTGATCGCTTTAAAAAGTTGCTCGAACATTTTCAAAATAAGTATGACCGGATCATTATCGATACACCGCCCCTACTGTCAGTGAGTGATGCACTTATTCTTGGTCAGTATGCCAATGGTCTGATTACCGTCATTCGCTCAGAATCGACAAAATCATCACTGGTTAACCTTGCGTTATCTAAACAAATACAACACTCAGTTCCATCTCTTGGCGTCTTAATCACACAAGCCAAGACTAAGGAAGGAGAAACGCTTTATGTCCAGAAATACGCCTACTAACTCAAACGCATCTTGGTACCAAACGTTGAAAAGCCAAGAACAACCGGTATTGATCTATCAAATGGGCAAAGTAGGTTCGAGTGCATTAGAACATTCCATTCCTAACTCGATTCACTTGCACGACCTTATGACTGTCGATGCGCAAAAACAGATATCCCCTGTTAGAGCGCAATTGCATAAACCTCAGATCAATGCGTTAAAGCGACGACTCAAGCGCATAGCGATGAGCCGTATGTTAAAGCACAAGAAAAAAGTTCGAATTATCTCACTGGTGCGTGAACCGATCGGACGAAATATTTCAATGTTCTTTCAAGCACTTCCTTTTTGGATGGCGGACAAATATCTAAAGGATGACAGCGCAATACGTACCGAACGACCGCAATTACTCCAAGAGGCATTTGATAAGCACATGAATCATCAATATCCGCTGCAGTGGTTTGACAACGAAATCAAACAACTAACAGGGATTGATGTGTTTAACGAACCTTTTAATCACGAAGTGGGCTATCAGACATACCATAACAACAACTTCTCACTGTTGGTCATTCGAAGTGACAAGCTAGCGAAGGCTAACTCCGCAGTTGAAGACTTTTTAGGTTACCCCGTGGATGTTGTCTATGAAAATCAATCAGACAACAAATGGTACTCGCCACTAATGAAAGAATTCAAAACGCAATTTCAACCTACACCCGAGTACGTTGAAGAAATGCTGAATTCTAAATTGGCGAAGCACTTTTTCTCAAATGCAGAAATCACCGACCTTAAACAACAATATCTGACCAATTAATCATGAAAACCAAGATTCTACATATTATTAATGATCTTTCTCAGAACGGCGGTGCTCAGAAGTTCTTAGTCGACCTTGTTTTAGAACATAAGCCTGAATACGAAATCAAAATTTTGGTCTTGTGTGATGAAAATGATTTCTTACCAACGCTATCCGCCCAAGGGATAGAGTGTTTTAACTGGCGCACTTTGTCATTGAGTGAGAAATACTGTTTGCTGCGTTGGCCGCATGTCGTTCACGGGCACCTCTACCCTTCCATTTATCTAGCACTATTGGCGGTAGGTAAAAAACGAATCCAGACTGAGCACTGTTCTTACAACCGTCGACGTGACTACCCGCTGTTTAAGTTCATGGAGTACGTCTTATATTGGGGCCACGACTTGACGGTCAGTATTAGTGAAAAAGTACAAGATGAACTGGTGAAGTTCATGCCTCGCTACCAACATAAATATCACGTGGTGCACAATGGCGTTGATTTAAAAAGGTTTTCTATGACGCCAAGATGCGCCAGCCACCTAATCGACAAACCAGTTATCAAGATTGGAATGGTGGGCCGACTTCATCAACATAAAGATCATGAAACGCTTATCCAAGCACTTGTCCATTTACCGAGACGATACGAGCTCCATCTTGCTGGAGATGGCGAAAAAAAATCGTCACTGCAAGCGTTGGCAACAAAGCTCAACGTCACGCAACGTGTTCACTTTCATGGGGTAGTTTCTGATGTTCCAGCGTTTTTGAACGACATGGACATTTACGTGCAATCATCGCATGTCGAAGGCTTTGGCTTGGCGGCGGTTGAGGCCATGGCAGCAGGCTTACCCGTATTATCATCGGACGTACCCGGTTTGGATGACGTCACCGGACGTGCCGAATATTTATTTCAGGTAGGTAACTCAAATGAGCTGAGCCAAAAAGTGCTCCAGCTGTGTGAAAGTGTTGAGCGGTATGACGCTGCAAGTCAATACTCAGTCAATAGGGCCTCTCTCTACACCATCGATAAATTTCGTGAAGGTTACTATGGAATCTACCAGCAGCTTTGTGCCAACAAATAGTTCCGCGCCATCGAGCCAGCGAGCCTCATGGTTTGCGGCATGCCTACTGGCATTATTCTTTATTCCTATGAAGTTTCGTGCTGGAGGAATAGCACTAGCACCATCAGACATCGTAAGTCTTTTGTCCATTGGTTTTACAGCGTTAGTGGTATTGGAAGGAAAAGCTGAAAAACTCATGCATCCCTGTATGGGGTTCCTCGTATTGTTCACTGGGTATGTGTTCTTAAATGGCCTGCTAAATCGCGTCCCCTTAATGCCACTAGTTATAGAAACCGTGCAATGGCTGGCGATTCTCTGCTTGCTTAGCCTAATGTACGCCTATGGCGTGTTTGATGATGAAAGGGTTATGGTTTATTTCACTTACTTGCTGTTTTTGATCTGCACGCTCGTTGCCTTATGGCACTTTGCTCAAGGCTATCAAAGCGGGTTTAAGTTACTCGGGGTAAGTAAATACGGGTTCGGTGTACTTTGCTCACTACTGTACCTTTATCGGGATAAAATTCGCGCTTTCCACCTTTTGATGCTCGTTGCTTTGGTATTACTGGTGTTGTCGCAAGAAAGAAAAGCACTACTTGGTTTTTGTCTGCTTTTCTTCTTTGACCAGCTGCTCGTAAAAAACCTGATGAGAAAATCGCTTAATGAAACGTACACGTGGACGATTTTATTAGCCTTAAGCTTCATTGTGTTTACTGCCGTCACAACCACACTCTACGTTGGGTTTGAAACGCTAGCGGACACATTGGAAATAACCCAAGAAGACGTCTTATTTGCCAACCAAAGTGAAGCCCGCTGGGTATCGAATCTTCATAGAAAGCTTTTACTTGCCAATGGGCTAGATATTTTACTTCAACACCCGGTGTTAGGTGTCGGCGCGAAGATGCTGCCCAACTTTATGATCAGTTACTTTAACTATGATGAGCTGGCGATCTACACCCACAACTTTGTGTTAGATACCGCAATTGAATACGGGTTGCTCGGTATCGCCCTATTATTTGGTGGTTATTTTCTGTTTATTCGCTTTTGCTTCCGTAGTCTCAATGACAACAGGAAAAGCCTCTTACTCGCGATATACGCCCTCATCATGGTGTTCTTCGTTGCGGTAAATACCACCATCATTTTAATACTCTTATTACCCGTCATGATAAGCATGAGCCGCGAGTCAAAGGTCAACACCATTGCTCATACTTTTCCGGTAAACCATCACCACGAATTTGAATAATCAAGGATAGGATAGATGAAGTATTCAATCTCTCGACAATTTGAAAAGAACCGAGAACTCCAAGCTGACAATTTTGTTTTAGTTTACCAAATGGGCAAAGTTGGCTCATCGTCAATTGAGCACACGCTGGGAGAAAGAAATATCCCAAGCTATCACATCCACACCTTTGATGATCACGAAGAATTTCACATGTATCACAATAAAAAAGACGTGAGTAAATTTTTCGATTTCAAAAACCGAGCGCTCTATCGCTTAGTGCTCAAGCAACGAAAACGTATCTTACAAAAACGCGAGCAGATTAAAATCGTTACGCTGGTCCGCGATCCAATCGCAACTGTCTTTTCTCGTTTCTTTCAAGATCTCCATTTGCAATTTATCGAAGGCAAAAAGAACGATGCAATTCACCGAGATATGGAAGTCACGTATCAGCACCTCGAGCATTGCTTTGATAACTATATCAATCTCAACTATTTTGCGGACTGGTTCGACAACGAGTTAAAGCGTAATTTCAATATCGATGTGATGCGCCAAGAACTGGACAACACTCAACCTTTCTTCACATTCCAGAACGATCAGGCCAACGTCATGCTAGTCAAATGCGAACAGCTCAGTTCTCTTGATAAAGAAATCGGTGAGTTTCTTGAGTTGCAAGACTTCGTGCTGAAAAACAGCAACGAAGCAAAAAACAAGTGGTACTCCAATATCCACCAACACTTTAAGAATCACTACGACTTCTCAAAACTGTTCTATATGTACGATCTTCCCTTGTATCGCCACGTTTATTCAGAACAAGAGCGTGATGCTTTTAAACACAAATGGATGCAAACACCAGGGACAAAATCATCATGAAGAAAGTGCTCCATGTTACAGAAGCATTTGGAGGTGGCGTTCAAACCGCCCTCTATAGTTATGTTCACTCATCCAGAGACGAGCCTTATCAGCATTTCTTGCTAGCCAGAGCCCGAGAAAACGACTTGACCAATGAGAACAACCACCACATTTTCGTACAGACAAAGTGGGTAGAAGGCGGCTTGCTTCAATTTATTCGCGATGCAAACCACATGATTGCATCACTTGGTCCCGACGTCGTGCATTTGCACTCGAGTAAAGCAGGATTTCTCGGCCGATTTCTAAAGCTTGGCAAGGCACGCTTGGTTTACACACCGCACTGTTATGCCTTCGAACGTGAAGATATCTCAGAGCTTGCACGCCAGATCTATAAAGCACTAGAGAAAGTAAAACTGAGCAAAATTGATGTGGTTGCAGGCTGTAGCCAACGAGAGTGTGACCTAGCCATTAGCATTGGTGCGAAACATGCCGAACTGCTCAACAACTACGTGTCTTATCAAAGTGAAGATCGTATAGAGCGAGACAAGCAAGAAGCGCTGAAGATCGTTGTACTTGGTCGTGTCGCGCCCCAAAAAGATCCTCAGTTTCTTATCAGCACATTGCAGTTCCTTAATCGGTATGCGCTTAACCGCCCGATAGAGATCACATGGATAGGTGGCGGTGACCACGTACTCGAACAGAAATTACGTACTGAAAATGTGGATGTAACGGGTATGCTGCCTCGCGATGAGGTAGTTGAAAAGCTCAAGGGTTCAGACCTTTATCTACATACTGCAGCATGGGAAGGGATGCCGTTAACCATTCTAGAAGCATCCAAGTTACATCTTCCTATGGTTATTCGGACCATCGGCGCAACCAAAGATCTCAACTACCCGTTTTTAGCGCTCACACCTGAAGAAATGGCCAAGCAGATCGCGCATTGTGTCAATCATTATGAAGAGATCGATTTTCGCCAATATACAGCAGAATTAAACGATGCCTTCAGTGAAGAAAAGCAGCGCCTCGCACTCAATAATATTTACGGTAAATGCCCCTATGTTTCACACTATTCAACAAAAATTACTGTTGATGCCCAGCGGTAAAAAAAGCTTGCTATCTACTGGATTAAAAACCGCAATCACGCGTGTGTTGAGTGCGCTATTTGCTTTTTTACTGACTCTGATTGTATCGAAGACCAGTGACGCTTCGACGGCCGGTCAATTTTTCTTTTTATTCAACCTAGTCTCGCTACTCGCCATCGTTTCTCAGCTAGGTTTTGATGTCTCGTTAGTTCGTTACAATGCGATCGCTTTTAATAACAAAGAGAAGCTTGAACAAAGCCAAAACTATAAAACCGCACTTTATCGAAGTATGGCATTTTGCTTGCTCGCCATAGGCGTTTTGTTGGCAGGGTTTAATCTGTTTCCAGAGCAGCTAAACCAGACTCAATCACCAATGTATGCGATTACTTTATGCTTGCTTTGCATACCTTTCTTGGTGCTTGCGCAAACCAACAGTCGGGTGCTTCAAGCATGTAGAAAAGTTGTATCATCTCTGTTTGCGTTGCAGCTTGGGGTAAGCATGTTGATGGTCATTTTTGTCTTTGCCCTAGACTATATCGGTCAGCAAAATATCAACAATCTAATGACCGCACTGCTTTTAGCGAGCATAGGTGTCGCGGTCATATCTAGTGTCAATTGGCTAGGCTCAGATCAATATCAAACATCGGCTTTCGTACCAAACAAAAAAATGGTCTCTTCTGCCAAGCAAGTCTGGGTTGGCAGTATCTTCACGAATGTTCTTCAATGGGGAAGCCTTGTTATTGCGGGCTTTTTTATCTCAACAGCGGAACTCGGTTTGTTAGCCGCAGCCCAACGTACATCACTACTGATTGGCTTTGTGCTGATTACCATTAACTTTGTGGTCGCCCCGATGTTTGCCTCTCTCTACAAAGAGCGCCAAATGCGCAAACTGCAGAATCTGAGCCGCTTGGCGTGCCGAGCCAATGTTGGTTTAGCGATTGTTCCCGTAATTATTTGCACCCTCTTCCCCGAGTTTGTAATGCAGTTTTTTGGTGAGGAGTTTCTCGCCGCGGCACCACTATTAGTCGTCCTTTCTCTGGGGCAGTTAGTCAATGTTGCGACTGGTTCAGTAGGTTTTTTATTATTAATGAGTGGTCATGAGAGAACCATGAAATACATTACAATTTCCTCCGGTACGGTGTCCATCTGCCTACTTGTTACGCTTTGTCAAATGTTTGGGGTGATTGGTGCAGCGTGGGCAATGGCAATTGGCATGGCTATCCAGAATTTAGCTGCACTGTACTTTGTAAAACGTTACTTAGGCTTCTTTCCAATAGGTTAATTATGGCTTTAATACTGGCACGCACGAGTTTTGTTTTAGTCCTGATGCTAACCGCTTCACTTTCTTTGTGGAAAAGCTCTGACCTACACCATACCGCTTATCTGCAAATGGAAACCTACTTAGGCGGATCGAGTACGCTTCACTTTACTTTCAGTTTATTGATCGGCTTTTTATCGGTCTTCACGTTCCCTTCTCTGGTGAGCTCGAATAAAACCGACTTTTTTGGGATTCGTCTTTTGCTACTGCTGTTGGCTATCGTTTCAATGGAAGAAATAAGCCAACTTTTTATTCCAAATCGATCATTTAGTTTTGATGATCTCAGCACCAACTGGATAGGCGTTATCTCAGGTTACTTTAGTGCCAAGTTAATTCGCTTCATCCGCACTCGATCGTTCTAGTAATACAGGAATCTCTGGGGGATTTGGGTATATAATTACGCCAAACAACTAGACTAACGAGTACATCATGCCATCTCATCCAACCAAGATTACTTTTTTTGAATTCTTAACCCCGTTGATCACGTCAGGCAAAAAGACGATAACGATTCGAGATGAATCAGAAAGCCATTACGTTCCCAATACAGAAGTCGAAGTTTTTACCTTAGAAACGGATCGTAAAGTCTGCGATATCAAGATACGTTCTGTAGAACCACTTCACTTTGAAGATATTAATGAGTTTCATGCAGAACAAGAAGCCATCGAACTACCAAAACTCAAGCAGTTAATTCGAGAAATCTACCCAAATACCGACACGCTCTTTGTTATTGAGTATGAGCTGATTAAATAACCCACAACAAATACTAGACGACTGGTCTAATTCATTCTATAGTACACTTCATGAACGCAAAGACGAATGACACACGCCAACATATTCTCGACGTCGGATACGAGTTGATCGTAAACCGAGGGTTCACGAGTGTTGGCCTTTCAGAGCTTTTAAAAAAGGCCGCGGTGCCGAAAGGCTCGTTTTATCATTACTTCAAATCCAAAGAACAATTTGGTGAAGCGATGATTCAAGACTACTTTACTAAGTATTTTGAGCGTTTAAACGCACGCTTTACCAATACCGATCTGAATGGCTACCAACGCCTGATGAGCTACTTTGAAGAAATGGTCAAAGTAGAAGACGACGTATGTAATGCGAACAAATGTTTGTTGGTCAAGTTAAGTGCGGAAGTCTCCGATCTCTCAGAGTCCATGCGTCTAGCGTTACGCCAAGGTGCAGACAAAACCATTCAAGCAATGGCGGATTGCATTGACGTAGGCATTCAAGATGGCTCTATCCCAAATGGTGACAGTGCTTTATTGGCAAGGCAGATATACTACCTTTGGAACGGCGCAAGCTTGCTGAACAAACTGTATCAAGATCAGGCAGCATTAACGCAAAGTCTGACCTATACTCAACATCTACTGCAAAACACGCGAACTTGCCCATAGTAGGTAGCGTAAAAGTAAGATGAACACCCTACATGTGTTTCACAGTTGGTAATAACTCCTGTGATTGCACAATACACCTTCCCGCTCTATGAGCGGGATATTTTGAAATTAAAACTAGACGACCGGTCTAATTAATAAGTGAGATAAATATGACTAACGCAACAAATCGCAGAATCGTACTCGCGTCACGTCCCCACGGTGCACCAACAAAAGAAAACTTTCGTCTAGAAGAAGTGGCGAAACCGACTCCTCAAGATGGTGAGATGCTACTGAGAACCGTTTACTTATCTCTCGACCCATACATGCGCGGTCGCATGAGCGATGCCGAGTCATACGCCGATCCTGTTGCGGTTGATGACGTAATGATCGCTGGCACAGTTTGTCAGGTAGAAGCATCGAACCACCCAGATTATGAAGCGGGTGAATGGGTTCTTGCATACACTGTTGGCTGGCAAGACTACGCCATCTCAACTGGTGAGATGGTGATTAAACTTGGCAAAGAACCACAAAACCCATCATACGCTCTAGGTGTTGCTGGCATGCCAGGCTTTACCGCGTATATGGGCTTGCTCGATATCGGTCAGCCAAAACCAGGTGAAACCATTGTGGTAGCGGCCGCGACAGGCCCTGTGGGCGCGACTGTTGGTCAAATTGGCAAAATCAAAGGTTGCCGTGTTGTTGGTATTGCAGGCGGAGAAGAAAAGTGCCGTTACGCCAAAGAAGTCCTTGGCTTCGATGAATGTATAGATCACAAAGCTGACGACTTTGCAGAGCAGTTGAAAAACGCCTGTGACCAAGGTATCGATGTTTACTTCGAAAACGTAGGTGGCAAAGTATTCGAAGCTGTAATGCCACTTCTGAATACCAGCGCACGTATCCCACTTTGTGGTTTGATTTCTCAATACAACGCAACAGAACTGCCTGAAGGTACCGACCATCTTCCATTATTAATGGGCAAGCTGCTGACTAAACGAATCAAGGTGCAAGGCTTCATCATTTTTGATGACTACGGACATCGTTACGGTGAATTTGCGCAAGATATTAATCAATGGTTGGCAGAAGGAAAGATCCAATACCGTGAACATCTAGTACAAGGACTGGAGAATGCACCAGAAGCATTTATCGGTCTGTTGGAAGGTAAGAACTTCGGCAAGCTTGTAGTACAGATTAACGACCCATTATAAGGAAGGGATAAATAAATGATTAAACTTCACCATCTCAATCAGTCTCGCTCAAAGCGCATCATTTGGTTACTTGAAGAGCTAAATGTGGATTACGAAATCGTGCCTTATGTTCGTGACAAAGTGACCTTCATGGCACCGCCTGAGCTAAAGAGCGTTCATCCGCTTGGTAAATCGCCCCTGCTTGAAGATGATGGCGAGTTCATCATTGAATCTGGCGCGATGACCGAATATTTGATTGAGAAGTACAGTGATGGTGCGTTTGCTCCTGAGCGTGGGACGAAGGCGCACACTGAGTACCTGCAATGGATGCACTTTGCTGAAAGTTCAGCAATCTTACCAATGTTGTTAAAAATCTTTATTAGCAAAGAGCCAAACGAAACTCAATTTCTATCAGGCTATGCTGACAAAGAAGCGATGAACGTTCTGGGTTATTTCGAGCAATCGCTAGAAGGCAAAACTTACCTAGTAGAAGAACGTTTAACTGGCGCAGACATCATGATGTCATTTATTGTCGAGCTCGTGCATAAGTTCGGTTTGGCTGGTCACTTCCCGAATATTGAACGTTATGGAAAACAACTTGCAACGCATCCAGCGTTTGAAAAAGCTGAGCAAATTGAAGTGAAGTACTCCTAATCACTCCGCCCCTTTGATGATCAATAAAGCGATATCAAAGGGGCGATTTCCGACATTAACCTTGTCAACAAAGCGCAATTCATGCAAATGCCAGCGTGCTCTTTTTACCCTTTTCGCCAATACGTTAATAAACCAATCATAAAAATCAGCTAAGAATCTGATTCTAAGTTACTTTTCATCATCGTTCCCACCTATTGAATTGATAAGCAGTATCAGTTTTTGCTTCCAGCTTTTCCGTAATAATCTTCTCTTCAGTTGCTAAGGTATTGATCCCTGGAGGGGAAGAAAAATGACAAATAAGAAATTAACCACCGCCGCAGGCTGTCCTGTCGCCCATAATCAAAATGTGATGACTGCAGGTCCTCGTGGTCCCCAACTACTGCAAGACGTTTGGTTCCTTGAAAAACTGGCACACTTTGATCGTGAAGTGATTCCTGAGCGTCGTATGCACGCCAAAGGCTCAGGCGCTTACGGCACCTTTACTGTGACTCATGACATCACAAAATACACTCGCGCGAAGATCTTCTCGGAGATTGGTAAAAAGACCGAACTATTTGCTCGCTTTACCACCGTTGCGGGGGAGCGCGGTGCCGCCGATGCAGAGCGCGACATCCGTGGTTTTGCGCTAAAGTTTTACACCGAAGAAGGCAACTGGGACTTGGTTGGTAACAACACGCCAGTGTTCTTCCTCCGTGATCCACTAAAATTTCCAGATCTAAACCACGCGGTGAAACGCGATCCACGCACCAACATGCGCAGCTCGACAAACAACTGGGATTTTTGGACATCACTACCAGAAGCATTCCACCAAGTTACGATCGTTATGAGTGATCGTGGTATTCCAGCGTCTTACCGTCATATGCACGGCTTCGGTAGCCACACATTCAGCTTTATCAACGCAGAAAACGAACGTTACTGGGTGAAATTCCACTTTAAAACTCAGCAAGGCATCAAAAACCTGACTGACCAAGAAGCAGAAGCGATCGTAGGTAAAGACCGCGAAAGCCATCACCGTGACCTTTACGAAGCGATTGAGCGTCAAGACTTCCCTAAATGGAAGATGTACGTACAGATCATGCCTGAGCTAGAAGCGGATGAAGTGAACTTTAACCCGTTCGATCTAACAAAAGTATGGTCACAAAAAGATTATCCATTGATCCCAGTAGGCGAGTTTGAACTGAACCGTAACCCAGAAAACTTCTATGCGGAAGTTGAGCAGTCCGCGTTTAACCCGGCAGCTATCGTTCCTGGAATTGGCTTCTCGCCAGACAAAATGCTGCAAGGCCGTCTGTTTGCATACGGAGACGCGCAGCGTTACCGCCTAGGTGTAAACCATCACCAAATTCCAGTTAACGCGCCTCGTTGTCCGGTACACAGCTACCACCGCGATGGCGCAATGCGCGTTGATGGCAACTTTGGTTCAACACTAGGTTACGAGCCAAACTACAAACAAGAATGGGCAGAGCAACCAGATTACTCTGAGCCACCTCTACGCATCAACGGCAATGCTGATCATTACGATCACCGTGTAGACGAAGACTACTTCAGCCAAGCGGGTGACCTATTCCGTCTTATGAGCGAAGAACAGCGTCAAACTCTATTCGACAACACCACTCGTGCAATGGATGGTGTGCCAGACTTCATCAAAGAACGTCACGTTAACCACGCCTACCAAGCGGACGAAGCTTACGGCAAAGGCCTTGAGATTGCGCTAGGCTTAAACAAGTAAACGGACACTGCACCAGCAAATGCTGTGATAAGAAGACATAAAAAAGGAGGTGCCCCAAAGCACCTCCTCATTCAAGTTCGTTAGTCACACACTAATGTTCAAGGGGAACTATTATGATCAACTTAAATTTCTTCAAGCTCTTTGATACCAAAGAACTGTTTATCTACTACTGATTCTTAGCGACGGCTTTAATCAGAACAGATGTATCCATGCGACCTAAACCATCGCGTTGAAGGTCTGCGTATTGCTCATCCACTTTCTTAGTCAGTGGGAGCTCCAGACCCACTCGCTCTGCTTCTTGCAGACAGAAGCCTAAGTCTTTGCGCATCCAATCAATCGCGAAGCCAAAATCAAACTGATCTTCCGCCATCGTCTTGGCGCGGTTTTCCATTTGCCATGACCCTGCAGCACCGTGCTTGAGTGTTTCAACTACTTGTTCAATATCCAAACCTGATTTCTGCGCAAGTAACAACGCTTCGCTCAAGCCTTGAAGCACACCACCAATACAGATTTGGTTTACCATTTTACAACGTTGACCTTGGCCATTTTCACCCAGAAGTGTCATTTGCTTCGCATATACGTCCATCACTGGAGCAACACGATCAAAAATGCTTTGTTCACCACCACACATGATGGTTAGAACACCATTTTCTGCGCCTGCTTGACCACCAGATACCGGAGCATCAATGAAGTGATTGCCATATTTGGTACAAGCATCGGCCAATTCAACGGCTAAATCAGCAGAAGTCGTGGTGTGATCAACCAGTACCGCGCCTGCTTTTAGACCGACTAGAATCCCTTCTTCACCGTATACAACGCTACGCACGTCATCGTCATTACCGACACAAGTAAATACGATATCGCAACCTTCTGCCGCTTCTCGCGGTGTCTCACACGCAATGCCGTTGTATTCTGCAGCCCATTTATCAGCTTTGGCTTTGGTGCGGTTGTATACTTTGGTTTCATATCCCGCTTTGCTCAAATAGCCCGCCATTGGGTAACCCATAACACCCAAACCAATAAATGCTACTCGTTGTTTTTCCATTGCACGCTTCCCTTAGTTCACCTGACTGAAATGTTTTGTAACATGCTACTAAAGAATTGAAAACATTACTCGTAATTTATCCTTCACTCGCGGCACAAATAAAAGCGAACCGCGATGTTGGAGTAAATACCAAAAGCATTCATCAGGGTCATCGAGAAGACATTTATCAGAAGTAAAATGCTAAGACACTCTGCGCGATTGCAACAAAGCCGTGGCGTTCAACATGGCATCCTTGGTACTGACATCCAAGACTTGGATTTTTCGAAAACGTTCCGGTTCTTTAATCGCCACATCGTGAGCAAAAATCACAAACTTGGCTTTCTCGACGTCTTTCTCGGTAATTCGGTTGATGACGCCATTCGCGCCTTGGGTTTCGACTTTAATCTTAATGCCGAGTGCACACGCTGCTTTTTCCAATGACTTAGCCGCTAAGAACGTATGCGCCACACCTGATGGACAAGATGTGACCGCCAAAACATCCGCGTCACCTTCGCCTTGAACGGAACCATATACTTGAGAATGACCTGTGTAGCTTTCATCTTCGGTGACGGTTTTCTTTAGTGCAATCACGATCAACGCCGTGGTAACAGAGCCCGCAATCGTGCCGATGATGTAACCAATTTTTCCATCCACAACCGGGAGAACAATCCAACCGCCCCACGGTGCATGGTTCATTACGTGGAACATAAAGCCAATCACGTTACCGACGATGCCCCCCGCCACAATAGCGGGTAATACTCGTGCAGGGTCGCCAGCGGCAAAAGGAATCGCACCTTCGCTAATACCGATCATCCCCATAATACCTGCGGCTTTCCCCGCTTCGCGTTCATCTCGCTTGAATTTACTCGGCGCCAAAAACGTGGCTAGTGCCATACCCAATGGCGGCGTACAAATCGCAATACCGACCCCGCCCATCAACCATGGTTGCGTGTTCACTTGGGTTTGAGCAAACAAAGTCGCCACTTTGTTGATTGGGCCGCCCATATCAAACGCGGTCATTGCCCCAAGCACAGTTCCGAGCATTACTTTGCCTGAGCCCGCCATGCCCGTCAGCACCTCGTTCATGGTGGTCATTGCGCTGGCTATCGGAGCACCTATCACCCACATCACCGCGCCGCAAGTAACAAACGTACCGACTAGCGGATAAATAAAAATCGAGCCAAGCGAACTCATGCTGTCTGGTAGCTGAATTTTCTTTAATAGCCAAACGACAAAGCCAGCAAAAAAGCCGACCACAATCGCACCTAAAAAACCCGTATTGTAATGACTGACAGCAATCCAAGATCCAATCATACCCGGCGCAAGGCCCGGCTTGTCGGCAATGGAATAAGCAATGTAACCGCCAAGAACGGCAGTAAACAATGTCAGACCAGCAATCCCCATTTGGGCAATATCGGCCAGAATGCCCTCTTGTGGTACACCACCGTGACCAGAGATCATCACCGACAACGACAACAACACACCGCCCGCAACGATAAACGGGATCATGTGGGATGTGCCAAACAGCAAGTGCTCTTTAATGCGGCCAAGTTTTTGCGCCCAAGGGCTAAGGGGTTCTGATGCAAATTCTAAAGAAGTCGGGAGAAATTCATTGGATTGGGTTTGAATATCAGTCAGCATCTCAAGCGCTTCTTCTCGCGATTGAGCCTGTTTGAGCTTTTCAACAAAGCCGTCTTCGATAATTTTGGTGGAAATTTGTGCCAATACTTCAATGTGATGATGATCATCACCATCTGGAGACGCCAGCATAAAAAACACATCGGACAGCTCGCCATCTTCGGCACCATAATCAATCCCATTACGGCTGATCCCGACCGCGACAGCCGGTTTCGCTACAGCATCACTTTTGGCATGAGGGATCGCAATACCATCATCAAATCCTGTGTTACCGATCTCTTCTCGTTTCCAGATATCTGCCAAGAACTGGCTTTGACTATTGAGCTTGCCGGCGGCCTCTAGCATATCGACCAGCTCTTTGAGCGCTTCATCTTTGGTTTGAGCTTTTAGATCTAAGCATATCGTTTCTAGCTCAATTAGGTTTGTGATGTCCATTGTTTTACCTTCCAATATTCACGCTCGAATATATACCCAAGTGAGTTTGAGATACAGGATCCCCTGGCTCGTATGCGTTCCTACTCATTTTATTTGGGCATAGATTAACCAGTGCCTACCCTTTGATATATAGGACTAAAAGTGCATTAACTGGATTAATGTAACATGAGATTCAAACTGTGATAGAGCTCTTGCGTTAATCCAGCTCAAATCAATTCAATCTGCGGTGGCTGTGCTAATATCCACAAAAAATAAAATGGATAGAACATGAAAATCGTAGCGGTGACAGCATGCCCTACAGGCATCGCTCATACTTATATGGCGGCAGATGCACTAATGAAAGCTGCGCCAAAACATAACGTGCAAATTAAAGTAGAAACGCAAGGTGCGATGGGGATAGAAAATCAACTCACTCCTCACGATATCGCTCAAGCGGATCGGGTTTTGATTGTGTCAGATATTGAGATAGAACAACCTGGCCGATTCGAAGGGACGCGCAAAATTCAAATCCCCATTGAAGAGGTTTTGCTGAACGTCGACAAAGTATTCCTCGTCCACTGCCGCGACTAAATTTGCAGATGAACGAATACCAAATCACCTTTTTCGTCGATAATGCAAATGCCAGTGCGCACCTTGCTCAGCCACTCAATCGAGTGGCAAAGAAGTTCAAAAGTACCTTACATATCATTAATGTAACGCAAAATCGTGTTGCGGAACTCACCAAGTCCGTGGCGATTTTGCAAGCAGGTCTACAACAAGGTGATTTGTGTCAAATCACAGCGATTGGCATTGACGCAGAGTTGGCCTGCTTCGTCATCAAAGACATGATTGCTGAACACTTTACGGTGGTGGGATCTCATATCAACTATGAGTTTTCTAGCCAACTGGCCGAGCGTTTACCGCAAATTTGCCCACCTTGTGAAATCAAATGGCACTACGCCAAAGCGCATACCGCGCTCACCAAGTTTGAATGCCTTAAAGGATTAGCTCAGCTGATCCACCCCATTCATCCCGACGAACTGATTCTTGCTTTTATTAAACGCGAAGAACGTTCATCAACTTGCGTGACTCCGGGGATCGCTCTCCCACATGTGATGTTTTCAGGTGTTGACCACATTTCCATTGCCGTTATTGCAAATGAAAAGTCGATGGATTGGGCTTCAAAGATGGGTGATGTTCATCTGGCTATAGCACTGGTGATGCCAGAAAGGCCGACCCGAGATCAGATCATTGCGGCTACTAACCTCACACGAAATCTGCTTACCGATCAAATGGCGGAACGCCTACTACTAACAAAAAGCAGCGTCGACTTACAAGCGCTGCTGATGTACGCCATGTCGAGGCTGCTTGCCTAAACTTCTCTATGATTTACGCTCTCTGACTGAAGGCTTAAATCGAACCACGATATTCCGTCGGCGTTCTGCCTGTACGGTTCTTAAATACTCGGCAGAAATAGTTCACGTCTTTAAATCCACAGCGCACTGACACGTCATTGAGTTTGAAGTTGTATTTCTTGAGCATAAACTTCGCGCGATCCACGCGTACCCAAGTAATGTAGTCTGCCAAGGTCATGTGCCCCTGCTGACGGAACAAGCGCGACAAATGGTTCGAGGAAATACTGAATCTCGACGCAATGCTGTCACGCGTGATTGGGCGATGGAAGTTCTCTTGAATGTAGATGCAGATCCCTTGATAGAGATCTTGCACACGGCTATGTGACTGCTGCTCGACTGGCGCATCCAACATCGTCTTCGCGTATTGCAGCAATGCTTGCAGTAAAAGCTCATCCATTGGTTTTTTAGTATTCTCACGAGCCAGTGAGCTCAACGCTTCTAAGATGTTATCTATCGCAAATCCTGAGCGTGTTTGGATGCTATGCTTTTGAATATCGTAAAAGTTTGCCTCACCTTTGCGTTTGCTCACCAAACTTAACCCAAGTTGTCGACGCCCAAACAAAATACTTAACACTGAGCAATCGGTATCCCAGTCTGGTTTATTCCAACAGTTGGGTGGAATAAATATCGCGTCGCCTTTTTTAGCAACGATGTGCGTTACTTTTCGATCATGACTTTCCATTTCATTAATATATTCCCCATCCAGAACCAACTCTAGGCGAGGGAAATTAACTTGATAGCTAAATTCAGGCGGCGTATGAAAATCTCCTGCAAACCAAATATTATGAAATGGCTCTCTTTCATTTAATACCGCTGAAATTAAATCATGAAAAATCATTGTTTCACACTCTATATATGCATCAATGATGCTATTTACTATAGATATACACCGGACTGGACTTTTGTGCTATTGAGCAAAATCACACTTCCATTTTTATGTTACAAAAATCCAGTTAACGCATCAATTTTCCAGTAACAAAAACTCTATCAATAACACTCAATCCCTTTTCAAATGGGAGCAAAGCCACATTTCACTTATCGTTTGGCTTCTTATCCATCATGTCACAGATATACAGCTAGATTTGTCCAGTGAACGATCTAAATCACACTATAGTTAGTCGGTTACAATCCTCCAGTAAATGCATTTTTTCTTCACTACAGTCTTTTCATCAGTAATTTAAAAATACCCCTGAAATAAAAATTATATTTATAGGGGTTCGACAATGATCACCAAACTAATAAATGAAGACTTAATTAATCTTGATCTTAAAGCGTCTTCAAAAGAAGACGTATTTAAAGAACTGGTTGCCGTTCTTCATGCCCAAGGTCGTATTTCTGACCAAACACAATTTCTTGCAGATATAAAAGCACGTGAAGAATTAGGAAATACTGGATTTGAAGATGGCGTGGCAATTCCACACGCGAAAAGCGCAGCTGTGATTGAACCAGCGGTTGTGATCGGCGTAAGCAAATCAGGTATCGAATACGGCGCGGAAGACGGCTTGCCTTCAAAACTGTTCTTCATGATAGCTTCTCCAGACGGTGGCGATAACCACCATATCGAAGTACTTGCAGAACTGTCTTCAAAACTGATTGAAGATGGTTTCATCGATGCGTTCTTAGGCGCAACAAACAGCCACGACGCACTGGCACTCCTTCTTGCTAAAGAAGAACCGCAACCAGTGACAGATGCTCCAGCAAACCAAGGTTTCATCATTGGTGTTACTGGTTGTCCTGCTGGCGTTGCCCACACTTACCTAGCAGCAGAAGCGCTAGAGAAAGGTGCAGCGGCGATGGGTTACGAAATCAAGGTTGAAACGAACGGTTCAATCGGTGTGAAAAACAGCCCAACCGCAGAAGAAATCGAGCGTGCAGATGCCATCATCGTCGCCTGTGACAAACAAGTCGACATGAACCGCTTCGCGGGCAAACGCGTGGTTAAAACCAACGTAAAAGCCCCAATCCGCGATGCTCAAGGTCTGATTAACGAAGCGTTAAACGCACCGACCTACCAAGCTGAGTCCAATGGCAATACGCAAGCATCGGTTGCCGACAAAGCTTCTCAAGCTCGTTCTGACTTATATCGCTACTTGATGAACGGCGTATCACACATGATCCCCTTCGTCGTAACGGGGGGTCTGTTGATTGCACTTGCTCTTGCAATCGGCGGTCAGCCAAGTGAAGCCGGCATGGCCATCCCTGAAGGCAGCATGTGGAACCAAATCCTCAACGTCGGTGTGGTTGCCTTTACGCTGATGATCCCAATTCTAGCGGGTTACATTGCTTACGCGATTGCTGACCGCCCTGCTCTAACTCCTGGCTTGATCGGTGGTTGGATTGCAAACAACGGTTCTTTCTACGGCGCAGACGCAGGTACAGGCTTTATCGGTGCCATCATCGCAGGCCTGCTTGTGGGTTACTTCGTGAGGTGGATTACGTCGATTAACTACCACAAGTTTATTCAACCTTTGGTGCCAATCATGATTGCGCCAATCACAGGTTCGTTGTTCATCGCAGGTCTTTTCATCTTCATTATCGGCGCGCCAATCGCAAGCCTAATGGACGGTCTGACTGCGCTACTAACGAGCATGAGTACAGGTAACGTCGTTCTACTGGGTATCGTACTTGGAGGTATGGCTGGCTTCGATATGGGTGGTCCATTCAACAAGGTCGCATTCCTATTCTCTGTGGGCATGATTGCGAGCGGTCAAACTCAATTTATGGGTGCGATGGCGTGTGCAATTCCAGTTGCGCCTCTAGGTATGGCACTGGCAACGGCGCTTGGTCGTAAGTTCGACCTGTTCGAAGAATCAGAAACCGAAGCGGGTAAAGCCGCAGGTGCAATGGGTCTGGTTGGTATCTCTGAGGGTGCTATTCCATTCGCAGCGCAAGATCCAATGTCAGTGATTCCTGCAAACGTACTTGGATCAATGGTGGCGGCAGTAATGGCGTTCTCATTCGGCATCACCAACAGCGTTGCTCACGGCGGTCCAGTTGTCGCTCTACTTGGCGCGATGAACCACCCAGTCCTTGCTCTGATTTGTATGGCAGCTGGCGCAACGGTTACCGCAGTAACGTGTGTAACGTTGAAGAAAGTACGTAAAGCAAAAATGATGCAAGCAGCCGCTTAATCCCCCTCCCCCAAATGGCTCCTATGGCTTGGGCAATGTCGCCCAAGCCATGATTTTCTCGCATGGTGACACTCTATGTCTGATTTAACGATGTCCGATACACAAACGATTCAAACTCAAGCTAAGCATCCGATGTTTTTCCTGATGAACAACGTGATTCAAAACTACGCTTGGGGAAGTACTACTTCTGTTAACCAACTGTTTGGCATTGAAAACCCAACGGGCGAACCACAAGCAGAAGTATGGATGGGCGCGCATCCAAACGGTTGCTCATTGGTGATGGTAAACGGTGAGGAGACCAAACTGTCTTCACTGATTGCTCAAGACATGAATGCCTTTCTGAGTGAAGAAGTCGCAAACCGTTTTGGTGAACTTCCATACCTATTTAAAGTACTTGCCGCTGAGAAAGCGCTGTCGATTCAAGTTCACCCAAACAAACAACAAGCAGAATTAGGCTTTGCACTGGAAGAAAAACAAGGCATTCCCCTAACCGCTGCAAACCGTAACTACAAAGATCCAAACCACAAACCTGAGTTGGTTTACGCGCTAACCGAATACCAAGCGATGAATGGCTTCCGCCCAACCAGTGAAATCATCAGCTTCTTCTCTGAACTGGCGATTCCTGAGCTACAAGGCTTGGTGGATGACCTTCTCGCAAACCAAACGCCAACGGGCTTAGCAACCTTCTTCTCGGGTCTACTGTCACTAGAGGGCGAACAGAAAGAGATGGCGTTGACGGTGCTATTAGCTCAAGCTCGCATCACCGACTTACCTCTGTTCAACCTGATTCTTGATTTAGAGAAGCAATACCCTGGCGATATTGGTTTATTTGCACCACTGATGCTCAATGTGATTACCCTACAACCGGGCGATGCCATGTTCTTAGATGCAGAAACGCCACACGCTTACTTGAAAGGTACAGGTCTTGAGATCATGGCGAACTCAGACAACGTACTACGCGCAGGTTTAACGCCGAAGTATATGGATGTAAAAGAACTCGTTGCATGCACACGCTTCGAAGAAAAACCATTCGACAGCCTATTGCTCGCACCAAATGAAATCGACGACATATTGGAATACCCAGTTCCCGTCGACGATTTCAAATTCGCGATTGTAAAACAAGCCAACCAACGAACGCTTGCTGTAAGAACCGCAGAAATCCTGTTGCCGCTAGATTCCCCGCTCGTGATTACACACGCAAATGGTGAAACATGTGTAGTAGATAAAGGCCAATCTGTTTTCATTCCGGCTTACGCAAAACAATACACCTTGAATTGCGAAGGTCGTGTGGCGCGGGCTTACAGTTAATATCGCTGATTAAGTTCACATGTCGTTACTGCCAACAAGCAAAAAAGAGCAGAGAAACGTCTCTGCTCTTTTACTTAATATGCGCTTTTCCCGATAAATTCACGCAATAATCAAATTGTCTAGAAAGGTTTGCTGCTTAGCGTGGAACATCGCTTGTCCACTTTTATCTTTATTCGACCAAAAGTTAATATTGAACTGTGCATCATCGCTCATTTCAATACGATGCCAATACTGTGGCGGGCTTGTCGCGAACTGACCTGCATTGATCACGACGACCATTTCAGGCTCTGTCGCGAATTCATCTGCAAAACCATAATAGGTGACTTGCCCCTCCATTACGCATAACTGCCCAAACACGCCTTCGGCTGTGTTGTGATGAGTTAGAAGAGCAGGAGGCACACTGCCTTTGGTAAAAAATGGCGTCGAACGTTGAACCGTCCAGTCTTTCGGAATACGAAGATGTGACATGGTTATCCCCTCTTTGAATATAAAATTGTGCTGCTTGAAGCGAGTTACGATTGCGCGACTTGAGACAGTTCACGCAGTAACGGAAAAGCCTGAGCCACTTGCTCGCCCGTCACAACAAACCCTGTCAATATGCTTTGTTCATTTTCAGCTTTTGCTACGATGCCAGATTGAGAAATCTGCACATTCCAATTCGCGACAGCACTGAAGTCCCCGGCAAGCTGAATTGGGTAACTCGGCGTTTTGACTTTTACCATCATTGGCGGCAACTTCAATTGCGCTTCCTGCCCAAGCAACTGCTTACCTAAAACATTAGCGCTCAACACGATTGGCTGAAGGTATGGAAGCATGCGCCCTTGTATCTCGGCGCAATCGCCCAGAGCGAATACATTGTTCGCAGAAGTCTGCAGCTTAGCGTCGACAGCAATGCCTTTCCCAACCTCTAATCCACAAGCATTCGCTAATTGAGTGTTTGAAAGCAAGCCAGCAGCAGAAATCACTACATCAGTCTCGATCACTTCACCGCAGTTCAAAGTCGCTACCAACGAATCGGCTGTACGATTCATCTCAACAACCCCATTTCCCAACGCCAGTTGAATGCCTTGCTGCTTAAGTTGGCTTTCCAGAGGCAACGCCACAAACTCAGGAATAAGATTGGCAAGCAAGCGTTGGTTTGATTCAACCACCGTAACGGCTTTACCGCTGCTCGCAATATCCATTGCAATCTCAACGCCAATCAAACCACCACCGATAACCATTACGCGCCTTGCTTGACTGATTCTCTCTTCTGCGAGCTGATACTCTTGTAACGAATTGAGCGTTAGGACATCGCCAGAAGCATCACCTCGCATTGGAGGAACAAAGGCTTTCGCGCCCGTTGCAAAAATCAGTTTGGAGTACGCATAAACTTGTCCATCTGCTACCACTTGTTGGGCTTGCGTATCCACACTATCAATTTTAGTGTGGGTTAATAACTCGATATGATGCTCTTGAGCAAACGCTTCTCCCGTTTTTACCACCAGATCCCTCGCGGTCTGTTTTCTACTGAACACATGGCTCAAATCGGGCTTGTTATACTCCGCACCGTCATCAGCGGTGAATACTTGAATTGACACCTGTGCATCCATTCGACGCACAGTTTTAACCAGTTGATACGCAGCAAAGCCACTGCCTATGATTACAATTGGTGCTTGCATCACAGCTCCTTAACCCTTGAACTCAACAAATACATCTTTACCCAAGTGACACTCAGGGCAAAGGAAGTAATCCGGAACGTCTGACCACGTGGTACCCGGTTCAATTCCTTGATTAGGCTCCCCCTGAGCAGGGTCATACACCCAGTTACAAACGGTGCAAATCATGCATTGGCAATCTGATGGATGTGCCTCTGAGCTTGGATTAATAAGCTCCCTTTCGACCACGGCTTGCGTTTCTACTTGTACAACGGGCTGTGATTGAACTTGCGGTGCAGACGCAGCCATCATCGGAGCCGCAACAGGACTTGTTAGTGGATGTTTCGCCCACAGTTTCGCGATGCTCTTGCCATGTTCACGACACTCACGCATCGCTTTACCATCTGGTCGCCATTTAGTTTTCAGGCTGACTGCCGTTTCAAAACCCGCGTCGGTCAACCGTGCGTGGATACGGTCTACCGCACCACCATTCCAACCGTAGCTACCAAAGGCAGCGGCTTTTTTCGCTTTAAAGCGCAGACCGGTAATTTCTTCTAGCATGCCTGCGATCTTCGGCATCATGACGTTATTCATGGTAGATGAACCAACCAATATGCCTTTTGAGCGGAACACATTGGCGAGGATTTCATTTTTGTCATGTTTAGAGACATTGAAGACTTTGACCGCCACGCTAGGGTCAACATCGTGAATGCCCTGCGCAATGGCATCTGCCATCATTCGGGTATTGTTCGACATAGAATCGTAGAAGATGGTAATACGATCTTCTTGGTAGTTATCCGCCCATTCCAAATATTGCTCGATGATTTGAACTGGGTTATCGCGCCATACAATACCGTGTGAAGTTGCAATCATGTCGACAGGCAAATTAAAGCTCAACACTTCTTTGATTTTAGCGGTTACCAAGCTGCTGAATGGCGTTAGGATGTTTGAGTAGTAACGCAGACACTGTTCCATCAGCTCATTTTGATCCACTTCATCATTGAATAAGCGTTCATCGCAGTAGTGCTGACCAAATGCGTCGTTACTGAATAACACTGCATCACCCGTTAGGTATGTCATCATGCTGTCTGGCCAATGCAGCATTGGCGCTTCCACAAACACCAATTGCTTACCGTTACCAATATCGATGCTGTCACCCGTTTTTACCGTTTTAAAGTTCCATTCGGGATGATGGTGATGGCCAACAATCGAATCAATCGCCGCTTCCGTACAGTAAATTGGCGTGTTCGGAATCTTCTCCATCAATGCAGACAATGCGCCCGAGTGATCTTCCTCTGCATGGTTCACGACGATAAAATCGATCGTCTTAAGATCGATTTCCATTTCTAGGTTCTGGATAAATTGCTGGCTGAATCGATGATCGACCGTATCGATCAGTATGGTTTTCTCTTCACGAATTAGATAACTGTTGTAACTGGTGCCTTTTGTCATTTTGTATTCTGTACCATGGAAATCTTGAACTTCCCAATCGCGTTGACCTACCCAGTGGATGTTGTTTTTTACGTGAATTGTCATAATTACTACCTTGAATGACGGGATAAACAAAAATAATTTCTTCTTGTACTGCACTGGGCATGCCAACTTTTAATTGCCATATATTTCAATAATTTAATTAAAATAAAACTTTAAAAACTGTCATTTAGACACAGTTGAAAATTGTCATTAAGACACTACAATAGTCATATTGACACAATTGGTATTGGCTATGACTTCTTTAATCGCGCAATGGCTACACATCACGCAAGACCTAAATTCAGCGCTCACTCGGCAAGCTCGATTTGATACCTTATTAACAACGATTCGCGAGATATTAAAATGTGATGCTTCTGCTCTTCTTTTGTATGAAGATCAGCACTTTAAGCCGCTGGCTATCAATGGCTTAGCAAAGGAAGTATTGGGACGCCGTTTTTCTATAAACCAACACCCGAGATTGGAAGCCATTGCACGCGCTGGCGATATCGTACGGTTTCCATCGAATAGCGACTTACCCGATCCCTATGACGGGTTAATTCCGAACCACGACGACAAGCTGCACGTCCATTCATGTATTGGTCTCCCTTTGTTGATCGACGATCAATTGATTGGCGCGATCACTATTGATGCCTTCGACCCGAATCAGTTCGATGGTTTACTCAATCAAGAACTACGCTTTGTAAGTGCGTTAGCCGCGGGGGGCTTGCACACTGCTCTACTACTGGAGCAGTTAGAAACACAAGCAAGCTTGCCACGTGAGTCTTACACTGAGAAACGCACCTTGAGCAACGAAATCATTGGCAAATCGGCTGGGATGAAAGCACTTCAAGAGCAAATCGATGCGGTGGCAGATACCGAGCTATCAGTGTTGATAATGGGTGAAACAGGGGTTGGTAAAGAGCTCGTCGCAAACGCAATTCATCATCGCTCTCACCGAGCCAATAATACCTTGGTGTACTTAAACTGTGCCGCGTTACCTGAATCTGTCGCAGAGAGTGAACTTTTTGGTCATATCAAAGGTGCTTTTACTGGTGCTATCAGTAATCGCAAGGGTAAGTTCGAGCAAGCCGACGGCGGCACACTATTCTTGGATGAAGTTGGCGAACTTTCTCTGGAGTTGCAAGCCAAGCTACTTCGCGCATTGCAATATGGCGATATCCAGCGTGTTGGGGATGACCGACATATTCGAGTCAACACACGCATTGTGGCGGCAACGAACCGTGTTCTGCATGAAGAAGTAAAAGCTGGCCGTTTCAGAGCAGATTTGTACCACCGTTTGAGTGTATTCCCTCTTCATGTTCCCCCACTTCGTGAACGTGAAGACGATGTCGTGCTACTGGCTGGTTTCTTTGCAGAGCAACTACGCAGCAAGTTGGGGCTGAACAGTATTCGACTCTCTCCCACTCTAGTTCAAGCACTTAAAGATTACTCTTGGCCGGGCAACGTGCGTGAACTGGAACACGTCATCAAACGAGCGGGCGTGCTTGCCAAAGCTAGAAATCAATCGCTGGATATCGAATTGGTGGAACAAGATTTCGATATCAAAGCGTCGAACAATCAGCCCACCACTGAAGAGTCAGGTATACCTAGCTCTTCATTTGAACTGTCAGACGATGGTTTAAAGCAAGCCACTGACACCTTCCAAAAAGCCATGATTATAAAAGCACTAGAGCAGAATCAAGGAAACTGGGCTGCAACAGCACGTCAGTTAGAACTCGATAATGGTAATTTACACCGCTTAGCCAAACGGTTAGGTATAAAGTAAAAAAGGATACGGACGGTTTGAATTCCGCAAGAAAATCTATCTCGCTTATGTCAAAATGCACCATCACAATCGAAAAGTCTGTAATGTAATGAACTACCAAGCTGCTATTTTTGATATGGATGGTTTGCTCCTTGATACTGAGCGCGTCTGTATGCGTATTTTCCAAGAAGCATGTGAAGTCCAAAACCTTCCGTTTTATGAAGATGTTTACCTGTCGATCATTGGTCGCAATGCGGCAGGTATTGAAGCAATTTTCCGCAAAGCCTACGGTGAGAACCTAGACCGCCTGCATCATGAATGGCGTACTCGTTACAATGCTGTCGTCAAACACCAAGCCATCCCAGTGAAAAATGGTGTTGTTGAGCTGCTAGAATGGCTGAAAGCACAAGGCTTACCAATCGCAGTAGCGACTTCTACGGCAAAGGAGGTAGCGAAAATCAAACTGGAATTAGCGGGTTTGAGTAAGTACTTCGACAACCTCACCACAGGCTGCGAGGTAAACCACGGTAAACCCGATCCAGAAATCTATTTGCTGGCAGCGAATCGTCTGGATGTAGAACCAAGCCAATGTTTGGCCTTTGAAGATTCCAATAACGGTGTTCGCGCAGCCGTGGCAGCGAATATGGTTACTTATCAGATTCCGGATTTAGTTGAACCTTGCGAAGAGGTAAAACAATTTGGTCATTTCATCGTGCCGTCATTACATGAAGCGTTAGATGCGTTGAAGCAAAATCGCTAAACGTCAACTGCCGCTCTAACTGTTAAAGCTCAGCAATTTGGCTGAGCTTTTTTATACTTGAACCTCTCCTCTCACCTTCTCTAATCTACTTCTAATGAATGCCAAGATACTGCTCCAAAGGCTTAATAAGATAGACCTAATCTCTGTACGGAGCGTATTCCTTT
The DNA here is from genome assembly GCF_023161645.1 of Vibrio sp. 1CM7H. Taxonomy (NCBI): domain Bacteria; kingdom Pseudomonadati; phylum Pseudomonadota; class Gammaproteobacteria; order Vibrionales; family Vibrionaceae; genus Vibrio; species Vibrio sp. 1CM7H. The sequence goes on from NZ_JALNTV010000001.1 coordinate 1,354,959, forward strand.
CTTTTTTGATTTACCTCACGCCATCGCATGAAATAGGGCCTATGAGTGATCAAATAGTGGAACTAACCAGTACAACTTTGCAACAAAACGTCAATATACCGCTTGAAGCACGTTTTTCGAGTGAAAATTGGCTGATAATGAGAACTATTGGATGAGATTAATCCAAGTCAGCCCAAAATATAAAATGGAGAGTGTTATATGTCTTTACGTTTATTAGCAGCAACCTTCGCATTAGTAGGAATGAGCTTTGGTGCCCAAGCCAGTGCCGAGTGTGAAGTGTCCCTAGATGCTAACGATATGATGCAGTTTTCTACTAAAACACTGAGCGTTCCAGCCACTTGTAAAGAAGTAAAACTGACGCTAAACCACACAGGTAAAATGCCTGCACAATCAATGGGTCACAACGTCGTTATCGCAGATACCGCTAATCTACAAGCAGTAGGTACGGACGGCATGGCAGCAGGTGCAGAAAACAATTACGTGAAGCCAAATGACGACCGTGTATACGCTCACACAAAAGTGATTGGCGGCGGTGAAAGCACCAGCATTACTTTCAGCACTGAAAAAATGAAAGCTGGTGGCGACTACTCATTCTTCTGCTCGTTCCCTGGTCACTGGGCGATCATGCAGGGTAAATTTGAGTTCAAATAAGAGCTAACAAAGTCAAAACAAGACTCACTATAGGGAAGCCATCGCTTCCCTTTTTATTGCACCTTAGTTAAGCACGTCGATGGATAATCTCATCCAAAGGTACAGGCCTTGCTAAGTAAAAACCTTGAACTTTATCAACCCCACTTGACCGCACAAAGTCATAGTCAGACTGCGTTTCCACCCCTTCCGCTACGACCTCGCAATTTGCAATATGTCCTAACTTAGCAACCAATCGATACAGTTGCCGTCCACGATGATCGTTAGCGTCCAATAGCAGCGATCTGTCTAGCTTAATCTTGTTAAATGGATACTTGAACAAATGAGGAAACGATGCGTAGCCCGTACCAAAATCATCCATTGTGATACGAACTCCCATACTCTGTAGAGCTTTCATGGTGTTAGTTAAAGAAACTTCATTGTCTAATACGGCTTCTTCAGTAATTTCAATTTCAAGCCATTCAGCCGGGATTCCAAAATAGACCAACCTGCCTTGTAAATGCTGAACAAAATCCACTTGTTGAATGGTAGCAACAGAAACATTAATGGCCACTCTTCGCTGCTCAGATAATCCCATTTCCTTCATATCCGACAACACCTTTTCGAGTACTAATTTATCGAGCAGTGGCATGGCATCTAACCGGTGAAAATCTTCAATAAACGTTGGTGAAAGTAAGTTTCCATCTTCATCTTTATATCGAATAAGCGCTTCGTAAGAATACTGTTCCGCATCCTTTGTTGAATGCTGCTTTTGATAAAACATCACCAACTCGCCTTCACGAAGAATGGAAGTTAAACGCTTCTGCGCGGATGACTTGCTGATACTCGATGTGTTCGCATCTTTCACACTACTGAGTAGTGATTTAAATAGGGATTGTTCTAAACCATTGTAAGTATTACTTACACCAAGTTGCCCCCCATATTTGCCTGCATAGGCTAGATAAAAAGGTCGATAAATTAGTACACCAATCGCAATCACCACCAGTTGAAGTATCGCCCCCTGAACCTGATGCCCCATTGCAACATAACCACTCAACAGAGGAGGTGTCATCCAGTTCACAATATTTTCAATAGGCGCAATTAAGCCGGAAGTAATCGCGCAGTAGGTGATGATAAAACTTACCAGCGGTACTAATACAAATGGGACCACCAGAATAGGGTTAAAGATGATAGGCAAGCCAAATAGCAGCACTTCATTGATGTTGAACATCACCAATGGTGCTGCCGCTAACGCCAGTAAAATATGATTGCGCTCTTTAGCGAACAATAACAGACACAGGAGTAAACTAATGCTATTCCCTGACCCGCCCATGGATAAAAATGCGTCGTAAAAACCTTGGCTAATAACGTTAAGCGACGCTTCGCCTGTTTGCCAAGCAGCCATGTTGGCTTCGGTCGCAGCGTATATTTGCTGCTTGATGGCAAACAACATGTTGTGACCATTAATGCCCGCTGCTCCTAATAAGCTCAAGATGGATTGATAAAATAATCCTCCTGTGAACGTCAGCGGATCAAAGTTAAGTCCAGCCACTGTTGTAGTAAAAGCATTCATCACCGCTGCGGTGACATGAGATAAGCAAACCGCAAATAAAACGAATACGAAAAAATGTAAGACATTTTTAAAAAGACGAGAAGAGAAATCCATTGCTTGAGGATCAAGCAGCTCAATTCGGAAACTTTTACAATAAACGTATGACACCGTTGCACTAAAGAGTGCTAATAACGGGTTATTCGGCAACATGTAATTACTAGAAAGGCTGTCATTCTCTATTGAAATTAAATAGAACATGACCAACGAATAAATGATGATAATCGCGCTCGACACGTTCACTTTATGCGATAAATAGTAACCAGCCACAATGCAAAACGCTGTGGGATATAAATTGATTAAAATATCAGAAAGATGGAACAATAACTGAGAAACCTCTGACACCCCTAGGATTCTAGAAGCGTGACCAAGAAAGATGGCAAGTGCGTTAGATAGCGTCAGCGGTAACAGCAATAAGGCAATAGAAGCGAGATCAGTAAGATAAGATTTAGATCCAAGTCGCCATTTATCTGTAAATACCGTTAGACGATGAAAGGGATCAAGTACGCGTTCACGACGAGTGTGCATGGTGAGTTCTTATATTAAGTAATAATCATCGGCTGCGAAATAGGCAGCCGTAAATGCAACGGCCAGACTCAGTAACGTATTATTTGGTGGATAATTTTTAGTGTTTCTATTGGCTAAAACAATAGTTTGAATTGCCAGTCACAGCGCAAAGATGTCGCAAGTGCAATTTAACGATTATATACCCCTTGATCCAATGAGATTATTATCCTTAACGATAAAAGCCATACCAAGCATCTCGATATGGCTATCGTTAAAACTGATGTATATACCCTAATGACTTCAAGAAGGAGGCTTCGGTGACACGCCCTTAACGGGCGAGTTGATTTGGCTCACATACACTGTGAACGATTTTTGATTTAGCACGAGTAGAACTTCAAGTCGTTGTCTCGTCTGTAAAAAAATCATTCAATCCCGTGTAGCTCTTTCCAGTTTCCTGGATGAACCACATAGCCGAACAGGGCATGCCCACCATAAACCAGCTCGGTTCCTTCCGGGATCCACAGCATCTGACCTGGGTGCACAAAATGTGTCTCACCGTTTGCGGTCAGCTCGAAACAGCCTTCAATCACAAAAATAACCTCATCATAAAGCACCGTCCAAGCCACTTGAGCGCCTTCCCATTTAGCAAAGCCTACGCCAATGTTTGGTGAAATTTCCGGGCTTAACGCTCGGGCTACGTACGCCATTCCCGGCGTATCACCACGAACATTAAAATCTAGGTTTTTACTATCAACGAGTTTGACTTGCTTCATAACTCACTCCGGCTTTGCCATTTTGCTAATTGGATACGCGTTTTTACTCCCATGCCTAAAAAAGGCTCTGGCGGATTCAAACAAGGCATTCCTGTCACTTGCTGTATGTCATCCAATGATTTAGATGTCGCACCAACGACATAGTCAGCTAACAGCGTTCCAGAAATGGTTCCCCACGCAGCACCAACACCATTGTCACAAGCGCTGGCATAAACACCTTCATCTAATTGACCAAAAAAGTTAGTAAAGTTACGAGAGATGGCATATACCCCACCCCATGTGTGAGTAAATGGTACGTCGGCCAGCTCTGGGTAACGCGCCAAAAAGACTTGACGATGATCGTCTCGGATTTGATCTCTGACTTTATCGTTCATGCTTGAGCCATACTTCGGCACGTGTTTGTAAGTATTTCGGATCAAAATACGTCGATCGGCGGTCATACGTAACGTCGTTCCCGCATGATCTGCTGGAGTTAAACCCCAATTCAGCTCACCTCCGTATCGTTGCATTTCTGCGTCGGTCAATGGACGCGTCCAGCTTGCAAACGTCATCACTGGCAGTAATCTGTTTTTAAGGTAACCAAACTCACGAGTAAAAATGCTGGTGCCAAGTAACAGTTCAGTGGTTTCAACAGAACCACTATCTCCATGTAATACCCAGTAACCGTTTTCTTTACTGAGTTTGCGGATTGGCGAGTTTTCTAACACCTCGACGTTCTCTGGAAGGCTTTCCCCTAGCCCACGCACCAGAGCAGCAGGTTGCATTAAATAACCACCTGGCGTGTAAATTGCGCGGCTGTAGTAATTTGTCCCTAAGACTTTCGCCAGCTCACTACCATTAACATGGAAGTATGGTTCGCCAAGGTCTTTCATTAGGTGCTCAAAGTGATCGAGATACGCTTCACCGCGCGCCCCTACGGCTCCTTGATATTTGCCCTTTGCTGACCACTGACAAGAAATACTGTGCTTCGACACTAAAGTGTCCAGCTGAGCAATCGCAGAACGGTTGAGCGATAATAACTTTTGTTTGTGCTCAGGGTCGGGATGCTCAAGTGAAAACTTATGAGGCAAATCGATCACAAAGCCCGAATTTCTCCCTGACGCCCCTTGGCCGATACGTTGCGCATCAATCAGTATAATTCGTGCGTTAGGCTGAAGCTCAGCTAAACGTCTTGCCATAGCTAGCCCAGCGAAACCGGCACCTAGCACGGCATAGTCAGCAGTTTGTTTACCTTTTAACGCTGGTTTTTCTGCAATACTTGGCAACGCATGGTACCAACCACATGTTGCATCATCATTGGGTAAATGAATCATCTTCTTTCTCCGTTACGCTGCTGACAGTTTCAATGACAATTGATCTAGCCAAGGACCACGTAATGACTGTACTTTTCTTCCTAGCAACGCAAAGCCAAGCATCGTTCCCTCAGGAGAATAAAACGCAGCGGTCAATTCATCTGCCTGACTCTCGATGTACCATTGTCCCAGTTCGTTCGGGGCAACCGGGAAAATAGTGAGTGGAAGAATCGGCGTTTTTACAATCACAGGAGTTGGCGTTAACGAGATTGACGCGACATCGCCTAGCAAGCTTTTCGCTACGGAAGGAATCATTTGATTAATCGGCGCAATATACGGCTGCCAACCTTGCTCCGTTTCAACACAGTCGCCTAGCGAGTAAATATTCTCATCACTCGTCTGGCCAAATTGATTTACTTTAATGCCGCGGCCTACTTCTAGCCCTGCTTGCTCAGCCAGCGATACATTTGGCTTGAGTCCAACCGCGCTTAGCACTAGGTCTGCTTCAATCTGCTTGCCACTGTTCAGATGTAAAACCGCACTGGATTCGGACCTTGGCTCGATTCTGGCGATACTGTCTTGTAGAGCCCATTGCACGCCTCGATCTGCAAGTGCGCTTTGTAATGATTCACCCAACTGTTGCGGGATCAAACGCTCCATTGGCCATTGACCTAACCCGATAACTGTCACTTCATAGCCGCCTTCGATCAGGTCATTCGCGAACTCACAGCCAATTAAGCCATCGCCGAGGATTGCGATGCGCTTTTTGTTCTGTAGCTGGGTTCTGAAACGGCGGTAATCAACTAAGTCGTTCACACTCATAACACAAGAGCGATCGCCCTCAATTGGGATTTCAATCGGTGATGCACCTGTTGCCAGTACCAAACGGCTGTAGGCGTATTTACCGATAGAGGTGTGTAGCGTTGAATTGGCACGCTCGATCTTTTCAACGCGGGTATGCGGGTAAACGCGGACATTGAGACGGCTTTCCCACTCCAACGCGCTCTCACTTTGTAGCGCGTCGCCATCTTTCTTCATGGCCAGTGCATTAGACAAGGCAGGCTTGCTGTACAGTGCGCCATCATCAGCGGTAAAGACAGTGATCGGAACCGTTTCAGATTGCGCTCTAAGTGCCGCTGCCAACTGGTAACCACTGTGGCCACTACCGATGATAACGATAGGGTCAGCTGAAAATATAGGTTGAGTGACTTCAGATGGAAGTGGCTGAGCCGAATTTGGCTGAACAGACGATCCTACCGATACCGAAGACACTGCCGCGACCTCTTCTACTGGCTCATCGTCGGTGATTTCGATCATTTCAAAATCGGCCTTACCCACTAAACAGTCGGGGCATAACCAATCATCCGGCACATCTTCCCATGCTGTTCCTGGTGCAATGCCATCGGATGGCCAACCTTGTGCTTCATCATAGATTAAGCCGCAAATAATACAGAGCCACTTTCTCATCACTTTTACTCCAACTACCTTGTTCAGAATTTCCGTGTTTACAAACCACTGTCAGATTTGTAGCGATTCCATCAACCTCGCCCTAGCTTGTGGTCTGAAATCCAAGCCGGTGCGAGGTGATGAAAATCAAGTTACACGGTAGCTATACGTTGCTGTCTTGCTGCAAACGAATGGCAATATTGCGTGTCTGGACATAGCTATAAATCGCTTCTTGTCCTTTTTCTCGCCCAAAACCGGACAAGCCCACGCCACCAAATGGTGTTTCGATACCACCAGCAAACCATTCATTGATGAACACTTGCCCACCACGCAGTTGCTGCGCCACACGCAATGTTTGGTTTAGGCTTTCACCAAAGACACCAGCGACCAGGCCAAAATCGGTGCCATTCGCGATTTCGATTGCTTCTTGCTCAGTTTCAAACGGTGTAATCACCAACACAGGACCAAACACTTCTTCTTGTGCAATGCGCATATCTGGCGTGGCTTCAATCACTGTTGGAGCGACAAAATAGCCCGATAAATCAGGTGCGTAGCCACCGGTTAGGATATTCGCGCCGTCGGCTTTTGCTTGTTCTATCATTTCAAGCACGCGTGCTTGCTGATCAGCAGATACCAACGGTGTGATGTCCGGCTGGCTTTCGCCTTGACCAATAGTTAGGCTTTTTGCCATTTCCACTACCGCCGCTTTTACTTCTTCATAACGCTCTTTTTGAATCAGCAAACGAGACATTGCCGAACAAACTTGACCAGCGTTAAAGAAAATACCGACCTGAACGCTTTTCAAAAGTGTTTCGAGGTTCGCATCTTTCAGTGCGATAGCAGCCGATTTACCACCCAGCTCCATCACCGATGGAGTAGCGCGTTGCGCTGAATCTTGCAGAATGCGTTGGCCGGTCGGTACCGAACCTGTAAAGACAATTTGATCGACCTCTTGATGCTGCACCAAGTGGCTGCCAACGACTGAGCCTTTCCCACATAGCAAGTTAATCGTGCCTTTTGGGAAGCCCGCTTTTTCAATCGCTTTAATCAACAACGTCATGGCAAGTGGAGAAATCTCTGGCGATTTGATCACCACTGCATTACCAGCAGCTAATGCAGGTGCCAATGAGCGTGCACAAATAGAGACAGGGAAATTCCACGGCACAATCTGCACCGACACGCCAAACGGCACATATTGAGTGAAGTCGACATAGTCTTTACCCAACGGAATTGACGTGCCTTCCAGCTTATCGGCCATGCCAGCGTAGTATTCGAAGTAACGTGCCGATTCTAAAAACTCATCTTTGGCATCTTGCAAAGATTTCCCATTTTCACGACAGGCAACTAACCCACCTTCATCAATCATTTCACGAATAGCTGCGGCGGCTTTTAACATCCACTCGGTTCTGACGGCTGGACGAACGTCCGAAAGAAGGCCTTGATTGACCACTCGGCGTGCCGCTGCCATTGCGCGATCGGCATCGGTGATAGTGGCTTCTGCAATCGTCGCATACGCTTCGGCTGTGCCAGGATTCATGACGGTCAGCGCTTGCTCTGAATCGCACCACTCACCATCAATATAATTAAGGTAATGCATCATCTTACTGCTCCAGTGCCGCTTTCACTTGCTTTGCCAACCAGGTTTGGAAGAAATGCGTCGGAACATCCATTTCTGGTGAGAACACGCCACCACTAAAGCCAGGTGAGTAACGACCTTCCTGCATACCTTCGACCGCTCCAATATCTTCGCCGAACACGACTCGCCACGACTCAACGGTAGCGGTACGACACGCAGCAAACTCATCTTTCGTTGCTTCATCACCCACATAGAAAACACGTAGGTGCTCAACACTCTGATTCGCAGTGATTGGTTCAATCATCATTGCAAAGGCATGATCGGCTTGAATACCAAGCAACACGTTTGGAAAGAGTGCAACGTATTCTGCATGACGCAGTTTATCTTCTGGCCAGCTTGGAAATTTAGGTAAGTGTGTTCCTGCTGTATCAGAAAGGTTGTACGCGAGACTACCTTGACCAGCAAAGCGCTCTGCAAACATGATGTTGTAGTGATCCTCTAGGCGAGAATAACTGTTCAAACTCGGATGCACCCAAGGTAAGTGGTAAGCCTCGCAGTAGTTTTCTACGGCAAGCTTCCAGTTACTTTTCACTTCGATCTCTAAGTTGCCACCCATGTTCACGCGGCGAAGAAGCCCTAACCCATCTTCACCTAAGAATTGCTGCCAACGTTGCTCTAGTGGCGCGATATGATCTTCAAAGCTTTCTGCATTGCCCGATAAGTTAACGAATACCATGTCCATCCAAACGGCTGAACGAAGTGGCTTAAGGCCGTGTTTTTCACACTTAAATCGGTCATCTTTGTGTTTTGCGATACCACCGATGTGTGGTGTGCCTTTTAGATTACCGTCAAGATCGTACGTCCATGAATGGTAAGGACAGCGAATCATGCCTTGAACTTCGCCTGCCTCATGCACCAGCTTCATACCACGATGACTACATACGTTGTGGAAGACTTGGACTTCACCTTGACGATTTCTCATCATGAGTAGTGGAAGATTCATGAAATCAAGTGGCATCACATAACCATTTTTAAGCAGGTCTGATGCAAAACCAATGCATACCCAAGTGTTACCAAACACCTGATCACGCTCAAAGGTAAAATACTCTTCGCTGGTGTAGGCCTGATTCGGCATCCCTGTTGCTTCACTGATTGGGTTCAGTGCATTATCAACAAGTTCAACAGGAATAATGGTTTGGTTGACATTGCTCATATTCTTATCTCCGAGAGTCGAGTTGCATCCAGTGCGTACAACATCGTGTTGTGTTAGTGGAGATGATTTTGATTAACAACCCAGCAACAAACAAACGACTTTTTCGCCGGGTTTGGATGAGTTTTTGTCATTCATGCATTGATCTCAAACAACAAAATAACCTTTTAATTAACAAGGTTCTTCTTGTCATGATTAATACTCATTAACCGATGAGTATTAATCAGTTGAAACACAAAAGCCCTCTCTCTACTCTCTTTCAAAAATTAACAATAACGCAACAAACAATAACGCTAAAACAAAAGCACTGTGAGGGATGCCTATGAGAGCAACATCTGGGATATTGAAAGGACTCAATCCGACTGTGACTATCGCATCAAAGATCGTCGTTAGCGGTTTTGTACTTTTCTGCGCCATTCTCGCCAACCAAGCGGGCCAATACTTCGAAACGATTTCCGGCATTTTGCTGCAGAATATGAAGTGGTTTTACATCGGACTTGTTTCACTCGTTGTCGGTTTTCTTCTTTATCTTATGGTTAGTCGATATGGACATATTCGTTTGAGTAAAGATGACGAAAAACCAGAGTTTAGTTATTTGTCTTGGGTATCCATGCTTTTTTCCGGAGGCATGGGGATAGGCTTAATTTTCTGGTCGGTCGCCGAACCGATGTGGCATTACGCTGACAACCCATTTACTCAAGGCCTGACCAATGAAGCCGCAACAACATCAATGAAACTGACATTCTTTCACTGGGGTCTACATCCTTGGTCTGTCTTTATCATTGTTGCACTCGCATTAGCTTACTTTTCCTACCGTAAAGATCTGCCTTTTACCCTACGCTCTATCTTGTACCCTTTGATTGGCGATCGTATTTATGGGCCTATCGGACACACGGTTGATATCCTAACAGTCGCGGTGACTGCTTTCGGTATCTCTCAAACCTTGGGGATGGGAGTTATCCAAATAAACTCTGGTTTGAATCAAGCCTTTGGTCTAGACATTAGTTTGGGGATTCAACTCTTTATTATCGTTTCCCTTTGTACTTGTGCGGTTGCGTCGGTGCTATCTGGTGTAGGGAAAGGTATTCGCCGTTTATCAGAATGGAACATGCTGCTTTCACTCGCACTCGTGCTGGTCGTACTTTATATTGGCCCAACTCGCTATATCTTAAATACGCTACTTGAAAGCACGGGGCTTTATGCACAAAACATTGTCGGTATGAGCTTATGGAGCGATGCACAGAATGACTCTGGCTGGCAAAACTGGTGGACGGCTTATTACTGGCCTTGGTGGATGACTTGGGCACCTTTCGTTGGCATGTTTGTGGCTCGTATCTCTAAAGGGCGCACAATACGTGAGCTTATCGGCGGTGCTCTCATCGTACCCACGCTGATCACGTTTTTATGGATTTCAGTATTTGGTGGCGCAGCGTTGAAGGTAGAGCAAGACGCTCGTGTTGCTCATCAAGAGCAAGTCACTGCGGCACAAGAAGCAAAACAAACACCACCTGCAGATTTTTCTGGCGGCCCGATTCTTGAAGCGACTAAAGCCGATACGACACGCGCTTTGTTTACGCTATTCGACAATCTAGATACAGGTATGTTTGGTAAACTACTTAGCGTACTTGCGTGTTTATTACTCGGTACTTATTTCATTACCTCCGCTGACTCGGGTACCTTAGTTCTATGTACCCTCGATGCCGCTGGACACAGTGAGCCTCCTACGTCTATACGCGTATTGTGGGGGATCATGATCGCCGCCATTGCGGGAGTGCTTCTATATGCAGGAGGGTTAAAAGCAATGCAAACGGCCTCCATTATTGCTGGTTTCCCTATCGCCATTTTTATCGCGGTGATGAGCTTAACGCTATTTCATAGTATTCGACGCGAGCCTAAGCCATGGGCAATGCTTCCTGAGCATGTTCACCCAGAGCAAGAGAAACTTGATGGTCCTGTTGAACCGCTTGTTGAAAGCAAAACTGTGGCTTCCGAGCCTATCGCTTCAACATCCTCACTAAAAGATGATTCCACACTTAATCAGGGACCAGTACTAAGTTAGTGCGTCGTTTCATCAATCAATTAAAAAAGCGGGAACTGATATTCCCGCTTTTTTAACATTACCAAACTCTGTTCTTTTCTCTGCTTATTGATTTAGGCTAAGCCTCGATCACCCACCTCATCTGGCAACTGATGCAAAAGCCATTCTCTAAAACGTTTGACGCTGGCTGGGATTAAACCTCTATTTTTAGGTTCAAGCATAGAAAAATTGGAAGGTGTTGAAAGCACGTGCTCGACTGGCCTAACCAAAGCGCCGCTTTGTAAATAGTCGTCCACTAATGAGCCCCAGGCTAACGCGATGCCCTGACCATTAATTGCCGCTTGTAACAGCATTGGATAGTTATTGATGTTCATGCGATTACGAGGCGAAATATTTGGCAACCCCACACTCGCAAACCACTGCTCCCAATTCACCCAATCTCTTTGAGACTCTTCCAGATAGAGTAACGTTTTATTGAAGATTTCTTCTGGCTCACTAGGCTGGCCGATTTTCTCTAAATAAAGCGGGCTACACACAGGGAATACTTCTTCCGAAAATAGCGTTGTCACATCCATTTCCGCAGGTGGAGTGCGACAATAAAACAAGGCGATATCGCAATCTAATCGGCGTAAGTCCAACACATTATCTGAGGCCAATATCCTTATATCGATGTCATCATGTTCATTTTGAAATTGAGCGACCTTAGGCAACAACCACAAAGCGGCCATTGCGTTTGTCGTCGCAACCGTGATCTTTTGTTCGCCCTGCCATTTCTTCACTTCACCCGTGATTTGAGCAATATCGAGCAAAGATTGGCTGACAGCTTGATAATATTGAAGACCTGTAGGCGTTAAGTTAATGCTTCGATTGGCTCGCGTGAACATAGCCTTGCCTAAGTATTCTTCTAATTGTCTAATTTGGCGACTGATAGCACCTTGGGTCACGTTTAGCTCGTCAGCGGCTAACGTAAAACTCAAGTGCCGCGCCGACGCTTCAAACGCAACGAGGCTATTTAAAGGTGGGAGGGGTTTGATTTTCATGTATCTTCCAGTAAGGCAGTATTGTAATTATTTTTATTCCCGGCAATCTTATGTTGCACGTGGATAATGCCATTCTGGACAACACCTCAAAAACGACAATTTATAAATGATAAAAAATAGAGATGAATCATAAATTGTTGTGAGAGAGACTGCCGTATACAGTTTCGTGGCTACAACGAGCACAAAAAAGAGGAGCAGTTACTCCTCTTATGCTTAGCCTTTTGGTCATTTTCTCCGAGTTAGCCCATTTACCCTATTGCCAGTTTAGTACTCACGTAACGCGCTTTTTTCTTTCTTGGGCTGGCTAAGAAGTACGCCAAAGTAAGTGGGCCTAATCGTCCCATAAACATCATGAAGATGATCACTAACTCACCCGGTTCGGACAAACTGCCCGTTAAGCCTCGCGATAACCCAACCGTACCCAGCGCTGAGACCGCTTCAAACATAATGTCTAACATAGACGCTTTCTCTGTCAGTAACAGCATGAAGATGGCAAACCAAGTCACGCCCACCGAGATCAGAGTCAGCGCCAATGCCTTGCTGATGGTCTCTTTGGGAATCTCGCGTTGAAAGGCATAGGTTGCTTCATCGCGACGCAAATAGCTGTAAGTTGCCAAGACTAACACCATAAATGTCACAACTTTAATGCCACTTGCCGTGCTCAATGATCCACCGCCGATAAACATCAACACCAGAATGATCGCCGTTGTGGCATCTTCCAACTGATCGATAGCTAAAGTATTGAACCCCGCCGTTCTTGGCGTCACCGCTTGAAACCACGATGCCCACCATTTCCCTGCTTCGCTCAAAGGGGCAAGCGTGTTGGGGTTATCATATTCAATCAGGTAAATGGCGATAAGTGCCACCACGTTAATGATCATCGTGCCTAAGATCATCATTCGACTGTAAACGGTGAGTCGGTGCCAACGGCGATTGCGTTTTAAGTCAATCCAAACCGAGAAGCCTAAACCACCAATAATGAACAAACTGGTAATGGTGAAGTTAACGACCGGGTCGTCGACGTAAGGCATTAAGCTATCGGCACTCAACGCAAAACCTGCATTGTTAAACGCACTGATGGTGTAGAAGAAACCATGGAACAAACTGGTTTTCCAGCCCAGCTCTTCACTCCAATAAACGCTCAAAATGGTAAAACCAATAAGTTCAACGAGCAGAGCGAACATCAATACAGATTTAGCAGTGGCAATGAGTGTCGATGAGTCAGTTTGGTTGAACGCCTCTCTCGCGACTGCTCGCTCCAAAAAGCCAATTTTTCCGCCCAGAGCCAGCAAGGTCACGATGGCAAACGTCATTAAACCTAGGCCACCACATTGAATCAGGAAAGCGATAACCACTTGCCCAAAAGGCGTAAACGCCGTGCCCGTGTCTACCACAACTAATCCCGTCACCGTAATGGCCGATGTCGCAGTAAACAAGCTTTGAATCCAAGTGATGGGCTCTGTGGTGGCAATCGGCAGTTTGAGTAAAACTGTGCCGAGTATGATCAAGCACGCAAAACTGAGGCTAAGTATCAATGGAGGGGCGCCCAACAATTTTTTACCCGCTTTGGGTTTTCGCTCGATTGGGATAATAGAGGGATGCCACAAAACCATGTTACACCAACCTTGGAGCGACGTATTTCAGCTCAGCGCGACTACCGCAAAGCAACAGCGTGTCGAACTCATTAAGCACAAACTCATCATTGATATTGGTGTAGACGGCTTCTTCGCGCTTCACCAAGATAGGCTGAATGTTGTAACTGCCTCGGCTGATCAACTTAGAAAGCGGCGTATCGTGCAGATTGGATTTAACGTGGATTTCCACCACATACAAGCCATGCCCCATTTCTAAATAGTTGTTCACCATCGGATAGTTGAGTGCCTGCGCGACTCTTACGCCCATCTCCTCTTCCGGATGAATAATGCGTTGCACACCAAGCTTAGACACGATGGTGTGGTGCGCTTTGGTGCTCGCTTTGACCCAAATGGATTTCACACCCAGATTTTTCAGCGCCAGAGTACACAACAAACTGGCTTGCATGTCTTCGCCAATCGCCACCAACACCACATCACTGTTCGCTAACGCTAACTCTCTGAGTGCACCTTCGTCTGTTGCGTCACATATGACCGCTTGCGTTAACTCTTCGACGTATTTTTCGACGATTTTCGGGTCGCTGTCCACCCCCGTTACGGTGTGTCCAAGATGAATAAGTTCTAAGCTGGCGGCAACGCCAAATCGCCCTAAACCAATTACTGTAAAGTGAGCCATATCAATCCCTAACTGTGTTTTATGTATAGAAAATGCTAATGCGTTAAGGGCTAGACTGATTTTCCGTCACGGAAAATAGGCAACACGAATCCTGTTCGAGTGCCGATAACCAGCACTAAACCTTGGCATTAACGTTGATTAAATTTGGACTTTAGTGGTGCTTGGACGTCTCAAGCACTAAACGATAACCCAGCCCCGGCTCGGTTTTTAATAGCCGCTGTTCGTCAGCACTATCGTTCAGTTTTTTGCGTAGTTGACTCACTAACACGCGTAAGTAGTGAGTATCTTCGACATGACTTTTTCCCCAAATCACCGCTAGCAAATGAGTTTGCTCAATGAGTTTTCCCGGCTTGAGAATCAACTGTTCAATGAAAGAAAACTCTTTCTTGGTGAGTGGAATTTCCCTCTGATCCAACCAAAATTGGTGAGTACTTTTGATGATTTTGACTCTGCCAGCCACCAGCTCGTCAGCGACGGTTTGCTCACCCACCAAATCTCGAACCAGCACTTTGATGCGCGCGATGAGCTCTTTTACGCCAAAAGGCTTGCTCAAGTAATCATTCGCGCCCGCTTCTAAAAGGCGGATTTTTTCCTCTTCTTGATCGCGAGCTGTCAGCACTAGCACTGGCGTTTTATACGTCTGACGGAGCGTAGTGAGAAAATCCGTCCCATCGCCGTCGGGCAAGCCTAAATCTAGCAGAATGACGTGTGGCGAATGCGCTTCGAAACACGCTTTGGCTTCTGCAATGGTACTCGCGCCAATGTAATCAAACCCTTCAGCAGACAGCGAAATTCGAATAAAGGTATGAATGCGAGGCTCATCGTCCACGACTAAAACTTTGTAACTCACGCCTGCTCTGCTCCTTGATTGAGTGGAAGTCGAATGCGGATCAGCGTCCCTTCTGATACTGGCATAGATTGAATCTCTCCTTGGTGTGCGGTGATGATGCCTTTGGCAACCGCGAGTCCCATTCCGGTTCCTGAATCGGCCGATTTGTTGTTCACGCCGGAATAGAAAAGGTTGAATATTTTTTCCGCATCTTCAGCTTTGATGCCAATCCCCATGTCCCGAACATCAATCACGCACGACGAACCCTGCTTAGAAAGTGAAACCTCAACAGATTCATTCTCTGGTGAAAATCGCATGGCATTATCCAACACATTAAAAATCGCTTGTTCGATGAGCGAACGACTTACTGACAAATGACCAACGGAATCATCTATATTCATGGACACTTTCTCGGTGTAATTCGGCAAACGAGAAACCGCATCCCGAACAATATCTGCAATCGACTCGTCTTTTTTGGTAATTTTTAATGTACCGTGCTGGAGCTTAGTCGCTTGTAAGAGGTTTTCTATATATTGATGCAAGCGGTGGCTTTCTGAAGTCGCACTGTCGAGCAATTCTTTGCGCTCTAAGTCATTGAGCTTGGGCATGTACTCGCTGAGTGTGGTCAGTGTTCCAATAATGGTTGCCAGCGGTGTGCGTAGGTCATGGGACACCGATAGCAGGATGCTATTTTGCAGCTTGGTTTGTTTTAACTCGCCCTGCTGGCGACGATAGAGATCCGCAAAGGTACTGGTGATAAATGCCACCACCATAAACACGACTAGATTAAAAATGTCTTCCGGACGAAACATCTGTAAAGAGTAACGAGGCGTCGTGAAAAAGAAGTTGAAGCTCAGCGCTTCGATCACCGCCGCCGTATAAGCGAATCGCGAGTTGCATTGAAATGCCACCACCACGACTGCTAACTGCAAAATCAGCAGGACCGCAGCGGTAGAGCCAAACAATTGGTCTAACAGCCATGAGGCCACAACCGCGCCAACAATCACGATGGCAGAAAAGAGAAATGTGTTATCTCGCCAATGAGCAAACATAAAGTACATCAACCAAAATTCGATGCAGAAACTTTAGCAAAAGCCCATTCGGAGTTCGCGTAAAAAAAGCGTAAAAAATGCAAGAACGACAGTCAGTTATAAACATAACCATCATTAAGTTAGCCTAACTTAATGAATAATCACAAGTAAACGTCACCCATTGACGCCTACTCACTCGGTATAAACGGCAGACATAAAAAAGAGGAGCATTTGCTCCTCTTTCGTGTAGCATCATATTAGATGACTTGCAGTTGAGCATCACCTTGCTCAGACAAAAAGCCGCCGGTTTGATGCTTCCACAACTGAGCGTAAACACCACCCAATTGCAGCAGCTCGTAATGCGAGCCTTGCTCAATGATTTTGCCGTCATCCATCACAATCAAACGATCCATCGCGGCAATCGTTGATAAACGGTGAGCAATCGCAATCACAGTTTTTCCTTCCATCAGAACTTCAAGGTTTTCTTGAATTGCCGATTCTACTTCTGAATCAAGTGCAGACGTTGCTTCATCCATGATCAAAATTGGCGCGTTTTTCAGCAGCACGCGAGCAATCGCCACACGTTGACGCTGACCACCAGACAGCTTCACACCGCGTTCACCCACTTCAACGTCATAGCCAACGTTACCTTGCTCGTCTCGTAGAGATTGAATGAAATCATGGGCATGTGCTTTCTCAGCAGCTGCGATAACGGCATCCATTGAAGCATCTGGATCACCGTAAAGAATGTTCTCTTTAATTGAACGATGCAGCAAAGAGGTGTCTTGCGTGATCATACCGATGTGTTGGCGAAGCGACTCTTGTTCGACTTGCGAAATGTCCTGTCCATCAATACAAATCTTACCGCTATTTACGTCGTAAAAGCGCAGCAACAAGTTGACCAACGTGGATTTACCTGCCCCAGAGCGACCGACAATGCCGACTTTTTCGCCCGGTTTGATAGTCAGATTCAAGTTCTCAAATACTGCCTTCTCATCACTGTAGTTAAAACCTACGTGATCAAAGCAGATCTCACCTTGAGAGATTTGCAAAGGCTTAGCATTTGGTACGTCTTTCACTTCAACATCGTTTGAAATCGTATTTATACCGTCTACTACTGTACCGATGTTTTCAAACAGTGCGCTAACTTCCCACATGATCCACTTCGACATACCTTGTACGCGCAACGCAATACTGATGGCAATCGCAATAGCACCAATTGTTACAGCGTGATCTAGCCATAGATAAACCGAAATGGCACTAATAGACATCAGCAGCAAATAGTTGATGGCATCCACACTAAACAGTAAACAAGTCACCATGCGCATTTGGCGGTAAACCGTCACCAAAAACTGCTTCATGCTGCTTTCTGCGTATTCCAACTCTCGCTGTGAATGAGCGAATAGTTTTACGGTAGAAATGTTGGTGTAAGAATCGACAATGCGCCCAGTCATTGCAGAGCGAGCATCCGCTTGCTCTGTCGCTACTTGTTTCATTTTAGGGATAAAGTAGAACTGGATAACCGCGTACATTCCTATCCAAATCACAATAGGCAACATCAGCAAACCATCGGCCTCGCCCATCATCCAAAGCATCGAAAGAAAATAAACGCTGATATAAACCAGTACATCCACCAACTTCATGACCGTTTCTCGTACCGCTAACGCACTTTGCATCACTTTGGTCGCAACTCGGCCTGCAAAGTCACGTTGGAAAAATCCAACCGCTTGTTTTAGCAAGTAACGGTGAATCAACCAACGGATAGACATCGGGTAGTTACCCAATAACGTTTGGTGCATCACCATTGAGTGGACAAAACCGAGAACTGGCATCACAACCGCCACTAAGAACAGCATCATTAGCATGCGATCACCCTGATCTTGCCAGAATGTTGCGCGATCTTGATTAGAGAGAATATCGACGAGCTCGCCCATATAACGCAACAGCGTCACCTCAGTAATGGCAATAAGCGCACTGAACACAGCCATAACAAGTAAAGGGGCTTCAAAGCCACGAGTGTAAAAGCGACAGAAGCCAAAAAGTGTCTTCGGTGGCTTTTCGGTTTCCATCTGGGGAAAGGGTTGGGTCAGTTTTTCAAACCAATTGAACATAACAACGACTTTAAGTACCGCGAATGAATTTGCGAACGTTTTACTATCTTTTGATACAAAAGTCAGTAAAATACCGAAACAAAAGTTCAAATGATAATAATTACAATTAAGCTTAGCGTTAATCATAATTGTCGGGAATATATTTATGACAAAGAATAACTTACTGACCATCGCGATCCGTAACGCGTTGGTCTGTGCTTTGGCACCAACAGCAGCAGTGGTTGCATTCACAGCACAAGCTCAAGAAGACGTTGTACAAGATGACATTATTGCAATGGAGACCATTACGGTCACCGCGCAAGCACTTAAAGTAGAAACCCCTGCGGCAGAAACGCCGCGCAGCGTATCTATCATTTCTGAAGATGAACTTCGTGTTCGTGCACCGCAAAAATTGGACGAAGCATTACGCTACACATCTGGCGTAACCGCTCAGCCTTATGGCGCCGACAACGACACCGATTGGTTCAAAGTTCGCGGTTTTGATGCTGCTACTTACCTAAACGGCAACCGCCTATTCCGCGATGGTTACTACACATGGTTGGTCGAACCTTACGGCCTAGAAAGTGTGGAAGTGGTTAAAGGCCCATCAGCTATTCTGTTTGGTGAATCGGCACCAGGCGGTATCGTGAATGCGGTGCAGAAAAAACCAACGTTTACGCCTCAAGGTGAAGTAAAAGTCGAAGTAGGCAACAACCAACACCAGTCTGTAGGTTTTGACATTGCTGATGAAGCAAACGACGCTGGCACAATCCGCTACCGTTTGGTTGGCCTGATGACAAGCCAAGATGGCGAACTGGACGGCACTAACAACGAGCGTTTTTATCTAGCGCCAAGCGTCGAGTTCGACATTTCTGACCGTACAATGCTGACCATTTTGGCTACTTACCTTCGTGATGACGGTGTGCCAACCAACCCATTCTTCCCAGCAGCAGGAACTTTGATTGGTTCTAACTTTGGCAAAATCGATCCCTCGACTAACCTTGGTCAGCCAAACTACGATAAATACGAACGCACGCAGTTCTCTCTAGGTTACTTGCTAGAGCACGACATCAATGACACGTGGTCATTCTCTCAAAACCTCAACTACGGCTCCAATGAGTTGTACTTGCGCAGCTCTTACGCATTCTCAAACAACGATCCTGCGAAAGAAGAATTAGCGCAAGGCATCGTATTCCGTGACGGCAAAAACCAGAGCATCACATTCGACAATAACGCTGTCGGCAACTGGATGACTGACAACGCAGAGCACACGGTGCTTGTCGGTATGGATCTGCAATTCCACAAAACCGATGGCGACGAGCAGGACAACTACGCGTTTGGCACCATCAACCCGTGGAACCCAGTTTACGGCAACTTCACCCCTCTTGATCCTGCCAACAACGTGAAACGTGAGATTGAGAAATCTCAAGCAAGTGTCTACTCACAATACCAATTGAAACTGCATGAACAGTGGATTGGTAACATCGGTGCTCGTTACGACTGGGTGAAAACAGAAAACTCTGGCAAAGGCGCAGGCGTTGATCAAAACGAATCTCGTGATGATGGTCAGTTGTCTCTCAGCGCGGGTGTTATGTTCCTTGCAAACAATGGTCTGTCACCTTACGCAAACTACTCTCAGTCGTTTGAAGTGATCAGTACAATTGATACAGCAACCAATGAACTATACAAACCGCTAGAAGGCGAACAAGTAGAAGTAGGTGTGAAGTATGAGCCAGGCTTTATGGATGGCTTTTTCAACCTTGCATGGTTCGACATTACGCAAAAGAACGCGTTGGTGACTAACCCTTCAACATGGATCGCGACACAAACGGGGGAAGTGACTTCTCAAGGTATTGAGCTTGAAAGCACGGCGCAGCTAACCGACGATCTAAAACTGATGGCAAGCTACACCTACACTAAAGCGAAAACAGATGAGAGTTTTGGCCAAGGTAAAAAACAAGCCGCACTTATTCCTGAACACCAAGCTTCAGCATGGGTAGACTACAGCGCCTACAGCCTGATTCCAGGCCTCAATATCGGTACTGGTGTGCGCTACGTAGGTGAGTCAAAAGATAACCCTAAGAGCTCGAACCTAACTGTTCCTTCAGTCACTCTTTGGGATGCGTCAGTCACTTACGACATCACTTCACAGTGGCAAGCACAGCTAAACGTGAACAACATTCTGGATAAAGAGTTTGTTTCAGGTTGCGATTACTGGTGTTACTACGGCCAGTCTCGCTCTGTCATGCTAAACGCAAACTACCGCTGGTAATTGAACTTTCTACTCCCCTCTCTTGAGGGGAGTTTTCTCCTAAGAGTCATCCATGTTTCAACTGTCTAATATTGAGATCGTTCGAGGTGGACGTCAGATCCTCGGCATCGACCAACTTAACATCCCAACGAATGAACTAACTGTCGTTTTGGGCCATAACGGTTCAGGCAAATCGACACTGGTGAACTTGCTTTCTGGTCAAATGTCACCAGATAAAGGCACGGTAACACTAAACGACACTTCCCTTTCGTCACTCAAAACCAAAGAGCTGGCAAAGCAGATCGCCTATTTGCCACAAAAGCTGCCCTCCTCGGCTGGTTTAACGGTAGAAGAGCTAGTGCGCTTGGGCCGCTTTCCGTGGCGTGGCGCACTTGGTCGTTGGAAACCTGAAGACAAACAGATCATCACGCAGGCTATGGAACGAACAGGAGTTACACCTTTTGCTCAAGCTTTGGCGGATGACTTATCGGGCGGCGAGCGCCAACGCGCTTGGGTGTCTATGCTGTTGGCTCAACAATCACCAATTTTGATCCTAGATGAACCGACCTCCGCGCTCGATGTTCACCATCAATTTCAACTGATGGCGCTACTTGCAGAGCTGAATCGAACCGAGAACGTAGGCATTATCGTGATCCTGCACGATTTGAACTTAGCACTGCGCTACGCAACGCACATTGTCGCGCTCAAAAAAGGTCAAATTGCCTTTGAAGGCACCGCCGACATGTTGTTAGATGAAGCGCGTTTGTCTGCACTTTACGAATCACCAATTAAGCTCATTGATCATCCAACTCCAGCCAACACATTGGCGAGCCAAAAGGTGGCTGTTGTATGCGCATAGTGGCTCGTTTACTTACTTTGGTTATGCAATCTGCCTTCCTATCGGCATTTTTTATGACCAACGCATATGCAAAAATCACCATTACCGATGAATATGGTGAGCATTGTTTTGAGCAAGCGCCACAACGCGTTGTTGCCTTAAACTGGGACATCTTAGAACAAGTTTTGGCGCTAAACGTAGAACCAATCGCAGCCCCAAATTTACCAGGCTACCGCCAATGGGTCGTCAATCCAACTGCACCAGAGTCAATTGAAGATATTGGAACCCGAGCAGAGCCCAACTTAGAAAAAATCGCCAGCTTGAAGCCAGATGTCATCCTTGCTGCGTCTCCACAACAAGACTTGATTCCATTACTCAAACAAATTGCTCCGGTAATCTATTTACCTAATTTTTCTGAAAGTGAGGCCGCAGCTGAAACGGCCATTCGTCACTTTCGTACGCTCGGCAAGCTATTCAATAAAGAGGCTCTTGCTGAACAGAAACTGGCAGAATTAGATGCTTCATTTGCGCAGATGCGCCAGCGAATTCGCCACTATTACTCTGAACCACTCAGTGTTCTTGTGATGCGATTTTCAACCCCGAATACTGTATTACTTGCAACCGAAAATTCCACCACAGACTACGTGGTCAGAAAGCTGGGATTACAGACTCCAATTAAAGAGGACCCACGTGCGTGGGGGGTAAAGCAAGATCGGATTAATCGACTTCAAAACCTTCAAAACAGCTACGTTCTCTACGTACAACCTTTCCCAGAAGAACGCAAACTGAAAGATTCATCACTTTGGCAAGCGATGCCGTTTGTAAAGAAGCAGCGGGTAAATTCAGTCAGAGCAGTGTGGGCGTATGGCGGTGCCATGTCTTTGCAATACACCGCTGAAGCGATTACCGACAGTCTAATAGAGTTGGCACCAAAGCAATGAGAACGAAACATTATATTGGTTACCTGGCGCTGATTACGTTACTTAGCGTCTTTAGTCTACAAATTGACACTAACTTATCACTCTTCGAACAGTGGCAATTATTAACAAAACCAGAGGTAGCGAGCGAATTTCGTGACGTATTTTTTACGCAAGCTCAGCTTCCTAGGTTAAGTATTACTCTACTTGTTGGTGCCATGCTTGGTCTCACTGGCAGCTTAATGCAGCAATTAACGCAGAATAACCTCACCTCTCCTTTGACTCTTGGCACCTCTTCTGGGGCTTGGCTTGCATTAGTCGTGGTAAACATTTGGTTTGTTGATTGGGTAGCCGACTACTCTGCATTAGCCGCAATGGTAGGCGCCTTAGTGGCGTTTGGCCTGATCGTATCTATTGCCGGTGTGCGTAATATGACAGGTTTGCCGTTGGTCGTTTCGGGGATGGTGATCAATATCTTGCTCGGTTCTATCGCCACAGCCATTATTATTTTAAACGCCCAGTTTGCACAGAATATTTTTATGTGGGGAGCGGGCGACCTTTCACAATACAGCTGGGATTGGTTTGAATGGTTGCTGCCACGCTCTGCTATTGCAATCGTCATTTTGATCGTCGCACCACGTATTCTGACCTTAATGAAACTAGGACAAGAAGGCGCAGCAGCCCGAGGCTTAGCGGTATTACCTGCTTTTAGCACGTTAATGGTGATGGGTATTTGGCTGGTATCTGCCTCAATCACTGCGGTTGGTATCATCAGTTTTATCGGCTTGTTAACACCAAACATCGCCCGTGCAATGGGAGCGAGAACGCCACGTGACGAATTGATCAGCAGCATGCTAATGGGCGCAATGCTATTAATCATCACAGACTCTGCCGCCATCTCGCTAAGCTTATGGTTAGAGGAAACCATTCCTAGCGGCGTAGCGGCTGCAGCTATTGGCGCTCCCGCTTTAATTTGGTTTACTCGTAAAAAGCTGACGGCAACCGATCAACTTAACCTTTCAATGAGCCAAGGAAAAACGGCGCTTTCTAAGCGCGCAGTTTGTAGCATTGCGCTATTCAGTCTGGTTGGGATTCTAGCTTACTCATTCGTTACCCATGGTATAAACGGGATCCAATGGTCCGTGCCAGGGGAGTTCCAATGGCAATTACGCTGGCCGCGAATGCTAACCGCACTTTCTGTCGGTATTGCGCTATCCGTTGCCGGAATCATTTTGCAACGCATTGTTTACAACCCTCTGGCCAGCCCAGATATTCTCGGTGTGTCTTCCGGAGCCACGTTTGCCATTATTACGACAGGAGTCATCGCTGGGTCACTTCTCTCCGCATTTAACTGGGGTATCGCTTTTTTCGGAAGTATGTCCGTATTGATGTTATTGCTGATTATCGGTAAACGAAGCCATTTTAATCCATCTAACTTCGTGTTGTCCGGCATCGCACTAACGGCACTATTAGAAGCCCTTGTTCAATTTTCGCTAGCTCAAGGTTCTGGTGACAGTTACAAAATTTTATTGTGGCTAACTGGTTCAATTTATCGAGTCACAGCCGACACCGCACTGATGCTATGTTTGGCAATAATGGTTCTGCTTACCGCTGTATTCGCGATTTCTCGCTGGCTAACATTAATTTCCATCGGACGACAATTCTCAAATGCACGAGGACTTAACCCCACCGTAGCCAATACGCTAATGCTCACCATCGTTGCTTTATTATGCGCCTTTTCTACCGCTACAGTTGGTCCGATATCTTTTGTTGGCTTGGTCGCTCCCCATATGGCGATGATGTTAGGAGCAAGAAAAGTGAAAGAGCAACTAAGTGTCGGAGCCTTAATTGGTGCAACCCTAATGTTGTGGGCAGATTGGCTGGGACAAATCGCTATTTATCCAAGTCAGGTCGCAGCTGGCACACTGGTCGCTATTTTAGGCAGTACTTACTTTCTGTTTTTAATGCTGAAAAGTAAATTCAGCTAAGTATTCAGGGAATATAGTTAGAGCTGGAAATACCGTTAGAAAAACAAACCCCGCTATGTTTGATAGCGGGGTTTGTTTTAACTGGCGTACGACACTTCTCTATTTTTCACTCACCACAGGAAAGCGCTGCTCATAAAGTTCCATAAAGTCTTTACGAATCAAATGCTCCAAGTGGTTAGCTTTATCGGTCGGGCAGAAAATCATAACATGCAAAATCTGCTCACCATTGATATTGCTAGAAATATGCATATGTGGCTCTGCACCGGGAAGATCGACCCCAGCGTGTTTTTCAATCATCGCATTGTAGCGATGTGCAACATCACTGAAGTAGCTACAATGCTCTTCAATCTTGTCGGTCAAGATTGGTAACAGAGGATACAAATTAACGAAGTCTTTCACCACGATAGAGAAATTGTGGTAGACGTAGCGCTTCATAAAATTGAGGTTCTTTACTGGGTAAGTAAAAAACATACTATTGGGTAAGGTCGCGGTTTTTCCGGTGTAGTGATATTGACCATGGTGCAGGTCGATCTCTTGAATCACCGTCGCCATCATATTGTGCTCGATCACTTCGCCGCACAGTTTACCGACCTCAATCCAGTCACCGACACGAAAAGAACGTGAGCTTGCTCTTTGAATCGAGCCTGTAAAACACAAAATTATCTCTTTGGATGCCACAACAATGGCAACCGCTATCGCCGTGACACTTAGAGCAAACTCGTTTATTTCTGATTGCCATAAAATAAATAAAATCAGTAATGTAACGGCAAAGGTGCCGTTCTTAGTTCTGGACATCCAGCTGCGCTGATCTTCAGAAAGAAAGGCATGGTCACCACGAATCATCGATAAAATGGTACGACGAATTAACCACATAATCACAAAGATCAGTGCGGTAAAAATCAGTTTATGAGTGAGAAGAAAATCGACGACTAACTGCACTTTCTCCATTCCACGGCTCCCTTAGAATTAAAATACGGCCTAGTAACGGGTAACCATAACAAATTATTTTGTCAGTTGTCCGTGTTCACTCAAGTACTTTTGAGATTACTCCTCTCTAAAGGCGCGATTCATGCTTTCAGTGATTGGCTTTATTAAATAACTTAAAGGCGTTCGCGGTTCAGATAAAATAAGCACTTCCGCGTTCATTCCTGAAGTTAAGCGGTGTTTGGCTACATCTTCTTGCGAAATTGCAATTCTAGCGAGGTAAAAATCCTCTTGGTTTTCTTGTGAAAGCTTATCCGCAGAAATCGTTAACACCGTGCCGTCTAATGGTGCCAACGTTCTAGCATTCAGAGCGGTCAGACGAACATGCGCCTGCTGACCTGGGTTAACTAAATCGATATCCTGAGGATTCACGCGAGCCTCGACTAACAACTTATCGTCTTGAGGAACCAACTCTAATAGCGTTTCACCCGAACCAATCACACCTTTCTCGGTAAACACCTGCATGTTGACCACACGGCCTGCAATAGGTGCATTGATGGTTGTTCTCGCTACAATATCTTGGGCTGAGCGATACTCTTCACGAATGGCTACGATTTCCTTTTTGGTGTTTCGTAGCTCCTCGACAATCTCATTCAGTCTTTCAAGCTTCAACTCTTCAATTTGCGCTTGGTTTTCATCCAACCTTTTGCTTACTGTGAGTGATTGTCTGTCTAACTGACTTAAGGTACTCCGCACTTCCGCTGCAAGACGTTTGAGTTGAAGTAAGGTGGATTTACCCGAAAAACCTTTTTGAACTAGAGCTTGGTTACTGTCTATTTCTTCGGCGATAAAATTGAGTCTTTCTCTCTCAATTACTTTGGTTTGCTGGAGGTTTTCCAGCTCCAAATTTGCCCCAGAAATACTCTGCTCAATGATGCTCAGCTTACTATCAAAGAATCGCTTTCTCGCTTCAAAGATCTTGTTTTGAACCAGTTGAGCTTCTTGGACGATATCGACGCGAGGAATACTTTCAAGATCATCAGACCATACGATCGTTGGCAATTCATCTAGCTCAGCACTTAGACGGTTTTCCTTCGCTAGAGTATGAATAAACTGACCACTTAATGAATCCAACTTCGCCATAGCTTGTCGCTTAGAGAGTTGAATTAATAATTGACCTTTTTCAACTAAGTCCCCCTCCTGCACGTACAGCTTTTCAATAATGCCGCCTTCTAGATGTTGAATTTCTTGGCGCTTAGTGAGAACAGACAAATCGCCATAAGCAATCGCAGCACTCTCTAATTTCGCTGTCGCAGCCCAGTAGCCTAGACCGCCAAGAAAAACACTTAGCGTCACCACACCGAGTAAAATTGGCTTTCGAAAGCTTAGTTTCGCTTGCGGACTAAAACGATAAACGGTTTCAGACGGATGCTGATTAACGGCTGGCAGTTGATTGCTCATTTCTTACCCTTGGAATATCTGTTCTTTCTTCGCCCATCAAGCGTTTTAATACTTCATCTTTATCACCGTATAATTTGACTCGACCTTCAGCCAAATACAGCAATCTATCCATTTGTCGTAATGTACTCGGATTATGGGCAATGACGATAATCGTTGATCCTTGCGCCTTTAAATGGGCAATCAAACGTTGATATGCAGCCTCTCCTTCACCATCAAGGTTGGCATTAGCTTCATCGAAAATCACAATAGATGGATCGCCATAAACGGCTCTTGCAAGTGCGATTCTCTGCCTTTCTCCTCCAGATAAACCACGGCCATTTTCGCCAATAACGAAATCATAGCCTTTGTTTTTCTTGAGTATTAATTCATGACATCCTGCTAGTTGCGCCGCCTTAATGACTTTAGCGGGGTCTTCTTCTTTGAAGCGCGCGATGTTCTCCCGAATTGTGCCAGGAAACAACTCTACTTCTTGAGCGAGATAACCAAAATGGGCGCCGCGATCTTCCGATGCCCAAGTAGACACTTCCATACCATCAAGCGTAACCTTACCTGCTAATGGCTTGATCGTACCTAATAACAACCGAGCAAACGTCGATTTACCAGTACCAGAAGGGCCAATAACTCCGACAGCGACTCCGGGAGGCATAGATAAGTTGATCGATGAGAGTACAGGCTCTGCTGTGCCAGGATGGCGATAAGCAAGTCCAGTAAGTTCATAGTGCCCTTTTGGCTTTGGCAGTGGCATATTCGATTCATCTTGGCGCACGATTGCGTCGATTTCTTTTAGTCGTTTATACGCGCCTTTAGCAGACATAGCACTTCGCCATGTTCCAATCGCCTGCTCCATCGGCGAGAGTGCCCGACTCATTAAAATGGAACTCGCGATCATCGCTCCCGCAGTAATCTCATGTTGGATCACTAACCATGCTCCGCCTCCCAACAAAAAGATCTGTAGTGAACCACGTACAAACTTAGAAAAGTTAGCCATGTAAATGGACTTACCTGCCACTCGCTCTTCGAGCACATTGACTTCATTCACGCGCGACTGCCATTTCTCTAAAAACGCGTTCATCATCCCCATCGCAAGAATTGAATTGGCATTTTGCGTGGCTAGCTCGGCGTTGTTGATATGAGAGATCGCCCTAACTTCACTTTCTTGCATGGTTTTACGCGTCATTAGCTCATTGAGTAGCCCGAGACTAAACAATACGATAGACCCGAGTAACGCGATGTGACCCAATACTGGGTGCAATAAATATACGAACAAAATAAACAGCGGTGTCCAAGGCGCATCCAATAGTGGATAGGGTGCTTGGCTGCTCAAAAAGCTTTTGATGTTCTGAATATCTCGCAGCGTTTGCGAGGTGTAACTCTTCCCTGTGTGCGATTGGTATTGAATGCTGCGCTTAAGCATAAAAGTGGACAGTTTGGTGTCCATCCAATAACCAAATGATTTACTCATTTGCGCGCGAGCGATATCAATAATCGACATGGTTAGTAACGCGACAATCACGATAATAGTGAGCAAAAGTAGAGTATCGGTTGAATAGGAGGATATCACTCGGTTGTACACTTGAAGCATGTACAAGGGAATCGAGAGGACTAGTATGTTGATAAAAAGGCTAAAAGCGATTAGCAAGCCCGCAAGCGTGCATAGTTTTTGTCTCACTTCTTTGAAAACCGTTTTTTGCACGACTATTTCCGTTTAAATTGAAAATGTAGGCGCTAGCAAAAGCTAGCACCTAACTTAAGACAGCCTCAAATACACTCTAGAATGACCGAGTTAGTTCACCTCAGCGTGACAGAGCCACACAAACTAATCCCATTTAGAGTGATTTAAGTCATTTAGATTGCAAATAAATCCGCACCGTAAGTATTGATGTCAGTTTCGGTAACGCCAATGAGTTTCACGGTTAGATCAGCACCATCGGTAAACACGGCATTACCTACAGCATCATAGCTAAAGCTTAAATCACCGAAGTCTGTGACCGAGTCGCTAATAATGTGCAAAGAATCTTCACCAATGGTGAAATCCACAACTTTTGCTTCGCCATGGCCACCAAACTTATCCGTGAACACAAACTTATCGCCATTGCTGCCGCCAACTAGAACATTATCACCAGAACCAGCTACAAGAATATCTTCACCGACGCCGCCATTTAGTTTGTTGTCACCCAACAAACCCAAAAGCAAATCATTACCTGTACCACCGCCGAGGTAATCGTTTCCTGTACCAGCCCTTAGGATGTCATCACCAGCACCACCAGTTAGGCGATCATCACCGTCGCCGCCGATCACATAATCGTTACCGCCACCGCCAACAAACGAATCATTACCACCAAAACCAATAAACAAGTCATCGCCGCCATCGAAATCAGCAAATTGGTTATTTACACCTGCATCGCCTAGATACGTGTCATTGTCACTTGTGCTCATTTTTATTCCCTCTTGTCTTAATAATTGAATAGACCTTTTATTCTATGTCTGAGTAGATTTGTAACAGACATGAGAAGTCTAATAGTCAACCGAATAGGAATAAGTTTGAATATGGGATGATATTTCAGACTGACATTTTAATAATAAATATAAAACTTAGTACTTTATAGAGTATTTTCTTTTTATTACAGTAAGTTAATACTAGTACTACAGGTTTCGCCTAGCCCAACTTGTTGCTTGTGTACGGTTCTTTACTTCTAACTTTCTAAAAATATTGTATAGATGTGATTTAATAGTATGCTCACTGATAAATAAAGAATCAGCAATTTCCATATTTGAGCCTCCTTCTTTCAACATTTTTAAAACTTGAATTTCACGCCGAGTAAGCTCTACCTCGATAGCAGGCTCAATAATGCTATTCTCTTCTTTTCCTCGATAATAATTAACCAGCTGATCCAGTAATCTTCGAGACAGCCAATTATCTCCTTTTATTATTGCTTTTAACCCCTGACACACCTTATCCATGGAGTCTCCCGGACCGAATATACCCTTTACATGCGGCCATGAGGCGAGTTCTTCTGTGTCTAAGTCATAACCTAAATTAAGCATTATGGTTCCTAGCACTTTATTACTATCTTTTAAATAAACTAAAGTTTCGGATGGAATCTCAACTGAAAAATCAACAAGCAAAAAGTAGCGTTCCGGAATGAGTTCGTGATAACTAGGGTTTTTAGTATCTATGATCGTTATTTTAGTTTCTATATTTTTAGAAAGCATTTCCTTAAAGTTTTCACTCTGTAAACTTTGTTGAGTGAGCATTAGGACTTCAGGCTTTTCCATATACTGTTCCATAATGTTTCTCATACTTTCAGTGACTTAACATTCTTAAATTAGTCGTTAATCGTCCGCACTTAGTGTGATATGTAAGTGCTAGTCCACAGAGTAAAGTTATTTGCTACTTTTTTAAATTCCAAAGTTATTAAAAAGAGAATCAAAAAAAGTGTTTCTCATAAAAGAAACACTTTTAACACATTTAGGTCACAGTAATGATTAAGAATTCACTAAATTAAATAACGCAATATTTCAAGGACATTACACTGTTAACGAGTTATCCGAAATATTTTCTTTCGCCCAAATAAGTGCTTGGACTCTATTTTTTACTTCAATCTTCTTGAAAATATTGTGTAAATGAGTCTTTACCGTATTCTCGCTCACAAATAGTTGTTCAGCAATTTGTTGATTGGAAGCCCCCATAGAGAGAAAGGTAATTATTTGTTGCTCTCGTTTGGTCAAAATAGCGGGAACATTCTTATTTATCGGTTTGCAGTGGCGACGAAGGTGAGTAATGTATTGCTGAGAAAACTTACGGCTGAACCACATATCCCCCTGAAGCACCTTACCAATCCCAACTTGCAGCGTTTTTATATCATCAGAGGTATAGAAAATACCTGCTAGAGTACGCCAAGCAAAAAGATCTTCAGTCGAAATGGATTGATCACAATTAATTAAGATTTCGAGCGTATCTTTCTGTTGCGACTCTTTAAATTCCGAATAACGCCGAAAGATTTCATCAGTGATCACGCTGCAATCAACAATAATGGCTGACGCTAAAGGCGAATCTAACGCTCCGTGAATAAGAGAGTCTGGTGTGATTAGAGCAACACTAATACCGAGTTTGGTTTCCAATACATCTTTCAGCAGAGATGACTGCAGACTGCCCTCCGTGATTAAAATGACATTTCTTGTTTTTTGTTGCTCCAT
This sequence comes from Vibrio sp. 1CM7H, assembly GCF_023161645.1. Taxonomy (NCBI): domain Bacteria; kingdom Pseudomonadati; phylum Pseudomonadota; class Gammaproteobacteria; order Vibrionales; family Vibrionaceae; genus Vibrio; species Vibrio sp. 1CM7H. The sequence continues at coordinate 1,385,871 of NZ_JALNTV010000001.1, forward strand.
CCTGATCGCATTCCCTTGGTCGCTTTTATTGAAATACGCAATAGATTTAGATAGAGCAGTAGTATTGTCAAGTATGAAAATAACTAGTACTAATTAATAACTCATTGAAGTGTCAATAATTTTTAAGTGGCAGGTCTGTAAGAGGTATTAGCATTTTTCAGGCATTAAAAAAGGGAGCATACACTCCCTTTTTTGTATTTGAGTTGGTGATTTTGTCGCGCCCGTTAGAGCCGAAACCTCACCCTAGCTTAGTGAACTGGAACAGAGTTTTTTTGGTTAAATTTACCAAAGTGTTGCTCTAACACTTCTGGCGTCAACTTACCTTCTGCTTCCAGCTTTTTTAGCTCAGCGACGATCGCTTTTTGCTCTTCTAGCGACGGCAGTTTTACTTCTGGCTCCTGAGCGGCTTCCTGAGAAATCTGCTCTAGTTCTTTTTCGAAGTCATTCATAGTACTTACCTAAATTTAGTTAGTGAACTTTAAACTTCGGCTATTCTATCCAACTCTATAGCTTGAAGCTACCAACCATCTTGTCCAGACGTGAAGAGAGCGCTTGAAGATCACGACTTGCATCCGCCAGCTCTTCTGCCGTTGCCGTTGTCATTTCATTGATCGCGTTGATTTCTTCAATGTTTTGGTTAATGGTATGCACCACAGTGGATTGCTCTTCCGTCGCCGTCGCAACTTGCGTATTACGATCAGAGATGTCTGTAATTCGCTCAGAAATATTGACTAACACTTCCACTGCTTCATCGGTTGAAGCGACCCCTTCAATAGTGACCGCTTTACCCGCTTCCATCGCACTTACCGCATCTTGTGCGTCACTTTGAAGTTGGTTGATCATCCGTTGGATCTCTTCTGTTGAATCAGCCGTGCGTGACGCTAGGTTTCTTACCTCGTCAGCAACCACCGCAAAACCACGACCTTGCTCTCCAGCACGTGCAGCCTCAATCGCGGCGTTCAACGCAAGCAAGTTGGTTTGTTCTGATATGTCACGAATTACGCCCAGAATCGAGCCAATATCTTTAGTTGTCGATGCCAGCTGCGTGACGACAATATTGGTCGTTTCTACGTCATCAGCTAGGCGGCTAATCACCTCTTTGGCTTTCATAACCACTTCACGACCCGTTTGAGTATTATCAGAAGCCTGATTTGCCGTATCGGCAGCAGTAGCCGCGTTCGATGCAATTTCGCTGATGGTCGCACCCATCTGGTTAATCGCCGCAACAACTTGAATGGTTTGATCACGTTGCTCTTGGCTGTTGTCATGTGTGGATGTTGCTTTCGTCGAAACACTTTCTGCCGCTTGACTTAATGAGCCACTGGTCAAAGCAACTTCTTTCATTGTGGCGTGGATCTTCTCAATAAATCCGTTGAAGCCTTTTGAAAGCTGAGCAATTTCATCATTACCCTGAATTTCAATGCGCTGCGCCAAGTCGCCTTCACCTTGCCCAAGGTCGGTAAAACGATCGGCAATCAGTCGAATTGGTTTAGTAATACTATTTGCCAACCATACGCCCATCAGAATGAATACAACGGCGACAATGATGGTCGTAAACAGCATTTTTTGCGCAGTAGCATTTAGGTCCGCGAAGACTTCATCGACAGGAACTACACCAATGACAAACCAATTCATTGAAGGAACATACAAACTGGAAACAAACGTGTCCTGCCCTTCAAAGTCCACATTAATCAAATTGAAGCTGTTTTTATTCAGCAGTGCACTCGCATCACTACCAAATAGCTTGGTGATAGAAGTTTGGTTTTTACCTTGTTGACGATGTATTTGAATCTCACCCTGTTCGTTAGTGAGGAACACATAACCCGTATCTTCAATTTTAAACCCATTGAGCAGCGCAACCATGTCGTCCATCGACTTTGAAAGACCTGACATTGATGTACCATTTAAGTCTTGGTAGTTGGCAAACATTTTTACTTCGCCGTTTGCCTCTTGGAAAACGCTCACTGACGTTTCTTGACCAGAAGACGTAAAGCCAAAGAACCAAGCATCTTGAGTTCGATTAAGCTGACGCAAGAACCCGTTTTGATTCCAGTAATATGCCGTTTGACGATTGGCTACCGACGCATCATTAAGTCCGTACTGGGATTTAACGTTATTGAGCTGCTGAACTAACTGAACTTCTACCGACGGGTCGCGGTCTGTATTAGATAGGGCTTCGACAATAAACTCGTTTGTTGCGAGCTGTTTTGCGGCTTGTTGCATTTCTACAACTTCGCGGTCAATTTCTGTATTGATTTGCTGCAGCATCGCAGGTAGTTCGATATCAATTAGACGGTGGCTCAACACATCTCTTGCATGACGCTGAGCCATAACACCAACGATAATTGTTGATGCTAAAACAGCAAACGTAATACCAAGTACAACCTTCTGTTTGATGCTCAAGGAATGAAGTTTCAACATATTCGGACCTTTTAAAAGAATCACTTGTTATTGGCCCCATAAGGGGAATCTGGTGCATATCTCATGACACGCACATCACAGAAACTTTATCGGCTCACATATACAAAACTAGAGGCATTTCTCACTATATTATGAAAAATAAATGTAACGCTCTGTCAGATAAGAACTTTCAGTGATAGCAAGTACTTGCAATTCTCTGCAGAGTCCCAATATTGAAAAGATAAATTGCGAAAGCGCATTGGAACTTTTTCCATCTGGAAAATGACCAATACTCAACACAAAAATCAAATGGATATCGAGAGTCCAAAGCATGCATAAATCTAACTTCGAAACTCTTCAGCAATACCTAGAGTCGCAGATCATTGGTCAGCAAGATCTAGTCAAACAACTGCTTGTTGCCCTTTTGGCAGATGGACATATTTTGGTTGAGGGCCCTCCTGGGCTGGCAAAAACCCGTGCAGTAAAATCACTCTCAGATTGTGTTGAAGGCGACTTCCACCGAATTCAGTTTACCCCTGACTTGCTGCCAGCCGATTTAACCGGCACCGATATCTTCCGCCCCGAAACCGGAGAGTTCACTTTCCAATCTGGTCCTATCTTCAATTCTCTTATCCTTGCGGATGAGATAAACCGTGCACCGGCCAAAGTACAAGCGGCGATGCTTGAAGCAATGGCAGAGAAACAAGTCACAGCAGGTCGCCATACTTACCCGTTGCCAGAGTTGTTTTTGGTCATGGCGACTCAAAACCCGATTGAACAAGAAGGGACTTATCCACTACCTGAAGCACAGCTAGATCGCTTTTTATTACATTTAGAAGTGGAATACCCAGATGCGGAGCATGAGCTATCTATCTTGCGTATTAACCGCGGTGAAGCAAAAGGCGAAACTACCGTCGAGCGCCCAATGTTAAGCCAACAAGATATATTCACTGCGCGTAAAGAAGTGTTGGATATTCATATGGCCGAAACGATAGAGCAGTACATCGTCCGTTTAGTTATGGCAACACGTCGAGCCAGCGAATATGACACTGAGCTGGATAAGTGGTTGTCAATGGGCGTTAGTCCACGTGCCACCATCGCTCTGGATCGTTGTGCCCGTGCGCACGCCTGGCTTGCAGGTCGTGATTTTGTGTCCCCAGAAGATGTTCAAACCATGGCTTATCCGGTTTTGCGCCACCGTTTATTACTGAGTTACCACGCTCAAGCGGAAGGCATTACGGCAAACCAAGTCATTGATAAGCTGCTAAACCTCGTTGGCAGTGCATAAGACGAGGGAGTGATATGTCCACAACGCATCCACTGCCACCTCATGCGAATGGGGTGACATTAACCCTTGAAGAGCTGCTGCAATACCGCACTCAATCTGTACGTTGGTTGCCACCAGCACAAAGTATCTGGTCGCAAATGAGCGGTAACCATACCAGCCTCCAAAAAGGGCGAGGCATGGATTTTATGGAAGTACGCCAATACCAACCTGGCGATGATATCCGCAGTATTGATTGGCGGGTAACTGCTCGTACAGGGAAAGCGCACACAAAGTTATTTGCAGAAGACAAAGAGCAAGCTGTGATTCTTTACCTTGACCTGAGTCCTAGCCTGCATTTTGGGTCTAAGTATATGCTTAAGTCGGTTCAATTGGCCCACTTTGCCAGCGTGTTGATTTGGCTCACTTTGGCTAAAAAGGATCGCATCGGTGCGGTGATTGACGATGGACATCAATGTTTTGAGTTTCGCCCTTCCTCTCTACAAAAACAGGGGCTGCGGATTCTTAATGCTATCGTCGATACACATAACGCGCAGGTGGCTCGTACTGCCAACAACGAGGCTCGTACACTGCAGTATACTCAGGTGTTAGAAACACTTCATACACTGACACCTAAGGGCAGCGAACTGATTATGCTCAGCGACTTTGCCCACATAAGCGCAGCAGAGTTGACGCAGTTACGTCGACTAAAACAGCACAACAGTGTGAGGGCTATTCAGTTTTATGATCCTTTAGAAAGAGGTGAAACAAACTTTAGAGGTCAAGTAAAAGCCTCGGATGGCCAACGTAGTCAATGGTTCAACTTTGGCTCCAAGGGCCAAAGAAAGGAACTCGAAACACACTTTACTCAACACCAAGAAACCATTAAACAGCAATGCCATTCGATGGCGATTCCATTTAACACGCTATCAAGTGGTTGGCCCTTGATTTCACAATTAAGCTAACAAACTGTACAAGCAGCATTTATTAAGCAGTAATAATAATGACAACAAACAACCAAAGCCTAGACCTTGAACCTCTGATTTTACCAAACGCTCCGGATTGGTTTCCGCTCGCTTGGGGATGGTGGGCAGTGCTTGCGGCCACCGTACTTTTCGTTTTCAGCATTTATCTTTATACGAAATGGCGTAAAAAACGCCTACGCGCGCAAAAGGCAGCCTTAAAACTTTTAACTCAATCTGTCACACCTCATACCCCTTCCTCTGCTCTAGAAATATTGCGTCAGGCGGCATTGAGTTACTTTCCGCGTGAAGAAATCGCACCATTAACTGGAATCGCTTGGTATGAGTTTCTCGATAGCCATACAAAAGAAACTCGATTCGTAGACAAACAACATCAGTGGCAAGAAGCGCTGTATCAGAAATCCTCTCAAGAAAATCATCAAAGCTTGGTCGATGATTGTGTCTTTTGGATAACTCACGCTTTGCCACCAAAGAAAAAGGCAAATAACCGTGACTGAGCAAACACTCATAACCGAACTTGCCCAATGGCTAAACATTGAATTTGTCTGGTGGTGGGCACTATTTTTGCTGCCTGTCCCCTGGCTGGTATACAAGCTCCTGCCACAAGAATCTCAACAAGCCGAGATCAAATTGGCGTACTTACCAACTAATGAGAATGGCAGCAAGCCTAGGCAAGCCCTGCAAAAATCACTATCAATGGCGATCTGGGTTCTTCTTATCATTGCTTGTGCGCGTCCAGTTTGGTTTGGTGATCCAGTTGAGTTCCAACCCAAATATCGGGACTTGATGTTAGTCGTCGACCTATCTGGCTCGATGCAGCAAGAAGACATGGAGCTCAACGGCGAATACATCGACCGCCTCACCGCTGTCAAAAAAGTTCTATCGGATTTCGTGGCAAAAAGAAAAGGTGATCGTCTCGGGGTTGTTTTGTTTGGCGATCACGCGTATTTGCAAACGCCACTCACTGCAGACCGTAAAACCGTCATGCAGCAGATTAATCAAACCGTCATCGGCCTGGTTGGTCAACGAACCGCCATTGGTGATGGCATTGGTCTAGGCACGAAAACCTTTGTAGACAGTGATGCTCCGCAACGAGTCATGATTTTGCTTAGTGACGGCAGCAACACTGCCGGTGTGCTCGAACCGCTCGAAGCAGCGGAAATCGCAAAAAAATACAAAGCGACCATTTACACCGTAGGCGTAGGTGCTGGTGAAATGATGGTGAAAGAGTTTTTCATGACTCGTAAGGTTAACACCGCAGCCGACTTGGATGAGCAAACACTAACTAAAGTGGCAGAGATGACTGGTGGACAATATTTTCGGGCGCGAGATACTGATCAGCTCGAAAAGATCTACGACACGATCAACCAGCTCGAGCCCGTGTCAAGCGACACGCAAACTTGGCGTCCGCAGTCAGAATGGTTCCCATACCCATTAAGCGCTGCATTCGTACTGTCGGTATTGTTATTCCTACTGAGGAGAAAACATGGCTGAGTTTATTTTCCTTAACACTTATTGGCTTTTGGGGCTTATCGCAATCCCTATTGCGCTCTTGCTCAATCACAAATTTAGAGCAAAAAAATCGACACTGATTGCCCCTCACCTAGCTAAAGTGCTCGGACAAAACACGCAGTCCAAACACTATTTTATTCTCTGGGGCGTAGCTTGGGCCATTGCCTGTATTGCGCTAGCGGGACCAAGCTGGCAATCCAACGCTCGCCCAAGCTTTGAGTTAAACCAAAACCGCATTTTGGTGCTTGATATGTCTCGCTCGATGTTCGCTACGGACATCAAGCCTAATCGACTCGCGCAAACACGTTATAAGGCGCTGGACTTACTTCCTAAATGGAAAGAAGGGGCTACGGGTCTTATTACTTACGCTGGCGATGCCTATAACTTAAGTCCACTGACGACTGATTCCAGTACGCTTGCCGGCATTATCGAGAATTTGTCACCAGAGCTAATGCCTTTTCAAGGGGCAAACCTGCCTTCCGCAATTGAATTAGCGCTCAACCAGTTCTCTCAAGCAGGTGTGCAACAAGGCGACATCATCGTGTTAGCTGATGACCTTGATGAGTCAGAACTGTCTCGCGCGTTGAATTTGGTCGAAGGTAAAAACATTCGGATCTCTGTTCTTGCAGTAGGAACCGCTAATGGTGCTCCCATCGCCCTACCCGATGGTTCTCTTTTAAAGACTGCACAAGGCACAACTGTCGTAGCGAAAACAAATCTGAAGAATTTACAAATACTAGCAAAGAAAACAGGTGGAATTTTTGTTCCTATTCAGCACACCAATCGCGATGTTGAGAACATTTCGGCCTTTACGAGCAACGTTGGCAGTCAACTTTCGGCCAAGAAGAGTGAAGAAGTGAGCACTGACTCTCGCTTAAACGGTGGCTTTTGGTTGCTGCCGCTGTTACTTCTGCCTGCAGCTTTACTGTTCCGAGGCGGCCTGATTTGGATGTTTGTGGCAACAATAATACCGATGACTTGGACACAACACGCCGAAGCAAATCCGTTCTTAAATGCCGACCAACGAGGAGCGGAACTCTACAAGCAAGGTGAGTATGAACAGGCGCAAAACCTATTTACAAACCCAAGCTGGAAAGGAGCCGCCAGTTACCAAAAAGGTGACTACGAAGCCGCTATCAAAGCATTTTCTCATGACTCCTCTCCTAACGGCCGCTATAACCTTGCCAACTCTCTGGCGCAAAATGGTCAATTAGAAGAAGCAGCAGAGCTTTATAAAAAACTGCTTGAAGAAACGCCCAACTTTGAAGCTGCAAAGAAAAACTTGTCGGTTGTGGAACAGAAGCTGAAACAG